>JAIXZX010000005.1 GCA_027489335.1 Caulobacteraceae bacterium | reverse complement strand
TGGTTGAGCGGCCAGTTCCAAGGCGTGATGAAGCTGCAGACCCCGATCGGCTCCTTGACGATCATGGTCGAGCCGCGGTCTTCCTCGAACTTGAAGTCCTTCAGAATGCCGATGGCCGTGGCCAGGTGGCCCATGCCCGACGGCACCTGGGCGCGCTGGGCCAGGGAGGCGGGCGCCCCCATTTCCTCGGTGACCGCCGTCGCCAGGTCGCCAAAGCGCTTCTGGTACTCGGCCAGGACCCGCTGCATGACGTCCAGGCGCTCTTCGCGGGTGGTCTGGGACCAGGTGGCGAAGGCCTTGCGGGCGGCCTTCACCGCCTTGTCCACATCGGCTTCGCCGCCGAGGGCGATCTTGCCGACCACTTCCTCATTGGCAGGATTGATGACGTCCAGGGTCTTGAGCGACACCGGCTCGACCCACTGGCCGTCGATATAGAACTTCAGATATTCGCGCATGCCGTCCTCCTGGACCCTAGATTTCTTGGCGCCGGCTCCGCGGCCCGCGCAGTTTCAAACAGGCATTTTAGTTATCGACGTTCACCAAGGGAACATCAATCCGGGCGGCGCGGGTCGCGCGCCGCTATCCGCCCCCAAGGTGGCGCGCCTTAGGCCTGGCCGCAACCGGTCCCGCGCCGATTTGCGGCGGCCTCAGATCCCCCGCTCGCCTTGCAGCCCGGCGCGGGCCTCGCTAAAGCCGGAGGGCGTTCTGTTTCCTGGAGAGCTCCATGACCGCCATCCTCACCATCCTGGCGTTCCTCGTCGTGATCTTTGCGATCAACATCTATGAGTTCGGGCGCCCGGACTAAGCCGAGCAAGCGGAGCCGCCGGTCTTGACCG
Source organism: Caulobacteraceae bacterium (assembly GCA_027489335.1). GTDB lineage: Bacteria > Pseudomonadota > Alphaproteobacteria > Caulobacterales > Caulobacteraceae > Phenylobacterium. Next base: position 387,994 of record JAIXZX010000005.1, on the reverse strand, counting down.
AGCCCCGCGGCGCGGCCCTGGTCACCGGGGCGGCGCGACGCATCGGCCGGGTCCTGGCGCTCAGTTGCGCCGAGGCCGGCTATGACGTGGCCCTGCACTGTCGCGCGATCGACGACGACGCCGAGTCGGTCGCCGCCGAGATCCGCGCCCTGGGCCGTCGCGCCGCCCTGTTCACCCGGGACCTGCGCAAGGAATCGGAGACCGCCCCCCTGGTGGGCGAGGCCGAGGCCGAGCTTGGGCCGGTGAATCTGCTGGTGAACAGCGCCTCGGTGTTCGAAGACGACGCCTTCGCCTCCATGAACCGTCAGTCCTGGGACCTGCACATGGAGACCAATCTCCGTGGCCCCCTGGTCCTGGCCCAGGCCTTCGCCCGCCGGATCACCGGCCAGCGGCAGGGCCTGATCGTCAACATCCTCGACCAGCGCGTCCTGCGCACCCAGCCGGCCTTCTTCTCCTATTCCCTGAGCAAGGCCGCCCTGTGGGAGGCGACCCGGATGATGGCCCTGGCGCTGGCGCCCCGGGTGCGGGTCAATGGGATCGGGCCTGGCCCCGTCCTGCCCTCCATCCACCAGACGCCGGACGATTTCGCCCAGGAAGCCGCCAGTACGCCCCTGGCCCGGGCCGTCGATCCCCGAGAGATCGCCCAGGCTCTGCGCTACCTCATTGACGCTCCGTCAGTGACGGGCCAGATGATCGCCATCGATTCCGGCCAGCACCTGGCCTGACCCCCGTAAGCCCGGAGGGCGTTTCCATGGCCCTGTCCCCCGTCACCGAAGACCAGCTGTCCCCCGAAACCGGCGGCTGCCGGGTGGTGGCCAGCAAGATCTTTGTCTCCACCCTGCGGGTGGACGCCTATGTGGGGATCTACGCCCATGAGCGCGGCCGCAGCCAGCCCCTGGTCATCGATGTGGAGCTGGACGCCGCCGTGGCCGGCGCCGAGCATCTGTCAGAGACCGTGAACTATGAGCTGGTGGCCGAGGCCGCCCGATCCCTCGCGGCGTCGGGTCATATCGGCCTGGTGGAGACCTTCGCCGAAATGCTGGCCCGCGCCTGCCTGGCTGACCCGCGGGTGACCCGCGCCCGGGTCCGGGTGGACAAGCCCCAGGCGCTCGCCCCCCACGCCGCCAGCGCCGGCGTCGAGGTCGTCCTCGTCAGGACCTGATCATGGCCACGGTCCACCGCGCGCGGATCTCGCCGCTGCTGCCGCCCACCGAGTGGACCCTGGCCGATGGCGAACTGATCGAACGGCGCGGCGCACGGGAGCGGCGATTTCCCATCAAGGACCTGCGGCGGCTGTCGATCACCGATGGACTGGCGCGGGCCGATTTCGCCCGGGGCCGCGTGCGCATCCCCGCCCGCAGCTTCGGCCGCGGCGGACGCCTGGAGGACCACGGCGAGAGCTTCGTCCGGCTCACCGAGGCCCTGGCCGCCGACAGCGCGGCCCACGCCCCTCGGCTGCGGCTGGGCCAGCCCCCGCGGCAGGCGGCCGACATGGTGGTCTGGACCATCGTCCTGTGCGGCGCCGGCGTTCTGGCGGTGATGGCGGCGGCGGCCATGATTGGCGCCTGGGCCCTGGGGCTGGCGCTTTCGGCGCGGCTGCTCTTCGTCCTGATCCTGGCCCTCGCCGTCCTGCCCTGGATCGGGCGCGGCGAGATAACGCCGAATTAAGGTGCCCCCCAACGGCCGGCGCCCCAAGATGGCGGCTAACGCTTGAAGGACCCGCCATGACCGACGCCATCCCGCACGCCGTTCCGCCGGCCGCCCCGACCGAAGACCGCACCATGCCGGCGGTGGTCTATGGGCTCTATCTGCTGGGCCTGGCCAATGTCATCACCATCTTCATCGGTCTGATCATCGCCTACGCCAATCGCAGCGGCGCCGGTCCCGTCATGGCCAGCCACTACACCTTCCAGATCCGAACCTTCTGGCTGTCCATCGGCTGGTTCATCATCGGCGGCCTGCTGCTGCTGTTCGGCATCCCGCTGTCCTTCGTCCTGATCGGCATCCCAGCGGTCATGCTGGGGGTCTTCATCATGGGCGCGGTCTGGATCTGGTTCGCGGTGCGCTGCGTCCTGGGGGTCATCTACCTGGCCCGCGGGGAAGCCTATCCGCGGCCGCTGAACTGGCTGATTTAGAGGCGCCTTGCCTAATTGGAGGGCGGGCGACCCCGGGTCCTGTCCCCTGAGGGTTGCATCCCCTTGAGGGCCCTGTCGCCAGCCCACCTAGCTTAACCATTAAGATGGTCGAACGGGGATTGGGCATGCTGGGGCGGATTATCGGACTGCTTCTGGGGCTGGGACTGGGCGGGCTCGCCTATGTCATCCTCTATCCTGGCGGCCTGCAGGGGCAGATCCCGACCCTCGACCTGGGCGCGTTCGAAAGCGTCAGGATGGGTGTGGCCCTGGCGGCCGGCCTGCTTGGCGCTGCCCTGGTGATCGCCGCCCTGATGCGTAGCCCCGCCCGCAAGAGGGCCCGTGACGGCCTGCCGGTGATCGCCGACTTCAAGTTCGCCGATGAGGCCCAGGACGCAAAGGAGGCGGCGCTCCCGGAAGAGCCCCGTCCCTTTCCAGGCCTGACCCCGCTCCAGGCCCTCGAGGCCGCGCCGGTCCCTGAGCCAGACCCCTTTCCCGCAGTGGTGGCGGATACGACGCCGTCGGAGCCTCAGCCCGAGGTGATCGAGACGGCGGCGGTCGACGTCGAACCGTCCGCCCCCGCTGCGGACCCGGACCCGGACCCGCCGGCGGCCCTGCCCGCCCCCTTGGCGGCCGTCGCAGCCGCCACACCTGCGGCGCCTGCTGAAGCGGTCTCAGAGCCTGAGGTCGCCGCCGCGCCTGCAGAGCCGGTCCCGGAGCCTGCGGCGCCGCCGGCCCTCGACGACTTCGACGCCGCCCGATCGGACCTGCGGATGCATGCCCGGGCCGAGGCCTGGGGCCCGGCCGCACTTGCCCTGCAGCGGGTCTCCGCCCTGGCGACCACCGACCGGCAACAGATGCTGGCGGCCCAGGACGCCGGGGACTTCGCCCGGGCCCAGGGTCGGACCGATGACGCCATCGAGGCCTACGACCTGGCGCTCGCCTATGCGCGACAGGCGAAGGCGCCCGAGCTGATCGCCGACGCCCTGCTGAACGTCGGGGACATGGCCTATGAGGAGCACCGGCTCGACTCCGCCGTCGACTCCTACGAGGAGGCCCTGGCCCTGCGGCGCCAGATCGCCCAGGAGGTCGGCGGCCAGGACTCCCGCCGCGCCCTCTCCATCGCCCTGGAGCGCCTGGCCGACGCCCGCGAGGATCGCGGCCACCGCACCCGGGCTCTGGACCTCTATCGCGAGAGCGAGGCGATTGCGTCCGAGCTGGCCCAGGGGGACGCCGCCCGCTACGGCGCAGACCTCGTCACCACCCGCCAGCGCCGCGAGGAGCTTGAGGCGCGTATCCTCGCCTGAACGAAAACGCCCCCTCCGCCGGGGGCGAAGGGGGCGAGTGTCCAGACCTGAGCAGGTCTAAGGGTCAGGCCGGCTGAAGTTCCCGACGGACCATCTTGGCGTAGTCGTCCATCAGGCTGAGCGAGATTTTGCCCGGGGTGAAAGTGTACTCGCCGATCTGCGACACGGGGGTCACTTCGGCCGCCGTGCCGACCACAAAGCACTCGGTGAAACCGGACAGTTCCTCCGGCTTGATGTGGCGCTCGACCACCTCGAGACCCTTGGACTTGGCCAGGGCGATCACCGACTGGCGGGTGATGCCGTTCAGGAAGCAGTCGGGGATAGGCGTGTGCAGCACCCCGTCCTTCACAAAGAACACGTTCGAGCCGGTGCTCTCGGCCACATAGCCGCGATAGTCGAGCATCATGGCGTCGGTATAGCCGTCCTTCTCCGCCGCATGCTTGGAGATGGTGCAGATCATGTAGAGGCCGGTGGCCTTGGCGTGGACCGGCTCGGTCTCCGGCGAGGGCCGCTTGTACTTGGCCCAGCACATGCGGATGCCCTTGGCCTTTTCCTCCGGTGAGAAGTAGCTGGGCCACTCCCACACCGCGATGGCCACATGGATCTTGGTCTGTTGGGCCGAGACCCCGATCATCTCTGAACCGCGCCAGGCGATGGGCCGGACATAGGCGTCGGTCAGGCCATTGCGGGCGCAGGTCTCCTTGCAGGCCTCGTCGATCTCGGCCACCGTGAACGGGATTTCGAAGTCCAGCATCTCCGCCGACTTGAACAGGCGCTCGGTATGTTCGGTAAGCTTGTAGATCTCACCGCCATACATCCGCTCGCCCTCGAACACAGCCGAGGCGTAGTGGAGGCCGTGCGTCAATACGTGCACCTTCGCCTCGCGCCAGGCCACGAACTGGCCATCCAGCCAGATCCATCCGTCGCGATCGTCAAAGGGAACGAGAGCCATCGGCGTAGTGCCTCCTTTCAATGCGCCCCCCTTACAGCGCCGCAAGCCGCGCTCGTCAAACGAAATGGCCACACCAGCGCATGGCCGCCGACGCCGGAGCGGCCTATCGTGTCAGCCTGCGCCAAGGGGAGCCGCCAGACGCATGAGCCTAGCTGAAGCCTCGGGGCCCCTGGCCCGCCACCTGCTGGTGGTGGACGACGATGACCGCATCCGCGACCTGCTGAAGGCCTTCCTCAGCCGCGAAGGCTTTCGGGTCACCACCGCCTCGGGCGGCGCAGCCGCGCGGCGGCTCCTGGACAGCCTGGATTTCGATCTGGCGGTCTTCGACGTGATGATGCCCGGCGAGGACGGCGTCTCCCTGACCCGCTGGCTGCGCAGCCAGAGCGGCGGGACCGGCCGCACGCCGGTCCTCATGCTGACGGCCAGAAGCGAGGCCGAACATCGGATCGAGGGGCTGCAGGTCGGCGCCGACGACTATCTTGGCAAGCCGTTCGAGCCGCAGGAGCTGCTGTTGCGGATCGAGGCCATCCTCCGTCGCACAACGCAGCGGGCGCCGGCCGCCGGGCGGTTTTCTCTGGGCGCCTGCGCCTTTGATCTGGCCCGCGGCGAGCTGTCCCGGGACGGGGCGCCCGTGCGCCTGACCGAAGGCGAGGCGGTCCTGCTACGGCGCCTGGCCCAGTCGCCGCACGAGCCGGTAGACCGGCTGGAGCTCGCCCGGGACACGGTGGACCCATCCGGCCGGGCGGTGGACGTGCAGGTCACCCGCCTGCGCCGCAAGATCGAGGCCGATCCCAAGTCGCCGCGCTACCTGCAGACGGTCCGGGGGGTCGGCTACATGCTGGCGCCCGACTGATGCGCCTTAGGGTCACGCCCAGATACCTCGCCCGGCTGATCAAGCGACAGCTGCCGACCAGTCTGTTCGGCCGGTCCCTGCTGATTATCGTCCTGCCGGTGGCGCTGATGCAGGTGGCGGTGACCTGGATCTTCTTCGACGCCCACTGGGATACGGTCACCAGCCGGCTGTCGGACGGTCTGGCCGGCGAGGTGGCCTGGGCCGTGGCCGGCTATGAGGACGACAAGAGCCCGGAGGCCTTCGCGGTCCTGGCCGCCCGGGCCGAGGAGTCGCTCAGCCTGTCCATCGCCCTGCAGGAGGGGCGGGAGCTGCCGCTAAACCGCCGCTACTCCTTCTTCGCCCCCGTGGACCGGTCGCTCAAGCGCGCCCTGTCGGAGCGGCTGGACGCCCCCTTCTGGTTCGATACGACCCGCTACCCAGCCTATGTGGACATCCGGGTGCAGGTCGATGAGGGGGTGTTGCGCATCCTTGCGCCCCGGGACCGGGCCTTCGCCACCCAGGGCCACATCTTCATTCTCTGGATGACGGTGGCGACGCTGCTGCTGACGGCGGTGGCCATCCTCTTCATTCGCAACCAGACCCGGGCCATTGAACGCCTGGCCGCCGCCGCCGACGCCTTCGGCCGCGGGGTGGACGACACCGGCTTCAAGCCGCACGGCGCCCGCGAAGTCCGTCAGGCCGCGCACGCCTTCCTGGCCATGAAGTCCCGCATTCAGCGCCATCTGGAGCAGCGCACGGCCCTGCTGGCCTCGGTCAGCCACGACCTGCGCACCCCGCTCACCCGCCTGAAGCTGGAACTGGCCCTGGCGCCGCCGTCCTCGCGGACCGGCGAGATGAAGCGCGATCTGGCCGAGATGGAGCACATGATCGACGAATACCTCGCCTTCGCCCGGGGCGAGGGCGGCGAAAGCGTCGAGGACACCCTGTTGCGGCCCCTGCTGGAGGAGGTTGGCGAGGGCGCCGTGCGCGCCGGCGCCCAGGTTCGTGTTGAAGCGCCGGACGGACTGACCGCCCGGGTGCGGCCCAGCGCCCTGCGCCGAGCGGTGTCCAACCTGGTGATGAACGCCGCCGTCCATGGGGAGACCATCGAGGTCGTCGCCCGGCGCCTGCCCTCAGGCGGGGTTGAGATCGCTGTCGACGACGACGGGCCCGGCATTCCCGCCACCCAGTATGAAGACGCCTTCAAGGCCTTCAACCGGCTCGATGAGGCGCGCAATCAGAACATCAAGGGGGTCGGCCTGGGCCTGGCCATCGCCCGGGACGTAGCCCGCGGCCATGGGGGTGAGGTTCTGTTGGACCGCTCGCCCCTCGGCGGCCTGCGGGCGGTGATCCGGCTGCCGGCCTGAACCCCGAGGCGATCGCCCCGAGGCTCGGGCCGGTTCAGATCAGGCGGCCCGGCGCGCGGCGATGTGGTTGTCGATCACCGCCTCCAGCACGGTCAGCGGCACGGCGCCCGACAACAACCCCGCATCGTGGAAGGCGCGCAGATTGAACCTGTCGCCGAGCTGGGCCTTGGCCTTTTCGCGCAGGCGCAGCCAGACCAGCTTGCCCACCATGTAGCTGCAGGCCTGGCCCGGCCACACCGCATAGCGCTCGATCTCCGTGGTCGACGACGAGAGGGGCGAGCCGTCGATGGACGACATCGTCTCGATGGCCTGCTCCCGGCTCCAGCGCTTGGCGTGGATGCCGGTGTCCACCACCAAGCGGGCGGCCCGGAACAGAGCGGCCTGCAGATAGCCGACCTCGGCCAGGGGATTGTCTTCATAGACCCCCATCTCCTTGGCCAGTTCCTCGGCATAGAGGGCCCAGCCCTCCCCATAGGCCGACAGGAAAGTGGCTCGCCGGATCATCGGCAGGTCAGCCTCCTGCTGCAGGGCCAGCTGCATGTGATGCCCCGGCGCGGCCTCGTGATAGGTGAGCGTTGGCAGGGTCCAGGTGGGATTTTCGGCGGAGTCCCGCAGATTGATCCAGAAGATGCCAGGCCGCGATCCATCCAGGGTCGGCTGATTGTAATAGCCGCCCGGCGCCCCGGCCTCGATGAACTTCGGCACCCGACGGACCTCGACCGGCGCCTTCGGCAGGGTCCCGAAGTACTCCGGCAGCCGCTTGTACATGGCCTCGGTCATGGCGTTGAGGGACTCGATCAGCTCCTCCTTGCCGGCGTCGGTGTTGGGGAAGTGATACTTGGGCTCCTTGAACAGGGCCGCGATCCGCTCGCCCACGGAGCCCTGGGTATAGCCCTCGGCCTTGAGGATGACGTCCGCCCGGGCCGACAGCTGCCGCGCCTGCTCAAGGCCCATCTGATGAACCTCCTCGGCGGTGAGCGAGGTGGTGGTCGAGGCGCGCAGGGCGTGCTCGTAGTAGGCCTCGCCGTCGGGCAGGCGCCAGACGCCGGCGTCGTGCACGGCGCGGGGGGCGAGCTCTCCCATCAGGGCGATCTGCCGCTCCAGAGCCGGCAGGACCTTGTCGGTGTAGATGGCCGAGGCCTGGCTGGCATAGTCGCCGGCGATACCCTTGGCCGCGGCGCGCTCGGCCACCGAGGTCACCAGGGGCGAGGCGGCCGGATCGGTGCGCAGGCCGCTCATCTGGGTCAGGGCGCGTTCGATCACGAAGTCGGGCGGGATGACGCCCAGGTCCACGTCCCGGCGCACCCGTTCGACCTCCTGGTCCATCACCGTGGCGAAGGCATCCAGACGCGCCAGATAGGCGTCGGCGTCGGCCTTGGTCTCGATGACGTGCTGGGAGCCCAGGAAGTCCGGCACATACTGGTAGGCGCCCGACAACTGGGAGATCACATAGGGCTGGCCGGCCCCTTCCTCGCCATAGACGAACTGGCGGTTGGCGGCGTGATCGGTCTCCAGGGAGAACTTCACCGCGTCATAGTTGATGGCGTCCATGCCCGAAAGCTCGGCCCTGGGCAGGGCCAGCAGGCGGGCCAGCTGCTCGGCGGTCTTGGCCCGTTCGGCGTCCAGGGCGGCGATGGAGACGGGGCTGAGCTGGCTCTTGGCGCCGGCCCGGGCGCCAGAATCCAGGCCAAGCCGCGTCACCAGTTCCGGCGTGTCGTCCAGGGCCGACTGGTAGAAGGCCTCAAGCAGGACGTCCAGGCGGTCGCCCGCCGAGGTGGCGGCCTGGGCGAAGGCGCCGGAAGCGCGGCCGGCCCCGCCGGCCAGGGCCAGGGCGCCGGCGGCGGTGAAGAGCATCTGACGACGGGTCTGCAAGGCGGACTCCTCTTGCGGGACTGTTACCTGTGTTACCGGCCACGCTAGAGCGCGTTCCACAAAAGTGGAATCCGGTTTTGCGGGTGGAACGCGCGCAGACTCTATAATCCAGCGCCCTACCCCACGATCGGGCGTTGTCGCCGGATCGTGGGGTAGGGATTGGCGTGGCCGGTCAGGAAAACCCGAAAAGGCGCGTTCAGCCCCGCAAAATCACCGTCAGTCGTGATCCTTGCCGGCCTTTTTGTCCCCACGGGCCAGCTTGAACACCACCCCCGACAGCAGGGCCAGGGCCACCAGGTTAGGGAGCGCCATGCTGGCGTTGGCGATGTCGCCCATCCGCCAGACGAAGGTGATCTCCTGGAAGGAGCCGACGAAGATCATCACCACCCAGAGCAGGCGGAACGGGATAGCCATCTTCTGCCCGAACAGGTGGGTCGTGGCGCGCTCACCGTAGTAGCTCCAGGTGATGAGCGTCGTGAAGACGAACAGGATCAGCGCCAGGGAGGCGATGAGGGCGCCGACCGAGAAGCCGAGCACCTGCAGCGGGAAGGCCGCCGCATAGGCCGCCTCGGTCATGGCGAAACCATTGAGGTCGGATGACCAGGCATGCTCCTGCATGACGGTCACCCCATCGGCGCCGGTGGCCGGAAAGGCGCCCTGCACCGTCAGCAGGACAAGACCCGTGGCCGTACAGATGATGATGGTGTCGATGAAGGTGCCCATCATGGCGAAGCGTCCCTGCCGGGCCGGATCGTCGGTCTGGGCCACGGCGTGGGCGATGGCGGTGGAGCCCTGGCCAGCCTCGTTGGAGAACAGGCCTCGGGCGACGCCGGCGCGGATGGCCACGATCATGCCGGCGCCGACGAAGCCGCCGACGGCGGCATGGCCGGTGAAGGCGCTTTCAAAGATGGTGGCGAAGGCGCCGGGCAGATCCTCGAAGTTCATGACCAGAGCGATGACCGCCATGGTGATGTAGGCGAGCGCCATGGCCGGGACGATCTTCTCGGCGATGGCGCCGATGGACTTGATGCCGCCGATGATCACCGCAAACACGGCCGCGGCGACGATCAGTCCGGCCACCCATTCGGGCATGCCGGTCAGGCCGTGGATGGAGTCGGCGACCGAATTGGCCTGGATCATGTTGCCGGTGGTGACCGACGAGAACAGGGTGCCGATGCAGAACAGGACCGCCAGCCAGCCCCACTTCTTGCCGAGGCCGCGGCGGATGTAGGTCATGGGACCCCCGCGATAGGCGCCGTCCGGCCCCTGCTCGCGGAAGCGGATGGCCAGCGAACCTTCGGCGAAGGCCAGGGCCATACCGATCAGGGCGGTGATCCACATCCAGAAGAGCGCGCCGGGGCCGCCCAGGGTGATGGCGGTGGCCACGCCGGCCAGATTGCCGGTGCCGACCTGGCCCGACAGGGCGGTGGAGAGCGCGGCGAAGGGCGAAATCTCCCCCTTCTTGCCGTCGCCATCAGCGTCGGCGTCCTTCTCGCTCTTGAACAGGCCGACAAAGGCCGAGCCCAGATTGAGGATCGGGTAGAACCGCAGCCCGATCATCATCCAAAGGCCGACCCCCAACAGGGCGATGACCATGGGCGGGAAGGGAATGACCGAGACCCCGTTCCAGGTCCCCCCCCAGATAAAGTCGCTGACATTCGTCACGTGGGCGTAGAAGGCCTCTACGGCGCTGGTCTCTTCCGGCATGAATGTCCCCCTAGACAGGCGCCCGACGCGCGAAGTCGCGAACCTAGACCCGGCGGCGAGGATTTGACCAGAGCCGACGCATCGGCGAGCCTTCGACAGCCCACGGGGCGAAACAGCTGTGCGCGAGAGAAGCGTTCAGCGCATCATGGCGCCTGACCAACAGCCAGAAGACCGTAAAGAGAGCCTCCGAATGATCCTTCGCGACCGCCTCGCCCCCGCCCTCGCCGGCCTCTCGGCGGCCTGCCTGCTGGTCTTCGGAGGCGCGGCTGGCGCCCAGGACACTCCGGTCGCCGACATTGCGGCCTCCCCGGCCTTCACGGCGGCGAAGGCCAGGATGGCCGCCGAATTCGACCGGACGGTCGCCGACATCATCACCCTCACCGAGATCCCTGCGCCCCCCTTCCAAGAGGCCGAACGGGGCAAGGCCTATCTGGCGATGCTTCAGGCGCACGGCCTGACGGAGACGACCACCGATGAGGAAGGCAATGTCATGGGTCTGCGGCGGGGCTCAGGCGCGCCGGGCGGCCCGGTCATCGTGGTCTCGGCCCACCTGGACACCGTCTTCCCCGCCGACACTGACGTGAGGGTGCGTCGGGAAGGCACGCGGCTGATGGCGCCGGGCGTCGGGGACGACACCCGCTCGCTGGCTGTCCTGCTGGCCTACATCCGGGCTCTGGATGCGGCGCAGATCGTCACCGAGAAGGACATCCTGTTCGTCGGCACTGTCGGTGAGGAGGGGCCTGGAGACCTGCGCGGCGTGCGACACCTGTTCACCCAGGGCGCCTACAAGGACCGGGTCGAGGCCTTCTTTTCCTTCGATGGCTCGGACCCCTCGCGGGTGGTGACCGGGGCTGTGGGCTCCAAGCGCTACCGCACCTTCTTCCGCGGGCCCGGCGGGCATTCCTATGGCGCCTTCGGCCTCGTCAATCCCATGGCCGCCATGGCCCGGGCGACGACGGCCCTCTATGAGATCGAAGTCCCCAAGACGCCGCGCACCACCTATTCGGCCAGCGTCACTGGCGGCGGCGTTTCGGTGAACTCCATCCCGGCCGAGGTCTATACCGAGTACGATATGCGGTCGGAGAGCCCGGAGGCCCTCGCCACGCTGGAGGCCCAGCTCCTGGCGGCGTTCCAGGACGCCGCGGCGGCGGAGAACGCAGCCCGCTCGGTGTCCGAAGGAGAGATCACCGTCGAACCTCTGGTGATCGGCGACCGGCCGGCCGGCGGGACCGATCCTGACAGCCTGCTGGTCCGCAGCGTCCTGGCCGCCAACCGGCTGCAGGGGTTTGAGCCCCAGATGTCGGCCTCCTCCACCGATTCCAACATTCCCATGAGCCTGGGGATTCCCGCCGTCACCCTGGGCTCCGGCGGAACCGGCGGCCGGGCGCACGCCCTGGACGAGTGGATCGATGTCGAGCCGGTGGAAAGCCTTCGCGGCATGGCGGTGGGCCTGCTCTCCATCCTGGCGGTCGCTGGCGTTGACTGAGGCGCCGAGGACGCAGCCGCGACATTCTGCACAGGACAGGCGCCCTCGCCCTGGGCGTCCCGCCTCGCGGGGGGTACAAGCGGTTCAAAGATATGACCATCGCGCCTGTCCAGACCGAAAAGCCGCCTCGCCACTATCCGACGCCCTCGGCCAAGTGCGCGGACCTCTGCGTCCACGTCATCGGCCTGACGGCGGCCCTGATCGGCGGCGCGGTCCTGATCGGGCTGTCGGTCTGGCGGGGCTCGCCCCTGCTGACCACGGCGGTGGGGATCTACTCCGCCGGCCTATTGCTGATGCTGGCCTGTTCGACGGCCTACAACTTCGCCCCGGCGCGGCATCGTCCCTTGCTGCGGCGGCTGGACCACGCAGGCATCTTCATCATGATCGCCGGCTCCTACACACCGTTCACGGTGGCGGGCCTGAGCGGCGCCTGGGCCGTCGCCATGACGGCGGCCATATGGGGCGTGGCCGCCCTCGGAGTCGCCGGCAAGCTCTTCCTGAACGGCCTCGACCGCAAGCTCTGGGTGGTCATCTATCTGGCCCTGGGCTGGGCCGTCGTGGTGGCGCTTCAGCCCCTGATGGCCGCCCTGCCTCCTTCGGCCATGGTGCTTCTGGCCATTGGCGGCGCGGTCTACAGCATCGGGGTCATCTTTTACATGATGCGGCGACTGCCTTTCCGCCGGGCCATCTGGCATGGCCATGTGATCGGGGGCGCCGGCGTGCATTACGCCGCTGTCCTGGTGGGCGTGGTGCTGGGACAGCACGCCGCGGTCTGACCCTCGGCAAGACCACGTCGTGGGGCTGAGGCCACAAGACCAGGGAATTCGACCAGAGCGGGCGGTTCTGGGGGTGCAATTTTCCCCGGGCGCGTCCATCTGAACCGCACATCCGAACCCTTCAGCCCGCAGGTCCGACCGTGGTCGACGACGTCCACCGTTTCTCCGATATTCTCGCCGGTCTCGCCGAGCGCCCGCACCCCAAGGTGACGGTGGCCGACGTGCTCGACGCGTTCGGAGACCGGGCGTTCGGCGCCCTGCTGGCGGTGTTCGCCGCACCGCTCGCCCTGCCCATGCCCCCCGGCGTCTCGGCCATTCTGGGCGCGCCGCTGATCTTCATCGCCTTCCAGCTGATGATCGGCCGCCCGACCCTGTGGCTGCCCAAGGCCCTGATGAACCGGTCGATGCAGCGGGCCGAGTTCCAGACAATGGCCGTGCGTCTGGCGCCGCACCTGCAGCGCCTGGAGCGGCATCTGCGGCCCAGGTGGCGCATTCTCTACGGTCGGGTCGCCGACCGCTTCATCGGCGCCGTGTGCCTCATGCTGGCGGTGATCGTCTTCCTGCCCATTCCGTTCGGCAACATGCTGCCCTCCTTCGCCATCGCCGCCTTCGGCTTTGGCCTGCTTGAGCGGGATGGGGTGGCCGGCCTTGTGGGGGCCATCGCTGCGGCGCTGAGCGTGATCATCCTGGCCCTGATCTGGAACGCCCTGATCCTGGCGGCGGTGACATTCATCGGCGCCCTCGGGGACTCCTTCGAGAGCCTGGTCAACCTGCTCTAGGGAGGCCCGCGCGTCAGGCCCCCAGGACCCGAGAGCGGTCTGTCGCCGCGGCCACCGCACGCTCCAGCAGCGGCCCAAGGCCCTCTGGCCCCATCAGCACCTCAAGGGCGGCCTGGGTCGTTCCGCCGGGGGACGTGACCTGCCGACGCAGCTCTGCTGGTTCGGCGCCGCTCTGGGCCAGCAGAGCTGCGGCCCCGGAGATGGTCGCGCGGGCGAGCGTGCCGGAGGCCTCTTTCGACAGACCGGCCCTGACGCCTGCGGCCTCCAGAGCCTCCACAAAGGCGTAGAGATAGGCCGGCGCCGAGCCCGACGTCGCGGTGGCCGCGTGCATCAGGGCCTCGGTTTCCAGCTCCACCACCGCGCCCACGGCGCTGAAGAGACGCCGGGCGAGATCCGCCGCATGGCTGTCTGCCGCATAGAGACTGGCGGTCCCCTGACCGATGGCGGCGGCGGTGGTGGGCATGATCCGGGCGACGGCCCGCCCGCCGAAGGCGCGAGAAATGTCCTCAGAGCCCACGCCCGCGGCGATGGAGATGATGACGGCGTCGGACGCCAGGGCTTGGCTGACCTCCGCGGCCGCCGCCCGCCAGAGCTGGGGCTTCACAGCCAGCAGGACGACCTTGGCGCGGCCCATGGCCGCCGAATCCGGATTGTGCAGGGCGCCTTGCGCGATCGCCGCCTGCCCCTCGTCCCCGGGGTGGGGGTCGCGGATCATCAGGTCCTGCGGGGCGAACAGGCCGGCCAGTCGCCAGCCAGAGATCAGCGCGCCGCCCATCCGACCGGCGCCCAGAATCAGCAATGGCCCCATGGAATCCTCCGTCGTCCGCAACTGGTCGCGGTTCTATCGGAGGGGCGGGGCCGGCGCGAGACCCTCAGGCCTCGCCGACGGTCTCGAACATGCAGGCGGCCATGGCCTCGGCCGGGGTCTTGGCGCCACGGACCATGAAGTCGAAGGCCGGGAAGAAGCGATCGGCGCCCTCGACGGCGATGTCGATCATAGCCGCGGCCTGGGACAGGCTGGGCCGCTCGGCGCTGGTCAGGGCCATGGCGTGACGGAAGACGATCTCGCCGTCGTCCCACAGCTCGAAATGGCCTAGCCAGAGGCGTTGATTGACCAGGCCCACCAGTTCGTGGGCCGGATGCCGGGCCTCAGGGGCGACGGTATGGCCAAGCGCCAGGCAGAGCTGCAGGCAGTCGGCCTCCGGGCGCCAGGCGAACCAGAGCTCGTAGTCCTTCCATTCCCCGGCCAGGGTGAAGGCCAGGTCGCCGTCCTCGGTGCGGTCGAACTCCAGGTTCTCGGCCGTGAGCACGTGTTCGACGACGTCCAGGGGATCGAGGCCGAGGACGACGTCTTCGTCAGGCTGGGGCATATCCATGGAACCCACGGTCCTTTCGCTGCGGCGGATCGGGCGCGTGGCCCGAACGACTCACCGGCAGTCGTGAAACTAATCTGCTTCGCAAGGGCCCTGTCACCGGCTTCTTCCGGTGGGCGAACCCCTTTCGCGTATTCGTGAACGCGGGCGTCAGTCCTGGGCGGCGGGACCGCGCAGCGCCTGAATGTCCGCCCTCAGGGCGGCCACCTCGGCTTTGAGCGCCTCGAATTCCTCGCGCCGGATCAGGTCCAGCTCGGCCGCGGCCCGGTCGGCCTGGGCCCTGAAGGCGGACCTCGCCTCCTCGCTGGCGGCCTGGGCCATGCCCATGGCCGCGGTGGTCAGCTTGGCGATTTCGTCGAGGAAAGGGTTCTGGGTCTGCATAGCGGGCTCAAGAGGCGCGGGACTTGCCGCCGCGCACCATCAATATGGGGCGCCGGGGGATGAATGCGAAGGCCTTGTCGGCTAAACAGGCGACAATAGGCTGGAGAACGCGCCGGTGCCCTTTCCTGATTTCGACCCCATCCTGATCCAGATCGGGCCATTCGCCATCCGCTGGTACGCCCTGGCCTATGTGGCCGGCATCCTGATCGGCTGGCGCTACGTGGTGACGCTGGTGCGCAATCCGCAGCTGGCGCCCGCCCGCGGTCCGGCGGCCACCCCCGCCCAGATCGACGACCTGATCCTGTGGGTCACCCTGGGCATCATCCTGGGGGGCCGGCTGGGCTACATCCTCTTCTACACGCCCGAGACCATCTGGACCGACCCTGTGCAGATCCTGCAGGTCTGGCAGGGGGGCATGAGCTTCCACGGGGGCGCCCTTGGCGTCGCCATCGCGGTGGCCGCCTTCGCCCGCGCCAACGGTATCGACCTGTTGCGCCTGGGCGACGTGGTGGCCGCCTGCGTGCCCATCGGCCTGTTCTTCGGCCGCATCGCCAACTTCATCAATGGCGAGCTGTGGGGCCGTCCCACCGAATTGCCCTGGGGGGTGATCTTCCCCGGCGCCGGGCCCTATCCCCGCCATCCCAGCCAGCTCTATGAGGCCCTGCTCGAGGGGGTCGTCCTATTCATCATCCTGCGCCTGGCCACCCACAGGGCCCATTGGCTGGAGCGCCGAGGCGCCGTCGCTGGCCTGTTCCTGGTCGGCTACGCCGTCTTCCGCACCCTGGTCGAGCAGGTCCGCGAGCCCGACTCCTATCTGCCGGACTTCCCGCTCGGCCTGACCATGGGCATGATGCTCAGCCTGCCCATGCTGCTGGGCGGCGCCTTCCTGATCTGGCGCGGCCTGCGCGAGCCGCTTCCGGCTGTCGAGGCGGCCCCCGCCCCCCAGCCGGCTGAAACGCCGCCGGCCGTGGAGGCCGAGGACCCCTTCCGCATTCGTCCCGCTCCGGGGTCCGATGGCCCTGCGTGACCGGCTGGCGGCCCAGATCGCCGCCACGGGCCCCATCAGCCTCGCCGAGTACATGACGATCTGCCTGCACGACCCTCAGGCGGGCTATTACGCCACCCGCCCCGGCCTGGGCGCCGGCGGGGACTTCATCACCGCCCCCCTGGTCAGCCAGATGTTCGGGGAGCTTATCGGGTTGTGGGCGGCGGCCTGCTGGCAGGCGCAGGGCGCCCCGCCGCGCTTTCGGCTGGTGGAGATGGGGCCGGGCGACGGAACCCTGATGGCCGACCTGCTGCGGGCCGGGGCGAAAGTCCCAGGGTTTGCGGAAGCGGCCGACCTCTGGCTGGTCGAGGTCTCCTCGCCCCTGAAAGCCCTTCAGGCTGAACGCTTAGCCAAAGTCGCCCCTCGATGGGCCGACAGCCTTGAGGCGATCCCCGGGGGAGCGCCGATGATCCTGGTGGCCAATGAGCTGCTGGACTGCCTGCCCACCCGCCAGTTCGTCCGCACGCCCGAGGGCTGGGCGGAGCGGATGGTGGGCCTCGACGCGGCGGGCGACCTGACCTTCGGACTTGCCGCCCCCCTGCCTGCGGCGGGCCGTTCGGGCGAGGTGGGCGCAGTTTTTGAGTCTTCGCCAGCCCAGGCGGCTCTGGGCTCCCAGATCGGCGCCAGGCTGGCCGCCGATGGGGGCGCGGCCCTGCTGATCGACTATGGTCCCGCCGCCGGAGAGGAAGGCGGTGACACCTTTCAGGCCCTGAAGGGTCATCAAAAGGTCGATCCCCTGGCCTGTCCTGGGGAAGCGGACCTGACCGTTCACGCCGACTTCGCCGCGGTGGCCGAGGCCGCCCGGGCCGAAGGCGCCGAGGCCCGGCCGCTGCTCACCCAGGCCGAGTTTCTGCGACGGCTGGGGATCGAGGCGCGCGCGTCAGCCTTGGCTCGGAGCCGCCCGGACCTCGCCGAAACCCTTGGCAGACAGTTCGACCGCCTGACCGCCCATGACCAGATGGGGGGCCTGTTCAAGGTCCTGGCCCTGCATGGGCCAGGCTTCATTCCTCCGGCCTTCGAGGCGGACTGACCATGACCGACACCCAGACGACCCTGCCGGCGATCACCTCGCCCCTGCTGACCAAGGCCGGCCTGCGCCACGCCTTCTTCACCCGCCAGGGGGGCGTTTCGGCGGGGCTCTACGCCTCGCTCAATGTGGGGCCCGGCTCGGCCGATTCGCCCGAGGACGTGGCTGAGAATCGCCGACGGGCCGCGGCCCATTTCGGCCTGCCCCATGAGGCGCTCAACACCTGCCACCAGATCCATTCCGCCCGGGCCGAGATCGCCGAGCGCCCCTGGGGCGCAGCGCGTCCCGAGGCCGACGGGGTGGTGACGGCCACCCCGGGCCTGATCTGCGGCGCCCTCGCGGCCGACTGCGCGCCCATCCTGCTGGCCGACCCGGAGGGTCGCGTCGTGGCCGCCGCCCATGCGGGCTGGAAGGGCGCCCTGTCGGGCGTCGTCGCCGATACGGTGGCGCAGATGGAGCGGCTGGGCGCCCGGCGTGACCGCATCCTGGCGGCTGTCGGCCCCTGCATCGGGCCGGCCTCATATGAGGTGGGCCTGGAGTTCCTGGATCGCTTCGTGGAGACCGACCCGGCCAATGCCCGGTTCTTCAGCCCAGGAGCGGCGAGCGACAAGCGCCAGTTCGACCTCCCAGCCTTTGTCTTGGCCCAGCTGGCCGCCGCGGGCGTGGCGCAGCGGGAATGGATCGGACGCGACACCTGCGCCGAACCCGACCACTTCTTTTCCAATCGCCGGGCGTTTCAGCGGGGCGAAGCCGACTATGGCCGGCTGCTCTCGGCCATCGTTCTGTAGCGGAGGGTTGCCGGGGGTCGGCCCCCTGCATTAAAGCCCGCCTGACGATGCGGAACCTCGGGGAATCTCATGAAGCTGCTGGCGGGCAATTCTAACCAGGCTCTCGCCCAGGCCGTCTCCGACCATCTGGACGTTCCCCTCACCCGGGCCCAGGTCAAGCGGTTCGCCGACAACGAGGTCTGGGTGACCATTGACGAGAACGTCCGCGGCGAGGACGTCTTCGTGATCCAGTCCACCAGCTATCCCACCAACGACAATCTGATGGAGCTGCTGATCTGCATCGACGCGCTGAAACGCGCTTCGGCCCGGCGGATCACGGCGGTGATGCCCTATTTCGGTTATGCGCGGCAGGACCGGAAGACCGGGGGGCGCACCCCCATCTCAGCCAAGCTGGTCTCTAATCTGATCACCCGGGCCGGGGCCGACCGGGTGCTAACCATGGATCTGCATTCCGGCCAGATTCAGGGGTTCTTCGACATCCCCACCGACAACCTTCTGTCGGCGCCCCTGCTGGCCAACGACATCAAGGCCCACTACCCCAAGCCTGACGAGCTGATGATCGTCTCGCCCGACGTGGGCGGCGTGGTCCGCGCCCTGTCGGTGGCCAGCCGTCTGAACGCCGAACTGGCTATCGTCGACAAGCGACGCTCGGGCCCCGGCAAGAGCGAGGTGGCCAACATCATCGGTGACGTTGAGGGCCGCCGCTGCGTGCTGTTCGACGACATCATCGACGGGGGCGGCACCCTGTGTAACGCCGCCCAGGCCCTGGTGGACGGCGGGGCCTCTGAGGTCTCGGCCTATGTCACCCACGGGGTGCTGTCGGGCGCAGCCATCGAACGGGTCGACGCCTCGGTGCTAAAGGAGCTGGTGATGACCGACTCCATCGCCGCCCCGGAACGGGCCGCCTCGGCGCCCAAGATCCGCTATGTGAGCTGCGCGGCCCTGATCGGTGAGGCGGTTCGCCGCATCGCCAACGAAGAGTCGGTGTCGAAACTCTTCGACTGACGGCGCGCCTGATCTCGCTCACCAGGGGAGACGACTGGCTAAGCTTGGTGAACAATAGTTTACGATATGGGGGCCATGATCTCGCCTGACCGAACATGCTATGTTCGGTGGCGTACCATTTAGGGGAACACAGACCCATGAGCTCGGCTATTGGCTTTCGCAGCGCGCTGACCGCGCTGGCGCTGATCGGAACCGCAGTCCTTGCGGGGTGCGCCGAGCCTAAGCCGGAAGCCCCGGCCCCCGCCCCGCCGGCCGTGGCCCTCGCCCCCTCGCTCATCGAGCACGCCAGCGCCTATCGCTATTACATGTCCCGCTCATCGGCCATTTCCCCGGTCTTTGACGATGGCGCCGAGATCGCTGAGTCCCTGAAGACCAGCGCCGCCTATGAGCCGATCCAGTTGCTGAAGGGCGCCGTGGCCTATGGCGCCGTGGCCGCCCTGCAGGATCCCGAGTTCGTGGCGGCGGTGCGCAGCTACTCCACCAACCCCGAGACGCGGAACAAGATGTTCGCTGATCTCGTGGCCGATCCGACCTATGCGGCGACCCTGCCCGGCGCCCGCAGCGCCGCCGGTCTGGTGATCGCGGCCTATGGGGCGGAAGGCAAGCGCCTGTTCGAGACCGGCTCTGCGGTCAAGCAGGCGGCCTATGACGTCCAGAAGTCCAAGTGGTCCAAGGCCGAGGTCGAGAACCGCGCCCTGCGCCTGTCCCAGGCCAAGGCGCTGTCGGCCACGCCCATCGTCGGCGAGATCGAAGAGACCGCTCGGCTGCAGCAGGCGGCCATCGGCGCGGGCATCCTCGACCTGACCGGCGCCCCTGCGGAGCCCCCCTACAGCCGCATGGTGCTGCGCAGCCTCGCGGTCGCGGCCCTGGCCGTCCTGGGCGAGGCCGGCGAGAATCGCGCCGACCTGCTGACCGCTGTGATGGTGGAGCCGACCTCAGCCTCCTGCCTCAACATGGCCAAGCTAAACCTCTATCAGTGCCTGGCGGTCTCCAAGCCGCACTACGAGGACGTCTTCTGCCTCGGCCAGCACGCCCTGATGGACACCGGACAGTGCCTGATGAAGGGCGCGGGCCTGGCCGATCCGGCCAAGGCGACCCCCTTGCAGGTGGCCGAAACCGGGGCCGCGGCCGAGACGGCGGGGGTCAGCGCGGTTAAAACGCGCTGAAGTCCGCGGGCGCCGTTGCCAGAGGGTCAACTTCTGTGTAATGACGCCGACCTTCCGATCCCCCCCGGGATCGCGACCCACGCCGCGCGGGTTCGCGCGGCGGTTTCGTTTTGAGGCAGGGCGATGGCCGATATCGTATTGAACGTGGAAGTGCGTGAGCAGACCGGCACCGGCGCTACGCGCAGTGTGCGCCGCAGCGGCAAGGTCCCCGGCGTGCTCTATGGCGGCGCCAAGGACCCGGTGGCGATCGCCGTGCCGGCCAATGAGTTCCGCAAGGCGCTCTATACGGGCAAGCTGCTGGGCCACCTGGTGACCCTGAAGTATGGCGAAGAGACCCAGCCGGTCATCGCCAAGGCCATCGACATGCATCCGGTGACCGATGAGCCGTGGCACTTCGACCTCTATCGGGTCGACGAACACCAGCAGATCAAGATCTCGGTGCCCGTGCACTTCATCAACCACGAAGAGTCCCCGGGCCTGAAGCGCGGCGGCACCCTGAACGTGGTGCGTCACGACGTCGAACTGTCCTGCCCGGCCGACGCCATTCCCGAAGAGCTGATCTTCGACCTGACCGGCCTGGACATCGGCGACACCATCCGCATCTCGGGCTTCAACCTGCCCAAGGGCGTCGAGCCCACCGTGGACCGCGACTTCGTCATCGCCACCCTGGCCGGCACCTCGGCCCAGGCTGCGCAGGACGCCGCCGCCGACGCCGGCTCGGAGCCTGAGGCCTAAACAGCCTCGTCGCCCAAGGCCGGCCCGAACCGGAGGGTCGCATGCTGATCCTCGCTGGCCTGGGCAATCCAGGACCCCGTTATGCCGGCAACCGGCACAATGTGGGGTCCATGGCCGTCGACCAGATCGCGCGCCGCTGGAGCTTCGGCCCCGAGCGGTCGCGCTTTCAGTCGCTGGTCCGGGAGGGGTCCATCGAGACCCCGACAGGCCCTGTGCGGGCCATGACTCTGAAGCCTCAGACCTATTACAACGACAGCGGCAACGCCGTCGGCGAAGCGCTGAAGTTCTACAAGCTGACGCCCTCGGACCTGGTCGTCTTTCACGACGAGATCGACCTGGCGCCCGGCCGCTTCCGGATGAAGGCCGGCGGCGGCGCGGCCGGCAATAACGGCATCCGCTCCATCACCGGCCAGATCGGCCCGGACTTCCGCCGCGCGCGGTTAGGCGTTGGCCACCCCGGCCACAAGGAGCTGGTGCAGGGGCACGTGCTGTCGGACTTTCACAAGGTCGAGCATCCCTGGCTGAACGACCTGCTGCACGCCTGCGCCGACGCCGCCCATCTGCTGGCGGCGGGCGAGGACGAGAAGTATCAGGCCGAGGTCATGCGCCTGGCGCCGGCCGACAAGGCCGACACCCGCCAGCAGCGCCAGGGCCGAAACGACCAATAGCCGTCGCGCTGACGACAATCCCGGCCGGCTCGGTTAAGACGGCGCCAGCTCCATTTCTCCGAGGACTCCATGGCTCTCAAAGTCGCCATCGTCGGCCTGCCCAATGTCGGCAAGTCCACCCTGTTCAACGCGCTTACCCAGACCGCGGCGGCCCAGGCGGCCAACTATCCGTTCTGCACCATCGAGCCGAATGTGGGCGACGTGGCCGTGCCGGAGCCCCGCCTGGAGGCGCTCGCCAAGGTGGCGGGCTCCAAGGAGATCATTCCGGCCCGCATCAATTTCGTCGACGTGGCCGGCCTGGTGCGCGGCGCGTCCAAGGGCGAGGGCCTGGGCAACCAGTTCCTGGCCAATATCCGCGACTGCGACGCCGTGGCCTTTGTCGCCCGCTGCTTCGTCAATGACGACATCACGCACGTGGAAGGCCGCATCGATCCCCTGGCCGACCTGGAGATCATCGAGACCGAGCTGATGCTGGCCGACCTGGAGAGCCTGGAGAAGCGGGTCGCCAATCTCGATAAGCGCGCCAAGACCGGCGACAAGGAGAGCGCCAACACCCTTCGTCTGGTGAAACTGGCCCTTGAAGAGCTGAACGCTGGCCGCCCGGCCCGCACCGCCAAGATTTCCGAGGACGACGAGAAGGCCTGGCGGATGCTGCAGCTGCTGACCGCCAAGCCGACCCTCTATGTGTGCAATGTGGATGAGGGCGCGGCCGGGACCGGCAACGAGATGTCGGCCGCCGTCGCCGAGCGGGCCAAGCGCGACGACGCCGAGAGCGTGGTCATCTCCGCCCAGATCGAGAGCGAGATCGCGATGCTGGACGCCGCCGAGCGAGCGGAGTTCCTGGAAACCCTCGGCCTCGAAGAGCCCGGCCTGAACCGCATGATCCGCGAAGCCTTCAAGCTGCTGGGCCTGCAGAGCTATTTCACCTGCGGCCCCAAGGAGACCCGGGCCTGGACCATCCCCGTGGGCGCCACTGCGCCCCAGGCGGCCGGCGTGATCCATACCGACTTCGAGAAGGGCTTCATCCGGGCCGAAACCATCGCCTTCCCCGACTACATCAAGTTCAACGGCGAGGCCGGGGCCCGGGACGCCGGCAAGCTGCGCCAGGAAGGCAAGGAGTACGTCGTCCAGGACGGCGACGTGATGAACTTCCGCTTCAACGTCTGATCGCTCACAGGGCGTGACAGCCCCCCAGTCCTCACCCTAGGCTTGAGGCCAAGGGAGAACACCAATGGGCGACACCATCACGCTGAAGAGCGCCGCCGACGGCTACGAGCTGTCGGCCTATCACGAGGCGCCGTTCACCCCGCGCAGGGGCGGGGTCATCGTGCTGCAGGAGATCTTCGGCATCGACAAGTACGTCCGCGCCGACGTCGAGCGCTGGGCCAAGGCCGGCTATGAAGCCGTCGCCCCGTCCCTCTTCGACCGGCGCGAACGGGGCTTCACCGCGGGCCACGACGCCGAAGGCATGGCCGCCGGCATCGCCCACGCCCGCGCCACGCCGATGGAGCAGGCCCTGGCCGACATCGCCGCCGCCCGGGACTTCCTGGCGCCCCGGGGCAAGGTCTGCGTCGTGGGCTACTGCTATGGCGGCTCGCTGGCCTGGCTGAGCGCCGCCAAGGTCGAAGGGATCGCCGCCGCCTCGAGCTATTATGGCAGCATGGTCAAGGCCAATGCCGAACTGCCGCTGGCCTGTCCGGTCATCGTCCACCTCGGCCACACCGATCCGGGCATCAAGGCCGACGAGGTCGAGGCCGCGGTCAAGGCCGCCCATCCGGAAGTCCCGGTCTACATCTATGAGGGCGCGGGCCACGGCTTCAACAATGAGAGCCCCGAGCGCTATCACGAGGAGGCCGCCGACCTCGCCCGCCTGCGCACCCGCGAACTGTTCGAAAGCGTATGAGCCGGGCCGGGGAGACGATCCGGCTGGAGAGCCGCGCCGACGGCTTCACCTTCGACGCCTACCACGTCAGACCTGGCGACGCCCGACGGGGCGGACTGGTGCTGATCCAGGAGATCTTCGGCGTCACCGACCACATCCGCGAGGTGGCCGACAGCTTCGCCGAGGATGGCTATGAGGTGATCGCCCCGGCCTTCTTCGACCGCCAGCAGCGCGGCTTCGAAGCGACCTATGAGGCTGACGACATGGCCCGCGCCGTGGCGCTGTCCCAGGCCGCACCCTGGGACGAGGTCGCTGGCGACGCCCAGGCCGCCATAGACGCCCTTCAGGGCCCGGTCTTCGTGGCCGGCTTCTGCTGGGGCGGCGCGGCGAGCTGGGCCGTGGCGGCCCGCTGCGAGGGCGTGGCGGGCGCTTCCTGCTTCTATGGTCGCCGGATCAGCGAACTGCTGGACGAGGCCCCTCGCTGCCCGACCATCCTGCACTTTGGCAAGGCCGACACCTCCATTCCGCTCGAGCGGGTCGAGGAGATCCGGGACCACTATCCGGACATGCCGGTCCACCTGTACGACGCCGGCCACGGCTTCGCCTCAGACAGGCGCAGGGACTACCACCCCGACGCCGCCCGCTTGGCGCGCCTGCGCACCCTGCAGCTCTTCGCCCGCAGCGGTGGGGGGCGTGGCGAGGGCGCCTGAGGCGCCTCAGTGGCCCTCGAACGCCACCAGGGTCGAGACCGGCACCCCCGCGGCCGCGAGCCGCGCCGCGCCGCCAAGCTCCGGCAGGTCCACCACAAAAGCGGCGGCGACGATTTCGGCGCCGCCCTGGCGCAGCAGATCGACGGCGGCCAGCGCCGTGCCGCCGGTGGCGATCAGATCGTCCACCAGCATGATCCGCTCGCCGGCCACGAAGGCGTCCAGATGGACCTCAAGGGTGTCGGAGCCATATTCAAGCGCGTATTCCACCGCCCGGGTCCTGTGGGGCAGCTTGCCCTTCTTGCGCAGGGGGACGAAGCCGGCCGACAGCTGGTGGGCCACTGCGCCGCCCAGGATGAAGCCCCGGGCCTCGATGCCGGCCACCTTGTCGATCTTCAAGCCGGCGAAGGGCTGAACCAGCTCGTCCACCGCCCTGCGGAAGGCGCGGGCATCGGCCAGTAGGGTGGTGATGTCGCGGAACTGGATGCCGGGCTTGGGATAGTCCGGAATGGTGCGGATTGCGTCGCGCAGGTCCATGGCCCCTCCCCTCTCTGTCAGGCCTCTGTTATGGCCGAAGGGGTGCGGCCCTGGCTATGGCCGCGATGGGACCTGACCATGATTGCGCGCGCCGCCCTACTGGCCTGCGGTCTGGCCGCCTTCAGCGGCGAGGCGATGGGCGCCGAGATCGCCTGTTGGCTGGACCGCGGCGTGCTGGTGGCGCCCGCCACCGCCGCGGGCGTCAGCGGGGACTTCATCATCGACACCGGCGCCGATCACAGCGCCATCCACAACACCCGGGCCCAGGCGGCCGGCGTCGAGGGCGACTCTCTGGCCGGCGAGGTGCGTCTGGCCGGCGCCCGGGTGGCGGGACGTGACCTGGCGGTGGAGGACCTGGACGCCCGGACCTGGGCCTTCCCGACCCCAATCGCCGGAGTCATCGGGGCCGACATCCTTCAGGGGTTTGTGGTGGAGCTGGACACCTCGCCCTGTCGACTGACCCTGGCCACAGCCGGGGCCCTCCCCCGCGCCTCAGGCGCCAGCCTGCCCATCAGGTGGCGTGACGATGTCCCCGTGGTGACAGGGGCGCTCAGCGACGGCCCCAGGGCGCGGACCGTGGCCCTGATCCCCGCCACCGGCCTGGACGCGGCCGCCCGGCTCTCCCCCACCATCGCCAGCGTCCCTGGCGCCGACGCCAAGCTCCTGACGCCCTACGAAGGGGGCCGGGCCGAACTGCGGGCCCTGTCCCTGGGGGGCGCGCTGTTTGATCATCTGAGGGTCGGTCTGAGTGACGAGGAAGCCACGTCAGACGGAGCGGTGGGCCTGGAGGTTCTCGGCCGCTGGCGGCTGCGGTTCGACTTCCCCGCAGGCCGTCTCCATCTGATCAGCCCATAAGAAAAACCCGCCAGGTCGCCCCGGCGGGTTCTTCATTTCGGGTCTGGCGACGCAGCCTAGTGAGCGACGTTGCGCCAGATGCGGCGGTAGCTCGCATAGAGCAGACCGGCAAAGATCACGAGATAGATCATCGCACCGAAGCCAAAGGCCTTGCGCTCTTCCATCTTGGGTTCAGCCGCCCAGTAGAGGAAGGCGGCCACGTCCTTGGCCTGCTGGTCGATGGTGGACGGGGTGCCGTCGTCGAAGGTCACCTTGTCCGGCGCCAGCTGCGGGGGCATGGCGATGAAGCCGCCCTCCGGCGCATGACCCTCACCGGTCCAGAACGGGGTCGTGTCCCCGGCCATGTAGGGGTTGTAGTACTGGCCCGGAGACACCGTCAGACCGGCCGGCGGATCCTTGTAGCCCGCCAGCAGGGCGTGGATGTAATCAGGTCCATACTTGCGGGCCTTGGCCATCACCGACAGGTCCGGCGGCAGGGCGCCGCCATTGCCGGCCCGCGCCGCCGCCTCGTTGGGATAGGGGCTCGGGAAGGCGTCGGCCGAGGTGCCGGGACGCTGAATGACATCGCCGGTCTCAGAGTCGATGTCGTTGATCTGGTACTCCGCCGCGATGGTCTTCACGTACGGATTGTCGTTCGGATTGCTGTAGGCCGGGTCATAGAAGGGCCCGCCCTTCTGGCCGAGGTTCCGGAACGAGACCAGCTCCATGCTGTGGCAGGCCGCGCAGACCTCCCGATAGACCTTGTAGCCGCGCTGCAGCTGGGCCTGGTCGAAGCGACCAAACGGTCCCTTGAAGCTGAAGTCGACGGGCTCGGGGGTCTTCGCGTCCCCGGCGGCGAGCGCCGGGCCGCCCACGAGGGCCAGCCCAAGCGCCGCCAGAGCGATACCTTTACGCAGCATCTGGGCTCAACCCTTCTTTTCAGGCGCAGCGACTGCGCCGGCCGGCATACCCGCCGGATGGGACAGGACAGGCGTGGAGATGGATTCCGGCTGGGCTGTCGGCGTCTCGGTCAGCCCAAGAAGCGGCAGGATCACCAGGAAGTAGCCAAAGTAATAGAGGGTTGCCAGGCGCGAGAGCCAGACCATGCTGTTCAGGTCCGCGTCGATCAGGATGAAGGTCGACAGGCCCGGGATGACGTGATTGTCGGGCAGCTGGCCGCCGCAATAGCCGAGCACCAGGCAGGCCACCACGAAGATCATGAAGTAGAGCTTGCCGGTGGGGCGATAGCGCATGGACCGCACCTTGGAGGTGTCGAGCCAGGGCAGGACGAACAGCACCGCGATGGCGCCGAACATCAGGATCACGCCGCCCAGCTTGTCCGGCACCGCCCGCAGGATCGCGTAGAAGGGCAGGAAGTACCATTCGGGCACGATGTGGGCCGGCGTCACCAGCGGGTTGGCGGGAATGTAGTTGTCCGCATGGCCCAGCGCGTTCGGATTGTAGAACAGGAAGGTGGCGAAAAGGATCAGGAACAGCACGATCGCGAAGCCATCCTTCACCGTATAATACGGATGGAAGGGCACCGTGTCGGCCTTGGACTGAACGTTCACGCCGGTCGGGTTGTTGTTCCCCGGAACGTGCAGGGCCCAGATGTGCAGGCCCACCACGCCGGCGATCATGAACGGCAGCAGGAAGTGCAGCGAGAAGAAGCGGTTCAGGGTGGCGTTATCCACCGCGAAACCGCCCCACAGCCAGGTGGTGATGGCTTCACCGACGATCGGCAGGGCGCCGAACAGGTTGGTGATGACGACAGCGCCGTGGAAGCTCATCTGACCCCAGGGCAGGACGTAGCCCATGAAGGCCGTCGCCATCATCAGCAGGTAGATGATGCAGCCCAGGATCCACAGCACCTCGCGGGGCGCCTTGTAGGACCCGTAGTAGAGGCCGCGGAACATGTGGCTATAGACCGCAATGAAGAACATCGAGGCCCCGTTGGCGTGCATGTAGCGCACCAGCCAGCCATAGTTCACGTCGCGCATGATGCGCTCGACCGACGCGAAGGCGTGGTCCACGTGCGGCACGTAGTGCATGGCCAGCACGACGCCGGTGACGATCTGGATGCCCAGGCAGACGGCCAGGATGCCGCCGAAGGTCCACCAGTAGTTCAGGTTCTTCGGGGTCGGATAGTCGACGATGCTGTCCCAGCCCAGCCGAACGATCGGCAGGCGGGTGTCGAGCCAGCGCTCGATCCCGGTCTTGGGTTCGTAAGTGGAATGTCCGCTCATCGCTGTCAGCCCACCTTGACCGTCGTGTCGGAAAGGAACTCGTAGGTCGGCACCGCCAGATTGAGGGGCGCAGGCCCCCGGCGGATCCGTCCCGACGTGTCGTAATGCGAGCCGTGGCACGGGCAGAACCAGCCGCCGTAGTCGCCACCGGCGAAGGTCGGCACGCAGCCCAGATGGGTGCAGGCGCCGATCAGGATCATCCACTCGGCCTTGCCGGGCTTGTGACGAACTTCGTCGGCCTCTGGATCAGGCATATTCGCACTGTCATCGGCGACCGCCGCGGCGATTTCCGCCTCGGTGCGCTTACGGATGAACAGAGGCTTGCCGCGCCACTTGATCGTGACCTGCTGGCCCAGCGCGACCTTGGACAGATCGAACTCGACCGAGGCCAGGGCCAGGGTGTCGGCCGATGGGTTCATCTGGTCGATGAACGGCCAGGCCAGCGCGCCCACGGCGCCCACGGCCGCCGCGCCTGCGGCGATGTGAATGAAATCGCGCCGGTTCGGGTCTTCGCCCGCGGCATGCGGATCGGGATTTTCGCCCACGACGGTGTCAGCCACCTTTAAGCTACCCTTCGGTTTGAGGCCGCCGTTCCGCGAAGAACCGCCGCCCGTTCGGACGCTCACGAGAAATGCCGCGACGCCCCGTATGTCGGCCTGGTCAGAAGCTCTGAGTCAGGCCTGCTATGGAACCCATACAGGGCCACGGGAAATGTCGCACTAGCCATGCCGCGAATGTGCGGCGACAAGCCTAGCGATTCGTCCCACGCCCCAGCTAATTCCGTCGGTGGATCGCTTAGAATGCGTTTGGCCCTTTTTCAACCGGACATTCCGCAAAACGTCGGCGCGGCCCTTCGTCTCGCCGCCTGCCTGGATGTCGATCTTGAGGTGATCGAGCCGTGCGGTTTCCCGCTATCCGATAAGGCGGTGAAGCGCGCAGCCCTGGATTATGGCCGCCTCGCCCGCTGGATTCGGCGCGAGAGCTTCGAGGCCTTCATGGCCGCGCCGGAGCGCCAGGAGGGCCGGCTGGTGCTGTTCACCACCCGCGGGGCCCAGCCCCTGCACAGCTTCGCCTTCCAGCCGGGGGACACCCTGCTGTTTGGCCGGGAGAGCTCGGGCGTGCCTGACGAGGTGCATGAGGTCGCCCAGGCGCGGCTCCTGATCCCGCTTGCGCCAGAGGCCCGCTCCCTCAACCTCACCGTTTCGGCGGCCATCGGTCTTTCGGAGGCGTTGCGCCAGACCGATGGATTCCCTAAGCCCCTTGTCCCATGACAGACGCCGCCACCCTCGCCGATCGCAACAGCCGGGCCCGCGCCTGGTTCGATTCCCTTCGCGACCAGATCGTCGCCGCCTTTGAGGCCCTGGAGGATGAGGCGCCCGCCGACCTCTATCCCGGCGCGCCGGGCCGGTTCGAGCTTACCCCGTGGGATCGCCCGGCCGGCGGCGGCGGCGTGATGGGCTTCATGCAGGGCGGCCGCTTCTTCGAGAAATGCGGCGTCCACATCAGCCTGGTGCACGGGACCTTCACCCCGGAAATGGCCGCGACCATGCCCGGCGCGGACGAGGACCCGTCCTTCACCGCGACCGGCATCAGCCTGATCGCCCATATGCGCAATCCCCATGTGCCGGCCGTCCACATGAACACGCGCTTCCTGGCCACCCGCCAGAGCTGGTTCGGCGGCGGGGCGGACCTGACGCCGACGCAAGACTATCAGCGGACCCAGGAAAACCCTGACGCCATGGCGTTTCACGCGGCCATGAAGGGCGCCTGTGACGCCCATGACCCGGCGTGGTACGCGCCCTACAAGGCGCGATGCGACGAGTACTTCTTCCTGCCCCACCGCAATGAGCCCCGCGGCATCGGCGGCATCTTCTATGACCACCACAATTCCGGGGACTGGGAGCGCGACTTCGCCTTCACCCAGGATGTGGGCAAGGCCTTCGCCGAGGTCTATCCGGCGATCGCCCGGGGGCGCATGGCCACCCCCTGGACCGAGGCCGACCGGCAGGAGCAGCTGGTTCGCCGGGGCCGCTACGTCGAGTTCAATCTGCTCTACGACCGCGGCACCATGTTCGGGCTGAAGACCGGCGGCAACATCACCTCGATCCTCTCTTCCATGCCGCCCATGGTCAGCTGGCCCTGAGGGCGGCCGGGTCGATTTGCCTTATCCGGCTTGGCTGTGCGAGGGTCCCGCCATGCGAGCCCTGTTGAGTACCGTCGCGGCCCTCCTCCTGGCGGCCTGTGGCCAGGAGACGTCGGAGCCCTCGGCGCAGGCGCCATCGGCCCCGGCCGAGCGCCCCCAGAGTCCGGCCCTGGTCGGGCCCATTCTCATCACGTTCAATGAGACCGGGGCGGGCGAGATCAATGGCCAGACCCGGTTGAGCGTACGCAGCATCAGCGACGTCTTTCCCGGCGCCACGGTCGAGCAGACCTCAGACGGCGAGGCCGCAACGAAAGTCATCACCGTCCGCCGATCCGATGGCCTGGTCCTCGATCTTCAGGCGGTGGCCGATCCCGAACGGGTCGGGCGCATCATCGGCCGGGGCGGCCCGGTGACCGGCCCGATGGGCGAAGAGATCGGCGCCAGCTGGCGCGCCGCAGGCTTTGCATCGTCCGAGTGTCGCCGCGGTCAGGACGATATGTCGCACACCCTGATCTGCTATCGGCCCGGGGCGCCGCTGCTGGGCTATGTGTTCGAGCTGCCTGGATTCGAAGGGCCTGACGATCAGATCCCGCAGGACGAGGTGCTGGAACAGACCGCCCGTCTCAACGCCTTCGTATGGGTCGCCGAGTCGACCTGATCGTCTCTGATCAGGTGAGATCGTCGAGCATGGCGACGAAGATCTCTGGCGACATGGGCTCAGGATTGGCCGCCTGGGTCTCAACGCCCGCCACCATCAGGGCGGCGGCTGCGCTGGCCGCGACAATGATCAGCCGAAGAGGCGTCATGGCTCAAGGCTCCCTGTTGAGCGGGTTGCGCATAGACCTAACCTCTGGCGGGCGGAAGTGTTGCGAGAAACGCCGAGATCCAGGCGCCCAGGGCGGCCCGGTCGTCGGGCGCCGCGTAACTGGCCACCGCCTGGTCGGCCTGCTCGTCGGCATAGCGGCTGCCCCGCCGCGCCTCGATTAGCGCCCTGGCGTAGTCCGGCTCGAACTCCGGGTGCAGCTGGATGGAGATCGCGGGCTGGTCGTCATAGGCGAGCATGCCATAGGGGGTGAAATCGCTGGCCCCGAGAACCCGGGCGCCCGGCGGCAGAACCACCACCTGATCCTGATGTGAGGCCGGTGCAGCCAGGCGCGTCTGGCTCGCCAGGACCGGCACAGGCTCCATGAGCGTGTAGGCGTGCAGCCCGACGCCCCAGCCCTTCGGGGACTTGACCACCTGGCCGCCAAAGGCCTCTGCCATCACCTGGTGGCCAAAACAGACCCCGACGAGCCCCGCCCGGCCCCTCGCAGCCCGCAGGAAGGCGATCAGGTCGGCGATCCAGGGTTCAGCCTCGTAGACGCCGGCCGAGGAGCCGGTGACCAGATAGGCGTCGCAGGCCTCAGCACTGGCCGGCGTCTCCCCGGCCGCGACGTCGAACACCTCATAGTCATAGGCGTCCCGCCCCAACAGGCGCTGGAACATGTCCGGATAGGAGCCGAACTGCGCCTCCAGGGGCGCGGGCGGCGCGCCGGTCTTCAGGATCCCCAGCTTCATCAGGGTCTAGTAGGCCAGGCCCTGGGCCACGGCCTTGAGCTTTTCGATGGCCGAGAACTTGTCCTCGAGGAAGTCGTGGTCGATCCACCAGTCCTCGACCTCCCGCAGCACCTGACCGACCATCGGGCCCTTAGGCACCCCGGCATGCACCACCTCCTCGCCGCTCAAGGGGAAGGGCGGCGGCGTCCAGCTGTCGCAGAGCGCGAGCAGGCCCCGCCACTGGGCGGCTGTGGCCGTACGATTGGACCTGGCCCAGGCAAGCTTGATCCGGTCATGGAAGGTGGGCGCGGTGAGCGCATAGACCGCTCGGCGGGACTCCCGCGGGCTCATCCAGCTGGTGATGCGCGGGGTTTGGCCCTTGGCCGCCGTCAGCCGGTCGCGCTCGGCGTTCGACAGGCGCAGACGTTCAGCGGCCTGGGCGACCCCAATCTGGTCGGCGGGCAGCAGGCAGGCCAAGCGCAGGATGGGATCGCATTCAAAGAGCATCTCGCTCTCGATCTCCACCAGGGCCTCGAAGTCATGAAGATCGCCCACCGGCGGCAGGATCACATCGAGAATGCCGGCGGCCGCCATCTGGCGGATGCTGGCCCGCGGATCATCGGCGGCCAGCAGCTTGAGCAACTCCTTGGATATCCGCTCGCCGGGGCGGTCGGCCAGGGTGTCGCGCAGGGCTTCGCAGGCGGCCAGGGCCTCGGGATCGGCCTCGCCCCGGCCATACCAGGCCTGGAAGCGGAAGAAGCGCAGGATGCGCAGATAGTCCTCGGCGATCCGGGTGCGGGCCTCGCCCACAAAGACGACGCGCCTTGCCCGGGCGTCGGCGAGGCCGGTTCCCAGGGGGTCGTGCAGCGTCCCGTCGCGGTCGGCATAGAGGGCGTTGAGGGTGAAGTCCCGGCGCTGGGCGTCTTCGGCCCAGTCGGTGGTGAAGGCGACCACCGCCCGGCGCCCATCGGTCTCCACATCCCGTCGAAGGGTCGTGATCTCGAAGGTCTGGCCGTGGGCGAGCGCGGTGACCGTGCCGTGCTCCACGCCGGTGGGAATGGCCTTGAGGCCCGCAGCCTGCAGGGCCTCGGTGACGGCGTCGGGCGTGAGCTGGGTGGCGATGTCGATATCGCCCACCGGCGCACCGATCACTGCATTACGCACCGCCCCGCCGACCACCCGGGCGCAGCCTGCGCCGCCCTTGGCTTCCAAGGCGTCGAACACTGCCGCGGTGGCCGTCGCATTCAACCAGGGGCGTGGTCCGAGACTCTCGCTCATGGGGCCGGCGTTTCCTGTTCCTCGAAGCGGCCTGGGGAGACCCGGCCGCCTTCTGTGACTTCCGCGGGCACGTAGACCTCGCCGCGGTTGTCCGATTGGAACACGACCATGAACATCAGAGAAAGGCCAAACAGCACCGCTGAGGCCGTGGCCAGCCAGGCCCACGGGGTCGCCCCCATCGGACGGCCATTGCGCTTGGCCCATTCGGCCCAGGCGAACCAGATGATGAAGGGCAGCGCGATCAGGATGGAGCGGATGAGGATGACCCTAAGCAACTGCGCCTCCATAAAGCCGGTCGTACAGGGACCGGAGCATGCCCGCCGTGGCGCCCCAGATGAATCTGTTCTCGTGGGTCATGGCATAGAAGCGGCGTAGCTGACCCGCGAATTCCCGCTCGTGCTCCTCATGATTGGTCGGATCCATGAGAAAGCCGAAGGGGGTCTCGAACACGTCGGCGACCTCGGCGGGATTGGGCGTCACGGTGAAGTCCGGCGCAATGAAGCCCACCACTGGGGTCACCAGAAA
The DNA here is from genome assembly GCA_027489335.1 of Caulobacteraceae bacterium. Classification (GTDB taxonomy): domain Bacteria; phylum Pseudomonadota; class Alphaproteobacteria; order Caulobacterales; family Caulobacteraceae; genus Phenylobacterium. The sequence goes on along the minus strand of JAIXZX010000005.1, from coordinate 354,908 downwards.
TCCCGTACCGGTCCGATAGGGCGTCGAAAGCCCGCCCAGGGTGACCAGACTGCGGGAGATTCCCACCTCCTCCTCCGTCTCGCGAAGGGCGGTCTCCCAGATGGTTTCCCCCGGATCCCGCCGGCCACCGGGAAAGGCGATCTGACCGGTGTGGCGGCGCAAGGTATCGGACCTTCGGGTCAGCAGAACGGAATAGCCGTGCTCGCGCTCCACCAGCCCCACCAGAACCGCGGCCGGCGTCAGGGGCGCGGGCTCTTCGGCGAGGTCGGCGGTTCGTGGCCCGAAGTCGGACTCCACCAGACCCTGGTCAGGCTCGCGGTCTTCCAGGGGATCGAGGCGCTGGGTGATCCATTCGCGCAAGGCCGACAGCGGCGCGTTGGGACTCACGAGACCGGCGCCTCCACAGGCCCGATGGGAAACCACGTCCCGCCCGACTCGACCCCCAGGGTTCCGTCCCGCTCGGCGGCCATCTCCACCAGCTCATAAAAAACTGGTCGGCTGATCAGGGCCTCCAGCCCCCGGCGAACATGCAGATAGGGCCGAGGCTCATCGGTGGCGGGATCGATCTCCACCCGGATCAGATGCTCTGGGCCTGCCTCGACCTCATCCCCCACATTTGTGGTGAAGCGCAGGAGCGGGCGGCCGGCGGCATCCACGTTGGCGTCCAGGGCGGTGGCGATGAAGGGCGCGTCCTCGACGGTGATCCTCATCTTCTCCACCGGCGTCACCAGCCAGTAGCCGTCCGGATCCTTACGCAGGACGGTGGAGAACAGGCGCACCAGGGGCGCCCGATTGATGGTCGCCCCCTCGTGGACCCAGCGTCCGTCAGCCTTGATAACGATGTCGATTTCGCCGGAATGGGCGGGATTCCACAGGTGCACCGGAGGCAGTCCGCGGCCGGGCGCCTGCTTGGCCGCAGCGATCACCCCGTCCAGGCCGGGTTTGGAGTCGAGCTCTGTCATCGCCAGAAGGTAGGCGCGTGCGTCGGGCGCCTCAAGGCGCCGCTACGGCGCCCCGCAGAACCTCGGTCCCGTCAGCCGGGCCCAGACGCTTGAGCAGCAGGCGGCGGGGATCGACGGGGCCAGGCATCACGATCTGGCCGGTGGCCTCGGCCGAAAAGCCCAGCCGCCCGAAGAAGGGGGGATCGCCCACCAGCAAGACCTCGCCAAAGCCGGCCGCCTCGGCCGCCGCGCAAGCGACCTCCACCAAGCGGGCGCCGGCCCCCAGGCGACGGGCGCTGGCGTCCACCGCCAGAGGTCCGAGGAAGATCAGCCGGTGGCCGCCCACGGCGATCTCCGACTGACGCACCACGCCGACCAGCCGCTCCCCCTCCCAGGCGCAAAAGGACAGCTCCAGGCGCAGGGGCGCAAACTCTCGCACCCGCTCCGAGGCCTTGGCGAAACGGCCCGGGCCAAAGGCGTGGTCCAGCAGGGCCTCGATGGCGGCTGCGTCTTGAGACGTTTCAGGACGGATGTCAGGGGCCGGACTCGCGACGGAGTCCGCAACAGATGCGACGGCGACGGTCATTGACGGAACTTTGCAGGCTGCGGGACAGACGGACCCAGGCCCGCGAAACGCGGGGCCAAGAGGCTCTAGAGGGCGCGGATCACGCGCCCGGTTCGTCGCAGCGCGCACATGAGCGCCCCTCGCAGTCGGCCTCGACGATCATGTCGTCGAAAACGCGCCGATAAGGCGCAAGCGCCGCAAGGTCAATGGAAACCGAAACGGGCGTTGCGGGGCGCCGCGGCGCGGGCCAAGTTCGCCGCCCATGTCCCAGGTCCCCGACTCAGAACCCCTGCCCTCCGCCCGCGCCCTCCTTGGCCAGCGGAGCTATCTGCTGTTCTGGGGGTCGCGCTGGGCCGGCTCGCTGGCGGTTCAGATCCAGAGCGTGGCGCTCGGCTGGCACATCTATGAGCTGGCCCGCCAGACCATGTCCGTGGCCGAGGCCGCCTTCGTGGTGGGCATGGTCGGGCTGGTCACCTTCATCCCGGTCTTCCTCCTGACCCTGCCGGCTGGCGAGGCGGTGGACCGCTATGACCGGCGCAAGATCCTGCTGATCTGCTACGCCGTCGAAATGACCAGCGCCGGCGTGCTGGCGGTGGCCACCTGGCAGGGCTTCGCCTCGGTGACCCTGCTGCTCTGCGTGGCCGCGGTCTTCGGGGCCGGGCGGGCCTTCATGTCGCCGGCCGGGACGGCGCTTGGGCCCATGCTGGTGCCTCGCAGCCTGCTGCCCCGCGCCATCGCCTGGAATTCCCTGGCCTGGCAGACCGCCTCGATCATCGGCCCGGCCATCGGCGGCCTGCTGCTCGCCCGCTCCACCGCGCTCGCCTATGAGACGGCCTTCTGCCTCTACCTGGCCGGCGCGACCCTGACCTTCTTCATCAACGGCCGCACCAAGCCTGATCTGCAGCCGGGCTCGCGCCTGGCCCTGATCAAGGAGGGGCTGGTCTATGTGTGGCGCCAGAAGATCGTCTTCGGGGCCATTTCCCTCGACCTGTTCGCCGTGCTGCTGGGGGGCGCCACGGCCCTGCTGCCGGTCTTCGCCCGGGACATCCTGCATGTGGGCGAAGAGGGCTTTGGCCTGCTGCGCGCCGCGCCCGCCGCCGGCGCCACAGTGATCGCCCTGATCCTGGCGGCCCGGCCGATCCGCTCAAACGCCGGTATGACCATGTTCGCGGGCGTCGCGGTCTTTGGTCTGGCGACCATCGTGTTCGGCGTCTCACAGTCGTTGTGGCTGTCGGTGGCGGCGCTGGCCATCCTAGGCGGGGCCGACATGCTCAGCGTCTATGTGCGCCAGACCCTGATCCAGCTGGTCATCCCGGACAACATGCGCGGCCGGGTGGCGGCGGTCTCGACCCTGTTCATCGGCGCGTCGAACGAACTTGGGGAATTCCGGGCCGGGGTCTTCGCCCGCTTCATGGGGGTGGTGGCCGCCGCCGTGGTCGGCGGGGTCGGCACGTTGATCGTGACCGGCCTTTGGGCCAAGCTCTTTCCCGACTTGCGCAAGGCTGACCGCCTCGAATAACAATCCGCGCAATATTCTTTTAGGGAGATAGATCCATGGGCGTATTGGAAGGCAAGGTTGTCCTCGTCACCGGCGGCGGCAACGGCATTGGACGTGAGTGCGCGCTGATTGCGGCGCAACAGGGCGCCAAGGTCCTGGTCAACGACCTGGGCGGCGGCCTGAAGGGCGAGGACGAAGGTTCCGCCGGTCCGGCCGAGCAGGTCGCCCAGGAAATCCGCGCCGCCGGCGGCGAAGCGGCCTCCAACTCCGAGAGCGTCACCAGCTACAAGGCGGTCGAGGGCATGGTCGAGCAGGCCATGGACACCTTCGGCGGCCTGCACGCCGTGATCAATCCGGCCGGCATCCTGCGTGACGTGATGTTCCACAAGATGTCGGAAGACGACTGGGACAAGGTCATCGACGTGCACATGCGCGGCTCGTTCAACGTGGCCCGCGCCACCATCGAGCTGTTCCGCAACCAGAACGACGGCGCCTACATGTTCTTCACCTCGACCTCGGGGCTGCTGGGCAATATCGGCCAGGCCAATTACGGCGCGGCCAAGATGGGGATCGCCGGCCTGTCGCGGATCATCGCCATGGAAGGCGAGCGCAACAACGTCCGCTCCAACTGCCTGGCGCCCGTCGCCTGGACCCGCATGACCCAGTCGGTCCCGGTGAAGGACGAAGCCGCCGCCAAGCGCCGCGAGGCCATGGCCGCGGCCATCCGTCCCGACCAGCCGGCCCGCCTGTCGGTGGCGCTCGTCTCGCCGGCCGCCGCCCACGTCTCGGGCCAGGTCTTCGGCGCCTCGGGGGAGAACATCATCCTCTACTCGCAGCCCCGTCCGATCTCGACCCAGACCAAGGAAGAGGGCTGGAGCGTCGACACCATCCTGTCCGAAGCCGTCCCGGCCATGAGCGACAAGTTCTTCCCGCTCTCGCGCCCGCCGCTCGCCAGCCAGGGCGCGGCCCCGGCCAAGGCCGGCTCCTAAGACCTAGCGGTCTGAACTGACCGAAACGACGAGGCCCCGGTTCGAGAAGAGCCGGGGCCTTTTCGATTGGGGACATGCGTGTGGCGGTCTCAACCCTCATTGATCTGGTCGCGCAGGGCCTGGATCTGCTTGTTCAGGGCGTCCAGCTGCGGGCCGGACATCTTGGACCGCTCCATCAGACGGTCGCCCAGGCAGTCGGACCTTTCGAGCAGCGCTTCGCCCGCGGCCGTGAGCTTCACCTCCACCCGGCGCTCGTCCTCGAGGCTGCGGTTCCGGGTCAGCAGGCCTGAGGCTTCGAGACGCTTCACCAGGGGGGTCACGGTGCTGGATTCCAGATCCAGACGCGCGGCGACACCGCCGATGGTCAGGCCGCCCGCCTCCCCCAGCACGCTCAGCACCAGGTACTGCGGATAGGTCAGTCCCAGCTCGTCGAGCAGGGGCTTATAGGCCCGGGTTACCGCCATGCTGGTGGCGTACAATGTGAAGCAGATCTGTTGGTCCAACGGGCGCACGTCGCCTCTCCTCTGTCGCAAATCCGTCTTATCACAAAAAACGATGTTGCGATAAATATTATCTGGACAAGGCTAAGAGGCATAGCTAGACGTTTGCATATCGCGATAAACGTTATCGCGAACATCACGGGAGATGAGCCATGACTGTATCCAACCAAGCTTCCCGTCGCGGGATCATGACCGCCGGCCTCGGGCTCGCCGCGCTCTCGGCCGGCACGGTCGGGCAGGCCGCCGAACCCGCGCCCTCGCCGACCGCATCACGCGGCGCCGACCGCGCCGAAAGCGGCTTTGTGACCACGCAGGACGGGGTGCAAATCTTCTACAAGGACTGGGGTCCGAAGGACGCCCAGCCGGTCGTCTTCCATCACGGCTGGCCCCTGTCGTCCGACGACTGGGACGCCCAGATGATGTTCTTCAGGCTGCAGGGCTATCGGGTGATCGCCCACGACCGCCGGGGCCATGGCCGGTCCACCCAGACCGATAGCGGCAACGAGATGGACACCTACGCCACCGACGTCATCGCCCTGGCCGACGCCCTGGACCTGAAGAACGCCATCCATGTGGGCCATTCCACCGGCGGCGGCGAGGTCGCCCGTTATGTGGCCCGCGCCAGGCCGGGCCGGGTCGCCAAGGCCGTGCTGATCGGCGCGGTGCCGCCCATCATGCTGAAGACCCCGGCCAATCCGGACGGCCTGCCGATGGAGCTGTTCGACGGCTTCCGCGCCTCGCTGGTGGCCAACCGCGCTCAGTTCTTCCGCGACATCCCCGAGGGTCCGTTCTTCGGCTTCAATCGCCCGGGCGCCAAGGTCAGCCAGGGCCTGATCGACAACTGGTGGCGCCAGGGCATGACCGGCGGCGCCAAGGCGCACTACGACTGCATCAAGGCCTTCTCGGAGACCGACTTCACCGAGGACCTCCGGCAGATCGACGTGCCCGTGCTGATCATGCATGGCGAAGACGACCAGCTCGTCCCCATCGCCAACAGCGCCCATCTGGCCATCAAGCTGGTGCGCCTGGGCACGCTGAAGACCTATCCCGGCCTGCCCCACGGCATGGCGCAGACCCACCCGGACCTGATCAACGCCGACCTACTGGCCTTCTTCAGGGCCTGACCTGGCGCCCCGGAGCGTGGGGGCGCGCATCAACGTCAAGAGACATCGGTTCGTCTCCGACCCACCGTGCGTGTCCCCACACTCTGTCCGCCCAGTGGCGCGGTTCTTGCTTAACGGCGAGGGCCCAACAGCCACGGAGCCCTCCCATGGTCGCCAGCATCGGCGCGTCGAACCCCTTCGCAGCCCTGGCGGCGTCGAACCCCTTCACCCGCGACAATGCCCGCGCGGACAAGCCTCAGGGACCCAGCGTCACGACCGAGATCGGTCAGGCCGGCGGCTTCTATGAGTGGCAGAAGAAGGTGAAGCGCGAAAAGCTGGAAGCCATGGTCCGCGCCCAGGTAGAGGCTGAGCTCGCCGCCCGCGGCGGCGACCCACAGGCGCTGAAATCCGCCATCGCCGAGGAGATCGCCCGCCGCCTGCGCGAGGCCATCGAGCAGGAAGCCAAGGCCGCCGCCCAGTCCGGCGAGGCCAAGGGCGCCATCATCGACATCGCGGTCTAGCTGCGGCCCGCCCGCCAAGCCTCCCGCGTCAGCTCCCAGTAGAGGCTCCGCCGCACGGTCCCGTCGGGCCGTACAGTCTCCCGTTCGCCCCTGCGGACGAAGCCGGCCCCGTCGATGGCGGCGATCGAGCGGACATTGTCCAGGGCTGCGGTCAGACCGATCAGGCGCACGCCTAAGGTTTCGAACATGAAGGCCGCGGCGCTGGAGACCCCGCCTCGCCCCCGACCGGCGTTCTGGCGGTCGGCCCGGGCCGCGCCGGCGATCTCGGCCGAGGACCGGTCGGGCCAGACGGAGATGCGGGAATAGCCCGCCACCTCGCCGGCCTCGTCCAGGGTCACCGACAGGATGCACTCGCCCCGCGCATGGGCGGCCCGGCTTTCCTCCACCCAGCGGGCGATGCTCTCCCGCGTGAACGGTCGCGGCAGGTCATAGATCGGGTCCGACACCCGGGGATCGAGGAAGAGGGCCAACAGGCCGTCGACATGTTCTGGCCCCGCCAGCACCCGGTCGTTCACCGCCCGCACCGCCGCCCGGATGGCGGCCTCTTCGTCCGGGCTCGCCTGCAACACCGTGACGGGCGGGGCGCTCATGGCCGTCCGCCCTAGCCGATCTTCACGCCGGGCGGCGGGACAGAGTCCTCCGGCACGAAGAAGTCCGGCATCAGGGGGGCGGTGGGGTCCACCCGGTACTTGTCGAAGTCCCGTTCGCCCTCGCCATAGAGGAAGGTGTCGTCGATCAGGAAGTTGCCGGTGAAATCCCGCGACCGCTTGTTGAAGATGGCGTAGGCGGCGTCGGCCATGATGTCGGTGGTGCGGCAGCTCTTCATGCCCTCTTCGCCGGCCAGGGCGAACTGGATGGCGGCCGTGGCGATGCCGGTCCGCGGCCACAGCGCATTGAAGGCGATCCCGTCCTCGCGGAACTCCTCAGCCATGCCCAGCACGCACATGCTCATGCCGAACTTTGCCATGGTGTAGGCCACATGGCCCTTGAACCAGCGGGGGTTCATGTCGAGCGGCGGCGACAGCATCAGGACGTGGGGATTGGCGCTGCGCTTCAGGTGCGGGATGCAGGCCTTGGACGTCAGATAGGTGCCCCTCGCATTGACCTGGTTCATCAGGTCGTAGCGCTTCATGTCGGTGGCCAGCGTGCCGGTCAGCTGAATGGCCGAGGCATTGTTTACGCAGATGTCGATGCCGCCGAACTTGGCGGCGGCCTGCTCGACGGCCTCCATGACATTGGCCTCGTCGCGAACATCGACGATCAGCGGCAGAGCCTTGCCGCCAGCCTTCTCGATCTCCTCGGCCGCCGAATAGATGGTGCCGGGCAGGTGCTTGTGCGCCTCGGCGGTCTTGGCGGCGATGGCCACATTGGCGCCGTCGCGGGCGGCGCGCAGCGCAATGGCCAGGCCGATGCCGCGGCTGGCGCCGGTGACGAACAGGGTCTTGCCTTGCAGGCTCATAGGGTCGCTCCCACGGTTTCTTCCGACAGGATCCACAGCCGTTCGGCGGCCTCCGGATCCAGGGCGTGGTCCATCACGCCATGGTTGGGCTTGTCCTTGGTCCAGGGCATGGCCACCGAGCAGTCCTCCAGATAGAGGCCGCCCTCCCCTTCCAGCTCCTCGGCCACAGCGGCCCAGACGCTGGTCGACGCCCCCTGTTCCGGCGTCTTGAAGCCCTCGACCGGCTTACCGTCGTCGTCCAGCCAGCCCATGGCCGCCATCTCCTCATGGGAGAGATGGCGCTGCAGCGGCGTCATGATGCCGCCGGGCATGACCGCATTGGCGTTGATCCCGTGTTCGGCGAACCGCTCGTCAAAGGCCACGGCGAACAGGGCGTTGGCGGTCTTGGACTGCCCATAGGCCTCCCACTTGTCGTAGGGGCGGTTGCGGTAGTGGATATCATCGAAATGGATCGGGCTGCGGCGGTGTCCAATGGAGGACAGGGCCACGACGCGGGCGGCGCGGTCCTCATCGGCGGCGTTCATCAGGGCTCGGGCCAGGCCCACGCTCAGGAGGAAGTGGCCGAAGTGGTTGACCCCGATCTGCATCTCCAGCTCGTCGGAGGTGTAGGCCTGGGGACAGGCCATGACGCCGGCATTGTTGATCAGCACGTCCAGGGGCGCGTCCCCCCAGGCGTCGACGAAGGAACTGACCGAGGAGAGGCTGGCCAGATCAAGCGTTCCGGCCACCACCTTGTCCGCGCCGATGCTCTCATTGATCTGCACGGCCGCCCGCTCGCCGGCGGATCGGTCGCGGACGGCCAGCATGACGTCGGCCCCGGCCCCGGCGAGCGCCCGGGCGGTCTCCAGGCCGATGCCGCTGGCGCCGCCAGTGACGATGATGTTGCGGCCGTTCAGGTCATGCTCGCCGGCCACGATGCGGGCGGGGGTGAAGGCGCCGAACTTCACCGGCCGCCAACCTTGGCGAAGTCGGGCGCCCGCTTTTCGGCGAAGGCGGAAAAGGCCTCCTTGGCCTCCGGCGACTTGAGCTGGTCGGAGAAGTGACGGCCCTCCCGGTCCATGCGCTCGGCGAGCGCGACGGGATCGCGCATCAGGGCCTTGGTGATGGTGACAGCGGCTGGCGGCCGGGCGGCCACGGCCACCGCCGCCGCACGGGCCCGGGCGCGGAGTTCTGAGCGGGGCAGGACCTCGTTGGCGATGCCCCAGGCCAGCGCCTTCTGGGCGTCGACGGCCTCGCCCAGAACGAACATGGAGAAGGCCCGGGCATGGCCGATGCGGTCGGGCAGAGTCAGGCTGGAGGCCGCCTCCGGCACCAGGGCCAGGTTCACGAACGGCGTGGTCAGCACCGAATCCTCGGTCAGATACACAAGGTCGCAATGCAGCAGCATGGTGACGCCGACGCCCACGGCGCGGCCATTGACGGCGGCCACCAGGGGGGTCTTGGCCCGGGCGAGCGCCGCCAGCAGGGGGTTGCCGCCCCGGCGAGCCTCATTGGCCGGCGCCTCGCCCGCGTTCACCGCGGCGAAATCGGCCAGGTCGTTGCCGGCGGTGAACATGTCGCCCTCGGCCTGGATCAGGACGCAGCGGACGTCCTTGTCGAACTCCGCCCCGTCGATAGCGTCGCCCAGGGCCTGATACATCTCCCGGGTGAGCGCATTTTTCTTTTCCGGACGATTCAAGGTCAGGGTCAGGACCCCGTCGGACGTCTCGGCGATGACATGCTGGCTCATGTCGGTCCTCCCAATTTGTCTTACTCCGTAAATTCTAGGCCGGTCTGCGGCGAGCGTCGACGGGCGAATGTGGATTCGGCAGGCTCCAGACATCCTTTGCGAAGACAGCGCTGGCGCCAGTCAGTCGCCGTTCATCTCGAGACGTCAATGATCAGAACAGACCTGACGACTGGCGAATTCTATATAGTGAAGCTTGCAACCAAGCCGTTCGCCGGGGCGCCACAGTTCGGTCGTCAAAAGACGCGACCTTGACCCCAATGGTTCGCGGAGGCTTATCTCCGCGCAGAGGAACCACCCCCAGGAGATGAGCTTATCATGAGGCGCAAGACAATCGGGCTCGCCGCAGCCCTGGCCCTGGTCGCCCTGGCGCCGGCCGCTGTGATGTCGCAGTCCCGCGACGCCGGCGTCACCGAAAAGGCGCGCACCCAGGGCATGGCCGAGGCCCCCGCCGTGGCCCAGGCCGCCGGCCTGAACTGCCAGGTCGTCGACGCCCGCCTGATCGGCAAGAACGAAGATCGCCGGGCCAAGACCTCGACCTCGTACTACGAAGTCGACTGCCAAGAGGGCATGGGCTTTGTGATCGAGGCCGTGACCGGCGGGGCCACCAATCTCTACACCTGCATCGAGGCCGCCGCGCCCACCGCCGATGGCAAGCCCTCGGCCCTGGCCTGCCAGCTGCCCGGCAATCAGAACCCGCAGGCTGAGCTGGCCAAGCTGGCCGCCAAGGACGGGGTGACCTGCCCGATCGTCAACAGCCGCTCCATCGGCCGTTCGGCCACCAACACCTTCTTCGAAGTGGCCTGCGAGGATGGCGTCTCCGGCTACATCCTGAACACCGGCTATCCGGCCACCGCCGACACCAAGGTCGACGCCACCAACTGCCTCGTCTACGACCAGGCCGAGACCAACATCCGCTGCGAGCTCGGCGACGCCGCCTCGCGCCTGCGGGTCGTGGACCAGATGGCCACCGCCGACGCCAAGAGCTGCGCCGTCACCCAGCGCCGCTTCGTGGGCGCCACCACTGACGGCTCCAACTATTTCGAAGCCGCCTGTGAAGACGGCAAGGGCTACATCTACAAGGTGGCTAACACCGGTCAGCTGGCGGAATCCTGGGACTGCGCCCGCGCCCTGGGCATCCTCGGCGGCTGCACCCTGACCGACGCCCGTGAGGCGGCCACCGAGCAGGCGGCCCTCTACACCCGTCTGTCCAAGGCTGCGGGCTTCGACTGCGACGTCGACAAGTATGCGGTCTTCCCGGCTTCGGGCGGCAAGGACGTGGTCGAGCTCGTCTGCAAGGACGGCAAGCCCGGCGGCGTCGGCGTCTTCGAGCTGAACAAGAGCGCCGTCTATAACTGCGCCTATGCGCCGATCGTCGGCTATCGCTGCGGCCTGAACCCCGAGAACAGCGCCTATGCGGCCCTGACCGCCGACCTGAAGAAGCACGGCCGTGACAGCTGCGTCGTCTCCGGTCAGCGCCTGGTGGGCAAGACCGCCGACGGCTCGGCCTATATCGAGGTCGCCTGCTCTGACGGCCTGGCTGGCTACATGATCGAGTACAAGCAGAACCCGATCACCTCGGTGGAAGCCATGGGCTGCGCCTTCGCCAAGGGCATCGCCGGCGGCTGCAAGCTGCCGGGCAACACCTGATCGGTTCGATCAGACGGCACGAAGAAGGGCCCGCGGCGCAAGCCGCGGGCCCTTTGCTTTGGCGACAGGCCGCACGGTTCAGGCGATGGCGGCTTCGATGAACATCGGCCCGGTCTGGCGCATGGCCGAGGCGAACACGGTCTCGAAGGACTCAGCCGTCTCGCAGCGCACCGCCGGCAGCCCCATGGCCTTGGCCATGAACACCCAGTCGATCTTCGGATCGCCCAGGTCGAGCAGCTTGGCGGCCGAAGGCCCCGCTGCGCCGGCCCCCGTGCGGCCAAGCTCGATGCCCAGGATCCGGTAGGCGTGATTGGCGAAGACCACGACGGTGACGTCGAGGTTCTCCCGGGCGATCGTCCACAGGCCCTGCACCGTGTACATGGCCGCCCCGTCGCCGTTCAGGGACAGGACCTTGCGGTCGGGGCAGGCCACGGCCGCGCCGATCGACAGGGGGATCGCCTGGCCAATGGCCCCGCCGGTCAGCGCCAGCACCTCGTGCGGCGCGGCCGTGCCGGTCTGGCTGGCCACGCCGCCGCCAGAGGTCACCGAGTCATCGCAGATGATGGCCCCTTCCGGCAGATGCCGGGCGATGGACACGCCAGCCGCCTGGGGGGTCATCGGGCCGGTGGGCGCAGTCTCGGGTCGCTTCAGGGGCTGGACGGGGCCGGACGCCGGCGCGCCCAACGCATCGGCCAAGGCCCGCAGGCCTGCAATGGCGTCCTCGCTGCGGGCCGCCAGGGTCATCAGGTCGCACCCTTCGGGCACCAGCAGGCTTGGCCGGTCGGGATAGGCGAAGAAGGCCACCGGCTGGGTCGTGCCCGCCAGCAGCATCAGGTCGGTCCCCTCCAGGTCGGCCAGGGCCGCCTCGCCGAAATACTGCATCCGGCCGGGCTGGAAGAGGCCTGCGCCACGACCCTGCCGGGCGACGAAGGTGTCGGCCAGGACGCGCACCCCGTGGGCCGAGAGCCGGGCGGCCTGGACCATGGCCTCGGCCCGACAGGCCTGACCGCCGATCAGCAGGACAGGCTTCTTCGCCGCCCGGATCGCCCGGGCCGCGGCGTCCACCGCCTCGCCGGAGGGGGCCGGCCGCTCCGGCCGCTTCGCCTTTACCGCGCCAGCCGTCGTCTCGCTCCAGGCTGAGTCGGCGGGCAGGATCAGACTGACCGGACCGCCAGGCGGCCCATAGGACGCCGCCACCGCCTCGGCCGTCAGCGCGGCCACATCGTCGGCGCGGTCGGCCGACTTCACCCACAGGGAGTTCGGCCCCACGATGGTCGGGATGTCGGAGTTCAGCGGCGCGTCGTACTGACGGTGATAGGTGGCGTGGTCGCCCACCACATTGATCAGGGGCGTATAGGCCCGGCGCGCATTGTGCAGGTTGGCCAGGCCGTTGCCATAGCCCGGCCCCAGGTGCAGCAGGGTGCAGGCCGGCCGGTCAGCCATGCGGCCGAACCCGTCGGCGGCGCCAGTGGCCACCCCTTCGAACAGGCAAAGCACCGGCCGCATCTTCGGCTGGCCATCGAGGGCGGCGACGAACTGCATCTCGCTGGTGCCGGGATTGGCGAAACAGGCGTCGACCTCGTTGGCCAACAGGGTCTCGATCAGGGCGTCGGCGCCGTTCATTGGTCAAACACCATCACTTCGGGGGGTGGGGGATCGGCGAAGAGGCGCGACAGCGCGTCTGCGCGGCGGGTGCGGGCCAGGGCCTGGGCGATATAGCCCTTGTCGGTGATCTCGCCGGACGCGCCATCCGGCCCGTCGGGCAGGACAAGCGCGCGGGCGATCCGGCCGCCGCCGCGAGCACTGGCGTTGTAGGCGGCGAGACCGTTGCGGACAGCAGCCTCCACCTCGTCCCGGGACCTGCGGGGATCGGGATAGAACATCAGGCCAAGTGAGGCCTGCCCCTCGCCGCACACCACCGCATCGGTGACCGCGCCGCCGACCGCCGAGAGGGCGGCGATCCGCACCTCGCCCACGGCGACGAAGGTGCCGCTGGCCAGTTTGAAATTCTCCGAGATACGGCCGTCGAAGGCCAGGCCAGCCTCGGGATGATCTGCCTCCACCAGGCGCGCCGCATCACCGAGGATGTAGAAGCCGTCCTCGTCGAAGGACTGGGCCGACAGCTCCGGACGGCCGAGGTAGCCAGGGCTGACCTGCGGCCCCTTGACCCGGAACTCGAGCTTGCCGGCGACCGGAACCAACTTCACCGCCGTACCGGGCACAGGCAGGCCGATCAGACCCATGCGGTCATTGGGCCAGTGGACATTGCAGGCGGTGGGCCCGGTCTCGGTCGCCCCATAGCCGCTGGCGAAACTGATTTTCTCGCCCACCGTGCGGACGGCCACGGCCTGGATGCGATCGCTGACGTCCTGACCAAGGCTGGCGCCGCCATACTGCATCAGCCGGACCCGGGAGAAGAAGGTTCGGGCGAGCGCCTCATCCTTCTCCAGTTCATCGACCAGCAGCATCCAGCCGGCGGGCACCATGTTGTGATAGGTCGGCGCGATCTCCCGCAGGTTCCGAACCGTCTCAGAAAACCGCGCCGCCGTGGGCTGGCCGGCGTCGATATGGAGCGTACCCCCCCGCGTGGCGGCCATGTGCAGGATGGAGTTGGCCCCCAGGCTATGGCTCCAGGGGGCGGAATTGACCATCACCGGCGGCTCGTCATCCTCGAAACAGGCGGCGATCTGGGCCGAGTTGAGGGCCAGAGCCTGCTGGGTGATGATCACCGCCTTGGGCAGGCCGGTGGAGCCTGAGGTCAGCAGGTATTTGGCGTGGTGGTCTGGCCGGGCGGCCGGCGACAGAGGCGCGCCATAGAGCTCGGCCAGAGTGATGTGACCGGGGCGGCCATTGTGGGCCGCCACCACCGGCAGGCCCGACAGCACCTCCGCCGAAAGGCCGGTGGCGAAGCGTTCGGCGTCCTCAGTGAACACCGCGGCAGGCCGCAGCACCTCGCAGGCATGGGTCAGGCGGGCGAGATTGGCGCCACCCAGTCCATATTGCGGGGAAACTGGCGCCACGGGCGTACCCTGGCTCATGGCCGCATACATCAAAAGCGCATGGTCGATCCCGTTATGCGCCAGGATCAGGATCGGCCGCGGCCCCACCAGGCCCCGCGCCGTCAGGCCGCCGGCCAGATGGGTGACCGCATGCCAGGCCTCGCCATAGGTCAGCGTCCGCCAGCCCTCCCCGGCGCGTTCGGCCAGCCAGACCCGATCGGGCGCGGCGGCCCGCCAATGGTCCAGGGCGTCGAGCGCGGTCTGGAAATCCTGGGAGAAGGGCGTGGGATTGGCCAGAACCAGGGTCCCGTCCGCCCGGCGCTCGACCTCCAGTCGCCTAGCCGCATAGCGCGGATCGCGGAAGGGGGCCGTCTCGATGCGAAGCTTTGCGTCCATGTGACTTTATGGACGCCCATTCCGGCGCCTGCAAAGGGGGCGCGGGCGGTCTATGCCCCTCAGCCCGCCAGGGTCTCAGCGAAGCGGACGGGCTCCCCCGTCCCCTCGGCCACCACCTCGTCGTCGCGCATGACCACCCGGCCGCGGATAATGGTGGCCATGGGCCAGCCCTTGGCCTCCATGCCGTCGAAGGGGGTCCAGCCGGCGCGGTTGGCCTGGGCGGCGTGGGTGATGGTCCGCCGGGCCTTCAGATCGACGATGGTCAGGTCGGCGTCATAGCCCACCGCCAGCCGGCCCTTGTCGGCCAGGCCAAACAGCCGGTTGGCGCCGTGGCTGGTCAGGTCCACGAACCGCTCCAGGGACAGGCGCCCCTCGGCCACATGGGTCAGCATGACCGGCACCAGGGTCTGCACGCCCGGCATGCCCGAGGGCGAGGCGGGATAGGGCCTGGCCTTCTCTTCGCGGGTGTGGGGGGCGTGGTCAGAGCCGATGACGTCGGTGACCCCGGCCGCCAGACCCCGCCAGAGACCGGCGCGATGGGCGGCGTCACGGATCGGCGGGTTCATCTGGGCGAAGCCCTTCAGCCGCTCATAGGCCTCGGGGCCTTCCAGGGTCAGGTGTTGGGGGGTCATCTCGACGCTGGCCACGTCCTTGTTGCGGGCCAGAATCTCGACCTCTTCCGCCGTGGTCACGTGCAGGACGTGGATGCGCTTGCCGAGCTTGCGGGCGATCCGCAGCAGGCGCTCAGTGGACTCGATGGCGGCCTGGGCGTCGCGCACCTCGGGATGGCTGGTCCAGTCGCCGGTGCGCGCCAGGCTCCGCCGATCAGCCAGGCGGTATTCGTCCTCGGAGTGGAAGGCCGCCCGCCTGTTCACATGGCGCAGCACCTGCTCGACGCCCTCGTCGTCCTGCACCAGCAGGGTGCCGGTCGACGCGCCCATGAACACCTTGATCCCGCAGCAGCCGGGCAGCCGTTCCAGCTCGCCCAGGAAGCTCGCATTCTCATGGGTGCCGCCCACATAGAAGGCGTGGTCGCAGTGCATCCGGCCCTTGGCCCTCGCCAGCTTGTCGGCCAGAGCATCGGGATCGGTGGTGGTGGGCTCTGTGTTGGGCATCTCGAAGACGGCGACCACGCCGCCCAGCACCGCCCCGCGCGAGCCGCTCTCCAGATCTTCCTTCCACTCCAGGCCCGGCTCGCGGAAATGCACCTGGGTGTCGATGACGCCGGGCAGGACGTGGAGCCCCGTGGCGTCAAAGCGCTCGGCCGCGGAGGCCTGGGAGAGGTCGCCGATGGCGACGACCTTGCCGCCCCGCACCCCGATATCGGCGGCCCCGCGGCCGTCATGGTTCACCACCTCGCCCCCATGGACGATCAGGTCATAGGTGGCGGCCATGGCTCATCTCCGTCTGCTTCAGCAGTTGATTAGCAGCCTGGGCCACCGTGTCGACGCTGAGATCCATCATGTGACAGAAGCTCTGGTTGAGGTCGGGGTCCTGCAGGCGAATCTGTTCGAAACTGCGGGCGCCGCGCACCACGCGGGTGTGCGGGCCCCAGGGGGCGTAGAGGGTGTCGTCCGAAGGGCCAAACAGGCCCAGCGTCGGCGCGCCGGCCGCCGCGGCCAGGTGCATCAGCCCTGAATCATTGCCGACGAACAGCCGTGCATGACGCAACGCCGCATAGCCGGTCAGCAGGTCGGCCTTGCCCACCAGGTCGATGAACCTGTGCTTGGGAACCACATGCCGCAGAGACGCCACCACGCCCGTGTCATCGGGCGATCCCAGCACCATCAGCCGCGCGCCATGCAGGGCGCCGCCCTCGCCGAGCAGGCGGATGGCGAGCTGGGCGAAGCGTTCCAGCGGCCAGGTCTTGCCCACCCAGTTGGCCGCGGGCGCCAGCGCCAGGATCGGCCCCTCGCCCCGGGTCAGGTCGGCGGCGGCGGCTTCGGTCTCCGGGCTGATAAAGAGGTGCGGGGCCGGCGGCTCATCCTCCAGCTTCAACAGCCGGGCGGCCTCGATCACCTTGTGGACCGGCGGGCCAGGCTGTCGGCGGAACACCGCCCGGCGCTTTGTGCGCACGAAGCTCGCCATGGCCGAGCCGCGCAGATCGACAACCAGGCCCCAGCGCCGCCTGCGGACCTGCCGCCAGAGGGCCAGCCAGTGCCCGCCGTTACGGGCCTTGCGCAGAATGATCACCTCGTCCAGCCCCGGGGTGTCGGCGAACAGGGGCGCGGCCGCCGGCCCCGCGACGATGGTGAAGCGGGCGTTCGGAATCTCTTCGCGCAGCTTGGCCAGCAGGCCGGAGGACAGCACCGCATCCCCGATCCGGGTGGCGGTGATGAACAGGATGGGGAAGGACCCTTGCGTCATCTGCCGGTTATAGAGGGCCTGCGGCTGGCGCGCGAGCCGCCGCGATCCTAAGTGGTGCTCCATGGTCCAGACCCCGAGCTATGTCCGCCTGCGCAGCCGCGCCGTGATCGCCCTGGGCGGGGCCGACTGGCGGGACTTCCTGCACAATCTGATCAGCCAGAATGTCGAAACCCTGGCCGTGGGCGAGATCCGCTTCGGCGCCCTGCTGACCCCCCAGGGCAAGGTGCTCTACGACCTGTTCGTGATCGGCCGCGAAGACGGCTGCTGGCTGGATGTGGCCGCTGAGCACCGGGACGCGATCCTGCAGCGGCTGATGATCTATCGCCTGCGCGCCAAGGTGACGATCGCCCCGGACGAGGCCGAGATCGCGGTCCTGTTCGGCGAGGGGGAGGCGCCCGGCGACGGCTGGCTGGCCGACCCGCGGCTGTCAGAGCTGGGCTGGCGGGGCTATGGCCTGCCCGCCCCGCGGGGCGCGGCCGAGGGCGATCAGGCAGACTACGCCGCCTTCGCCAGGTCCCTGGGCGTTCCGGGCCCCGCCGACTGGGGGATCGAGCAAACCTATCCCATCGAGGCGAATTTCGACCTGCTGAACGGCATCGACTTCAAGAAGGGCTGCTTCGTCGGCCAGGAGACCACCTCGCGCATGAAACGCCGCGGCACGGTGAAGACCCGCTTCCTGCCCCTGGCCTTCGACGGGGCTCTGCCCGCGCCTGGCGCCGAGGTGCTGGCCGGCGAGTTGCGGGCCGGCCAGGTGCTGAGCGGCGCAGACGGCCTGGCCATGGCCTCGCTGCGCCTGGACCGGATCGAGGGCGCCGACCTCACCGTGGACGGCCGGCCGGTGCAGGTGGTGCGGCCGGACTGGTTCGAGCGGGCGCTCAAACCCTAATCCCCGTCACGCTCGGGCTTGACCCGAGGGTCCATGCACACAGCCGCTCGCCAGTGTTCATGGATGGTCGGGTCAAGCCCGACCATGACGGAGAAGCGTGTTTGGCGTGAGGGAGAACGCGCTCACCCTTGCGACCCCGGAACGCCCCGGCGAGACTCCGCCCATGAGCAGCGACCTGATTCGATGCGGTTGGCGTGGCATGGCGGGGGACCCGCTGTACGAGGCCTATCACGACACCGATTGGGGGGTGCCGGAGTATGACCCCCGCGCGCTCTGGGAGAAGCTGGTGCTCGACGGCTTCCAGGCCGGGCTCTCCTGGATCACCATCCTGCGCAAGCGTGAGGCGTTCCGCGAGGCCTTCGCCGGCTTTGATCCCGAGATCGTCGCCCGGTTCGGCGAGGCCGACCGCGCCCGGCTGATGGGGAACGCCGGCATCGTGCGCTCCAACGCCAAGATCGACGCGGCCATCGCCAGCGCGCGGATCTATCTGGACATGCGCGAGAAGGGCCAGGACCTGTCGAGCTTCCTGTGGGCCTTCACCGACGGCAAGCCGATCCAGAACCAGTGGAGCGAGATCGGCCAGGTCCCGGCCCAGACGCCGCTCGCGGTGGAGGTGTCCAAGGCCCTGAAGGCCCAGGGCTACAAGTTCGTCGGCCCGGTGATCGTCTACGCCTTCATGCAGGCCGTCGGCATGGTGAACGACCACCTCACCTGCTGCTTCCGTCATGACCAGGTCGCGGCTATGAGCGCCTGATGGCCCGCAAGCCCGCCTCCCTTCTCGTTGTCCCGGACCTGCTGCTGGAGACCGCCTGCCCCTCGCCCGTGTGCGGCGTGGACGAGGCCGGCCGCGGCCCCTGGGCTGGCCCGGTCAGCGCCGGGGCGGTGATCCTCGATCCGGCGCGCATCCCCGCCGGCCTGAATGACTCCAAGAAGCTGACGGCCAAGGCTCGGGAAAGCCTGGAGATCGAGATCAAGGCTTCGTCCATCGCCTGGGGCGTCGGATTCGCCTCAGTCGATGAGATCGGCGAGCTCAACATCCTGCACGCCGCGGGTCTGGCCATGTGCCGGGCCATCGAGGCGCTGGACGTGACGCCGGTCTTCGCCCTGGTGGACGGCAACTATCCCTTCAAGCTGCCCTGCCCGGTGAAGACGGTGATCGGCGGCGACGGCAAGTCGCTCTCCATCGCCGCGGCCTCGATTCTGGCCAAGGTCGCCCGGGACCGGCTGATGATCGAGATGGATGACCGCTATCCGGGCTACGGCTTCGCCGGCCACAAGGGCTATGGCGCGCCGGTCCATATCAGCGCCCTGGAGCGCCTGGGCCCCTGTGAAATCCACCGCACCACCTGGGCCCCGGTTCAGAAGGTGCTGCGGGGCGAGCGGATCACCGGCGACCTTCCAATCCAGGATCTCGCCGCCTCCGAGGCTTAACCCCTCGTTCACCACGTTTCGAAACGGCCCCTTCACCACGATGGGGGAAGATTCCCTTCTGTAGATCTGAGGGGCGTCCATGAACTTTCCCGCCGAAACCATCATCCAGGGCGATTGCATCGAGGAGCTGAAGAAGCTCCCGACGGGGTCGGTGGACCTGGTCTTCGCCGATCCGCCCTACAATCTGCAGCTGGGCGGCGACCTGCTGCGGCCGGACAATTCCAAGGTCGACGCGGTCGACGACGACTGGGACCAGTTCGAGAGCTTCGCGGCCTACGACGCCTTCACCAAGGCCTGGATGGCGGAATGCCGTCGGGTCCTGAAGGACGATGGCGCCCTGTGGGTGATCGGCAGCTATCACAACATTTTCCGGGTCGGGGCGACCCTGCAGGACCTGGGCTTCTGGATCCTGAACGATGTGGTTTGGCGCAAGACCAACCCCATGCCGAACTTCAAGGGCACCCGCTTCACCAATGCGCATGAGACGCTGATCTGGGCCGCCAAGTCCCGCGGAGGCCGGCGCTATACCTTCAACTACGACGCCATGAAGATGGCCAACGACGAGCTGCAGATGCGCTCGGACTGGACCTTCCCCCTGTGCACCGGCGAGGAGCGGATCAAGGACGCCAGCGGCGCCAAGGCCCATCCCACCCAGAAGCCCGAGGCCCTGCTGCACCGGCTGATCCTGGCCTCCACCAAGCCCGGTGATCTGATCCTCGACCCCTTCTTCGGCTCCGGCACCACCGGCGCGGCCGCCAAGCGGCTCGGACGCCGCTTCATCGGTCTGGAGCGGGAAGACGCCTATGTGGCCGTAGCGAAGGACCGCATCTCCAAGGTCATCCCGGTCTCGCCCGAGGATCTTCAGGTCACGGGCTCAAAGCGGGCCGAGCCGCGCGTGCCCTTCGGCACCATCGTCGAGGCGGGCCTTCTCCGTCCCGGCGACGTGCTCTATTGCCCGAAGGGCGAGCGCGCCGCACGCGTCCGCGCCGACGGCAGCCTGGCCGTGGGCGACATGACCGGCTCGATCCACAAGGTCGGCGCCATGGTGCAGTCGGCGCCGGCCTGCAACGGCTGGACCTACTGGCATTTCAAGACTGACGCCGGCCTCGCCCCCATCGACGTCCTGCGCGCCAAGATGCGCAAGGACGCCCCCGCGGTCGCGGCCTAGGCTTCTTACGTCTCGTCACCCTCGGGCTCGATCATCACCGTCATGCTCGGCCTTGTGCCGAGCATCCCTGTCGATGGCGGGCGCAAGCGTCACGAGGGATCCTGGGCACAGGTCCCAGGATGACGGCGGTGGGGCGATGGGCGCGGGGGCAAGCCCTACAGCAGGTTTGACAGTCCCGCCCGGGCGGCCTTCAGAAAGACGCTGGGCAGGGCGTCGAGGTCCCGCCTCGCCGTCCAGATCACACCCTCAGCCGCGCCCTCGGCCCGTAGCAGCCGCAGGGTCAGGGAGAAGTGGGTGAAGACGTGCTCCACCTCGCCTGCGCTCCGCCAGTCGGCCTGGACGGGCGCATCGGCTAGCGCCTCCTCGTCGGACCAGGCGGCGGCGCGCCAGTCGCTGGTGGGCAGGCCGAGCATCCCGCCGAGCAGGCCCCTTGGCGGCCGGCGGACCAGGGCGACTTCTTCCCCGCGAGTCAGGATGTAGGCCACCCCATGACGACGGGGCCGGGCCGCCTTGGCGCTCTTGTGGGGATAGATCTCCGGCGCGCCGGTGGCCAGGCCCGCACAGGCGCCGGTCAAGGGGCAGCGGTCGCACAAGGGCGACTTGGGCCGGCAGACCGTGGCCCCCAGGTCCATCAGCGCCTGGGCCCAGTCGCCGGGGCGCTCGTCCCGGACCAGGGCGGCGGCCAGCGCCTTCAGTTCTGGCTTGGCGGCCGGCAGGGGCGTTTCGACGGCGAACAGCCGGGACATCACGCGCTCGACATTGCCGTCGACCACATTGGTCGCCTCATTGAAGGCGATCGCCGCAACCGCCGCAGCCGTATAGGGGCCAAGCCCGGGAAGCGCCCGCAAACCCGCCTCGGTGTCCGGAAACACCCCACCATGGTCGTTCGCCACCGCCCGGGCGCAGGCCAGCAGGTTGCGGGCCCGGGCGTAGTAGCCAAGCCCAGCCCAGGCGGCCATCACCTCATCGTCCGGCGCGGAGGCCAAGTCCGACACGGTGGGCCAGCGGGCGGTGAACTTCAGGAAGTAGGGGGCCGCATGGGGGACCGTCGTCTGCTGCAGCATCACCTCCGACAGCCAGACCCGGTATGGATCGGAGCGGACGCCGACCTGTCCGGCGGCCGGGCCAGTCCGCCAGGGAAGGTCCCGGGCGTGGGCGTCGTACCAGGAGAGAAGGCTGAAGCGGATCTGTTCAGGGGTCACGGCGCCAGACTTAGGATGTCTCGCGCCCCTTTGGCAGGGGGGACTCCGCGACAGGCGCGTCCGGGTGTATCCTTGGCCCCGACATGCCGCCCCGCCCCCTGCCCGACCTTGAAGAGACCCGCGCCATCCTGGCCAGCCGCCGCACGCGGCCTGCGCCCAGGCCGCCGCCGCCGGCCGGCCGGGGCCTGTCCAAGCTCATCCGTGAGCTTGACGCCCGCTTTGGCCAGGGCCCCGGCGCCCTGCAGGCGCGCTGGCGGGAGATCGTTGGCGAACAGATCGCCCGGCGCACCGAACCGGTGAAGCTGGTCAAAGGCCGCAATGGCGCCGGCGCCGCCCTGGAGATCCGGGTGGCCGGACCCGCCGCCGCCCTGATCCAGCATCAAGCGCCGGAGATCCTGGCGCGGGTGAACCTGTTTCTGGGGTCAGGCGCCGTGGAACGTCTGCGGATCGTCCAGGGCCCCCTGCGGCCAGTTCAAGCCAGCGCCGCCCAGCCGCCCCGCAAGCGCGAGGCCCCCCTGGACGCCGCCCAGGAGGCCGAACTCAGCCAGGGTCTGGCCCTCGCGCCCGACGGCCCCCTGAAAAGCGCCCTGCTGGCGCTGGGGCGCGGCGTTATGCGCAACGCCAGCCGCCGTTGACATTGTCGGGCCAGGGCCGTTCTTGACGTCAAAAGGGCGCCATGGGCCTAGCCTTGGGAATCGCGCTTTACTTCACTTCCTCGACCTTCCTGCACAAAGGGCCGACCACCATGCCGAACCTCAGCCGCCGCCTTATGATGGCCGTCGCCGCCGCGACCCTCTTCCTGGGCGCCTGCTCGGGCCAGTCCTCGGCCGCCGCCGACGGCGATATGAGCATGGGCGATCCCAATGCGCCGGTGAAGATGGTCGAATACGCCTCGCTGAGCTGCGTCCACTGCGCCACCTTCAACAACGAGGTCTTCCCGGAGCTGAAGGAAAAGTACATCGACACCGGCAAGGTCCACTACACCTTCAAGGAGTTCCTGACTCCGCCAGCCGAGGTGGCCGCCGCCGGCTTCCTGCTCGCCCGCTGCGCCGGCGAGGACAAGTATTTCAACGTGGTCGACGCCATCTTCCACAGCCAGCAGGAGATGTTCACCTCCGGCGACGTCCGCGGCACCCTGCTGCGGGTCGCCCGCTCGGCCGGCATGACCGAAGACCAGTTTCAGACCTGCATCTCCAGCGAAGAAGGCCTGCGCGCCCTTAACGCCCGCATCGAGAAAACCCAGCGCGACGCGCGCATCACCTCGACGCCCACCTTCATGATCAACGGCAAGCTGGCCAAGGAAGGCGCCATGAGCATGGCCGAGATCGACGCCGCCATCGCCGCGGCCCAGAAATAGGCCTGAGGGGGACCTAGGCGCCCGTGCGCTTCCAGCGGCTTCGGCTCACCGGATTCAAGTCCTTCGTCGATCCGACGGAGTTCCGGATCGAGCCGGGGCTGACGGGGATCGTCGGGCCCAATGGCTGCGGCAAGTCGAATCTGCTGGAAGCCCTGCGCTGGGTCATGGGCGCCAATTCCGCCAAGGCCATGCGGGCCGGCGGCATGGACGACGTGATCTTCGCCGGCTCTGGCAAGCGCCCGTCGCGCAATCATGCCGATGTCACCCTGACCATCGACAACGCCGATCGCCGCGCGCCGGCGGCCTATAACGACCACCCCGTGCTCGAAGTGGTGCGACGGATCGACCGGGGGTCGGGCTCCACCTACCGTATCAACGGCAAGGAGGTCCGGGCCCGGGACGTCCAGCTGTTGTTCGCCGACGCATCGACAGGCTCCAACTCACCGGCCCTGGTGCGCCAGGGACAGATCTCCGAACTGATCGCCGCCCGACCGCAGAACCGCCGCCTCATCCTGGAAGAGGCCGCCGGGGTCTCCGGCCTGCATTCCCGCCGCCATGAGGCCGAGCTGCGCCTTCGGGCCGCCGAGGCCAACCTCGCCCGGCTGGACGATGTGGCGCAGGAACTCGAAGGGGGCCTGGCCCGCCTGCGTCGGGAGGCCCGCCAGGCTGAGCGCTACCGCCGGCTGTCGGCGGAGATCCGCACCCTGCAAGGGGCGGTCCTCTACGCCCGCTGGAGCCAGGCGGCCCAGACGGCTGAACAACTGAAGATCGAAGCCGGCGAGGCCGCCCGCCACGTGGAGACCGCCACCCGCGCCGCCGCCGTCGCCGCCACGACCGCCGCCCAGGCCGACGCCGCCCTCGCCCCCTTGCGGGAGGCCGAGGCCGTGGCCGCCGCCGTGCTCGGCAAGCTGGCCATCGACAAGGACCGCATCGAGCGGGAAGCCGAAGCCCTGGCTGCTGAGGTCGCCCGGGGTGAGGCCGAGATCGCCCGCATCGACGCCGACCGGGCCCGCGAAAGCCAGATGGCCGAGGACTCCCAGGCGGCCCTGGCTCGTCTTATCGAGGAGGTCGCGGCCCTCGAGGCCGCCGTCTCAGGCGCCCCGGAACGCATCCCCGAACTTGAGGCCGCCCTGGCAGCTGCGGAAGCCGCCCGGGCCGAAGCCGACGCGCAGGTCGAGCGGGTGGCCGCCGCGGCCGCGGCAGAGGAGGCTCGCCGCCGGGCTGCAGCCGCGCGGATCAGCGAGGCCGAGAGCCGCGTGGCCCGCGCGAGGCGCACCCTGGAGCAGACCCGCGCAGAGCGCACGGCCCTGGGACCGCTGGAGAACCCACAGATCGCCGCGGCCCGTGCCGCGTTCGATGCGTCGCTTGCCGCGCTCACCGCCGCCCGTCAGGCCCAGGCCGCCGCCGAAGAGGCGCATGGTCAGGCTCAGAAGCTTGAGGCCGAGGCGCGCGAATCCGCGCGTCGGCAGGACGAGCAGATTTCCCGCCTCACCGCCGAGGCCCGGGCCCTCGCCCAGATCGTCGCGCCACAGCTGCGCGGCGGCTTTGCGCCCGCCCTGGACGCCATGGCGCCTGAGCGGGGCCTGGAGATGGCCCTGGCCGCCGCCCTGGGCGATGACCTGGAGGCGTCCCTCGACCCCAAGGCGCCCGCCCACTGGGCCGGGGCGCAGGCGCCGACGCCGGCCTGGCCCCCGGGGGCCTCGCCGCTCAGCGACCTTGTGCAGGCCCCGCCACAGCTCGCCGCCCGTCTGGCCTATGTCGCGCTCGTCGATAGGGCTCAGGGTGAGGCCCTGTCCAAGCGCATTCCCCCAGGCTGCCGCCTGGTCTCCCGCGAAGGCGACCTGTGGCGCTGGGACGGCTTCACCGCCAAGGCCGAGGCCAAGAAGCCCGCCGCCGTCCGCCTGGAGCAGAAGTCCCGCCTAGCCGAGGTGGAAGCCGAGATCGAAGCCCTGGCGCCGGCCGCCCAGAATGCCCGCGAGACCCTGGCCGCCGCCCGACAGGCCCTGGCCCAGGCCGAAGCCGACCAGAAGGCCGCCCGCCGCGAACCGCCAGCCTGCGAGCAGCGCCTGGGCCAGGCGCGCGCGGCCCTCGAAAAGCTGGAGCGTGAGGACGCCCGCCGGGAGGCCCAGGCCCAGTCCCTCGACGACATGATCGCCCGGTTCGCCGCCGAACTGGCTGAGGCCGAGGCCGGCCACGCCGCCGTCCTGGCCGAGGTGGGCGCCATAGGCGTGACCGCTGACCTGGACGCTGACCTGGCGACCGCCCGCGCGGCGGCTGGCCCGGCGCGGGAAGCTGCGGCGGCGGCGCGCTCGGCCCTCGATGTGGAGACCCGCGAGCGCGATGGCCGGGCGCGGCGCCTGGCGACCCTCACCCGCGAGCGCGACGACTGGTCCCGCCGGGCAGAATCGGCCGCCCGCCGTCTGGAGGCCCTGGAGAGTGACCGGGCGCGGGCGCTCAGCGCTCTCGACCTCGCCCGCGAAGCCCCGCAGCAGCTTGAGGGTCGGCGGATCAGCCTGCTGGACGCCTTCGCCGCCGCCGAAACCCGCAGGGCCCAGACCCACGACGCCCTGCAGGCCGGCGAGACGGCCCGGGGCGAGGCCGAGCGGGGCCTGCGGGCCGCAGACGCCGCCGCCGCCCAGGCCCGGGAAGGCCGCGTCGCCCTGGACGCCCGGCTGGAGGCGGCGGTGGAACGCCTGGCCGAACTGGCAGAACAGATCCGCGAAACCGCCCGGGTCGAGCCGGAAGACCTTGCCCGCCAGCTGGCCGATGAGGCCGTGGCGATCCCCGCCGACGCCGGCGGCATGGAGGCCCACCTGGCCGCCCTCGAACGGCAGCGGGAGTCCATCGGCGCGGTCAATCTGCGCGCCGAGGACGAGGCCCGCGAGAGTGCGGCTCGGCTGGAGACCATGCAGACCGAGCGCGCCGACCTGACCGGCGCCATCGCCCGCCTGCGCCAGGGAATCGATGAGCTCAACAGCGAGGGCCGCGAACGGCTGACCGCGGCCTTCGAGGTGATCAACGGCCACTTCAAGACCCTCTTCCAGACCCTGTTCGAGGGCGGCCAGGCCGAACTGCGTCTCGTGGAATCCGACGATCCGCTGGAGGCGGGCCTCGAAATCTATGCCTGTCCGCCCGGCAAGCGCATGGCGACCATGAGCCTGATGAGCGGTGGCGAGCAGGCGCTGACGGCGGCCGCCCTGATCTTCGCGGTCTTCCTGGCCAATCCCGCGCCCATCTGCGTGCTGGACGAGGTGGACGCCCCGCTCGACGACGCAAATGTGGACCGCTTCTGCAACATGCTCGACGAGATGCGCAGCCGCACCGAGACCCGCTTCATCACCATCACCCACAATCCGGTGACCATGGCCCGCATGGACCGGCTGTTCGGGGTGACCATGGCCGAGCGGGGCGTCTCCCAACTGGTCTCGGTGGACCTCCGCCAGGCCGAGGCCCTGGCCGCCGAATAGGCGCCGCGGCGACCGAATCGGGCGGCTAAGCCGATACTCAAGACAAATCAAACAATTAGACACAGGCGCCAGCGCCTTGACGCTGTACCCTCGCCCCTTTAGGTTCCGCCGCGATCGAACCAGGGGCGCCGGCAGGCCGCCCTCGCCCCGGAAGGCGCCATCCGCTCATGTCGCAACCGTCCGATCCGCACCACGAGGCGCTGAAACGTCTCGACGCGCAGCTGGACGCGGTCGATGTCCAGCGGGCGGCGCGGGACCGGAAGGCGAAGTTTGACACCGGTGCGATCGGTTCCGGCTACAAGCTGGTGGCCGAGCTGATCGGGGGCGTTCTGGGGGGGCTCGGCCTTGGCTGGCTCTTCGATCAATGGGCTGGAACCTCGCCCTGGGGCTTGCTCCTGGGCGTGCTAGTGGGTACCGCCCTGGCGATGTTCTTGATCTCGCGTTCTGCGGGACGCATGAGCGCTCAGGCGGCGGCGAAGGCCGGACCGGTTTCCTCGGTCCCCTTCGACGACGATGAAGATGACGACGACGGCTGGCCCGCGGGGCCTGGCCAGAACAAGAGGGACTGAGGCGTGGCCGATCCGATGCACCAGTTCGAGATCCAACAGGTTCTCGAACTTCCTGCTGTTGCGGGCTTCGATCTCTCGATCACCAATTCGGCCCTGTGGATGATCATCGCCGCGGCCAGCGTGACCCTGTTCTTCGCCGCGGCCTCGGCCAAGGCCGCGGTTGTGCCCGGGCGCCTGCAGTCGGTGGGCGAGATGCTCTATGAGCTCATCCACAACCTGACGGACTCGATCATCGGTCACGAGGGCAAGAAGTACTTCCCCTTCGTCTTCACCCTGTTCGCCTTCATCCTGGCCATGAACCTGCTGGGCATGGTCCCCTATTTCTTCACCTCGACCTCGCAGCTGGCGGTGACCGCCACCCTCGGCGTCCTGGTGATCGCCGTGGTCATCGCTGTCGGCTTCGCCCGCAACGGCCTGGGCTTCTTCAAGCTGTTCGTCCCCTCGGGCGTGCCCTTCTTCGTCCTGCCCCTGGTGGTGGTGATCGAGGTCATTTCCTTCCTGGTGCGGCCGGTGACGCTGGCCCTTCGACTGTTCGGCAACATGGTCGGCGGTCACGTCGTCCTGAAGGTCTTCGGCGGCTTCGTGGTCTCGCTCGGCGCGCTCGGCGCGCTCGGGATCGTCGGCGCCCTGGTCACCCTGACCGGCACTGTCGCCATCACCGCCCTTGAGTTCATGGTCGCGTTCCTGCAGGCGTTCGTCTTCGCCGTGCTGGCCTGCGTCTATCTGAACGACGTCGTGAACCTGCACAGCCACTGATCACGACCGACTGCTCACCCCGTTTCCCGACCCCATCGCTTACACGGAGCACTTTCGATGGATCCCCTTGCAGCTAAGTACATCGGCGCCGGCCTGGCGATGCTGGGCATGATCGGAGCCGGTATCGGCCTCGGCACCATGTTCGGCCAATACCTCAACGGCGCCCTGCGCAACCCGTCGGCCTCGGCCGGCGAGCGCCCGATGCTCTTCCTGGGCATGGCCCTGACCGAAGCGCTGGGCATCTTCGCCTTCGTGGTCGCGCTGCTGATCCTGTTCGCCGCCTAAGGCGAGACTATCCGTGCGTTGGGGGGCGGGCTGGAGAACGGCCCGCCTTTCGCATGGCCCGCCTTTCGCATGGCCCGCCTTTCGCATGGCCCGCCCTGCGGAGGGCCCACACGCCGCATGGACCTGAGCAGACTCAACGGAGCGCCTTGATGGCCCAGACCACACCAGAGCTCGAGCCGGGCGGGGCGATCGTCGAGACGCCGCCGACCACCACGAGCCACGATCTGCACGAGAGCACGGAAGCCGCCGAGCACGGCTCGTCTGGCCTGCCCCAGTTCGAGTTCGGCTACTGGCCGGGCCAGATCTTCTGGCTGCTCATCGTTTTCGCCATTCTCTACGTCATCCTGTCCAAGCTGTTCCTGCCCCGGGTGGGCGGCGCCATCGAGGCCCGGGCGGCGAAGATCGAGGGCGACCTCGCCGACGCCCGCATCGCCCGCGACGAGGCCGAGCGCCAGTCGGCTGAGGCCGCCGCGGAGCTGGCCCAGGCCCGCGCCCGCGCCCAGAAGACCGCCGCCGACGCCAAGGCTGCGGCCAAGGCCGAGGCTGACACTCGCAATGCGGCTGAAGAAGCCAAGCTGCACGAGCGTCTGGCCGCCGCCGAAGCCGGCATCCAGGCTGGTCGTGAAAAGGCCATGTCGAACGTGCGCAACCTGGCCGCCGAGACCGCTGAAGCCATCGTCGAGAAGCTGAGCGGCCAGGCGCCGACCCGCGCCGAGGTGGACGCCGCGATCGCGCGCAACGCGGCCTGAGGAGAGAGACGAGATGTCCTTTTTCGTGACCCCCGAATTCTGGGTTCTGGTCGCCGTCCTCATCTTCTTCGGGCTGCTGATCTATCTGAAGGTGCCCGCGGCCATGGCCAAGGCCCTGGACTCCCGCGCCGAGCGGATCCAGGCCGAGCTGGACGAGGCTCAGAACCTGCGCGCCGAAGCCGAGCGTCTGCTCACCCAGATCAAGGCCCAGCGGGAAGAAACCGAACGTCTGGCCGCCGACATGCTGGCCCAGGCCAAGGAAGACGCCGAACGCATGCGCAAGGACGCGGCCGTGAAGCTCGAGGAGCAGATCGTCCGCCGCACCGAAATGGCCGAGCGCAAGATCGCCACCGCCGAGGCTCAGGCCATGGCTGACGTGAAGGCCGCGGCCGCCGAACTCGCCGCTGAGGCCGCCCGCACCGTGCTGGCCGGCCGTCTGGCGGCTGCGACTACCGATCCCCTGGTCGACAAGGCCATCGGCCAGATGGCCTCTAAGCTACAATAGTCGAAGATCTGCGGCGGCGTCTGAACAGGCGCCGCCCGCGGACCCCCACCCGGTAGCGCCGCGGGATCAGCAGGCGCTCGGTTTTCAGCATCATCTGCCACATTACCGGGGCCACCTCAGGCCGTCGCCGCAGCAGGCGGCGGAAGGGATGCAGGGTCTTGGGATGGGCCCGCCGCAGGCGCACGAAGGCCCGACGGGCCTTGTAGGAATTCCGCAGAATCAGGATCAGGCCCACTGTCGCCACCGGCAGCCCCATGGGTCCCGGCAGGGGCGCGATGAGGACGCCGGCGATGACGATCAGTCCCCCCAGAACCGTCAGCCCAAGGCGAAGCAGCCGGCGAGAGAGCCGGCCATAGGCCCCTGGGGCGTCGGAGCGGCCATGAGGCCGCGCAGAGAGGGCGAGAGACACGCTGGAAAACCTGGGATGACGCGCGGGCGGACCCATCCGGGGAGGCGAGGCTCCCGCGCGTCTTCCTCATATGTGCAGCGCTGGTCTGAAAGTAAGGCGACAGACGGGCCCAATTCAGGCCCGGCCGCTGCTATTCTGCGGCGAGCGGCGCCGGCGCCACACCTGCCTCCGGTTTCCAGATTAGGCGGGGCTTGCGGGCGGCCAGGGTTTCATCCAGCCGGCGCATCGGCGCCAGATAGGGCGCGCCCTTGAAGCGGTCCACATCACCGGCCTTGGCGGCCTGGGCGAGCGCGATCAGGGCCTCGCAGAACCGGTCCAGCTCCTGCTTGGACTCCGTTTCGGTGGGCTCGATCAGCATCGCCCCATGCACCACCAGGGGGAAGTACATGGTCATCGGGTGGAAGCCCTCGTCGATCATCGCCTTGGCGAAGTCGAGCGTGGTGACGCCGGTCCCCTCCAGCCAGGAGTCGTCGAACAGGGCCTCATGCATGCACGGCCCCTCCGGGAAGGCGGGGGTCATGACGCCCGAGAGGCGCGCCTTGATGTAGTTGGCGTTGAGAACGGCGTCCTCGGCCACCTGCCGCAGCCCGTCAGCCCCGTGGCTGCGCATATAGGCGTAGGCGCGGACGAACATGCCCATCTGGCCATGGAAGGCGCTCATGCGGCCAAAGGCCTGGGCGGCCTCCTCGACGGTCTCTTCCACCAGGGTCAGACCCTCATGCCCATGCACCACCCAGGGCGCCGGGGCGAAGGGCGCGAGCGCTTCGGACAGCACCACCGGGCCAGCGCCGGGACCGCCGCCCCCATGGGGGGTGGAGAAGGTCTTGTGCAGGTTGATATGCATGGCGTCGACGCCCAGGTCGCCGGGGCGAACCCGGCCGACGATGGCGTTGAAGTTGGCGCCGTCGCAGTAGAAGTAGGCCCCGGCCGCATGGGTCAGCCGGGCGATCTCGATGATGTCGCGCTCGAACAGGCCGCAGGTGTTGGGGTTGGTGACCATGATGGCCGCCACATCGGGGCCAAGCTTGGCCTCCAGGTCGGCGAGATCCACCCGACCATCGTCGGTCTGGGCGATCTCGGTCACCGAATAGCCGACGAAGGCCGCCGTGGCCGGATTGGTGCCATGGGCCGAGGTGGGCACCAGGACCCGGCGGCGGGGATCGCCCTTGGCCTCATGGGCCGCCCGGATGGCCAGCAGGCCGCACAGCTCGCCATGGGCGCCGGCCTTGGGCGACAGGGCCACAGCCGGCATGCCGGTGAGCGTCTTCAGCCAGTGTGACAGCCGGTCCATCAGGGTCAGCGCCCCCTGAATCGTGGGCAGCGGCGCCATGGGATGCAGGTCAGCGAAACCGGCCAGCCGCGCCATCTTCTCGTTCAGGCGCGGATTGTGCTTCATCGTGCACGAGCCCAGGGGATAGAGGGCCAGGTCGATGGCGTGGTTCTTCTGCGACAGGCGCACATAGTGGCGCATGGCCTCGGGCTCCGACAGGCCAGGCAGGCCGATCGGGCTCTTGCGGACAAGGTCGCCGAGGTCGTCGGCGGTGGCGTCAGCCGCCGGCAGATCGACGCCGGTCTTGCCCCAGCCGTCCCGCTCGAAAATCAGGGCCTCGTCCTGCAGCAGGCCGCGACCGCCGGTCAGGGAGGCGAAGCCTGTGTCCAGGGGCTGAACATCCTCGGGCCGGGTGGGCCGGCCGACAGTTTGCATGGTCATCAGCCGATCCTCCGGGACAGGGCCTGGGCGAAGGCGTCGATATCCTCATCCAGGGTGGTTTCGGTCGCCGCGCAGAGCAGGACGTCGTCGAGGCCGGCGGCCGGGTCGAGCCGGGAGAAGGGCACGCCCGCGACGATCCCGTCCTCCAGCAGCGCCTCGACCATCTGGGTCGCGTTACCTGGCAGGCGTATGGCGATCTCGTTGAAGTAGCGCTTGGTCAGCACCTCGACGCCGGGGATGGCGCCCAGGGCCGCGGCCAGACGCCGGGCCTTGGCGTGGTTGATCGCCGCCAGCTGCCGCAGTCCGGTCTCGCCGAGCAGGGAGAGGTGGACGGTGAAGGCCAGAGCGCACAGGCCGGAATTGGTGCAGATGTTGGAGGTCGCCTTGTCCCGGCGGATATGCTGTTCCCGGGTCGACAGGGTCAGCACGAAACCCCGGCGGCCGTCGGCATCGACAGTCTCGCCGCAAAGGCGGCCGGGCATCTGCCGGACCAGCTTCTCCTTGCAGGTGAACAGGCCGATATAGGGGCCGCCAAAATTCAGCGCATTGCCGATGGACTGGCCCTCGGCCACGGCGATGTCAGCGCCCATCTCGCCGGGCGACTTGAGCAGACCATAGGAGATCGCCTCCGTGGTCACCACGATCAGCAGCGCGCCGGCCGCATGGGCGGCCTCGGCGATCTTGGTCACGTCGGTGGCCACGCCGAAGACGTTGGGGGTCTGGACCACCACGCAGGCGGTCTCCGAATCGATGGCCTCGATCACCGCGGCCTCGGCGTCGATGGCGACGGTCTGGCGCACAATGTCCATGCCCTCGGCATGGGCGATGGTCTGGGTGGTGGCGGCGTAATGGGGATGCAGGCCGCCCGACAGCACGGCCCGCTTCCGGCGGGTGACGCGCCTGGCCATCATCACAGCCTCGGCGCAGGCCGTGGAGCCGTCGTACATCGAGGCGTTGGCCACATCGAGCCCGGTCAGGGCCGCAACCTGGGTCTGGAACTCGAACAGGACCTGCAGCGTGCCCTGGGCGATCTCAGGCTGGTAGGGCGTGTAGCTGGTCAGGAATTCCGAGCGCTGGATGATGTGGTCCACCGTCGCTGGCACATGGTGGCGATAGGCGCCCGCGCCGCAGAAGAACGGCCCGGCGCCGGCCGCCCGGTTCAGACCGGCCAGGGCCGACAGCTCGCGCTCGACCTCCAGCTCGCCGGCATGGTGCGGCAGGTCAAAGGGCTCGGACTTGCGGGCGGCGGCCGGCACGTCGGCGAACAGATCATCGATGGACGCAGCGCCGATCACGCCCAACATCTGGGCGCGGTCGTCGGGCGTGAGCGGCAGGTAGCGCATGGGGCTTACAGGGTCTCCAGGAAGGCGTCGTAGGCGGCGCGGTCCATAAGCGCCTCATAGGCCGAGGCGTCGGCGATCTTCACCTTGGCGAACCAGCCATCGGCCTCGGGCGCCTGGTTGACGGTTTCTGGGGCCTCAGCCAGGGCGGCGTTGGCCTCAAGCACTTCCCCCGACAGGGGGGCGTAGACATCCGAAGCCGCCTTGACGCTCTCGACCACGGCCAGGCCTTCGCCGGCGGTGACGGACTTGCCGACCTCAGGGGTTTCGACAAAGACCACGTCGCCCAGCTGCTCGGCGGCATAGGCGGTGATCCCGATGGTGGCCACGTCCCCGTCCAGGGAAACCCACTCATGATCCTTGGTGAAGCGCATTTCGGGACGTTCCTTCTCTAAACCTTGCGCACATAGCGATGGGGGACGAATGGGGTGGCGACCACCTGGGCGGACTGGGCCCTGCCCCGCACGATCACCTTCAGCTCCGTCCCAGCCGCGGCCAGGGCCGGCGGCACGAAGCCGAGCGCGATCGGATAGCCGAGGGTGGGGGAAAAGCCGCCAGACGTGATGACGCCGACG
Organism: Caulobacteraceae bacterium; assembly: GCA_027489335.1. Lineage (GTDB taxonomy): Bacteria > Pseudomonadota > Alphaproteobacteria > Caulobacterales > Caulobacteraceae > Phenylobacterium. Next base: position 321,784 of record JAIXZX010000005.1, on the reverse strand, counting down.
ACATGGCCCTCGGCGTCGGCGATCTCGGCGCCTTCCCGGGCCGGCGCGCCCTCGACCTTCAGGCCCACGGTCTTGCGGGTCACTTCTCCACCCAGTTCTGCGGCGATCCGGCTCGCACCGGGAAAGTCCCGGGCGTCGCGGCGCTTCTTGGAGACCGCAAAGCCCAGCCCCGCCTCGATGGGGGACACCGTCTCGTCCAGGTCATGGCCATAGAGCGGCAAACCGGCCTCCAGGCGGAGGCTGTCACGGGCGCCCAGGCCGATGGGTCGGACCCGCTCGTCGGCGAGGAGAGTGTTCCAGATGCGCAAAGCCGCCTCGCCCGGCACGGAGATCTCGTAGCCGTCCTCGCCGGTGTAGCCCGAGCGGGAGATGATGGCGTCGACCCCGAAGGCCTGGAGGGCGGCGGTCTCCATAAAGGCCAGTTTTGCGGCGTCCGGCGCATGATTGGCCAGCACCTGCGCAGCCTTTGGCCCCTGCAGCGCCATGAGCGCCCGGTCCTCCAGGCGGTCGATTCGCACCTGACCAGCCAGCTCGGCGTCGATGACCTTGAAGTCGTTCTCCTTGCAGGCGCCGTTGACCACCACGAACAGGCCGTCGTCATCGGGACGGCCGGCCATCAGGTCGTCGATGATCCCGCCCTTCTTGTTCAGGAGAACCGAATAGCGCTGCTTGCCGGGCTTCAGGCCGATGAAATCGCCCGGCGTCACCTCTTCGAAGGCCGAGAGCGGCGAAACCCCGCGAAGGCGCGCCTGGCCCATATGGGAGACATCGAACAGGCCGGCGTGCTCGCGGGTCCAGAGGTGCTCCTTGAGCACCCCGTCCTTGTATTGCACCGGCATGGCGTAGCCGGCGAAGGGGACCATCCGGGCGCCGGCCTCAAGATGGGCGGCGTAGAGGGGCGTATGCTTTAGCGTCTCGTCCGACACGGCGGGTCTCCGGCTGATGTTGCGACGCGCCGGGGGCCTGGTCGCCCATTCCCAACACGCGCCCCCGCTGTCCCTGAGCCTGAGAGATTTAGAGGCGGACCAAGGCGGTCCGCGCCCATTGCTCCTTCGGCGAGCCCTACCTTTCGGCGGGCTGCTTTCCAGCGTTCATCAGCTCTTCGCGGTCCGTTTGCCTGAGCGTTTCCGGGGCGGTTGCGCCTTCGGCGCCGACCCCGTGAAGGGCCGGTCTCTCCCGCGAGGAGATGAGCGGAAACTCCGCGATCGCCGGGCGGGAGTCAACGCGCAAAGTCAGCGCAGCCTCCCGCCCGGCGGAGGCGCCTCAACAGCAGGCGGGGACCGGCTCAGCCTTGGCCGGCGCGCCGCAACAGGCCGCCACGGCAGGGTCCTGCGTCATGGCCGGAACATCGTCCTCGCCATAGGTGACCGCCTCGCCAAAGGTGTGGAAGGTCTCCCAGCGCAGGCCAGCCGGATCGCTGACCCAGGCCTTGTCCGAACGGGCGTAGCAGCAGGTGGCGTTTTCCTGGTCGAAGGTGGTTTCGCCGGCGGCCTTCAGCCGGGCGGAGAGATCGGCAAGCTCGCCGGCCTCATCGACCTGGATGCCCAGGTGATCCACCCCGGTCTGGGCGCCGTGGGTGGAGATGGCGAAGTTCACCTTGGGATCCTCCAGCATCCACTTGGCGTAGTCCTCCTTCACCACCGCCGGCGCGGCGCCGAACAGGGTGGCGTAGAAGCCGATCGAGCGGTCGAGATCCCCGACCGAGACGTGAACATGCAGACGCTTCATGGACAGACTCCTGATTGAGCCATCACCTGCCGCAGCGACCCGTTCGCCCCAGACCTCAGGTGATTTCTATATTTCCATGATTATAGAATAATAGGGACCCGTCAAGCACTGGGCGGGATTGCCCTTAAACCCGCAGTGTCTACATACGTTCGGGGACCGCGATACCCAGGAGGTCCAGGGCCAGTTCCAGCTGTCGCAGGGTGGCCCCCGCCAGGGCCAGTCGCGAGGCCCTGACCGGCGGCTCGGCGATCAGGATCGGGCAGGCGGCATAGAAGCGCGAGAAGGCCTGGGCCAGCTTGTAGGCATGGTCGGCGATGAAGTTCGGCGCCTTGCGCTCATAGGCTTCGGCCAGGGCGTGATCGAAGGCGTCCAGCAGCAGAGCCAGCTCCCGCTCGGCCGGCTCGGCGATGACGATCTCGCCGGCTTCGGCGCCCTCATCGGCGGCCTTGCGCAGCACCGATTTCACCCGGACGGCCTGATAGAGCAGGTAGGGCCCGGTCTTGCCCTCGAAGCTGGTGAAGCGGTCGAGGTCGAACACGTACGAGGTGCCGCGGAAGTTCTGCAGGTCGGCGAACTTCAGGGCCGCAACAGCGACCTTGTGGGCGGTGTCTTCGAAGGTCTCCGCATCGAGCCCCCCGCCGAGATCGGCCTCCTTCAGCCGCTCGCGGGCCTTGTCGCGGGTCATCTCGATCAGGTCGTGCAGCTTGAGCACGCCCCCTTCGCGGGTCTTGAACGGCTTGCCGTCGGTCCCGTTCATGGTGCCGAAGCCGATGTGCTCGAGGCTGCCCTCCTGGGCGTAGCCGGCGAGATAGGCGGCCCGGAAGACGATCTCGAAGTGATCGGCCTGCCGCTGGTCCACCACATAGAGGACGTGGTGGGGCGCAAAGCTCTGCTTGCGGTCCAGGATGGTGGCCAGGTCCGTCGTGCCGTACATGGCCGAGCCTTCGGAGGACACCACCAGCAGGGGCGGCAGCTCGCGCTTATCCCCCTGGCGGTTCACGCGGATGATCCGGGCGCCCTGGTCCTCGACCAGCAGGGCCTTGGCCTCCAGGTCCTTGACCATGTCGGGGATCAGGGGATCAGCGTCGCTCTCCCCCTTCCAGAGGTCGAAATCCACGCCGATGGCGTGAAAGTCTCGGGCCAGAGCCACCTGGGTCACCCGGGCGAAGTGCCGCCACAGGAGGTGATAGCCCCGGTTGTGCGCCTGCAGCTCGGCGGTCAGCTTGCGGGCCCGGTCGCGATAGTCGGGGTCTTCCTTGCCCTTGGCCGCCGCGGCCGGATAGAGCCGGTCGAGATCCGCCAGGCTGATCCGTTCGTCCAGGGCGGCGAAGGCCTGGGCCTCGTCATCGGGCGTCAGCGGCGTGGACCGGGCGTTGACCTGCTCGACCAGCCTGGCGACGAAGGGATCCTCGTCGCAGACCGCGCCGATCAGCAGACCCATCTGATAGCCCCAGTCGCCGAAGTGGGCGTCCCCGACCACCTCGTCGCCCCGGAACCGGTAGAGCCGCTTGATCGCCTCGCCGATGATGGAGGAGCGCAGATGGCCCACATGCATCGGCTTGGCCACATTGGGACCGCCATAGTCCACCAGCACCCGCCGCGGCTCGGCCACCGCGCCCGCGCCCAGGCGCGGATCGGCGGCGATCTCGTTGGCCCGGGCCGACAGGGCCTCAGGCGCCACGCGCATGTTGATGAAGCCGAGGCCTGCGATCTCCACCGAGACCAGCCGCGGGTCCTTGGCGAGTTCGGCCACCACGCCGGCGGCGATCTCACGGGGATCGCGGCGGGCCTGCTTGGCGGCGGCGAGCGCGCCATTGCACTGGAAATCGGCCAGGTCGGGCCGGTCGGACGGCGTCACACGGCCAAGCTCGGCCGACAGACCCGCAGAGGCGAAGGCGGCCGAAACCGCCTCCCCAAGTCCGCGCTTGAGATCGGTCATTGGCTGGCTTGGGCGGTCCCAGCGGCGACGTCGGTCACGACATCGATACGGAAGCGCTTACCGGCGCGGTTGAACTCGGCCATCTGCGGCGTCACGTCAAAGCCGACCAGGATCTCGAAATTGGCGCCGCTGGTGGTCAGCTGGGCGCGGGGAATGACGATCCCCTCGATCATCTGACGCGAATAGGTGCGGTCGGCGCCAGGCGCGAAGGTCACCGGCAGGTCGAAATACTCCTTGGCGATGACCGCGTCGTTACGCTTGGTCACGGCCACCCAGTAGCGATAGGTCTTCTGCGATCCTTGGGCGGCCGGCCCGCGGCCCAGCTCGAACAGGACCTCCATGGCGACCTGGATCGGCTCCTCGTCCTCATAGGAGCAGCCGGCGGAAATCCCCTGGATCTCACCGGAATAGCCCACGGCGGCCGAGGCCTCGCGCCCGCCCTCGAACTCCACATAGCGGCCGGCGTCATACAGCACCTTGGCGAAGGGGCACGGGCCGGCGTTGCGCAGCTGCGGCAGCGGCGCCTGACGATCACCCCATTCAGACTCGCGGCGGCGACGGTCCGAGGCCTGCTCCTGACCATCGGCCTCCTGGCGTCGGTTCTGAGCCGCGCTCTCCAGGGGGAACGAGGTGACGGCGAGCGCCAGGGCGAGGACCGATAGCAGGGAACGGCGCATAAAACGTCCAACTCTGTCGGCGCGGTGGGACCGCGCATGAGATGCCTCTACTAATGGTTCTCGATTGAGGCCGCAACGCGGCTGGCGGCGTGGGACCAGAACCCTTAGGTTTCGCCCCATGAGCATCGCCCCCGCACGCCCGCCCCTCACCGTCCTGCTGGCCGCCCCCCGGGGCTTCTGCGCCGGCGTCGACAGGGCCATCCAGATCGTCGAGCGGGCCATCGAGAAATTCGGGGCGCCGGTCTATGTCCGCCACGAGATCGTCCACAACCGCCATGTGGTCGACCGGCTGCGGGCCATGGGGGCCATCTTCGTCGAGGAGCTGGACGAATGCCCCGACGACCGCCCCGTCGTCTTCTCCGCCCACGGGGTGCCCAAGTCGGTGCCGGCCGAGGCCGGCCGCCGGCAGATGCTCTATCTGGACGCCACCTGCCCGCTCGTCTCCAAGGTCCATGTGGAGGCCCAGCGCCACCATGAGGCTGGCAAGGAGATCGTGCTGATCGGCCATGCCGGCCATCCCGAGGTGATCGGCACCATGGGCCAGCTGCCCGACGGCGCGGTGACCCTGATCGAGACCGTGGAGGACGCCCAGGCCTTCACCCCCAAGGACCCGGCGAACCTCGCCTTCGCCACCCAGACGACCCTGTCGGTGGATGATACGGCCGACATTGTCGGCGCCCTGCGCGCCCGGTTTCCCCAGATGGCGGCTCCCCACAAGGAGGACATCTGCTACGCCACCACCAACCGCCAGGAGGCGGTGAAGTCGGTCTCGACCCGGGCTGACCTTCTGCTGGTGATCGGCTCGGCCAACTCGTCCAATTCCGTGCGCCTGGCCGAGGTCGGCGCCCGGGCCGGCTGCCCGGCCCACCTGATCGACGACGCCCAGGCCCTGAACTTCGCCTGGCTCGACGGCGTCCGCACGGTCGGCGTCACCGCCGGGGCCTCGGCGCCCGAAGACCTCGTCCAGGGGGTGATCGACCGCCTGGCCGAACGCTTCGACCTGACCATCGAAATGGAGGAAGCCGCCCGCGAGGCCGTGACCTTCAAGCTGCCCCGGGTGCTCAGCGAAGCTGAGACAGCCTAGTCTCCGGACCAAAATATCGGTGGCGCGCCGTTCGCCGCCTTGACCGCGCCAGCGGCCTCCCCCATGCCCGCCCCATGGCCGTCTATACCGACATCTCCGATGAAGAGCTCGCGCAGCTGCTCGCCTGCTACGACCTGGGCCAGGCCCAGACCTTCAAGGGCATCGCCGAGGGGGTGGAGAACTCCAACTTCCTGCTGGAGACTGATCGGGCCCGGTTCATCCTGACCATCTATGAGCGCCGGGTGAAGCGCGAGGATCTGCCCTTCTTCCTCGGCCTCATGCGCTGGCTGGCTGACCACGACTACCCGTGCGCCACGCCCATGCCCGGCCGGGACGGCGAGCTGATCCAGGAGATCCGGGGCAAGCCCGCGGCCATCGTCTCCTTCCTGCCCGGACTGTCCGTGCGAAGGCCCTCGGCCATCCACTGCCGCGAGGCGGGCGAAGGCCTGGCGCGGCTGCACCTGGCCGCACGGGACTTTCCCATGACGCGGGAGAACAGTCTGGGACAACCGGCCTGGGCGCCCATGTTTGAGCGCCTCAAGCCCGCCGCCGAGGGGCTCAAGCCGGGCCTGGCCGCCACCATCTCCGCCGACCTCGAAAAGCTGGCCCAAGCCTGGCCGCAGGACCTGCCGCGCGGCGTCATCCATGAGGACTACTTCCCCGACAACGTCTTCTTCCAGGGCGACCGGTTCGCCGCGACCATCGACTTCTACTTCGCCTGCGTGGACGTGCTGGCCTACGACATCGCCGTCGCCCTGAACGCCTGGTGCTTCGAGGCGGACGGCAGTTTCAACATCACCAACGCCCGCGCCCTGGTGGCGGGCTATGAGACCCACCGGCCTCTGAGCGCCGCCGAGCGGGCCGCCCTGCCGATCCTGGCGCACGGGGCGGCCATGCGTTTCTTCCTCACCCGGCTGAACGACTGGGGGGCGACGCCGGCCGGCGCCCTGGTGCGGCCCAAGGATCCGCTGGAATACGAACGCAAGCTGGCCGTCCACCGCAGCGCCACAGACCTCGTCCTGTTCGGAGAGGGATCGTGACGCCAAAGGTCACGGTGTTCACCGACGGCGCCTGCAGCGGCAATCCCGGCCCGGGCGGCTGGGGCGCCATCCTGATCTTTGGCGACAAGGAAAAGGAGATCTGCGGCGGCGAGCCGGCCACCACCAACAACCGCATGGAGATGATGGCCGCCATCCAGGCCCTGGAGACGCTGAACCGTCCCTGCCATGTGGAGCTGCACACTGACAGCCAGTACGTGATGAAGGGCATCACCGAGTGGCTGCCCGGCTGGAAGGCCCGCGGCTGGAAGACCGCCGCCAAGGCGCCGGTGAAGAACGCTGACCTCTGGATGCGCCTGGACGAGGCGCGCCTGCGCCATCAGGTGGACTGGCGATGGGTCAAGGGCCATGCCGGCCATGTGCTCAACGAGCGGGCCGACGCCCTGGCGGGCAAGGGCCTGCGCGAGGCCCAGGCCGCCAGGGTCTGATCAGGCCGGTCCTGAAGTCAGGTCAGGGCCAGCACGCCCACATAGGCGATGTAGGCGATCAGGAAGGCCACACCCTCCAGCCGCTGCAGCCCGCCGCCCGTGCGCAGGAACACCGCCAGCAGGCCGGTGGCGCCCAGCAGGACCCAGATGTCCAGGCTGGCGATCTCCGGCGGAATGCGGATCGGATAGACCATGGCCGTGACGCCCAGCACGCCCAGCACGTTGTAGATGTTGGAGCCGATCACATTGCCCACCGCCACGTCGGAATGGCGGCGCAGGGCGGCGATGACGCAGGCCACCATTTCCGGCAGCGAGGTGCCGACGGCGACAATGGTCAGGCCGATGATGGTCTGAGAAACGCCGAAGCCCTCGGCCAGATCGATGGCGCCGGAGACCAGCAGGCGGGCCCCCAGGACCGTGAGGGCGATGCCGCCCACCGACATGGCCAGGAACTTGCCCACGGTCGCGAGATCGGCCTTGGGCCGCTCAACCTCGGAGGCCGCGTCCTCCGCCTCCATCCGGCCGCGCTCGCGGACATAGGCGTAGGCGACGTAGGCGATCAGCGAGGCCACCAGCAGGCCGCCGAACCAGCGGTCGATGAAGCCGGCGAGCACGGCCAGCAGGGCCGCGGCCGACGACAGGGCCAGCACGATCATGTCGCGACGGATGGCCGATGGCCGGATCATGATCGGCGAAATGACCGCGGTCACGCCCAGGATCAGCAGGATATTGGCGATGTTGGAGCCAACCACATTGCCCACGGCGATGCCGGGGGAATGCTGCAGGGCGGCCATCAGACTGGTCACCAGTTCAGGGGTCGAGGTGCCAAACCCCACAATCACCAGGCCGGTCAGCAGGGGTGAGACCCCAAGGGTGCGGGCGACGCCGACGGCGCCCCTGACCAGGGACTCGCCGCCCACGGCGAGCAGGACCAATCCGCCAAGAATGAGCAGGGCGATAATCATCGGGATCGGATGTCTCCATGGGGGCCGCACGGCCCCATTGCGCATTTGGCGCCCGCGCTGGCTGAGCGGCGAACAAGGCGATCCAACGCATGATGCGGCGAAATCGGTCCGAGCCCAGTCATCGAGCACCCTCGATGCGGTCCGACATCACAGTCACCATGACTGTCAGAGGGGCCCGGCCCGCAGCGCCCAAATTGGGAGCTGGACCTCACCTGTCAAGGTGGGTCGCGCCAGGGGCGAAGCGGCGTCTCAGGGACGGAGGGACAGATCCTCCTCCATCGCCTCCATCTCCGCCGCCTTGCGGCGGGCCTCGGCCTCCCGCGGGTCGACCCGGTGGCGGACCGAGGCGAGGCTGGAAGCCAGCGCCTGACCCCGGCGGGCGGCGGCGGCCTCGGCGATGCGGCTGGCGCGGCTGCACTCGGGAAACTCCGCCCGGCGGCTGGCGAAACCGGAATTGAAGGCCTCCTTCAGCCGGCGATCCAGGGCCGCGTCCGGCGCCTCGGTGTCGGTCACCCCCATCATGCGGTCGCGCCAATACTGGTCATAGGCGCCTTCGCAGGTCTGCCGCAGGGCGTGGCTCTCGCCCAGCACATAGGCGATGTCGGCCAGGGTCTGCCGCTGGGCCGGCGTGCGCTCCTGCGCCTGGGCCGGCAGGGCCAGGGCCGAGAGCATCAGGGCAAGGATCAGGGCGGCGGAACGCATGGCGGCCATCTAAGGGGCTGAAGCCGAGCTTGTCACGGGCGCGCGCCTGAGGGGCGAAAGCTCGCGCAAGTCTGGGACATCTGTTAGCGGATCAGAAGACACGTTCGGGGGACGAGAACATGGCTCGACATCACTTTGCAAAGACCCTGGCCATCGGCCTGACGATGGCCCTGGCCGCCGGCGCGGCGCAGGCGCAAGCGCCGACGCGTGACCCCAGCACCCTGATCGCCGTGCTGGCCGGCATGGACGCCCGGGGCGAGATGGAGGGCCGCGAAGGCGGTCAGGTCCGGCTCAATGTGGTGACCCCAGGCGGCATCTTCGGCGCCGAATTCATCGGCTGCGACGAGGCCGGCCGCGCCTGCCGCGCCCTGGGCTTTTCGGCCAGCGTCGCCAAGCGCACCCTGACCCTGGACCATCTCAACACCTTCAACAGCCGCGACATCCTGTGCCGCGCCGTGATGCGGGGCGAACAGGCCGATATCCGCTATGGCCTGCTGCTGGCCGACAGCCAGACCGAGGGCGACCTGCGCGATCAGGTCGCCGTCTGGCAGCGCTGCCTGGGCGCCTTTGCGGGCCTGGCCAATGACCCTGAGGGTTTCCTCGGCGCCCCCTGACGCCAGGCCGCGTCAAGCCGGGACCAGACCCCGCAGGCGTGCCATGCGGTCGATGGCGGCCTCGGCCTCGGCGACCATTTCAGCGACGATCTGGGCGGCCGGCTTGATGTCGTGGACGCCGCCGGCCGACTGGCCCATGGCGAAGCAGGAGCGGTCGGGGTCCAGCCCCTCGATCTGGCCGCCGATGCCCCCCATGACCCCGGTCTGGGTGGAGCGCATGGCCTGGAGGGGGAAGGGCTGGATCTCCTGGGGCCGGCTCTCCCAGTCGGCCACATAGGGGTTGTTCATCACCCGCATGGGCTTGCCCGAATAGCAGCGGGTGCGGACCGTATCGACATCCTGAGCGGCCACGACGGCCTCGCGATAGGCCTGGCCCGCATGGGCCTCGGTCGAGGCGATGAACCGGGTGCCGATCCAGACCCCTTGCGCGCCTAGCGCAAGCGCCGCCGCTAGGCCGCGGCCATCGGAAATACCGCCGGCGGCCACCACCGGAATCGTCACGGCCTCGACGGCTTGCGAGACCAGCGGCAGGGTGCCGACGAGGCCCGTATGGCCGCCACCCTCCCCGCCCTGGCAGATGACCGCGTCGCAGCCGGCCTGCTCGGCCTTGACCGCATGCTTCACCGCCCCACAGACCACCATGACCTTGAGGCCCGCGGCCTTCAGCTTCTCCATGATCGGCATGGGCACGCCCAGGCCTGCGATGAAGGACGAGGCGCCCTCGGCGATGATGATCTCCACCGAGGCCGTCAGGCTCTCGGGCGAGGCGGCCAGCAGGTCGACGCCGAACGGCTTGTCGGTCAGCTTGCGGACCTTGCGCATCTCCTCGCGGATGAAGTCCGGCGAGCGGCCGGCCATGCCCAGCACCCCATAGCCGCCGGCCTCGCAGACCGCGGCCACCAGCTCGGCATAGGCCACCCCGCCCATGCCGGCCTGCATGATCGGGTGCTGGACCTCCAAGAGGTCGCAAAGCGGCGTGTGCAGGGTCATGGCGTCGTCTCCCGTGGTGTTCTGATTGCCCCCACCATGGCGCCGCCCGCCGCGCCCGCAAACACTGACCCTGCGTCAGTCAGAAGACGCCGTAGCCGCCGTCGATCAGGAAGGAGTCGCCGGTGTGGAAACGCGAGGCGTCCGAGGCGAGGTACACCGCCATGCCGCCGAAGTCCGAAGGCTCGCCCCAGCGGCGCATGGGCACCCGCTTGATGACGTTCTCGTTGAACTTGTCATTGTCCTGCGCCGCGGCCGTCATGTCGGTGGCGACCCAGCCGGGCAGGATCACATTGGCCCGCACGCCGTAGCGCGCATGCTCCACGGCGATGGCCCGGACCATGGGGATCAGGGCGCCCTTGGTGGCCGCATAGGCCTGGTTGCGCGCCGCCCCGTCCAGGGCCGACAGGGACGAGATGGCCACCAGCGAGCCCCCCTGCCCGTCGCCGCCCCGGGCGACCATGTGCTTGCAGGCCTCGCGGAAGGTGAAGAAGACCCCGTCCAGATTGACCGACAGCACCTTGCGATAGGTCTCGGTGGGAAACTCCGAGAACGACCTGGCCCCGCCGCCGATGCCGGCATTGGCCACCACCGTATGGACCGCGCCCATCTTGGCGACGGCGGCTTCCATGCCTTCAGCCACTGCGGTCTCGTCGGCCACATTGACCACCTGGGTCAGCACCCGCACCCCGGTGGGCTTCAGCCTCTCTTCCGCCGCCCGGTTCTTGTCGGGATTGGAGCCCCAGATGACGATGTCGGCCCCGGCCTGGGCCATGGCCTCGACCATGCCAAAGCCGATCCCGCCATTGCCGCCGGTGACCAGGGCCACCTTTCCAGTCAGGTCGAAGGGTTTGTAGGCCACGGCGTCCTCCTCATTTTCAAACGCTTGTTGGGCGAGAAGAGAGGCGGGCGAAGGCGGCAGGTCAAGGGCGAGGGCGGGGATGGTGCGCCGGGGCGTGGGGCGTCGGGGCGGCGGGGCGTCGGGGGTGGGCTCCTTCCGGACGCCCGAACAAACGCCTATTTGCTTAGCTAGCATCGGAGGTCAGTGTACTGTTCTCCCTGTCAGCATTCGATAAGCTCTGGCCATGAACCGCGCCATCGTTCCCGCAACCGATGCCCTTGTCGCTGAGATAGAACTCTGGCTCGATGCCGAAGAGGCGGCATATCAGGCTGCAGAAGCGGCTTGGTTGATTGCTCGCTTCGACAGTCCGAAGCCCGTTCGCGGGTTTCGATGCAACTGGGACAGCATAAAGAGGGGCTGGCGCGAAGGACTATTGCCCCTGGACGTGCTGATGGTCGACGGGAAACCCCTCGGTTTCCTGTACGGCGCCGATTTCGCGGAAATCCACCCAGATCATCGCGGCCGCGGATTGGGCGTGTTGCTGTCCGACTTCATGCTGAAACGGGCCTATGACGAAGGCTACAGCATCCTTGAGATCGAAATCGCCCCTCCGACGGCCGAGCCCTTTTGGTTGAGACAGGGCTTCATTCTACTCGACGATGCCATCCATTTTAGAAACGGCCTCCACGCCTATTCTCCGATCGCTCGGACATTCTCGCTCAGCGACGGCCCTCGCGTTTCAGTAGAAGTCGAATTCTATGATGAGGAGACAGTGAGTCACGGAGCAAATCCTTTCGTAAGATTCGAAGGTGACGGTGAGCGCCTGGCCGACGGAGCCATTCAACTACCGGAGCGAGTACACGGTTATTCGCCGCTACTGCGCAACAACACAGAAAATCACATCCGAATCACCGTGGGCGGTGAGGAAGTTTACTTCGGGCGCTCGAAGTACGGGAGTCGACACGGCGCCTCCCGAGATTTAGCCGGCAATCACTATATCGACCGGATCCTCCCTGCTGAAGGGCCAGGCTGGGGCTGAACGAGATTTGGGGGTGGCATATGCGGTTAGGGGTTATCATTGCCATCGCGCTGGCGTCGCCTTCGGTCGCGTTGGCGGATACCACGACGACTCGGCCGCCTGAGGCGCCGGTTGCCCGGGTCTCTCAAAACGACAGCAAACTGAAGGCCTTTGGACCTGCCGTTTGGGGCTTTCTCAATACCGAGTTCGTCGCCGCGCTGGTGGCCGGTTTAGCCGGGGCAGGTGTGGGCGCCTACGGCGGCGCGTCGATTGTCCAAAGGCAGGGTGCCCGTAAGGCGGCACTTGAAGAGGTGCGAGCCGCCAACGTCGCCATCGCCCTTAGCCTATTTGTCCTGAACTGGACTTTGGCGCTCAAGCGCCAACACTTGAGGGGAATGGTCGCGCGTTACGACGCGGACAAGAAGCGCCATGAAGCGGCACTGCGCGCCGGGCAAGAACTCCAAACATTGCAGTTCGACCTCGAAACCCTGCCAGTGGTGGACCTTCCGATACAGCCGCTGAAGGAGACGGTGTACACTCGGGTAGATGCCGACCTTGCCTACGCCATGTGCGCGACGCTAGCAGGCGTCGTCAGTGCACTTCTCTCAGCGCTCGAGCAACGCAACGATTTGATTGCCGAGAGACAACAGAGCACGCGCCAAACCGACGATGATAGGGCCGAATTCTATTTCGGCCTGCGCCGGGAAGACGGCGTGATCGACGCGCGGTACCCGACATTGCTGGACGCAATCTCGCACTACGCCGACGCAACGATCCTTTACTCCGCAATCCTCGCTGCGCTGTTGATGGACCGCGGCAATCTCGCGGCCGAGACACTCGGGAAAAAGGCTCCCAAAGTCACGAGAATGAACCTCAAGCAGGCCTTTGCCGATAGACTTATTCCGGACCTCAACGAGTACGCAGATATGCTCGATAACATGGGGATCGACGCATCCCTGCTCCTGAAAAATTACGGTGGCCCCTAGGCAACGATCATAGGACGGCCTTCCTACTCGATTGACGGAATCCTGCCGGAAGGTCCGCGTCATGGAGACTTGCTACCGGCTGCTTCCGCCCCCAACGAGAACCTTCGCCAAGCGGAGAGTCAGGCCACCCCGGCGCGCGTCTCCCTGGCTCGCAACCCCGACGCGCCCCTAAACCTCAGGTCGCCGTCCAGCCGCCGTCGACCGACAGCGCGGCGCCGGTGGCTGAGGCGCCCATGTCGGAGACGAGGTAGAGCAGCATCCCGGCCAGGTGGTCGTATTCGACGAAGGCCTTGTTGGGCTGGGCGGCCAGGATCACCTCGTCCACCACCCGGTCTTCGGAAATGCCGCGGGAGCGGGCCTGGTCGCCGATCTGGGCCTCCACCAGGGGGGTCTTCACATAGCCGGGGCAGATGGCGTTGCAGGTGACGCCGGTGCGGGCCAGCTCCACGCCGACCGCCTTGGTCAGGCCCACCACCCCGAACTTGGCCGCCACATAGGCCGACTTGAACGGCGAGGCCACCAGGCCGTGGGCCGAGGCGATATTGACGATCCGGCCGCGGCCTTGCGCCTTCATGATCGGCACGGCCGCCCGGGTGGCGTGGAAGGCCGAGGACAGGATGATGGCGATCAGCGCGTCCCACTTTTCGGGTGGGAAGTCCTCGATGGGCGAGACGTGCTGGATGCCCGCATTGTTGACCAGGATGTCGAGGCGGCCGAATTCGCGCACCGCATAGTCCACCAGGTCGGCGATCTCATTGGGCCTGGTCATGTCGGCGCCGTGATAGCGGATCGATGAGTTGGTGCGGGCCTGCAGCTCGCGGCGGTTCGTCTCGATCTGGGCGGGGTCGCCGAGGCCGTTGAGGATCACATGCACCCCCTGCTCGGCCAGCGCCGAGGCGAGCGCAAAGCCGATGCCGCTGGTGGAGCCGGTGACGATGGCGACGTGTCCGGCGATCCCGTAGTCAGCAGCCATGCGCGTCTCTCCCCCTGGGGTGGTCTTCAGGCCGCAGCCGCGGCGTTCGGTTGCTGGCGGATGAAGGTCCATTCGCCCGGCTGGGAGTCGGCGGCGGCGAAGCGGTAGCCGTCCCCATCGAAGCCCTTCAGATCATCGACCCGGTCGATCCGGTTGTCGATGGCCCAGCGGGCCATCAGGCCGCGGGCCTTCTTGGCGTAGAAGCTGACGATGCGGGCGTGGCCGTCCTTCTCGTCCAGAAAGCGCACGGTCAGAACCGGCAGCTTCAGGGCGCGCGCATCGACGGCGCCGAAATATTCCTGGCTGGCCAGGTTGACCAGCGTCGGGTCGGCATGGCCGTGGGCGGCCGCATTCAGGGCCACGGCGATCTTGTCGGCCCAGAAGTCATAGAGGGTGGCGCCGCGCCTGGTCTTCAGCCGCGTGCCCATCTCCAGCCGGTAGGGCTGGATCACGTCCAGCGGCCGCAGCAGGCCATAGAGACCTGAGAGAATCCGCAGGTGATCCTGCGCCCAGTCCAGGTCGGCCTTGCTCATCTGCCGGGCGCGCAGGCCGGCATAGACGTCGCCATTGAAGGCGAGCGCGGCCTGCAGGCCATCCTCGCTGTCGGGATCAAAGGCCTGGAAGCGGGCGCGGTTCAGCTCGGCCAGCTTGTCCGACAGGGACATCAGCCGCTTCAGGTCGGAGACGGTGAGCTTGCGGGTGGTCTTGGCCAGCTCCGCCACATCGGCTTCGAACTGCGGGGCGGTCATGCCGAGCAGCTTGTCGGGGGCGGAGAAGTCCAGCGCCTTGGCCGGGGAAAGGACGAACAGCATGGCGCGGTCCTTTGGCCTGTCTTCATGACAAAGCCAAGGCGGTTGCGGGTCCTAGAAGTGGACCCGCGGATTCATGATCCGCTTGGGATCGAGGGCTAAGCGGATCGCCCGCAGGGCCGCAACCTCCACCGGAGCCTTGTAGCGCAAGGCTTCCTGCGTCTTCATCGCGCCCAGGCCATGCTCGGCGGAGATGGAGCCCCCCAGCCTGGCGACAATGTCGTGAACCCGGCGCGATCCTTCGTCGCGGGCCGCTGAATGGGCCGCGTCGTCGCCGCCATCGGGGCGCAGCACGTCATAGTGGATATTGCCGTCCCCCACATGGCCGAAGGCGCAGATCCGGCAGCCGGGCGCAAACGCGGTCATGGCCGCGCCGGCCTCGTCCAGGAAGTCGGCCACCCGGCTCACCGGCACAGACACATCGTGCTTCCAGGTGGCGCCCTCGGGCTTCTGGGCCGGGGACTGGTTCTCCCGCAGGGACCACAGCGCCTGGGCCTGGGTCTTGGTCTGGGCGACCACGGCGTCGGCGATCAGCCCGCTCTCCAGGGCCTGGCCAAGCAGCCGCTCCAGCGCGGCCTCGGCCGATCCCGGCTCGCCAGAGGCCAGCTCCACCAGCACGTACCAGGGATGGGTCTGCGCCAAAGGATCGCGCTGGCCGGCGATGTTCTTCAGCGCGAAGTCCACGCCCACCCGGCTGATCAGCTCAAAGGCCTCGACCCCGCCGCCGGCCGCCTCCTTGGCCCGGGCCAGCAGGTCGAGCGCCGCCCGCGGACTGGCGAGGCCCACCATGGCCACGGCCCGCGAGGGCAGGATGGGAAACAGCTTCAGGCTGGCGGCCGTCACCACGCCCAGCGTGCCTTCGGCCCCGATCAGCAGCTGCTTGAGGTCATAGCCGGTATTGTCCTTGCGCAGGCGCTTGAGGCCGTTCCACACCTCGCCATTGGGCAGCACCGCCTCCAGGCCCAGCACCAGGTCCCGCGTGGTCCCATAGCGCAGCACGGCTGTGCCGCCGGCGTTGGTAGAGATCACCCCGCCGATGGTCGCGGTCCCCTGCGAGGCCAGATCGAGGGGAAAGCGCCGGTTCTTTTCCAGCGCCGCCTCATGGGCCCCGGCCAGGGTGACCCCGGCCTCCACCACCATCACATCATCCAGGGCGTCCACGTCGCGAACGGCCCGCAGGCGTTCGGTGGAGAGCAGGATCTCGCCCATGGGGATCTGTCCCCCCACCAGGCCGGTGTTTCCCCCCTGCGGGGTGATCGGCACGCCGGCCTCGAAGCAGATGCCGACCACGGCCGATACCGCCTCTGTCGAGCCCGGCAGGGCCAGGAACGGCGTCTGGCCGCTCCAGCGGTCGCGCCATTCCAGCAGCTTGGGCGCCAGGCGCTCGGGGTCCTGGCTCCAGCCGCCCTCACCGAGCACGGCCTTCAGGCGGGAGATCACATCGGCGGGGACGGAAATGGTCATGGGATAAATCTAGCCCCTCACAGCCTAGCCGACAAAGCCCGCCGCCCGCCGCAGACGATCATCGATCGCCTCGCCCAAGCCATGGGTTGGGATGGGCGCCACGGCGATGGCCCGGGGCGCCGTGCGGTCAGCCGCCCGCAGATAGGAAAACAGATTGGCCGCCGCCTCGGCCAGGTCGCCGGTCGGGCTCAGATTGAACACCCGCGGCCCCTCCGGCGCGTCGGGTCCGAAGGCGAGATAGGCCTCATCGGCCTCCGGCGCAGCGACGTCCAGCCGCACCGGCGCCTGGGGCGCGTAGTGCCGGGCCATGCGGCCAGGCGAGCGCCGCGCGTCATCCTCCGCCTCGGCCAGGGGCCCGATCACCGCCTCGATCTGCGCGCGCGTCACAGCGCCCGGCCGCAGCAGCCGGGGTTCGTCCAGCAAGGCGACCACCGTGGACTCCAGTCCCACGGCGCAGGGCCCGCCGTCCAGGACGGCGAGCGCAAACACCCCAGTCTCTTCCAGGGCGTCGGCGAAGGTGGTGGGGCTGGGCCGCCCAGACCGATTGGCCGAGGGCGCCACCACCGGGCGGCCAAGAGCTGCGATCACCGCCCGGGCCAGCGGATGGGCAGGAACCCGGATGGCGACGCTGTCGAGCCCTGCCCGGGCCAGGTCGCACACCGCATCCCCATCGGCCACCGGCAGGACGAGGGTCAGGGGGCCGGGCCAGAAGGCCTTGGCGAGCGCCACGGCGCGCTCATCGAACACGCCCACCCTCCGCCCCATGGCGAGGTCGGCCACATGGGCGATCAGGGGATTGAACCGCGGCCGGCCCTTGGCCTGAAACAGGGCGGCCACGGCGCGGGGGTCCGCCGCATCGGCGGCCAGGCCATAGACCGTCTCCGTGGGCAGGATGGCGAGCGCGCCGCTGGCCAGGGCCTGGGCGGCGCTATCCACCCCCGCATCGGCTTGCGTCATGGTCATGGTTCCATCCTCAAAGGCGCGCCGGTGATAGCCGCAAACCCCGCCCCTTGTCCCCTTAAGGACCGCAAGCCTTGGTGACGCAACGTCACTCGGCCTAAATAGCCCTGCCTCAACAGGAGCCGCCCATGACCTTCCGCGCCCCCGTCCGCGACATCGCCTTCGCCCTGAACGTCGCCGGCCATGGGGACCTTGTGGAGACGAGCTTCCCCGAGCTGGACGCTGACACCGTGGCGGCCGTGCTGGACGCCGCCGGCGCCTTCACCACCGAGGTTCTGGCGCCGCTGAACTGGGCCGGCGATCAGGCCGGCGCCAGCCATGCCGATGGCAAGGTCACCGCCGCGCCGGGCTTCGCCGACGCCTATCGCGCCTTCGCTGAACAAGGCTGGAACAGCCTGTCGGCCGAGGCCGAACATGGGGGCCAGGGTCTGCCCAAGGCCATGGAGCTGGCCGTCTTCGAGATGGTCCATGCGGCCAATATGGCCTTTGGCCTCTGCCCCATGCTGACCCAGGCAGCCATCGAGGCCCTGACCCAGCATGGCAGCGAGCGGCAGAAGCGACTGATCCTGCCGAGGCTGGTGTCAGGCGAGTGGACCGGCACCATGAACCTCACCGAGCCCCAGGCCGGCTCCGATCTGGCCGCGCTCACCACCCGGGCCGAGCCCGACGGGAACGGCGGCTACAAGCTCTATGGCCAGAAGATCTTCATCACCTGGGGCGACCACGACGCGGCCGACAATATCTGCCACCTGGTCCTGGCCCGCCTGACCGACGCCCCGCCCGGGGTGAAGGGCATCTCGCTGTTTCTCGCCACCAAGCGGGCGGTGCTGGACGATGGGACGCTGGGCGAGGCCAACCGCCTGTGGGCCGCCTCGATCGAACACAAGCTGGGCATCCACGCCTCGCCCACCTGCGTGATGATGTTCGACGGCGCCCAGGCCGAACTGGTCGGCGAGCTGAACCAGGGCCTGGCCCACATGTTCGTCATGATGAACGCCGCCCGTCTGCAGGTGGGCGTCGAGGGTGTCGGCATCGCCGAGCGGGCCTTCCAGCAGGCGCTGGCCTACGCCCAGGACCGCACCCAGGGCAAATCCGCCTGGGGCGGCGCCTCGCCGGCCCCCATCTATGACCATCCCGACGTGCGCCGCACCCTGATGCTGATGAAGGCCAAGATCGAGGCGGCCCGGGGCATCTGCTTCATGACCGGCGTGCTCGCCGACCATGCCCGCCTGGCGCCCACGCCGGAGGCCCGGGCCAGCGCCAAGGCCCGCCAGGACCTGCTGACCCCCATCGCCAAGGCCTGGTCCACCGATGTGGGGGTCGAGGTGGCCTCCCTCGGCGTCCAGGTCCACGGGGGCATGGGCTTCATCGAGGAGACAGGGGCGGCCCAGCACTATCGCGACGCCCGGATCGGCCCGATCTATGAGGGCACCAACGGCATCCAGGCCCTGGACCTGGCTGGGCGCAAGCTCTCCATGGGCGAGGGCTCGGTGATGGACGCCCTGTGCGCCGAGATGGCCATGACCGCCGAGGCGCTCACCGAGCGGGCCGACCTGACCGAGGCCGGCCGCCGCCTGGCCGAAGGCGTCCGCGCCCTGGAGGCCGCCACCGACTGGATGCTGCAGAACCGGGGAACCCCCTCGACCGCCGGGGCCACCCCCTATCTGAAGCTGGCCGGCGACGTCATCGGCGGCTTTGTCCTGGCGCGCCAGGCCCTGGCCGCGGCGGCGTCCGACGATCCCTGGATGCAGGCCCGCCTGCCCCTGCTGCGCCTCTATGCCGGCCAGGTCCTGGCGGGCGCGCCCGGCCTGGTCGCAGCGGTCACCCAGGGGGCCGGCGATCTGGAGGCGGTCAGCGCATTGGCCCTGGCGGGCTAGAGCGCGCCCTCCATCTCCTGGACCACCCGGGCCGCGCCGTCGCGGATCTGGAAGAACAGGCCCTTCTCGCCATTGTCGGTCAGAGCCAGGACCCCTTCCACTTCCACCAGATGATAGCCGGCGCGGATCGGCCGCTTCAGCCAGACCTCGATCACCTCGTTCGGTTCGGCCGGCGGGTGGTAGAAGCAGACCGGCGTATAGGGTGAGATCAGGAAACGCGTGGTGCGCTCGGCCATTTCCAGGGGCAGCATGAAGCCCTGGATCTTGAACGGCTTGCCCGCCAGGGCCCGGACCTCGGCCGGATGGCTGGCGCGAAACAGCTGGGTCGGTTCGTCCACCCACACCTTCGTCTTGCGTAGCTTCGCCCACTGGGGGCCATCGGCCGTAGGCAGGGTGAGCTGCAGGGCCCGCTCAGTGGCCAGTTCGTCCGCCATCGGCGACTGGCCGGATTCGAACTCGGCCCACATGTCCTCATCCTGGCCGGGTTCCAGGGGGATCAGATCCGCTTCCAGCGGCAGGGCCGACGCTTCCGTCACGACCGGCCGGGCCGCCGGGAGGTCCGGCGCCTCGGGCGGCGGGCCGCAGGCGGCGAACGCCAGCAGCCCCAGGGCCAGGACCGGGTCAGGCCGCATGTGCATGGGGCGGGTGCAGACGGCCCCGCCAGTTCACCAGGTGACCTGAGGCCAGGACGAGGCCCCCGGCCACGGTCATGGCGGTCTCGGCCTCATGGAAGAACAGCGCCGCCGCCAACAGGGCGAGGCCCGTCGCAGCCAGGGCCATGGCGGCGGGCCGGCGGGGCCGCGTCATCACCAGGGCGGCGGCCGACAGGGGCGCGGCCAGCAGCACGAAGGTCAGATGCACCCACTCGGCTTCGCTCCAGACCCCCAGCATCGGCGAAGCCGCCGCAGCCACCGGCAGGGCGAGACAGTGAACGAGGCAGAGGCCGGACAGGCCGATGGCCGAACCGTCGAGCAGGTGGGAAACGGACGACTTCATGGGATCTCACGCAATGGACGTTATAAAATAACATCCATGCGCGGCGCGCCCGGGTCAAGCCGTTTGCTGCAACTTTATAACACCGCCATACCGCGCCATAGAGACGAGACTCCGCGACCGCTGTTCGCCTAAGGTGCGCGCCGCGCCCGGCGAGAGTTCGGGCCAAGGGGAAAACAAGATCATGAAGACCAGACTGATGATGCTCGCCGCCTTCGGGGCGCTGCTGGCCGCGCCGGCCGCCGTCCAGGCGCAGACCTGCGACGCTCCGCCGGTGGCGCGCTGCTCGGGCGCGGACTGCGCCACCTCGCCGGTGCTCGCCGACCGGGGGCCAGTCACCGATCCCAAGACCGGCCGCAGCTTCTTCCTCGACATGCCGTGCGATCTGAAGCCGGGGGAAGAGGTGACCTTCATCCTCAACCTCCACGGCGCCGGCTCCATCGGCAACTGGCAGCGGCACTACTTCCCGGCCGCCGACTACAAGGACCAGCGCCGGCTGGTGATCGCCACCCCGACGGCGGCGACCGAGACCGCCATGTGGCCGGGCGGCCCACCCGTGCGCCGCTGGGACGGGGCGGCCGACGACGCCCATCTGCAGAACATCACCGAGATGGTGTTCGAGAAGGTCGGCCTGTCCAACATCGCCGCCTTCTGGCTGGCCGGTCACAGCCAGGGGGGCTTCACCTCCAGCCGGATCGTCTGCTCAGACTTCTTCAAGGACAAGGTGGACGGCTGGCTCAGCCTGTCGGGCGGCCGTATCGGCCAGGCGCCCTTTGTCGCCGCCTTTGGTCCGCCGCTGGCCGACGGCTCGCCGCCGCCGGCGCGCACAGCGATGCGCGGCGAGATGAAGATCGCCTGCGACATCTCCCACATCTTCGCCATCGGCGAGCATGAGATCGAATCCCTGCCCGAGACCTCGCCCTGGGCCGAGAAGTACGCCTGCGGCCCCCGCGTCCGCCGCCCCGACGTGGTCGACGAAAAGCCCGGCCATGTGTGGGACTATGCCCGCTCGACCTACAAGGTCTGGGGTCTGGCGGCTGCGCCGGGCACGGCTCAGATCTACGCCTGGCCCGATTGCCGGGACGGCCGAGTGGTCGCCGACGTGGTGCGGATCAACAAGGGCCACACCGAGGGCCTGGAGCCCAAGGTCACCGAGGCCATTCTCGACCTGATCCAGTCGGCCCCCGGCGGCAAGGCGCGCCAGGGGATCTGAGGTCCGGCCCCTGCGGCGGCCGGTCGCAGGGGCTCTCCACCCTTGATTCAAACTTTCCCGGCAGGGTTGCGGCCTGTTCCAGGGATTTGTTCGCATGACCGCCACCCCCTCGACCGCCGCCGTTCGCTGCCAGGGGTGCCGCGATGGGGCGGGCCTCGACTTCGACTTCTCCATGGCCTTCCAGCCGATCATGGACATGGAGAGCGGCCAGCCCTTCGCCTACGAGGCCCTGGTGCGGGGTCCGGCCGAGGAGTCGGCCTGGAGCGTGCTGTCGCAGGTCACCGAAGAGACCCGCTACGCCTTTGACCAGCAGTGCCGGGTCAAGGCCATCGAGACCGCTGTGCGCGCGGGCCTGATGGACGGCCCCGCCCGGCTGTCGATCAACTTCCTGCCCAATGCGGTCTATTCGCCTCAGGCCTGCATCCGACTGACCCTGGCCACCGCCAGCGCCGTGGCCCTGCCGTCCGAGCGGCTGATCTTCGAGTTCACCGAGAACGAGCAGATGGCCGAGCCGGCCCACGTGGCCAACATCGTCGCCAGCTACCGGCAGATGGGCTTTGGCACCGCCCTGGACGACTTCGGGGCCGGCCATGCAGGGCTGAACCTCCTGGCCCGATTCC
This sequence comes from Caulobacteraceae bacterium, assembly GCA_027489335.1. GTDB lineage: Bacteria > Pseudomonadota > Alphaproteobacteria > Caulobacterales > Caulobacteraceae > Phenylobacterium. The sequence continues at coordinate 299,848 of JAIXZX010000005.1, read as the reverse complement.
AGCCCGACATCATCAAGATCGACATGGAGCTGGTTCGCGGCCTGGATGAGAGCCTGCCCAAGCGGATCATCGTCGCCGGCATCGTGCGCATGTGCGCTGAGCTCGGCATCACTGTCATCGCCGAGGGCATCGAGACCGAGGGCGAGCTGGCCGCCCTGCGCCAGATCGGCGTGCGCTACATCCAGGGTTACCTGCTGGCCAGACCCGCCTTCGAGGCCCTGCCCATCGTCCGCCTGGACGCTCCGCGCCTGGCGGCTGTGGGCTGAAACCTCAGGCCGGCTGAGCGCCGAGCGGCGCGGCCTCGGTCTCCGCCACCAGGGCGCGGTAGGCCCGCCAGCTGGCCAGGCCCAGCCATGGGAACACCACCACCAGGGCCAGGAACCCTGTGGCCGCGCTGGCCAGCAGCAGGGCGCAGATCAGCGCCGCCCACAACAGCATCGGCCCGGGATTGAGCGCCACAGTGCGGAAGCTGGTCAGGGTGGCGACGAACACATTGGCCCGGGGGTCCAGCAGCATGGGCGCCGAAACCACCACCAGGGTGAAGGTGAAAAACGCGATGACCCCGCCCACCAGGGTCCCGGCCAGCAGCATGTTGTGCCCTTCGGCCGTGGTCAGGGCGAAGGTCGCAAACGCCTCGATGGTGTCGTACATCTGATAGGTCGACAGGCCGAAGACGATCTGGGCGATGCGCCCCCAGAACAGATAGATCAGCAGCAGGGCCAGGCCGAGATAGGCCACGTCCTGGCGGAAGGCCGGCCGCACGAAGACGATCTGGCCAAGGCTCGGACGCTCGCCGGCCTCCAGCCGCCGCCCGGCCTCATAGGGGCCCATGGCCAGCATGGGGGCGACGAAGACGAAACCGAAGGTGAGGGTGAGCGCCCAGAAGGCCGCGTCCGACGCATAGAGCCCATAGAGCAGACCAGAGCTCAGGCCCGCGATCATCATGCCGTAGCCGATCAGGGGGACCGGCGCCCGCAGAAGGTCGGAAAATCCCTGGCCCAGCCAGACAAAGGGGTCCGCAAACCCCACGCGCCGCACGCCGGGCAATCCGCCATTGGCATCCATCGTCTCGCTCCCACAATCCCAGCGGCTTTTCGCCGTCTTCAAAGGTGAAGCTTAACGCCGGGCGCGGGCGCCTGTCCAACGGAGCAGGCGCCCGCTTGTTCGGGAGCGCGAGGATCAGGTCAGGACGATGATCGCCACCCGGCGGTTCTGGGACCGGCCCTCGGCGGTCTCATTGGGCGCCACCGGCGACTCCTCGCCATAGGAGATGGTGGCCATGCGGTTCAGCGCGATGCCCTGCTGGCTCAGATACTTGCGCACCGCCTCGGCCCGGGCCTCGCCCAGCTGGTCGTTATAGCCCGACGGGCCGGTCGAATCGGTGTGGCCCTGGATTTCCAGATAGACGTTGCGGTTCTCAGACGTCAGCCGCTGGACCAGCTCGGCCAGCCGCGCCTCGGCTTCCGGCGACAGGGCGTGGCGGTCGGATGGGAATTTCACCGAGTCGTCGGACAGCACCACCTCATAGAGGAACTTGCCCTCGGCCAGCTTGTGGGCCGCATTGGCCCGGGCCAGGGCTTCGCCGGCGGTGCCCTGAACCTCTGTCACCCGGCCATCGACCACGGCGACCTCGTCGCGGACAAAGCCCTTGGTGGCGCAGCCGCTGGCCACGAGGCCCGCCATCACCAGAACGCTGACGGTCGCAGCCGACCGAAGTTTAGATCTCGTCATTCCAGACGCCTTTCTGCAACGCAGATCCCATCCCCATCTGCCGTGAAGCCGCCATTGGCTTTCCCCATCACGGCCCCGTGAAGGCGCGTTCGTGGCCTCAACATGGCGCCTTGACCATAGGGAGGCCCGCCCGGCGCCACCTTCTCGACGCATCGGCGTGGGTCCCTTGGGCCCCGATCACGGCGGCGAGAGGTTCATGTCAGAGCGGCGCAACAGGACGGCGCGCGGGGCCGCAGGACTGGCGAGTCTGGTGCTGCACGGCCTGATCCTGGGCGCTCTGGCGCTGGCCCGCCCGGCCGAGACGACTCCAGAGCCGCGCCCCATCCTGGTGGCCCTGGTCCCGCCGACCCCGCCGGAGCCCGAACCCCTGCCGGAGCCCGAACCCCTGCCGGAGCCGGAGCCCGCCGAGGCGCCGGACGGCCCGGCGGAGAACGACACGAGCCCGCCGGCTGCGGCGACGCCGCCGGCCCCTGCGCCGAAGCTCGCCCCGCCCGCCCCGCCGCCGCGTCAGGCGAGGCCCGCGCCGCGCCCGCCGGAGATCCCGCCCCTGCCCGTCCCGCCCGCGCCCAAGGCTCCCACCTACGCCCTGCTCACGGCCGCCGAGACCGCAGGCGCGACCACGGTGGGACAGGGCCCCGGCGGAGGTCTGAACGGAACGGGAAGCTCAAGCGCGGGAACCGGCGACGGGGCCGGCGGCGGCGGGGCGTCCTGCAGCATGATCGCCCGGCTGCAGACCGCGCTCCGCAAAGACCCCAAGATCCGCGCCACGGTGGCCGAGGCCAGCGCTGCGGCCGGCGCCCGGGGCCGCGCCCTGCATCTGTGGGACGGGGACTGGGTCCAGACGCCCGGCCAGGCGGGCAAGGGGCTGGCGGGCGTGCGCCAGGCCATCGCCGTGGAGGTGGCCTTCGCGCCGGAAGCCTGCCGCCGCGATCCCGTCCGGGGCCTGGTGGTCCTCAGCCTCGCCGACGGCCCCACCGCCCCGCGCCTGGCGCTCGGCGAAGCGACCTGGCGCTGGTCCGACCTCCTGGAGGCCCGGCGATAGCCCCCTCCCCCCGTCATGCTCGGGCTTGACCCGAGCATCCATGCACACAGAGGCCGGCCGCGGTGTTCATGGGCCCTCGGATCAAGTCCGAGGGCGACGGGGGTGGGGTGGAAGCCGCCCTTGTGTCCTTTGCGATCATTAGCGTCCTTCGTGTCCCCTCTTCCTCGCACCGCCCCCCGGTTGCCGACCCTAGGGGAAACCCCGCCATCCTCTCCCCACCACAGCCGAGGCCACATCGGCGCGGGAGGAACAGAGCCATGACCACGCCCCCCACCGCCTGCATCATCGGGGCTGGCCCCTCGGGTTTCACCACGGCCAAGCGGCTGAAGGATGAGAACATACCCTTCGACGTCTTCGAGATGTCCGACGACGTGGGCGGCAACTGGTACTTCAACAATCCCAACGGCATGTCGGCCTGCTACGAGAGCCTGCACATCGACACCTCGAAATGGCGCCTGGCCTTCGAGGACTATCCCGTGCCCGCCGACTGGCCAGACTTCCCCCACCACAGCCAGCTGCTGAAGTATTTCCGCGACTATGTGGACCACTTCGGACTTCGCCCGCACATCACCTTCAACACCGCCGTCACCAAGGCGGTGCGCACGGACGACGGCCGCTGGGCCATCACGCTCTCGACCGGAGAGACCAGGACCTACGACGTCCTCTTCGTCGCCAACGGCCACCACTGGGACCCGCGAACCCCCGACTATCCCGGCGCGTTCTCAGGCACGGCCTTCCACGCCCACGCCTATCGCAGCCCGTTCGATCCCATCGACCTGCGCGGCAAGAATGTGGTGGTGGTCGGCATGGGCAATTCGGCCATGGATATCGCCTCGGAGCTGTCCCAGAAGCCGATCGCAAAGACCCTGTGGGTGGCCGCCCGCCGGGGCGTCTGGGTGCTGCCCAAATACATCAACGGCAAGGTCGCCGACAAAGCCGCCATGCCCCACTGGATGCCGCGAAAGCTGGGCCTGCGCCTGGCCGCCAAGCGCATCCGCAAGGTGGTGGGCAATATGGAGGACTACGGCCTGCCGGCGCCCGACCACGAGCCCCTGACCGCCCACCCGTCGGTCTCCGGCGAGTTCCTCACCCGGGCCGGCTGCGGCGACATCAAGTTCAAGCCCAATATCGCCGAGCTGATGGGCCATCAGGTCCGCTTCGAGGACGGCAGCGTGGAGGCGGTGGACGCCATCATCTACGCCACCGGCTATCAGATCAGCTTCCCGTTCTTCGAGGACGCGGCCCTGCGCCCCGACGGCGAAAACCGCTTCCCCCTCTTCAAGCGGATGATGAAGCCCGGCGTGCCAAACCTCTTCTTCATGGGCCTGGCCCAGCCCCTGCCGACCCTGGTCAACTTCGCCGAGCAGCAGGCCAAGCTGGCGGCGGCCTGCCTCACCGGCCGCTACGTCCCGCCGAGCGCGCCCGAGATGGAGGCCATCATCGCCAAGGACGAGGCCCTGCACATGGGCCACTTCTACAAGAGCCAGCGCCACACCATCCAGGTCGACTTCGGGCTCTATGTGCACGATCTGCTGAAGGAGATTGGGCGGGGGGAGCGGCGGGCTGCGAATGCAGGCGACACGGTGAACGTCCTTCTACCTCAGCGGCATAGGGATTGAAGCGAGCACAGCTAAGCGAGCTTCGCCCATTCAGCCATGCGACAGCGCTTCTCGGCCCTAAAGCACAACGGGTCGCTCCGCAGGATTTACGCGGAAGCATCGCGATTGTTGACGCCGATGTATTAATCCCTAAGATTTCTCTATATTTCGGGAGACTAAATATGACCATAAAAAAAGAAGCCGAAACGATTCAAGCGGCCGGAGATGCTAGGACCTCTGCACCCGGAGGGACTGCGAAGGAGTGTGGGCTCATAATGCCCATTTCTTCTACGAAGAATTATGACGAATCTCACTGGAGAGATGTTCAAAAATTACTTCATCGGGGAATTTCTGCCGCTGGATTTATTCCTGTAAATGTCTGGACGAATGAGGCAACCGATAGGATATCCGAGCGAGTCGTTGGAAATATATTCAATAAACCAATTGTTGTTGCTGATATAAGCGACTTAAATCCAAATGTAATGTTCGAGCTTGGACTTCGAATATCATCAAAGAAGCCTACAATTATAGTGTGTTGCACTGGAAGCGAAATACCGTTCGATATTCATGACTTTAACATAATTTTTTATCCAAATAATCTTAATATTCTGGGGATGGAGAAGTTTTTTGCAGATCTTATTGTCTCTCTGAAGAATAAGATTATGGCATTCGAAGAATCCACATATGTGCCTTTTCTCAGTAATGTAATTGTAGATGTTCTATCGCCCACCACGAGAGAGACGACTGCAGAAGAGATTATAATTCGGTCTCTTGGGTCAATCGAAGATCGGTTATCAAAAATAGAAAACCCCACGCCAAGGGTTAGATTTAGAACTCGACCGGAACCGCGCTTCTTGATTGAGTTAAAAGTTAAGAACCTCACTGACGATCAGGTCGATGATCTAGAGTTGGCTATAGACGAGCGACCCACCCTGATTTCGAACGTTCTTCCAGAAGCGGATGACGAAGACTGGCGTGTAATTGAAGTCCGAAATCACTCAGAAACGTCTATGAACGCGATGGCAGCGGAGCTTCGGACGCTCATTGCAAAGGCGGGCCTCACCCGCGGGAACTATCGCATGCGCCTGATAGATCCGAGCGCCTCAACAGGGTAGCCCATCGACCCCCTCTATCGCCGGGCCAGATAAAATCGATTTCTGCGATGCAGCATGGGGTGGTAGGAAGGCGGTGTTTCCTCCCCCTATCCACCCACCCAACGCCCGGAGAGATCGCGCATGGCTTCCGTCAACACGTCCATTCTTCCCTTCACCGCCCAGGCCTATAAGGGCGGCAAGTTCGTCGAGGTCAGCGACGCCGACCTGAAGGGCAAGTGGTCGGTGGTGTTCTTCTACCCGGCCGACTTCACCTTCGTCTGCCCGACGGAGCTGGAGGACCTGGCCGACAACTACGCCCAGTTCCAGAAGCTCGGCGTGGAGATCTATTCGGTCTCGACCGACACCCACTTCTCGCACAAGGCTTGGCACGACTCCTCGCCGGCCATCGGCAAGATCCAGTACACCATGATCGGCGACCCCTCGGGCGTGGTCACCAACAACTTCGGCATGATGCGCGCCGGCCAGGGCCTGGCTGACCGCGGCACCTTCCTGATCGACCCGGAAGGCGTGATCCAGTTCATGGAAGTCACCGCCGAGGGAATCGGCCGCAACGCCATGGAGCTGCTGCGCAAGATCCGCGCGGCCCAGTACGTGGCCGCCCATCCGGGCGAAGTCTGCCCGGCCAAGTGGGAAGAAGGCGAAAAGACCCTGTCGCCCTCCCTCGACCTCGTCGGCAAGATCTAAGACCGACTCTTCAAGCCTCCCGTCGCCGCCTGGACGCATCCTGGCCGGCGGCGGGAACGCCTGACCTCCTGCCGCCATTCTCCCCCGCTCATGGGGCGCGCCCCGCGCGAGCGATCTTGCGCGCCGCCCCGCCCACGAAAACCGGACCCGAGCCATGTTGGACGCTACGCTGAAGAGCCAGCTGCAGGGCTATCTGCAGAACGTGACCCAGCCGGTGGAGCTGGTCGCCTCGCTGGGCGATGGCCCCAAGGCCGCCGAGATGGGCGAGCTGCTCGAGGACATCGTCTCGGTCTCGGCCGGCAAGGTGACCCTGCGCACCGACGGGGATGACGCGCGCAAGCCCTCCTTCGAGATCCGCCGGGCCGGAACCGACGTGGCCGTGACCTTCGCCGGCCTGCCCATGGGCCACGAGTTCACCTCGCTGGTGCTGGCCCTGCTGCACGTCGGCGGCCATCCGCCCAAGGTGGACGCCGAGGCCATCGAACAGGTGAAGGCGCTGGAAGGCGACTTCGTGTTCGAAACCTATTTCTCCCTGTCGTGCCAGAACTGCCCCGACGTGGTGCAGGCGCTGAACACCATGGCGGCGCTGAACCCCCGCATCCGCCACACCGCCATCGACGGCGCGCTCTTCCAGGACGAAGTCGCCGCCCGCCAGATCATGGCCGTGCCGACCATCATGCTGAACGGCGCCGAATTCGGTCAGGGCCGCATGACCCTGGAACAGGTGCTGGCCAAGCTCGACACCGGGGCCGCCGCTCGCGACGCTGCGAAGATCAAGGCCAAGGAGCCCTTCGAGGTTCTGGTCATCGGCGGCGGTCCGGCCGGCGCGGCCGCGGCCATCTATGCGGCGCGCAAGGGCATCCGCACCGGCATCGCGGCCGAACGCTTCGGCGGTCAGGTGCTCGACACCATGGCCATCGAAAACCTCACCGGCACCCCGCACACCGAGGGCCCCAAGCTCGCCGCCGACCTGGAGCGCCATGTGCGCGACTATGAGGTCGACATCATGAACCTGCAGAAGGCGACCAAGCTGATCCCGGCGTCCGAGACCGGCGGCCTGGTGGAGATCGTGCTGGAGAACGGCGCCTCGCTGAAATCCCGCACCGTCATCCTGGCGCCCGGCGCCCGCTGGCGGCAGATGAACGTGCCCGGCGAAGACACCTATCGCAACAAGGGCGTGGCCTACTGCCCCCACTGCGACGGCCCCCTCTATAAGGGCAAGCGCGTGGCCGTGATCGGCGGCGGCAATTCCGGCGTCGAGGCCGCCATCGACCTGGCCGGCATCGTCGCCCACGTCACCCTGATCGAATATGACGGCAAGCTCCGCGCCGACGAGGTGCTGCAGCGCAAGCTGAAGAGCCTGAACAACGTCACCGTCATCACCTCGGCGCTGACCACCGAAGTGCTGGGGGACGGGTCCAAGGTCACGGGCCTGACCTATAACGACCGCGGCACGGGCGAGGGCCACACCGTCGAGCTGGAAGGCATCTTCGTCCAGATCGGCCTGGTGCCCAACACCGAGTGGCTGGCCGAGGGCGGCGTGGCGCTCTCCCCCCGCGGCGAGATCGAGGTCGACGCCAAGGGCCAGACCTCCGTGGCCGGCGTCTTCGCCGCCGGCGATGCGACGACGACGCCCTACAAGCAGATCGTCATCTCCATGGGCGACGGCTCCAAGGCCGCCCTCTCAGCCTTCGACTACCTGATCCGCCTGGCCCCCGTAGAAGCCCGCCAGGCGGCTTAAGGGCGCCGCTCCCCCCACCCCCGTCACCCCCGGGCTTGACCCGGGGGTCCATGCACACCGCCCCCAGTCCCGTGTTCATGGATGGTCGGGTCAAGCCCGACCATGACGGCGCGGGGAGGAAGAGCCCCCAACCCACGCCCCTCATCCTGAGGTGCGAGCGCCAGCGAGCCTCGAAGGACGCACAGCGCCCCAACCCACTCTCCGTCACCCTCGGGCTTGACCCGAGGGTCCATGCACACCGCCCCCAGCGCCTGCGTTCATGGATGGTCGGGTCAAGCCCGACCATGACGGCGAGAGAGAGAGGCCCCAACCCACGCCCCGACAAAAGGTCGCAGCAAAAAGCTTGGCCGGAGAGGTCTCGTTAACCTGGCCTCATCCATCCTCGGTCAAAGTGCGATCACGGGCGTGGATTCCGCACAGCCCATCTGAAGCCGGCCGCAAGCGGCCAAAGACGAACGCTGGAGGCGTTCTGAGCATGACCGGACAGGCCCTCGCCACCAGCGCCGAACTGATCACCGTCGTCATCGGCGAGCAGCGGTTCGCCATCGACATCCAGCTGGTCCGGGAAATCCGCGGCTGGACCAACTCCACCCCGCTGCCCAACGCCCCGGACTATGTGCTGGGCGTCATCAACCTGCGCGGGGCGGTGCTGCCGGTGCTGAACCTGGCCGCCCGGCTTGGCCTGCCGGCCAGCGAGGCCCGCTCTTCCTCCGTCGTCATCGTCGTCGATCTGGTGGGCCGCACGGTCGGCCTGCTGGTGGACGCCGTCAGTGACATCATCAATGTGGGCGAAGGCGAGATTCAGCCGGCCCCGGTGATCGGGGCGGCCTCCTCCAAGGGTCTGGCGCGCGGCATGATCACCACCGAGGAGGGCATCATCACCCTCATCGACATGAGCGGCATCCTGCCGGCCCCGGAGCTGGCCGCCGCCTGAAGGCGGCTAACGCCTCAGCACTCCACCACATTGACGGCGAGGCCCCCCAGCGAGGTCTCCTTGTAGATCTCGTTCATGTCCTCGCCGGTCCGCTTCATGGTGGCGATGACCTTGTCCAGGCTGACCGAGTGCTGGCCGTCGCCCAAGAGCGCCAGGCGCGAGGCGTCGATGGCCTTCACCGCCCCCATGGCGTTGCGCTCGATGCAGGGCACCTGAACCAGCCCCCCGATGGGATCGCAGGTGAGCCCCAGATTGTGCTCCATGGCGATCTCGGCGGCATTCTCGATCTGAGCGTTTGTCCCCCCCAGCGCCGCAGTAAGGCCCGCCGCGGCCATGGAGCAGGCCACGCCCACCTCCCCCTGACAGCCGACCTCGGCGCCTGAGATCGAGGCGTTACGCTTGTAGAGCGCCCCGATGGCCGCGGCCGTCAGCAGGAAGGTGCGGCGCCCCTCTGCCCCGCCCCGGTGGAAGCGGTCATAGAAGCGCAGCACGGCGGGCAAGAGCCCTGCGGCCCCATTGGTCGGCGCGGTGACCACCTTGCCGCCCGAGGCGTTCTCCTCGTTCACCGAGAGCGCCCAGAGGTTCACCCAGTCGAGCGCGGCCAGGGGGTCGCTGATATTGCGCTCCATGCGCCGGGTCAGCTCATTGAAGTGCTGGCGGGCCCGGCGGCGAACCTTCAGCCCGCCGGGCAGGCAGCCGTCCTGGCGCAGGCCCCGCTCGATACAGGCCTCCATGGCTTCAAAGATCGCGTCGAGGCCGGCGTTCACCTCTTCAGGGCTCCGCCGGGCGATCTCGTTGCGCCACATGAGCTCGGCGATGCTCACCCCTTCCCGGTCGGCCATGACCAGCAGCTCATCGGCGCTCGTGAAGTCGAAAGGTATGGCCGGGCCCGACGGCGCGGGCGGGGCGTCAAACTGCGCCTCGTCCACCACAAAGCCGCCGCCGATGGAGAAGTAGAGCCCTTCGGCGAGCACCCGCCCGCCCCCGTCCAGGGCCCGGAACCGCAGGGCGTTGGGATGCTGCGGCAGCCGCGTGCGCCCCTCCCAAAGGATGTCGTCGGCCGCCGAATAGGCGATCTCCGGACCCGCGGCCCCGAGTGTCATCCGGCCCGCCTCGGCGATCCTGGCCAACTGCGCCTCGGCTTCGTCCGGGTCGATGGTGGCGGGCTCGAACCCCGCGAGCCCCAAGATCACCGCCCGGTCGGTGGCGTGGCCGCGGCCCGTCATGGCCAGGGACGCATAGAGCGTGGTCTCCACCCGTGCGACGCTGCCCAGCGCCCCCTGCTCGGCCAGCGCGCTGAGGAACCGGGCGGCCGCCGTCATCGGTCCCATGGTGTGGGAGCTGGATGGCCCGACGCCCAGCTTGAAGAGGTCGAAGACGCCGGCGCTCATGGAAGCTCTCAAGACTTTGCGATGCGTAAGAGGCGGGACCATAGGGGCTGGCCCCGCCCTGGCCAGGGTCGGCTCAGCCCGTGCCGCGAAGTCCGGCGGAAATGCCTGCTACAGTGAACTCCACCGCCCGTTTTAGTCGCGGATCGTCGTCCCCGCGGCGCCGCCGCGCCAACAGCTCCAGCTGCAGCCGGTTGAGCGGCGCGATGGAGTCAGACGCCACCTGCACCCACTCGGCCAGCGCCGGGCGGTCGTCCAGCAGCCGCGTCCCCCTGCGGATCGACACCGCCAGCTCGCAGGCCTGCTCATAGTCGGCGCGGATGACGTCCATGATCGCCCGGGCGGCGTCGCGATCGGGAGAAAGCTCGGCATAGGCGCCCGCCAGCTCCATGTCCGCCTGGGCCAAAGCCAGCTCCATATCGGCCAATAAAGCGGGGAAAATGCGCCCGAAATGCGCCATTTCGGCCAGTTCTGAGCGGGTGAGTCCCGCCCGCTTCACCCCCCCGGCAAAGCCGAACCAGCCGGGCAACATGAACCGCGACTGGGTCCAGCTGAACACCCACGGTATGGCCCTAAGATCTTCAATCTTCCGGCTTTTCGTCCGTGAAGCCGGCCGGCTGCCAATGTTCAGCTCCGCAATCTCCCCGATCGGCGTCGCCGACCAGAAGAAATCCTCAAACGCCGCATTCTCATAGACCAGCTCCCGGTAGGCGCCGAACGCCCCCTTGCGCAGGCGGGCCAGGCGGTCGGCGTGGGCTTCGCTGGGGGCGATCTGCTGGCGGGCGCCGGCGGCGAGCACGGCGCCGACCAGCTCGTCCATGCGTCGGCGGGCGGACTCTTCGTCGCCGTAGCGGCGGGAGATCATCTCGCCCTGCTCGGTCCAGCGCATGCGGCTGGGGATCACCTCGAAGGGCTGGGCCATGACCGAGGCCGCCGCCGGCCCGCCGCCCCGGCCGATGGAGCCGCCCCGGCCGTGGAAGATCTGCAGGGCCACGCCGTTCTCCAGGCAGGCGGACGAGAGCGCGCTGGCCGCCTGGGCCACATGCAGCCGCGAGGCGATATAGCCGCCGTCCTTGTTGGAGTCCGAATAGCCGAGCATCACTTCCTGGTAGCCCGCCTGGCCGATGATGGCCCGGGTCAGCGGCAGGTCGAGCCATTCCCACAGGATGTCGGGCGCCCGCTCCAGGTCGGTGATGGTCTCAAACAGCGGGCTCAGCCGCATCCGCGTCTCGGGGCGCGGCCAGCCCCTGGCCAGCCCCGCCTGCTTCATCAGCACCAGCAGGGCCAGGATGTCCGACACCGCCGCAGCCTTGGAGATCACATAGGCGCCGAGCGCCTTGGGCCCATAGAGGTCCAACGCCCGGGCCGCCGCATCCAGGATGGCCAGCTCCTTCGCCGTCTCGGCCGAATAGTCGAGATAGGGCGAGCGCAGGGGCCGCTCATGGGCGAGTTCGGCCAGCAGCACCTCGACCCGGGCGGCCTCATCCAGGGCCTCATAGTCGGCCACCGCGCCGGCCCGGGCCAGCAGCTCGGCCACGACGCGGGCATGGACGTCGGCGTTCTGGCGCAGGTCGATGGTCAGCAGGTGGAAGCCGAAGGCCTGCACCGCCAGGATCAGCCGCTTCAGCCGCGGCCCGACCATGCGCTCGCCCCCGTGGGCCTCGATGGACTGGGCCACGGCGCGCAGGTCGGCGATGAAGGCCTCGGGATCGTCATAGGGCTGGGCCTGCGACGGGGTCAGCGCAAACGCCACCGGCTGGCCGGTGAGCTTCTGGGACACCGCGCTCAGCCGGTCGAAGATGGCCTCGAGCGCCAGGCGATAGGGCTCGTCCCGCCGGTGGGGGGAGGGATCGGGCATGGCCGCGCCCAACTCGCGGATCTCGGCCGAGACCTCGGCGAAGCCGGACGAGATGGCCAGGTCCCGCCACAGGGCCCGCAGTTCGCCGGCGTAGAAGTCGCAGATCAGCCGGGCCTGGGCCTCCAGCGCCGTGCGCAGGGCCGCCGCATCCACCCCGGGATGGCCGTCCCGGTCGCCGCCGAGCCAGGAGCCGAGACTCAGCACCGGCGGGGTCTCGGCGTCGGTGAGCAGGCCCTGCCAGTCGGCATAGAGGGCGGCCACGGCCGGCAGCACCGACTGGCGCACCACCGAGAGCACATTGCGGATCTCATCGGCCACGGCGATCTTTTCGGGCCGGTTCAGCCGCGTGCGCCAGAGCAGGGCCACCTCGCGGAATAGGGCCTCGCGGGCCTCGGCCTCCAGGGCCGGCGGCAGCCGGTGGCGCCGCAGTGCCATGAGCCGGGTGATCTCCCCTTCCCGGTCCACCAGGGCCCGGCGGCGGACCTCGGTGGGATGGGCGGTGAAGACCGGCGCCACCCGCAGTCGGGCGAGGGCCTCGGCGATCTCGCGCTCGCTGCGGCCGGCCTTGGCCAGGCCTTCGACGGCGCCGCGCAGGGTGACGGCCCGACTGGCGCCGGCCGAACGGCCCTCGGCCTGACGACGCCGCCCCGTCACCTCCTCGGCCATATTCTCCAGCAGCGCATGGCAGGCGAAGGCTCTGGCCAGGAACTCCGCCTCGTCGGCCGACAGCGCCTCATAGGGCCGCAGGCCCTCTGCCGCCCTTGCCGCATCGACACCGGCGGCGGCGGCCTCGCCGTCCAGATAGGCGATGGCCTCGCGCAGCAGCTGGGCCAGCAGGTCGGCCTGGCGGCGGACCTCGCGGGCGTCGTCGCCGGCCTCGCCGCCGAGGTCCAGGGGATGGGCGGCGGAGCGTGTGTCGGGGGTTTCCATGACCCCATCCTGACTCCAACCGGGCGGGGGCGACAGGGGCTGTGACCGGCAAGTTGACCTAAGGGGCGCCTTTGACATCGACGGCGGGGCGCGCTCACCTGCGCCCATGAGCCTGCCCATCCTGCCGACCCAGCCCGCCCACACCCCCTGGCCCACGGCGCAATGGCCGCAAGGTCAGCCCGAACACGCCGACGGCGCGGTGCTGGAGGCCTTGATGGCCACGGCCTTCGCCGCCCCCGACACCGAGCTGTTGGGCGAGACCCATGCGGCGCTGATCGTTCAGGGCGGGCGGATCGTCCTGGAGCGCTATGGCGAGGGCTTCGGGCCTGAGGCCACCTACCCCTCCTGGTCCAAGGCCAAGAGCATCACCCAGGCCCTGGTGGGGCTGCTGGTCGCCGAGGGGAAGCTCGACATCCACGCCCCGGCCAACGTCCCTGAATGGCGCGAAACGCCGGATGATCCCCGCGCCGAGATCACCCTCGACCAGCTCCTGCGCATGTCGAGCGGCCTGTCCTTCGTGGAGGACTATGTGCCGGGCCACGTCTCCGATGTGATCGAGATGCTGTTCGGCTCCGGCAAGGCCGATGTGGCCCACTATGCGGCCAGCCGACCGCTCGCCCATCCGCCGGGGACCGCCTGGTCCTATGCCAGCGGCACGACCAACATCGTCGCCCGCTGCGCCGCCCGGGCGCTGGGCGTCGATGGGGCAGGGTTCGAGGCCTTCATGCGGGAGCGTCTATTCGAGCCGCTGGGCATGACCAGCCCGGTCCCCAAGTTCGACGCGGCGGGGACCTTCATCGGCTCGTCCTTCTGCTTTGCGACGGCGCGGGACTTTGCGCGCTTTGGCCTGCTCTATCTGCGCGGCGGCCGGTGGGAGGACCGCCAGCTGCTGCCGACCCACTGGATCGACTACGCCCGCACGCCGACCCCGCAACCGGCGGTGCGCGAAGGCGACTATGGCGCCCACTGGTGGCTGAACATCGCCGGTCCCGGCTCATTCAGCGCCAACGGCTATGAGGGCCAGTACACGGTGCTCGTCCCCGACCTCGACCTCATCGTCGTCCGCCACGGCAAGACGCCCCTGGACAAGAAGGACAACGTCAAAGCCTGGATCGCCCAGGTGGTCGACGCCTTCCGGTAGTGTGACTGTATAGTTTGCAAACTCACCTGTCGGAGGTCGCCTTCTCCTCGCGCCTCTCAGCGCCTGTGGTCATTCGTGGCTGATAGCCAGAAGCTTGTGAGGGCGACCCGCCACCCGTCATCCCACGTGTATAGAATTGAGCCCCTTGGCCCCTTCCCTGCTCGGAAGCGGCCGATCGTGCAGTCTCACTCACGCTCCGGTAGCCGAGACTCTGAGCGGCAGAGAAGGGTGGTTGCCAGACACTTAGAGATTTCACGCTATGTCACGAATCGTTCCTAAGAGGGATTGCCTGTCCTTGCCGACTCCAATGTTTGGGCGGGCCAAAGCCTTCTGGTTCACTTCCCGCTTCAGCCGAGCGCCCCTACCGTCGTGCGATATCCTGGTCGTTTCACCTGCTCGCTAGCACCGTACCGGACTGAACCCCAAAATAGATGGATCGGAGCGCATTTAGGTCTTCGAGCGGGTTGACCGAGTAAACGTTGAACGTCGCCTCCGCACCTTCAACAAACTTGCCCATTATCCGATCTGGGAACATGGCACGCGCAGTCCCGGCAGTAGACAACTGCAAAAGCTGCTCGCGAGGCATGACGCCCAGCGCATCCACGTAGACGATCTCGTCCACGACGGAGCCCATCACCTCATCGCTCCCCATGGCGAGCGGGACACCAGCGGCGATAAGGCGGGTAAGGTTTTCAATCTGCATCGCCTTCAGCGCCTCGGCACGCTCCGGACGCCGCTGTGTGGCATGACGGGCTGCCCCAGCAGTGGTGATGACGATCGTTTTGCGGTCAGCTGCTGCTTTGAGGGCTGCGTCAGAAATGCGGTAATCCTCTGCTGTCATATTTTCGGCGATGCGGTAGCCCGGCAGATGAGCGATAATGTCGGCACCGATGTCCACCGCCAGGGCGAAATCTGCTGCGCTGTCCACGTGGGCCGCGACACGGGCACCCGCGTGGTGCGCGCGACGGACGATTTCACGGGCGACCGCAGGGTCCAAGCCTCTGTACCCGAACGTCGACTGATCCTGCAATTCGAACGCCCGCCGTTCGGAGTTGATCAGAATGACCTTGATCAAACGCGGGGTGCGCTCAAGAAGCGCCGGCCACAAGGCATCGAGCTCTTCCACCGTGTCGACCGGATCGTAGGTCTGTTGGACCTCTTCGACAGAGATCTCCTCTCCCATCTGCACCGAAGACGCCAAGGCAATGCCAAGCGGATGCCCGTCCGATCCCGAGAAACAGGCGTCGGTGAAGAGAACTTCCACATTGCCGGGGTTCTGCAAGAAACCGGCGAAGGCCATAGTCTGGTCCGGACGTGAGCACATTTGCACGGAGTGATAGACGCCGGCCTTCAAAGTCCTTTGGTTCGAGAATGCTGCGAACGGGCCATTCTGGAAGTTGTGATTGTGAGCATCAATCAGACCGGGCAGTACGTACCGCCCCTGCAGATCAAACGTGGCGCCCACATGCTCTGGTTTGTTCCTGGTCATGCGACCATCGACCACGTAAAATTTGTCTAGCGTAAAACGCTCGCCATCAAACCAGCGACCGTTCTCGAACGCCATTGTCGGAGACGGCGCAGCACTTTGAGATTGGGCCATCGCAGGGGCGACCAGACACAACCACCCAAGCCAGGCAGCCAAAAGTTGGATAGCGCGTCGCACAGCAGGTCTCCGAGAGAGGGATCCGCTCAGCGTAATCACCGAGCGCAGCGGCGAGCGCGGTATCCGATTCCAATGTGCCGCGACAACACCGCGCTACGCTCGCCCGTAATCCCCGACGGGGGCGGACATACGTTCCATCGCCAGAAAACCAACTCTGTCTGTGTCGCCCCCGCGTGGCCAGCTTGATGCTTTGCATGGGCCTTAGCGGGAACGACCTCGCATAGGAAAGATTGTCTGCGACCAAGAAACAGCGGTTCCGTAACTTCGGCGCCTTGCGGTAAGCGTCTAGTCCTCCACGGTCCGCCGCAGGGGCGCCAGCGCCACCAGGCTGACCAGGGCTGCGGCGCCGAGATAGAAGCCGACGGGGACGAGGCCGCCGCGGTCGGCCAGGAGCTGGGCGACCAGGGGGGCGAGGCCGCCGCCCAGGATGCCGCCCACATTGAAGGCCACCGAGGCGCCGGTGTAGCGGACCCGGGCGGGGAACAGGCCCGGCAGGAAGGCGCCGAGCGGCCCATAGACGAAGCCCATGCAGAACAGGCTGAGCGACAGGAAGCCGAACACCAGCAGCAGCGAGCCTGAGCCCAGCATGGGCGCCAGCAGGAGCCCTGCGACGATCACCATGCCGCAGCCCCACATGAGCACGCCCCGCGGCGTGGTGGCGTCGGACCAGTAGCCGGCGATGATGATGCCCACGGCCATGAACAGGATCGCGCCCAGCTGGATGGCCAGGAAGGCTTCTCGCGAATAGCCGAGCGTGGTGACGCCGTAGCCCAGGGCGAACGAGGTCGAGAGGTAGTAGGTGGCGAAGCAGGCCACCACGGCAAACGTGCCGCCGAGCGTCTCCAGCGGGTGGCGGGCCAGGAGCTCGAACAGGGGCGTCTTGGGCGGCGGCGCCTCTTCCAGGGCCTTGGAGAAGGCCGGGGTCTCGGTGAGCTTCAGGCGCACCCAGAGACCGACGCCCACCAGCACGGCGCTGAGCAGGAAGGGGATCCGCCAGCCCCAGGCGATGAACTGTTCTGGCGTCAGCAGCAGGCCAAGAATGAGGAACAGGCCGTTGGCGGCGATGAAGCCGACCGGCGCGCCGAGCTGCGGGAACATGCCAAAGCGCGCCTTCCAGCCGGGCGGCGCGTTCTCCACAGCCAGCAGGGCCGCTCCGCCCCATTCGCCGCCCAGGCCCAGCCCCTGGCCAAAGCGCAGCAGGCAGAGCAGGGCCGGCGCGATCCAGCCCGCCGTCGCATAGGTGGGCAGGAAGGCGATGGCGAAGGTGGAGACGCCCATCAGCATCAGGGAGGCGACAAGCGTGGATTTGCGGCCGATGCGGTCGCCATAGTGGCCAAACAGCGCCGCGCCGACGGGCCTGGCGAAAAAGGCGATGGCGAAGGTGGCGTAGGAGGAGAGCAGCTGGGCCGAGGGCGAAGCCGCCGGGAAGAACAGCGGCCCGAACACCAGGGCCGCGGCCGTGGCGTAGATGTAGAAGTCGTAGAACTCCACCGCCGTGCCCACCAGGCTTGCGCCCAGCACGCGGCGATTGGAGGGCGCCTTCAGCGCCTCGAGACCTTGCGACATGGTTTCCCCCTCCCGTCGAGGCCAAAGGGCTTGGCCTCCGCCGCGGGCGAGGTCAAGCCTCAGCCCCTTGCGAACCCCCTGGGTTGTGCCACCTTGAGGGGCTGAAACGATCAGAGCCGCAAAGCGGCCGACCAGCCCCGGGGAGGGCGAACCCATGACGATCTTGCCGACAAAAGGCGCGCCCTGGGCCGAGGTGTCCGCCCGCATGGACCAGTTGGGCCAGGGCGATGTGAAGTGGCGCGACGGCAAGGCCGCCGTCTATGTCTTCAACGCCGGCCCTGAGATCGAGCAGGTGCAGAAGGAGGCCTACGCCAGGTTCGCCTCCGAGAACGGCCTGGGACCGGCCGCCTTCCCGAGCCTGAAGCAGATGGAGGCCGAGGTGGTCGGCTTCGGGCTTGGTCTGCTGCACGGCGACAGCGCCTGCGTCGGCAACATGACCAGCGGCGGCACCGATTCCATCCTGATGGCGGTCAAGGCCGCCCGGGACCACGCCCGCAAGGTCCGGGGTCTGTCGGGGACGCTGAACCTCGTCCTGCCCCGCTCGGCCCATCCGGCCTTCGACAAGGCCTGTGCGGTGATGGAGATCGAGGTGCGGCGCACGCCGCTGAAGAACCTGCTGGCCGATCCGGTCGCCATGGAGGCGGCGATCGACAGCCAGACGATCATGATGGTCGGCTCGGCGCCCTGTTTTCCCTATGGCCTGATCGATCCCATTGAGGCGCTGGGCGCGCTGGCGGAGCGGCGGGGGGTCTGGCTGCATGTGGACGCCTGTGTCGGCGGCTATATCGCCCCCTTCGTCCGCATGAACGGCGGGGATGTCCCGCCCTTCGACTTCGAGGTTCCCGGCGTCTCATCGATGTCGGCGGACCTGCACAAGTACGGCTACTGCGCCAAGGGGGCGTCGACCGTCTTCTTCCGCAGCGAGGATCTGCGGGCGCACATGATCTTCGAGGTGGGCGACTGGCCGGCGGGCAAGATGGTCACCCCCACCCTGGCCGGCACCCGGCCCGGGGGCGCCATCGCCGCGGCCTGGGCGGTGATGAATGTTCTCGGCGTCGAAGGCTACCGCGCCAAGCATGCCGAGGTGACCGAGGCGCGGCAGGCCATTGGCGAGGGGGCGCAGGCCCAAGGCTGGCGCCTGCTGGGCGATCCGCAACTGGGCATCCTGGCCTTCACCCGCGAGGACGTGAATCCGTTTGCGGTGCTGAAGCACCTCTATGGCCGCGGCTGGGTGACCAGTGCGGTGACCGAGCCGGCGGGCCTGCACCTGATGCTGTCGCCGGTTCACAAGTCCGTCGCCGATACCTATCTGGCGGACCTGGCCTGGGCGACCCAGATGGCCAGGGACGACGGCGCCCGTCCGGCGGAGGCGCGCTATGGGGGATAGGGCTGTGCGAGCCAGGGACGGACAGGCGAACAGAGGCGCCCGGAAGGGCGGCCTGCCCTGGGGTCTGCTGACCGCCGTGGCCCTGCCCACCGCCCTGGTGGGGGGCTTCCTGCTCGCCAGGGGTCAGCTGAACGACGAGTCGGTGCCCAAGACCTATGTCCTGCCCGGGATCGGCGAAGGCGTGACGGTGCTCGCCATCTGGGCTCATCCCGACGACGAGATCACCTGCGCCGGTGCGCTCAGCCAGATGGCCAAGGCCGGGGCCCGGGTGGTGCTGGTCTATCTGACCCGGGGCGAGGCGGCGCAGGACACCGGCTACACCCCCGACGAGCTGGCCAAGGTGCGCATCAAGGAGGCCAAGGCCGCCGGACGCCTGCTGGGCGCCGACGCGGTCGAGGTGCTGGACTTCCCCGATGGCGGCCTGTCGCGGATCGATCCTGCAAAACCCAAGGCGGCCATCGCCGAGCTGATCGGCCGCTATCGGCCGCAGGTGCTGGTGAGCTTTGACGAGAAGGTCGGCTTCTACGGCCATCCCGACCATGTGCGGACCGGCGTCTGGGTGCGCGAGCTCTTCGAAAACCCGACCCGCGAAGGCGCCTGGCCGCGCCTGCTCTATCAGGTGACCCTGCCCAAGGCCCTGGTGCGCCTGGCCCTGCGACTGGTGGACGCCTTCCGCAACAACTATCCCAAGGGCGAGGGCGAGGGCCTGCCCCCGCCGCAGATCGCCGTGAACATCGCCGAGGAGGCCCTGACAAAGCGCGCCCTGCTGGACGTGCACGCCTCCCAGGCCAAGATCATCGCCGACGTGCAGCCCTATTATGACCGCCTGCCGGCCTGGCTCTATTACCGGCTGTTCGACCGGGAGTACTTCGTCCAGCTGCGCCGCCGCTGAGGGGCTGCTCAGGCCCAGAGCGGCGAGGCGGCCTTCATGAAGCGCAGCCAGAAGGTGACCCGGGCCTGATCCTTGCCGGTCTTCGGATCGGCGATCAGCACGTCGAACCAGGCGGCCTCGGCCTCCGGGCTCTCGGTGATGGCGTGCAGGCGGGTGCGCCCGACATAGGCGGCGCCCCGGCGAAGGGGCCCCTGCAGGAACTGGATCTCCACCCCACCCAGTTGGCCCTGGCGGGCGAGGTCGGCGCCCAGCGCCGGCGCGCAGGCCGCGGCCGCCAGCGCGACCACCTCGGACGGCGACAGGGCCGCGCCGGACGCAGCGCCCGGCTGGCTGAGGGTCAGGTCGTGGACCTCGGCGCCGACGCTCAGGCCCGTCAGGATGCGGATCGCGCTGCGCGGCGCCGCCTCCTGGGTCAGCAGCCGGCGGGAGAGTTCGGAGCCCGCATCGGCGTGGTCGGCGCCCGTGCCCTGACAGATCAGGGCCATGGCCGGACTGCGCAGCTCAAGTCTCGCCCGCTCGCGCCCGGGCGTGGCCTGGGCGCTGAGCATCTCCCCGGCCTGGGCTACGGCCTTGAACAGGACCGAGAGATTGCCCCCGGCGCACCAGCCCTCTCCGTAGAGATCGACCAGCAGGGGGACGAAGGAGTCCAGATAGGCCGCCCCGCTCAGGGGACCGGCGACATTGCGCGACGGGAAGGACGGACCGATCAGAGTCGTCCCCTCCCCCGTCGCCTCATGTGCGACGCGCATCTTCGTTTCCTTCCCGCGCCCGATCATTTCGCCGGGCTTTTTATGTTTTGGGCAGGATCATCGGCGAAGCGGCCGACACCCTGGCCGGCCCGCGCCCCTCTGGCCGCGACGGCCGACGGAGGCATGGTTGCACGGGGATCAGGGAGCGTCACGACGCCAATTGTCACCTGTCGAACACAGGACCGTCACCGGCGGCGGGGGCGGAGGGGGCGGAGGGGGGAGGACGTGGGGACACGAAGGGACGCGAAGGGGCCCGGATGTCAGAGCACGCGCTCGAAGGCCATGATCCAGTTCACCTCCCAGGTCGCGCCTCCATCGATGGAAAACGCCTGGTCCCAACGGGCGTGGGTCGAGGTCATCTCAGACCAGATGAACCTTACCTGGATCGGACGGCCCTCAAACCTGTCCTCGGCGAAGAACGTCCCAACGCCATTCTCGAACCCGCCCCGGACAGGGGGATCGAGGTGACCTGAACGGCCGTCATGCCACCAGATCGACCATTCGCCCGTCTGGGGGTCCCTTCGGCGAAAGGTCGCCGCGCGGTAGCCGCCGGACGGATCGTCGAGGAACTGGTCCTCGACATTGCCTTCGCCGGCGAGAATCTCGAACGCGCGGCAGGTTCCTGAGAATTCGACCCAATCGGCCGCATCCGCCAGCCGTGTCAGAAGCTTGCGATGGCGAACGCGCCAATCGCCAGTCTGGAAACTGAAATCGCCCATTGGTGCGCCCCCTCGTGCGTCTCAAGGGGTCTGGAGTAGCCGCCTCCTGCTGCCAGGCTGATGTCAGCAATGTTGGCAGGTCCGCCCACCGGGAGGCGGGAGGGCGCCGCAATGGGTCTTTGTCCCTGGGAACGAAGAGCTTAAACTGGCGCCGACGAAATGGATGGATGCGATGAGCGACGCGGTCGGCCCTGGCGATCTGGTTCTGTGCGTCAATGCGGCCCCCAATCACGCCACGGGACGCCCCGTGCCCCTGCAGGCTGGCGAGACCTATCGCGTCTGGGCGGTGATGGATTTCGTCTGCCCCTGTGGCCGGTCTGACGCGCTGATCGATGTCGGCATCGACTTCGCCTGGTGCCAGTCGCGGTTCCGCCTGCTGCCCAAACCCAAGGCCCAGGCCAAGCCCCAGAAGGTGTCGGCGCCCAAGGAGAAGGAAACGGTGCGGTAGGGCGTCGCCCCCGCCCCTATTCCCGCTTCAGCAGGCGCTCGGTGAAGAAGTTGCCCCACCACTTGGCTCGGAAGTCGGCCTTCATGGCGTCGGGCTGGTAGGCGGGGCTTTCGACCCACTCGACGAAGGAGAGGCCCGCCGGCTCGCCCTCGGCCAGGTAACGCTCGAAGACATAGTCGAGCACGCCGGTCTTGCCGGCCTTCATGTGCAGGTAGCGCAGGTGCAGCTGGTCGAGCGCCTCGGCGATCGGCTTGCCCTTACGGAAGTGCATGTAGAAGACGCTCATGATGCCGGCCCGGTCCGCGCCGGACTTGCAGTGCATCAGGGCCGGGTACTCGATGGACTGGAAGAGGTCGCGGGCGCCCAGCACCCGCGCGCGGCTGGGGACTTCCCGCGAGGTGATGGTGAAGTCCACCAGGGTCAGGCCCAGCTGCTCGCAGGCCTCCTTCTCCAGGACGTAGAAGCTGCCGTCGAAGCCGCCGCGCAGGTTGATGATGGTCTTGATGCCGCGGGCCTTCCACCCGGCCAGCTGCTCGGGCGAGGGCTGGTTGGTGCGCACCAGCTCCTCGCTGATCCAGTGGGCGTTCTGGAAGCGCAGGCGCAGGAAGGCGTGGTCGTTCCACATGTAGTCCCGCCGGGCGCGCTTGCGGCCTTCGGGGGTGCTGAGGTCGAATTGGGCCAAGGGGCGCTCCGGGATTTGCCGCATAACTAGGCGGTCGGGGCGCTGAACGGAAGCCTCGAGGCCCGCGGTAGCCTTGACTTGCGGGCCGTGACGGACGACGCCAGGGCCATGAGCACGACGGCCACATCGGAGCCGCCCAAGACGCCCGCCCGCGTCCTGATCGGCCGTATCGCGC
Organism: Caulobacteraceae bacterium; assembly: GCA_027489335.1. Classification (GTDB taxonomy): domain Bacteria; phylum Pseudomonadota; class Alphaproteobacteria; order Caulobacterales; family Caulobacteraceae; genus Phenylobacterium. The sequence continues at coordinate 277,405 of JAIXZX010000005.1, read as the reverse complement.
AGGTCTATCTGAAGCCGCGCTGGAAGGGCTTCGCCCTCGCGCTCGTGGCCGCCGTCATCGTCGCCTTTTCCAGCGCCAAGCTGGTGCAGATCCTGGAGCCGGCGATCAATGATCTGCTGGTGGAGCAGAAGCCCGGCGCCATCTGGGCCATTCCGCTGGCCATCGCCGGCTACGCCATCCTGCGCGGCGCAGCCCAGGTGACCCAGGCCTCCCTGGTCAACCGGATCGGCAACGGGGTGGTGGGCGATGTGCAGGTGCAGCTGTTCGGCAAGCTGGTGCGGGCCGACCTCGCGCGGCTGCGGGGGCAGCATTCGGGGGCCTATGTCTCCTCGGTGCTCTATGACGCCGGCCTGATCCGCGAGGCGGCGACCTCAGGGCTCGTCAACTACACCCAGCACTTCCTGACGGTGATCGGCGCGGTGCTGGTCATGCTGTCCAATGACCCGATCCTGACGCTCGCCATCCTGCTGGCCGCGCCGCTGGCAACTGGCATCATGCGGCGGTTCTCCAAGAAGACCACCAAGGCCGCCCGGGGCGCCATGGCCGAAACCTCGGCGCTGTCCACCGCCATCATGGAGAGCCTGGACGGGGTCCGCGTGGTGAAGATCGAGAACCGCGAGGCCTTCGAGGAGGCCCGTGTCGCCGAGGTGGTGGCCAGGCGTCAGGCCCATCTGGTCAAGGGCGCCAACGCCCGGGCGGCTGCGGCGCCGGCCACCGAGACCCTGATGACCCTGATCGTGGCCGCGGTCATGGCCTATGCCGGCTGGCGGGCGGCGACGGGTGCGATGAATGTCGGCGCCTTCGTGGCCTTCATCGGCGCGCTGGGCATGGCGTCCCAGTCCCTGCGCCAGCTGGCCAATCTGCAGACCGTCTTCGCCGAGGGTCTGGCGGGCGCAAGGCGACTGTTCGCCGCCCTCGACGTGGAGCCGCTGATCCGCGAGCCGGCAAGCCCCCGGCCCCTGACCCGCAGCGACGGCGCCATCGCCTTCGACAATGTCAGCTTCGCCTATGGCCCGGGGGCCCCGGCGCTCACGGGGGTGAGCCTCACCGCCAGCCGCGGCGAGACCATCGCGCTGGTCGGGCCTTCGGGCGGGGGCAAGAGCACCATCCTGAATCTGATCCCGCGCTTCTATGACGTGACCGGCGGACAGGTAAGCGTGGACGGCACCGATGTGCGTGATCTCGCCCTGGCGTCCCTGCGCGACCAGATCGCGCTGGTGACCCAGGAGCCCTTCCTGTTCGACGACACCATCCGGGCCAATATCGCCTATGCGCGACCCGAGGCCAGCCAGGCCGAGATCGAGGCCGCCGCCCGGGCGGCCGCGGCCCATGACTTCATCGAAAGCCTGCCCGAGGGCTACGCCACCCTGGTGGGCGAGGCCGGGGCGCGGCTGTCCGGCGGCCAGCGCCAGCGGATCGCCATCGCCCGGGCTTTCCTGAAGGACGCCCCCATCCTGCTCCTGGACGAGGCCACCAGCGCGCTGGACACCGAGAGCGAGGCCCAGGTGCAGGCGGCGCTCACCCGCCTGATGGCCGGCCGGACCACCATGCTGATCGCCCATCGCCTGTCGACCGTGCGCGGCGCCGACCGCATCTATGTGATCGACAAGGGCCAGGTGGTGGAGACCGGCGACCATGCCAGCCTGGTCCGGGCCGAGGGCCTCTATGCCCGCCTGGCCAAGAGCCAGGACCTGGAGACGGAGAGCGCCGCGTGAAGGGGCTGCTGCGCCGTCCGGGCGTTCAGACCTTCCTCGGCTGGCTGCTGGCGGCCTATCTGAAGCTGATCCTGCGCACGGTGCGCTGGCGCCATGTGAACGCCGACTGCGTCGAGCCGGTCCTATCGGGGCCGTCCGGGGCCGTCGCCCTGTTCTGGCATGGCCGCATTCCCATGTGCCTGTCGGTGGCGCCCCACTGGTGGCGCAAGGCCGGGAGCAGGGCCCTGATCTCGCCCTCGGCGGACGGGGAGTTTGTCGCCCAGGCCCTGGAGCGGGCAGGCTTTCCCGCCATCCGCATGTCCTCGGCCAAGAAGGGTGACTCCGCCAAGGCCCGGGCCGCCGTAGCCGGTTTCCGCGAGGCCCTGAACTTTGTCGGCGGCGGCGGCGCCCTGATCATCACGCCGGACGGCCCGCGCGGGCCCAATGAGGTAATCGCCTCGGGCGCCCTGCAGATCGCCAAGCGCACGGCCGCCCCGGTCTTCCTGATGGGCATGGCCGCTAACCCCGCCCTGCGGCTGGACACCTGGGATCAGGTGATGCTGCCCGCCCCCTTCGGACAAGGCGTGGTGGTGTGGGAGGGCCCGCTGCATGTGCCGGCGGACGCCGGCGAGGCCGAGATCGCCGCCCTGGGCGCAGACTGGTCGGCCAGGCTGTCGGCCGCCACCCGCCAGGCCGAGGCCCTGGTCGGCGCTCCGCCCCCCAAGGCGGCGGAGGCCTGAGCGCCATGGCCCACGACCATCACCATCATGATCACGGCCACGACCACAGCCATGATCATGGTCACGCCCATGGCCTGGGCGGTCACCATCATCATGTACCCAAGGATTTCGGCCGGGCCTTCGCCGTCGGGGTGATCCTCAACACCGGCTTCGTCGCCGCCGAGGTGGCCGCGGGCCTGTGGTTCGGCTCGCTGGCCCTGCTGGCCGACGCCGGACACAATCTGTCGGACGTGATGAGCCTGCTGCTGGCCTGGGGCGCGGCCAGCCTCGCCAAGCGCCAGCCCTCGGGACGGCGGACCTATGGCCTGCGCAAGGCGACCATCCTGGCCTCTCTGGCCAATGCCATCCTGCTTCTGGTGGCGGTGGGCGCCATCGTCTCCGAGGCGGTCCGCAGGATCGCCGATCCCGCCGAGGTGGCGGCCGCCCCAGTGATGCTTGTCGCGGCCATCGGGGTGGTCATCAACACCGCCACGGCCCTGATGTTCATGGGCGGCGCCAAGGGGGATCTGAACATCCGCGGCGCCTTCCTGCACATGGCCGCCGATGCGGCCGTCTCCCTGGCCGTGGTGATCGGCGCCGGGGTCATCGCGCTCACCAGCCTCTACTGGCTGGATCCAGCGCTGAGCCTGCTGATCGTCGCAGTGATCCTGATCGGCACCTGGGGCTTGTTGCGGGACTCCGTGGACCTGGCCCTGGACGCCGCGCCGCGGGGCATAGATGTGGAGGCGGTCCGCGCCTGGCTGAGCGCGCGGCCCGGGGTGACCGGCGTCCACGACCTGCACATCTGGGCCATGAGCACCACCGAGACGGCGCTGACGGCCCATATCACCCGCCCTGACAACAGCGAGCCGGACGATTTCCTGCACGCCGCCTGCGAGGGGCTGCAGGCGCAGTTCGGCATCGGCCACGCCACCTTGCAGGTGGAGACCGGCGAGGCCGCCCACTGCCGCCTGTCGCCGGCCGAGGTGGTGTGAAGCCCGCGCCCCGCACGCCGGGCCTGGCGGCCTATGGTCTGGCGCTGGCGGCCCTGGAGCCCCTGGCGCCTGCCCTACTGCGGGCCCGCGCCCGCCGGGGCAAGGAGGATGCTGACCGCCTGAATGAGCGCCTGGGTCGGCCGCAGGCCCTGCGCCCGCCCGGCGAACTGGTCTGGCTGCACGGGGTCAGCGTCGGCGAGAGCGTCTCCCTCCTGCCGCTCGCCGAGGCCCTGCGCGCGCGAAGGCCTGACCTGACCCTGCTGGTCACCTCGGGCACGCGCACGGCGGCCGAGCTGCTGGCAAGGCGCCTGCCCCCCGGCGTGATCCACCAGTACGCCCCGGTGGACGGACCCCGGGCGGTGGCAGGTTTCCTTGATCACTGGCGTCCGGCGACGGCGGTGCTGGTGGAGAGCGAGCTCTGGCCCAACCTGATCATGGCCGCAGCTGAGCGCGGGGTTCGCCTGGCGCTGGTCTCGGCCCGGATGACGCAGAAGAGCGCCGACGGCTGGGCCCGGGCGCCGGCCGCGGCCCGCGCCCTGCTGGGGCGCTTTGACCTGATCCTGCCGCAGGACGACGACACCGCCGCGCGACTGCACGGGCTGGGCCGGGCGACCGGGCCGCAGCTGAACCTCAAACAGGTGGGCGAGCCCCTGCCCTGTGACGACGACGAACTCGACAGGTTGCGGGCCCTGACCGCCGGGCGGCCGGTGATCCTGGCCGCCAGCACCCATCCCGGCGAGGAGACCCTGATCGCCGAAGCCGTCCACCGGCTGCGCGCGCATCAGCCGGGCCTCCTGCTGATCATCGCCCCACGCCATCCGGAGCGGGGCGCCGAGGTGGCCGACATCTTGAACGCGGCGGGATTCCACACCGCCCGGCGCGGCGACGGCGAGGCGCCCGAGCCCCTCACCACCGCCTATGTGGCCGACACGCTCGGCGAGTTGGGCCTCTTCTTCCGGCTGGCGGACGTGGTGGTGATGGGCGGCGGCTATGCGCCCGGCGTCGGCGGCCACAACCCCCTGGAGCCCGCGAGACTGGGGGCGACCATCCTGACCGGCCCCTCGGTGTTCAACGCCGCGGCCACCTATCAGGCCATGTTCGAGGAGGTGGCCGCCCTGTGCGCGCCAGATGGGGCGGCCCTGACCCGTCACCTGCAGGGCCTGCTGGACAACCCCGCCATCGCCCGACGCATGGGTGAGGCCGCGCTCGCCCATGCGGCCCAGTATGGCGCGGCCCTGGAGGCGGCGCTCACCCAGCTCACGCCCCTGCTGCCTCAGCCGGAGACCCCATGAAGCTCTCGACGCCGCGTTGGTGGTATGTCCGCGAGCGCGACCGGGCCGCCATGCCCATGACCCGCATCCTGCTGAAGCCGATCTCCTGGATCTGGGCGGCGGTGACGGCGCGCAAGATCGCCCGGGCGACCCCTGTGGACCCTGGGGCGCCGGTCATCTGCGTGGGCAACATCACCATGGGCGGGACCGGCAAGACGCCGGTAGTGCGGGAGATCCTGGCAAGACTCCGGGCTCGCGGGGTCGAGGCCCATGGCCTGTCGCGGGGCTATGGCGGGCGACTGCACGGCCCGGTCCAGGTCCAGCTATCCGTCCACAGCGCCGCCGATGTGGGGGACGAGCCGCTGATGATGGCCAAGGACGGTCCCATCTGGATATCCTGGGACCGGGCGGCCGGCGCCCTGGCGGCAGTGCAGGCCGGCGCCCAGGCCGTGGTCATGGACGACGGCCATCAGAATCCCAGCCTCGCCAAACGCCTGTCGCTGATCGTCGTGGACGGGGAGACCCGGGACGGGGAATGGCCGTTCGGCGACGGGGCGGTGTTTCCCTCAGGTCCCTTGCGCGAGCCCCTGGCGGCGGGCCTGGCCCGGGCCGACGCCGTGGTTCTGATGCTGCCAAACGAGGTGGCCGCCGCCGATCCGGAGCTGCTGGCCCTGTTCGGCGCTACGCCGGTGCTGATCGCCCGGCTCGGCGCCGTGGCGCCCCCGCCGCCGGGGCCGCAGGTGGGGTTCGCCGGCGTCGGCAAGCCCTGGAAGGTGGAGCGGGCCCTGAAGGCGGCCGGCTGCGAGCTGGCCGACTTTGCGCCCTTCCCCGACCATTACGCCTATGACGAGGCCACGCTGCGCCGGCTGGCCGCCCGGGCCGAGGATTTCAGCGCAGGGCTGGTGACAACCGAGAAGGACTGGGCCCGGCTGCCGGCCGACTGGCGGGGGCGGGTCAGCGCCTGGCCGGTGCGGGCGAAGTTCGAGGACGAGGCCGCCCTGGACGCGCTCTTGTCCAGGGCGATGACGCCACCGGCTTAAGGGGCGCCTTAAGCCGTCGCGCCAGCCTTCTGGGCGAAGCTCCAGCCGGCCTTGGCCAGCAGCGGCACCCGTTCGGCCATGGCCGCGGCCTGGGGGCTGTTGGCGGTGCCGTCGCGGACCCGGCCGACAATGCCCTGGATGATGCCGGCCAGGCGGAAGATGTTGTAGGCGAAGTACCAGTTGAGGTCCGGCAGGCCGTCACGGCCGGTCAGGCGGCAGTATTCGGCGACATATTCTTCGATGGACGGGACCCCATGGGCCTCCAGGTCCGGAATGTTGGCGATGGAGCCGTTGACCCAGTTCATCAGCAGATAGGTGAAGTCCGCCAGGGGCTCGCCGAGGGTCGAGAGCTCCCAGTCCAGCACGGCGATGACCCGGGGCTTGGTGGGGTGCAGCACCATATTGTCCAGGCGATAGTCCCCGTGGACCACCGAGGTGCGTTCCTGGGGCGGGACGGTCTTGGGCAGCCATTCGATGAGCCGCTCCATCTCCTCGAGCTTGACCGTCTCCGAGGCGCGATACTGCTTGGTCCAGCGGTCCACCTGCCGGCCCATATAGTTGCCGGGCTTGCCGTAGTCGCCCAGGCCGATGGCCTCGTGGTCGGTGTTGTGCAGGTCGGCCAGGGTCTTGAGCTTGGCCATGTAGATGGCGCGGCGCTCGGCCGGCTCATATTGCGGCAGCTGCTGGTCCCAGAGGATGCGGCCCTCCACCATGTCCATGACGTAGAACATGGTGCCGATGACCTCTTCGTCCGTGCACAGGCCGTAGGAGCGCGCCACCGGGAAGCCGGTGGCATAAAGCGCACTGATGACCTTGTACTCGCGGTCCACCGCATGGGCCGAGGGCAGCAGCTTGCCCGGCGGCTTGCGTCGCATGACGTACTTCTTGTTGGGCGTCACCAGCTGGTAGGTGGGGTTGGACTGGCCGCCCTTGAACTGGCGGACCTCCAGCGGGCCCTCATAGCCTTCCACATTGGCCTGCATCCAGGCCGCCAGCCGCGCCTCGTCGAACCGATGGGACTCCGCGACCTCCTTGGTGCCGGTGTTCAGCTGTTCGCGCTCTTGTTCGGCGGCGTCCACGGCCATGGGCGTCTTCCCTTTACTAAGGCTCTGGGTGCGGTTGGAGTCTTACGCTTGTTTGAACCCACCTTACCGACCTGCGGCGGGGCGCCGCAAGGCGTTCAGCGCGCGCCCATACCGAGCTCTGGAAAGGGCGAGGTCAGGGGCCTCAGCGGGCCAGGGCGCGCCAGCCGATATCGGTGCGGTGGAAGCCGCCGGGCAGGTCGATGCGGGACACCGCCTCATAGGCGCGGGTCCGCGCCTGGACGAGGTCCTCGCCCCGGGCGCAGACGTTCAGCACACGCCCCCCCGCCGCCCGCAGGACGCCGGCCTCGTCGCGGGTCGTGCCGGCGTGGAAGATCGCCACATCGGCGCCCAGGTCCGCCTCGACCCCGGTGATCGCCGCACCGGTGACCGGCGCATCGGGATAGCCCTCGGCGGCCAGCACGACGCAGACGGCTGACTCCTCGCGCCAGACCGGGGGCGGCAGGCGGTCCAGCTCACCCTTGGCGCAGGCCATCAGATAGGGAACGAGATCACTCTCCAGGCGCAGCATCAGCACCTGGCATTCCGGATCGCCGAACCGGACATTGAACTCGACAAGCTTGGGGCCGTCGGCCGTGGCCATGAACTCCACGAACAGCACCCCGCGATAGGGGTGGCCCTCGGCGGCGATGGCGGCGAAGGCCGGCTCGGCGAGCTCGGTGCGCACCCGCTCGACGAGGTCGTCGGTGAACAGGGGAGCTGGCGCATAGGTGCCCATGCCGCCGGTGTTGGGGCCCTGCTCGCCGTCATAGGCCCGCTTGTGGTCCTGGGCGTGGCCGAAGACCAGGGAGTGGGTCCCGTCGCACAGGGCGAACAGGGAGCCGATTTCGCCGTCCAGGAATTCCTCGATCACCACCCGGGCGCCGGCCGCGCCGAAGCGGCCGCCCAGGGCGTCGTCGATGGCGGCCTCGGCCTCCGCCCTCGTCTGGGCGATCACCACGCCCTTGCCGGCGGCCAAGCCATCGGCCTTGATCACATAGGGTGGGGAGAAGCCGTCCAGGGCCGTCTTGGCCGTGGCCGCCTCGTCACAGACCACATAGGCGCCGGTGGGCAGGCCGTGACGGACGCAGAAGGCCTTGGTGAAGGCCTTGGAGGACTCCAGCTGGCCAGCCGCGCGGCTGGGGCCAAAGCAGGGGATGTCGGCCGCCGCCAGGGCGTCGGCGAGGCCGGCGTCCACCGCCGATTCCGGGCCGATAACCACCAGATCAGCGGCGATCTCCTGGGCCAGGGCGACCAGGGCCTGGACCTCGGTGACCTTCACGGGCCGGGTCTCCCCTAGGGCTTCCATGCCCGGATTGCCCGGCGCCATGACCAGGCGGCTGAGCAGGGGCGACTGGGCGATCTTCCAGGCCAGCGCATGCTCGCGCCCGCCCGAACCGACGAGGAGGATGTTCATGAGCGGGCTTTGCCGCGCCCGGTCCCAGGCGTCAAGCCAGCGGGGAGTCTAGGCGTGAGCGCGCTTGAACCGATAACCGGTTCCCACTTATCGGCGCGTCCTCTAGCCCTCGAGATCCAGGGAATAGCCCGCCGAGCGCACGGTGCGGATCGGGTCGGCGGCGGCCTCGCGGTTCAGGGCCTTGCGCAGGCGGCCCACATGGACGTCCACGGTGCGGGCCTCCACATAGACGTCCGAGCCCCAGACGGCGTCCAGCAACTGCTCGCGGGAGAAGACCCGGCCGGGATGCTGCATCAGATAGTCCAGCAGGCGGAATTCGGTGGGGCCCAGATGGATCTCCTGGCCGCCGCGGCGCACCCGGTGGGCCACCCGGTCGATGACCAGATCGCCGATGCGGACCCGGTCCTCGGCCAGGCCCGGCCGCAGGCGACGCAGGACCGCGCGGATGCGCGCCGAAAGTTCGGACATGGAGAAGGGCTTGACGATGTAGTCGTCAGCGCCGGTGTCCAGGCCGCGGATGCGGTCGGTCTCTTCGCCCCGGGCGGTCAGCATGATGATCGGAATGTTGCGGGTCTCGGTCCGCGCCCGCAGCCGGCGGCAGACCTCGATGCCCGACACCTTGGGCAGCATCCAGTCCAGCAGGATGAGGTCGGGCAGCTTCTCGTTGATCATCATCAGGGCGTCTTCGCCATCGGCGGCGACCGCCACGGCGTAACCCTCTTTTTCGAGGTTGTAGTTCAGCAGGGTGGCGAGGGAGTCTTCGTCCTCGGCGACCAGGATGTGGGGGATCATCGGCGGACTCCCGTCACGGACGCTGCAGGGCGTCGGTCTTGGGACGGGCGGTGGCGATCGCCTCGTCCCCGGTGATTTCGTAGTGGATGATCTCGGCGATGTTGGTGGCGTGGTCGCCGATGCGCTCGAGGTTCTTGGCCACGAACAGCAGGTGAGCGCAGGCGGTGATCGTCCGCGGATCGCCCATCATGTAGGTCAGGAGTTCTCGGAACAGGCTGTTGTAGTGCTCGTCCACCTCGTCGTCCCGCGACCAGACGGACATGGCCCGCTCCAGGTCCGAGGCGGTGTAGGCGTCCAGCACCTCTTTCAGGCGGGTGACCACCAGCCGGCCCATGCGCTCGATGGAACGGGTCAGAGGCACCATCGGGTCGGAGTCGATGATGACGATGGTGCGCTTGGCGATGTTCTTGCCCAGATCGCCCACCCGCTCGAGGTTGTTGGCGATCTTCATCGCCGCCACCGTGCGGCGCAGGTCATTGGCCAGCGGCTGGCGGAGCGCGATCATGCGGATCGCCTTGCGCTCGATATCGGCCTGCAGGGCGTCGAGACGCTCGTCACGGGCGACCACGGAATCGGCCATCTGCTGGTCGCGACGGACCACCGCCTCCAGGGCGTCGGCGACGGCGGCCTCGGTCAGCCCGCCCATCCGCGCGCATTCGGCGGTGAGCATGTTGAGCTCGTCTTCATAGGCCTTGACGATGTGTTCGTTCATGGCGGCGTCCTCCCGGTCAGCCGAAGCGTCCGGTGATGTAATCCTGCGTGCGGGTGTCACGCGGGTTGGTGAAGATCTCGTCGGTGGCGCCGGCCTCGACCACCGCGCCCATGTGGAAGAAGGCGGTGCGCTGGGAGACCCGCGCGGCCTGGGCCATGGAGTGGGTGACGATGACGATGCAGTACTGGCTGCGCAGGTCGTCGATCAGCTCTTCGATCTTGGCGGTGGCGATGGGGTCGAGGGCCGAGCAGGGCTCGTCCATCAGGATCACTTCGGGGCTGACGGCGATGGCCCGGGCGATGACCAGGCGCTGCTGCTGACCGCCCGACAGGCTGGTGCCCGGCGCCTGCAGACGATCGGCAACCTCTTTCCAGAGGCCGGCCCGCTTGAGCGAGGATTCGACGATGTCGGCCAGCTCGGTCTTGTTGTCGGCGAAGCCGTGGATGCGCGGGCCGTAGGCCACGTTCTCGAAAATGCTCTTGGGAAAGGGGTTGGGCTTCTGGAAGACCATGCCCACCCGGGCGCGCAACAGGACCGGATCGACCTTGCGGTCGTTGATGTCCTCGCCGTCCAGGATGATCTTCCCGTCGACCCGGGCGCCGGGGATGGTGTCGTTCATCCGGTTGATGCAGCGCAGGAAGGTCGACTTGCCGCAGCCCGACGGACCGATCAGGGCGGTGACCATGCGGTCGGGCATGTCGAGGCTGACGTCGAACAGGGCCTGCTTGTCGCCATAGAAGACGCTGACCTCGGTGGCCGAGACCTTGCCGGCGGTGGCGCGGTTCGTTCCGGCCGAAGCCAGGGCGTCATCCCGTTGGGCGGTCATCTTCAGGCTCGCGCCGAGGTTGGACAAAGGGGTCATGGGATCACCAGCGGCGTTCGAAGCGGCGGCGCACCAGCACCGCAATCAGGTTCATCAGCACCATGAAGACCAGCAGCACGATGATGGCCGCAGCCGTGCGTTCATGGAAGGCCCGCTCCGAGGCGTTCTCCCAGATGAAGATCTGCACCGGCAGCACGGTGGCTGCGCTGGTCAGGGTCTCGGGCGCGCCCGGCACGAAGGAGACCATGCCGATCATCAGAAGCGGTGCGGTCTCACCCAGGGCATGGGCCAGGGAGAGGATCACGCCGGTCATCATGCCAGGCATGGCCAGCGGCAGGACATGGTGGAAGACGGTCTGGGTGCGCGAGGCGCCCACGGCCAGGGCCGCTTCGCGGATCGACGGCGGCACCGCGCGCAGGGCCGACCTGGTGGCGATGATGATGGTCGGCAGGGACATGAGCGCCAGGACAAGGCCCCCCAGAAGGGGCGAGGACCTGGGCACCGCCAGCACGTTGATGAACACCGCCAGGCCCAGCAGGCCGTAGATGATCGAGGGCACGGCGGCGAGGTTGTTGATGTTCACCTCGATGATGTCGGTCCACCGATTCTTGGGCGCGAACTCTTCGAGATAGGTGGCGGCCAGCACGCCGATCGGCGCGGCCAGCAGGGCGGTGACGAACAGCATCATGGCTGAACCGACCACGGCCCCCCAGACGCCGGCCTGCTCGGGCTCGGTGGAGTCTGACCGTGTCAGGAAGGTCCAGTTGAAGCCGCCGGAGACCAGATCGCGCTCGCGCAGCTCATCCAGCCAGTCCAGCTGCCGGTCGCTCAGCAGCCGGCCGCCGACCTCTGTGTCGCGGCTGATCTGACCCTTGTAGTAGAGGCTGGCGTTGGCCTTCATTGGGCCTTCGACGGTGATGGTCTGGCCCACCAGGGACGGGTCTTCCCGCAGGCGGTCGAGGATCTGGAAGCCCAGGTCGCCCGACAGGATGGCCATCATCTCGCCCGACGCCTCCCCATAAGGATCGTCGGTCTCGCCCAGCAGGGCCAGAGCCGATTCGGCGACCATCAGATTGAAGTTCGAGCCGGCCAGATCGGACATGTCCACCCGGTCGGCGTTGATCTGAACCGGCAGGCTGACCCGGTAGTCGGTAAAGGTGGAATAGCCCTGCAGGCCGATCCGCCCGAGGAGCAGAACCAGGAAGGCGAGCGCCAGAATGATGGCTGCGCGGCCGTAGAAGACGAACCGCGCCTCGGCCCGGTAGCGACGCTTCAGCAGGGCTTCGGCGTCGGCGCGGACTCGGGCCTTGGCGGCCTGGGCGGGGGTGAGGGCCGCGTCAGTCATACTGTTCCCGGTAGCGCTGCACGATCCGCAGGGCGACGATGTTGAGCATGAGGGTGATCAGGAACAGGGTCAGGCCAAGACCGAAGGCCGACAGGGTCTTGGGGCTGTCGAACTCCTGGTCGCCGGTGAGCAGGGTGACGATCTGCACCGTCACCGTGGTGACCGTATCCAGCGGATTGAAGGTGGCGCGGGCCTGAAGCCCGGCGGCCATGGTGACGATCATGGTCTCGCCCACGGCCCGTGAGACGGCGAGCAGCAGCGCGCCCATGACGCCCGGCAGGGCGGCGGGCATGATCACCCGGGTGATGGTTTCAGACCGCGTCGCGCCCATGGCCAGCGAGCCGTCCCGCAGGGACTGGGGCACCGCATTGATGATGTCGTCCGACAGGGAGGAGACGAACGGGATCAGCATGATGCCCATCACCGCGCCTGCGACCAGAGCCATCTGGTTCTGCACCTGCATCAGATAGAGGCCAAGCCCGTCCAGGGGGCCGCCGATGAACTGGGCGCCGATGCTGTTGAAGAAGCCGCGGAACAGGGGTCCGACCGTCAGGGCCGCGAAGAAGCCGTAGACCACCGTGGGGATGCCGGCGAGGATCTCCAGCAGCGGCTTGACCACCGCGCGCACCGTCGGCCCGGCATATTCCGAGAGATAGATGGCCGCGAACAGCCCGACGGGCGCGGCCACCGTCATGGCGATCATCATGATCAGGAAGGTGCCCATGAACAGGGGCACGGCGCCGAAGGCGCCCGACGAGGCGACTTGATCGGCGCGGATGGCGATCTGCGGGTCCCAGGTGAGACCGAACAGGAACTCAAAGACCGGCACGACCTGGAAGAAGCGCCAGCTCTCCCAGACCAGAGAGGCGACGATGCCCAGGGTGGTCAGCACCGCCACCACCGAGCAGGCCAGGAAGAGGACGGCGATCCAGCGCTCCACCCGGGGGCGGGCGGCGAAGTCGGCGCTGAGGCGCGGCCAGGCCATGGCGGCGCCGGCCAGGGCCAGGACGAAGGCTGCGATCAGCGCGCCGGTCGTCAGGTTCCGGTGAATGTCGCGGGCCTGGACCAGCTTTTCGGCGAAGGCTTCGCCCAGCGCGCCGTCATAGACGGTCTGGCTGATCTGGCCGCCCGTCACGGTGGCCACCACGTCGTTGTAGAAGACGTCCTGGGTGCTGCCCGGCAGAGCGGAGACGGCGGCCGGCGGGTCGGCGCGGAGCACGACCTCTTCGACCTGGGCGCCGAACATGCTCACCAGGAGCAGGAGGATGATAGCCGGGGCTGCCGTCCACAGGGCGAGGTAGGCCCCGTGATAGCCCGGGAGGGAGTGCATCAGGCGCGCACGTCCGCCCGCAGCGCTCAGCACTTTGCGGCGACCGGCCACATAGGCCGAAACGGAAAACAGGATGAGCCCCAGAAGGGCGATCCAGATGAGCATTCAGGCCTTCGTCTTGCCGCTCGTCGCGCGCGTCATGCGGTTCGGGCGGACAAACTCCGCCCCTGTCCGCGCCGGGCGGAAACTGCCCTCCGTTTGCTGATCAAACGCGACAGTTTCATGACAGTTTTATTACATCGTCAGGGACCATATCGAGCTGCCGTTCAGCTTCGGCGGCCCGCCGCGCCAGGGGGAAATAGGCCGTGAAGACGGCGCCGTGGCCGGGTCGGCTTTCGACCGCCACCCCGCCTCTGTGACGGTTGACGATGTGCTTGACGATGGCGAGGCCAAGTCCCGTTCCCAGCTTCTCGCCGCTCTTCTGACCCTCCACCCGATAGAAGCGTTCGGTCAGCCTGGGCAGATGTTCGCGATCCATGCCGGGCCCTGAGTCGATCACCGACAGGGCGGCGAACCGCTCCGGCCCATGATCGGGAGTCAGGAGGGACATGCGGGCGGCCAGTTCCATCCGCGGCGCGACGCAGGCCTCAGCGCTGAGATCGGTCTGCAGCAGGATGCGAATACGTCCCTCCGCCGGGGAGTATTTCAGGGCGTTGTCCACCAGGTTCTGGGCCACCTGGATCACCTGGTCGCGATCGCCAGTGATGGTCACCGCGCCCCGGGGCGGCGCGTCGACCTCCAGGGCCACGCCCTTGTCGCGGGCCAGGGGCGCCAGGGCGTCCACCACGTCCAGCAGGGCGGCGGCCAGGTCGACATCCTCCAGGGGCCGCACATGCTCATTCAGTTCGATGCGGCTGAGCGACATCAGGTCATCGATCAGCCGCGACATTCGCTCGGCCTGGACATGCATGATCCCCAGGAAGCGGTCCCGGGCGCCCTCGTCGCCGCGGGCATGGCCGCGCAGGGTCTCGATAAAGCCTGAGAGCGAGGCCAGCGGGGTGCGCAGCTCATGGCTGGCGTTGGCCAGGAAGTCAGCGCGCATCCGCTCCACCCGGCGGATATCGGTCTCGTCATGCAGGACCAGCAGGGCCAGTCGTCCGCCATCGCCAGACGCGCCTAGAGGCCGGGCATAGACCCGGAAGATCCGCTCCTGCACCCCGCCCGTCTCATAGACCGCTTCACCTTCCAGGCCGCCGAACAGGGCCTCGTCCACCACCTCCAGGACGTCCGGGTCGCGGATGGCGGTGACCAGAAGGCCGGCCTCACGCTGAATCTTCAGCACCCGGCGGCCCGCCCTGTTGACCATGACAAAACGGCGGCCGGTGAGATCGTCGGGCTCATGGGCGGAGATCACCATCACCGGATCCGGCAAGGCGTTCAGCACCGAGGTGTAGGGCAGGGTCACCGCGCCGGCGGCCACCTCCACATGGGTCTGGGCGACCTCGGCCTGCAGACGGCCGGCCTCGCCCCGGGCCCGCCTCGCCTGCGACAGAGTCACGGTCCCCAGGATCAAGGCCAGGACCACGACCAGCAGAAGGTGCGCCCCGCTCGCCACGGCCAGGGCCAGCAGGGCGAGACCGCCGGCCAGACCGGTGAGGACGACGGGCTGCGCCACGAAGCCGCGACGCGGTCTCATAGGCAGGGGTTGGGTCGGCTGCGGCACCATCGAATCTCCGTTCGCCGGATCATCCACCAAGCCGGACGGGTGTGACATTGGCGTGACACGTCAAACACAGGTCGTCCAGCCAACCTCGCGCGGAAGCGCCGGCATGGAACCCGGGCCGGAAGCCGGCGTTTGCAGCATCCGGGGGTAGGTCGGCGTCGAGCATGTCGGAACAAGGAAACAGATTTTTGGCCGATAGCCTTCTGGCTCCTCGCGCGGGGATCGATGATCCATTCGCCGCGGCCGTTCACGCCACCCGGATGTCGATGATCATCGTCGACGCCCAGGCGCCCGACATGCCCATCGTCTTCGCCAACGACGCCTTCCTGAACATGAGCGGCTATCGCCGCGATGAGGTGATGGGCCGCAACTGCAGGTTCCTGCAGGGACCCGACACCGACACTGACGTCATCAAGGCCCTCGCCAACGCCATCGCCAACGGTGAGCCGACCAATGTCGACGTGCTGAACTACCGCAAGGATGGCGAGCCGTTCTGGAACGCCCTGCAGATCAGTCCGGTGCGCGACGCCAAGGGCCAGCTCGTCTACTATATCGGCTCGCAGGTGGACGTGACCGCCCGCAAGGCGGCAGAGGCAGCCCTTGAAGCCGCCGCGGCCGAACAGGCCCTCACGGCCCAGCAGGCCCTGGCCGACCGCACCGCCCTGCTCCATGAGGTGGACCACCGGGTCAAGAACAACCTCCAGCTCATCACTTCGCTCCTGGTGCTGCAGACCCGGCGAACCCTGGATGACGCCACCCGGGCGGCCCTGCAGAGCATGCTGTCGCGGGTGAGCGCCATCGCCACGGTGCACCGACGCCTGTTCCAGAGCCACGATCTGGAGCGGTTCGACGTGGCGACCTTCATCCGCGACCTGATGGGCGATGTCTCCTCCGGCCGGGAGGAGGTGGAGATCCACCTTGATCTTGAGCGGGTCGATATTCCCGCAGCCCAAGCCGCCCCCCTGGCCCTGGCCGTCAACGAACTGGTGGACAACGCTTTCAAGCATGGCCTGACGCCCGGTCACCCTGGTCGGTTGAGCATTCAGGTGCGCCGTCTGAACGGCCACTATGTGATCGAGGTCTGTGATGACGGACCGGGCCTGCCTGAGGGCGGCGCCTTCGATCAGGGCTTTGGCCTGACCATCACCAACCTGCTGGCGCAGCAGTTGCGCGCCACCCTGACCTTTGAAGCCGGTGAGCCGGGCCTGCGGGCCATTCTGAAGCTTCCCGCCCATGGATAGGCCAGCCAACCCCATGTCACGACCCCTGTCGGTGCTGATCGTCGAAGATGAGGTCCTGCTCGCCGTCGAGCTCGGATTTCTGGTCCGCGAGGCCGGCTGCGTCGAGGTGGGCCACGCGCTTGATTCCGCCGACGCCGTTCGCCTGGCGCAGGATCTGAAACCCGATATCGCCCTGGTGGATGTCCACCTTTCCGATGGTCCGACGGGGGTAGACGCCGCCCGGGAGATCGCCGAGCAGGCCGGGGCGATCGTCCTGTTCATGACCGCCAATGTGAAGCGGCTGCCCGACGACCTTGCGGGCGCCTGCGGGGTGATCGGCAAGCCTTATTCGGACCGCGCCGTCCGTCGCGCCCTGACATTCCTGGCCCGCTGCCTCCAGGATGGCGCGGCGCCCGGGCCACCGCCGCCGGGTCTGGCCCTGTCGGACAGCTTCGTCGGCCGCTGGGGCGTCGATCAGACGGCGCCGGCGGCCTAGGGATGGACGAGAACGCCCTGCTCCCGGAGGTAATCGGCTTCTCCGCCGGCCTCTGTTCCATGGTGAGCTTCACCCCACAGATCCTCAAGACCTGGCGAGAGCGGGACGCCAGCTCGATCTCCCTTCGGATGTATGTGGTGACGGTGACGGGCTTCAGCCTGTGGGTCACCTATGGCGTGATGATTGGCAGTCTGCCGGTGATGCTGACCAATTCCGTGTGCCTCACGCTGTCGGCCCTGATCCTGGCCATGAAGTGGCGCTTCTCCCGCCCCGACCATGTGGCGAGGCGCCAGCGCGCAGGCGATGCGGTTGGCGCCGGCACGGCAGGTCATTAGGATCACGGCGACTCCCGCGCCCCGGGCGTGGGCGTAGGACGCCGTTTCCCAGGACCAGGTCATGACCGATCGGATCGCCGAAGCCGACGCCGCCTTGAGGGCTGGCCGTCTCGAGGAGGGCGTCGCCCTGATCGAGGCCCTCCTGACGGATGAGCCGCGCTCGGCCCAGCAACTCTATCGGAACTTCACCAGCCTGCTGTTTCGGAAGGGCATGTACGCCAAGGGCGCCCAGTGGTGTCGGGCGGGACTTGAGGTCTATCCCCGCGACACGGAGCTCTGGAACATTCTTGGCGTCTGCCTGCGGCGGGCCGGCGAGCCCGAGGAGGCGCTGAAGGCGCTGGACGCCGGTCTTAAGATCCAGCCGAAGAATGACGGTCTGCTGCAGAACAAGGGCAATGTCCTCAATGATCTGAAGGACGGGCCCGGTGCGGTGGCCATCTTCAGCCGGCTGGTGCGGGCCGCCCCGACCAACGCCGAGATGCAGCGGGCTCTCGGTCGCGGCCTTTGGCGTTCGGATGAATTCGACAAGGCCGAGATGCGGTTCCGGCTCGCCGCGCGGCTGAAGCCGGACCTGATCGACGCCTGGCTGGACCTGTCGGCCCTGCTGGCGGAGACCAAGAACGCAGATGCGGCTGTGGCCGTGCTGGACGAGGCCCTGAAGATCAACCCCATCCCCCGGCTGATGGAGGCCAAGGCCGTGGCCATCCGACGGGGTCAGAAGCTTCGCCAAGCCGAGGCCTATCTGAAGGAGGTGCTGGAGGCTCATCCCAATGAAGCCTGGGCGCATTATCAGCTGGGCGGGGTGATCACCGATTTCGACCGTCCGCGGGCCAACATCCACCTTCGAAAGGCGGTGGAGATGAAGCCGGACGACCTCGATTACCGGATGGCCCTGGTGGAAAGCCTGGTGCGCTCACGGCATGGGGACGAGGCGGCCCACCTGGACGACGCCTATACCGAACTGAAGGCGGCCCGGGTGGTGGGCGAGCTGAAGGGGCCGGCGCAGTTGAAGGTGGCGTCGGAGGTTCTGTCCCGCGTCGCCGATTTCGCCGGTCTGGATGAGGTCTGCGACTTCAGGGAGACGGGGCGGCTGTGGGCCGATCAGGGCCGCCATACCGCCCTGCTGAGCCAGCTCTCGCGGGTGAAGACCCCGGAGGATCGCGATGAGCTGATCCATCAGCATCGCAGCTGGGGCGAGTATGTGCAGGAGCGGGTGAAGCGCTATCCCCTGCGGCGGCCGACGACGCCCCGCCCGGACAACGGCAAGATCCGCATCGGGATCATGTCGTCAGACCTGCGCATGCATCCGGTGGCCTATTTCTCCCTGCCCCTGTTCGAGCACATCCCCCGCGATCGCTTCGAGATCTATTGCTACTCCTATTATCAGGGGCAGGAAGACAGCCTGCAGAAGCGCATCACTGAACTGGTGGACGTGTTCCGCTGGGAGCAGGAGATCAGCGACTTCGACGCGGCGCAGATGATCTGCGACGACCAGCTCGACATGCTGATCGAGCTGGGCGGCTCGACCCACATGAACAAGCTCAATGTGATGGCCTGGAAGGCCGCGCCGCTGCAGGCCAGCTGGCTCGGCTATCCGCACTCCTCGGGCCTGGACACCATCGACTATCTGATCCTCGACCCCTACCTCGTGCCGCCGCGGCGCGAGTTGCTGATCGAGAAGCCTTTGCTGATGCCCTCGAGCTGGATCGCCATGGGCGAGCTCGCCTTCCCTGAGCGGCCCATGGCCGCCGAGCCGCCGGTGGTGGCCAACGGCTATGTCACCTTCGGGACCGCCAACAATCCCTATAAGTACAGCCGGGCCATGGTGGCCGAATGGGCCAAGGTGACCGCCGCGGTCCCAGGGTCCCGCTTCATGTTCGTGCGGCCTGAAGGGGGCACCGCCGCCTTCCGGGACAATATCTCGGCCATCTTCGAGGCCGAGGGGGTCAGCCGCGATCGCCTGCGGTTCGAGGCGGTGCGCGGGGCGCATATGCCCTTCTACAACGAGATGGACATCTCCCTGGACACCTTTCCCCAGACCGGGGGCACCACGACGTGCGAGTCCCTGTGGATGGGCGTGCCGGTGGTCACCCTGGTGGGGGCTGGCCTATTTGAGCGTCTGAGCTGCTCGATCCTCGGCAATGCCGGCCTGCATGACCTCTGCGCCGGCGACCTGGACGGCTATCTGGAGGCTGCGGTGCGGCTGGCCGGCGATGTGGAGCGGCTGCGCAAGCTGCGCCGCGAGCTGCGGCCGACGCTCAAGGCCAGCCGACTGGGCCAGACCAAGGCCTTCGCCGCTGACTTCTACAAGATGCTGGAGGCCGCCGTGGTGAACCACCACGCGGCCGAGCAGGCGCCCTCCCCGGTCCTAGCCTAGGAAAAAGCCAGGAGCCGACAGCGCCTGAGCGATCAGGCTGCGGGGGTCCTGCGGCTCAACCCCCAGAGCGCGGAGCCGGTCGATGGCGCAGCGGGGCGCCGCGGGCATGGGGCGGTCGGGCGCGAGGTTCAGGGTCCACCCGGCCTGCCCGAAAACCTCAGCCAGGTCGGCGTTGGAGACGTTCTGACCGCTGGCCACATTGACCACGCCCGGCGCGTTCCCCTCGCCCATGGCCAGCAGGGCGGCGATCACGTCGTCGGCGTGGATGTAGTCGCGCACGGCGGCAGGAACGGAGTCCAGGGTGATGACCCGGGACCGCCTCGCCTTCTGCAACAGTTCAGGCAGGAAGCCGCTGGCGCCCTCGGCCAGATCAAAGACGTTGGACAGGCGGGCGACGGCGCCGCGGCCGTCTGACCTGGCCAAGGTCAGGTTCTCGCCCAGGGCCTTGGAGAGGTCATAGACGTTGCGCGGGGCGGCCGGATCGAAGGCCAGGATGTCGTCCTCCCGCCCACCAGCGGCGCCCAGGCTGTCATAGAGCCGGGTGGAAGACAGATAGATCAGCCGTTCGAACCGGGCCTTGGCCAGCACCTGGGCCAGCAGGGTGACGTGAGCCTCCACCGTATCGAAGGGCCGGACGGCGAAGTCCCCGGTGAGGCCCGCGCAATAGAAGACCCGGCCGAGGTCGCGGCCGAACAGATCGGCCTCGCTGCGAGCCGGCGCATAGACCGCCTCGCCCCGGTCGCGCAGGGCCTGGGTCAGCCGGCCGCCGATGAAGCCGCCGGCCCCGATGACGGTCCAGGCGCTCACGTCTTGCCGCGCGCGCCGATGCGGCGGACGGGCGCGCCCGCATAGATCCCGTAAGGCTCGAGCTTGCCGCGCACGACGGCGCCGGCGGCCACCACGCAGCCCTTGCCGATGACCGCGCCGTCCAGGACCACGACGCCGGCGCCCAGCCAGACATCGTCCTCGATGACGATACCGCCTCGGCTCTCCATGAAGCCCTGGTCGCGGATGCGCGCGTGGCGGTCGGCGATTTCGTGATTGGTCGGCGCCAGCGTGCAGTTGGCGGCGATCAGGACGGCCTCGCCGATGCGAACCCCGTTGCCGGTATAGATGACTGTGCCGGAATTGACCGCGGAGTCGGCGCCGATGGTCACCTCGCCAGAACCGCCGACAGCCTTGATCTTGACGAAGGAGTCGATGAGCACCCGGGGGCCGATCTCGATCAGGGTGCCGCGCACGGAGCGTTCGATGTCGGCCAGAGGCGAGACGATGGCGGTGGGATCGATCTTCAGCATCAGCGGCCTCCTGGCCCTGGGTGCGGCGCGAAATCCGGATAGCTGGCGTCTCGCTCCGAGATCACCTTGGGCTCGTCCGGCCAGGCGATGGCGAAGGCCGGATCGTTCCAGCGCACGCCGGCCCCATGGCCGGGCTCGAACATCGGGGCGATCTGGTAGAGCACGTCGGTGTCGGGCTCCAGGGTCAGGAAGCCGTGCGCGACGCCTTCGGGGATGAAGAGGGCCCGGCCCTGCGCGGCGTCCAGCTCCGCCCCGGTCCAGCGGCCGAAGGTGATGCTATCCGGGCGCAGGTCCAGGGCGACATCGAAGATCCGCCCCCGGACGACCCGCACGAGCTTGCTCTCCCCATGGGGGATGGGCTGATAGTGCATGCCGCGAAGGGTCAGCGCGGCGGTGTTCCGCGACAGGCTGGTCTGGGCCGGCACGAATTCGACGCCAGCATCGGCGAACTCCGCCGGACAGTGTAGCCGGGCGAAGGCGCCCCGATCATCGACGACGGGGTCGATATCGACCACCATCACGCCCGCGATCTCCGTGGGCGAAAACCGCATCAGTCGAGGACCCTGGTCGCTGGTGAAGCGATGACGAAACGGCCGCCCCAGTCACGGATATAGGCCAGCTGGCCCATGATCTCGTCCTTCAGGTTCCAGGGCAGGATCAGCACATAGTCCGGCTTCACCTCGGCCACCTTCTCCGGCCCGTAGATCGGCGCATGGCTGCCGGGCAGGAAGCGGCCTTGCTTGTGCGGATTGGCGTCGAAGGCGCAGACGATGTCATCGGGCCCCACCCCGGCATAGTTGAGGAAGGTGTTGCCCTTGGCCGCCGCCCCATAGGCGGCCACCGTCTTGCCGTCGGCCTTGGCCTGGCGAAGGAAGGCCAGGAAGCTGTCGCGGACCTCGTCGACCCGGGCGGCGTAGCCCTCATAGGTCTCGAGCTTGTGCAGGCCGGCCGCAGCCTCCCGGGCGCGCAGGGTCTTGAGCGCCTCGGTCTCCTGATGGCTGGAGGCCTCATGGGCGCAGAACAGGCGGAGCGACCCGCCGTGGGTGGGCAGAAGCTCCACATCAAAGGCGCGCAGGCCATTAGCCCGCAGCACCTGGGCCACCGCCAGCAGGGAGAGGTAGGAGAAGTGCTCGTGATAGATGGTGTCGAACTGCACCATCTCCAGCATGTTCAGGAAGTGGGGGAACTCGAAGGTCAGCACGCCTTCGGGCTTCAGCACCTCGCGGAAGCCGGCCACGAAACCGCCGATGTCGGGCACATGGGCCAGCACATTATTGGCCGCCATCAGATCGGCCTGGACCCCGCGGGCGGCCAGGGCCTTGCCGGTCTCGCCGTGGAAGAACATGACCTCGGTGGGCACGCCCTTCTCGATGGCCGCCTGGGCGGTGTTGGCCGTGGGCTCGATCCCCAGCACCGGCACGCCGGCGGCCTTGAAGTGCTGGAGCAGGTAGCCGTCGTTGGACGCGATCTCGACCACCAGGGAGTCAGGCCCCAGGCCGAAGCGGTCGATCATCGCTTCGGCGTAGCGGCGGGCATGTTCCACCCAACTGGCCGAGTAGGAGGAGAAATAGGCGTAGCCGGCGTCGAAGATCTCGTCGGCGGCGACCGGATCGTCCACCTGCACCAGGAAGCACGCGGCGCAGACCCGGGCGTGCAGGGGGTAGGTCTTTTCAGTCCCGGCCGCGAGCTGCTCGGCGGTGAGATTGCTGTTGGCCAGGGGCTGGCGACCCAGGTCCACAAGGGTGTGGGTGAGCGGCGTGCGGCAGAAGCGGCAGACAGGGGTCGTCATCACAGGCTTTCGTAGGTCTCGATCTGCGCCAGGCAGAGGTCACGGGCGGCCTCGCCCTGCCCCTGGCGACGGTACCAGTCCATGGTCCAGGCCACGGCCGCAGGTCCGTCCAGCTGGCTCTCGAAGTCGAGGGTCTTGCGGGCGAGGCTCGCATCCACCGCCAGGCTCCTGGCTTCGATGGAGGCCGGGTCGGGTTCGTGGCGCCAGGGCTGGGCGTCCAGGGCGGCGATGGCCTGGGTGGCCAGCTCGCCCACGGTGATCTCGGCCGCGCCCGGGCGGGGGCCGAAGTTCAGGGCGCGCGGGGTCTCAGGCTTTTGCACCAGGGCCTGGGCGAAGACGAGATAGCCGGCCACGCAGTCGAGCACATGCTGCCAGGGGCGCGTGGCCTCGGGGTGGCGCAGGACGGTGGTCTCGCCGGCCCGGGCGGCGCGGACGATGTCGGCCACCAGGCGGTCACGGGAGAAGTCCCCGCCGCCGATCACATTGCCGCCGCGGGCCGTCGCCACCGGCACGCCAGCCTTGTCGAAATAGGAGCGGGCGAAGCTGGAGGTGACGATCTCGGCGCAGGCCTTCGACGCCGAATAGGGGTCCTTGCCCCCCAGGGCGTCGCCTTCCTGGAAGGCGCGACCGCCGTCATTGTTGGCGTAGACCTTGTCCGAGGTGATGACGAGGACGCAGCGTAAAGCGTCCTCGTCGCGCAGGGATTCCAGCAGGTGGGCCGTGCCCATGATGTTGGTGGAAAACGCGCCCACCGGATCTTCGATGGCGGCGCGCACGATGGGCTGGGCGGCCATGTGCAGCACCAGGTCGAAGGGCTGGCCCCCGACCACGTCCATCACCGCGCGGCGGTCGCGCAGATCGACGAGGTGCGAGGCGGCCAGATGGTCATAGCCGACCAGATCGGCGAGCGCCGGGGTCTGGTCAGGCGCGAGCGCCAGACCGGTGACCTTGGCGCCCATGCGGGCGAGCCAAAGGCCCGTCCAGGCGCCCTTGAAGCCGGTGTGGCCGGTCAGCAGGACGCGCTTGCCGGCCCAGAAGCCGGGGTCTGGCCGGCTCATGCCCACTGGCGCCAGGGCGCCTTGCCGGACGCCCACAGGCTCTCCAGCTGGTTTTTGTCGCGCAGGGTGTCCATGGCCGCCCAGAAGCCGTCGTGGCGATAGGCGATCAGCTCGCCATCGGCCGCCAGGCCTTCCAGAGGGCCCAGCTCCCAGACCGTGGCGTCATCCTCAACCCGGTCGATCACCGAGGGATCGAGGACGAAGAAGCCGCCATTGATCAGGCCATTGTCGCCGGGCGGCTTTTCCACGAAGCGATCCACTCGGTCGCCGGTCATCTCCAGCGCCCCATAGCGGCCGGGCGGGGCCACGGCGGTCACCGTCGCGCGCTTGCCGTGGTCGGCATGGAATTTGGCCAGGGCGGTGAGGTCCACATCGGCCACCCCGTCCCCATAGGTGAAGAAGAACGGCTCGCCCGGGGTCAGGAATTCCCGCACCCGCTTCAGCCGCCCGCCGGTCATGGTGTCGGCGCCGGTGTCCACCAGGGTCACCTTCCACGGCTCATGCTTGGTGGCGTGATAGTCGATGGCCCGGTTGGCCAGGTCGACGGTGAAGTCGGCGTTGTGCAGGACGTAGTTGGCGAAATACTCCTTCACCACATAGCCCTTGTAGCCCAGGCACACGACGAACTCGTTGAAGCCGTGGTGCGAGAACATCTTCATGATGTGCCAGAGGATCGGCCGACCGCCGACCTCGATCATCGGCTTGGGCCGCAGGTGGCTTTCCTCGGAAATCCGGGTGCCCAGGCCGCCGGCCAGGATGACGACTTTCATCGCAGTACCTCCCCCCTGGCCGCGCCTCAGGCGATCCGCTTGACGAAGGCGTCGGGCCAGTAGGTCACCCGCTCCTTCACAACCCCTTCATTGAAGGGGAAGGTCGGCTCTTCGATGATGAAGCGCTTATCCTCGGCGACGAACTCATGCACCGCGCGGCGCGGATTGTTCCAGGTCCAGTCCTCCGCCGTGCGGGGACCGCCCACCACCTGCTCCATGATCCCGTCGGTGGCGACGATGTAGGAGCCCACCGGCACCATGTCGGCATAGGCGCGCAGTTCGTCGAGCACATGGCCCTTGGTGTGGTTGGAATCGAGCACCACCAGCACGGTCTCGCCGGGCTTGATCTGCGCCTTCACCTGTTCGACCACCTCGGGCGCCGTCGAGGAGCCCTCGATCAGCTCGATCCGCTTCTTCATCGGATGGGCTTCGATGGCCGTGCGGTTGTGCGGCCGGATCTCGATGTCGATCCCGATCACCCGGCCCTTGTTCATGGCTTCGAACAGGGAGGCGTAGAAGACCAGGGACCCGCCATGGGCCACGCCGGTCTCCACCAGGACGTCGGGCTTCAGATCCCAGATCACTTCCTGCAGGCGGACCATGTCCTCCGGCAGCTGAATGATCGGCCGGCCCATCCAGGCGAAGGAATAGACGTACTTGGAGTCCCAGGTCGCCCGGACCCAGGCCTTGGACGCCGCGGCGAAGCCTTCGGCGGTGGAGAGGCTGTGGCGCGTTTCAGTGTCGCCGTCGCGGACGACGACTTCGCCGCGCTCTTCGTCGATGATGGTGATCAAGACCCCGACCTTGTATGCCGTTTGCCGCGGGCCGATTTTGGCTCTGGCCCGCCATGTCGGTCCCTCATATCGCGTGTCGGCGCCGCGATGAAGCCGTATCCCGCAAAGGGGGTGCGGGAGGGCCGAAGGAACAGGGGGGCGGGCCTTGAAGCCACGGATCGACTTCATCATCGCCGGAGCCCAGAAGGCCGGGACGACGGCCCTGTTCGACTATCTGGGCGACCACCCGCAGGTCGGGCTGTCGGACGTCAAGGAGGTCCACTTCTTTGACGATGAGGGCCAGGACTGGAGCGCCCCCGACTACGGCCCCTATCACGCGCATTTCGACCTGGCTGCTGAGGGACGGATGTGGGGCGAGGCCACACCGATATACCTTTACTGGAAGGACAGCCTGGCGCGGATCAGGGCCTATAACCCGGCCATCCGGCTGATCGTCCTGCTGCGCGATCCGGTGGCGCGGGCCTTCTCCCACTGGAAGATGGAGTTCGCCCGCGGGGCGGAGACCCATCCCTTCGACTGGTGCGTCCGGGCGGGCCGTCAGCGCCTGTTCGACGCCGAGCCCTGGGGCTTCCACCGGGAGTTCAGCTATGTGGAGCGGGGGTTCTATGGCGCCCAGATCGAACATCTGCTGAGCCTGTATCCCGCCGACCAGCTGCTGGTGCTGCGGGCCGAGGACCTGGAGGCGGCGCCTGACCCCGTCCTGGCCCGGGTCAGCGCCTTCCTCGGGATTCCGGCCCCACAGCCGGTCGCCCCGCGCCGGGTGCATGTGGGCCGCGATATCGCCTACCCCTCGTCGCTGACTCAGGCCGATGAGGCCTTGCTCCGCCGGCTCTATGCCCAGGACATGGCGCGATTGAAGGCCCTCACCGGAATCTCCTACCCGTAAGGGGCCATTGGAGGGCCGCGCGCCATATTTCTGTCAGCGGTCCAGACGAGACAGGGGGCCATGCCCCGGCTCTCCTCCGCCTCCCTCATCCTGTCGACCATCCTGCTGGCCGGCGCCTGTTCGCCCCGCGACAGCGCCCCGGTGGACGAGACGCCCAGGATCGGGCCCGAGCTGGTCCTGCCGGTGGATTGCGTGCTCGGCCAGACCTGCGAGATCCAGAACTATGTGGACCGCGACCCTGGACCTGAGGCCCAGGACTACTTCTGCGCCACGCGGAGCTATCAGGGGCACAACGGGGTGGACTTCCGCATCCCGAACCTCGCCGCCCAACGCGCGGGTGTCGACGTCCTGGCCGCGGCGGCCGGCCGGGTCAGCCGGCTGCGAGACGGTGTGCCCGACGTCTCGGTCAGGACCACTGGCCTGGCGGCGGTGGACGGAACCGAATGCGGCAACGGGGTCGTGATCGACCACGGTGACGGCTGGGAGACCCAGTACTGCCATCTGGCGCAGGGCAGCCTGGTGGTGGGCGAGGGCGATGAGGTTGCGGCCGGCCAGCCCCTGGGCCAGATCGGCCTGTCGGGCCAGACGGAATATCCGCACCTGCATTTCACCGTGCGACGGGACGGGGCGGTGATCGACCCGTTCGCCCCGGAGGCGGCGAGCGATGTCTGCGAGGCCCGGGGCGCGCTCTGGTCGCGGGACGCCGGCGACCGGATGGTCTATCGCCGCGGCGCGGTGCTGAATTTCGGCTTCGCCTCGGGCGCCGTCTCCATGGAGTCGGTGGAAGAGGCGGTCATCCCGCAGGCCTCCGGGGCCGCCCCGGCCCTGGTGGCCTATGTGCGGGCCATCGGCCTGGAGGCGGGCGATGTGCAGCACCTGAAGGTCACAGCGCCCAATGGCGATCTGGTGGCCGAGACCCGCATCGATCCTCTGGACCGGGCCAAGGCTCAGTACCTGCTCTATGCCGGCCGCCGCACGCCGGCGGAGGGCTGGGCGCCCGGAACCTACAGGGCCGAATACTGGGTGGAGCGGGGCGGTCGACGGGCCCTGGAACAGGTGTTTCAGATCCGCTTCTGAGGTGGCGGCCGATGGCCGGCACAAATTTGCGTGATCTTGTCGCGGCAAGGCTCTGGGCCTTTCCCGGCGCCGCGGAGTAAGCTACAGTTTAGTGTCAGCCTAGCTCTCCAGGGCTGTGTCGCTTCGGCCGGGCCATAGCATCCATGCCAGCTATGGCCCGGCCTTTGTGGCCCCGCTGACTTTCCTCAGATTTTTGGGCGCCGTCTCGTAGCGCTGGCTTGTGAGCGGCGTGTCAGCCGACTTGCAGGACGGCGCTCTATGGGCGCGTCTGACCCTCACGCCCGAAAAAAGGGGGCCGTCCCGAAGGACGACCCCCAATCTTTGGTCTCAGAAGGACGCCGTCCTAAGCGGCGAAGTTGGCTTCCGAGATATCGCCGTTGGTCCGCGCCATCAGCTGAACCGTGCCGGTCACCGTGTTGTTGCTGGCGATGTCAGCGAACACGAAGACATCGGCGCCCACTTGGACCGCGACGATGTCGCGCGAGCCCGTGGTGATCAGCGAGGTGGCGTCTGTCAGCGCCTGAGCATAGGCGCCGACGTTCAGCTCCACGTAGTTGGTCGCGGTCGCCGTAATGCCGAAGCTGATCACATCCACGCCACCGGCGGTGAAGTCTGTGATGCGGTCGATGGAGCCTGCGGTGGTGGAGGTGTCACCCGCCGCGAACACGAAACGGTCAACGCCCCCGCCGCCGGTCATGGTGTCGACGCCAACGCCGCCGGTGATGGTGTCGGCGGCATCTCCGCCGAGGATCGAGTCGGCGCCCGCGCCGCCGAGGCCGATGTTTGCCCCGTCTCCCAGGGTGATGCGGTCATCGCCGTCGCCGCTATTGATGGTGTCATTTCCACCCGCCGCGATGATGGTGTCGTTGCCTGCGTCGCCGAGGATGTTGTTACCGCCACCAAGAGCTGCGTCGATGGAGTCGTTGCCGTCGCCGCCCGAGACCGTGTCGTTGCCGGCGCCCGTGGTCAGGATGTCGTTGCCGGCGCCGCCCGTCAGGCTGTCATTGTCAGCGGCGCCATTGAGGTCGTCATTGCCATTGCCGCCCACCAGGGTGTCACTGCCAAAAAAGCCGCCGCGGAGGACGTCGTTGCCGTCGCCGCCGTCCATGAAGCTATTGCCGGAATTGCCATCGAGGACGTCGTTGCCCTCCTCACCGAAGAGGGTGTCGGCGCCGCCGCCGCCTTGCACGGAGTCATTGCCAAGGTTGCCGTTCAGGAAGTTGCTCCCGCCGCCCCCGAACGCGCTGATGGTGTCATCGCCTTGACCGCCGAGGAGGGTGTCATCACCCAGGCCATCGGACATGGAGTCATTGCCGAGGTTCCCGTTGGCCCAGTCGTTGCCAGCGCCGACATTGATCTGGTCGCCGTCCTGACCGCCATAGAGGCTGTCATTGCCATCGCCGCCGTTGAGGGTGTCGGTCCCGGCATTGCCCTGCAGCGAGTCGGCGCCGCCGTCGCCGTTGATCACATCCGCGCCAAGGCCACCCCAGGCGGTGTCATTGCCGTCGCCGCCAAAGAAGCTGTCGTTGCCCTCGCCCCCGTCCAGGCTGTCATTGCCGTCGCCGCCGCTCACGCCGTCGTTGCCGCCTTCACCGAACACGGTGTCGTTGCCGCCTTGGCCCTGGAGATTGTCATCGCCGAGGTTGCCATTGATGAAGTCGCCGCCTGCGCCCCCACGGATGGTGTCATTCCCCTGACCGCCCAGGAGGGTCTCGGCCTGATTGGACGCCCCAAAGCTCTGGATCGAGTCGTTGCCCAGATTGCCCTGGATGACGGAGGCGCCGCCTTCGTCCTCGATGGTGTCGTTGCCCTGGCCGCCATAGATGGTGTCGGCCGAGGACCCGCCCGTGATCTGGTCGTTACCGGCGTTACCCTGCACGAAATTGGAGCCCTGCCCCGCGTTGAGGGTGTCGTTGCCGGCGTTGCCGTACATGCCGTCGGCGGCGGTGGAGGCGGCGATCGGGCCGTCATTGCCCGCGGAGCCGATGTAGAGCTGCGAGCCCGTGGTGGTGGTGGCGACCTCGCCCAGGATGGCGTTTCCAAAGACCCTGGTGACGCCCGCCACGGTGATGCTGACCCGGGCCGGGTCGGCGCCCGCCGCTGGAATGAACAGGACCGTGATGTTGCTGGCGTTGACCCCCGGCGCGAAGGCCAGGGTGTCGGCTGCGGCGTTGTAGGCCAGCGCCTGAGCATCGGTGATGGTGCTGAACTGGTAGTCGGCCATGGTTTATCCCCCCCTGCTTCAGCCCCGGCGCAGACAATCGGCGGCCGGGTGATGGTGGCCCCAGAGGGGCCGCCAAGCTCTGCCGTAGAAACAGGGAATCGGCAATCGCTGTTATTCGACGAGACCCAGAGGCTGGGGATATGGACGCTTTTTGACGTCTAAGCCTCGCGCGCGCATAGCGGCCGCAACGACCATGGCGCGCTAGGCCAGAGGCGCCTCACCGTCCTGGCCAGGAAGCTGTTCCGACGCCGCCAGGCGCAGGATGTCGAACTTCATCAGCCAGAGCAGGGTGCGTTCGACATAGGGGCGGCGGGGCGGCGGGGCCTGGGCCAGGATCTCGGCCACGGTGGCGCCCGCCATCTGGGCCACGACCGTGAACACGGCCTCGCACTCCTCTTCGGACGCCAGAGCCCAGCGTCCGGTGAGGGCGAGATTGCGGGAGAGGACGTCCCTGGCCGCAACCCAGTCACCCAGGGGCCCCAGGATAAGCCGGTCGGCGCCCTGAAGGGCCCGGGTGGGATAGCCGGCGAACAGGACGAAGGGGTCGCTGCGCCTCGGATTGACCCGGCGCCGGGCCTGATCGGGCGCCTCGGGTGCGGCGGCGGCCCGGCGCTCGGCCAGCTCGCCCCAGAAGGCCTGGTAGCGCGGGATGACCTGCGACCAGTCGAGCTCGTCGGTGATTCGCTGTCGGCCCGCCTGCCCCATCCGCCGACGCAGGTCGGGGCTGTCGATGAGGGCGGTCAGGGCGTGGACCGCGGCCGGCAGGTCCATGGCGGTCATCTGGGCGGCGGCGCCCACATAGTTGTCATAACTGACCCAGCCATTGTCGTGGTTGAAGGCGAGATCTTCCCCGAGGCCCGGCCGGGGGGCGTAGGTGGGGATCCGGAACCCATCGACCCCGTGCCGGACGGTGTCGCGATAACCATCCCAGTCAGTGACCACGCAGGGGAGGCCTGCGGCCATGGCCTCGGCCGGGGTCAGGCCAAAGGTCTCCTGAATGTTGTCGGAGAAGGAGATGAAGAGGTCGGCCGCCGACCAGATGGAGAACCGGGTCTCGGGCTCGCGACCGTCAATGGGGCGATAGGCGACCGAGGGGCAGAAGGCCTGGGTGGCGGCGTGGAAGCTGTCCCAGGCCTCCGGCGTCCCGGCCCAGCCCGACACGATCCAGTAGACCGGCTTCCCGCTCTGCTGGGCGGCCTGTTCCAGGGCCATGGCCATGAGGGCCGGGTTCATCTTGGTGCGGGCGTTCAGGCGGCCGACATAAAGAGCGACCACGGCGTCCGCCGGAATGTCGAGGCGGGTTCGCCAGGCGGCCCGGGCTGCTGCGTCGAAGGCGAAGTCATCGCCGTTGATCCCGAGGGGGATCGTGGCGAGCTGCGGGCTCGGCAGGCGGGTGGCGCCCAGGCGACCGCGAAGATCATCGGCGATCAGGGCGAGCTGGGTCTCAACACTCGCGCGGACAGCGGCGGAGGTGCAGATGAGGCCATCCCAGCTTTCGGTCGGGCAGGTCAGCAGCTCTTCCAGGGCGGCGATGGCCCGGTGGGTGGCGGTGGTGTGGGTCAGGCCGCACAGGCTGTAGTGGGCGGGGCCGTAGCGGCGGCGCCACCAGGATTCCTGGCCGATGGTCGGGCTTGGAATGAAGACGCAGCCGGGGTCTGACAGCCCCTGGCGGTTGCGCGGGGCGATCCAGCGACCCTCGTGTCGCAGCGGAAGCGAGCCCTCAAGCAGGGCGTCATAGGCGCCATGGTCGAGGGCGCCGCCCTTCCAGAAATGAAATCGATCGACCTGGGCATGTCGCAGGAAGCCCCGCAGGAAGCTCTCGCCGGCCGAGTGACGGCCCATCAGCTGGGCGCGGTCGGTCCGGTAGCCGTCTGGGTGAAGATAGATGGCCGCATTGGTCATGGATAACTGGCTTAGCGGCTTGGCGCGCCGGCGCAAGGTCAGGCTTGCGGGGCGGCGATGTCAGGCTGCGCGTGCGCTGAGACACCGCGCAAGAAAAAGGGGCCGCCCCGAAGGACGGCCCCCATAGTCTGGTCTCGAAGTCGCTTCGCCTTAGGCGGTGAAGTTGGCTTCCGAGATCGCGGCGTTGGTGATGCCAGCCAGCTGGACCGTGCCGGTCACCGTGTTGTTGCTGCCAATGTCAGCGAACACGAAGACGTCGGCGCCAACCTGCACGGCGACGATGTCGCGCGAGCCGGTGGTGATCAGCGAGGTCGCATCGGTCAGCGCCTGAGCGTAGGTGCCGACGTTCAGCTCGACGTAGTTGGTCGCCGTCGCCGTGATGCCGAAGCCGATCGTGTCAGCGCCACCGGTGGTGAAGTCGGTGATGCGGTCGATCGAGCCCGTGGTGGTCGAGGTGTCGCCCACCGCGAAGACGAAGCGGTCAACGCCCGCGCCGCCGGTCATGGTGTCGACGCCAGCGCCGCCGGTGATGGTGTCAGCGCCAACATCGCCGAGGATCGAGTCGTTGCCCGCGCCGCCGAGGCCGACGTTGGAGCCGTCGCCCAGGGTGATGCGGTCATCGCCGTCGCCACCGTTGATGGTGTCGTTGCCAGCCGCAGCCACGATGGTGTCGTTGCCAGCGTCGCCGAGGAGGCTGTTGTTGCCGCCGCCACCGGCGTCGATCGAGTCGTTGCCTTCGCCACCGGAGACGGTGTCGTTGTCAGCGCCCGTGGTCAGGATGTCGTTGCCAGCGCCGCCCGACAGGTTGTCGTTGCCAGCGCCGCCATTGAGGTCGTCGTTGCCATTGCCACCCGCGAGGGTGTCATTGCCAGCGTCGCCGCGCAGGACGTCGTTGCCTTCGCCACCGTCGACCGAGTCGTTGGCCGCGCCGCCGTCGAGGACGTCGTTGCCGTCTTCACCGAAGATGGTGTCGGCGTCAGCGCCGCCCAGGATCGAGTCGCTGCCCAGGTTGCCGTTCAGGAAGTTGGCGCCCGAAGTGCCCTGGATCGTGTCGTCGCCCTGGCCGCCGAGGAGGGTGTCGTTACCCGCACCGGCCGTCATGTTGTCGTTGCCGAGGTTGCCGTTGGCCCAGTCGTTGCCAGCGTCGCCATCGATGGTGTCGTTGTCCTGACCGCCGTAGAGGCTGTCGTTACCCGCACCGCCGTTGACGGAGTCGGCGCCGGCGTTGCCTTGCAGCGAGTCATTGCCGTTGCCGCCAACCAGGGTGTCGGTGCCAACGCCGCCCCAGATGGTGTCGTTGCCGTCTTCGCCCTGCAGGCTGTCATTGCCCGCGCCGCCGTCGACGCTGTCGTTGCCGGTGCCGGCCGCGACTTGGTCGTCGCCGTCTTCGCCGAGCAGGACGTCGTTGCCAGCGCCGCCAACCAGGGTGTCGTTGCCCAGGTTGCCGTTGATGAAGTCAGCGCCGTCGCCGCCGGTGATCGAGTCGGTGCCTTGACCGCCGAGCAGGGATTCGGCGGCGTTGGAGGCGCCCGCACCGGTGATGGTGTCGTTGCCGAGGTTGCCCTGGACGAAGTTGTTGCCAGCGCCGGCGGTGATCACGTCGTCGCCTTGGCCGCCGTACAGGACGTCAGCCGAAGAACCGGCGGTGATCGAGTCGTTACCGGCGTTGCCCTGGACGAAGTTGGCGCCTTCGGCAGCCGAGAGGCTGTCGTTGCCGGCGTTGCCGTACATGCCGTCAGCGCCAGAAGCGCCGGCCTGCGTGTCGTTGCCGACGGTGCCGATGTAGAGCTGCGAACCGGTGGTGGTGGTCGCGACTTCGCCGAGGATGTTGTTGCCGAACACCTTGGTGACGCCGTTCACGGTGATGGACACCCGAGCCGGGTCAGCGCCCGCGGCCGGAATGAACAGGACGGTGATGGCGCTGGCGTTGGTGCCAGGCGCGAAGGCCAGGGAGTCGTTCGCGGAGTTGTAGGCCAGGGCCTGCGCTTCCGTGATCGTGTCGAATTGATAGTCAGCCATGCTTCTCTCCAGTCAGTGTCACGTGGACCCCAGAACGCCTGGCCACCATCCTCGGATGGAGCGGTCCTAGCGGTCCCTCTCCGCGCCATTACACATGGACGTGGCGAAGGTTAAACGAGCCCGAGGAAGAGGTATCGGATGCGAGGTCGATACGCAATACGAAAAAGCCCCCGCCCGATCCCCTGGGCCGACCGCCCATACACCGGGCGCGCGGCGCCCGCAGACGATCTATTCCTCCCGCAGCGCCCCATCAAACGTATCGGTCAGGGGGCTGATCAAATAGTCGAGGATCGAGCGCCGGCCGGTGACGATCATCGCCCGGCCAGGCATGCCCGGCGACAGGCTGGCCCCCTCCGGGAGTTTGGCCAGATCGGCAGGTTCTATACGCAGTTCAGCCAGGAAATAGGTCATGCCGGTCTGGGCGTCGACCAGCCGATCGGCTGAGACGCTGGTGACGGTCGCGTCCAGCGGCTTGGCGCGCTGGGCGAAGGCGGTGATCTCCACGCGGGCCTCCTGGCCCACGGTCACGCTGTCGATATCCTGCGGGGCGATCCGGGCGTGGACGATGAGCGGCGCATCGGCCGGCACCACATCCATCAGCAGCTCGCCGGGGGTGACGACGCCGCCCACGGTGAACTGGGTAAGGTTAAGGACGTAGCCGTCCACCGGCGAGGCGACCGTGGTCCTGTCCAGCACCTGCTGGGCCGCGGTCAGCCTGGGGCCGACGTCCGAAAGCTGGGTCTGCATCTGGCGCAGACCCTCGGCGGCCTCACTGATTCTCTGATTCCGCAGGGTGGTCAGCTGCAGCCGCGCCTCCCCTTGCGCCTGCCGAAGGCGGTTGAGCTCGGAGGTCAGGGCCCCACGGCGGCCGCCCAGCTCCGAAAGGCTGCGCTCATAGCGCAGGATCAGGGTCTTCGGCGCATAGCCCTTCTCATACAGGGTCTGGTAGCCGGCCAGCTCCTCGCGGGTCAGGGCCAGCTGTTCGTCGATGGCGGCCAGCTGCGCCTGGACGCCGACCATCTGCGTGGCGAGCTGGTCGATGCGCTGCCCCAGCACGCCTTCCTGGCTGACGAAGAACTGCAGGCGGGAATTGAACAGCAGCTGCTGGTCGCGGATCAGGCCGGCCACCCGCGGGTCGGCCATGCGGTTGGTGAGCTCCGGCGGCAGCACGAGGGTGCGGGCGCCCACCGATTCGGCGGTGAACCGGGCGCTCTGGGCGAGCACCGCGTCATGCTGATTCTGGAGCACATCCACGGCGGCGGCGGCCTGAACCGAATCGAATCGCAGCAGAGGCGCGCCGGCGGCCACACGCTGGCCTTCGCGGACCAGGATCTCGGAGACCACCCCGCCCTCCCGGTGGCGCAGGGTCTTGCGGCTGGCTTCCACACGCACCTCGGCGGGCGCCGAGGTGGCCGAGCTGATCTGGGTAAAGCCCGCCCAGATGAGCGCGCCGAACACGAAGACGCCGACCACGACGCAGCCGATGAGGATCGGGCGCCACAAACGCTTGTCGAGCGTCCTGTCCGGACCGGCCTCGCTGACGTCGAAGCGCGGGTCGAGGGGGCGAACCGGCCCCAGGATGCGCTTGATGGGCTCCAGGTCGAACTTCATTGACCAGCCTCGACAGGTCGCGCGGGTGCGGATTGCTGGGTGAAGCGCGCCATCACCGCGTCCTTGGGACCAAACAGCTCCATCCGGCCATCACGCAGGACAAGCATCTTGTCGGCCGAGCGCAGGATGGCCGGCTTGTGGGAGACCACGACGATGGTCGTCCCCCGAGCCTTCAGCAGGTCAATCACCCGCATCAGGGCGTCCTCCCCTTCGGCGTCCAGGCTGGCGTTGGGTTCGTCCAGGACCAGCAGCCGGGGATCGCCCAGCAGGGCCCGGGCCAGACCCACCCGCTGACGCTGGCCGGCTGAGAGCATATAGCCGCCGTCGGTCAGCTCGGTCTCATAGGCCTTGGGCAGGCGCAGGATCAGACTGTGGACATCGGCCAGGGTGGCCGCAGCCACCACCTGATCATCGGTGATGTCGGGCAGGAAGCGGGCGATATTGTCCCGCAGGGTGCCGGCGAACAGCTCGGTGTCCTGGGGCAGATAGCCCACATGCCGACCAAACTCGGCGCGGTTCCAGGAGAAGACGTCGGCGCCGTCCAGGCGAACATGGCCGACATTGGGCCGCCAGACCCCGACCAGCAGCCGGGCCAGGGTCGACTTGCCCGCGCCCGACGGGCCGATGATCCCCAGCATCTCGCCGGGCTCGATCTTGAAGGCCAGCCCCTGGAGTACGTAGCGCTCGGCGCCGGGGGGGGCGAAGCTGACGCCCTCGATGCTCAGCTGGCCCAGCGGCCGCGGCAGGGTGGTGGTGGTGGTGGCGGGCTTGTAGGTCTCCAGCGCCTTGTTCAGCCGGTCATAGGCCCGGCCGCCGTTGACGATCCCGTCCCACGCGCTGACCAGTTTCTCGATGGGCTGCAGGGCGCGGCTGGCCAGGATCATGTTGGCGAACAGCATGGCCGGCCCGATCTTGCCGATCACCACCAGATAGGCCCCGACCCCGATCACCAGGATCTGGATGAACATGCGGGTGAACTTGGTGGCGTTGCCCAGGACGCTCGCCCGCTGCGAGGCCCAGGCGCCGCGCTCGATCGACCGGGCGCGATAGGCCGACCAGCGCGAGCCCAGGGCCTGCAGCATGCCCATGGCGCGGACCACCTCGCCATTGCGCAGGGCCGCGTCGGTGAAGGCGTAGCCCTTCAGGCTGGCCTCGTTGGCCTCCTGCAGCGGCGGCCGCGACAGGCGGTCCTGCAGCAGGGCCAGACCGAACAGGGCGAGAGCGCCGAACAGGGTGATGAACCCGACGGCCGGGTCGATGACGAAAAGAATGCCGATGAAGATCGGCATCCACGGCAGATCGAAAATCGCCGCGAACACCGCGCCGGTGAGCAGCTGGCGGAAGCTGTCGAGGTCGCGCAGGGCCTGGGCGCCCCCGTGGCCCTGACCGCGGGTCTCGGCCTCGAACAGGGCGGCGAAGACGTGGCTCGACACCTTCTGGTCCAGGGCGATGCCATAGTTGATCAGCACCCGGGTCCGCAGCTCGTCGATGACGCCCGAGACCACGAAGACCAGCAGGGCGCCGATGGTGAGGACCACCAGGGTGGAGATGCTGTAGCTGGCCAGCACCCGGCCATAGATCTGGAAGGTGTAGAGCGGCAGGGCCAGATAAAGCAGGTTGCTGACCAGGCTGAACCCACCGGCGAAGACCAGCGGCGTGGTCCCGTCCTTGAGCGCCCGCGTCAGCAGGTTGTCTGGCAGGGACGCAAACGGATTGAGGAGCTTCATGCGTACGGGCGTCCGTCGGAGCCTGGCCGCCCCACGGGCCTGGAGCGATTGAGGCCGCGACACATGACGAGGCTCGCCGGGTGAGTCAATGGCGGGGCCCTTATGCGGCGAACATGCTAAGGCCAGGGTTGAAACCGTCCCGTGGAAGGATTCATGGCCAGGATCGCCATCGTTGGAAGCTGTATCACCCGGGATCTCTGGCCCCTGCGGGAGGCGGCGCCCCGGGACCTGCTTTATGTGTCCAGGACCAGCCTGCCGAGCCTACTGTCGGCGCCCGCCCACGGCTATCGATCACAGCCCGATCCGCCGTCGGGGCTGACCCGCTATCAGCACATGGCCGTCGAGGCCGACCTGCTGAAGACCGGATTGGCCCAGCTGATCGCCCATCGGCCGACCCACCTGATCTTCGACTTCATCGACGAGCGGTTCGACCTGCTCCGCCTGCCCGCCGGCCCCCTGGTCACCCATAGCTTCGAGCTGGAAAGCGGCGGCTACCTTCAGCAGACGGCCCTGGCCGCGCCCCAGGCCATCCCCCGCCTGTCGGCCGCCGCCAGCCAGCTGTGGCGGCAGGCTGTGATCGATCTGGCCGAACTGTTGCGGATGACCGTTCTACGGGAAGCCACGCTGATCCTGCACTCAGCCCAGTGGGCCGACCGCCAGGCCCTCCCCGGCGGCGGGTCAATCCCCTTGCAGGGCCATCCGCATATCTGGGACGGCCGCCCAGCCGATCTGGCGGGTCACAACCGGATGCTGGCGCAGTATGAGGCGCACTTTCTGGCCAGGCTGCCGCAGGCTCAGGTGGTTCGCGCCAAACCCGAACACCGGCTGGCCGACCCCGAACACCGGTGGGGGCTGAGCCCCTTCCACTATGTGCCGGCCTATTACGAAGACATCAGCCAGGCCCTGGCCGCGCTGGGAGTCGAAGAGGCCGTTCCCTCAGGGGTTTGAGGCTGGGGTCTGGCTGCGGCGGGCCCAGTGTTCCAGGGGCGTCAGGCCGCTCTCCACCAGTTCGGGATTGGCCGCCAGATAGGCCGCCGGCGCAAAGCCGGGGGCCCCGACGTTGATCGCCCAGGCGCCCCCGGTCAGATAGTCCACCAGCGGATTGACGCCTTCGGCCAGCAGCGGCCCGCGCGCCTGCCGGTGCGCGGCGCAGGAGAACCAGGGGCTGGGGTCCAGGCCCTGGGCGGCGCCTTCCCGGAGGAAGTGCGACAGGGGCTCGACATCCGGGGCCGCCGCCTCGGGCGCCTGCTGCAGATACCAGGCCGGATCAAAAAGCGGATGAGGCTTGAGCCCCTGCCGCCACCCCCGAGTCACGTAGTGAACCAGCGGCGGCCCCTCGCGCTCGGTCAGCGGCAATTGCGACTGATAGAAGTCCGGGGCGAACAGGGGATGGGGGCTGAGCCCCATGCGCCAACCGTGCGCCATATAGTGCGCCAACGGGTTGCCCCCGCTGGCGGCGAGGTCTGGGTCCTGGGCCACGTACCATTCGACATCGAACAGCGGATGCGGGTCGCGACCCTCGGCGGCTCCGAGGCGGACGAAATGCTCCAGGGGCGCAACACCAAAGGCCGCCAGCGCAGGACTGTTGCGGGCGGCGTAGTCGATGGGATCAAACAGCGGATGCGGCGTCCGCCCCTCCCGGGCGCCGCTGGCCACATAATGGAGGAGCGGCGCAGCCGCGCCGGCCACGTCCGGATAGGTCTCAAGATAGAAGGCCTGATCGACCAGGGCCGGCGGCTGCACGGCCGCCGAGGCGCCGGCGGCGAGATAGGTCCGCACCGCGCGCGCGGCGCTGAGCCAGCTCTCCCCTGGCTGACGGGCCCATAGGCCAGACCGCAGAATGACGGCGATTCGCCCCGGGGTCCCGAGCCGCACCAGGACCTTGTCCAGCGCCTTTGAGATCCGGTTATGCCGGCGGGGCGACCGGGGGGCGGCCTGACGGTGCAGGCTGATGCGATGGTCGTGCAGGGCGCGTTCGGCGCCGGCGCGTC
The DNA here is from genome assembly GCA_027489335.1 of Caulobacteraceae bacterium. Taxonomy (GTDB): domain Bacteria; phylum Pseudomonadota; class Alphaproteobacteria; order Caulobacterales; family Caulobacteraceae; genus Phenylobacterium. The sequence continues at coordinate 238,948 of JAIXZX010000005.1, read as the reverse complement.
CCTGCAGCGCCTGCAGGAGGGCCAGGGTCAGCCGCGAGCGGGTCTGGGCGGTCTCAGCCTCCGCGTCCAGGCGCGAGACTTCCAGCCGGCGGTGGCGCTCGGCCAGCCGCTCGATCTTGGCGATCAGGGGATGGGGGGCCTCCACGGCCTGCGGCGACGGCCGGTTCACGCGGCGGCTCCCACAGGCGTCGCGCGACCCTGAGCGGCCAGCCATTCGAGATAGCTGCCGGGACCGGCGGCGAAGGGATCTTCAAAATGGGCCTGGAGGTCGGGACTTTCCCGCCACTGGACCCGGTGGGCCTTGTCGATGGGCGTCCCGTCGGCGAAGGCGCCATAGGCCCAGTAGCGCCCCGGGATGGCCGGATCGGTCGCCTGCGCCACCTGGCGCTTGTACCAGTTCCAGATCTCATAGACCTCGAAGTTGTCACCGGCGTATTTCTTGGTCATCAGGTCGCCCGTAGGCCCCAGCTTGGTGAAATGCCAGAAGCGCAGGGGCTGGCCATTGACCGTGATCGCCCCGTCCTTGCCGATGGCCACCCGGCGTTGGGACAGGTTCCAACTGGCGACATTGTAGCCCGGATCGCGCACCACCTTGACCCCGTCGAACAGGGCCGGGACGTGGTCGCACCACCGCTGATCGACGAACAGGCCCTTGGGCATGTCGTCATAGCAGTACTCCAGCAGCCGGTCGTTCCACCAGCGGGCGAAGCGTGCGCCCTCCCCGGTGGTGCGGATGGCCACGAAACCCAGATTGAAGATGCCCGTGCGCGAGGCCGACAGATCGTTGTCGAGAATGGCCGTGCGTTCAGTGTTCGGGTCGATCAGATGGGGGGTGAGCAGAATCTGATGCTCCCCCAGCATCTCGATCAAGGGATCAAGCGGCGCCAGGAGCGCGGTGTCCGGATCGAGATAGATGGCGATGTCGGCCTGGGCGCAGGCCTGATGGAGGAACGGGCCCTTCACCGCCGTGCAGACCTCGACCACGTCGTGGCGGAACAGCCAGTTGCGAAAATTCTCGATCCCCAGGTCCTTAGCCCACACCACCCGGTCGAAGGGCTCATCGGCCGGATCGAAGTCGAAGCCCTCGGGGGGCTCGTCGGTGATCAGGGCCACCAGCTCCCAGTCCGGATGGAAGCGCCGCAGGGTCGAATAGAGCACCCGCGCCCGGTTGAGGTACGAGAAGGTGAAGCTGGAATAGCAAAGCACCTTCATCGGGCGGTCTCCCCGTCGAGCAGGTCGATGGTCAGGCGGCTATAGGCGAGGTCGGCCAGGACTGGCGCGCGCCGGGCGCGGGCCAAGCGGGCGATCTCGCCGGTCTCGAACAGATCAAACAGGGCCGCCTCGTCAGCGATCACCTCGCCCAGGCCCGTGGCCCCCACGAAGGCGGCGACATTGCCGCTGTCGGGGCCGGTCAGAATGGCCGCCCCGGCGGCGGCGGCCTCATGGGTGGTGAAGGAAAAGGTCTCCCGGCAGAGGGACCAGACCATGACGGCGTCCACCTCCAGGGCCTCCAGGGCGTCTTGCATGGCGTGGGGCTGATCCTCGGTGACTGTCACCGAATGGAAGGTCAGCGGCAGGCCTGCGGCGGGATCGCGGGCCAGATGCAGGAATTCGTAACGCGGGTCCTCGGCGTATTTCAGCACCAGGTCCCGGAACACCGGCCAGCCCTTGAGCGGGCTGGGCAGGCCCGGAAACGCCAGGCGGAAGGGGCGCGCCTCGCCGGCGCTCACATGAGCTTCCCCCGCCGCCCGCGGAACCATTCTGGCGAGGGGCGCGACAACGGTCTGCTTCGCCGGGTGTCCTGCGCCTCGCCGCCAGGTGTCCAGGGCCGCCTGGCTGGGCGCGGCCACCGACAGGTCCAGGGCGCGAAACAAGCGGTCGTGCTCGTCCAGATGGAACTGACGATGATCACGATAGATACAGACCCCGCAGGCCGCGCTGCTGATGGGCGGGGCCCCGCAGTCGGCCACGTCATTGCGCAGCAGATGGTAGCTGGCGCAGGCGCTGGCGAAGTCATGGACCCAGAACCAGCCTTCGTTCAGCCCAGCCGCCCGGGTGATGGCCAGGACGTCGCTGACCGAGTGGCCGAGCAGGCTGTGCACCGCCAGACTGCGGCGGCCCGGCGCAATCTCGGCCAGGCTGGCCTCCAGCCCCTCCGCCAGGGTCGAGACGCTGAAGGCCCCGGCGCTGACCCCGTTCCAGACCAGACCCACAGGCTCGGCGTGACCGGGCCGACGCAGCGCCGGCCGGGGATTGAGCGGAAACACATGCAGGTGGTCGCGACCGGTTGCGGCGGCCGCGGCGGCCTCCCGCTGCAGACAGAGCTGCACGCCCCCGAGATTGGTCGAGTAGTCGTCATGGCTGAAGGTCAGGTGGAGGTCGGCGAGCCCGGAGCGCGACTGCGACAGCAGAGCGGTGAGCGCCTCGCCATCGCCCGGCTCGACCCATTCGTCATGATGCTCGCGGGCCTCGATCCGCGCCTCCAGGGGTTGGAGCGCGGCGATGATGCGGTAGCGGAACCCGAGTTCCAGCCGGGCGGACCGACCTTCCTGCCGGCCAGCCTGAAGATAATGCGCGAACGGGTGCATGCCGGAAGCCGCGACGTCGGGGTTCAGCTCCAGATAGTCGGCGACCGAGAACCAGGGCGTGGGATCGCGGGCCTCTCTCCAGCCGGACTCCAGAAAGTGGGTGAGCGGATCAACCCCGCTTTGCGCCACATCGGGGTTCTCCGCCAGGTAGAAGCGGCGATCGAAGGCCTCGGCGATCAGATCATAGGTCGCGTCCCTCGGCGGAGCGGCGATGGCCTCAGTCGCGCTCTGCGGATCGGCCGGGGCAGGCGCGGCGGCGGCGGGTTGGTAGCTCCAGCCTGCCGGGGCCACGTCGTCGCGCCGAAGACGGGCCAGAGACGATGGGCGCGCCTGACGGCCCTCCTGGGCGCCGAACTGGAGGAAGTGGGCCAGCGGATTGCGCCCGGCGGCGGCCACATCGGGGTGGTCCTCCAGATAGGCCGCGCTTGAGAACCAGGGCGCGGGGTCTCGTCCCTCACGCCATCCGGCCTGGATATAATGTGTCACCGGATCGAGCCCGGCGGCCCGCACGTCCGGATAGGCGCGCAGGTAGAAGTCCGCATCGAGCGCGGTGACGACCAGGGCGAAGGTGAGGTCTTGGGCGGCCAGGTCGGCCATGCGGGGCTCCCTGTCGAGGCCGAAGGGTGTGTGCAACAGTTGGCCCCAGGGATCAACCGCGGCGTTCGCGTCTTGCCGCGCGGGCCGCGCGGTCATACAGCAGCTTGTGTGACCCAAGCCGTCAGCCAGCCTGAGGACCGCCCCGCCGCCAGCTCGCCCTCGAGCCGCGCGGCCTATCTCGTCCTGGGCATGCACCGGTCGGGCACCTCGGCCATCACCCAGGTTCTGGCCCTGGCCGGGGCGTCCCTGCCGGAAAATGTGATGCCGGGGGATGAGCACAACGCCAAGGGCTATTTTGAGCCCTGGCGGATCGCCGTCTTCAACGACCAGCGGCTGCGGGCTGCGGGCGCCGCCTGGGATGATCCGTTCGCCTTTCCGTATCGCGCCCTGGAGCCGCGGGAGGAAAAGCGCTGGGTCACCCGGGCCACGGACCTGTTCGACGAAGAGTTCGCCGGCGCCCGACATCCCCTGATGAAGGATCCCCGGGTCAGCGTCCTGGGTCCGTTGTGGCGCACGGTGCTGGATGACCTGGGGCTGGCGGCCCGGGTGGTGATCCCGGTGCGTCACCCGCTTGAGGTGGCCGGCTCGCTGGCCAAGCGCGACGGCTTCCCCGTGGAGAAGTCGCTGCTGCTCTGGATCGCCTACATGCTGGCGGCCGAGCGCTACAGCCGCGATATTCCGCGGGCCATCGTGCCTTATGACGGCCTGCTCGCCGACTGGCGGGGCCAGGTCGCGCGGATCGAGGCGGCGCACGGGGCGCCCTTGCCGGCCCTGACGCCCCAGGCGGCCAAGGCGATCGACAGCTTCCTGACCAAGGACCTGCGCCACAACGCGGCGACCGAAAGCCTGGCCGGCGTACCCCGCGTCGGCGCCCTGGCCGCCCAGGTTCACGACTGGTTCGAGGCCGTCGCCCGGGATGAGCCCCGGCCCGTGGATGAGCTGTCCACCGCCGCCAAGAGCCTCGAAGACATGGCTCACGCCATTGGCGTATTCGTCTCGCCGGTCACCTCGGACCTCGCCGTCGCCCGGGCCGAACTGTTGGAGGCCCGTCAGCTCCTGGCCTTCGAGCAGGCCAAGATCGCCGCCCTTGAGGCCGAACGCGCGGCCCAGAGCGCCGAGATCGCGGCCGGTCGGCGGCTGGAACAGGCCTTGGGCGAGCGCCTCGACGACCTCCTCGGCGAAAGCTGAAACCCCAGCCCCGACGGATCGCCGTGTCAGACACCAGTTCTCCCTCGCCCAGCGAGCAGGCCGCTGAACGGCTGGACCGCCGTCGGTATGTCCGGCTGCAGACCGTCGCCGCCGCGGCCCAGCGCTGGCGGCGATTCCGCGAGGCGCGCGCCAGCGCCCAGGCCAGCCTCGTCCTGCCCCGGCTGAGTCAGCGGTTGGCGGGCCTGCTCGCCAGGGGCAAGTGGCCCGGACGGGCGCTGATGATCACGACCTCCGGGGTCTGGCGCGAAGAGACGTTGCACGGTCTGGGCGCCGAGCCCGCCCCGACGCTCACCCTCGACGCCTATGTCCGCGCAGGGCCAGATCCTGCAGCCCAGCCCCGCGCCCTGTTCGACCAGGGCGCCTATCTGGCGCGGGCGCCGGAGCTGGCCGGTTCGCGCTGGGCGCCGCTGGCCCACTATCTGACCCTTGGCGACGGGGCGGGCCTTGATCCCCACCCCCTGGTCAGCGTCACCGACTACCGCCTGCGCCACGGCGAGGCCTTGGAGGCCAGCGGCCTGAGCGTCCTGCAGCACTATCTGCTGGTGGGCGCAGCCCAGGGCCTGGACCCCCACCCGCTGTTCGACGTGCGCCACTATGTGGGGCAGTGCGAGGCGGTGGCGGCTTCGGGTGAGGACCCCCTGACCCACTATCTGCGGGAGGGCTGGCGTCAGGGGCTCGATCCCCATCCCCTGTTCGCCAACGACTGGTACCTGGAGCGTCACCCGGAGGTGGCCGCCGCCGGGATCGCGCCCCTGCTGGACTATGTCAGCGGCGGGGCCGAGCTTGGCCGGGACCCCCACCCCCTTTTCGACGGCGCCTGGTACGCCGAGCGCTACCGCGACCTGCGGGCGCCGGGCTTCAACCCCCTGGCCCACTTCGTCCGCTTTGGGACCCGGGAGCACCGCGACCCCTGCCCGCACTTCGACACCGCCTACTATCTGCAGCAGGACGGGGCGGCCGAGCGGGGCGATCTCGATCCCCTGAGCGACTACCTCACCCGCGGCGCCTTCGAGGGGTTGTGGCCGGCGGCGGACTTTGACGAGGCGGCCTATCTGCTGGCCAATCCCGACGCTGCGGCCGCGCCCTACAGCAGCCTCGAACACTGGGCCCGTCACGAAGGGGCCAAACCCGCCCCCCTGGCGGGCTCTGGCCTGCAGGGGGCCGCAGCCCTGTTCGACCAGTTGCGCGCGGCCAGCCGCACCCGCGACCCCGCCGCCTATGACCTGCAGGCCTATGAGGACCTGGCCGCGACCTGGCGCCGGATTCAGGCCGAACGGGTGGAGCAGTTCGTCCCCACCGCGCCCAGGATGGTCTCGATCACCGGCGACCTCGCCGCCGCCGCCCGGAAGATCATCCTGCCGGCGCCCGCCGCCCCGCGGGTCAGCATCATCATCCCGGCCTACAATAATCTGAAGTTCACCCTGGAATGCCTGCAGGCCCTGGCCCAGGCCGGGGGCCTGGAGGCCGCTGAGACCCTGGTGATCGACGATGCGTCGGGGGATGACACGGCCGCGGTCCTGCCGCTGGTCCAGGGTCTTCGCATCGTCACCAATGCGGAGAACCAGGGCTTTATCCGCACCTGCAACCGGGCGGCGTCCGAGGCCCGGGGCGATATCCTGATCTTCCTGAACAACGACGTTCAGGTCCGCCAGGGCTGGCTCGCTCCCCTGGTTGAGACGCTGAGCGATCCGACGGTGGGCGCCGTGGCGCCCAAGATGCTGTTCCCCGATGGCCGTCTGCAGGAGGCCGGCGCCCGCATCAACGCCGACGGGACCAGCGAGATGATCGGCCTGTTCCAGGACCCGGCCCTGCCCCGCTGGAACATGCCGCGCGAGGTGGACTACGCCTCGGGCGCCTGTCTGGCGGTGCGGCGGGCGGATTTTGCGGCGCTGGAGGGCTTCGATCTGGCCTTCGCACCGGCCTATTGCGAGGACGCTGATCTCTGTTTCCGCCTGCGGGAACGGGGGGCGAGGATCCTCTACGAGCCGCGCTCGGAGATCATCCACCACCTCAGCATCACCGCCAATTCCATCGACGCCGGCTACAAGCTGCGCCTGGCCACCCGCAACCAGCAGCGATTCGTGAAACGCTGGGCGCACCGCTTGGACGCCCTGAACCAGGTGCGGACCATCGCCTTCCACCTGCCGCAGTTCCACGCCATCCCGGAGAACGACCGCTGGTGGGGCGCAGGCTTCACCGAGTGGACCAATGTCACCCGGGCCCTGCCGAATTACCGCGGACACTACCAGCCGCACCTGCCGGCTGATCTGGGCTTCTATGACCTGTCTGATCCGGCGGCCCTGAAGCGCCAGGCGGCCCTGGCGGCCCGCTACGGCCTGGGGGGCTTCTGCTTCTACTACTACTGGTTCTCCGGCGGACGGCGAGTGCTCGAGAGGCCGCTCAATCATCTGCTGGCCGACGATGGGCCCGACTTCCCGTTCTGCGTCTGCTGGGCCAATGAGAACTGGACCAGGACCTGGGATGGCAAGGAGCAGGACGTCCTGCTGGCCCAGACCTATGCGCCGGAAGACGCCGTCGCGCTCATCACCGACATGGCGCCCCTGATGGCGCGACCCAACTATATCCGCGTCGATGGCCGCCCCCTGCTGGTGATCTACAGGCCGGGCCTGCTGCCGGATGCGGCGGCCTGGGCCAAGGCCTGGCGGGAAACCGCCCGGACCCTGGGCCTCGGCGAGATCTATCTGGCCTTTGTCGAGACCTTCGATGTGGCCGGGACCTATCCGGACCCTGCGGCGCTTGGGTTCGACGCGGCCATCGAGTTTCCGCCCATGGGCGCAGCCCAGCCGATCAACCTGCCCGGCCCGCTGCAGAACCGCGCCTTCAGCGGTGTGGTCAGCGACTATCGCGAACTGGTGCGCCATTTCCTGAAGGCGCCGACGCCCGGCCACACGCGGTTCCGCGGCGTGGCGCCGTCCTGGGACAACACCGCCCGGCGGCAGGACAACGCCTATGTCTTCCACCACGCCAGCCCCGGCGCCTTCCAGGCCTGGACCGAGGCCATGTTGGCCGAGACCCGGCGGCAGAATTTCGGCGATGAGCGGATCGTCTTCATCAACGCCTGGAACGAGTGGGCCGAGGGCGCCCATCTGGAGCCCGACGTCCGGTTTGGCCACGGCTGGCTGGAGGCCCTGCGCAACGCCGCCGAGGCCGACCTGCTGGAGCCCCGACCATGAGCGCCCCCGACCGCGACGGCGACCTGGCCGACCTGGTGGTGGTGGGCCACCCCTTCGCCCCCATTGGCATGGGGGAGCACCTGCGCTCCACCGTCCGCGCCCTGCGGGCGGCGGGCCTGAAGCCCGGGCTCCTGGACGTCTATGGCCTGGACCGGGGCCGCGACCCGGACCTGGAACGGACCTATGGGCCTGACGTCACCCGCAAGCTGTCGCGGTCGCTGAACCTGTTCTGCATCAACGCCAATGAGGTCGACGAGGTCCTGGCGAGGCTGGACGCCGGCGACTTCGCCCAGGCCCGCAACATCATCTTCCCGGCCTGGGAGCTACCGGACTATCCCCAGCCCTGGGTGGAGAAGCTGGCGGCCTTCGATGGTCTTTGGGCGCCGACGCGCTTCGTCCAGGACGCCATCGCCCGGGCCACTGGCCGCCACGTGGCCCGAATCCCCCTGGCCGTGGACATGAAGCTCTCGGCCTTTCTGGGCCGGCGCTGGTTCGACATCCCCGAGCACGCCTTCGTGGTGATGTTCGCCTTCGACTTCTCGTCCTACGCCGCCCGCAAGAACCCCTTCGCCGTCCTGGAAGCCTTCGAACAGTTGGTGGCCCGCCGTCCGGAAGCGCCCCTGCACGCCCTGATCAAGTACAAGGGCGGCGATCCCGATCACCCCGACCGCAAGGCCCTGGAGGCCCGCATCGCCCGCCTCAACGGCCGGGTCCAGACGATCACCCGGGAAATGTCCGACAACGAGGTCAAGAACCTGTTCCGCAACGCTGATGTCTTCGTCTCGCTGCATCGCGCCGAGGGCTTCGGCCGAGGCCTGGCTGAGGCCATGGCGCTGGGGACGCCCGTGGTGGCGACCGGCTGGTCGGGCAACATGGACTTCATGGACGCCGAGACGGCCCTGCTGGTCGAGCACCGCCTGGTCCCGGTGAAGCCGGGCGAGTACCTCTTCGGCGACGGCCAGCACTGGGCCGAGCCCGACGTCGTCCAGGCCAGCCGGCTGATCGAGCAGGTGATGGATCAGCCCGGGGAGGCCAGGGCCATGGCGGAGCGGGCGCGGCGCAGCATCCGAGTCCATCTCAACCCCAAGGCCGTCGGCCTGGACGCCGTGGAAGCCCTGCGTCTCGCCTGAGTCCTCGGCGCTTCAGGCGGCCGGGCGCAGGGCCGGCGCCGGTTCGCCGCCAGGGGGCTCGGTGACCGCGATCTGATGGATCAGGAATTCACCGCCCGCCGCGTCGTCAAAGTCCAGGCGGATGCTCTCGATGAGGGATGTGACCCAGTCCTGCCCGCCCATGGTGGGGCTGCGCATGTCATAGGCCAGGATCACCGTCTCATTGACCTTGGGATCGGCCCCCTGGAAGGGCTTGGCCATGAAGCCGGCGGCCTCCGGATGAGCGGCGGTGACATAGTGCAAGGCACCGTCCCAGTCGCTCGCCGGCGCCAGCCGGGTGACCCGGACCAGCACATGGCTGAACTGCGCCCCATCCAGGGCCAGCCCCGAGGGACTGCGCAGCGCCGGATCAAAGGCCCGGGCCGCCAGGCGCAGGCCGCTGCTGGTTTCGGCGGGCAGCACCTCGCCGCCGGCCATCACGAAGCCGTCGGTGGAGCCCTCGAAGGTCCAGAGCCGTCCAGCGCGCAGGGGTTGCCCCTCGAAGGTGAAGGTCCCCGCCGCGGCGTCCCAGGCATAGGGGCCGGGGCGCTCCACCGCAGCGTCGGCCGGGCGGGCGGCAGGCGGCAGGGCGCGGTCATCCGCCGGCTGGGGACGGGGATTGAGCTTCGGCTCCCGGGCGCGGGGCTCGTCGCAGGCGGCCAGCAGGACTGCACAGAGGCTCAGGATCGACAGGAGGGCGGACTTCATGCGGCGGTCTCCCGTTGGCTCCACCGCAGGCGACGGCGCAGGCGTCCATAGGGCGGATCGAGCGCCAGGTAGAGCACCCCGGCCATGGCGGCGAGGTCTAGATAGTAGAGGTAGCGGTAATCGCAGGCGATCGAGATCAGGGCGAAGCTGGCCGCGAACGCCAGGGCTGAGAGCAGCATGGCGGCGATGATCACGTCGGCGGCCTCGCGCCGCCAGAGCAGCACGCCGGCGCTCGCCAGGGCCACCAGGGCGAAGAAGACGTGGGAGAAGAGCGGCGTGTCCAGATACCAGGTGCTGTAGTTGTAGAGGGCCTGGTCCGACGGCTCCATCAAGGGCGCGATCCCCAGGGCCGTGGTCAGGGTCTCGGGCCCGCTCACCCCCACATAGACCGGCAGGCAGGCGTCGATCTTCGGGGTGGCGAACACCCATCGGAAGACGTCCCAGCGGTGTTTCAGATAGGCGTCGGGGTGCTGGGTCAGGATGGCGCCCCACTGGGCGAACACCACTTCGTCGGGCAGACCCCAGAGCGCCAGACCGATCTGATCATCCTGACCGAGATAGTCCACGCGCTCAGGGGTGTAGAGCGCGGTCGCCCGGTAGCGGATCTGTTGTTCGGCCAGGGGGTCGTGGGCGCGGATGATATCCAGTGGCACGGTCGGCTTCACCGCCACGGCGCCGATGATGTCGTAGTGCGCGACGATGCGGACCCCGCGGGATCCCGCCTGGTCAGGCCCGGCCTGGGCCGGCTGGGACAGGAAGCCCATGGCCATGGAGACGGCCAGGGTCGCGACGAGGCCGCCCAGCCCCCAGGCCGCGCTGGAGCGCCAGCCGCGGGCATAGGCGATCCAGGCCAGGGCGCACGCCCCGAAAACCGGCGCGACGAGGCCGTTCTGGCGCACCTGGGCGGCGGCGGCGAAGGCCAGCAGGGCGCCGGCGAGCGCCCACCAGGGCCGGCGCGGCGCGTCCCAGACCCGGGCGGCCTGGGCCAGGCAGGCGAAGCCGGCCAGGGCGAGGTTGGCGAACAGCACGTCCTTCCAGACCACGCCCTGATAGATCAGCAGGGTCGGCGTCAGCACCATCAGGGCGCCCAGGATCACAGCCGCCCAGGACACCTGACGGCGCAGGCCGCGGAAGGACAGCAGGCTGCCGGTGACCAGAAAGCCGCTGGCGGCCACATAGACGCCGGTGCCTGGCGAGATCGAATCGAAGGCGCCGAGGATCCAGGCATAGAGAGCTGGACCCCAGGTCTCTCGGACCTGCATCCGGCCTTCGTGCAGCTGGGCGAGGGAGTCATAGGACAGGTGCCCTGGCAGGTTGAGCGCCAGCATCAGCACATAGCCGGTGAGGAGTACGGCCCCGAGGGCCTGACTGGCCGTGAAGCTCGGCCTTGGCAAAGTCATCATTCTGATCGAGCCCGCCCCTTGATCGCCCTCTGGTACGACCGCGCCGGGCGGACGCAAAGGGCCAATTGCGGTTTCTTGGCGCGCTGGCGCATTCGTGGTCATTTGGCGCCGATGAACACCGCCCCCCTGCAGATCGCGCCCAGCCGAACCGACCCCGCAGCCCTGGGCGCCTATTCGGGCCTGCTGTCGGCGGTGTTCGGCGCCGGGCCGAAGTTCAGCCCCGAGGCGCTCGCCTGGCGCTACCTGGACAACCCCGCCGGGTCGGTGGTGGGGGCCGACGCCTGGGCCGGCGAAACCCTGGCGGCCCACTATGTGACCTGTCCCCTGGCCGCCACGGTGGAGGGCCAGGGGCTCAAAGGGCTGTTGTCCCTGAACACCGCCACCCATCCTGACTTTCAGGGCCAGGGCCTGTTCACCCGCCTGGCCCGGCAGACCTATGACCAGGGGACAGAGCTCGGGCATGACTTCGTCATCGGGGTCGCCAACGCTCAAAGCACCCCGGGCTTCCTCGGCCGCCTGGGGTTCCAGCATGTGGGCCGCCTGGATGCGGGCCTCATGGTCCGGACGCCGCGCCGGTTCGAACCCGCCGAGCTCCAGTTCAGCGGAAGCTGGGATGCGGCCGCCCTGGCTTGGCGACTGGCCAACCCGGCCGCGGCCTACAAGGTCGTGCGCCGCGGCGGGCTGACCGCGGTCTATGCCGACACCCACCTGCCCGGCGTCAGGTGCGCGGGCTTCGTGGCGGCGGAGGCCGAAGGCGCCGGCGCCCTAGCCCCCCTGGGGCTGACCCTGTTTTTGGGACTAGATCCGCGCATCCCGCTGCGACGCCTGGGGTTTATCCCCTTGCCCGACCGCTTCAGGCCCTCGCCGCTCAACCTGATCTACCGCCCCTTAAGCGCCCGGGCGCCGCGCAGCCTCGATCCCAGGGCTACGGCGATCAGCTTCCTGGACTTCGATCCGTACTGAGATGACCGTCGTCTACATCCTGGCCCATTGCGACGACGAGTACGCCGCCCTGCCGCTCATCCTCGAGGCGAAGGCGGCCGGTCGCGACCAGATCTTCCTCTATGTGGCCGAGAACCGGGGCGTCGAGCTGTCAGCGCGCCGAATGTCGGAGGTGCGGACCTTCCTGGCTGCGCTTGGCCTGCCGCAAGACAGCGCCGCCTACGCCTGCGTCGGCACGGGCGCCTATGACGGACAGGTTCACCTGCATCTGGCCGCCTGCCTGAGCGCCCTGCGTGAACGGCTGGACGCCATAGACAAGGTGGAGAAGATCGTGATCGCCGCCTGGGAAGGCGGCCATGCCGACCACGACGCCTGTGCGGCGCTCGCCGCCGTGCTCGCCGCCGAGCGTGGCGTGGGGATCGAACAGTTCAGTCTCTACAACCGCCGGGGCCTGACAGCCGTGCCCTTCCAGGCCTGCGCGCCCATGCCGGAAAACGGCCCGGTGCGCCGGCTGCAACTCAGCCCTGGCCAGTGGCTGCGGTGGGCGCTGCTGGTGCGCTGCTATCCCTCACAGGCCACAAGCTGGCTGGGCCTGTGGCCGTCGATGTTCGCGGGCTTTCTGCTGCGGGGCGGCTATGGGGTCCAGACCCTCGAGCCCGCCCGCCTGTCCGAGCGGCCCCATGCCGGGGACCTGCTCTATGAGCGACGCTTCGGGGTGCCCTATGGGGTGGTGGCCCAGGCCGTCGCCCAGATCGCGGGCCCGGGGCTCAGGCCTTCCCCTGGGCCTGCATGACCACCACGAAGCCAGCCAGCATCAGGGCGTAGCCCAGGGCGAAGCGCCAGGACATGGGCTCCTTGAACAGGGCCCAGGCGAGCAAGGGCACCAGGGCTGAGCCCAGGATCGAGAAGACATAGGCCTGCGAAAGAGGCACCCGGGTCAGAATGTAGAACCACAGGAGCGCGGTCAGCCCGTACCAGGAGAAGGCGCCGATGAGCGGCAGGTTCTTGATCAGCCGCAGGATCAACGGCCCGTCGAGCCGCTCGTTATAGATCGCCGCCCACTTGAACATGATCTGGCCCATGGGCAGGGCGGCGGCGAAGACGACGCACAGCAGGGTGTCGCGCAAGGCCATCATGCCTGGGTCGCCTCCGATGTGGCGCTGGCGGCCTGATCGCCCTCGACCTGGGCGGCGGCCTCCATGCGGGCCAGGGTGCGCAGATAGGGGTGGATCGGCCGCACCGGCACATTGACCACGTCGAAGTTCATCGCCTGCAGCAGCAGTTGAACCCCGATGATCACCGGCAGGGCCGCCGTCATCACCACGCCGGCCGAGGCCGCCTGGCCCGGTTCGCGCACCGCCATCCAGTTCAGCGCGTAGAGGCCGCCAAAACCCAGGAACAGGGTCCCGAAGATCAGTTCCAGGGTCGCGACGTTGAAGTCGCGGACGAAATACTGCCCCAGCACCCGCCGGACGAAGTTGCGCAGGTGCCGGCCGGCGAAGGGGCCGATGATCTGGCTGACCTTGAGATTGCTCACCTCGTCCCCGTAGCGGGCAGGGATCGGCACATCGCGCACCACCGCGCGCAGGGTGCCCAGGTGATAGAGCAGGTCGGTCTCGAAGAAGAACCGCCTGGCCACAGGCTTCTGCGCCACCAGACCCGCGACGCTGGCCTCGATGGCGGTGAAGCCGTTGGTGGGGTCAAACACATTCCAGTAGCCGGTGGAGAGCTTGGCCAGGAAGCTTAAGCCCGCATTGCCGAAGATACGCAGCCCCGGCATGGCTTGCAGATGGCTGACCGAGGAGAATCGGTTGCCCTTGGCGTAGTCGGCCTCGCCCAGCAGGATCGGCGTCACCAGCTGGGGCAGGTAGCCCAGGTCCATCTGGTCATCCCCGTCCACCTTGACGAGAATCCGCCCCCCCAGGCGCGCGGCCTCCTGATAGCCGGCCAGGGTCGCGCCGCCGACCCCCTGGTTCTGCGCCAGGCGCAGGACCCGGACCCGGGGGTCTGCGCACCTGGCCTCGATCAGGTCGCCCGACCGGTCAGGACAGGCGTCATCGACGCAGACGATCCCCTCGACCCAGGCCGGGGCCCGGTCCAGCACCCGCCCGATATGCTCGGTGACCTTGTAGCAGGGGATGACCAGCCACACCCCGGCGCCCTCAAGCGCAGGCTCAAGGTTGCGCAGGTCCTGCGGGGGGGCGTAATGGGGCCTGGCGAACTGATCCATGGACGACATGCGGCGCGGGCTCCTCAGTCCTGCGCTAGCACGGGGTCTGCCTGCGGCCAAGTCGCAGGGCCGGCGCCATGCTTGCGCCGCAAAAATGCACCTGATACCAGCGGCGCTCGCTTTGGGAGACCCTATGGAATCCGGCCAACACATGCTGCGGACGGGACGGCGTGGCACGCTGTTCGAGTTCAGCATGGCTCTGAGGGACCTCGTCACGTCCTATCACCGCCGGGGCCTGGCCTGGTCCCTGGCCTGGCACGACGTCGTGTCCCGCTATCGCGGCTCCATCCTGGGTCCGTTCTGGATCACCATCTCCATGGGCCTGATGGTCCTGGGGATCGGCCTGCTCTACGCCAAGCTGTTCGGCATCTCGGTGGCGGAGTTCATGCCCTATGTGGCCATGGGCATCGTCTTCTTCGGCCTGATGGCCGGGACGATCAACGAAGGGTGCGAGACCTTCGTGCAGGCGTCCAGCATGCTCAGCCAGACCTCCCTGCCGATGTTCACCTTCATCTGGCGGACGGTCCTGCGCAATCTGATCAACCTCGCCCACCACGCGGTGATCATCGTCGCAGTCATCATCTTCTTCGGCCTGTGGCAGGTGATGGACGTGCTTCCGGCCATGGGCGGCCTGTTATTGACCATCATCAATCTGGCCTGGATCAGCATGCTTGTGGCCATCGCCTCTGCGCGCTTCCGGGACATTCCCCAGTTCGTCATGTCGGTGATGCAGTTCGCCATCTTCATGACGCCGGTGTTCTGGAAACCTGACGCCTTCCCAGACCGTCACGCCTTCCTGACGCTGAACCCATTTTACCATATGCTGACCACCATCCGGGCGCCGCTGCTGGGGCAAGAGGCGGACGGGCTGTCCTATGTCATCCTGGCCATCATGGCCGTGCTGGGCTGGGCTCTCACCTTCTCGGTCTTCGCCATCACCCGCCGCCGGATCGTCCACTTCCTATGACCGATGTCTCCATCAAGGTCACCGACCTGACGCTGCGCTTCCCGGTCTATGGGGTCGACGCCAAGTCGCTGAAGAAGAACCTCGCCCGGGTGACCGTGGGCGGACGCCTGGGCGCGTCCACCACCGGCGCCACGGAAGTCACCGCCCTGTCGCACCTGAACCTCAACCTGCGGGCGGGCGACCGTCTGGGGCTGATCGGGCACAACGGTTCGGGCAAGACCACCCTGCTGCGGGCCCTTTCAGGCGCCTACGAGCCCGACGAGGGTCAGATCGAGGTCCGCGGCCGCATCGCCGCCCTGCTCGACCTGTCGCTCGGGATCGATCCCTCGGCCACCGGGGTGGACAATATCCGCCTGCGCGGCCGTATCGCTGGCATGTCCTCCAAGGAGATCGAGGACAAGATGGACGAGATCGCCGAGTTCAGCGGCCTCGGCCCCTTTCTGGCCATGCCCATGAAGACCTATTCGGCCGGCATGCAGGCCAGGCTCGCCTTCGCCGTGGCCACCGCCGTCGAGGCCGACGTGCTGCTGATGGACGAGTGGATCTCGGTGGGTGACGCCGACTTCCAGAAGCTGGCCCACCGACGCCTGCTGAATCTGGTGGAGCGGGCCGGCATCCTGGTCCTCTCGTCGCACGACGCGGGCCTGCTGCGTCTTTACTGCAACAAGGTCATGCGCCTGGAGGGTGGCGTCGCCTCCGAGGTCAAGGACATCCGTCGCCTGGACGAACTTCTCGCCGCCGCCTGACATTGCCGGGCGCCTCAGCCCGCTGTTAGACAGGCGCAGCCGTCGGGAGCCCGCCCTTGGACGTCGTTTTCACCATCGTTTCGCGGAACTATGCGGCGCAGGCCAAGGTGCTGATGCGCAGCCTGGCCGCGGCCGAGCCGGACGCCGTCCGGGTGGTGGTCGCCGCCGACGGCCCCCTGCCTGATCTCGCCCCCTTCGCCCGGGTGATCGAGGCCGGCGAGACGGGGGCCCCGATCGGGCCCATGAGCGTCTATTACGACGCCCTGGAACTGAACACCGCCATCAAGCCTCACGCTTTCCGCCACCTGCTGGCGGAGCCCGCCGTCACCTCGGTCAGCTATCTGGACCCCGACATCTTCGTTTACGGGCCCCTGACGCCGGTGCGCGAAGGCCTGGCTCAGGCGCCCCTGGCGCTGATCCCGCACCTGACGAGGCCCCTGACTGGCGACGCCAGCCCCAGCGACCACACCATCCTGACATCGGGGGCTTATAATCTCGGCTTCCTGGCCGCCCGCCGGACCAGTGAGATCTTCGCCCTCATGGACTGGTGGGCCGAGAAGTGCCGCTTCGACTGCCGGGTAGACTTCGCGAACGGCCTGTTCACCGATCAGAAGTGGATGGACCTGGCGCCTGGCCTGGTCAGCGATGTGGCCATCCTGCGCAACCCCGGCCTCGACATCGCCTACTGGAACCTGGAGGGCCGGACCCTGGCCCACGGGCCGCAGGGCTGGCGGGTCAATGGCCAGCCCCTGGGCTTCTTCCACTTTTCCGGTTTCGACCCCCGTCGGGGCGATGTGCTGAGCAAGCATCAGGACCGCATCGTCGTCGTCCCCGACTCGCCACTGGCCAAGCTGCTGGACGACTACGCCCAGGCTCTGATCGAGAACGGCCACGATGCGGCGAGCGAGATCGCCTACGGCTACGCCACCTTCCCTTCCGGCCGTCCGGTCAGCCGGGCCATGCGCCGTCGCGCCCTGCGGGCGGCCCAGGCCGGGGAAGGCTTCGATGACGGCCTCTGCTCGGCGGTGGAGGCGTGGATGGACGCCCCCGAGCCCCTGGCGGCGGTGGATGGCCTGCCGGACATCACCCGGGAAATGGACCAGGTCTGGCGGGACGACGCCGAGGCCGCCGCGCGCTTCCCCCGAGACTCCCTCGAAGGACGCCTCGCCTTTCACGCCTGGTTCGCCGACCGCGCCGACACCCGCCCCGCCTCAGCGGCTGCGGCCGCATCGCGCCTTGAAGTCTGGCGCGCCGGCGCGAGACGGGCCGCGGCCTGGCCGCAGGCCGAGCCCCCGTGGACCGGCGCCGCCTCTGAGGTAATCGGCTGGGTGAGCCAGCCCCCCCAGGGGGCCCTGCCGCGGGCCGCCGCGGGCATGCTCGCCGCGCGGGCCGATCTGCGTGCGCGGTTCGCAGAGGGACCGCCGGAGGACCTGCTGGCCTGGCTGCTGGGACCAGAAGCCGAGGCCGGGCGGTTTGCCCCAGAGTTGCTGGATGGCCCGACCCTGCTCGATCTCAGCCAGGATCAGGCCCCCCTGCTGGAGGCCACCCGGTTCGCCCGCGCCGCCTCGGGCGAGCTCTCGCCCCTCAAATTGCAGATCTCCGCCGGCTACGGGGTCGCGGTGCGCGCGCAGTGGCCGGACGTCCTGCGCCAGGCGATGCGTGGCGAGGGCGACCGGCTGGTGAGCAGCCTGTCGAGCCCCTACCCGTTCCCACGGGTGCTGCTGCGTATCTGGGACAGTCGGCCAGACCTGCAGCGGCTGTTTGGCCTGCACACCGTGATCGGCCGGCTGGCCTATCTGCGCTGGCTGATCGGCGGCGGGCTTAGGGAATATGACATTGAGCCAGACGGGCTTCCCGACGCCCTGACCCACAGTCTGGTCTTTCGCCTGGCCCGGCTGAGCGTGCGCGGCGCCCACGCGCCTGGGCGACGGCCCAACCGCAGCCGCGCCGCCGCTGTGGTGGTGGTCCCCCACCGGACTCCGGCCATGGCCGACTGGCCAAGCGGCGTGCTGATCTGCGAGGCCGGATCTGGTCGTCTGCGCCGCCCGGACGGTGCCCCCGTCGGCCCCGCAGAGGTCGACATCGTGGTCTTCGGCGCCTGCCCGGGCTTCGTCGCGGCGGACGCCCAGATCCTGGTGGCCCAGGGCGTTTCCTGGCGCCGCGCCGCCGCCGTCTGGAGCGCCGCGGCCCTGGCCGCGCTCGCCGACGATCATCCGGCCTGGGGGTTCGTCGATGAGGTGTGGAGCGATGCGCCAGCTGCAACGACGCGCCCGAGGCCTGTGGACATCCTGTCGGCTGACCTTCCTTTGCAGGCGCAGCTGGCCGAACTGATGGCCTCATGAGCCTCCTCGCCGGTCTTCGCCGGTCATGGCGCGGCCTGGCGCCGGAGGCGCTGCGACGGGCGGCTCAGCCTGCCCTCTCGCCTCTGCTGGAAGCCCATGTCCGCCGCCAGGCCCGCAAGCCCCATGGGGCGGACGGCGCCGCGGGAGGGCCCCTGCGGGTCGTGGGCTACCTGTCCGGCTCCCACGGGATCGCCGCCTCGGCGCGGCTGGCGGCGCGGGCCTTCGAAGCCCTGGGGGCGCCGGTGGAAAAGGTCGACATGGCCGGCGCAGCCCTGACCTGGGAGGCCAGGGGCCCGGCGCCCTCGCCGGCCAGCGCCTGGATCTTTCATCTCAATCCCCCGGAACTGCTCGCAGCCCTGGGCCAGCTCGGCCCGGCCCGGGTGATCGGTCCCAGGTTCGGCTATTGGGCGTGGGAGCTTCCCCAGGCGCCGCCGTCCTGGCTCAGGGACGCGGCCATGGTCGATGAGGTCTGGGCGCCCAGCCGATATGTGGCCCAGGCCCTGCAGGGCGCGCAGGCGCCCGTACGCGTGGTGCCCCACCCCCTGTTTCTGGAAGACTATGACCCGGTGGCGCCCTCGCCCCGCCAGGCCGGGTTTCAGGCCGTCAGCCTGTTCGACTTCAATTCCTCGGCCGCCCGGAAGAACCCGCAAGGGGCGATGGCGGCCTTCGAAAAGGCGTTCGGCGACGACGCCTCGGCCCGGCTGGTGATCAAGACCCAGAACGGCGACCGCTTTCCGCAGGCCTTGGCGGCGCTGCGGGTCGCGGCGCCCGCCAATGTGGAGATCATCGACGGCGTCTGGCCTTATGAGGCGGTGAAGAGTCTGATCGCCGGTTCCGACGTGCTGATCTCCCTGCACCGGGCCGAGGGCTTTGGCCTCACACCGGCCGAGGCCCTGGCCCTGCGCACGCCGGTGGTGGCCACCGGCTGGTCGGGGGTCATGGACTTCCTCGACGATCAGGTGGCGATCCTGATCCCTTCTGGCCGCACGCCGGTGGAAGATCCGCAGGGGATCTATGCCGGACAGACCTGGGCCGAGCCCGATCTCGATCAGGCCGCAGCCGCCCTGCGCGCCCTGCGGGCCGATCCCGAGCGACGGGCAAAGATGGGCGCCGCCGGCCGCGCCCGGGTGGCCGAACGCCTGTCCCCCCAGGCCTGGTTCACCACCCTGCCCGACGCGGTCAAGGCCGCGGCCATGCGGGCCGCCCAGGGCCGCTGAGCTCCCTACAGATCGAACCGGACCCCCTGGGCCAGCGGCAGGGTGGCCCCGAAGTTCACCGTATTGGTAGCCCGGCGCATATAGGTCTTCCAGGAGTCCGAGCCCGCCTCGCGGCCGCCGCCGGTCTCCTTCTCGCCGCCGAAGGCCCCGCCGATCTCGGCGCCCGAAGGCCCGATGTTCACATTGGCGATGCCGCAGTCCGAGCCCCAGGCTGAGGTGAAGAGTTCGGCCTCGCGCAGGTCGTTGGTGAAGATGGCCGAGGACAGGCCCTGGGGCGCGGCGTTCTGGGCGGCGATGGCCTCGTCCAGCGCGTCATAGGCGGTCACATAGAGGATCGGGGCAAAGGTCTCGCGCAGCATGACCGCGCTCTGGGCCGGCATCTCCACCAGGGCGGGACGGACATAGACGCCCGGTCCCTCCAGGCGCTGTCCCCCATGGACCTGGCCGCCCTGGGCGCGGGCCTCTTCAAGGGCGCGGTCCATGGCCTGGGCGGCGGCCGCATCGATCAGCGGCCCGATCAGCACGCCTTCGGCCCGGGGGTCGCCCACCGCCACCGAGTCGTAGGCCGCCTTCAGCCGGGGCAGGAAGGCGTCCTGGAGGCTTCGGTGCACGAACAGGCGGCGCAGGGTGGTGCACCTCTGGCCCGCCGTACCCATGGCCGCAAAGGCGACGCCCCGCAGGGTCAGGTCGAGGTCGGCCGAGGGCGCGACAATGGCGGCGTTGTTACCGCCCAGCTCCAGGAGGGCGCGGGCGAACCGCTCCGCCAGCCGGGGGGCCACGGCGCGGCCCATGGCGGTGGAGCCGGTGGCCGAGACCAGCGGCAGGCGCGGATCCTCAACCAGGGCCTCGCCCACCTCGCGCCCGCCGATCAGCACCTGCGACAGGCCGGCCGGCGCATCGCCGAAGCGGGCGGCGGCGCGGTCGAAGGCCGCCTGCACCGCCAGGGCCGTCAGCGGCGTCTTCTCCGACGGCTTCCAGATCACCGGATCGCCGCACACCAGGGCCAGCGCCGCATTCCACGACCAGACGGCGACGGGGAAGTTGAAGGCGGTGATGACGCCCACCACGCCGAGCGGATGCCAGGTCTCCATCATCCGGTGATCGGGCCGTTCGGTGGCGATGGTCAGGCCAAACAGCTGTCGCGACAGGCCTACCGCATAGTCGCAGATGTCGATCATCTCCTGGACCTCGCCCAGGCCCTCCGAGACCACCTTGCCGGCCTCAAGCGTGACCAGGCGGCCGAGATCAGCCTTGGCGGTGCGCAACTCCTCTCCCAGCAGGCGGATCAGCTCCCCGCGACGCGGCGCAGGAACCTTGCGCCAGGCGAGAAAAGCAGCCTGGGCCGCAGCGATCGCCGCCTGGACCTCCGCGGTCGTCGCGTCCCGCACCTTGGCGACGGCCTCGCCGGTGATGGGGGATGTGACCGTCCGTTCGCCCCCCTGCCATAGCCCCCGGTCCACCCCCAGGCGTTCGAGGGTGGCGGCGACATCGGCGGCGGCGTCCTGGGCGGGGGCGGGTTTCAGGCTGAGCGTCATGGGATCCCCTCTCAGGCGGTGCGCCGGGCTTGGTCGTCGCCCGCGTACCAGCAGCCAAATCGGTTGGCGAGGAACCGGTCCAGGGGAATGTCCTCCTGCCGGATGAAGCCCCGGGCCGGCAGGTCGCCGCTGGCCAGCATGTCGGCCACCGCGCAGACCGAGGCGGCCGTGGTGATCTGTATGGCGCTCTTCTGGCTTCCGGCCACGGGCTGGGCATAGATCTTGTTCACATAGGTCTCTTGCATCAGGGCGCCGGCCTTCATGCCGCTGACCGTGACGAAGACGATGACCACGTCCTGCATCGTGGCCGGCACCGCATGTTCCAGGATGTCCTTCAGCAGGTCCCGGCGATGGCGCAGGCCGAGGTCGTCAAGCAAGGTCCGCATGATCGCTGCATGGCCCGGATAGCGGATGGTGCGGTAGTTGAGATTGCGCACCTTGCCGGCCAGGGTTTCGCACAGGCTGCCCAGGCCGCCAGAGGTGTTGAACGCCTCGTAGGTCACCCCGTCGAGGGCGAACTCCTCCAGGCCTTCCAGGGCGGCCACCTCCTGGCGGCGGCCCTGGACGATGGCCTCGCAGGGCTCGCAATACTCGTTGATGACGCCTTCGGTGCTCCAGGTGAGATTGTAGTTCAGCCCGTTGGTGGGATAGCGCGGCAGGGCGCCGACCCGCAGGCGCACCTCGTGCAACTCATCGAACCGGCGGGCCAGATCGCTGGCCACGATGGAGATAAAGCCGGGCGCCAGACCGCACTGGGGGATGAAGGCGGTGTCGGCGTCCTGGGCCAGGGCGCGCACCGCCCGAGTGGAGGCGACATCCTCGGTCAGGTCGAGATAGTGGGCGCCAACCGTCTTCACCGCCCGGGCAATGGGCACGGTGAGCTGGTAGGGGGCGGCGCTGATGACGGCGAAGGCGCCGTCCAGGGCGATGGCCACAGCCGCGGGATCGCTGACATCGACGCAGACCCGCTCAACCCCGTCGCCAGCCGACAGGGCCGCCAGATGCGCCGGATCACGGTCCAGCACGGCGACCTGATAGGCCCCCGAGGCCCGCAGCATGTCGGCGACGGCCGATCCGATCTTCCCTGCCCCCACCACGGCGATCTTGCGCATGACTCTGTCCCTCCCGGATCCTCCTCACCAGGGTCAGGGACAGGCCCGTCGCTATCAATTGCCATTTCGGCGTAAGTCGACCATTCTTTCGGCATTATGCCATGATGGTTGGGCGATACGATGGACGATCTTGACCAGCATCTGCTCGCCCGCCTGCAGGAGAACGCCCGGGCGCCGGTGGCGGAGCTGGCCCGCAGCCTGGGCCTGTCGCGCACCACGGTGCAGAGCCGGATCGCCCGGCTGGAACGGCGCGGCGTCATCGCCGGCTACGCCGTGCGCACCTCCCAGGCCCATGAACAGGCCCAGATCCACGCCTTCGTCATGCTCACGGTACACCCCAAGGCCGCAGGCGTGGTGGTCGGCGCCATGCGCAAGATGCCGGGCGTCCGACGACTGCAGTCGGTTAGCGGCGCCTTCGACCTGATCGCCACGGTCTCGGCGCCCGACGTGGCGGCCATGGACGCCCTCATCGATGAGATCGGCGGGCTCGACGGCGTAGAGCGGACCAACTCCTCCATCGTGCTGTCGACCAAGTTCGAGCGCTGAGCCGGCGGCCCTGTCGGAACCCTCGGACGCGGCTGCGGATTGGAAGTCCGTCAGAGAGGGATCCCACCATGACCGATCAGAACCCCAAGCCCTCCGGGGCCGAGGCCTTCCGCGACAACGCCGAGCGCGTGGCCCGCGATGAGCGGGACATCCAGAAAGCCATCGATCGCCAGGACGCCAGGGCCAGAGACGGGGATGGAGACGACGGCGATCCCAAGGCCATGCAGGCCGGCGCACGCGTCTATCCCGTCCCGCCCCTGCCCCAGCAGCATCTGAAGAAGCCCGGCCATGAGGCCGACCTCAAACTTGAGCCCATGTATGACGCCCCCTTCTACCGGGGCTCAGGCAAGCTGGAGGGTTGCGCGGCCCTGATCACCGGGGCGGATTCCGGCATCGGACGGGCCGTCGCCGTGCTCTACGCCCGCGAAGGCTGCGACATCGCCATCGCCTATCTCAATGAAGATCAGGACGCACAAGCCACCAAGGCGGCGGTGGAGAAGGAAGGCCGTCGGGCGATCCTGTTGCCCGGCGACGTCGCCGATCCGGCCTATGCCCGCCACGCGGTGGCCAAGACCCTGGAGGCGTTTGGCCGACTGGACGTCCTGGTGAACAACGCCGCCTTCCAGGAGCACGCAGGAGACCTGGAACAGATCACCGACGCCCACTTCGACCGGACCCTCAAGACCAATCTCTACGGCTATTTCTACCTGGCCAGGGCGGCGGTTCCCCACATGAAGCCTGGGAGCGCCATCCTGATGACCGGCTCGGTGGTCGGCCTGCAAGGCGCCGGCGAATTGCTGGACTACGGCATGACCAAGGGCGGCATCCACGCCTTCGCCCGATCCCTGTCGGCCCAGCTGATCCCCAAGGGCATCCGGGTCAATGTGGTGGCGCCCGGCCCGGTCTGGACGCCGCTGAACCCCGCAGACCGTCCCGATGTCAGCCAGTTCGGCGCGGGCGTCCCCATGGGCCGCCCGGCCCAGCCCGAAGAGATCGCGCCTGCGTTCGTCTTCCTGGCGTCCCCCCAGATGTCGAGCTACATCACAGGAGAAATCCTGCCGGTCATCGGCGGCTACTGATCCTGAAAATTCCAGACCCGAAGGCGCCCCTTGGCAGACTCTGATCCCACACCCGCGGCGCCCTCTCCTCCAAGCGGCTCGGTATCTCCCGCCTTTGTGCGGCGGGTGCTGTTTCTGGTGGGCGTCGGCCTGGTCCTGCTGGTCGCCTGGCAGCTCATCGACGTCATGCTGCTGGTGTTCGGCGCCATTCTGGTGGCCGTCCTGCTCCGCGCCCTGGGCGATCCCATCCACAAGCTGACGCCCCTGAACGAGGGCCTGTCCCTGCTGGCGGCCGGTCTCTTGATCATCAGCCTGTTGTCGGCCGCCGGCTGGTTGTTCGGCGCCACGGTCGCCGAGCAGGTCGAGGAGCTTCTGGCCAGCCTGCCCCAGTCAGCCGAGGAGTTGCAGGCCCGTCTGGCCCAGCTCCCGCTGCCGGCGGACTTCATGGCGCAGTTCCAGTCCTTCGACCTGGCCTCGGCCCGGGAAGCGGCCGGCCCGATCCAGAGCATTCTGGGGCGGGTGGGCGGCTACGCCATGACGGTGGCCGGGGCGGTGACCAATCTGGTGGTGGTGATCTTCGCCGGCATCTATCTGGCCATCAGCCCGCGAAACTCCCGGGATGGCCTGCTGAGCCTTGTGCCGGCCGGGCCGCGGGAGCCAATGCGCCACGCCATGAACGTGTCGGGGGTGGCCCTGCGGCGCTGGCTGCTGGGTCAGTTCGTGTCGATGACCATTGTCGGGGTGCTCACCTGGATCGGCGTGTCGATCATCGGCCTGCCCTCGCCGGTGGCGCTCGGCCTGTTCGCCGCCCTCGCCGCCTTTGTCCCCATCGTCGGGCCGGTGGTCTCGGTGATCCCGGCCATCATGCTGGCCCTCCAGGAGGGGCCGATGATGATCGTCTGGACGATCCTCGTCTACGTCATCGTCCAGCAGGTGGAGAGCAACCTCACCTATCCCCTGATCCAGAAGCGGGCCGTGGCCCTGCCCCCGGCGCTGACTCTCTTCGCCGTGCTTGGCTTTGGGGTGCTGTTCGGGCCGCTCGGGGTGATCTTCGCCGCGCCCCTGCTGGTGGTGCTCTTCGTGATGGTGAAGATCCTCTACATCCGCAACACCCTGGGCGATCCGGTCCACGTTCCCGGAGAATAGCGCCGCCCACGAAAAACCCGCCGCGACAGGGTCGCGACGGGTTCTTCGTCTTCGTCAGGGCCAAGACCCGCCGACTACTGGGCGGTGGCGGTCTCCAGGGCGCGGGCGCGCTCCAGATGCGCCTGCAGCTTGGGAACCATCTCCCGGGCGAAGGCCGCCAGCTCAGGGTGATCGGTGTTGTCGGCGAAGCCCTCGTGCAGGGTGAGCGCCTCCTGGTGGGCGGCGACCTGCTGCTCGGCGAAGACCCGGTCGAACTCCGCGCCCTGCGCCGCGCGCAGATTATCCAGCAGGCCCTTACGCCGCTCGTCCATCTCGGTGGGGATGGTTTCGCCAGCCGCCCGGGCCAGACCCGCCATCTGCTCGGCGGCGGCGGTGTGGTCGCTCACCAGCATCTCGCCCAGGGCCTTGGTTTCGGCGCTGACGCCCCGCTCCTGAGCCATGCGGCCGGCCTCGACCTCGTACATGTCGCCGATGGCTGCATTGCTCACATAACCCCCGACGGTGTTGGCCCCCAGGGTCGCGGCCGAGGTCTGGCCCACGACGGCGGAGGTGGCGTCCTGAGCCGCATTGACCGGCTCGGTCTGGCCGACGGCGGTGTCGTCGGTTCCATCACCGCAGGCCGCCAGCCCCAGCAGGGCGGCGGCGCCCACGGTGGCGATCAGATAGCGCTTCATATTCAGCTCCCTCAATTGCTCGAGGGAAAATCCGTGGGACCGCAGAAGGGTTCCAATCTGCAAGGTCCTGGCGGCGGTCGCCGATGGCAGGCGCTTCAACGTTCAGAATGGAAAAGGGGCGGCGTCGTGGAGAATACTCGGAGCCGGGAAGGATAGATTTCCGCCAAATTCGCCACCGATTCCGAGTTGCTTCGTCTGGTAGGCTTCTGATCCGTAGAGGTAGGAGGACATGGTCTTCAGAGCGAGCACCAGGGCCTGGAGACTGGATGCGCCATAGATTGTTCGCTCGATAGCGAAGGGCTCGGTGATCTCAAACGCGCAGGACCACTCGTCTCCAGTGGCCGTGCGCACAGGCGCATAGACCCGCGCCCAGACCTTTGTGTCCGTATAGGAGAGATCCAGCGCGATCTCCGCAATCGGCGTCATCCCACGCCCTCCAAGCCATGTTCGAAGCGGCGGTTATCCAACCTCTCCCTTCCTGGCTCGTCGAGTCTCCCGTGGGGTCGCCCATTGATCAGCGGCGATCTGCTCCCAGCGATCACCCCTCAGCCCCACGATCCACACCTCAGATGAGGGCGGCGCGGAATCGCACTTCGGCCCGCCTGAGAGCGCCAAGGGACTGGATTGTAGGAAGAAGTGGCGCGCCCGGAACGATTCGAACGTCCGACCCTCAGATTCGTAGGCTGACGTTTTGTGTTGATTTCTTTGAGGAAAGTTGCAAACCGCCCCCTTTTAGGGGGTTTGTTTTTGTTGAGAGTTTTTCGGCCGCTGCAAACCGCTTGAGCCCTCAAGACGTCCCGAATCGCCGGGGTCTTTCCTCGTGACCGCGCTCTCAGATCCTCGCCTTTTCACCGCCGCCAAGCTCGCCTGGCAGGCGCGCGTCATTGTGGATCCAGACCTGGGACAGCTCGCCCGGCTGCTGGCCTGCCACCTCACCCATATGTTCGGCAAGAGCAAGTCCACATGGCCCGCACAGGAGACCCTCGCGCGAGCCCTGTCGGTCACCGTGCGCAGCATACGGCGGGCGACCGAGGAGCTGGTCAAGGCCGGCTACCTCACGGTTCGCATCTCTCGCGGGCGAGGCAAGGCGAACATCTACGCCCCTGTCCTCTCGGCCGCACTCGACAGCGCTCCATCTGAGCCTTCCCACTCCTCAGGGCAGGTAGAGCCAGAGCCTGCCGCAGAAAAGCGGACACCAGTGTCCTCCACTGCCGGCAAAAGGCGGACATGGTGGGCGCGAAAGGCGGACAGTGGTGTCCCCCCTACCCTTTCAGTACCCGAATCTACCCCCTTACCCCCATCGGGCCGAGTGCAGGCAGGCCAACCCCGAGGGGCGACGGCCAAGCGCTTCGCCGACGAAGCCGTCCGGCAGATCGTGGTCCAAGCCCTGGGCGAACCTGCGACCATCAGCTACCTGGATCCCGCCGTGTGGAGGCCCGACGATCAGGAGATCGTCTGCCGTCTCGGGGTCGCCGCGAGAGCACTACGCGACCGGATTGGCCGCGACCTAGACCGTCTGGGTATTCGCATCGTCCATGAGCCCGAGAGCCATCACGCCTTAGGCGGCGCGGCGCCGGGTCTCTCCCGCCGAAGGCCGGGGGTTCAAGCACAGCTTCCTGTCGCACCATTCACGCTAAGGACAGGATATGCCACGGCCCCTGCTGGACCCGATCTTCGAGGTCTGGGGTGAGAGCGCGGGCCAGGTGGGCGCGATGCCGACAGAGCCGACTTCCGCAAGTTCGGCGCGAAGTCCTAGAACCGGCGCGATCAAAGACCAAAGGCGCGGGTGAGGCGCGATATGGCTTCGTCCGGCTCCAGCTTGACGTTGAAGTCGGACGGCTTGAAGGCGTCGTCCTTGGCCAAGGCGTCCACGAAGGCGCTCATGTCGGCACGGATCGCTGCAGGCAAGGCCTGGACTTCCCCCTCTGGCAGCAGCTGCATGATGCGGAAGACGTCGTTCCGGTGCTTCCTGACATCCTTGCTGTCGATCGTCTGGCCCTCGGCTTTTCGTGCCGTGAGGTCGAGAAAGGCGCGCGCCTTGAAAGGAATGATCGCCGCCTCGCCCAGCAGCGGCAAGCCGTCGACGAGGCGCGAATTCTCACGCAGGAAATCGTAGTAGCCGCTGTCGAGCAGGATCGCCGACAGGCTGGCGGCGGCTTCGTCGATTGGCAGCGGCGTAAGCTGGCTGCCCGGGGCCAGATCAATCCCTTCGGGCGCCCGCGAGAAGAGTTCGATCATCTGCGGATAGTCAGACGCCGTCGGGCGCTGAAACCGATAGAGCTTTCCCCCTTCGGCCTTCTCGCGACGCTCGTAGCCGCCCGCCTCGATGAAGGACCAGAACGTCTCGGCGAAGCCGGCGTCGAGAAGTTCGACCAGCAGCACCACGTCGAAGTCCTTGGTCAGGCGGAAGCTCAGACCGGCCTCCTCCATCAGCTGTTCGCAGGCCACGCCGCCCACCAGCACATACCGATCGGCGTAGTCGGCGAAGTGGGCTCGCCAACGGTCCAGGCCTACGACCACGACATATTCTCCAAGAGCTGGTCGGCAGCCTGCGCGACCCGTTCGTCGGGATGATCCCGTGCGCTCAGGTAAAGGGAGAGCGCGTCGACGACATTGCTCGTGGTCAGCGCGGCTGGATCGTAGCTCCAGGTCTCGATCTCGTCGCCAGCAGGATCTCCGGCCTCTCGCACGATCAAGCCGTGGTCGCGGACCAGCTGGGACCAGTTGGCCGCAGCCACGGCGAGACGCTGGACGCGCGAATGGGCCAGCGGGGTGTAAAGCGCTAGGGCGCTCTCACCTGCCACCTTGCCTGGAAAGGTCTCTGGAAAGGGTATGCCGACGGTCCTCACCTTGCGGACGGGAGACTGCAGCCGGGGCGCGGCGACCTGCCAAAGGTCGAGCCCATGGCTTAGGAACGTCAGCACTCTCTTCTTGCCTATGCGTGGGGCGTCGGCGACACCGGCCGCCTCCAATTCGTCGAACGCGCGGCTTATGCTCATGGTCGCCACGCCGTAGCGGCTCGCCAGCGCTGTGGCGCTCGGCGCTTCGGTTTCACGCCTAAGCAGCGCGCCCAGGATGACAAGCTGGCTGGTTGGTGAGAACTTTTCCACCTCATGCACCGGCGCTCTTGGCGCTCGCTCGCGTAAGTCCAACAGCGCGTCGGGGACATAGAGCTGGGCCCCGGGCACCATAAACGCCAACCGCCGCTTGAGCAGGCCCAGCCGTCGCGATGGCGACAGGGTTTCGAAAACCAGCACGACCGTCTGTGTGCCCGAGCGGTCCTTGACCGCCTGGACATGGCGGGCCAATTCCTCAGCCGACGCGTTTGAAGCGGCACGTAGCGCCATCAGCATGCAGGGGCGCCCGAAGATCTCGGCGCGCCAGAGGGCGTATTGATCGGCTATGAAGTAGGGCAAGCTGGCGGGCGCATCTGGGATGACCTGGGTCGCCGCGCCGAAGCTCTCCCGGAGGTAGGCCTCAGCCTTTTCCGCGAGTCGGCGTTCCCATTTGCTCTTCCAAATCCGTAACATCGCCCTCGAACTTAACATCATCAGTGTTATCTTCAAGTGCGCTGTTATCGAATGGCGGCAGGCGCTTCGAGCCGACGTTCTCGATTGAAGGACATCGAAGACCGAGCCGGACCCTGCCTGGAGGGCTTAAAGCGCCTCGACGGCGGCATACAACGACCACACTAGCCCCGCCGCAGGTCCCTACACTTCCATTTCTGGCCAATTAACTTGGTATTCGTGGCTATAACGGCCAAATGTGGACAATGCTTCAAACCCCAACCGAACTTCTGCAATCCCTCGCGGGCCGCCTCAAGGCCCGCCGCGTGGCCCTGGGCTGGACGCAGGTGGAGGCCGCTGGGCGGGCCGGTGTCGCCTATCGGACCTGGCGGCGGCTGGAGAACGAGGGCCAGGCCTCCCTGGAGGACATGGTGAAGGCCGCTGTCGCGCTGCGGTGCGATGAAGGCCTGGAGGCGCTCTTTCCCCTGCCTGCCGCCGCCAGTTTGGATGAGCTTCTGGCGCAGCAGGCCGCCGCCGCGAAGCGCCCATCCCGCACGCGCGCGCCGCGGAACAGGACCGGCAAATCGTGAGGCTCGCCCCTGGGACTCCGCTGGCCGCCAGCCTGTGCTTCGATGAGGCCGCCCCCGCCTCCCCGGTCGGACGGCTGGCGATGGCCGATGGCCTGGCGCAGCTCGAGTGGTCGCCAGAGATGATCGCGGCCGACCTGCCCGTGTCGGGGCTTCTCTATCCGCCGCGTCCCGGCCTACACCCGGCTCGCAGTCGTGAGCTTGACGGACTGCATGGCTTCCTGTCCGACAGCCTGCCCGAAGGCTGGGGCCATCTGGTCATGCGGCGGCGTCTGAGCCGGCTAGGCGTGAACATAGACGCCCTGACGCCCCTCGATCGCCTGGCCTTGGTCGGTGACGGCGGCCGGGGCGCGCTGACCTACAGGCCAGCCACCGCGCCGCCTCCAGAGGTGCAAAGTCTCGACCTCGACGCCCTGGCCAAAGAGTCCCAGGCCATCCTGGCCGGTGACGAGGGCGAGCTCGCCGCGACGCTCGCGACCCTGGGCGGAGGCTCAGGCGGTGCGCGGCCCAAGATCCATGTCGGGTTCGACGCACAAGGGCGGATCTCGGTCTCCGAAGAGGAGACAGCGCCCGGCCACGAAGCCTGGATCGTCAAGTTCGCCACCCCCAACGACCCGGCCGACATCGGCCCCATCGAGACGGCCTACGCCGCCATGGCCGTGGCCGCAGGCCTGGAGATGGCGCCCTATCGCCTGCTGCCCTCGCGATCAGGCCCAGGCTATTTCGCCACCCGGCGCTTTGACCGGCCAGAACCCGGTCGGCGTCTGCACATGGTATCGCTGAGCGGCGCGGTGGAGGCGCCCTGGCGCAACCCGGCGAGCTACGACCTCTTCCTTCGCGCGACCCTGGCCATCACCCGCCACGCCGACGACGTGGAAGCCGCCTTCCGGCGCATGGTCTTCAACGTCCTGGCCTGCAACCGCGACGACCACACCCGACAACACAGCTATCTGATGGACGAGCACGGCCAATGGCGACTGGCGCCAGCCTATGACCTCACCTACTCCGCCGGTCCCGGCGGCGAGCACTACCTCGACATCGAGGGCGAAGGCCGCAACCCCACCCGAGAGCACGTCCAGACCCTTGGCCGCCGCCACGGCCTATCCAGCCGGGTCATCGATTCAGTGGTCGAGGAGGTCCGTGCAGCCGTCGCCCAGTGGGAACGCTTCGCGACCGAGGCTGGGGTCACCAGCCGGTCCAGGAGCGATATCCTCGCAGCGCAAGAGTCGGTCGCGGGTCACCTCCTGTGACATGGCACCCGCTCCTAATCCAAACATGACGAGAGGCCCGGCGGCGGACGGCCATCCAGCTTGCCCCCCAACTACGGCAGTGAGCCAGTTGGGCTCAATGACGACGTCGGGAGGGGCCGCTTTTGGGGCAAATGCGCGTGGCTCTCAGGGAGCGTTCAACGCGACCGGCACTGCTGACGCCTGCTCGACTCGGAACTTGCGGATTGACCACGCCACATTGGTGCCGCCGAACCGGGGTTGTGTGGTGCCCGCTGGCGGGTCTCATTGGACAACCGCAGGTTCACCGGTGCGCCGCGCGATGGCCAACCGGGAACGTAACGGCCGTCGAAGCGGTTCATATGGCCTGCGCTCTGGATGAGCTACTTCGTCTTAACCGCGGCTGTTGCACATTTGACCGGACTGGAGCAAAAGGCGGCCCACGATGTCACGCTCGTTGACACAATCTCGCGAGGATGGGTTCATTCCCGAAACGGGGAAGGACGTTGGCATGGTCGAAGGGGACAAGATGCGCGAACTCAACCTGGGCGGTGTCGAACCGGAAGAGGGCGAGTTGGATCTGGCCACCATCGGCTTCTTTGGCCGCGTAACGGAAGAGACCCGCGAAGCGATTCTTGAAGATGAATTGCGAGCAAGTCGCGTTCTCACGACAGCCGCTCGATTCGCCTTCCGGTAGTTGCTGGGATTTGTTCACGTAGATTAGCGCCTCTCCCAAAATATTGATATCTGGGACTGTGCGACTGATTCTGAATGCGATTTCGCTTGCGCCCGACGCGGCCAGCAGCCTGAAGGCGATCCTCGCGCCGGGCCTGTCGAACCGTAGCGCGGACGCCTTAATCGCTCATGCCTTAGACCTGGGCGCCGCGTTCGCGGTCCTTGAAGAGCCCTACACCGACCAGGACTATTCCGCGGATTACCGTGCTTTTTATTCGGGTGCCTTCAAGAGCTACCCACGCAGCACAAGGCGTCTCCATCTCTTCATCTCCGATCCCGCCGCGGTCCTTGAGGGCGACTTCGCCGCGCAGGCCGAGACGCTGGCCAAGTGCGGCTACCTTGGCTTCGTGGTGGTACGGCCGCTCGCGCAGGGGCCGATCGGCCGCACGGTGCTGCCGTTCCCCCAGTTGAAGGGGCTGACGGTGCGTCCCGCAGCGCGCGCGGAATTCGCTGCGCATGTGATCGGCGCGCAACTGAAGGTGACGGGTGCGCCCTTCATCCAGCAGGAGAACAAGGTCGGTGCCTGCGCTCAGGCCGCCATCTGGATGGCCTCGCTCGCCGTGCACCGTCGCCATCGCCGGACCGCCTGGCACTCGATGGCCGAGATCACTCGTCTGGCGAGCACGCCGACCGACCCGGCCCTCAGCCAAGCGCTGCCTGCCGGGTCGAACGGTCTCAATCCCGCGCACATGATCCGCGCGCTGGCCGGCATGGGCCACCAGCCCCTGTTCGATCTCTTTGAGCCGAACGGTGAGGGCGACGAGGCGATCAACCAGGAGGCCGCACCGCGTGTGCTGCGCTACCTGGACTCCGGGCTGCCGGTCATCCTCACGATGGAAGTCGTCGACCATGCCGTGGCCGCCGTGGGCTTTGTAGAGACGCCGGGGCCCGCGATGCGTGCTGGGCGCGGCTTCGAGGTCTTTGCTCGGGCCTTCGTGATCCACGACGACCAGCGCGGTCCCTACCGGCTGATGCCCCTGTCGCAGGCGGACATCGAGGGTCTGCCCCGAGAGCGGTTGCTGATGGATGGCGACCACGTCCTGACCGCCGACCAGGCGATCACCCACATGTTCGTGCCTCTGCCATCGCGTGTCTATCTGCGCGGCGAACGGGCGGACAAAGTGGCGAGGGACTTTCTCAAGCAGCAGGCCGACGAGGAACTCAGCGCACGGATGCTCGAGCGTCTGCCGGGGATCACGCAGGAGGCTGCCGCATCGGCAGCCGACTTCTACCGCCAGTGCCGCCAGGACCGTGTGGTCCAACGCACCTACCTTACAAGCGCCGCGCGATATCGCTTCCACCTCAGCCAGAGCGATGCGTCGCCGGCAGTCAAGAAGCACCTCCTAAGCCGTGAGCTGCCCCATTACGTCTGGGTAACCGAACTGATCTCGCGCGATGCGGAGCAAGTCGGCCTCCACGGACCGCGCCGCGTGCTCGGCCACCTTGTGACGAACGCCACCAGCGCCTCGGACCCGGATAACGACCTTCTCGTGGCCCACACACCGCATGTGGTGATTCACCGTGAACTCCTGGAAGAGCCCGACGAACGGGGCCAGGAGTACCGCCAGACCGCATCCTTTGTGGTGGACGGCAAGCTCTACCGAGGCCGCGCCCGGACCTAGGCCGCGACCGACGGCGTGAATGCGAGGCCCCGCAGGTCGCCTGGCATCTCGCGCCACACCCCGGCGTCCAGCGCCCGGAGGCTGATATCCACGAGATCGGCGCACCGGCGGGTGGCGATCGCACGGCAGGCCTGGCCGACCTGGATCGCTGCGGCCGCGAGCGCCGTGCAGGGGACGCCGACGCTCTTGCCGGCGATGGTAATTGCGCCGCACGCGTCGATCAGCCCGTCCCGCACCGCCTTCTCCAACGCCGGCGTCAGGCTGACCGGATCGACCCTGATATCAGGCCACGCTTCGAGGGCCGAGCGGCGGCCGGGGAAGGCGTGCAGCCGAAGGTCGAAGGCCTCGGGGCCGGTGGCCCCCAAACCAGCATCGATCACCAGGTCGTACCCGGCCGTCGGCGTCAGGCGGCGCGCATCGAGATTGTCGACGCCAGCCAGAAGCAGGCGAGGATCCCCGCGTCCCGGTCGCGTGGCCTCGTCGAAGCGACGTTCGCACAGCACCGTCCCAAACCCGCGCGTTTCGGCCCAGGCGGCGGTCTTGCGCGCCTTGTGGCGGCCGATCCAGCCGGGCTCAGTGAGCAATTGCACGTGCAGGTTCTCCGGCCCGACGACGTCGCCATCCTGCAGCAGCAGGCGCACAGCGCCTGGGTCTGGATAGGGCAGCAGCCCTAGGACGAGCAGCGTGGCCTGGCCGAGGTTTCCCAGGCCCAAAAGCCAAAGATCGCTGGGCAAGTTGCGTAGGTGCGCATCCGCAGGGGCCTCCGGGCCCCAGGCAGAAACGCGTAAGGTGCGACGCCCGGCCAGCAGATCACCGGCGACGTGGCGCCGGAACGCCTCTGACACCAGAAGGCCGGCGGCGAGGGCGCCGCTGATCTCGTTGCCCGGGGCGGCGTCGGGCGTCGGCCCGCGGCCGACGGCCGCCGTCCAGCCTTCGGTCCAGGCGACGAACGGCGCGTCCGGCGGTGCGTCGCAGCCCACGTGCAGCCGCACGGCGGCGGGCGGCGCGACCCTCGGCTGCGCGCCAAGCGCCTGCAGAGTGCGGCGCAGCGAGGGGGGCGCAGGGCTCGTGAGCGCCCAGCGCGCGTCGGGGGCGGGCGCCAAGTAGACACCGCCCCGGAACATTTTCCGGGCGCAGGCGAGGGTGGCGACGACCGCAGCCTGAGCCCAAGGTTCGCTGATGTCGGACCCATAGCCGATGATGGCGCTGGCGGTCTCGAGCCGCGCCTGCGCGGCCGGGAGGTCCAGGGTTTCGTCGAGGCGTGTCAGCAACTGGGCGGCTCGGTCGTCGGCAAGGCTAAGCCGCATGTCAGTCCTCGATCCGCATGAAGTGCCACCCATTGCGGCTGTGGTCGATCCAGCCGTCGCGGCCGCGGTACTCGAAAATCCCGAACTCGCCGGGCGCGTACATCCGATCGGCGAAGTTCGGAAGGATCAGCGCCAAGTGGCCGCGTTCCGGCATCATGGGATTGGCGCGGTCCGTGCGGCTCTGCGCGTAGCTACGGCCGGGATGGGTGTGGACGTCGGCGACCACGTCTAGGCCGCGCGCCCGGCAGATCTTCCAGACCTCGTCCATCCGAGAACCGTCAAAAACGATGCTTCCCCGAAGCGCATGCGGATCGACGTCGTCGTAAGCCAGGTAGTCCTCGATGTGTCTGCCACCGGTCGCGTCGATGACGCCGAGCAGAAAGGCGCCTGATTCCCTCATGGTGCCGCCCCGCCGGCGCAGATCATTCTGCAGCAAGGCCCAGAGGCTCCGACGGCATGACAGCCGCGGCGTCGGGGGCCGCAGAGCGTTGATAATCGCTTTGATGAACGAGAGCATGGACGGTCTCCAGGAGCGTGGTGATGGTGCTGTCGGGGCACCAAGCCATGTCGTCGAACTGGTTGGGCCAGTGGTCCCGGGCGAGCCGGTCGATGGGATGGTAGAGGCAGGGGCCGCAACTCGAGGTGAAAGCGATGACGGTGCCGCCCTGCGGGTTCTTCGGCTTCAGGTCCTCGATGAGCGCCGTGTCGGTTCGTGCGTCCCACAGTTGGCTGGTAGGCGCCGTGGCGCTATAGCCGCGGCACTCCACCTTCAGCAGGAATTGACTAGGGCCGGGGTTCCGCTGGCCGGCGGCGATTTCGAAATAGGCGTAAGGGAAGTCGAGGCGCACGAGCCGCCACCGCTTCTTGCGCACGCCGATCCTAAAGGCGGGATCCCTGAGATCCCGCCTCAGGGCCGCTTCGTCCGGGGACATCTCGGCTTCCGACATCGGCTTAGCCCTGCGGCTTGACCTTGAAGACCAGGGTCAACTCGAGCCGCTTGTGGCCGCGGCCGATCGAGCCGAGGTGCTGGTCCGGCGTTAGCACGGTCTTGTCCTGCTTCAGCTGGAAGTCCGACGGATCGCCCTCAAGGTTGAGCGCGGCGGGCGAGATCGCCCAGAAAATGACCGCGCCCACTGTGGTGTTGGGACGGAACTCGCGCTTCACCTCGCGGGTGCTGTAGGCGACCTCGACCTCGACCTGGCCCTTGGTGCTCACGTGCAGAATCTCGCCGTTGGCCGTCTCGTCGGCAATCCGCGCCTTCTTCGGTAGCGGCGCTTCGGCGTCGTCCAGGCTGATCTCGTCCAGGTCTTTCCGGTCGAGGTGCTTGCGGATGGCCTTCAGGGCCTCGTCCGCATTGGCCTCCGAGTCGATGCGGAGGCTGCGCGGGGTGAGATCTCCCTCAACGGTGAAGATGATCTCGATGGTTTTGGGCTCGGCCTTGCCGAGCTTGTGGTCGGTCGTGTCGCTCATGTCGCGCTCCTGCTCTTGAGCCTAGATAGTCATCATCACTCGCTAGCACATTATGTCAGTGACACAAACAACGGCGATTTTCAAGCTGCAGAGAATTTGCTCGGAGGTTGGTTTTGGGATTGCAAATCATTTCACGGACGCCTAACTTCAAGCGCCCTCAACCCCTCGAGACTCTGAATGGATAGCAAGCTGTACCGGGTCTTCGGCTCGCGGCTCCGCGCGTTGCGCGAGGAGAAAAGCGTGACCCAGGAGGAGCTCGCCCGTCGCGTCGACCTCTCGCGAACCTCGATCACCAACATTGAGAAAGGCCGCCAGCGCATCATGCTGCACCAGGTGGTAGAACTCGCGCAGGCCTTGGATGCGAACGTGGTCGAGCTGATGCCGTCGCCGACTCAGGATGCCGAAGAGCCTCTGCGTGCGGATGTGGCGCGCGTGATCGAGCGCCTGCAGCAGGAAGGCGCTGACGAGGCGTGAGCGCTGCGCGAGTCAGCTACGCGCGCGTGCGCAATCGTGTCCAGCGGCTGCTTGAAGGAGTGGATGGGCCGCCCGTGGACGTCGAGGCCCTTGCAGCGGGCCTCGGTGCGGAGGTCCGTGTCTTCCGCCTGGAGAGGGACGTCTCGGGCGTCCTCTATCGGGAGCGTGATCGGAAAGTGATCGTGGTCAACGTCGCGCACACGCCTGCTCGCCGACGGTTCACCATCGCCCACGAACTGGGACACCTCCTACTCCACCCGGGCGAGCCCGTGCATGTGGACCAGGGCCTACGCATCAACCTCAGGGACACCGCGTCGGCGAGTGCGGAAGAGGTCGATGAGATCGAGGCTAACGCCTTCGCGGCGAACCTGCTGATGCCCCTCGATTGGTTGCGCCGCGACGTGTCGGAGCACGGGATCGATCTTGAGGACACGAACGAGGTGAAGCGGTTGGCGGACCGCTACGGGGTAAGCGCTCAGGCCATGCTCGTGCGGCTGGCCTCACTCGGCGCGGGTTGAGCGGGTGTTGGAACTCGGCGGCTCGTTGCTACATAAGGAATGTAAGGTGGAGTCATGACCAAGGTTGTTGTCAGCAATCTCAATGCGAAAAAGAACCGCGGCGCGAAGGGGGTATCCCTTAAGCGCGTTCGCGACAGCGACGGCGTGCTGAAGACGGTGCGGACCCTCGACGGCGGAAGCCAGTCCTTCACCGAGGACCTTCGCTACGTGTTCGGCCGCAACGTGGCCAAGGCGCGCGAGGACAACAAGAAGATCATCGGTGTGACGGACGTTGTCCCTCCCAAGGGCTGAGCCGCCGGTCTTCCTGATCGTCGCGGGGCCGAACGGGTCGGGAAAGAGCAGCGCATACCAGAACGCCAACATCGAATGGGGCGGGCGGTCGGTCCGAATCATCAATCCTGACCTCCTGGCGGCGCGGATCAGCCAGGTTGAGTCGCTTGCCTTGACCGATGCCAATCTCGCTTCCGTCCAGCGCATCGAGAGTTGGCTGGAGACGTCGATCCAGGCACACCAAACGGTCGGTGTGGAGACGGTATTGTCCACGGACAAGTACCGTCGGCTGGTGACGGCTGCGCATGTGATCGGCTTCGAGGTATGGCTGCTCTACGTCATGCTCGATACGCCGGACCGGAACGTGGAACGGGTGAAGCTCAGGGTGCTCAAGGGCGGGCACGACGTGCCCGAAGACCGCGTCCGCAAGCGATACGAGAACTCGCTCAAGCAAATGCCGTGGTTCCTGGAGCAGGCCGATCGCGCTTGGCTCTTCGACAACTCCGGTGCCCAGCCGCGGCTCATCGGCCGCAAGGAGAACAGCGTCGTTACCCTCGACCAAGCTGCCCTTCCCCGCGCAGTCGCAGCCGTTGACCAAGTACGAACTGACGAGGGCCTTCCGCCGGAGAGCAGCTGAGCCACGCTGTGCCGCATAGATGCGACGAGCCGAGATCATCGCTCCTCTGGCAAGCGCAAATGCGAGTGCAATCAGACGAACTACCCTGGATCACGCAGGGCTGAATCGTGACCTCGAGATACCCTCGCGAATCTAATTAGGTCGCCGCCCCCGGTCAGGGATCCACAGGCGGCCATCCCGAGCCACCTCCGGTGACTTACTTATCCCCTCCAACCAGCCTCAGGCTCGCCGTTGGCGGATCGTAGATGTAGTCGGTGATTGAGCCGTCCCTGATGCGGTCGACGGCCTCGTCGATCACGAACAGGGGGACGAGAAACCACTCCCTGGCCTCGACGTTGCGCCCGAAGCGGTCGGGGATCGTGATCTTAAGCCGGGCGGGGTCGAAGACCCTGTGAATCAGATTCTCCAGCCGGGCTCGGTTGATGTTGTAGAGGCGGTAAGTCGCGACAACCTCGACATCGGCCATGAGAAAGGTCGGCTGTTGGCGGGCGCCGGCGATGCGCTGTTCGACCTCGCCGCCTGTCACGCCGATCTTGTGAACAAGCTCCCGGTTCTCCGCCACCGTAGCGTGATCGGACTTGCTGCGCAGGACGTAGATCGTGCCGCTGGCCAGATCGTCCGTATCGGCCTCATCGGCGAACAGAGGGCCCGCCGAAGGCTCCGAGATCCGCCGGCTGGTCTCGTCCTTGTAGAGCGCCCGCTGCAGCGAGCGCAGCAGGAGGTTGCTCTCGGTGGCGTTAGAATAGATGACCCGAAGGCGCGCGTCGGTCTCCCCATTGGGCGCTTTGATCGGCTCGCCCACGTCGGCGACATAGACCGTCTGGCCGCCCAGAATGAAGAACTCACCCTGCTGAATGTCGGACTTCAGGAAGCCGGCGTCCTTGCGGATCTGCCGCGTGATCCGGGCGCCGATCTCCAGGTCCTTGGCGACCCGCTCGAACAGGGGCTTGAACTGCGCGAAGTCCTCGCACCGCTCGCGGTTGGCGATCTCCTCAGCCTCGCGCTTCTCCGCGGCGGATCTGACATGTCGCAGCTCGGTGATCCCGGTCGGGTCACCCTCTGCCATGCCCAACTCGGCCAGCAGCGCGTCATCGTCCAGCTCGTCGGCCTGGGGCAGGTTGAGCCCCTCGCCCGCCAGAAGCCCTTGGTGATCCAGCGGCTCCACCAGGGCGCGGCAATCGGCCTGCTCGCGGATGCGGTCCAGCCGCACCGCATAGAGCCGTTCAAAGATGTCGCGGTGCTCGCCATGCTGCGGCGCGCGACCGTGGGTTTCGACGAAACGCTGGATCTCCTCGAAGCCGGCGATGATGCGCTCCTCGCGGGGCGAGCGGCCGGCCTGCTTCTTCGGCTGGGCGAAACCCTCCAGCTCTGCGCGCAGCTCATCAAGGTCGAGGTCACTCATAGCGGCCCTCATCCTTGAACCGGACAAAGGCTGCGGCTCCCTCGGCCAGGTGCTTTTCCCAGGCGTCGGCCGAGCTGATAGACGGCAGTCGTCCACGCTCGCGCTTGAACTCGACGGCGCGCTTGGCGATCACCTTCGCCTCCTCCGGCGTCAGGCTCGTGCGCTTGGCAGCGATCGCGGCAGCGACCTGCTTCAGGCTCTCCTCGCTCATCGTCTTGGCCAGGATGGCATAGGCTTCGCCGAACGGATTGACCCGGTCGATCAGGTCAATGTCCAACTCCTTCACATCCATGGCGAACCGACGCACGCCATCGACGAAGGCGGTGTTGGCGCGCTCCTCGCCCAGGCCGCTGCCTACGGCGACCTCCTTCGCCTTCTGGGTCAGGTTCAGCGCCGCCACCGCATGCTGCCGAACGGCCTCCTGATCCTCGGCGTCCAGGTGCGGGAACTTGTCCCGGACGATCTTGCCCATGCGCACCTGGGTCAGCTCTTCGGGCACCAGCTCCTCATCGAACAGGCCGCGCTCGATGGTGGTCTTGTCCTGCACGAAAGCGGCGATCACCTCGTTCAGGTCCTCCTGGCAAATGCGCGCCGCCTCCTCGCTCTTGGGCGTCACAAGACCCTTGATCTCGATCTGGAACTTGCCGGACTCCTCATTGAAACCGACGTTGCACTTGTCGGCGTCAAAGCCACCCTCGCCATAGTCGAAGCCGGGCGTCGGCTCGTTCTGTGGGTTCTTCGGCCTGAACTCAAAGCGCGGCGCCAGCACCTGCTCCATCAACAGGCTGGCCGCGATGGCCTTCAGCGTGTCGTTGACCGCCTCAGTGACGATGTCATCGGCCGCGGCCGGTTCGGCGATCAGGTTGGAGAAGCGGGCGCGGGCCTTGCCCGGCGCATCTCGGGTCGCCCGGCCAATGATTTGCACAATCTCGGTCAGGCTTGAGCGATAGCCCACCGTCAGGGCGTGCTCGCACCAGATCCAGTCAAAGCCCTCCTTGGCCATGCCCAGGGCGATGATGATGTCCACATGATCGCGATTGTTCTTCTGCGCCGGGTCCTTCAGAGCGGCGGACACGCGGTCGCGCTTGGTCGGATCATCGTCCACCAGATCGGCGATGCGCAGCATCTGTCCGTCGGCTGCCTTGACCAGCTGAAAGCCGGTGGCGGCATCGGTCCCCTGCCACTCGCCCAGGGCCTCGATAATATGCTCCACCTCCTTGATCTTGTCCTTGGTGCTCTCGCGGGCATTGACGCTGGGGATATGGATGATCGTCTTCTCGGCGGGGTTCAGCACCTTCAGAATGTCGTCGGCATAGGCGCCGGAATAGAAGAAGTAGCCGATGTCGAGCTGCTTCAGATGCTCATAGCCGTTGAGCTGCTCGTAGTAGGTGTAGGTGACGCTCTCGAACCGGCCCTCGTCCTGCGGCGACAGCACCGCCTCGGCGTCACCCCGGAAATAGGACCCGGTCATGGCCACGACATGGACCCGGTCGCGGGTGATGAGCTCGCCCAGATGCAGGCCCAGCTTGTTGTCGGGATTGGCCGAGACATGGTGGAATTCGTCCACCGCGATCAGCCGGTCATCGAAGGCCTCGATCCCGAACTTATCGACCGCGAAACGAAACGTCGCGTGGGTGCAGACCAGCACCTGATCGTCGCTTTCGAGGAAGGCGCCCAGCGCGTTGACCTTGCCGCCATTGTCGTTGCCCGGCGCGTCGCACAGGTTCCACCTCGGCTCCACATGCCAGTCAGCCCAGAACCCATGCCGGGTTAGCGACTCATTGTGAAAGCTGGCGCCGATGGACCTCTCCGGCACCACGATGATGGCCTGCTTCACCCCCTGATTGGCCAGCTTGTCCAGGGCGATGAACATCAGGGCGCGGCTCTTGCCCGAGGCCGGCGGCGACTTGATCAGCAGATACTGCTCGCCACGCTTCTCATAGGCGCGCTCCTGCATCGGCCGCATGCCGAACTCGTTGGCCTTGGTCGAGCTGCCATTGGAGGCGTAGCGGACCGAAACGGAGGGGACGGAGAGGGTCTCGGTCATGCAGAGGGCTCCACCCCGTCACAAAGCGCCATCATGTCTGCAGCCACCAGCTTGGCGCGGGCATCCAGGAAGGCGTCATAGTTGTCGGAAGTCAGTTCGTCGTAGGGAATGAGATGCGTCGCCAGGCGCCAACGAACGGTCTCTTCGCCGAGATTGGCCGCCGCCGCCCGTTTGGCCACATAGTCGCTCGGCGCGGCGGCGCTTTTGTTGCGGTTTGTCAGGCCGGTGATGAGGGCGCAGTTCAAGGCGCGGTTCACGCGCGGACTGTCCCGCTCCTCTTTCAGGTAGCCACAGGAATAGAGGTGATCGAGCTCGCGAGCGGCGATGTTGTTTCGCCCGATCGGCGTTCCATCGGCGAAGTCCTGCGCCCTGCGGCGAAGAGAGGTCGCTAGGATCGCCCGTGGCAGCCGATCCTTCCGCCCCGGCCAGCCGGCGCCCTTGATCTCCTCCAGGTCCGGCAATCGGAAGACCGTGGCGTCAAACAGCTCGCATTTGGGGTCTGGGGTCGTTCCATCGATCATGGCACGTAGGGCTTTGAAGTCGGCATAGGCACGCGTCGCCGAGGTCTTCCCATAGCGATGGGTGAAGCAAGCCCGCCACAGCACCTTTCGAATGATCTGGCGAGCGTTCCCTTCCTGATCGAGCTTCAACTTCGATGCGACCGCCCATAGGGCGCAGGTCAGATAGACGGCCACATCGCTGGGCAGGGTCTTCTCGTTGAACAAGGCCTCCTCGCCCAGGAACTGGATCCCCCTTTCTAAGCCAGCCACCACGTCTGGCCAGACGGTGGCCAGGCCCTTCCCGAAGTCGTCTTCAAGATAGGTCTTCTTGATCGGCGGCTTGTCGAGCAGCAGCGCCGTCATCGCCAGAAGGATGTCTTCGATGCGCCCATACTCACGGGCCGCGGGCGCCGACTGAAGCAGGGCCTCCACCTTGTCGTGAAGGGACTCCCCGACCCCTTCCTCGACCTGGGCGACGACGATGTCGTAGTCCTTCAGGGGCGAGGCCGAGGTGTTCATGTTGATAAACACCTCCAGGGCGGTTTCGCGCGACGTCCCGACTGGCAGCGACAGGAACGGCAGAGTGTAGCTCAGCACCCGCTTGCGCAGATCGCCGGCCCGATCACCGATGTCGTCGGTGAAAACGCCCCCTTCGCGTAGGCGCTCGCGCCAGAGCTTGAAGGCGGCCTCACCAGTTCCGCCGGGGCGGAAGATGGAGATCGGCGCGAGGCCGCGCTTGATGCACTCCACATCGTCGTCAGCCCAAACCGGGCGCGGCATCCCCTTGTTCATCCAGCGCCGCTCGATCTGGACCAGCGCGCCCCCCTCCTCATCATCTTCAGAGACAGCGTCGTCTTGGCTGGTATCGCTGGAGGCCAAGAGACGGACGAAGACCTTCAGATCCTCGTAGTCGTCTGTGAGCGAGCGCCAGAGCGCCGTCATGCGCTGCTGCCCATCCAGGATGTGCATCAGCGGCCGATCACTGGTAGCTGGGGCCCCGACGATTGGGCGCGAATGGAACAGCTCCTTGTCGCCGACCTCCAGGACCAGCAGCACCCCGACTGGCAGGGACGGCGAACGCAGGATGTTCTCGAACAGCCCGGCGATCTGGTGCGGTCGCCACGCCTCATGGCGCTGAAACCTGGGCAGCTTTACCTGCCCCTGCTCAATCATCGAGAACCAGGCCTCGATCGTCTTGCTTCGCGCTTCCATCGAACCCAGCTCCCAGCCCGCTAGTGTTTCGTCCGCTTCGCGGCCGCCGCGTCCGGTTGGGCGGTCATTTTTGTATAGAGCTCGAACAGCTTTTCGAGCCGCTCGGTGTCGTTCTTAAACCGGCGGCCGATATAGATGCGCTCCAGCACCTCATCGTTACGCTCGTGGGCCGCGCGCAGATCGGCCGGCATGGCCTCGGGATCGTAGAGGTCGGCAATGGTGGCAGGGAAATGCGCCTCGCGTGCCAGCAGCATGTCCTCGGCACAGCGGGTCAGGTCATCCCGGTTCTTATCTGTGAGCCTCGGAAGTGGGAAAGTGTTCCAGCCCATAGTGTTTGAATACCTGAGATCGG
The DNA here is from genome assembly GCA_027489335.1 of Caulobacteraceae bacterium. Taxonomy (GTDB): domain Bacteria; phylum Pseudomonadota; class Alphaproteobacteria; order Caulobacterales; family Caulobacteraceae; genus Phenylobacterium. Next base: position 195,721 of record JAIXZX010000005.1, on the reverse strand, counting down.
TCTTCATCTTGCCGCACACGGTGGAAATCCAGAGAAGATGTATCCTGGAAGACAATACCGACAAATTCCACAAGTAGGAATCATACAGCGCGAATGCCTGGTCTGATAGGATGGTATATTCGTCGACCAATCCAGCAGGAATGTAATCTCGGCTTTCTGACGAAATACGCGGAATAACTATAGCGTGGCCCTTCGATACTGCCTGTATCTGGATGAATCTGTGTGGCCAAGCCGCCGCAGGTCGGGTGGTAGGAGCCTTGGCACTTTCTCGCATCTCTCGAACAAGGGATAATCGCTCAGCAATCGGTTCAAGAAGCTGAGCTTCATGGGCTTCAGTATCTTCGATCCAGAGACAATACCGATCCTTCCCTTGGATAAAATCTGCAGCTCCAGCGTACCGACGAATATACTTCACTGACTGTGGCGCTAGAGCCGTAAGCCTAGCCCGCTCATCTCTATTGAGGCAGAGATGCCCCCCGTCTGACGGTTGGTTGCCCTTCAGCATGTTAGCAAGGCCCGAAAAAGGCTCGCGTTTTGGAGTGACAACGATTGGCGAACCAGGGACCAAATATGGGTTAATTGATGAGACCTCCCGCGCCGAAACCCGACCCGACTCCACTGTGTAGAGGGTGGAACGGTCGCGCAAGATCGAAGACACTCCAACCACCACCACTGTGACGCCGGCAACATTACTTGCAAGATTGCTCCACTTGAATGATCTATACGCAAATACAATAGCTTGACGACGAGATAATATTATTGGCCATAAAAGTGGAACCTGCTGTCCCTGACAGATAGAGTTTGTGCTAACAAATGCGAAACTACCTCTAGTATTGCAAAGAGCATCTGACGCTTTGACAAACCACCCCGCCACGTAGTCCATGTTCTTCCAATGGTCAGACCTACTGGCTATGACGTAGCGCAGGTCATCTTTCTGCTCCGCGGTCTGATAGCTGCTTCCCTTGTAAGGTGGATTTCCACAAATGTAGGTTTCACCACCCTCGTTCTCGAAGTCGATCTCGGTTTGATCGAGAGGCGTGTTGAACAGATCGTCGCCGTGGATCCTCACCCCTGTCCCGGTGGGCGGGCAGATGCTGAGCCAGTCGAGTCGCAGGGCGTTGCCGCAGGTGATCCAGTTCTTGGCGTCCAAGGGCAGGAAGTCGCGCAAGGCCTCCTTCTGGCCGCGATAGGTCACGTCGCACTGATATTCGGCGATGATCAGAGCCAGGCGGGCGATCTCGGCCGGGAAGTCGCGCAGCTCGATCCCGCGAAAATTGGTCAGGGGGATTTCTGTGCGCAGGTCAGGCTCGCGGCGGCGGCGATTGATCTCCGCCTCAATCTCCCGCATCTGCTTGTAGGCAACGACCAGGAAGTTACCCGAGCCGCAGGCCGGATCGAAGACCCGGATCGTGGACATACGCTTGCGCAGGTTGAGCAGGGTGCGCGGATTGTCGCCGGCCTGATCCAGCTTCTCCCGCAGGTCATCGAGAAACAGCGGGTTCAGCACCTTCAGGATGTTGGGCACGCTGGTGTAGTGCATGCCCAGCGCGCCGCGCTCATCGTCGTCGGCCACGGCCTGGATCATCGAGCCGAAGATGTCGGGATTGATCTTCTTCCAGTCCAGGCTGCCGATATGCAGCAGGTATGATCGGGCGATGCGGCTGAAGCGCGGAACCTCGGTGCTGCCGGAAAACAGCCCGCCGTTCACATACGGAAATGGCTCAGCCCAGCGGGGAATGCCCGCAGCGGCCCGCTCCGCCGCCTTGGTGTTCATGGCCGCAAACAGCTGGCCGATCACCTCATGGGTGTTGGCCGAGTCCTTGGCGCTCATGGTCTCCACAGCCGAGGTGAAGGCCCGCTCGCCGTGGAAGATCTCGGTGTCCTCGGCGAAGAAGCAGAAGATCAGCCGCGCCATGAAGTGGTTCATGTCGTGGCGACGCTGGGCGGTTCCCCAGTCAGGATTGTCCTTCAACAGTTCCACATAGAGTCGGTTCAGCCGGCTGGTGGCGCGGATGTCGAACGCGCTTTCGCGGATCTGCTTGACGGTGGTGATGCCCGCCAGGGGCAGGAAGAAGCCGAAATGGTTGGGGAAGTCCCCATAGGGGCAGGCCACCGTCTCCCCACTGGCCAGGTCCTCGGCCTCAAGCGTCTCCCCGTCCGTGGCCAGGATGAACTTGGCCTTCCAGCGGGTCGTGGCCAGGCTGTCGCGCAGGGCGCCCAGGGTCGCAGTCACCTGCCCCGGGGGGCACACCGCGATATGGATGTTGTTGGCCTGGAGGACCCCACCCACATCGGACTTGTTCGACGCCCCGCTGCGGAGCTTGCGAAGCGTCGTCTCCTTGTTTCCGAAGGCCTCCAGGAAGCTGAACGGGAACTCGGCGGCGTCAAAGGCCTCGTCGGCCAGCTTCGTTACGGCTTCTTCAATCTCGACGGCGTTCATCGGGCGACAGTACGGCTTCCGTCCAGGGTGGCTAGGGACTGAGCTGTTTTAGCCGACTCGCTGAGGATCGAAGCCCTCGCCGGCCGCCCGCTGGCGCACGCCTCACATCGCCAGCCAGCACAGCTTAAACCCACCAAGGCGCCTTCGGGGATTGGGATGAGCCGGGTCCTCCAGGGCAAAGGCGGTTAACAGCTAGGCGACCCGATTGCCGGTCGTTGTGGCCGATTTGATCCTCGGCCGATGTCTCAGCGCGGGCAGCCTGTCCCATCGCCGGTTTGCAGAGCCGCTGTAATACCGCTGGTAATACCGACTTCGGAGACATTCGGGCGTCAGTTCAAGGGCTTAGCGGCGCGCTGTAGTCGCTATGGTATTACCACCCCACGGGCACGACCGGCGTTTTTCCATTAAATTACAGCGGCTTACCCACCCTGTGAGGGTGCGTATGGTCTATCGCCAGATTAAGGGTCGGAAGATCACCAACGCTCGAGACAACAGCAGCACAAAAAGGGGGTCAAACACGTCAAAAAGGGGGTCTCAAACCAGCGCAGCCGGGGGCGGCAGCGCAGAGCGCCAAACGTGGACCAATGTGAGACGGATGTGGGAAGGAAGTAGGAAGGAAGTAGGAACGAAGTAGGAAGGAAGTAGGAAGGAAGTAAGAAGGAAGTAGGAAGGAAGTAGGAAGGAAGTGAGAAGGAAGTGAGAAGGAAGTGAGAATGAAGTGAGAAATTCGAAGCATTTTATCGGTTATGAGGAGCGAGAAGCGCGCGATCGTCCGCGGCTCTGATTAATGACGTTGAGGCATGGGCACCCTGATTCTTGCCTCCGATTCCCACCACTATGTTAGAAGTCGTGCGCACCACACAGGAGTGCCGCTGCGGCTAACTCGCTGGCAATGCGCCGAAAGCTGGACGCAAGCTGGACGCAAGCTGGAGGGAAGCTAGACACATGTGAGACGGAAGCTGGACACAAGCTGGACGAATGAGAGGCCCTTAGAGGGGGTAACGGATGCTGAACGTGTGTCGGCGCTCGTTAATCACGCCAGGCCCGCTTGGCGCTCCATGACGGCGCTCCCATGGCCCCCAGAGAGCCGCTCGCCTTGTACGCACGGGGCCATGAGGAGCCCTCGGGCGCCCCGACGGCCGAGCGTCCACCCGTTGACGCGACCGCCTGACAGAGCTCCACTGCACCGATGAAGGCGGTCTTCGATACCAAGCCGAATTCCGGCTACGATGATGAGATCGTTCGCCGCTATCATTTCCCCACACAGCGCAACTACGTGGACGCCGCCCAGGCGGCCGTCGGCGACTGGATCGTCTACCGCGAGCCCCAGCGCAATCGTGGCCGCCGCGCCTACACCGCCGTCGCCCGCGTTCTTCGCATTGAACCAGACCTGGCGCGAGCCAACCACGCCTACGCGATTGTCGGCGACTACCTTGCCTTCGACCGCCCGGTCCCTTTTGCTGGGGCGCCTGAAGGCGGCTATTGGGAGACGCCTCTCCGCGCCATTGATGACGCCCGCCGGGTCGGCGCGGCCGTCCAAGGCAGAGCTATGCGCCCGCTCGCGGATGCCGACTTCGCCGCCATTGTGGCCGCCGGGCTCGCCGAGACCATTGCGCCAGAAAATGCGCGGCGCCTGGGCCTGGACGACCTCGCCATCGGCGTGGCCGAGGTGGCCTCTCCTTTTCACCACGAGAGCGCAGCGCCTGGCCTCGACCAGGTGCGCCGCATCGAACAGATGCTGGTCAATCGCAAGATCCGGGACGCCAACTTCCGGCTTCAGATCTGCGAGGCCTACGATGATCGCTGTGCGGTCACCGGCCTGCGGATCATCAATGGCGGCGGCCGCTCAGAGGTCCAGGCTGCTCACATCTGGGGTGTCGGGCAAGGCGGCCCCGACGTCGTCCAGAACGGGATCGCCCTGTCCGGCACGGTGCATTGGCTGTTCGACCGCCACCTGATCTCCCTGACCGACGACTACCGCCTGCTCGTCTCCCACAACAAGGTCCCGACCGAGTTGGGGGCCCTGTTCGAACGTCAGATGGACCGCATCCACCTGCCTAAGGATGAGCGGCTATGGCCGCATCCGGAATATGTCGGCCGGCACCGTGAGGGGTTCATGGCGGCGTAGCCGTTGTGCGCCAGGAGCGCAGGGCGCGCGTAGCGACAGTGATCGCGTCTTTTCAATCAATGCTTGCGAAGCGCGGCCTCGCCTACCACAGTTGGCGCAGCAAGGTTCGTTGAACCGCTCCGGGGGGAGCCGATGCCTGAATCAGCGTCTTACGCATGCCGGCGATTTGGCGTGATGGTCGTCTTGGCGACGACCGGTCTGCTGTTTGCCTGCTCACCCGACAGCCCTGCAGATGCTCCCGTAGCGGTCCAGGATTCAGTGGCCAAGACCCCGGAAGAGGTCATGGTTGCGGTTCAAGCCGCCATTAGTGAACAAAACCTGGGAGATGCAGCGGCCAAGGCCAAGGCGGCTCAGGCGCAGTTTCCTGCCAACCCGCGCATCCACCTTCTGGCGGCCGAGGTTGAAGGTCGGCTCGGTAACGCGGGGAACTCCGTAGCCGCCTTTCGCCGCGCCCTGGACAGCGGACTGGAGGAACCGATCATGGCGCTTCGCGCGCCTGCCTTCGATCCGGTTCGCGACAGCGAGACGTTTCGACAGCTGCAGACAGAGCTGGCGCCCGCAAAGTTGACGACTGCGCCGAGGGCAGAACGAAGCACAACCGAACGCGTGCGGGCCGGTGATGTCGAAATCACCACCGACGCCACCGGTGACTATGTGCGCGCCGGCGACATCGTCCTCGATACTCGCCCCTAAACCGAGACCGACCCCATGCGATTTTTTCACCCGGCGCTGATCCTGTTTGCGACGGCAGCCCTTGCGACGCCCTTGGCCGCCCAGGACGGGCTCGTGACGGGATCTGGTTCGGCGCCTGTCACTCGGGATCTGAATGCCGTTAGGACACACGCCGAAGACGCCGCAAAGGCTGAGCTCGTGCGCGCTGCGGCCCGCCAAGTGCTCGGCGAGGAGCGCCTGAGCGAGCTTTCCCCTGAGCTCACCCGGCGGCTCGCTTCTCTGATCCGGCCTGATATGATCGTGGACCGCTCAAGCGTCAGGGTCGGGCAAGAGTTTAGGACCACACTTTCGGCCCGCATCGATCGCGCTTGGTTCCAGCAGCAGCTTGATGATGCAGGAATTCGCTCGTCATCCGACCGGGGGGGCGGACAGGCCCAACTCATCCTCGTTTTGCTCGATGAAGCGATCGGCACGGCGCAAGATTTTGAGCGCCCCGCGGAGGTGGTCACCGAGTACGATCGCAGCACCGGGGCTTCGTTCAGCGACACCTCGATTCTGGCCTATTCGGACCGCAGCCAATCCGGATCCAGTTCGAGCAGCGCAAGCGCAAGTTCTGGCCGCACCTCTGTGGCTGGCGGGTATAGCGACGCCTACGGCTCTGGCGCCGCTAGAGGCAGCGCCAGCGGCTCTAGCGCGTCGCGCAATCGCAGTGCTTCTGCCTCTTCAGAAGCCACCTCGCTGGTGGATCGCACCAACGTCCAGGCCAGTCAGCACGATGACGTTCGCTACCGCCAGCGCGTCACCTACCAGACGGCGTCCACCAGCCGGACCGGTCAGGCGGCGATGGCCGCGCTGACTGAGGGAATGATCAGGCACGACATCTCGACCAGCAACGCCATCCCGCTGCTCGGCAGGTTTGCGCCGGGGCCAACGCCACTCTTCTCCGATCTGCAGAACAGCGGCCAAATGTCAGGCTTCTTCACCTACGCCCAGGCTCAGTCTGCGCCTTTCTTCATGGGCGGACAGATGCGCATCAGCTACGCCGGGCGCCATGCAGCCACGGGCGAGGCGACGTGCACAGGCGAGCTCGTGGCGCAGGCTTACTCCACCCAGACTGCGGTCAATATCGCCTCGACCACCAAAGACGGCGCCATGAGCGCCCAAACCTACGAGCTATGCGCAAGTCGCCTGTCCAGTTCGTTGGCCCGGCAAGCTGCGGATACGCTTGGACCTCAGATCCAGAATGACTGGCGTAGCCGCTCCCGCGACCGCGCCGCGGCGGTGGCCGTGGCCACTGGCCCGGCGGACTATACGCTGACCGTCCGCGGCGCGAACCTGAGCATGGCCGCCCAAGCCGACCTGCTGGACGCGCTCGCCGGATTGCCTGGCGTCGAAAGCCACGCCTTCCTCGGGCAGTCCGGCAATCAAATGGATCTGCAAGTCCGCTATGGCGGCCAGATCCCTCTGCACTTGGCGCTTTATCAGCGTCTGCGGGGGAATCCCGCCTTCGCGGCGATGGAAACACAGGCTGGGCGCCAGCAAGTCACCTTGTGTCTCTCGGGCTGTTAGCCTTGCGGCGGGGCCCAACCTTTGTGGCTGCGGTCGCGCTTCTGTTCGCATGGACGGGGACTACGCGAGCCGACGACCTGAAAATCTACCCAGTGGCCGGGCTCTTTGGCCCGGAGAGCTCGGGTTGCGCCCTTGATGGCCCAGCGCCGCCGGTGCGCATTGCCCCGGCCCTGTGCAGCCAGTTTGGAAGCGGACAGCAGGCAGCCTGGGGGCAGCAGTTCAGGAGCATGATGGTTGCCCGGTTTGGGGCATCTATACGTGATCGTCTGGATGGTCCTTTGCCTGACGGCCTGACCCGCGAAGCAATGGTCTCACAGACCGTGGTCGCGTCGCTGCACCTGTCGCGCGCCGACCTTTGGACGGTCCCAAAGCAATCCGTGATCGAAGTCCATATGCCGATCACCCTCAGCCTGATGCTGACCAATGTGCTGACTGGCGAGGTCCTGCTGGTGCAGAACCTCTCAACAAACGTTCAAGGCTTGATGCCGCAAGCCAGCTACGAAGCCCAAGCCGTCGCGGAATTTCCTGAGCGCTTTAACCAGGTCATTAGCACCCTAGTTGAGGCCGCGGCGGCGAGCTTCCGCCCCAGCGCGATTGAAGGCGTAGTACGTGGCCGAACAGGGCCGCGCTACGTGCTGGATGTCGGTCGGCGAGGCGGGCTTCGCGAGGGCGATCCCATTGGGGCAGACGCCTCGGTGGTCTTTGCCGATGCGGATTACGCCATCATCGAGCCAGCCCTCGGAAGCCTCACGGTGGGTCAAGCCCTATCGCGGCAGATTGCGCAGCCCGTTGAGCACCTCGAGCGGCCTTCGATGCTGGTCGTCACCGTGGACGCGCCACAAGGCGTGGCCGCCTCATACCTAACCACCTTGATGGAGGATGCGCTTGGCGGCCCTCAGGGCTTCGCCGTGGTGCCGGTGAGCCCCAGTCTGCCTCAGATCCGAGAACCGGCGCTGACGGCCGCTGGGGTGGCGGGACGCCTGCGCCGGACGCCTGACTACTTCCTGCGCCTGTCTGTGGCGGCGCTCGACCCAATCGAAGCCGCTACAAACGTGGCCGGCGTGCGCCGCCGAGTGCAAGAGGCGCGCGCCTTCGTGGAAGTGATCAACCCCGAGGGTAGGGTTGTCTTCGCCTCTCAGGGGGTAGACCAGCGGGTCGACGAAATCGTCGGCGACATGGCCCCTTCAAGCGAGCAGCGGCGCGACGCGGCGCTTAAGAACGCCATCATTCGAGCCGCCGCCGATTTATCCGAATCTTTCAAGCCTTCCAGGCTCCGCTTGGAGATTGATGCGGCCGGAGACGAAGTCAGCATCAGTGATCCAGGCGGCGTCCTCACCCCAGGAACCGACGCCGTCGTCGTGCGCCGGGTCGGTCGAGTTTCAGGGATTGAAGGCGAGGTTTGGGCTCCGGTCACCGATGTCGAGGTGACCGCAATAGAAGGAGCCGAGGCCATCGCCCGCTATGCCGGGTTAGAGGCTCCAAGGATCCAACGCGGCGACCAGGTCGCCTATGAAGCTGCTGGACCGAGCTCAAGGTCTCGACGGATTTTCGCGCAATGCCTTACCCATGGTGTTCCGGCTCTGAGCGTCAGGGGGTCGGTTGTCCAACCCCTCCTTCAGCCCATCGCCCAGAACAGCTTTGCGCGCGAGTTCTCTGGCGCGGTCAAGATCGCGTCCTTTCACCAAGAGCTACGGCGGATGGGGCTGGAGAGCCAGTTCGACGGCATTGGAGCCCTGGGAGCGTTTGCTCCGCCGAGCCCGGAGATCTGCTTCGAACCTGTTCACCAAGTGGACTTGAGCGCTGAGCAGGCGCAAGGCCGCCAAGCCGTCGACACCTATGACCTGACCATCGGCTACGTGCTGAAGAAGGATGATCAGCGTGTCTCAGGCGGCGGCCTACAACAACGCTTGTCCGCCACGGCGGCGCCGCCGAATGCGTCGGCAGAGTACCGCGACAGATCCCTGCAGATCGATCTTGCGACTGCAGTCACAGAGCTCGCCCGGCAAGCGGCGCGGGACCTTGATCCGCCACTTTGAGCGGATCGTCATTTTCGGGGGAAACATGACACCTAAAGCCTACAAGATCGCAGTTATAACCTTGGCAACCATAGGGATGGCCGTGCCATCGGTGGCTTCAGCTCAACTCGGGTTGCGCAACATGATCCCTGGCGCCCAGACGTCGGGCGCCGCCGCCACGAACCCCGACGCCTTCCTCGCAGAGACCATCGAGACGACGAAGTACATGATGATCGCCGCTGCGGTCCTGGCGAAGGCCGCCGAATCCGATGGAAATCGAGATGCGCTCCGGGCCGAAATCGCTGCGATCCAGGGCATTAGCGATATCGGGGAGCTCAACGCCCAAAAGGCGTCCTTCGCCGCCAACACCGAAGCTGCTGCGCTCAACTATCAGGACGCCGAAGCAACTCAGGCGAAGTACGACGCCGCCACCACTGAGCAGCAGCAGTTGCTCCTAACCGCAGCCTACAATTTTGCGCTGGGTATGGCTCGGAACTCCCAGTTGGCGTCACAGTCATCAACCCTGCTTCAGAGCATGATGGGCAATCCCATGCTTTTGAGCCGCGTTGGCAGTATCCGCACCGCCGGTAGCCTGCTTGCGATGCAGGCCAAGGCCGCTCACTCCATGGGTGGGCCCCTGAGAACCTTGATGAGCCGTGGCGGCGTGCAGCCGCCGACGGATGCCAGCGCAGAAAAACCCAAGCCGGTTCTCCTGTAGCAATTCGGCGCGGACTGGTGTTCTGCGACGAGGACGGGAACTCGAGCTGCATTAATCCGTAGCTCGGTTCCTTTGTCTCGAAGACGCATGCGTACTGGTGGTTCGCCACCGCCCGGCGTGTGCCGAACACCGATCTCACGATCGAGGGTGCGCCCTAACAGCTCGGCTGACGGAGGCTGATCTCAGTTTCCGCAAAGCGCCACTTGAAGAGATTGGCTTCGCGCGCCGGACCAGACACTCAGCGCTGTGTGCGAGGGTGTGGCCCGTCGGTATAGTTGCCGCTCGTCCGCCGGCTGCAGGTGCTGGAAAAATCGGGTTTGCGGCCAGTCTGCGTACGCCTCGCTTGAGTTAAGCTCGCTGCATGGCGAAGACTTGGACCCGGCGCGGCAAGAGCCCCCGCACGCAACAGAATGACCCATTCGCGCGCAGCGACGCCACTGCCGCTCGGGCTGTTCTGCGCGACTGTCACCGAAGCGCTCGGGAACTCGCCCAGGCAACGACCCCGGCCACCTGGCGATTGCGGTGGATTACGACGGTCGTGCTCCTGCGCACAGTGGGCCACGTACTCGACAAGGTTGACGGGGCACGTTCGCCCTACCTGCGCGGGGCAATCGACCGGGAGTGGGCGCGCGTAAAGTCCTACCGTGCCGACAACCTCATCTTCCACGACTTCATCGAGCAAGAGCGAAACTCGATCGCCAAGGAGTACGAGATCGGCGCACGCCTCGTTCAACCCGTCGCAGAGGACAGTGTACCGGCCCTTGATGCGCCAGTGTTCTTGGGCGACCGGATAGTGCCGCAGCGGGCAGTCATCAAGGAGGCAATCAGCTGGTGGGAGCGCCTACTGACAGAGGTCGAAACTTCGGCAGATGGCGCGCTACACGAAGACCTTCGCGCACGTCGGCGAACCTCGACGAAGTAAAGCGCGGGCACGTCCGCCCCCCAATGATGCGCAGTTCTCCCCGGTCGATGACGTCTGATCGACATGCTAGCGACGCACATCCTGGTGATTGGCTGAACCTGGCTTCGAGCCGAGAAGCAGATGCCACGAGCGTCTAGGCTGCGCATGCGCGTGGGTCGGAGTTCAAGTCGAGCGTCTTAAGCTCACGAGCAGCCGCACGATAGGATCGAGCAAATCTGAAAGATGCTCGACGGGTTCGGCGAGCGCTGTGAGAATCTCCCGCGCCTCCCGGTTCAGCTCCGCAAGGTGTTCGTCCGGGGTAGCTAGCGCCTGCGCGGCGAGGCGGGCCGCCACCGATCCTGTCGCCCCGACCGGCAGGACCACGAGGCCTAGCTCGCGGGCCACCTCATATTCCCGCACCATGCCATCCGCGGCCATGATGTTGTCGCCGTCGCGCTTGTTGCCGAATAGGAAGAGGGCGAGCCCGGCGCGTCCGATGAGGTCCTGGCGGAAGGCTTCCCAAACTTGCCTGCGCTCGGCTTCGTTGGGGATTGCCTGCGGGAAGGGCCTTGCAGTGATGATGTCTTCGATGTGGCGTCCCTGCCCCGTGAGTACGCGCTCCACCGCGCCGGTGAACAACGGGTTGCCAACCCCCAGCCCCAGGCCTGTGGATATGCGCAAGCCATTGTCGACCAGGACGGCGCCGAGATCGCGCATGAACGCCTCCACCTCGCGTTCGCCCCATGGCGCGAAGTCGTCGGCGCTTGTCGAGACGAACACCGTGGTGCGACGGTAACGACGCTCGATCTCGGCCAGGATCACATCGATCTCCTGGTACTCATCGACGAGCAGCACCTCGATGTGAAAACGCTTCAGGTCCTGCACGACCAGAAGCTGGCGCGCCTGCGCATGGGCGAAGGTTTCGTCCGTGTCGTCAGCTTGGCGCGCGCGGCGCTTGAAGATCGCATAGTGGCGCCGCTGGTTTTCGCGGAAGTTCAGCCGAACCCGGGCGAGCACCTGGTCCAGGTTCGGATCCGAGAAGCTGAACCCGAGAAAGAGGAACGTCTTGGAGACCAGGTCGCCGGCCAAGGCACTGGTGAACGCGCCGCGATCGCGCTCGTAGCGCTCATAGTCGTCGCGGGTGACGACGGCCTGATGCGGGCGTTCGACGTCGCCGTGCATCTTGTAGACGATGGCGTCCCGCCGCGGGCGAGTGTTGGCCAGTTGTGGCACATCGGCCTTGACGTCCACTACCTTGCCCACCTCCCGCAAAGCGAGCTCGATCAGCTGGTCGTAGTTGGTTGTCCACCAAGTGGCGATCGGCAGCCTAGCGAGCACGCGATGGTTCAGCGTCGGAGGGTTGTCCGCCGCAAGCGCCTCGATGATCGCCTGGTTCAGACGATTACGGTTTGAGCCCGAGTGGTTGACGTGAAACTGCGCGACCGAGACGAGATCGGTCTCCAGATCGATATTCAGATCAATCTCTTCGGCGAGTTCCCGCAGCAGGCCTCGCCAGTCGACGAACCCCGCCGGCGCGGAGAGCCCAGCACCGGCGAAGATGGCTGCGTTACCCGCCTCAATCTCCTTGAGGAAGTCGACAATGAAGCGCTCCGCGTCCCGTTTCACGTGGCACGCGCCCTAGAGAATGTGGCCGGGGCGACGCAGGATGCCCAAACGGTCGGCAAGGAGCCGCTGCTCCAGAGGATCGACAGCCGGCGGGCGGCGGCCGGTCGGCCGGACCCAGGTCGTCAGGTCCACGGTGTCATAGAGCGCAAGATACTCTTGGCCCTTGTAGGGCTCGCCGGCTCGCAAGATCGGAAATACGAACACCCGCCGCTCCGGCTGGCGCAGACCGTCGAAGAAACCGAGCTCCCATGGGCACCATCGCGACAGCGCTGCGTTGGGTGTGTGCACGTAGAACAGGCTCTCACATTGCCTCATCCGTCGACGCAGATGGTCGGCGCGCCCACGATCGACGGCCGCCCGATCAAGCTCGGAGTCCTCGATCCAGTCCACGTAGACGCTGTAGCCGCGGTCTTCGATGAGCTTCTTGGCGCCGATCACGAGCTCTTTGTCGCGGCTCGAGTGCGACAGGAAAATGTCGAAGCTATTCCGCTGCGTGTCGAGCGCCTCGCGGAGCAACTGGTGATCGCTCTTCTGTGTACGGCGGCGCACGTCCTGCGCCGCCGCCCGGACTTGGTCGAAGGTGTAGAAGGCCATGGTCGTCCTCCGTCAGCTGGCCTTGCGGATCGCGATTGCCTTCTCGATCCAGTCTTCGATGTTGTCCTTGATCGTGGCGTAGGCTGCCTTGCTGTCCGCGCCTGCCGGCGAATAAATCGGAGCGATCGCCGACAGCTTGTTGCCGGTGGAGCCGTAGTTGATCCTGTCGAGCGGGTTATCGCCAGCACTCGCAGCGTAGCCATTGGAATTGAGCAGCTTGTGGACGCGGATGGCCACCACGCCCTTGCCGGCGTCCCATCCCTTGACGATCTCACGGCGCACCCACGGACGCTCGGCGGTCTGCGCGGCGACCAGAACCACGACGCAGCTCTTGCCGCTCATGTTGTCGTCGATCCACTGTTCGATGGAGTCCTTGCCCTTGCGCTTCACCTCTTCCCAGGCATTCGGGGTACAGAGGGGCTGACCCTCCAGCGCGTTCATGTTGCGGACCTGCTGGGTTCGCCAGAAATCGTTGTCGAAATGGAAGCTGAAGAAGACGCGCCGCGCCATCGCTGTTTCCCTTGTCGATGTAAAGTGCGCGAGTGCGCGTTGGATGAGAGGCCCGCCACCCAAGCGTGAAGCGGGCCTCTTTCGGGACTTAGGAGTTCTCGGTGTCGCGGCCGTCAGGCTCAGTCGCGACACCTTTGAACTTCCCAGGAGATTGCTTGACCTCCATGAAGTGCCCTGTGCGCTCATCGCGCTTTTGAAACATTCCATCGGGTCGTTCGAACTGGGTACGACCGGTAACAGCGCCGCGACGAAATCCGTCGCCAGTATTCTTAGCCATGCGTTGTCCTCGTTTTCTCGCGCCGCCGCCAAGCAAACGCACACCTATCACCGTGATAGGCGCAACCAGGAAGTATCATGGTGATATTCGATTCGCAATGCGACCTATCACGGTGATAGGTCGAAATCGATCAAGCCGCCGGTCGATAGTGCTCCGGGTCGGAAGCTTCGATGCGATAGGGGGTAGGCCCTGCTGGGGCGACGACGCGTTGCCCCAGTTCGCGCACGGAAGTCCCCTGCACCGAGGTGTCCTCGAGCGCCATGACCCGTAGCAATGTCTCGGACGCACCGTCGATATCCGTCTCGCCGCGTTCCCACCGGCCCACGGTCTGCGAGTCCTTATGAAGGTGCCTTGCCAGCGCGGCCTGGGTCAGCCCCAGCTCCGTGCGCAGGAATTTGATCTCGCGGCCATTCAGACGTGAGAGCTTCAGGGCGACCTGTTCTCGGATCACGGCATGCAGCTCGTTAATATTGGGGAATGTGATCGTGGTGTCGCCAGCCCGATCGAACGCAGAAGGCAGGTTCACCAGATAGACGTCATCCAGACCGCATTGGGTGTAGTGGTATCCCACCTCGGAGCGCTTGGTCATGACGGTTCCTTCCAACACACGTTCATAATCTTCAAATCACGGCCGCCGTTCAGAACGACCGTGACCACAACAGTTCGACGCGAGTTCGGCGTACACGAGGCGATCTCGCATCGATGAGCGCCCTTCGACAAACTCGTGGGCGTCTTCACAACCCGCCCTCGTCTAAGGACGTGATAGACGTCCCCGGAGCACAGTCCGCATTCCGCCAGTTGAGCGAGCGCAAATTCTTTCCAGTGCGCATTAAGGCGCCGCATCGAAGCGCAGCTTCGAATTCGGCGCGTTGCCTCAGCTCTTGACCACCCTCCAGTAGCCGTCACCGGCTACCTATCATGATGATATATGAAGGCAAGGTAATTCCCGGTCGCGGCGTGGGTTCCAACAACGTTAGCGCGAGTCCGACTGTCGTCTCTAGAGTCAAGTTTGGTCGCAACGCGACCAGGCAGCCTATCGCCAAGCCGGAACGCTGGCCTCCGAGCGCCTCCGCGCTGGCGGAACGTCCGCTGTTGGCTAAACGAACCTAGGTCAGGGCACGCCGCAGTCTCAACGTCATCCCCGAGCCTACGTCGACGTCTTGCTGCGGGTACTAGGCGACGAAAGCGATAGCGACCAGCTCCGCTGCCCTAAGGCAGACATTCCCAATGTCTCTGATGAGCCCGACTCGGTCACTCGTGTTTGACGGTGCAGGCTGGCGCAGAACCCCGGGGTGAGCCGCGAGGCCAGCCTGCCTAGCGTCGCACCTAGCCCTAGCCGCGCGCCCACCGGCAGTTCTCCGGCGGATAGGATTTAGCCAAAAAGGAGCGCCCCTGGTCTGGCCAAGGCGGCTGGCAGGCGGCGCCTCTTCCCGAGGCCTGCGGCTGTCCGCCAGAGACAGACTTCGTGTACCATGGCGTCGGCCTGGGGAGCGGGATAGCCCGCGCGTCGGAGTTCATCTCGAGCGCGGGACACATCGAAGTCCTCCTCTCTGCTGCGCTTGACGATCACTGCGAAGGCATAGGCTTCCACCGGCGAAAGGCCTCTGGCGGCGAGCCGGTTCGCGGACGCCTCGACATCGGCGAGGTCATTGGGGCCGGGATATTGAGCTCTTGAGTTCATCATAATCTGCCTGGACTGAGTGAGTTGGGAGTGGAGTGAATTCGTTCGTTAGATCGCTCTGCGCGCCCGGCATGGGGCGGGTTGCTGCGCTAGCCTCACAGCCAACTCGGGGCCACACCGCTCGCGCTGTCATTGCTGAGTTGGACTGATCTAGCCGCAGGGATGGTAGGCCATCCGGGGAAACAGCGCCTCAGGCCACTGACCGGGTGAGATCACTTGTTGCCGACGCCCTTCCTTCACGCCCAGACGCCAGGGCCCGATCCTCAGGATGTTGAGGCGGCGAAACCCAGGCTCGGTGGGTTCAGGTGGTCGGGGCCGATGACCGTAGTAGATCCAGAGCTTCTGGGCTTCCTCGCCAACCCGGCCCAGCTTGAGGAGCGACTCATGACGCCAGCAGCTGTCGATCTCAAAGATGATCGGCGGCTGATCACCGGGCCGCGTCCATGCCACGTCGAAGCGCCCGGTCTGCACGAACCTGCGGTAGCCGGTGGCCACCTCAATAGCTGAACCATAACCCAGATGGCTGCCGAGTTCGGCCAGGCGGCGCTGCAGCAGGTTGTGTCTCTGGAGCTTCGAAATGCCGTCCGGCAGCGGCCTGGTCAGTTCCTCGTCGATCAGGTTAACGAGATCGGTGTCAAGCCGCCAAGAAGTTTCGTGGGCTGGCCAGAAGCAGGGAGTAGGTATTTCCATCGCGATGAAACCTTCTTGAGAGCCAACGATGCCCTCACCTCACCTTCCCTTCTTCCTTTAAACTGCTAGCCATTGGCCATTCAGAATTACGGTAATACTAAATACGGCTTGCAAATGTCCCAATCGGTCTAGCCACCTGGATCTAAATTACAGCAAAAATGCACAAATGCGGCAAAACACATTTGCAATTGACGGGCGAAATGCGTTCTGGCACATTTAGCGCATGGCAAAGCTCCCAGACCTAGTCAGCACAACCGCGAAACTCACCGGCGAGGACGAGGCCAGCATCAAGGTGCTTGCCCGATCGCTGCGTGAAGGCGGACTTATTAGGACCGGGGGCCGCGGTCGAAACGGCGCGGATATGGGCTGGGACGACGCGGCTAGCATGGTCCTGGGATTGGCGAGCTCGGCTGACAGGACCAAGGTCGCAGAGGATGTCAGCTACCTGCGAGCCTGCACGTCCCTGGGCGGCTTCGTGCTGGCGCCGAAGACCCATTTCACGCTGAGCGCTGACGGCCTCCGAGCCACGTTCCCGTTTGTGTCAGACGAGCTGACGGCGACCTTGGCTCAGCTGCTGGCGTCATACGAGACGGGCGTCGATGCGCCGCCCGTCTTCATCCCATTCCGATTCTCCTATGTGGCCTATCAGGAGCTCCTGAAGCCCCGCTGGGATGAAAGCAGCGGGGAAACAAAGGTGGATCACATGCCGAGCAGCGCGCCTGCGCCGCTTGGCGAACTCGCGGCCGATTTGTCGGTCGTTTCCATCGAGCTCGAGGCGTTGCATGCGCCTCATGCATGGATCGTGACCCTAGTGGTGACTTTGGGGAGCGGCATCACCATCGTGGCGTTTTTCGATCATCCGCGAGAGGCCGATGGCCTGCCCATTTCTCGAACGACAACAACCACGATCAGGGACCTCTTCTTCGACGGCATAGTCCGCCGCATTCGAGATGAGCCGCCACGCCAGTGGCCTGAGAACGAGGGCTGAGGCATGGAAAAACGTGCTGGCCAACTCGGCCACCTCATCAAGCCACGCGGCCTGACCGAAGCAGAGGCCGCAGAGTATGTAGGCCTGACGATCCGTTCACTGAGGATAGCTCTTCGGGAGGGGCAGTACTCGCCCCCAAGCCTCCCTCGCGGGCGCTTCGACCGGAAGCTGCTTGAACAGGAGATGGACCGGCACAGCGGCCTATCCAACAGCCAGCCAGAGGACGCTCTGGCCGCTTGGGAGCGCCGCCGCGATGCGCGTTAGGCTAAAGGGCATCAACCGGGTCAAGAAGACCCTGAGCACTGGCGAGGTGCGCTACTACTATTATCATCGCGCCACCAACCGTCCCTTGGTCGGCGAGCCAGGGTCAGACACCTTCGTCGCGTCCTACGCCGAGGCCGAGACCTGGGCCCGCGAACGACATACCCGCGGCACCTTCCTCAGCCTGACTCGCGCCTACACTCAGTCCCCAGAGTTCCGGAAGACCTTGGCCGAGAGGACGCAGAAGGAATACCTGCGGCTGCTCAGGGCGGCGGAGGCGGAGTTCGGTGATATGCCGATCGCCGCGCTCAACAATCCTCGGGTGCGTTCTCACTTCATGGCGTGGCGGGCAGAGGTGGCCGACAAGTCCGGCTTGCGGGAGGCCGACAACAGGCTGTCAGCGGCCTCGTCTATGCTCAGCTGGGCGTTCGACAATGGCCGCATCGAAGCCAACCATGTGAAGGGCTTCAAGCGGCTCTACCACTCCAACCGGTCCGACGTGATCTGGCTGCCCGAGCACATCGAGGCCTTCATGGCCGCGGCGCCCATTGAGATGCAGCGCGCGCTCATCCTCGCGCTCCACACCGGCCTTCGGCAGGGCGACATCCGGCGCCTCTGCTGGACCAATTACGATGGCGCGCGCCTCACCCTGCGCATCGGCAAGAACCAGCGCAATGGTCGCGAGGCGCCCCTGGTTTCCATCCCCTGCACGGCGACCCTCCGGCAGATGCTTGATGGCATGGAGCGGCGCAGCGCTCTGATCCTCACGACCAAGGAAGGCAAGCGCTTCACGCCGCGCTATTTCGGTCATAAGTGGGACGCAGCCATGAAGGCCGCAAAGCTCGGCGCCACGGAGCTGCGCTTCCACGATCTCCGGGGCACAGCCGTCACCATGCTGGCGGAAGCCGGCTGCTCGGTTCCGCAGATCGCCTCGATTACCCAGCACTCATTGGCGACGGCGACCCGGATTCTGGAGACCTACCTGGCGCCGACTCGGCATCTGGCGACCCAGGCGATCGCTCAATTTGAGAACGCAGCAGCAACAGAATTTGCAAACCGGCTGCAAACCAGGGCCGAAAACACCCCTGCCAAGGCCCAGCAGAAAGGCTGAAATACGAATGATTTCAATGGGAAGAAGTGGCGCGCCCGGAACGATTCGAACGTCCGACCCTCAGATTCGTAGTCTGATGCTCTATCCAGCTGAGCTACGGGCGCGCAGTGCCTTACGGCAAGGGCGCGGAACCTAGTCGGCCTTTTGGGAAAGTTCAAGCCGGCGAATGGGGGAAAAGCGATTTCCCTGATCAGCCCCCCAACGGAGGCTCTAGGCGAGGTCCCGCCAGCAGCGCACTGGGGCGTCGGGCCAGGGCGTAGCGGCATAGACGCCGCGGGCCACGGCGCGGGCCAGGACGTCGGCGGCCAGGGCGCCCAGGCGGGCGATCTGGAAGTCCGGACGCTCGCCGAGCGGCCTCTGGCCGGTGGAGAGGGCGAAGACCACGTCCCCGTCGAAGGGGGCGTGGATAGGCCGGATGGCGCGGGCCAGTCCGTCCTGGGCCATGACGGCCACCCGCCGGGCCTGGGCGGGCGTCAGGACAGCGTCTGTGGCCACGCAGGCGATGGTGGTGTTGGTGCGGGCCTGGGGATCGGCCTTGGCCAGGCCCCAGTCATCGCCGGCGCCGATCAGGCCGGCCGCGCCCAGCCCGCCGAACTCGTCCCCCATCTCGAAGGGGGCGGCCCAGAAGGTCCGTCCGCCAGGCGCGGTGACGGCGCCGAAGCTGTTGACCGCCACCACCGCCCCCACGGTGAATCCGTCAGCAGTGACCGCCGAGGCCGAGCCCGTCCCGCCTTTCAACTGGCCCGCCATGGCGCCATAGCCCGCCCCGGCCGTCCCCAGCTCGAAATCGAGGGCGGCGGCGAGCGCCGCCTCCCGGCCCAGGGCGCGATAGGGAGGGGTTTCGCCCCAGGCCTTGTCGCCGCCATTGGCCAGGTCGAACAGGATGGCGGCCGGCACCACCGGCGAGGGCGGCACGGCGGGATTGGCGGTCAGGCCATAGCCCCGCCCCTGCGCGCCCAGCCAGGCGCAGACCCCGTCCGGCGCGGCCAGGCCATAGACCGAGCCCCCTGAGAGCACCACCGCATCGATGGCCTCGACCAGATTGTGGGCGTCCAGGGCGTCGGTCTCCCGGGTGCCGGGGCCGCCGCCCCGGACGTCGCAGGCGGCCACGGCGCGGTCGTCGGGCAGGATGACGGTGACGCCGGTGCGCGCGGCGGCGCCATGGGCCTGGCCCACCTTCAGGCCCGGCACGTCGGTGATCAGGTTGCGCCGACCGGGGCGGGCGATCCCTGGACGGTCGTCGACCGGGCGGGGGGCGGCAGGCTGGGCGGCGGATGACGTCATGGCGGCAGGATCTCCCTTCTGGCTGGGTGACACAGCCCAACGGTTGTTGTCCACGCCATCCCCGCTAAGGTGGCGCCATGATCCAAGCCAGTCCCCGGAGCGCTGTGTCCTCCTCCTTTTCGCGTCCCCTCGCCCGCCTCGCCCCCGCCCTGGTCCCGGCCCTGCTGCTGCTGGCCACGGCCTGCGCGCCCCTGTCTCAGGCGACCGAAGGCCCGTCCCCGCCCCAGGCCAGCGCCGCTCAGGGGCAGGTGATGGTGTCGGCGGCCAATCCCCTGGCGGTTGAGGCTGGACTTGAGGTGCTTCGGGCCGGCGGCTCGGCGGTGGACGCCGCCGTCGCGGTGCAGGCCGTGCTCGGCCTGGTGGAGCCGCAGAGTTCGGGCCTCGGTGGCGGCGCCTTCCTCGTCCATTACGACGCCGAAACCGGGACCGTCAGCGCCTATAACGGCCGCGAAACCGCGCCGGCGGCGGCCACGCCGGACATGTTCCTGAACGCCGATGGCAAGCCCCTGCCCTTCTTCCAGGTGCTGCTCAGCGGCCGTTCCACCGGCGCGCCGGGCGCGGTGGCCATGCTGCACATGGCCCAGGCCGAGCACGGGAACCTGGAATGGCGCCAGCTGTTCGGCGCGGCAGAACGCCTGGCCGATGAAGGCTTCATCGTCAGCCCGCGCTTGGCCGAGATGATCGTCGGCCGCGCCCCCCAGGCGAAGTCGCCCGACGCCACGGCCTATTTCACCAAGCCCGACGGGACCCGCTACCAGGCGGGCGACCGGCTGCGGAACCCCGCCTACGCCGCCACCGTGCGCAAGATCGCCGCCGAGGGCCCCGACGCCCTTCTGGAGGGCGAAATCGCCCGGGCCATCGTCGCCAAGGTCACCGAGGGCGACCTGCCTGGGGTCATGACCCTGGAGGATCTGGCGGGCTATGAGCCGAAGAAATCCGAAGCCCTGTGCCGGCCTTACCGCATCTATGTGGTCTGCACCCCGCCCGCCCCGTCCGGCGGCCCCGCCGTGCTGGAAGGCCTCGGCATCCTGGAAAACACCGCCATCGCCGATCATCCGAACTCGGCGCAGGGCTGGTACCTGTTCACCCAGGCCAGTCGGCTGATGTACGCCGACCGCGACCGCTACATGGGCGATCCGGACTTCGTGGAGGTCCCCACCGAGGGCCTGCTGGACAAGGCCTATCTGACCGCCCGCGCCGCCCTGATCGGCCCCATGGCCGGGCCGGCGCCGCAGCCAGGAACGCCCCGAGGCGCCGGCATCCGCGCGCCCGACACCACCCGGGAAGTGTCGGGCACCTCGCACTTCGTGGTGGTGGACGCCCAAGGGGACGCCGTCTCCATGACCACCACGGTGGAGAGCATCTTCGGTTCAGGCCGGATGGTCGGCGGCTTCTTCCTCAACAACCAGCTCACCGACTTCGCGTTCGCGCCGATCAACGCCGACGGGACGCCGGCGGCCAACGCCATCGCCGGCGGCAAGCGGCCTCGCTCCTCCATGGCCCCGGCCATCATCCTGGATTCCGAGGGCAAGCTCCTGGGCGCCGTGGGCTCCCCCGGCGGGACCTCGATCCTGGCCTATAATCTGAA
Source organism: Caulobacteraceae bacterium (assembly GCA_027489335.1). GTDB lineage: Bacteria > Pseudomonadota > Alphaproteobacteria > Caulobacterales > Caulobacteraceae > Phenylobacterium. The sequence continues at coordinate 174,668 of JAIXZX010000005.1, read as the reverse complement.
GGCCCTGGTGGGCATGCTGGACTGGAAGCTGCCGGTGCAGGAGGCGCTCGCCCTGCCCAACCTGATCGCCCGGGGGACCTCCTACGCCGCCGAGGGCGACAAGTTCGACCCCGAGGTCATTGAGGGCCTGACCGCCCGCGGGGTGACCTTCACCTCGGTCGGCGGCGAGGGCTCCGGCCTGCATGGATTCATGGTCACCCCAGATGGCCTGGACGGCGGCGCCGATCCCAGGCGCGAAGGCGTCGCGCGGGGCTTCTGAGACGTCAGGCGCCGCGCTTGGCCGCTGCGGCCCTGCGCGGTCGCTTGGGCGCAGGGGCCGGGGCGATCGCCGCGGGCGCCCCTGGCAGGCGCAGTTCGAACACTGAGCCCTCCGGGCCGGTAGAGGCCAGGGTCAGGTCGCCGCCGTGGCCCTGGGCCAACTCCCGGGCGATGGCCAGGCCAAGGCCCGCTCCATCGGCCCGGCCAGACCCGCTGAACGGCAGAAAGAGGTGCTCTCGCACCCGGGCCGGCACGCCGGGACCATTGTCGGCCAGACGCAGGCGGCTCTCGCCGTCGGCCTGCTCCAGGCTGACGGTGATACCCCCGCCGACGCGGCCCGCCTGCTGCTCGATCGCCTCGCGGGCGTTGCGCATCAGATTGACCAGGATCCGGTGCAACTGGTCGGGATCGGCCAGAACCTGATCGGCCTCTGACAGGGTGGAGACCAGCCGCACGCCCTCGTCGCTCAGGCGCGCCTCCTCGGCCGCCATGATAACGGCCTCGCCCACCGCCACCGGACGGGCCTCCGGCGGCGACTCCTGGGTCTTGCCATAGGTCAGCACGTGGGAAGCCAGCTTCACGGCCCGGTCGAGGGCCCGCTCCAGCCGGGGCAGGGCGCGGCTGACATCGGGGTCAGCCGAGGCCGCCAGCCGCTCCGAGGCGATCTGGGCGCTGGTCAGCATGTTGCGCAGGTCGTGATTGATCTTGGCGACGGCCTCGCCCAGGGCCGCCAGCCGGGCGCGGGCGTTCAGGGCGGCGCGCAGATCCCCCTGCATCAGGGCCAGTTCCACCTCCGCGCGCCCGATCTCATCCCGGCGGCCAGACAGCCTGACGCTGGCCCGCGGATCGTCGGGATCGGCGCGGAACAGCTCCATCCCCCGGGTGATCCGCTGCATGGGCCGCACCAGGAACAGGTTGAGGGACAGATAGACCAGTCCGCCGGCCATGGCCGAGACGAAGGTCGTCACGGCGATCAGCCGCCAGAGATAGGCGGTCAGTTCCTGGCGAAGCTCGGCGTCGGGGGCGACGATCTCGATAAACTCGGCGTCGCGGAAGCGCGGCTCGGCCACCACGCGGACCATGCGCCCCTCGCCCCCGAACAGGGTCTGGAAGGGGGCGGCGAGCCACGAGGCCACCGCCTGGTCGCGCAGATCCACCAGATAGGGGGTGCGGTTCAGATTGTTGCCCCGCAGGACAAGGCGTCGAACCCCATCGCTCTGGATGGCCACCCACTCGACCCCGGCCACCTCCAGCAGGTCGGAGGACAGCTGCTCGCTGACCACCACGTCGGGGGCGACCTCGGTGGCGAGGGAGGCCAGTTCGGCGGCCCGCACCCGGTCCAGAAGCCACTGCTCCTCGAACGCCGCCAGGGTCGGAGGCACCACCAGGGCGCCGCCGAACAGGACGAACAGGCTGGTCAGGATCAGCAGGCGAGCAGAAAGGCCGCCCGGCCAGAGGAAGCCGCGCCTGAGGGGGCCTGAGGGCTGCGGTGGCGAGGAGGGCTCCACCATGCCTGTCCGTTAATGCACGCCGGGCCTTTGGGCAACGCGACTGTTGGACCCTGCCCTGGCGGGTGGCGTCGGCCTCACGCCGTCGCCACCGCCTCGGCGGTGGAGGAAAAGCCGTCGGCCCGCAGCCGGGCGGCGAGATCGGTCTTGATCCGCCCCACCAGACCCGGCCCAGAAAACACCAGGGCGGAATAGAGCTGCACCACACACGCGCCGGCGCGGATCTTGGCGTAGGCGTCGGCGCCGGAGCTGACTCCCCCGGCCCCGGCCAGGGGGAACCGCCCGTCGGCGGCCTGGTGGAACAGGCGCAGGGTCCGGGTGGACAGGTCCATCAGCGGCGCGCCGGACAGGCCGCCCGCCTCACTCGCCTGGGCGGAATTCAGGGGCGGTCGCGAGATGGTGGTGTTGGACACGATCACCGCATCCAGTTCAGCAGCCGCCACCACGTCGCAGATGGCCTCCACCTCGGCGGGCTCCAGATCGGGCGCCACCTTCAGGAACATGGGGACCTTGCCCTCCGGCGGCAGGGCGTCGCGAGCCTCGGCCAGGCGGCCGAGCAACTCTTCCAGAGCGTCCTTCGTCTGCAGGGCCCTCAGGCCCGGCGTATTGGGCGAGGAGATGTTGATGGTGAAATAGGAGGCGAGCCCCCAAAGCCTCCGCAGGCCGGTGACATAGTCGCCGACACGGTCTTCTGAATCCTTGTTGGCCCCGATATTGGCGCCCACCACACCGCCCTGGCGGCGGGCGAGCCGGCCGGCGAAGGCCTCCAGACCCTCATTGTTGAAGCCCATACGGTTGATCACCGCCCTGTCCTCGGTCAGCCGGAACAGGCGAGGACGCGGATTGCCCGCCTGGGGCAGGGGCGTGACCGTGCCGCATTCCACAAAGCCGAATCCGGCCGCCAGCATGGGGCCATAGACCTGGGCGTTCTTGTCGAACCCGGCGGCCAGACCGACGCAGTTGGGCAGGTCGAGCCCGGCGAAGCGGATCGCCAGGATCGGATCGCCCGGCCCCCGGGGGCGCGGACCAAGGCCGGCCTGCAGGGCGCGGATGGTCAGGCCATGGGCGTCCTCCGGATCCAGGCTGCGCAGGGCGCCGGCCGCCAGATCGTGAACCAGACTCATGTAAGGCCTTCCAGGCGCGGGATCCCGTCCGGGCCGAGGGGCGCCTCACGCACCGCCTTCACCCGGGCCGTATCCAGCGCGCCGTAAAGATGGGGAAACAGGTCTCCGCCCCGGGAGGGCTCCCAGACGATGGCCTCTCCCAGCTCGGCGACGTCGAGCTCGAGCACCACCAGATCACTCTGGCCGGCGAAGTGCCGACGGGCGGTCTCCTGGGCCTGGGCGGCGGTGGAGAAGTGGATATAGCCGTCCGTCAGATCGACGGGGGAACCCTCGAACACGCCGGCCGCCTGCGCCTGCGTCCAGGCGGTGCGCGGCAGGATCTTATAGATCCTAGTCAATCATAACCTCCGCGCGGGGGCATCATCAGGCCGTCATAGACGGGCCTGCCCTGACCGTTGAACAGGAAGACCGCCGCAGCCGAGGTGGGAAAGCGCGAGCGCGCCGTATTCAGAAGATCGCCAGACGCGCCGCCCTCGATGAGCAGGCGAAGCACCAGCTCGTGCAGACCAGGATTATGGCCGATGACCAGGACTGTTTCCGCCCCGTCCGCCGCCTCCCGCACCCGGTCCAGCACCGTCTGGGCCTCCGCATGATAGAGGCTGGGATCGATACGAACCTGGCAGGCGTCGCAGACAGGTCGCAGGGATTCCCAGGTCTCCCGCGTGCGGGCCGCGTCCGACACCAGGGCGAGGTCGGGCGTAAAGCCCATATCGACCAGGCGCTGGCCCGCCTCCAGGGCGTCCCGGCGACCGCGGGGCGTCAGGCGCCGGGCGTGGTCGTCCCCACTCATTGACTCGCGCTCGGCCTTGCCGTGCCGCAAGAGGATCAGCCGCTGCATTCCCACTCCATAACCCAGGGCCGAACCCATAGCGCGACCGCGCCCGGACGCGAAGCGGTTGACAGTCGCAGAGCTTGGCGGTCCAAGGCGGCATGAGCCAGACGGTCATTGAGAGCCCGGCCATCGAAACCAACGGCGGGACTCTGCGCCTTCCGGCCGACGCCCCCCTGCGCCTCGACTCTGGGGCCACGCTGGCGCCTCTGGAGATCGCCTACAAGACCTATGGGCGGCTGAACGCCGAACGATCCAACGCCGTGCTCGTCTGCCATGCCCTGACCGGCGACCAGCATGCGGCCTCTGTGCATCCCATCACCGGCAAGCCCGGCTGGTGGAATCGGGTGATCGGGCCGGGTCTGCCGCTCGATCCGGACCGCTACTTCATCATCTGCACCAATGTGGTCGGCGGCTGCATGGGCTCTACTGGCCCCTCCTCGATCGATCCGGCCACGGGCAAGCCCTTTGGCCTGACCTTCCCGGTGATCACCATCGCCGACATGGTCCGCGCCCAGGCCATGCTGCTCGACGCGCTCGGGATCGAGACCCTGTTCGCCGCGGTCGGCGGATCCATGGGCGGCATGCAGGTGCTGCAATGGGCGGCGGACTATCCGCAACGGCTGCACTCGGCGGTCTGTATCGCCGCGGCCGCCCGGCACTCGGCCCAGAACATCGCCTTTCATGAGGTCGGCCGCCAGGCGATCATGGCTGATCCCGACTGGCGCGGCGGGGCCTATGAGGCCCACGGGGTGCGCCCGGAAAAGGGCCTGGCCGTGGCCCGCATGGCCGCGCACATCACCTATCTGTCCGAAGCCGCCCTGCAGCGGAAGTTCGGCCGCGAGCTGCAGCGGGACGGCCTGTCCTGGGGCTTTGATGCGCCTGACTTCCAGGTGGAGAGCTATCTCCGCTACCAGGGCGCCTCATTCGTCGACCGGTTCGACGCCAACTCCTATCTCTACATCACCCGGGCGCTCGACTATTTCGACCTGGCCGCCAGCCATGGCGGCGTTCTGGCCAACGCCTTCCGCCGCGCCCGGGATGTGCGCTTCTGCGTGCTCTCCTTCTCGTCGGACTGGCTCTATTCCACGGGCGAGAGCCGCGACATCGTCCGCGCCCTGAACGCCGCGGGCTGCCGGGCGAGCTTTGTCGAGATCGAGACCGACAAGGGCCACGACGCCATCTTCCTGGAGGAGCCGGTGCTGCATTCGGCCCTGCGCGGCTTCTTTGAGTCCCAGGCCACCCGGCGGGGTCTGGCGTGACCGCGCTTCGGGAGGACTTCAAGGAAATCCTGCGCCTGGTGCGGCCCAACACCCGGGTGCTGGATGTCGGCTGCGGCGAGGGCGACCTGCTGGAGCTGCTGACCCAGGAAAAGGGCGTTGACGGCCAGGGCCTGGAGATCAGTCCCAGCGGCGTGGCCGCGTGCCTCGCCAAGGGCATCGCCGCGGTCCAGGGAGACGGCGACCGGGACCTCGATCATTTCCCCACCCAGGCGTTTGACTACGCCATCTTGTCCAAGACCCTGCAGCAGATGCGCGAGCCGCGCCATGTGCTGACCGAGCTGATGCGGATCGCTGATCGGGCGCTGGTCTCGGTGCCGAACTTCGGCCACTGGCGGATGCGCTGGGCCCTGCTGACCCAGGGGCGCATGCCCGAGACCAAGGCCCTGCCCGACCCGTGGTGGTCGACGCCGAACATCCATCTCTGCACCCTGCGGGACTTCACCACGCTGTGCGCCGAGCTTGGTCTGCGGATCGAGGCCTGCGCCGCGGTCAGCCCCGACCAGCCGGCCCGCAATATCGATCCCGCCCGCCCCATCGAGAACTGGCGGGCCGAGACCGCGCTCTTCCTGCTGACCCGCGAACGCCCGCGGCCGCCCGCGCCGGAGCGGGCGGCCACGGGCGATCTGTTCGACTAGAAGGCCAGGCGTGCGGTGACCCGGGCGTCATAGGCCTGGTGGTCACCCCGCAGCTCGCCGCCGCCCTCCACGGCCAGGTCGAAGTGGCGGCTCAGGCCGCGCACGCCGAGGCGCACGACCATGGCCCCGTCGTCCATTTCCGGGGCGTCCAGGCTGAACGCCGGACCGCCGCTGACGAAGCGGGCGGTGGTGGCGCCGGCGCCGTCTCCGGTCAGGGCGCGGTAGCCGGCCGTAACCTCGGGTCGCCAGAGCATGCCGTCGGGGTCGCCGAAGGTGGCGCCGAGCGCCAGTCCCGCGAAGGCCGCCAGCTGCTGGCCCGTGCGCTCGTCAATGGCGAGGTCGATGGCCTCGCCGCCGCCGCTCTCGGTGCGGCCGTCCTCCCGCAGATAGACATAGTCGGCCCGCAGCATCGGGCGGGCATAGAAGCGGCCGGCCTCTGCGGTCCAGGACAGGGCGACGTGACCGGTCCCCAGCAGGGCGGTCCAGTCCGAGGTCGCCGTCCGCGACAGCCCCCCGTCCAGGTCCACCACCGCCCGCTCCCCCTGCATCCAGGCATAGCCGCCGGTGGCGCCGGCCGAGGCCTGCAGGCCGCCTGCCGAGGCCCGCCAGTAGACCCCCGCCGACAGGGTCGAGCCGCTGAGGGTCTCGGCGGCGGCGGCGCCGTTCTCATCGACGTTCACATTGAGGAAGCTGGTCTGCAGGCCGAAGGTCCCGAGACCGGTCTCCGCCCCCTCGACGCCGGCCGCCAGGCCGAACCCGTCAGCCTCGAAGCCGGCCGCCCCGTCCAGGTCCTGGCGCTGAATGACGCCGATCTCCTGGACCCAGGCCCGGCGGCCGCTGCGGGGCAGCAAGCCCTCGGTCTCATCGATCCCCCGGGCGGTGGCCTCCTGGGCCTGGGCGATCACCCGGAAGAGGGCGCCGGAATAGTCGGGCAGGAACTGGTCGTAGAGGCCGCCGAAACCCGCCGCATCGGTCTTGGCCAGCAGGGCGTCGCGGACGGTGGCGTCCCGGTCGAAGGCCTCGAACACCGCCTCATAGGCGCCGGCCTGGGCGGTGGTCAGCCCGGCCTCCCCGGCCGTGCGGCGGCGCACGTCGGCGATGATCTGACCTTGCGCCTGATCCACCCGCAGGCTGGTCCGATAGAGCCAGGGGCCTGTAGCCAAGAGGGTCTCATCCAGCGTCCCGCCGACCTGCAGATCTCCGGCCTGGATCAGGGTGAAGCTGGTGGGGGCTGTAAGCTTGGAGGTGAAGGCGAGGCCGATCTGGGCGCCCTGGGCCACCACCGCCTGACCCGCCACATTGAAGCGGCTGGCAGCCCCTGTGGCGGGGTCGGCGGTGAGGATCAGTTCGGCGTCGGAGCCAAGGGTCAGGCTGCTCAGGCCCAGCGTCCCGGTGTGGGTGGTGGTCAGACGGCCGTCGCCCACCATGACCGCGAGACCACCGCCGGCGTCGGTGAGGGCGCCTGCATAGCTCGCCCCGCCATTGATCGTCAGGACATCGGCGCCCGTCCCGAAGGCCAGGGCGCCAGTCATCCGCCCGGCCAGCAGTTCCATCCGCGCCGGGCCCGAGCCGAACAGCACGTCGCCGGTCAGGGTCGGCACGACGGTCGCCACGCTGTTGGCGCTCTGGCGCACAGTCACGCCGGTGGTGTTGGCCCGCAGGTCCAGCGCGATGGCGCGGCCCTCCACGCTCGCCCCGTCCGCCGGCGCAAACGCTGCGCTGATCAGGCCGGTGTTCTCCACCAGTCTCAAGGTTCCGGCGGCGTCCAGCACGGCGGCGGCCGAGCCCTTGGCCCCGGTGATGGCGGCGGAGATCGTGCCGTGATTGGTCAACTGGCTAGCGCTGGCTCCGGCGTCGATCTGGATGGCGCGGACATCGACGGCGCTGTCGGACACCGCGCGCCCTCGGATCACCCCGCTATTGCCCAGGACCGGGGCGCTGGCGCCGGACCTGAGGTGAAGACCCACTGCGCCAGCCTGGGTCCCATCGGCGGAGACCACACCGCCGACCTTGATCCCGCCAGTCACCTGGGCCGCGCCCCCCTGGCCGCCGATCTCGATCCCGAGGCCCCGGACCCCGTCATAGAGGCCTACCCCCTGCACCGTGCCATTGACCACCAGGCCAAAGCCGCCCGAGCCGCTGACCGTCCCGAGGACCAGGGCGTCTGCGCCGCCGATCTGAAGGCCCGCAGCCTGGCCATAGCTGGTGATCACGCCCGTGGTTTCCGACGCGTCGGCCACGCCGTCTCCATCCTCGTCGGCGTTAGCAGGATCATTATCCGCAGGCGGAGCATCAACCAGCACGCCGCCCTGGACGCTGCCCCGGACCCGCACGGCGGGCCCGCCCTGCAGCAGGTCGTCGGCGTCGAGCTTGCTGACGTCGGTCGGCCGCGTCGTATAGCGATAACCCGTAACGGTCACGGGACCGCCGAGGATCAGGGCGCCGCCCACATTGCGGTCCACGGCCACGCCCACGGCCTCGGCGCCCTGCACGGTCACCCCGCCCCGGGTGACCACATCGCCGCCCACCGTCCCCTCGGTCCGAAGGCCGTAGCTGCGGTCGCCCAGCACCGAGATCGATCCCCCGGCGCGGATCGACCCGTCCACGGCGCTCTGGGTCAGGATGCCGGCCGAATCATTGCCCTCCACCGTGATGGAGCCTGCGGTCTGCACGATGGAGCCGTGGAAGGCCTCGGCGCCTGTGGTGCGGACCCCGTAGCGGCGGACGCCGGTCGCGAATGCCCCGTCGAGGTCTCCATCAGAATCCGCGTCGGTGGCGGCGTAGGACTCGTCCACGCGAAGGGCGCCCGACAGGGCCACATCCCCCCGCCGGCCGCCCTCGACCAGCAGAGCCGTGGCGTCGCTGGCGTCGGTGATGGCCACCTCGCCCTCGATGGTCACCTTGTGGTCGCTGTTGAGAGTCACCGCCGTTCCACCCGCAGGCTTCACCGAGCCAGCGCTGGAGATCCGGAGGTCGTCAGGGGCGCCGGAGGCGGCTGTGGCGGTGGCCACAGGGGTGGTGCGCGCGTCCCCGATCACCGTCTCGGCGCGGGCCGCGCCCGCCGCCAGCAGGAGGGGTCCGATCGCCGCCGCACTGAGCCATCGCCTGTCCATAATACCCCTCCAATGTCGCCGAAATGGCGATTTCGGAGCGGAAATGGCCCCCAAATGAGGAGGAAGTCGGGACCCATTGAGGCCATGCCAAGGCGAATCGGGGCGAGGATGGGGCGCCGAAAATCACCGTTCCATCAAAGCGAGCCCCAAGACTCTTACAATCTCAGGGTGTTAGCTTCACCACGACCAAGCTTCAGCCCGCGATGGCCGCGGCGTCCCGGTCGCCCGTGCGAATACGCAGGGCCTGTTCCAGATCAAGCACGAACACCTTGCCGTCGCCGATCTTGCCGGTGTTGGCCGTGCGGGCCACGGCCTCGATCACCGCATCGGCGATGTCGGACGGCACGGCGATCTCCAGCTTGACCTTGGGCAGGAGCTTCACCTCGTACTCGGCGCCCCGATAGACCTCGGTCTTGCCCCGCTGACGGCCATAGCCGCGGACCTCGGTGACGGTGAGACCTGAGGCGCCGGCCTCGGTGACGGCTTCGAGCACCGCGTCGAGGCGGCTGGGCTTGATGACCGCGACGATCATCTTCATGGCGACGGGTCTCCGCTGGTGGCCGGCGAAATGCCGGACGGTCAGATCATCAAGCTAGGACGTTCCGGGCTAGGCTCCAAGAGCGCTGGAGGCCTGGGGTCCAGGGCGCCTTAGCCTTAGGCGCCCTAGGAAACGACCGATCCCGGCCTCGGGTTGCGCACCGGGGTCTCGCGCGTGGCGGGAACCGGCGCCATGACCGGTCGCACCACCCGGCTTCGCGCCCGCTGCGGGCGGGCCTTGATGGCGTAGGTCTGCTTGACGGCCTCGATCAGCACCACGCCGGAAAAGCGCGGCCACAGCCGCGATCCGGCCTGTTCGAAGGTCTCGGCCTGACCCGTGAGCCAAGAAATGGGCGGGGCGTAGAGGGCGCGGGTATAGCCCACCGGTTCGAACTCGGCCTCGCCGATCAGCTGGGCGAGCTGGCGGCGGCTATAGGGGCGGCCGTGGCCAAAGGGGGTCTGCTCAGCATTGGCCCACAGGCCGTCCCGGGCGGCGACGGCCACGATCACCCGCCCCGAGGGCGCCATCACCCGCCAGACCTCCCGCAGCAAGGCCAGAGGATCAGGGCTCTCTTCCAGGGCGTGGATCAGCAGGATGCGGTCGAACAGGGCGTTCTGGAACGGAAGGGCCTCTTCGTGCACGAGACTTGTCAGACCGCCGCCGGTTCCCGGCCAGATCTCCACCCCCTGCTGGGCCGGCATGGCCGCGATCACCCGCCTGGCCTTGTCGCGAAAGCCGCCGAGATAGGGGGTGGAATAGCCGAGCCCGAGAATGTCGAGACCACCGCCCTCCCCCCAGGCTTCGGTCAGCTTGCGGCCAATCATCGCCCGGGCGGTCCGCCCGAGGTCGGAGGCGTAGAAGGCGCGCAGATCAAGGATGTCTCGACGCATGGGCCCTGGGCGTTAGGATGAGGCTCGACACCCTATCCTAGAGCGTTGGCGGCGGCCCTGTCCCGCGGCCCGAGCAAGACGAGGCGCGCCCATGGCCCTGCGGGTCCACCAGTTTCCCTGCCTGTCGGACAATTACGGCTTCCTGATCCAGGACGAGGCCACCGGCCTCGCCGCCACGGTCGACACCCCCGACGCCAAGGCCATCCTGGCTGAACTGGACAAGACCGGCTGGAAACTGGCGCTGATTCTGAACACTCACTGGCACGCCGACCACGCTGGGGGGAACGCCGAGATTCAGGCGGCGACGGGGGCGAAGATCGTCGGCCCGGCCGAGGTGCGCAGGATCGCGCCCCTGGACCGGGAGGTGACCGAGGGCGACGTGGTCGAACTTGGGGGGACGCGATTCTCTGTGCTGGAGGTGGGCGGCCACACCCTGGGGCATATCGCCTATTACGACGCCGAGGACGCCATCGCCTTTGTCGGCGACACCCTGTTCGCCCTGGGCTGCGGTCGAATGTTCGAGGGCCAGCCAGAGCAGATGTGGGCGAGCCTGCAGCGCCTGGCCGCCCTGCCGGAGGCGACCACCGTCTATTGCGCCCACGAATACACCGCCTCCAACGCCCGGTTCGCCCTGTCGGTGGATGATGATCCGGCCGTCGCGGCCCGCGCCGAGGCCGTGTTCGAGGCCCGCAGCCGCGGCGAGGCCACGGTGCCCACCACCATCGGATTGGAGCGCCAGACCAATCCGTTCCTGCGCGCGCCGCTGCTGGCGCCAAATCTGGGGGTTGTGGGCGCGCCGGACCATGCGGCCTTCGCCGCCCTGAGGGCGGCCAAGGACAGCTTCAAGGGCTGAGGCTCAAGGGATTAGCGGGCGCCGGCGGCGGCCACGATCCGCTCAGACGACGGGCGCCCTGCCATGCCGTCCTGGGGCGTAATGGTGATCAGGATCACCCCGCCGCGCAGGCTGGCGCCGGGGCGACGGCCCTCCACCAGGGTGACCTTGTCGACGCCGCTCAAGACCTGACGACCGGCGGGTTGCGCGGCCAGCCGGACCACGGCTTCTGCGGCGACCATGGCCGCATCGGCCACCAGGGGCGCGGTCTCGGGAGAGGCGTCGGCCTCGAAGGGAATCAGCCGCCGCGCCGCTCGGCTCGCGCGCGCGCTGGCCTGGGCCAGCCTCTGCAGCAGCGCCTCAGGCCCCAGGGTCGGCAGACGCAGGGGCGTGGCGCCGGCCACCATGGCCGCAGCCGCACCCGACGGCCGTTGACGGGTGAAGACCGTCAGGCCGCCCAGGCGGGTGGCCCTCAGGACCGGTTCGCCCAGATCGTTCTTGTAGATGATGTCGCCCCGGGGCGCCGGCTGGGGCTGCAACACCCAGACCTCGGCGCTGTCCTCGAACTTGACCATAGGCCTGGGGGTGGAGCGGTCGAGAATAAAGGCGCCGCCGTCTTCCACCACATAGCGCGCCACTGGCGGGGCGGAGAACCTGCGGCTGTCATAGCGCCCTTCGCCGAACAGCCCCTCGCGCAGGGAGCCCGGAGCGGCCATGGCAGGCGCGGCCACGCCAAGCCCGGCCGCGGCGAGCGCCGCCGCAGCGAGAATCCTCAAAGGCAGCACGGGTCGAGCGCTCATCATGGACGATAAGACATGCCGGTCGACTGGGGCGCTTTTGAGACGATAACGCCAGTCAGCCTGCCATATATTGACCGCCGTTCAGGGACAGGGTCGAGCCGGTGACGTAGCCGGCGTGCTCCCCGGCCAGGAAGGCGACCATGTCGGCGATCTCTTCGCCGCGGCCCAGGCGGCCCACGGGGATCTGGCTGATGATGCCCTTCAGCACCTCTTCCGGCACGGCGGTGACCATCTCGGTGTCGATATAGCCTGGCGCGATACAGTTCACCGTCACCCCCTTGCGGGCGTTCTCCAGGGCCAGAGCCTTGGAGAAGCCGATCATGCCGGCCTTGGCGGCGGAGTAGTTGGTCTGACCCACCTGCCCCTTCTGGCCGTTGATCGAGGAGATGTTGATGATCCGGCCCCAGCCGCGCTCGCGCATACCCTCGATCACCTGGCGGGTCATGTTGAACAGGGAGTCCATGTTCACCCGGATGACCTCTGACCACTGCTCGGCGTCCATCTTGTGGAAGAAGCCGTCGCGGGTGATACCGGCGTTGTTCACCAGCACGTCCACGGGGCCAAGCTCGGCGGCCACCTTGGCCACGGCGGCCTGGCAGTCGGCGAAGACGCCCACATTGCCCTTCACCACCATGATGCCCAGCTCCCGGGCGCAGGCTTCGGCGGCCGCCTCATTGCCGGAATAGCCGGCGGCGACTTGAAAGCCGTCAGTCTTGAGCCGCTGGCAGATGGCCCGGCCGATCCCGCGCGTGCCCCCGGTGACGAACGCCACTCTGGCCATGGTTGTCCTTCCCTGTTCCCTGTGTCGCCGAAGGCTTGAACGCCGTCTGGCTCAGATTTTTTCCACGCACATGGCCACGCCCATGCCGCCGCCGACGCACAGGGTCGCCAGACCCTTGCCGGCGCCCGACCGCTGCATCTCGTGCAGCAGGGTGGTCAGGATTCGCGCGCCCGAAGCGCCGATGGGATGGCCGATGGCGATGGCCCCGCCGTTCACATTGACCTTGTCCGGGTCGAGGCCCAGCTCGCGCACCACGCAGATGGACTGGGCGGCGAAGGCCTCGTTGGATTCCACCAGGTCGAGATCGGCCACGCTCCAGCCGGCCTTTTCCAGGGCCTTGCGGCTGGCGGGGATGGGGCCAGTGCCCATGATCTCGGGCTCGACCCCGGCATGGGCCCAGGACGCGATGCGGGCGAGCGGCTTCAGGCCGCGGGCCTTGGCCTCGTCAGCGCTCATGACCACCAGGGCCGCGGCCCCGTCATTGAGGCCCGAGGCGTTGGCCGCGGTGACCGAGCCGTCCTTGGTGAAGGCGGGGCGCAGGCCCGACACGCTGTCCAGGGTCGCCCCATGGCGGATGTATTCGTCCTGGTCGACGACGGTGTCGCCCTTGCGGCCCTTGATGGTCACCGGCGCGATCTCGCCTGTGAACTTGCCGGCCTTCTGGGCGGCCTCGGCGCGGTTCTGGGAGGCGACGGCGAAATTGTCCTGGTCGGCCCGGGTGATCTGCCAGCGGGCGGCGATGTTCTCGGCCGTCTGACCCATGTGGTAGCCGTGGAAGGCGTCCCAGAGGCCATCCTTGATCATGGTGTCCACAAAGGCCAGATCGCCCATCTTCTGGCCCGAGCGCAGGTGGGCCGCATGGGGCGCCTGGCTCATGCTTTCCTGCCCGCCGGCGATGACGATCTTCGAGGCCCCTTCGGCCACCTGCTGGGCGGCCAGCGCCACGGCGCGCAGACCCGAACCGCACAGCTGATTGAGGCTCCAGGCGGGAGCCGCCACCGGAATGCCGGCGGCGATGGAGGCCTGGCGGGCCGGGCCCTGGCCCGCGCCAGCCTGCAGCACCTGGCCCAGGATCACCTCATCGATATCGGCGGGCGTCAGGCCCGCGCGCTCGATGGCCGCGCTGATGGCCACCCGGCCCAGCTCATGGGCGGGCAGGCTGGCGAGCGCCCCGTTGAACGAACCCACCGGCGTGCGGGCGGCCGCGACGATCACCACTTCGGTCATGGAACCACATCTCCCTGGTCTGCCGCTCTATCTATCAGGACGAACCGGGGCCTCGGCAAGGCCGACCACGGGATGGGCGGGATTTGCGATTTCCCTCGCATCCGCGATACTGCGCCGCAAAGAGCCGCTGCGGCGCAGGCCGCGCGCAGAAAAGACGAGAGGATTCGCGATGCCCGAGACTCAGGACGGCAAGAAGGGCGGCGACCGCGTCGTCATCAAGAAGTACGCGAACCGCAGGCTCTACAACACCGCATCCAGCTCCTATGTGACCCTCGAGCACCTGGCCGACATGGTGAAACAGGGAGTCGACTTCGTGGTCTATGACGCCAAGACCAATGACGACATCACCCGCACGGTGCTGACCCAGATCATCTTCGAGGAAGAGAGCCAGGGGCAGAGCCTGTTGCCGATCCAGTTCCTGCGCCAGTTGATCGGCTTCTATGGCAACTCCATGGAGGCCTTCCTGCCGAGCTATCTGGAGCTGTCGCTGGCCACCTTCGCCCAGCAGCAGGAGCGGATGCGCACCCAGTTCACCCAGATGGGCCAGGCCACGCCGCTGGGCGCCTATGACGACCAGATCCGCCAGAACCTGGCCATGTTCGACCGGGCGATGAAGATGTTCACCCCCTTCGCCTATCCGCCGGGCAAGGGCGAGGACCAGCCCCCCCGCAGCGACGCCGCCCCCGAGCCGGCGGCCGCATCCGACGACACGTTGAAGGCCCTGCAGGAGCAACTCGCCGCCATGCAGGCCCAGATCAACAAGCTGGCCTCGAAGGATTAGGCGACGGGCCGGGCGTCCAGGGAGGAAGGGCCATGAGCCGTCAGGCCGTCTTCGATCACCTTGCGCGCCTGCTGCGGCCCTACGCGCAGCACCACATCATCAAGGCCGACACGCCGACCCATCTCTATCTGGAAGAGCATGTGTCGTCGGCGAAGCCGCAGATGTTCGCCGCCGCGCAGGAAAAGGCGAGCTACGTCTCCTTCCACCTGTTCCCGGTCTATACGAAGCCGGCGCTTCTGGACGAGCTCAGCCCGGAGCTCCGCGCGCGGATGCAGGGCAAGTCCTGCTTCAACTTCAAGTCCGTCGAGCAGATCCCGACCGAAGAGCTGAAGACCCTGCTGGCGGCCGCGCATGAGAGCCTTTCCGGCTGATACGCGGATTTTCGGGGCGCTCGCCCGGCCTGAGCGTGCTTGATCCCCTCCGTCAGCTCGCCCGCCTGAGCCAGACTGTAGATCAGGGTCTCGCCAGGCGGCCATCCTCAAGCACCTGGTCGCGCCACCGCCCTTCCTGGCCCATCTGGCGCCCGACCTCGTACAGGCGGCGACGCGAGGGATTGGAGAAATCCGTCAGCGGAACGCTCCGCCCGCCGGGGATTGAGATCACGCTGAAGTCGGCGCCATAGCGGGCCGCAAGGGCGGCGTTCATCTGCAACACGGTCCGCATGGAGGCCATGCCGCTGGTGTAGAGGCTGCGCTGCAGAACCGCGAAGGTCCCGGCGGGGGTCGGCTGGGACGCTGGCGAGATCGAGATGTTGGCGATCATATAGATGCGGAGGGGTTCGGCGGTCCGGGGACTCCCCCCGTCCCGGTCGGCCAGAGCCTCTGGCACGGCGTAGATCGGTGTGGCGACGCCGCCGTCAACATGCATCTCGGGGCCGGCGCCAAGGTCGATCAGCACCGGCGGAAAGGCCCCGGGGATGCTGGCAGAGGCGAGGACGACCTCTCTGAACAGACGCCGCGCCGGCTCGCCGCCAAGTCGGGCTATGGCTCCCATATCCCAGGCCACGGCGCGCTGCCTGTCCAGATCCGTGGTCACGACGATGAGGGTGCGTCCGCTCAGGCTCTCGGCCGCAACGGCGTCGACAAGGTCCTGGGTCACGTAGGAATCGACCAGGGTGCGGAGGGGGTCGCCGCTGAAGATTGAACTGGAAAACAGGCCGGCCAGCAGGCGGGGCCGCATCAGACGATCGACGCGCTCGTCGAGATAGGCCTCGCGCAAAGCCTCATCCCAGGCCGGCCCCAGATAGGCGAAGGGGGCGATCAGCGCCCCTGTGGAGACGCCGGTGACGTGATCGAAGACCGGCCGGTCGCCCCGCTGGCTCCACCCGGCCAGGACGCCTGCGCCAAAGGCTCCATTGGATCCGCCGCCCGAGAGGGCGAGCACGTCGAAGGCGCCATCCCCGGGGGTCGGCCATTCCACCGTCGCCAGACGCTCAGCCAGATCGGCGTCATCGGTGTAACTGCGCAAGGCCTCAGCCGCCGGCGCTGCGACGGCCGGCCCAAGACCGAGCAGGATGATGACGGCAAGCCAGGCGGGGAGGCGCCAATGGCCGCTGACCCTGGGCCGGCGGGTCACAGATGGCGCTCCGTGGCCTCTGACGTCTGGGCCAGGAACGACAGCAGGGCGGCGTTGAAGGCCTCAGGCTGCTCGATCATCACCGCGTGGCCCGTCGCCGGAAAGGAGAGGAACGTGGCGCCCGCGATGCCGGCCTGAACTGCACTGGCCTTGAGGGGCGAGATCGGCCGATCTTCTCGCCCGAAACGACCAGGGTCGGCGCCCGGATGTGCTGAAGCTCATCGGTGACAGCCGGTCGATGGGCGGAGGCCGCCGCGGCGCGGTGCAGGGCGCGCGGCAGGGCCTGAACGACCTTGAGCCAGCGGCGTCGGACCCCGGCCGCCTCGGGGGCGCCGAGGAAGCTGTCTCCGAACAGAATCTTCATCAGCTGGGCGGCGACAGGCCTTGGTCCGAACAGGCGAACAAACCAGATCAGGCGCCTGTACTTCGGCATGTTGGCGGGGTCCTCAGCCTCGGCGCTCGGGCCGATCAGGCAGAGAGAGCGGACCAGGTCCGGACGCCGCGCTGCGACGCGCAGAGCGATGAAGGCGCCCATCGAGAAGGCGACGAGATGGGCCGGGCCCTCGGCCAGACGCTCGATCAGGACGACGGCGTCCGCAGTCAGGCCATCGATGGACAGCCCCTCCGGGGTCTTCTCCGAGGCGCCCTGACCGCGCAGGTCATAGGTCAGGACCCGATAGCGGCCCTTGAGCGCCGCGACCTGAGCCTCGAAGGACTCACTGGGCAGCATGAGGCCGTGGATGAAAACGACGGTCTCACCTGACCCCGGATACATGTCGTAGCGGATCGAAGCGCCGTTCACCTGCAGGTTGGGCATTTTCAGCTCTCAGAATTGAAGGGCAGGCCGATCGCTGCGGGATCGTCGCGAGGCCAGCGTTGCTCAGGCTTTTGCCAGTCGACCGCGCATCAGCCCGAGCCCGGTGGCGCACAGCCAGACGGAAAGGCCGAGAAAGCCGGCGATCGTGGCGTAGGAGAAGACGTCGCCGGGTTGATCCAGGGCGAGGGCCAAGCCCTCGTGGGACCCGATCAGGAGGGCTGCGGCGCTGATCACGCCTATGCCGCCGGTCACCCGCCGCCCCTCGCCCCATTGGATCATGCTGAGCATCAGCATGAAGATGACCGTCAACATCTGGCCCAGATGCTCCCCCACGGCGACCCCGCCATATTGGTTGATCAGCTCGAAGGTCTGCTCGGCCGCCAGACGGGCGGAGGGACTGGCGGAGGGCTCGGTGTGGGCGCGGGCGAGGCCCGGAACGACGAACACCCACCGCCACAGGCCGATCGCCTGCGCCAGCCCCGCCAGAGACCCGGCGATCGCCGCGCCGATGGCGAGAGCGGGCGTTTTAGCCACCGCCCTAGGGGTCAGGGCCAGGGCGATCGAGAGGGGGATCATCAGAAGGGCGGACACGGCGAAGGCGTGCCAGGTCAGAACCAGACCAGGACCTCCGGCGGCGAACAGCTCAAGCGCATGGCCTGCCGGAGCGCGTAGGACCCCGGGATAGTCATAGGTCATGGCGAGTATGGCGTAGGGGACATTGAAGCCCACCCCGAGGGCGATCGCGAAGACGCCGGTCACGACACTGTCGATCGGCTTCGGGGCATCTGGGAATGGCATGTATCACCTCCGCCGACCGCGTTGTCTCCGACCGGTGACATGGCAGGTATCAGCCTGGACACGCCCGGGCAACACAAAAGTCACCTGTCGGTGACATTCTTGGCGCGCTAGGGTCTCGCGTGAGTCCCGGCAGGGGCGGCGCCGATCGGGCGCAAGGGAGGCGTCAGGGTTGAACCGCGTGGGGAGCGCTAAGGGACGGGATAGAGAGGCGACGTCCAGGGCCATCGTCGAGGCGGCGCAGAGCGTGCTTGCAGAGGGCGGCTTCCAGGCGTTCGGCGTGAATGCGATCGCGCGCCAGGCGAACTGCGACAAGCAGTTGATCTACCGGTATTTTGGTGGCCTCGAGGGTCTTGCCGACGCGATCGGCGCCGATCTGGCCGCCCGGTTCGCAGACCGCCTGGGTCACCTGTCAAAGACGGCGCCGCCCGCCACCTACGGCGCCATGATTGAGGCGCTGACCCTTCAGCTCCTGGACCTCCTTCGCGCTGATAGGGTCATGCAGAAGATCATTGCAGGCGAGCTTGCCGGCGCCTCGCCTCTGGTGGATCGAATGGTCGCGGCCCGTGGACGTCGTCTCGCCGCATGGATGCATGAGATGCGCGGCGACCTTTCGCCCCCCGCACAGGTAGATGCGCCGGCGGTCAATGGGGTTCTGATCGCCGCGACCCAGCACCTGGTGCTCTCGGCCAGCGCCTCGGGCCGCTTCGCCGGCCTGCCCTTGGAGACGGAAGACGATTGGGCGCGGATTCGCGCGACCCTCGTCCTGCTGGTCCGGAGCATCTATGGCGAGCCCGACCGCTGAGAAAATCGGGGCCCTTGGGCGTTCCTTAAGGATGGCGGCGCCAGGGTGATGCGCCCTGGCCTCAGAAGGAGCGCGCGCTTGTCCTCGTCTGTCGATCCCATCCGTCAGGTCGCCCGCCTGCGCAGGCTGCGTCGGCGGACCGATCAGGCGCAAGGCAGCGCCCATGAAGAGCATCCGAACCTGCCGGTTCCGGTCTCCCAGACCCTGCCTGACCAGCCCGCGCCAACCATCACCGCCGGCGGCCCGGCCATCTTCACCGCCCATGTGATGAGCGAGGGCGAGCAGAAGCGCGGCCTGCGCGGCGGGCCGCCGACCCTGAACGCCGCCCGCAGCGCCTATACCCAGACCGAATATTCCGGCCGGGCCGACCGCCGGGCGCGCAAAGGCGGCCTGACCAGAACCGACATCTAGGCTTTTCTGACCTAGCGCTTGAGCCGGGCGAGCTCGGCCTCCAGCGCCGCCACCCGCTTCTCCAGCGCCGCAATCCGGTCCTCTGGCCCCGCGCCTGGAACCGGGGTGGAAATGCCGGCCTGCCGGGCGATTTCCGCCGGGCTGACCCCCAGGATCTCGGCGAATATGCCCACCTCGTCGGCCGACAGCTCTCGCTGGTCCTTATAGGCCAGGGCCAGATCGGCCTCGCTCATGCCGGCGGCGGCCGCCAGCACCCGACGGGTCAGGCCGCGGGCCGCGAGCTGGGCGTCAAACCACTGGGCGTCGAAAAACAGGGCCACAGATCCACGAACCTCCGAACTGGCGCCGGTCTTGCTTAACCGAGGCTAACCTTTTGTGCCCCTGCCCCGGTGCGTTCCATGCTGGCTATCGCCACCCGACTGTTCGACATCACCCTGGTGACCCTGATCTTCACCGCCCTGACCTGAGGGCGCAGCGCGCCAAGTCAGGCGTCGGAGCCGGCGAAGTCGATGTCCCGGCGCGCGGCCACGATGGTGACGATGAAGCCGGCCAGCACGTCCAGCAGCACCATCAGGGTGATCAGGAAGAAGGTCGAGGTCGCGAATGCCGGCGCCAGCAGGAACTGGATCAGGCAGATGATGAACAGGATCATCGACAGGGCGTGATTGACGATCGCCACGCCGCGGCTGGTGGTGGACTTCAGAAGCTCGATGAACAGGACCACCAGGGCCGCGGCCAGGAACAGGTCCCCCAGCGTCACCGGCCAGTCCACATTGGACGCCATGCGGATGGTGAACAGCCCCTCTGTCATCCGGGCGTGAGCGTCCACCGCCGAAAAGCCGCCCTCCAGGGTGAGCGCGACGAGGTTGTAGACCAGCACCGGCAAGGCCAGCAGCGGAAAGGCGGCGAAGTTGCGCAATGGATCTCCCCCCGGACCTGACAAGGCCCGGAACAACCTTAACCCCTAGGTCCAGGCTGTAGGAAGCGTCCGCACGTCCTGCGGGCGCAGACCGGGGTCTTCGCCCCTCAGACCTCGTCGACCCCCTGCGGGCGCCGAGAGCGGGTCTGCAGCCACATGACCCCCAGCAGGTCTGAGGCCGAGGCCCAGAGGCGGCCAAGATTGGTGTACTTCGACGCGCCGGTCTGGCGGTGGCGATGGCCCACCGGCTGGAACGCCACCTGATAGCCCTCCCTCAGCATCAGGGCCGGGAGGTAGCGGTGGATGTGGTCGAAATAGGGAAGCTCAAGGAAGGCGTGGCGGCGGAAGGCCTTGAGGCCACAGCCGGTGTCATTGGCCGTGTCGCCCAGGAGCCGCTTACGCACGCCGTTGCCCAGGCGCGAGGCGACCTTCTTGGCCTGACTGTCCTGCCGCTTGGTCCGCTCGCCGCCCACCAGGGCGAGGTCTGGCCCGCCGGCCATCAGGGCGTCCACCAGGGCCGGGCCGTCGGCCGGGTCGTTCTGGCCATCCCCGTCCAGGGTGACGATGACCGGCGCCCGGGCCGCCATGACGCCGGTGCGGATCGCCCGGCTCTGGCCTGAATTCTTCCGGTGGCGCAGCACCCGCAGCTGTGGCAGCTCGGCCTTGAGGGCGCTCAGCACCGCAAGCGTGCCGTCCCGGCTGGCGTCATCGACGAAGATGATCTCAATATTGCGACCGGAGAAGGCCATGGCGATCTCCCGGGCCAGGGCCGGGGCGGCGCCTTCTTCGTCAAAGACCGGGACGACCACCGAAATGTCGGGACTTGGATGCATTCCCCTCAATAGCGGAAAACTTGGCCCGGGAAAGATCGTGCTATCACCGCGCCCATGACGTTTCAGTCCAGTCTTCAGTGGGCGAGCCAAGGCTGGCGCGGCCCGGTCTTCGCCGCCCTCCTGGCCCTGATCGCCGGCCTGCCCGGCGTGTTCGCCATGCCGCCGCTGGACCGCGATGAGTCGCGATTCGCCCAGGCCACCGCCCAGATGCTGGAGACCGGCGACTTCGTGGTCATCCGCTATCAGGACGAGCCCAGATTCAAGAAGCCGGTGGGCATCCACTGGCTGCAGGCCGCCAGCGTCTCGGCGGTCTCGGCGGTGGAGGACCGGGAGATCTGGGCCTATCGCCTTCCCTCCCTGCTGGGCGCCATGCTGGCCGCGGCCGCCTGCGCCTGGGGGGCGGCGGCCTTTTTCGGCGCGCCGGCCGGCCTGATCGCCGGGACCCTGCTGGCCTCAGGCCTGCTGTTGTCCACCGAAGCCTTCATCGCCAAGACCGATGCGGTGCTGTGCGGGATGATCGTCCTGGCCATGGCTGCGCTCGCGCGGATCTATGGCGCGGCCCGGGGCGGGCCACAGGTGAGCTGGCGGACGCGGCTGCTGTTCTGGCTGGGGCTGTCCGGCGCCATCCTGGTCAAGGGCCCCGTCGGTCCGATGGTGGTCACCTTGGCGGTCGTCGCCCTGGTGGCCTCAGAGCGGAAGATCGACTGGCTGAGAGGACTGGGCCTCAGCTGGGGTCCGATCCTGCTGCTGGCCCTGGTTGGACCGTGGGCGTGGGCCGTCACGGTGGCCACAGACGGCGCCTTCTGGAGCACCGCCCTGATGGGCGACCTGGCGCCCAAGCTGGCCGGCGGTCATGAGACCCATGGGGCGCCGCCGGGCTATCATCTGCTGGGGCTCAGCCTGCTGGCCTTCCCCATGACCCTGCTGATTCCGGCGGGCCTGCTGGTGGGCTGGACACGTCGCCGGGAGCCGGGCGTCAGGTTCGCCCTGTGCTGGCTGATTCCGGCCTGGATCGTCTTCGAGCTCACCCCCACCAAGCTGGTCCACTATCCCCTGCCGCTCTACGGCGCGCTGGCCTGGCTGTCGGCGGCGGCCCTTCAGGCGCCACTGGGGCGCTGGCCGCGGCTGATCGGGGCGGTCCTTGCGGCGGTCTCAGGCCTGATCCTGGCGGGGATCTGTTTTGTCCTGCTCTCCCAGTTCGGCGCCGCCGCCGATGTGACCCCAGCGGCCGCGGCCGGCGGTCTGCTAGCCGCGGCCGGCCTGGTGGGCGGCTTCATGCTGGCCAGCCGCGCGCCCCGCGGGGCGGTGGTGACGGCCATGACCCTGACCGTGCTTGGCCATGGGGCGCTAGCCGCGGGCCTCGCGCCGGGCCTGGCGCCGCTCTGGTCATCGGCCCGGACAGCGCGGATCCTGGAGTCCGAGCGGCTGCTGCCGCGTCAGGGGATGGCGCCGTCGCCGGTGGCGGTGGCCGGCTATGCCGAGCCGAGCCTGGTCTTCGCCCTGGGCACCTCCACCCTGCTGGGGGACGGCGCTGATGCGGCCCAGGCCATCGCCACCTTCCGACCAGCCGTGGTCGAGGCCGCAGAGGAACAAGCCTTCCGCGCCGCCCTGAACTCCAGGGGGCTGGAGGTTCGAATGGTCCGTCAGGTGGCTGGGCTGAACTATTCCAACGGCCGGCGGGTGCGCCTTCGGATCTACGAGAACGCCGCCCCGCGCCCGCCGCCCCCCGCCGTCCAGGAGCCGCGCCCATGAGCCGCAAGATCCAGATCGTCGAGGTGGGGCCCCGGGACGGACTGCAGAACGAAAAAGTCCTGCTGGAGACCGACCAGAAGATCGAGTTCATCGCGCGACTGCGGGCCGCCGGCGCCCAGCGGATCGAGACCGTCTCCTTCGTCAATCCGCGCCGCGTGCCGCAGATGGCCGGCGCCGAAGAGATCATGGCCGCCCAGCCGCCGGCGGATGGCTTCTCGCCCATCGGCCTGGTGCTGAACGCCCGGGGCTGGGACCGGGCCGTGGCGACCGGCTGCGCTGAGGCCAATGTGGTGGTCTGCGCCACCGACGGGTTCGGCGTCCGCAATCAGGGCGCCACCACGGCTGAGCAGATGGACACCCTGGCCGCCATTGTCGCGCGTCGGCGGGCCGCGGGCGGACCGGCCCTGAGCGTCACGTTCTCCGTAGCCTTCGGCTGTCCGTTTGATGGTGAGGTGACCACTGCCCAGGTGGTCGCCCTGGCGCGGGTCGCGGGCGAGCTGGGCGTGCCGGAGATCGCGCTGGCCGACACCATTGGCGTGGCCGATCCCTGGACCGTCCGTGAGCGGATCAATGCCGTGCGCGAGGCGGCGCCGGGGGCGGTTCTGCGGGTCCATTTTCACGATACGCGCAATACGGGCCTGGCCAACGCCTTCGCCGCGGTCGAGGCTGGCGTGGACGTCCTGGACGCCAGCTGCGGCGGTCTGGGGGGCTGCCCGTTCGCGCCGGACGCCACCGGAAATATCGGGACCGAGGACCTGGTCTATATGCTCGAGCGGGCCGGGTTTGAGACCGGCTATGACCTGGACGCCCTAATCGATACCGCCCGCTGGGTCTCGGGCCTGTTGGGCAAGGCGCCGGCGGCCTCGGTCAGCCGGGCCGGCGGATTTCCGAGGTCAGGGGCCTAGGCCGTCCGGCCGGTCAGGCGCCACAGCAGCGGGCGAATGACGGCGGCGCCGACCACCAGGGGCCAGAGCAGCCAGGCGGTGACGGCCTCGCCCGCCCCTTGGGCGCGCTTGCGGAAGTATCGGGCCAGGCCCAGACCCTTGGACAGTTCGACCTTCAGCGGGCTGGCGCGGCTGGTGTGGCCGAGATGAACCACCTCGGCGGTGGGATGGAACATCACCTCGCCGCCGGCCTCGCGGACCCGCCAGCAGAGGTCGATATCCTCCACATGCAGGAAATAACCCTCATCGAAACCGCCCAGGCTCAGATAGCCGGCCCGGCGGATGGCGAAGAAGGCCCCGGAAATGGTCGGCACCGGGCACAGGGCGGCCGGCGCGGCCTCATTTTCCCAGTGCACCTCATAGCGACGCAGGGCCTTGGAGCGGCGGGTGAGGCCGCTGAGGGACAGGAGGGCGGCCATCGGCGTGATCTCGCCCCGGCGGGCGCCGCGCTGCTCGGTGCGGTCGGCGTTCAAGACACGGCCCCCCACCAGCCGCAGGGGGCCGCCGTCCAGCACCGCCCTGGCCAGCACCTGAGCGCAGCCCGGCTGCAGGAAGGCGTCGGGATTGAGGAAGATCAGCACGTCGCCGGTGGCTGCGTCCGCGCCCAGATTGGCCCCGCGGGCGAACCCGACATTGCCCTGGCCTCGCACCAGACGCATCTGCGGATGGCGACGGGCGATATCGTCGAGAAGCGCCGCCTCGCAAGCGTCGGAGCCATTGTCGACGACAATGAACTCGTCCACCTGCGGATCGGCCAGCACGCAGGCGAGGCTCTGATCCAGAGCCTCGCCCGTCATGTAGACGACCATGATCACCGAAAGGCGCGCGCGGGACGCGACGTCAAGCGGCGTCGGGACAGCCTCCGCCGCCACAAACGATGCGCCGATATCGTTCATCAAGCCTCCACGGCCTCGACGGATCCCCACGAATCCGCTTCGCCCCGAGCTTCCCGTTCAACATCGGGCGGAAGCGCCTCGGAGGCAAGCTGCAAGACCGCCTCCTCGAGGGTGAGGATCTCCTGGCCCTGGGAGCCGAGGCGGCGCAGGGCGACCTTGCCCTCCTCGGCCTCGCGCCGGCCGATCACCGCGATCACCGGGGTCTTGGTCAGGCTGTGCTCGCGGATCTTGTAGTTGATCTTCTCGTTGCGCAGGTCGGTTTCCACCCGCAGGCCCGCAGCCTTCAGCTTCGCCGCCGCAGCTCGGGCGAAGTCATCGGCGTCAGACGTGATGGTCGCCACCACCACCTGGGTGGGCGCCAGCCAGAGGGGGAAGGCGCCGGCATAGTTCTCGATCAACATGCCGATGAACCGCTCCATCGAGCCGGCGATGGCCCGGTGCAGCATCACCGGCCGCTGCTTGGAGCCGTCCTCGGCCACATATTCGGCCTCCAGCCGCTCGGGCAGCACGAAGTCCAGCTGCAGGGTGCCGCACTGCCAGGTCCGGCCGATGGCGTCGCGCAGGTGGAACTCGAGCTTGGGACCATAGAAGGCGCCTTCGCCGGGCAGATATTCCACGCCCATGTTCACCGCCGCCCGGGCGGCGCGCTCCAGCTTCTGCTCGGCGATGTCCCAGACCTCGTCGGTCCCGGCCCGCAGGTCGGGCCGCAGGGCGAGCTTCACCGAGTGCAGCTCCAGGCCGAAGTCGGCATAGGCCGAGTTGAGCAGGCGGACGAAACGCTTGGTCTCGTCCTCCACCTGGTCTTCCCGACAGAAGATATGAGCGTCGTCCTGGGTGAAGCCGCGGACCCGCATGATGCCGTGCAGGGCGCCCGACGGCTCATAGCGGTGGCAGGCGCCGAACTCGGCCATGCGCAGGGGCAGGTCGCGATAGGACTTCTGGCCGACATTGAAGATCTGCACGTGGCCCGGGCAGTTCATCGGCTTGACGGCCAGGCTCTCGCCCTCGGCGGTCTCGCAGACGAACATGTTGGCGCCGAACTTCTCCCAGTGACCCGAGGCCTCCCAGAGGGAGCGGTCGAGGATCTGGGGCGTCTTGACCTCTTCGTAGCCGTCCTTGGTGAGCCGGCGGCGGATATAGGCCTCCACCTCGCGATAGAGAGTCCAGCCCTTGGCGTGCCAGAAGACCATACCCTTGCCCTCTTCCTGGATGTGGAAGAGATCCATGGCCTTGCCGATCTTGCGGTGGTCCCGGCGCTCGGCCTCCTCCACCCGCTGCAGATAGGCGGCGAGGTCTGCCTCGGTGGCCCAGGCGGTGCCGTAGATACGCTGCAGCTGGGCGTTGCGATGGTCGCCGCGCCAGTAGGCGCCGGCCAGCTTGGTCAGCTTGAAGGCCTTGCCCACATGCTTGGTCGAGGGCAGGTGCGGACCCAGGCACAGGTCCTTCCAGGCGCCCTGCCAGTAGACGCTGATCTCTTCGGTCTCGGGCAGGTCCTCGATGATCTCGGCCTTGTAGGCCTCGCCGATGCCCCGGAAGTGTTCGATGGCCTGGTTGCGGTCCCAGACCTCCCGGCGGATCGGCTCGTCCCGCTCGACGATCTCCCGCATCCTGGCTTCGATCTTCTCGAAGTCATCGAGGCTGAAGGGCTCGTCTCGGGCGAAGTCGTAATAGAAGCCATCCTCGATGGACGGGCCGATGGTCACCTGGGTGCCGGGGAACAGCTCCTGCACCGCCTCGGCCAGCACGTGGGCGGCGTCGTGGCGGATGGTCTCCAGGACCTCGGGATCCTCACGGGTCAGGATCTGGAAGGCGCCGCTGGCGTGCAGCGGCCGCTCCAGGTCCAGCAACTGGCCGTCCAGCTTCACCAGCACGGCCTTCTTCTCCAGGGACTTTGAGATGCCCGCGGCGATCTGGCGGCCGGTCACGCCGGCCTCGAAGGGCCGTTTGGAACCGTCAGGGAAAACGAGCTCGATCATGTGTCACACGTCCATTTGCGCGCCGGCGGCTCATCGGAGCGGCCCGGCGGCGGAGGCGGTGGGTCATAGCCCGAACCACCCCAGGGGTTGCATCGGCACAGCCGCCGCGCCGCAAGCCAGGAGCCGCGCCAGGGGCCGTGATCGATCAGAGCCTGAGCCGCATAATCCGAGCAGGTCGGAAGAAAGCGACAGTGGCGTCCGATCAGGGGGGAAAGCGTCAGCTTGTAGGCGCGATGGGCGCCTCTGACGCAGGATTCGTAGGGGGTCATGCCGGCCGCAGGCTTGCGATTGCTCGCAGCGATTACGTTGCGGGGGCGGTCAAATCAAGCCGCGCCGGCGGGACTAGTTCGCGCCAGGGCCTGATGGACGGCGTCGACCGTCGCCTCGAACGCCAGAAGCGTGGAGGCGTGGCGGGCGGGATAGTCCTTCACCGGCGCAAGCATGGAGAGATCCGAAAAACGTCCGACTGGCGCATCTGCGCCGTCCTTCAACATAGCACGGAAGGCGTCCCGGGCCATCTCGATCTCCGACAGGGAGGCGCCCACCACGTAAGTCCCCAGCACAGCGGCGGCGGCCTGGCCGAGCGCGCAGGCCTTTACGTCCTGGGCGAAGTCGGCGACCCGGTCGCCATCGAGGACCACGTCCACCACCACCCGGCTGCCGCAGAGCTTGGCCACCTTCTCCGACGTGCCATGCGGCACAGCCAGCCGGCCGGCCCGGGGCATGTTGGCCGCCAGCTTCAGGAGGCGCGCGGAATAGAGGTCATCGATCATGGGACTGATCTGGGGAGTCAGGCCCGGCCGCGCCAGGCGGCCTCGGCCTTGGCTTTCAGCGCCTCGCCCATGGCGGCGAAGCCCTTCTTCAGCGGACGCTGGATGCGTTTGGCCGCGGCCGGCCCCAGCAGACCCTGGAACAGTTCGCCATTGGAAACGATGCAGGCGTGCTCGGCCACCTGATCGATCTCGATATAGCGGATCGCTGTGCCGAAGCCGCTGGCCACGCTGGTGCGCCAGTGCAGCTGCTCATGGGGCACCCAGTCCACCACCACCGGCTCGATGTGCCGCGGGGCCTGTTCGGGCAGGGCCAGGGTGAGCTCCAGGGGCGCGCCGATGGACAGGACACCCGAGGCCCGGGTGTAGATCGGGTTCCATTCCGGCCAGGCGTTCAGGTCGGAGATCAACGCCCAAAGCGTTTCCGGTGGCGCCTGAACACCGATCCGATGCTCCACCTTCAGGCCCTTGGGGCCGGACGCGCCCTTGCGCTTGCCAAACCCGAAGCCCGGCATGAAGGAGGGCGACAGCTGGCTGGCGGCCAGCGGATTGGTGTTGCGGTTCATCCCCATCATCAGCTCGGCTCCTTCAGCCGCCACGTGGCGCCCTCGGCGGAATCCATAACCACCACGTTCAGCGCGTTCAGCTCATCGCGTATCGCATCGGCCCGTGGCCAATCCTTGGCGGTCCGCGCGGCGATCCGATCGGCGATCAGGGCCTCGACCCTGGCTTTCAGCTCAGGATCGGCCCCGCCCTGGAACCAGGTCTCGGGATCGGCCTGCAGGAAACCGAGCAGAGCGCCGGATGCCAAAAGCTCGCCCTTGGCATGGGCGCGGGCGGCCTCGTCGCCGGTCTCGATCACCGAGGCCAGGACGAACAGCTCGGCCATGGCCTGGGCGGTGTTGAGGTCGTCCTCCAGGGCCGCCAGGAATTTCGCCCCCGGGGCCGTGGTGGTCGGGGTGACGTCAGCCGCCCGGCGCAAGGCGCCGTAGAGCCGGTCCAGGGACTTGCGCGCCTGCTCCAGCATCTCGCCAGACCACTCCAGGGGCGCGCGATAGTGACCGACCAGCAGGGCCCAGCGCACCGCCTCGCCCGGGGTCTGTTTCACCAGGTCATGGACCAGGACGACATTGCCGAGGCTCTTGGACATCTTCTCCGAACCGAAGTTCAGAAAACCGTTGTGCATCCAGTAGCGGGCATAGTCGGCGCCGTGGCCGGACTCGCAGCCGTGGGCGGCGCAGACCCCTTGCGCCAGTTCGTTCTCATGGTGGGGGAAGATCAGATCGTTGCCGCCCCCATGAATGTCGATGGGCAGGCCAAGGGTCTGCTCGATCATGGCTGAGCATTCGATGTGCCAACCCGGACGTCCGGCGCCCCAGGGGCTGTCCCACACCGGCTCGCCGGCCTTGGAGGGCTTCCAAAGGACGAAGTCGGCGGGGTTGCGCTTATAGGGCGCCACATCGACCCGGGCGCCGGCGATCATGTCCTCAAGACTGCGGCCCGAGAGCTGGCCGTAGTCGGGATAGGACTCCGTGCTGAACAGCACATGGCCCTCGGCGGCATAGGCCGCGCCCTTGTCCACCAGACGGCCGATCATCTCGATGATCGCGTCCATGGTCTGGGTGGCGCGGGGCTGGAAGGTGGGCGCCAGGGCGCCCAGGGTCGCCATGTCGCGATTATAGATGTCGAGATAGCGCTGGGTGATCACGTCGATGTCGACGCCCTCGGCCTGGGCCTTGGCGTTGATCTTGTCGTCCACGTCGGTGACGTTGGCCGCATAGAGCACCGCATCGTCGCCAAAGGTGTGACGCAGCAGGCGGAACAGCACGTCGAAGACCACGACCGGCCGGGCGTTGCCGATATGGGCGTAATTGTAGACCGTGGGCCCGCAGACATACATGGTCACCCGCTTAGGATCGACGGGGACGAAGGGCCGCTTCTGGCGGGCCATGGTGTCATAGAGGCTGAGGGACATAGACCATACTGACGCTGCGGAACGGTTGCCCGCTCGGGATAGGCCACCATATACAGATCGCCCGGGCCGGAAGACAGGGGGCGCGTCCGCGCACTGTCCTCCCCCGTAATTCGGTGGCGCGCGTCACTTCCGGGCCCGTCGGCCCGGCGCAACTCAGCACCAGAGAAAGCCTCATCAGACCATGGACGCTCCCACTCGCGACTTGAACCTGAACGGTCCGGCCGGCCTGGAGCCGCTTCCCCGCCCGACCCGCGAAGAGGCCATGGCGGCCGTTCGCACCCTGATCGCCTGGGCCGGAGACGACCCGCGCCGGGAGGGCGTGATCGATACGCCCAAGCGGGTGGTGGACGCCTATGCCGACTGGTTCGAGGGCTATGGCGCCGATCCGGCCAAGGAGCTGTCGCGGACCTTCGAGGACGTGCAGGGCTATGACGACATCGTCATGCTGCGCGAGATCGAGGTGGAGAGCCACTGCGAGCACCACATGGCGCCCTTCCTGGGCAAGGCCTATGTGGCCTACATGCCCACCAACCGCGTCGTCGGCATCTCCAAGCTGGCCCGGGTGGTGGAGATCTACGCCAAGCGTCTCCAGACCCAGGAGACCATGACCCAGCAGATCGCCGACGCCATCACCGACAGTCTGCGCCCGGCCGGCGTGGCGGTGCTGATCGACGCCCAGCACCAGTGCATGACCACCCGCGGGGTCCACCACCGCCACGTCAGCACCATCACCACCCAGTTCACCGGCGTGTTCAAGACCGACAACAGCTTGCGCCAGCGGTTCCTGGACTTCGTCAACAAGCGCTAGATCGCCCGCTCCGCCCGTCGCGGCGGGTGGACCAGGGTCACCAGGACGAAGCTGAGCATCATCAGCAGGTACCAGGACCCCATCTTGGCCAGGCTGACCGGCGTCCAGCCGTCAGCCTGGTCGGGATAGACCCAGGCCGAGGCGTAGGTCCCCAGATTCTCGGCGATCCAGATGAAGAAGGCCGTCAGCAGGGCGGCCGCCAGCAGGGGCATGCGTCGGTCTCGCACGTCCGGGCGATAGACCACCCAGGTGCGGGCGAAGATCAGGGCCGAGAAGGCGAACAGTCCCCAGCGGATGTCCGGCAGATAGTGGTGGGTGAAGAAGTTGGCATAGGCCAGCACCGCCAGGATCCACGGCGCCCAGACCGGCGGATAGAAGTCGAACCGGATCTCCATCAGCCGGATGATCCGGGCCATGAACGAGCCGACGCAAGCGTACATGAAGCCCGAAAACAGCGGCACGCCGCCGATCCGCAACAGGCTCTCCTCCGGATAGGTCCAGGAGCCGTGGGCGGTCTTGAAGATCTCCATCGCCGTGCCGACCACATGAAAGATGGCGATGACCAGGGCCTCCCGGGGCCGCTCCAGGCCGGTGGCGAGCAGGAAGACCTGCAGGCCCACCGCCGCCAGCACCAGAAAGTCGTAGCGGGCGAGCACTGCGTCCTGCGGCCACCAGAAGCTGGTGGCCACCAGCAGGGCCAGCATGGTCCCGGCGAACAGGCAGGCCCAGGCCTGCTTCAGTCCAAACAGCAGAAATTCATAGGCCCCGGCCCGCCAGGGCGAGCCCAGCGTCCAGGGCCTGGCCCAGGCGTCGAAGGCCTCGACCCGGCCCTTTATCTGGTCCTTGAGGCTCACTGCCTGAGCTTAGGCGCGCACGAGGTCGAGCAGGCTTCGCGCCAGGGCGTAGGGATCGCCTTCGCCCTTCAGGGCGATCGCCACCGTGGCCCGGCTGGTCATCGAATAGGCGACGACGGCTGCGGCGTCCGCCTCCCCGGCGTAGAGCCAGGTGTCGGCCGCGGCATCCTCGGCGGCCTCAAGGTCGCGAACCCTCACGCCCAGGCCGGCATAGTCGGTCAGCCCCTCGGCCAGGGGGTGTAGCCGGTAGAACCGCCGACGGGTGGCCTGCGCCCCATGCATCCGCTCGCCCAGCAGGTCACGCCAGAACCGCACCACATCCAGGGCCGAGGCGGAGACGGTCACCGGATCGCCCGCCCCGAACGCGGTCTCCCGCAGGTCGCGCCGTTCGGCGATCCGCCGGGTCAGGATGTCGGCCAGAGGCGCGTCATCCACCGTGGTGAGGATCTGCGCCAGGACCTCGTCATTGGCCGGGGACAGCGCCATCGCCGCACCTGGCTGGAAGCGGGCAGCCTGGGGTTCAGGCCCGTCGGCCGCAGGAAGGCCGCTGGTATGGGCCAGCAGGTCCTCCAGGGTGATCCAGGCGGCGTTGGGCCGGTCCGGCGCCCAGGGGGCGATCTGCGCCTCGAGGGTCAGGGCGCCGGTCTCCACCATCTGCGCCGCGGCGGTGGCGACATAGGCCCGCTCCAGCCCGTCCCAGGCGAACTGCGCTGGCGGCGGCGTCCCATCGCGGGTCCAGCCTTGCGTCCAGACCGCGCCGCCCGGCTCGGCCAAGGCCGCCGTGGCGGCCTCTACGCCAGGCATCGCCACGACCCCGCTGAGGAACCGCTCTTCGATGGCGTCGCGGATCACCGGCTGCAGGCGGGTGGAGACCGCCGTGCGGATCTGGTCGAACTGCCAGTCGCCCAACTGCTGGCGCAGGGGCGGCCCGGCATAGTCAGCCCGGCCCTCACGCGGCGCCCGGTTCCGGGGGCGGCCCAGGCCAAAGGGCCACTGGGCGAAGGCCGGCGCGGGCGCGGCCAGGGCGATGGCGGACAGGAGGACGCGGCGGCTGAGGCTCATGGCGGATCATCTCCCTATGCGGCGCAAGCTGCGCTGCGACATCTCCCCCTGCCCGGGAAGGAGGGCTATAGTTTGCCCATGTCCGTCCAATTTCCCACCGCTTCCGACAAGCACGCCCTGGAACGCGGCGCGGCCATCGCTCCGCGCTTTGACACCAATGGTCTGATCGCAGCCGTCGCCACCCACGCCGAGACCGGCGAGGTGCTGATGTTCGCCTGGATGAACGCCGAGGCCCTGGCCCTGACGCTCTCCACCGGACAGGCCCACTACTACAGCCGCTCCCGCCAGGCCCTGTGGCTCAAGGGCGAGACCAGCGGCCAGGTGCAGCAGGTGGTGGAGACCCGGATCGACTGCGACCAGGACTGCGTCTGGATCAAGGTCCTGCCGCAGGGCGACGGCGGCGCCTGCCATGTAGGCTTCCGCTCGTGCTTCTACCGGGTGGTGGAGAACGGCCGGCTGGTGGAGCGTCCCGACTAGGGGGTCAGAGCGCCTTCAGCGGGGAGACGCCGGACTCCTGCGCCGTGACGGTGAATGACTTGCGCACCGCGGTCACATAGTCCTTCGAGACGATGGAGGAGACGGTCATCAGCTCGCTCTTCACCGCGTCAGGGGTCAGGGTCAGCAGGATGAACCCCTTGGCCGCCTGGTCGGAGAAGACCACTTCCTTGGACGCCGCGGCGAACAGCTCGCCCACCTCGACGCCGGTCAGATAGTCGCCGGCGCCGGGGCTGGTGATCCCGGTCGTCCCGAACTCCACCGCGCGCAGCTTGTCCTCATCATCATAAAGCTCGTTGGCCCAGAAGGCGTGGCTGTCGCCAGACACCACCACCACCCGGGCGTCGGCGGCCGCAATGGCGTCGTAGAGCCGCTCCCGCGCCACAGGATATCCGTCCCACATGTCCAGGCCGTAGGGCAGGCCCAGCGCCGAAAGCCGCTCCCAACGCTCGACCAGGACGCCGATCCCCGGCGGCAGGCTGGCGATCGCCTGGGCGAAGGCCTCTTCGCCCATGGTCTTGCGCGCCGCAGGCATCATGACCCGCGCCATGACCACGGCGTTGCCCAGCACCTGCCACTTGCGGCCCGACTGGACCGAATTGGCCAATTCGCCGGCGAGCCAGGCCTCCTGTTGGGCGCCCATCATGCGACGATCAGGATCGTCCAGACGCTGGCGGAAGGCGGGCAGGTCGGCCTGGCCGTCCACGATCGGCAGGTCCTTGGCGTAGTCCAGTTGCAGGTCGCGGCCGCCGATCCGGGTTTCCAGCATGATCAGGCTGGCCAGGTCGCCGAAATGGAAGCTGCGGTTGATGGCGGTCATGGCCGCGCCAGGCGCCGGATTGCGGATCGGCATCCACTCGAAATAGGCCTTCAGCGCGTTGGCCTTGCGGGTCGCCCAGTCGCCCTCGGTCTCGGGCTGATGGTTTTCGGCCCCGTCCATCCAGGAGTTATTGGTCGTCTCGTGATCGTCCCAGGTGACAATCCAAGGCGCGCGGGCATGGGCGGCCTGCAGCGACGGGTCGGATTTGTACTGGGCGTGGCGGACCCGGTAGTCCTGCAGGGTCACGATCTCATGGGGCGGGTCATGGGGCCGCTGACCGGCCACGGCCGAGGTCATGCCGTAGGACCCCTCGCCTCCGTACTCGTAGATGTAGTCGCCCAGGTGGACCACCGCGTCGAGCTGGGGCAGGTCGGCGATGGCCTGATAGGCGTTGAAATAGCCGTTGGGATAGAGCGAGCAGGAGGCCACAGCCAGGACCAGCTCGCGGGTCTCGCCCACCGGCAGGGTGCGGGTGCGGCCCATGGGCGAGGTGACGCCGTTGGCTTCGAATTCGAAGGTGTAGGCCCGCGCCGCATCAAGCCCGGTGACATCGACCTTCACCGTGTAGTCCTGCTCGGGTCCCGTGACGCCGGTTCCGGACTTGGCGCCGCCGGCCCGGCGATCCACTGGGTTCATCCGCCAGGCATAGGCGATCTGCCCCGCGCCCTCGGCCTTGGGAGTGATCCGGGTCCACAGAATGACCGCATCAGCCAGAGGGTCGCCGGAAGCCACCCCGTGCTCGAAGGCCACCGGACCGCCGTAGGGCGCCTGGGCCTGGGCGGTGAGCGGCGCGGCGGCGCCGAATCCGAGAAGGGCAAGGGCCCGACGGCGATCGATCTTCATTCTGACTGTCCCCAACTCGCGCCCCCAACTCGCGTCAGGTCCGAGCCCGTGCAATAGAAGGCCTTTGCGACAGGAGCATGATGCCTATGGCCAGCGAGACCCTTCACGTCCCCCGGGAAAAGCTTAGCCCCAAGACGCTCCAGCTCCACTATGCGATCGCCTCGCTGATGGAGGAGCTGGAGGCGGTGGACTGGTACCGCCAGCGGGCCGACGACTGCGACGATCCGGAGCTGAAAGCCATCCTTCTGCACAACGCCAAGGAGGAAATGGAGCATGCGGCCATGGTCCTGGAATGGATCCGCCGCAATGATGAGCAGTTCGACGGCCAGCTGAAGGAGTACCTGTTCAAGGACGGCTCCATCATGGGCCATGAGGAAGGCGCCGCCGACAAGCATGGGCTCTGACCCCGGCGCCCCGCCGGTTCCGATCCTTGAGGCCGAGGACGACGGCGACCTGCTTGTGCTGCAGGTCGCCGCCGAGTCCGCTGGCGGGCGCCTGGACAAGACCCTGGCGGCGCTTGCCGATGACCTGTCCCGGGCCCGTATCCAGGCCTTGCTGGCCACAGGCGCGGTGAGCCGGGACGGCCAGATCGTGCGGGACGGCTCGGCCAAGGCCCAGCCCGGCGCCTATGAGATCCTGGTCCCGCCGGTCATCGCCGCCGAGCCGGAGCCCCAGGACATTCCCTTGCAGGTGCTGTTCGAAGACAGCCACCTGATCGTGGTCGACAAGCCCCCGGGCATGGCGGTCCATCCGGCGCCAGGCTCGCCGGATCGCACCCTGGTCAACGCCCTGCTGCACCACTGCGGCGCCAGCCTGTCAGGGATCGGCGGGGTCGCCCGGCCAGGGATCGTCCACCGGATCGACAAGGACACCTCCGGCGTCCTGGTCTGCGCCAAGACCGACGCCGCGCACCAGGGCCTTTCGGCCCTGTTCTTCCACCACGACATCGACCGGGCCTATGTGGCCCTGACCCGGGGCGCCCCCAAGCCGCGCAAGGGGACGGTGCAGTCCCTGCTGGGCCGCTCGGCCCATGATCGCAAGAAGATGGCGGTCCTCAAGTCCGGGGGGCGGGAGGCGATCACCCACTATGAGACCACCGCCCTGTTCGGCCCCTCAGACCGACCGACGGCGGCGCGGGTGCGCTGCCGGCTGGAGACCGGCCGCACCCACCAGATCCGCGTCCACATGGCGTCCAAGGGCGCCCCCTGCCTGGGGGACGCCGTCTATGGCTCTGGCAGCCCGGCGCCGGCCGTGCGCGCCGCCATGGCCGAGGCGGGCCTGACCCGCCAGGCCCTGCACGCCCAGGTGCTGGGTTTCATCCATCCCATCACCACCGAGCCGCTACGGTTCGAGGCCCCCCTGCCCGCAGACATGGCCCGGCTTGAAGCTCTGCTGGGCGCCCTCTGAGATTTTCGGCGGGTCCTGTCGAGGGGCCGCGCCTTGCTTGCGCCCAGATCGCGGGGTACAAATACCTGAGTTCACAAGTGGGACTTTCCAGCCGCCCTCCCCGGCGGCCTTCCGCTCCGAGAACCCGATACCTATCTGAAGGGTCGAGGGGTGGGGGGACCTGGCGCACACCTGCGCAGCGGCCCGGCAGTCCACACATCAAGAGGGGATAGTCATGGCCGCGCAAACGCTTGCCGTCATGTCGCCGGAAGGCGGCCTGAGCCGGTATCTCAGCGATATCCGCAAATTTCCGATGCTGGCCAAGGACGAGGAGTTCATGCTCGCCAAGCGCTGGCAGGAGCATGAAGACCCCGAGGCCGCCCATCGGCTCGTCACCAGCCACCTGCGTCTCGTGGCCAAGATCGCCATGGGCTATCGCGGCTATGGCCTGCCCATCGGCGAGGTGATCTCCGAGGGCAATGTCGGCCTGATGCAGGCGGTCAAGAAGTTCGATCCCGACCGGGGCTTCCGCCTGGCCACCTACGCCATGTGGTGGATCCGCGCCTCGATCCAGGAATACATCCTGCGGTCCTGGTCCCTGGTGAAGATGGGCACGACGGCGGCGCAGAAGAAGCTGTTCTTCAACCTGCGCAAGGCCAAGAGCCAGATCAGCGCCTTCGAGGAAGGGGACATGCACCCCGACCAGGTTCGCCAGATCGCCACCAAGCTCGGCGTGCTGGACGAGGAGGTCATCTCCATGAACCGGCGCCTGTCGGGTCCGGACGCCTCGCTCAACGCCCCCCTGCGCTCGGACTCCGAGAGCGAGTGGCAGGACTGGCTGGCCGACGACGCCGCCCCCAGCCAGGAGACGGTGGTCGCCGACAACGAGGAGCGCGGCCTGCGCATGGGCCTCCTGCAGGAGGCCATGGCCGAGCTGTCCGACCGTGAGCGTCACATCCTGACCGAGCGGCGGCTGAAGGACGATCCGACGACGCTCGAGGAACTGGCTGGCCAGTACGGTGTCAGCCGCGAACGGGTGCGCCAGATCGAGGTCCGCGCCTTCGAGAAGCTGCAGAAGACCATGCAGGCCGCCGCCGAAGACCGGAACCTGGTCAACGCCTGATCGGCGCTCAGATTAAAGGCCGGCGGGACATGTCCGTCTCGCCGGCCGGTCTGTCGCGATGACTGTGTGAGCGCGTCAGGGCGGCCCTGGGGGCTCAGGCGACCCGTTTGCGTGTGGCGTCCTCGGCCGGAGCGAAGGCCGCCAGAGCCGCCACATGGAAGGCGATCTCGGTAGGATCCAGCCGGCGAGGGTCGACAACCGTGGCGAGGTAGCGGTGGAAGTCGGCCGCCGCCGCCGCCAGCTTCATATCGCCCGTCTTGACGGCCACCGACTGCAGGTCGGCGCCCTGGGCCTTCATGGCGCGCATCGCCTGGGCCGGATCGCTCTGCAGGGCCCCGGCGGCGGATTTCAGAATTTTCACCGCCTGGATGATGCGGCTGCGTTCCGGCGTCGCCCGGGAATCGGAGCGGCGTTTCAGCGCGCCCTTGTAGTCGCCGGAGTTGAAGCGCCGGCGGTCGGGGCCGACATAGGTCACGGCCTCGACCCAGTCGCGGGGCCGCAGGGTCACCGCCTCCAGACGCTTGAGCAGGTCGCCGGTGGTGAAGGGCTTGCGGAGAAACTCGTGCACGCCGGCGTCCCTGGCGCCCAGGACAGCGGCGGCCGTGGGCTGGGTCAAGATCATGATGACCGGCGCCTGACGGCAGGTCGCCTCGCTGCGACGCAGGCGGCGGGTGAACTCGATCCCGTCCACCCCGCCGCGCTCGGCGTGTTCGATAAAGATGATCTGTGGGTCGGCGCCCTTGATCAGCTCCATGGCTTTGCCGGCAGACGGCGCCACCCAGACCTGACAGTGGGCCAGACTGCGCATGAGATCGGCCAGCATACGCCCGCCGGCCGGGGACGGATCAATGACCAGCACCCGCTGAAGGGCGGGCGCCATACGGTCGATCAGCTTGCGGTCATCATTGAACACAGGTGGGCTCCCCAATGCGCCCACCCTCGCATCAGCCCGTAAAGAACCACTTACGTGGCGGCGCCATCATCCCCGAAATGGGTCCAGCATCATGATGATGTCGTCCCGGTCCGGGCTGGTGGAGAGCAGCACCGCGGGCGCGCCGATCAGCTCCTCGATCCGGCGCACGTATTTGATGGCGTTGGCTGGCAGGTCCTTCCAGGAGCGGGCGCCGCGGGTGCTCTCGCTCCAGCCCTCCATCTCTTCGTAGATGGGCTCGATGGCGGCCTGGTCGCGCAGGCCGGCGGGCAGGTAGTCGATGGTCTCCCCGCGCAGGCGGTAGCCGACGCAGACCTTGAGCGTCTCAAACCCGTCGAGGATGTCGAGCTTGGTGAGCACGGCGCCCTGAACCCCGCCCACGGCGATGGACTGGCGCACCAGCACCGCATCGAACCAGCCACAGCGGCGGGGCCGCCCGGTGACGGTGCCGAACTCATGGCCCCGCTCGCCCAGCAGGCGTCCGGTCTCATCGTTCAGCTCGGTGGGGAAAGGCCCCTCGCCCACCCGGGTGGTGTAGGCCTTGAGGATGCCCAGAACATAGCCGCCGGCCGTCGGGCCGACGCCGGCGCCGGCCGCGGCCTGGCCCGCCACGGTGTTGGACGAGGTCACATAGGGATAGGTGCCGTGGTCCACGTCGAGCAGAGTCGCCTGGGCGCCTTCGAACAGCACCCGCTGGCCCGCCTTGATGGCGTCCCCCAGGACCCGCCAGGCCGGCTTCACATAGGGCAGGATCTTCGGGGCCAGTTCCTGCAGCTGGGCGAGAATCTCGTCAGGGCGGGCCTCGGGCAGGCCGAGCCCGGCGCGCAGGGCGCCGTGGTGCGCCAGCAGGCGCTCGATCTTGATTTCCAGCGCCTCGGAATCGGCCAGGTCGGCGAATCGGATGGCGCGACGGCCGACCTTGTCCTCATAGGCCGGGCCGACGCCGCGGCCGGTGGTGCCGATCTTGCCAGCCCCGGCGCGGGCCTCTCGGGCCCCGTCCAGGTCGCGGTGCAGCGGCAGGACCAGGGTGGCGTTCTCGGCCAGGATCAGGTTGTCGGGATTGATGCCAAGGCCCTGGCCCTGGGCGCGGGTGATCTCGTCCAGCAGCGACCAGGGATCGACCACGACCCCGTTGCCGATGATCGACAGCTTGCCCTGGATGACGCCCGAGGGGAGCAGCGACAGCTTGTAGGTCTTGTCGCCCACCACGATGGTGTGGCCGGCGTTGTTGCCGCCCTGGAAGCGGACCACCACGTCGGCGCGGTTGGCCAGCCAGTCGATGACCTTGCCCTTGCCTTCGTCGCCCCACTGGGCGCCGATCACCGTCACATTGGCCATTGAGATACGATCCTTCCGCCTGCCGGGCGGATCCGTCCCGCCCTTCGACAGGGCTCGGCGAGAGGATTTGATCGATTGTGGAACCGGCGTTCAGACGCCGCAGAGGCGGGGGCCGGTCAGAAGCTGTAAATCAGCCGCACGCCCGCGGCGTCAAGGCCCTGGTTCTTCCCTTGGTGGAAAATCTGCGCGTTGGAGATGTGAACCCAGGACAGCTCGGCGGCGAAGGTCTCGGTGAACTTGTAACCGACCGACAATTCCGGCTGGAACAGCAGCTGCGAGCCGAAATCGATCCGGGTATTGTAGAGCTCCAGGCGCCGGGCGATTTCCGGCGGCGTCAGGTTTGACGCATTGACCGGCGGCAGGCCAGCTTCCCCATCCGTATAGGCCAGGCCAAGTCCCGGCCGGACATAGAGGCGCTCGGTCACGCCGATGGGCCAGGAGACGCCGGCGGCGACGAAGTTGCTGGTGCCCTCGCTGTTGAGGGAGACGAAGGCGTGCAGCTGAGGCCCCCCGAACAGATACTCTATCTGCTCCGTGCGAAGGCCGAGATGCAGGTCGATCCCCTCTTCGCGGCCCGGGGCGCCCGAGCCGATCGCCTCGCCGATGAAGGTGACATCGTGGGCATAGGCGCCCACCAGCAGTTCGGCCGCCGATGCCTCGACAGACCCCAGACCACCGGCCAGGACCAAGGCCCCGGCCGCCGCAGCAAGCTTACGCATTGTGATTCGCCCCCAACCCACCGCTATGGGTCAACGACAGATAAGCACGGGCCAGCGCCGCTTAAAACCATCGCCTGACCGGCGGTCGCAAGCTAATCAGACGACCATGACCCGACCCCGCTTCCATCTCGCTTTCCCCGTCCGCGACCTGGCCGAGGCCCGCGCCTTCTACGGGGAGCTTCTGGGCTGCCCCGAGGGTCGTTCGAGCCCCGACTGGATCGATTTCGACTTCCATGGCCACCAGATCGTCGCCCATCTGGCGCCCGACGAGGTCGGCCATCGCCAGACCAGCGCCGTGGACGGCGAGCAGGTGCCGGTCCGCCACTTTGGCGTCATCCTGACCCTGGAGGCCTGGCAGGCCCTGGCCGACCGGCTGGAGGCGGCGGGCACGCAGTTCATCATCCCCCCGCAGGTCCGCTTCAAGGGCCAGCCCGGGGAGCAGGCGACCCTGTTCTTCCTCGACCCTTCCGGCAATGCGCTGGAGTTCAAGGCCTTCGCCGACGACGCCATGGTGTTCGCCAAATGACCGTGACGCTTGCTGACATCCAGGCCGCCGCCGACCGGATCTCTGGCCACGCGATCGAGACCCCCCTGATCGAGAGCCCGGCCTTGAATGAGCGGGCGGGGGTTCGCGTTCTGCTCAAGGCAGAGACCCTGCAGCGGGTGGGCGCCTTCAAGTTCCGCGGGGCCTATAACCGGCTCGTGCAGCTGACCGCCGACGAGCGGGACCGGGGCGTGGTCGCCTTCTCCTCGGGCAATCATGCGCAAGGGGTCGCGCTCGCCGCCCGGCTGCTGGGGATTCCGGCCCTGATCGTCATGCCGAGCGACGCGCCAAAGGTGAAGGTCGTCGCCACCCAGGGCTATGGCGCCGAGGTGCGGTTCTATGATCGGCTGACCGACAGCCGGGAGGCCATCGCCGCAGAGATCGCCCGTGAGCGCGGCTCTGTCGTCGTGCCGGCCTTCGATGATCCCCACATCATCGCCGGCCAGGGCACGGTGGGCCTGGAAATGGTCGCTCAGGCGACCGCCATGGGCGCGGCGCTCGACCTGGTGGCCGCCCCGATCAGCGGCGGCGGCCTGCTGG
The DNA here is from genome assembly GCA_027489335.1 of Caulobacteraceae bacterium. Taxonomy (GTDB): domain Bacteria; phylum Pseudomonadota; class Alphaproteobacteria; order Caulobacterales; family Caulobacteraceae; genus Phenylobacterium. Next base: position 134,138 of record JAIXZX010000005.1, on the reverse strand, counting down.
CGGGCCTGGCGACGGCGATCAAGGGCTTGAGTCCACAGACCGCCATGGTCGGGGTCGAGCCGGAGGGCTTCGACGACACGCTGAAGTCCCTGCGGGCGGGCGAGCGCCAGGTGTTCAAGCCCACCGGCCGCTCCCTCTGTGACTCTCTGGAGTCGCCCTTCCCGGGCGTGCTGACCTTTCCGATCATGCAGAACACGGTGGCCGACGTGGCCGTGGTCAGCGATCGCGAGATCACCGAGGCCATGCGCTACGCCTTCGCCACCCTGAAGCTGGTCGTGGAGCCCGGCGGGGTCGCCGCCCTGGCCGCCCTGCTGGCCGGCAAGATCGATGTGGCCGGCAAGGGGGTCGTCGGCCTCGTCCTGTCCGGCGGCAATGTCGATCCCGAACAGTTCGCCCAGGTCCTGCGCGGCGAGCTCTAGGCGCAGTGTTTAGAGCCTGTCCTCCGGCACGGCCGGGCCAGGCGCCTCCCGCGGGGTGATGAAGCGGGCCAGGCGCGGCTTCAACCAGCGCTCGAAGTCGTCGACGAACTCATAGACCACCGGCACCAGCACCAGCGACAGGATGGTCGAGGTGATCAGGCCGCCGATCACCGCGACCGCCATGGGCTGACGGAACTCCGCGCCTTTTTCCAGGGCCAGCGCCGTCGGCAGCATGCCCGCGGCCATGGCCACAGTGGTCATGACGATGGGCCGGGCCCGCTCGCGACAAGCGTCGATCAGGGCCTCGCGCTGGGGCATGCCCTCGCGCTCGCGTTCGATCGCGTACTCCACCAGCAGGATGGAATTCTTGGCGGCCAGGCCGAGCAGCATCAGGAAGCCGATCATCGAAGGGATCGACAGGGAGAGCTGGAAGGCCAGCAGGCCGAGGAAGGCGCCGCCCACCGCCAGCGGCAGGGCCGACAGGATGACCAGCGGCTTGAAGAAGCTGCGGAACAGCAGGACCAGCACGGCGAAGATCATCGAAACGCCGGCGAAGATCGCCAGGCCCATGGCGCCGAACAGTTCCTGCATGGCCTCAAGCTCGCCGGTCTCGGCCGGCGCCACGCCGTCGGGCAGGTTCTGCATGATCGGCAGGGCCTGGACCTTCTGGTTGGCGTCGCCCAGCTCCACCCCGTTCAGCTCGGCCTGAACGGTCAGCTGACGGCTGCGGTTCAGGCGCTCGATCCGGGCGGGACCGGCCTGGAACTCCACATCGGCCACCGCGCCCAGGGTCGTGACCTCGCCAGTGGCGGTGGGGATACGCAGAGACCGGATGGCCTCGAGATCGGTCCGGGCCTCCACCGGCAGGCGCAGGCGGATCGGCAGGCGCCGCTCGTTGATCGTCATCTTGGCCACATTGGCGTCGATGTCGCCGACGGTGGCGACCCGGGCTACCGTCGCGATCTGCTCAGCGCTGACGCCGAGCCGTGCGGCCTCGGCGGGGCGGGGCCGGATGATCAGCTCAGGCCCGGTCGGCGGCACCGAGGGCCGGGGTTCGGCGATCTCGGGCACCTCGCGCATCTGCCGCTCCAGTTCCAGGGCGGTCTCGCGCAGGGCCTCGGGGTTCTCGCTGGTCAGGACGATCTGCAGTCCCGCCTGACCCTGGCCATCAAGGAAGGTCACCCGGGCGTCGGGAATCTCCCGCAGGGCCTCGCGCATTTCGCGGCGGATCTCCGCACCGGTCAGGTCGCGGCCCTCGTCCAGCAGGACGGTGACCGTGCCGCTGCGCAGGTCGTTGCCGCCGCCGCCGCCGCCGCCCGGGCCCTGGGCCACCACAGTGGAGCCGATCTGGGCGAAGACATTGGTCACCTCCGGCCGGTCGGCGAAGGTGGCGGTGATGTCGCGGACCACCTCCTCCATATGCTCGGCCGTCGCGCCGGGGGGACCCTGGACGTTCACATAGAGGTAGTCGGGGTCGCCGGCCGGCTGGAAGCCCTGGGGCAGGAGCGGGATCAGCGCCAGGGAGGCGATGAACATGACGCCGCCGGCGATGCTGGCGATGATGCGGTGGTCCAGCGCCCATTCGAGGGTGTCGCGATACAGTCCCTTGAACGGCTTGCGCGGATGGGGCGCAGCGGCGGGCTTAAGCAGATAGGCCGCCATCAGCGGCGTCAGCAGGCGCGCCACCAGCAGGGAGAAGATGACGGCCACCGAGACCGTGATTCCGAACTCCCGGAAGAACTGCCCGGCCATGCCGCCCATGAAGGACACCGGCGTGAACACCACCACGATGGAGGCGGTCGTCGCCACCACCGCCAGGCCGATGGCGTCGGCGCCTTCCAATGCGGCCTGGAAGGGCCGCATCCCGGCGATGATCCGTTTCTCGATGTTCTCCACCTCGACGATCGCGTCATCCACCAGGATGCCGATCACGAGCGTGAGGCCGAGCAGGGTGACGATGTTGAGCGAGAAGCCCAGCAGATCCATCACGAAGAAGGTCGGGATCAGCGACAGCGGCATGGCCACCGCGGCGATCGCCGTGGAGCGCCAGTTGCGCAGGAAGACGAACACCACCAGCGCCGCCAGCCCCATGCCTTCCAGCAGAACGTTCTGGGTGGCGTGGAAGCTGGCGCGGGTCTCGTCCACCGAAGAGAAGATCTTGGTGAAGGAGACGCCTTCGTACTGGGTCTCCAGCTCGGCCAAAGCCGCAAGGACCCCGTCCTCGACGGCCACGTCGCTGGAATCGCGGGTCTTCATGACCATGAAGCCGACCACGGGCTGACCATTCAGCCGGGCGAAACCCCGGGGCTCCGATGCGCCGTCGCCCACATCGGCGATATCCGACAGGCGGACATAGCCCCCCTGTCCCGTGGGGATGGTCAGGTCGCGCAGGGCCTCGACGCTGTCCACCGCGCCCAGCACCCGCAGGTTCTGCTCCTGGCCGCCGATGGCCACGCGGCCGCCGGGCGCGTCCAGGTCAAAGCTGCGCAGGGCGTTGTTGACCTGGACGGCGGTCAGGCCGCGGGCGGCCAGACGGTCAGGGTCAAGGACCACATTGATCTCGCGGGTCACCCCGCCCACCCGGGCCACCTGGGCCACGCCTTCGCGGGCCTGCAGGGCCCGGCCCAGGGTGTCGTCCACGAACCAGGACAGCTCCACGTCCGACATGTTCGGGGCGGCCACCGCATAGGTCATGATCGGCTGGGAATCGAGCTCGATCCGCTGGACGGTCGGCTCGTCGATCTCCCGTGGCAGGACCGCGCGGGTCTGGTCGATACGCGAGCGGACGTCGTCGGTGGCCTTCTGCAGGTCCTCGCCCAGCTCGAACTCGACGCTGGTGACCGAGACCCCTTGGGTGACGGTGGAATAGATGTTCTTGACGTTGGGGATGCCCGCCAGGGCGTCCTCCACCGGCCGGGTGATCTGGGTCTCCATCTCCCCCGGCGCGGCGCCGCTCTGGGTGACGGTGACCGACACGGCCGGGAACTGGACGTTAGGGAACAGCTTGACCGGCAGATTCCCATAGGAAATCAGCCCCGCCAGGGTCAGGGCGATGAACAGCACCGCCACCGGGACCGGATTGCGGATGGCCCAGGTCGAAAGGCCTAAGGGGCGGTCAGCGCTCATTTTGCGGGCTCGGTCTTGGCCTTGGGCGCCGGCGCGGCCGCCGCCCCCTCAGCGGTCTTGCGGACAGGCCGGACGAGATCATTCTCCAGCAGGAAGGAGCCGGCGCTTTCGACCACCAGCGACCCGGCCGGCGGGCCGCGGACCAGCTCCACCAGGCCGCCGCCCCGGGCGCCGGTGGAGACGGCCACCCGCTTCACGCGGTTATCTTCGCCGACCACCATGACGCTGGCGCCGTCGCCGTCATAACGCACAGCGGTCTCTGGCACGGTCAGGGCGTCGGCGCCGCCGCCCTGGAAGTCGGCGCTGGCGAAACCGCCGGCGCGGATCGAAGGCCGGTTGGGCAGACTGATCCAGACCGTTCCGAGCTGGGTCTGGGCGTTCACCTGCGGGCTGACCAGGCGGACCTTGCCCAGCACCGTCTCGCCGTTCTGCAAGGTGACCTGCACCGACTGGCCCGGGCGGATGCGCGCGAGGTCGGCTTCCGAAACCTCGGCCTGCAGCTCGATCAGCCCGTCGCGGGCGATGACGAACCAGGGTGTGGAGCCGGCCCCCGACTGATCGCCGGGGCGGACATTGCGGGCCAGAACCAGGCCTGAGACCGGGGCGCTGACCGACAGTCTCGCCTGGCGGGCCCGGAGGTCGGCCAGACCGGCGGCCTGGGCGCGCACCTGGGCCTCGGCGGTGCGGGCCTGGAACTGACGCTGTTCAATCTGTTCGTTGGACAGGACGCCCTGCCCCTCCAGGCCCTCGACCCGGGCGGCCTGGCTTGCGGCCTGCTCGGCCTGGACCTCAGCCTGGGCGAGGGCGGCCTGCTGCTGCTGGAGCTGCGACTGGAGAAGGGCGCCGTCGAGGACCGCCAACGTCTGGCCGGCGCGCACATAGGCGCCAGGCTCGACCAGCACACGGGCCACGCGGTATCCGGCGATCTCGGCGCTCACCGCCGCTTCTTCCCGGGGGACCAGGGGACCTGAGGCGGAGACGGACCCCGTGAGGGGCTGCGAACCGATCGGCACGACGGTGACCGCCCGGGCCTGCTGCTCGGCGGTCTCCCGCGGCGCGTCTTCGCTGCAGCCGGACAGGCCGACCAGGCCGGCCATCAGCACGGCCAGGGCGGCGGGGGCGAGGCGGCGGGGCGCCTGGGGGGTCTTCATCTGCATCATGCCGTCCGCCTCAGCGGGCTTGGGTGTTGAGGGGGAGGGTCTGGGACGGCCAGCCGCCGCCCAGAGCCTTGTAGGCCTGCACCGCCCGGCGCTGAGCCTGGACCTGGGCGCTGGTCAGTTGCGCCCGCGTGGCCCGCCAGACCTGTTCGGCGCTGAGCGCGGTGTTCAGATCCGTCAGGCCGGCGTCGTAGCCCAGACGGGCGGAGGTGTAGGCGCGCTCAGCCCTGGCCTCGCCATCGGCCAGCAGCTCGACCCGGCGACGATCGGCCGACAGGCGGGTCAGCGCGCTCTCGGCCTCCGCATAGGCGGTCTGGACCACCTTCTCATAGGCGATCACGGCCTGCTCGGTGCGCGCGTCCTGCGCCTTGAGGTCCAGCATCAGCTGCGGAATATTCAGCACCGGCTGAACGACTGAAGCCCCGATGCTCCAGTTCTGGGTGGTGGCCGAATAGCCCGGCTGCTCGCTGCGGGAAATGCCAAGCCCGGGGGTCAGATTGAAGGTAGGGAAAAAGGCCAGCTGCGCGTAGGCCAGCCGGCCAGCCGCCGAGCGCACCCGGGCCTCAGCCTCGCGCACATCGGGTCGGCGGGCCAGAAGTTCGCCCGGAATGGCGGCGGGAACCGGCGGCGGCAGGGCGCTCAGCGGAGGGGTGGAGACATCGTCCAGGGGCGCCGTACCCCGGCCCACCAGCACCAGCAGGGTCCGCTGCTGAGCCTGCAGCTCAGCCTCCAGGCTTTCGACCTGGCCGTCGGCCTGGGCCAGTTCGCCGGCGACCCGGTCGGATTCCAGCCGGGCGGTGAGCCCCGCCTGAACCCGGCGCTCCACGAGGTCATAGAGCGAGCGCTGGATGCGGGCGCTTTCCCGGGCGTCGGCCAGCTGGATGGCCAGGCCGCGGGCCTGGAAATAGGCGTCGGCCACATTGGCGGCCAGGCTCGCCCGGGCGCCCTCATAGGCGAAGCGGGCCGCGGCCGTATCGCCCTGCGCCGCGCGCCGGACCGCAAAGAAGCGGCCAAACAGGTCCAGCTCCCAGCTCACATTGAAATTGGCCTGATAGGTCTCGCTGGTTCCGGAGGTGGAAAAGCCCGGGATGGTGATCTCCTGGCCATCCACCTGCTCGGTCTCGGTCCGCCGGCCCGAGCCGGTCAGCTGGCCCTGGGGCAGAAAGGTGGTGAGCGCGCTGGCGGCGGTCAGGCGCGCCTCTCGCAGGCGGGCCTCGGCGCTCTGGGCGTCCGGACTGCGGGTCAGAGCCTCATCGACCAGGGCGGTGAGTTCGGGGTCGTTGAAGGCCAGCCACCACTGGTCCAGGACCTGGGTCTCGGCCGCGCCGGTCACCGGATAGGCCTGCGGCAGGTCGATGCGGGCCTCCCGCGGGGTCGCGCAGGCGCCAAGCGACAGGAGCGTGAGAAGGGCGAGCGAAGTCTGCAGACGCATGGCAGTCCTGGTGGGCCTCGGCCGCGAATCAGAAGTCATCATAGCCCAGCTTCAGGTCCCTGACCCCCGGGCGGCGAGGGTTCCCAGACCACAGGTCTGCGACGCGGTGATTGCAGGGACGATACAAACCAGACCGGGCGCCGCCGGGCATTCCGACGGTGGCGCGACACATGGGCCGCAGATAGGGTCGCAGCAACCCCCAATCATGTGCAGAATCATCATGAAGTCCCACCTCTTCGCCGCCGTCGCCGCCATCGCCCTGGCTGCGGGACCCGCCCTCGCCCAGGACGCCGCGCCGATCTCGGGCGCCGCCATGGGCCGCCACATCGAGGTGCTGGCGTCGGACGCCTTCGAGGGGCGCGCCCCGGCCACCCCGGCGGAGGCCAAGACCATCGCCTATCTGGTCGAGCAGCTTCAGGCCGCAGGCCTCAAGCCGGCGGGCGATCTGAAGGACGGCGTCCGGGTGTGGACCCAGGACGTGCCCCTGGGACGCTTCCAGATCAAGGGCCCGGTCAGCGCAGCGATCAAGGCCGGCGGCGAAACCCTGACCCTGCGCCAGGGCGAGGAGATCGCCATCCGCGCCGCAGCCAACGGCGCCGATCGGGTCGAGTTCAAGGACGCGCCCATCGTCTTCGGCGGCTATGGCGTGGTGGCGCCGGAGCGGAACTGGGACGACTTCAAGGGCATGGACCTGGCCGGGAAGATCGTCCTGGTCCTGGTCAATGACCCGGACTTCGAAACGGGCGAGGGCGACTTCGGCGGCAAGGCCATGACCTATTACGGCCGCTGGACCTACAAGTACGAGGAGGCCGCCCGGCAGGGCGCCCTGGGCCTGCTGGTGATTCACGAAACCGCGCCGGCCTCCTACGGCTGGGCCACGGTGGCCAATTCGAACACCAATGAGATTCTCGACATCGTGCGCCCCGACCCCGCCGCGGCCCATGCGCCCCTGGAGGGCTGGGTCCAGCGGGATCTGGCCGTGGACATATTGTCGCGGGCCGGGCTGGATTTCGCCGCGCTGAAGGCCGAGGCCCAGACCCGCGACTTTCAGCCGAAGGTCCTGGAGGGCGTGACTCTGTCGGCGGCCTATGACGTCGACCGGCAGCAGATCGTGACCCAGAACGTGGTCGGGGAGGTCACCGGCGCCAAGCGCCCGGACGAGCGGGTGATCTACACTTCGCACTGGGACCACCTGGGCGTGGGCGCCGCCGATGCGAACGGGGACGCCATCTATAACGGCGCGGTGGACAATGCGTCCGGCGTGGCGGCGGTCATCGAGATCGCCCGCGCCTTCGCCGCAGGTCCTGCCCCCGAGCGCAGCGTCAATGTCCTGCTGGTGACCGCCGAGGAAAAGGGGCTGCTGGGCTCGGAATACTACGCCGCGGCCCCGCTCTATCCGCTGGCGACGACGGTGGCGATCCTGAACCTGGATGCGCCCTCCCCTGCGGGCCCGGCCCGGGACTTCTCCGCCGCCGGCGACGCGGCCTCGGACCTGCAGGACATGCTCATCGCCCACGGCCGCGAGATGGGACGAACCTTCCGGCCCGATCAGCGGCCAGAGGCCGGCAGCTTCTTCCGCTCCGACCACTTCCCCTTCGTCCGGGGCGGCGTGCCCGCCATCTCTTACCGGTCGGGCCTCGATCTGGTCGATGGCGGCGTCGAGGCCGGCCTGGCCTGGGCTGAGGCCTACACCGCCTCCAAGTATCACCAGCAGGACGACGAATATGGTCCGGACTGGAACCTGGAGGGCATGGCCCAGGACGCCGAGCTGCTCTATCGGCTGGGCCTGACCCTGGCCAATTCCAGCGACTGGCCGGCCTGGAGGGACGGTTCGGAGTTCAAGGCGGCCCGGGACGCCACCGCCTCCGCCCGGCCGTGAAGGACAGGCATCGATGAGCAGGCAGGTGCGCGCCGGAATCGGCGGCTGGACCTTCGAACCCTGGCGGGGCGTCTTCTATCCCAAGGGGCTGCGCCAGGCCGATGAGCTGGCCTATGCCAGCGCTCACCTGCCGGTCATCGAGATCAATTCGACCTACTATTCCAGCCAGAAGCCCGAGAGCTTCGCCAAATGGGCCGCGGCGACCCCGGAAGGGTTTATCTTCACGGTTAAGGCCTCGCGCTTCTGCACCAACCGCAAGGTGTTGGCTGAAGGCGGGGAGTCGATCGGCAAGTTTCTCGACCAGGGGCTCATCGAGCTCGGCGACCGGCTGGGTCCGATCCTGTGGCAGTTCATGGCCACCAAGCGGTTCGACCGCGACGACTTCGAGGGCTTCCTTAATCTGCTGCCGGAGAGCCTGGCGGGTCGGCCCCTTCGTCACGTGGTCGAGGTGCGGCATGAAAGCTTCGCGCAGGAGGCTTTTCTCGACCTGTGCCGGGCGCGAAACGTGGCGGTCTGTCTGACCGAACACGCTGAGTTTCCGATGATCGCCGATCCGACGGCGGACTTCGTCTATGCCCGGCTGATGGCTGGCGCCGACGACATCGAGACCGGCTACGCCCCTGACGCCCTCGATCGCTGGGCGCAGCGGTTGGAGGCCTATGCCGAGGGCGGCGCGCCGACGGATCTGCCGCGTATCACGCCGACGCCTGACCATTCGGCCGGACGCGAGGTCTTCGCCTTCTTCATCAGCGAGGGAAAGGTGCGGGCCCCGGCGGCGGCCCAGGCCCTGATGAGCCGGATCGACCCTCGCTTTCACGCCCGATAACGAAAGACGCCCCCGCAGCAGGCTGCGGGGGCGTCGGATCGTCAAGAATATGAATTCTCGAGTTTAGCTGCCCGGGAACCGCATCGGGACCTTAACCTGGCCCGTCTTGGAACCCATCGGCAGGGCGTCGGCGACGCAGAGCGCGGCCTTGTCGAAGCCCTTGCCGGCGGCGCTGTCCTGCAGGACCTTGCAGGCCGACAGCTTACCGCCGTCAGCATTGCATTCCAGCATGACGGTCGCCGCGTCGCGCGTATTGGCGTGCTTGGAAATACAGCGCGCCATGCTTTCTTCAAAAGAGGCCGCCGCGGATGCGGAAGCCAGAACGAGGCTGATGAGGACGCCCCCACCCACTGCGATGATGTTTTTCACCTACCCACTCCTTCTAGACCGGAAGTGTGCACACCATCAGGGATTCAGGTTAAAATTGTCTAATTCGCGCAGGAAAATGAGGGTAAACGCAAATAAACCATGTTTTTCTACCTGCGCGCGGCGTGCTTTCATTTGAGGAGTCTCTATAGACTCCGAACGGGCGGTGCGAAGCCGCGCGAATCCGCAACCCACGGTTAGGAACTGTTAGCACCTGCGATTCATCATGCTCCCGCCACATGGGTAATGTTTTGGCCACGGGGGATTGGGCGTCAGATGCGGTTTCGGCTCGTAGACTTACCATTGATCGTGAAGATCGGCTTCGCGCCGGCCTTCGCCCTGATCATGCTTGCGGCGCTGGCCGCTGGGACGATCGTCATGCAGCGGGCCCAGACCGACACACTTCGTCAGGTCGTCCACACCGATATGCCCAACAGCCTGCGGATCCAGCGGATTTCCGAGCGGATCAACAATGTTCACGGCGAACTCTACTACCTGCTGACCCAACAGGCCGCCGGCATTGAGGTGGGGGCCATTGAAGGCCGCGGTCAGGCGATGCTGGTCGAGGTCGACGCCATCGCCGCCGAGGCCGAGGCGGCCAAGGCCGCCGCGCCGGCGACCCAGCATGCGGCCTTTGACACCCTGATCGCCGACTTGAAAGAGACCCGGGACGCCCTGGACGTGATCATGGCCATGATCGGCGTCGACTTCACCACCGCCGCAAGCTTCGCTGCGCCCTTCGAGGAGCAGTACAAGGAGATGACCGTCAATCTGGCGGGCATCGTCGAGGCCACCCAGGCCGCCACCGATCAGCGGGCCGCGGCCAGCGAAGCCCGCGCCGCCATGTCCCAGAACATCACGATCGCTGCGGTGCTTGTCACCCTGCTGGCCGCCGGCGCCCTGGCCCTGATGTCCGTCCTGACCATGCGCGGCGCTGTCCAGCGCATCGCCGGCGCCACCGAGCGCCTTTCCCGGGGCGACAACGAGGTCAAGCTCGATGAGCTGGCCCGCAAGGACGAGCTGGGCGCTATCGTGCGCTCACTGACCGTCTTCCGCGACAATCAGATTCAGATGGAACGGCTCCGCGAGGAGCAGGAGGCCACCCGCCAGAGCGCCGAGGAGACCCGCCGCCAGAGCGCCGACGCCGCCGCCGCCGTCGCAGAGGAACAGTCCCGTGTCGTGGGCGCCCTGGCGCTCGCCATGGACCGCCTCGCCGATGGCGATCTGACCTACCGGCTCGAAGAGAGCTTCCCGGGCGAGTACCAGAAGCTCCGCGACGACTTCAACGCCGCCGTCGCCAAGCTGGAAGAGGTGATGGGCGCCATCTCCTCCACCACCCTGTCGATCACCTCAGGCGCCACCGAGATCTCCAGCGGCGCCGACGACCTGTCGCGGCGCACCGAGCATCAGGCGGCCACCCTGGAAGAGACCGCGGCGGCCCTCGATGAGATCACCGCCACGGTTCAGAAGACCTCCAGCGGCGCAGATCAGGGCCGGGAGGCTGTGACCTCCGCCCGGGCCGACGCCGAACGCTCCGGCGAAGTGGTCCGCCGCGCGGTTTCGGCCATGGGCCAGATCGAACAGTCCTCGGCCCAGATCAGCCAGATCATCGGCGTCATCGACGAGATCGCCTTCCAGACCAACCTCCTGGCCCTGAACGCCGGCGTGGAAGCCGCCCGGGCCGGCGACGCCGGCCGCGGCTTCGCCGTGGTCGCCTCCGAAGTCCGGGCCCTGGCCCAGCGCTCGGCCGAGGCCGCCAAGGAGATCAAGGCCCTAATCAGCGCCTCCACCGAACAGGTGGCCCAAGGGGTCGGCCTGGTGGGCGAGACCGGCAAGGCCCTGGAGCGGATCGTCACCCAGGTCACCGAGATCAATGGCCTCGTCTCCGAAATCGCCGCCTCGGCCAAGGAAGAGGCGCTCGGCCTCGCCCAGGTCAATACGGCGGTCAACGAGATGGACCACGTCACCCAGCAGAACGCGGCCATGGTCGAACAGTCCACCGCCGCCAGCCGCGTCCTGGCCGACGAGGCCCGCGAACTCTCGCGCCTGGTGGCCCGCTTCAAGCTGTCTGCGGTTCACGCCGCGGCCCCGCCCCGGCCAAGCGCGGCGCCCGCCCGCACCGCGCCCCGGGCCGATCCGCGGCCGGCCCAGCGGCCTGTCAGCCACGGCGCCACCGCCCTGGCCATGAAGCCCCAGGCCGAGGAAGAGGGCTGGGAAGAGTTCTGAACCCCAACCTTTCTCCAAGCACGATCCGAAGCGCGCGGCCCCCCGCGCGCTTCTTTCGTTTTGGGGCGCGGATGACGCCCGGACTTGACCGCCGCGGCGTCAGCAGGCCGCATCTGAGCCGACAAAAGCACAGAGGGAACGGCCATGGCTCAGCTTGAGATGAACGACCTGATGTTCCGTCCCGGCCTGATGGCCGGCGAACGGATCCTGATCACCGGCGGCGGCACGGGCCTGGGCAAGGTCATGGCCGAGGCCTGCCTGATGCTCGGCGCCGAGGTCTATATCTGCGGCCGTCGCGGCGGTGTGGTGGAGGCGACCGCCACCGAGCTGATGGCCGCCCATGGGGGCAAGTGCGTGGGCCTGGCCTGCGACATCCGCGTGCCCGAGGCCATCGAGGCCATGCTGGACACGATCTGGTCCGACGGGGGCGCCCTGACCGGCCTGGTCAACAATGCGGCGGGCAACTTCATCAGCCGTACCGAGGACCTCTCGCCCCGGGGCTTCGACGCCATCTCCAACATCGTTTTCCGCGGGGCCTTCTTCGTCACCCAAGGCTGCGGCAAGCGGTGGATCGCCGAGGGCCGAAAGGCGTCCGTCGTCTCCATCCTGGTCACCTGGATCTGGAACGGCGGCCCCTTCACCGTGCCCTCAGCCATGTCGAAGGCCGGCATCGCGGCCATGAGCCAGTCCCTGGCGGTGGAATGGGGCTCCTACGGCATCCGCTTCAACAACATCGCGCCAGGCCCCTTCCCCACCGAAGGCATGAGCGCCCGTCTCAATCCCGGCCAGGCCGAGGAGAGCGGCGGCGCCTATGGCGATATGAGCAGCAACCCCATGGGCCGCGTGGGCGACATGCGCGAATTGGCCAATCTGGCCGTCTATCTGCTGCATCCCCTGTCGGCCTATGTGAACGGCCAGACCATCGCCATCGATGGGGCCGCCTGGCAGGCCACCGGCGGCAACTTCTCCCGCCTGCGGGCCTGGGGCGATGAGGAGTGGCAGGCGGCCCGCGAGGCGATCCAGTCGACCAACGCCAAGGACCGGGCCCAACGCACAGTCTGATCCGCAGGCCCTGGGACGAACGTGGTTAATCGGGTCTTAACGGCTCAGGCTCAGGGTTGCGGCATGCGTTCAGCCCTGGCCCTTCTCCTGACGGTCCTTCTCGGCCTGTCCGCCCCTGCGGCGGCGCAGACGGACGGACGACTGTCCCTGGATCAGCGGCCGGGCGCCACAGCCCTTGGCCTGCGCGGGGCTGGAGCCTTCCTGGACGGCCCCGAAGACGGCGGCGACGCCCCGGAGGCGGCCGAGGGCTCCGCGCCCCTCAGCCTTGGCCTGAGGCCCCTTACAGGTTCGCTGGTGATGTCGAGCCCCATTCCCCCGGACGCCCAGGCCTGCCGGATGTCCTGCGCCCAGACCTATTACTTCTGCCTGGCCGGCGACGGCTCGGACGAGTGCGCTCAGGCCTGGGGCCAATGCCGGCTGGGTTGCGGACCGGGCGCCGGCGGTCCGCCAGGCTGATCCTCATCGGTCAGCGGGCGCCCGGGCGCCGGGCGGTCGGGACCGATTCTCGCGGCCATTCACCTTCCGACCGCAGAGCAGTGGCGCTAAACCAGACCACGTCCTAGAATGACGCCCGTCAGTTTCGCGTACGGAGTCGCATGTCCCAGGTCGCCATTCTTCCGATCGGAAAGCGGGCCAAGACCAAGGTCCAGAACCGGACCGCCATCCTGGACGCCGCCCGCGAGGTGTTCGGTGAGATCGGCTATGAGCCGTGCACCGTGCGCGACATCATCCGCCGTACGGGCCTCGCGGCGGGCACCTTCTACAACTACTTCAAGTCGAAGGAGGAGGTGTTCGCCGCCCTGGCCGATGACGGCGCCCGGCGGTTCGCCCCGATCCTCAAGGCCCTGCGCAGCCAGAACGCCGACTTCGAAGGCTTCGTGCGCTCAGCCCTCCAGGCCTATTTCCAGTTCCTGGCCGACGAGCACCAGCAGTGGGCCGACCGGCGCGAAGCCGAGGAGCATCTCTACGTCCACGGCCAGACCCCGGAGATGGAAGCGGTGTTCAACGAGGTGCGCGCCGCCATTCTCGACGAGATCGCCCGCGGCGCCGCGCCGGCCGCCGACGCCGACTATCTGGCCGGCGCCTGCATCGCCATCGCCCGCGAGGTGGGCGAACAGATGGTGAGCCGCAGGCCGGTGGACGTAGAGGGCGCCACAGCCTTCTCCACCGCCCTGATCCTGTCAGGCCTCAAGGGCCTGCCGAAGGCCCAGCCCGTCCCATGATCGGCGCCCGCTGATGCGCGCCCTGGTGGTCGAGGCCCTGGCGGCCGACTATGGCGGCTGCGTCCTGAAAGAGGTCGACACCCCCTCCCCGGGCCCGGGCGAGGTGCGGGTGCGCGTGCGGGCCGCGGCGGTCAATTTCCCCGACCTGCTGCAGACTCGCGGCGAATATCAGCACAAGCCGCCCTTGCCCTTCATCCCCGGCATGGAGATCGCCGGCGAGGTGGACGCTCTGGGCGAGGGCGTCGAAGATTTCGAGATCGGCGAGGCCGTGGTCGGCGGCGCCCGCATCGGCGGCTTTTCGGACTTCGCCATCACCCCGGCGGGGGGCCTGCGCCGCATGCCTGAGCGGCTCTCCTTCAGCCAGGCGGCGGGCTACGCCACGGCCTATCTCACCGCCTATGTCTCCCTGGTGCGCCGGGCCCGGGCCGAGCCTGGGGAGTGGCTGCTGGTCCATGGGGCGGCGGGCGGCGTCGGCCTGGCGGCGGTGGACCTCGGCCATCACCTGGGACTGCGGGTGATCGCCGCCTCGGCCTCAGACGAGAAGCTGGCCATCGTCGCGGCTGACTATGCCCCTGAGGCCACCGTGAACGTCAGCGGCGGCTTTCGCGAGGCGATCAAGGCCATTACCGGCGGCCGGGGCGCCGACATCATCTATGACCCCGTCGGCGGCGACGTGTTCGACGAGAGCGTGCGCTGCATCGCCTTCGACGGGCGGTTGCTCTCCATCGGCTTCACGTCTGGCCGACTGCCGGTGCTGCCCGTCAACATGGCGCTCATCAAGGGCTTCTCCCTGATGGGCGTCCGGGCCGGGGAATATGGCCGCCAGTTCCCCGATAAGGGCCGCGAGAACCAGGCCGCCATCTGGGAGCTGGCGCAGGCCGGCCACGTCACCCCCAGGGTCCATGCCGAATATCCCCTGGCCGACTGGCGGGCCGCCTTCGACAGCCTGGCCCTGCGCCAGGTGGTCGGCAAGGCCGTCATCCGTCCCGATCTCTGACCATTTGTCCGAAGGCCTCCTCCCATGACCATCAGCAGCCAGGAAGACCTGGAGAAGCTCCGGACCATCGGCCGGCTGGTCGCCCAGACCCTGGAGGCCATGGGCAAGGCGCTGGAGCCTGGCATGACCACCAGGGAGCTCGACGCCATCGGCCGGGGCCTGCTGGAGGCCCAGGGCGCCCGCTCGGCGCCAGAGCTCGCCTACGGCTTTCCCGGCGCCACCTGCATCTCGGTGGGGCCGGACGTGGCCCATGGCATACCCGGCGACCAGAAGATCTGCGCCGGGGACCTGGTGAACATCGACGTGTCGGCCGAGCTGGACGGCTATTATGGCGATACCGGCGCCAGCTTCGCCGTGCCGCCGGTCACCCGCCGGGTCGAGCGCCTGTGCCGGGACGGCCGTCGCGCCATGTGGAGCGGCATCAGGGCGGTGCGCCCTGGCGCGCCCCTGAACGCCATCGGCCGGTCCATCGAAGGCTTCGCCCAGAAGAACGGCTACAGCCTGATCCGCAACCTCGCCAGCCATGGGGTCGGCCGGTCGCTGCACGAGGAGCCGGAGAGCATTCCCACCTGGTACGAGCCCCGCGACCGCCGGCAGATCACCGAGGGCCTGGTCTTCACCATCGAGCCCTTCCTGGCGCTGGGCGAAGACTGGGTGGACGAGCTGGACGACGGCTGGACCCTGCGCCCCACCGGCGGCGGGCCGGCCGTCCAGTACGAGCACACCCTGGTCGCCACCCGTAACGGACCGATCGTGCTGACCCTGGCCAATTGAGGTCGATCGCCCTTTTCGGCAGGGGAGCGGTTGACGGGGCCTGGTGGTTGGCGTATCTCCGCGCCTCGTTTTTCTGACCTGGAGCCAACAACGTGAAGCGGACATATCAGCCGTCGCGACTCGTGCGTAAGCGCCGTCACGGCTACCGCGCGCGCATGGCCACCAAGAATGGCCAAAAGGTCATTCAGCGCCGCCGCGCCAAGGGCCGTAAGCGTCTGAGCGCCTAAGGGCCTTAGCTGAGCGGCAGAATTGAGGTGTCGGCGTGACCGACGCCCCTTTGAAGATCGAGCGCCTGCGTAAGCGACCAGACTTTCTGGCTGCTGCGCGGGCGTTTTCGTGCGCCCGGGGCGCCGTGGTGGTCCAGGCCCGGGACCGCGAAGACCACGCCCCGCTGGTCCGGGTCGGTTTCACCGCCACCCGCAAGGTCGGCGGCGCCGTCGTCCGCAACCGCGCCAAGCGGCGCATGCGGGCCGCCGCCCATGAGCTGTTGCCGAGCTTCGCCCGCCCTGGATTCGACTATGTGATCATCGCCCGCAGCGGCGCGCCGGTGCGAGCCTGGCCGCGTTTGCTTGACGATGTGAAAAGCGCGCTGATAAGCCTCGCGACCGAAAGCGACCGGCAGGCGCGTCCGTCTGCGACCGCAACCCCTCCTTCGCCCTGAGCGCGCTGACTCCATGCAAAATGACAACACCCGCAACACGATCCTCTTCGTGGTCAGCGCGATCATCGTCCTGGTGGTCTATCAGTTCCTGGTGATCGAGCCGGCGGCCCGGCGACAGCAGGCCGCCGCCGCCCAGGCGGCAGCTGATGCGCCCGTAGCGCCTGGGACCAATCCGGTGGGCCGCGACCCGGCCCTGCCCTCCAGTCCAGCACAGCTGGCCGATCGCGCCACGGTGGTGGCCCGCACGGCCCGCGCCCCGGTGGCCACCCCGTCGCTGACCGGTTCCATCGCCCTGCGCGGCGCGCGGATCGATGATCTGTTCCTGAACAACTACAAGGTCAGCGTCGATCGCGGCGCCGACCCGGTGGAGCTGCTCCGCCCCGAGGGCGCGGAGTTCGCCTGGTTCGCCGAGTTCGGCTGGACCGGCGCCAATCTCACCGGCCTGCCCACCCCCGACACGCGCTGGACCCTGGTGGAGGGCGCGACGCTCACGCCCGAGACCCCGGTGACCCTGCGCTACGCCAACGGCCAGGGCCTGACCTTCACCCGCCAGATCGCGGTCGACGACCGTTACATGTTCACCATCACCGACACGGTGGCCAATACGGGCGCGGGCGATGTGACTCTGGCGCCCTACGGCTCGGTGCAGCGGCAGGGCGTCCCCTCAGACCTCGGCAAGAACCAGATCGTCCATGAGGGCGCGGTCGGTTGGCTGGGCGAGGAGCTGCGCCTGGTGAAGTACAACAAGTGGGCCAAGGAGGGCGGTCCCGAGGTCAACTCCACAGGCGGCTGGCTCGGCATCACCGACAAGTACTGGCTGGCGGCCCTGATCCCCGAGCAGGACGAGCAGCTCAAGGGCGAGTTCCGCGTCACCCGCGCAGGCCCCGTGGAGATCTTCGAGGCCAACTATGTGGGCCAGCCGCGGACCATTCCCGCCGGCCGTCAGATCACCGAGACCACCCGCTTCTTCGCCGGCGCCAAGACCGTGCCGGTGCTGAAGGCCTATGAGACCAATCTGAACATCCCCCGCCTGGACGCCGCGGTGGACTGGGGCAATTTCTGGTTCCTGACCCGGCCGCTGTTCAGCTTCCTGCACTTCATCTACCAGCACATCGGCAATGTCGGCCTGGCCATCCTGGCGCTCACCGTGGTGGTGAAGCTGGTCTTCTTCCCGCTGGCCAACAAGAGCTACGAGTCGCTGACCAAGATGAAGAAGGTGCAGCCCCAGATCGAGGAGCTGCGGAAGAAATACAAGGACGACCCGGCCAAGCAGCAGCAGGAGCTTCTGGGTCTCTACAAGTCCGAGAAGATCAATCCGCTGACCGGCTGTCTGCCCATGCTGCTGCAGATCCCGGTCTTCTACGCCCTCTACAAGGTGCTGACCGTCACCATTGAGATGCGGCATGCGCCCTTCTATGGCTGGATCCAGGATCTGTCGTCGCGGGACCCGACGACCATCTTCAACCTGTTCGGCGCCATCCCCTGGGACCCGGCCACCGCGCCCCTGATCGGCGGCTTCCTGAACGGCCCGCTGCACCTGGGCGTGCTGCCCCTGCTCTACGGCTTCACCATGTGGCTGACCACGGCCATGAACCCGCCGGCCACCGACCCGATCCAGCAGCGCATCTTCCAGCTGATGCCGATCATGTTCACCTTCATCATGGCGCCGTTCGCCGCGGGCCTGCTGATCTACTGGACCTGGAACAACGTTCTGACCATCGGCCAGCAGTACATCATCATGCGGAAGTTCCAGGTCGATAACCCCATCGACAGCCTGATCGCCCGGTTCAAGACCAAGAAGGTCTCCGAGTGACCGAACCCGACGCGCTGTTCGACGACGACGCCCTGGAGGCGGCCCGCATCCTCTTCGCCCGCAAGGCGGAGTTCATGATGGGGGCCGTGGCCATGGACGGCCTGCCGGCGCCGGACCTGCCGGAAGTGGCCTTCGCCGGCCGCTCCAATGTGGGCAAGTCGTCCCTGATCAACGCCCTGGTGGGCCACAAGCACCTGGCCAGGGCCTCCAACGCCCCGGGCCGCACCCGGGAGGTCAACTTCTTCGTCCTGGATGAGCGCCTGCGGCTGGTCGACCTGCCCGGCTACGGCTGGGCGCGGGCGGCCCGCAGCGAGGTGAAGAAGTTCCAGAACCTGGGCCGCGACTACCTGCGGGGTCGGCCCAACCTGAAGCGCGCCTATCTGCTGATCGACGCCCGCCATGGGCTGAAAGAGGTGGACGGCGAGCCCATGGACGCCTTCGACAGGGCCGCGGTCTCCTATCAGATCGTGCTGACCAAGGCCGACAAGCTGCGGCCGGCGGCCGTCGAGGCCGTACGCCAGCAGACCGAGGCCGCCATCGCCAAACGCCCGGCCGCCTTCCCCCGGGTGCTGGCCACCTCTTCGGAGACCGGCGCCGGCATGCCCGAGCTACGGGCCGAGATCGCCGCGGCCTGCGCCGTCGCGCCCTAGGCTCCGGCAGATGCGTCCCTAGGGGCGCTTCACCGTCTCGCCGCCCTTCATCACGAAGACCGGGGCCTCCAGCAGGGTGATGTTGCTGAGCGGATCGCCCACGACTCCGACCAGATCGCCCCAGGCGCCGGGCGCCACCACCCCCACCTCGCCGGCCTGGCCGAGAGCCTCGGCGGCGTTGATCGTGGCCGTCTGGATGGCCTGCAGGGGCGTGGCGCCATAGCGGACCATGACGGCGAACTGCCGACCGTTCTGGCCGTGCGGGAAGACCCCGGCGTCCGTGCCATAGACCATCTTCACGCCCGCCTTCAGGGCCTTGCGGAAGTTCTCCCGCTGGATCTCGGCGATGTCGCGGTCCTTGCGGAGGTTGTCCTCCAGCACGCCGTTCTTGCGGCCTTCGGCCTGGGTGTATTCGGTATTGTAGATGTCCATGCTGAACCAGGCGCCGTGCTCGCGGGCCAGGCGGATGCCCTCGTCGTCCACCAGGCTGGCGTGCTCGATGGTGTCGACGCCCCCCAGGATGGCCGCACGGATGCCTGGCGCCCCATGGGCGTGGGCGGCCACCTTCATGCCGGCCATGTGCGCGGCCTCGGTGACAGCCTTGATCTCGTCGATGGCCAGTTGCTGGGCGCCGGGCTCGGACCCCCGGGAGAAGACCCCGCCGGTGGCGCAGATCTTGATCACCTGGGCGCCGTACTTGCGCAGGGTCCGCACATTGCGCCGGGCGGCCTCCGGGCCGTCGGCCACATAGGGGCTCTTCTCGTCCATGGACGGCGGGAAGAAGGTGGAGTCGCAATGGCCGCCCGTGGCGCCGAACGAGTAGGCCGCCGTGACGATGCGGGGCCCCGGGATATGGCCCTCGGCGATCGCTTCGCGCAGACCCACATCGCCGTAGAACTCCGAGCCCACATTGCGCACCGTTGTGAAACCGGCCTCGAGCGTATCCTTGGCGCTGCGCGTCCCCACCGCCGTCCAGAAGGCGTCGGAGAACTGCAGATAGTTGTAGCCGCCATAGACCGGGGTCGAGGTCAGGTGGACATGCATGTCGATCAGCCCCGGCAGCAGGGTGACGCCGGGCAGGTCCACCCGGGTCGCCCCGACCGGATCCGCGGGCGCCTGGGCCGCTGTGCTGACTGCGCTGACCTTACCGTCGGTGATCACCACCACCGGGTCGGCCAGCATGCGCCCGCTGGCCGGGTCGAGCAGCTGAGCGGCGCGAACCACCACGGTCTCGGCCTGGGCGGCGCAGGCGGCGAGGCTAAGCGCCAGGGCGCCCATTAGACGGTTGCGAAGACTGTTCTGACCCATGGACGTGTCCCCCGGACTCGCGAGCCCCTCTTGGCCCTTTTCCTGGGCATAGTGGCGCGGCGAGCCGCCGTCGATGCGGGATTTAAGCCTCGCCTGTTCGAAGCGCGGCGGCGCCGAAGGGACGGGCGCCGGGTGACACGGGGGCCGCTGTCGGCTATCGGGGCGCTCCAGGATCAGGGAGCCGCCGCCAAGTGACCGACACCCCCGAAGAGGAAGGCTGGGCCACCGCCCGCACGCTGGCCGAGGCCCTGCCGTTCATCCAGCACTACGACCGCGAAACCGTGGTCATCAAGTACGGCGGCCACGCCATGGGCGAGGAGTCGGTGGCCAAGCTGTTCGCCGCCGACGCGGTGCTGCTGAAGATGCTGGGCGTCCATCCGGTGGTGGTCCATGGGGGCGGCCCGCAGATCTCCCGGATGCTGGACAAGGCCGGGGTGAAGTCGAGCTTCGTGGACGGCCTGCGGGTGACTGACGCAGCCACCATGGAGGTCGCCGAGATGGTGCTATCGGGCGCCATCAACAAGGAGATCGCCAACTGGATCACGCTCGCCGGCGCCGAGGCCGACGTGCGCGGGGTGGGCCTGTCGGGCAAGGACGCCCGGTTGATCACGGTGGAAAAAGCCGTGCGCACCCGCAAGGACCCGGACAGCCAGATCGAGCAGGCCGTGGACCTGGGTTTTGTGGGTGAGCCCACCAAGATCGATCCGAAGCTGATCGAGGCGCTGATCTATGCCGATGAGGACTATGTCCCGGTGATCGCGCCGATCGGCGTGTCCAAGGACGGCGAGACCTACAACATCAACGCCGACACCGTGGCCGGCGCCCTGGCCGGCGCCCTGCGGGCCAAGCGCATGTTGTTGCTGACCGACGTGCGCGGGGTGCTCGACGCCAATGGCGAGCTGATCCGGGAAATGAACCTGGCCCAGGCTCGGGAGGCCATCGCCTCTGGCGTCGCCACCGGCGGCATGATCCCCAAGCTGGAGACCGCCATCAATGCGGTGGAGTCCGGGGTTCAGGCCGTGGTCATCCTGGACGGGCGGCGGCCGCACGCCATGCTGGTGGAGCTGTTCTCCGAACACGGCGCCGGCACGCTGATCTCGGCCTGATCCCGAGCATGAGCGCCGACCTCGCCCATATCGACACCTGGCTCTTCGACCTCGACAACACCCTCTATCCGGCCGAGTCCGGGTTCATGGGCGAGGTCGAGAACCGGATGACCACCTTCGTGGCCAAGGTCACCGGCCTGCCCACCGACCAGGCCTACGCCCTGCAGAAGCATTATCTGGAGGAGCACGGTCTGACCCTTCGGGGCCTCATGCTTCACCATGGCGTGGACCCAGCCGACTTCCACGCCCTGTTCCACGACCTGTCCCTGCAGGTGCTGGCCCACGACGCCGACCTGCTGGCGGCCCTGGAGCGCCTGCCCGGGCGGCGGCTGATCTTCACCAACGCCGACGCCTTCCACGCCGAGCGGGTGCTTTCCCACCTCGGCCTGCACCATCTGTTCGATGACGTATTTCACATCGACTCCTTCGGATTCCGGCCAAAGCCCGATCCGGCCGCCTTCACCGCCATGCTCGACGCCCATGGCATGGCGCCGGAGGCCACGGCCTTCTTCGAGGATTCCGAGCGAAATCTCGCCCCGGCGGCGCAGCTCGGCATGACCACCGTGCTGGTCGGCGCCCATGCGGCCGCCTCGCCCGCCCCCTTCGTCCACCATCGCACCGAAAAGCTGGCGCCGTTCCTGGCGACCGCGCGCCTCAGGGAGACCCGCTGATGACCGCTCTGACCTTTGACGACCTGAAGACCGAGATCGAAGCCGCCTGGGAGGCCCGCGACGGGATTTCCACGGCCACCAAGGGTCCGGTCCGCACGGCGGTGGATGAGACCCTGCGCCTGCTGGACGAAGGCCGCCTGCGGGTGGCCGAACGGGCCGACGACGGCCAGTGGGAGGTCCGCCAATGGGCCAAGCAGGCGATCCTGCTGTCCTTCCGCCTGAACCCCAACAGCGTCATGCACGCAGGCCCCCCCGGCCCCTATTGGGACAAGGTCCCCACCAAGTTCGACGGCTGGGACGCCCCGCAGTTCCAGGAGGCCGGCTTCCGGGCCGTGCCCGGCGCCGTGGTCCGCCGCGGCTCGTTCATCGGCAAGAACGTGGTGCTGATGCCCTCCTTCGTGAACATCGGCGCCTATGTGGGCGAAGGGACCATGGTCGACACCTGGGCCACGGTCGGCTCCTGCGCTCAGATCGGCAAGAACGTTCACATTTCCGGCGGCGCGGGCATCGGCGGCGTGCTGGAGCCCCTGCAGGCCAACCCGACCATCGTCGAGGACGGCTGCTTCATCGGCGCCCGTTCGGAGGTCGCCGAGGGCGTCATCGTGCGCGAAGGCGCGGTCCTGTCCATGGGCGTGTTCATCACCGCCTCGACCAAGATCGTCGATCGCAAGACCGGCCAGACCTATCGCGGAGAAGTGCCGGCCTATTCGGTGGTGGTGCCCGGCTCGCTGCCCGATCCGCACGGCGTCGGTCCCTCGCTGTACTGCGCGGTGATCGTCAAGACGGTGGACGCTCAGACCCGGTCGAAGACCAGCGTCAACGAACTCCTTCGCGACTGACATCGGTCTCCAAAGGCGGCCTTCGCCGCCTTCTGCGTCATCCCCTGCACGCAATCCCGGCGCGACGCCGCCCGAACGGCTGTCCGCTCATTTTGAGCGCGGCGCTTGTTTCCCGTTATGGGCGAGTAGACTAGGTTGCCTGCAGGAAGCGGCGACACCTTTATTCTTGGTTAAGAAAGTCTAACCCTTAAGACAACACGGAAATCTGAATACAGCCGCCTTTCGCCTCGCCCAAAAAGTGACAACTTCTCGTTGATTTTGTAACGATACCAACTGTGGGAGCGACTGTTATGTTTTCGTTAACCTCTGGCCGACCGGGGTCAGCAAGAGACGAAGGTGGAGAATCTCTATCCGTCGTCGCGCCTGAACCGCGCGGCTGGTCCGACAACCGGCCGGCGTCCCTTGAGCTGGATATGCAGCGTCTGTTCTATCGGTGGAGCGGACAGTTCTCGTCGGTCCTGATCCGCACCCGGGCGCGGTTCGATGGGGACCTCGACCAGTACGTCCTCTATCTGACCTTCCTGCTTTCGGAGTTGGCCGACAGGATCAACGGCGAAGCCGGCGTTCCCCGCCAGTCGCGGGGGCTGAATGCGCTCAGCCTGTCGGAAATCACCGGCATTCCCCGGGAGAGCGCCCGCCGCAAACTGCTGCTGCTGGCCGCCAATGGCTATCTCAACCGGGACGCCGACGGCCTGTTCACCCTGGCCGACCGCTATGGCCTGGAAACCTTCTTCGCCGAGCTCAAGCCCCTGTTCGCCGACGCCGTGGCGCCGCGGGCCTGAGCCTGGCCCCCTAGTCCGCCTCGTCCATCCAGCGCCAGAGCGCCCTGATAGACAGCGCCCGCAGGGCCGCGTCCTCCGACTCCAGGGGCGGCAACCGGGCCAGGGCCAGGGCGTCCTGCAGGGTGACCGGCGACCGGGCCGGCGCAGCCAGGCCAAGCCGGCGCGCCGTCTGCTGAAACCGCCGCCAGGCGCAGTCGATACTCGCCGCCGAACCCGCAGCGCCCTGAGGCAGAAGCCCGCCCTGCAGCACCCTCTGATAGGCCACCAGCGTGGCCCCGGCGCAGATCCGCGCGGCGATGTCATCGAACCGGGCTTCGTCCAGGGGTTCGGTGACCAGATCTCCCGGCGGCGTTCCCAGCATCAGGGCGCCAGGCGCCGCCGCCCGCACAAAGGCGCTCATCACCACATTCCCCCGATCATCGGCGAAGGCGTACTGGAGCACATGATCGCGCCCCTGCACGCCCAGAGAGCGGACATTGAAGTAAAGCCGGTCGCCGCCCGCGATATTGGGCCGGAACGATCGTCGCCCGAATGGCCGGGGCGGCGCCGGATGACGAGCCGATTTGGCCATCCGCAGGGCGAGATCAATTCGCGAGGCGTCCAGAGTCGCGCCGCCACGACCAAATAGGGAAGCGATGTTCATAGGCCAGCTCCTTTTACTGAACCTATGCGATCACATCGCTTGCCGATCTTGAATGTTCGACCTCCCTAGACTGAGATGATTACTCAGGATTAAGTAACCCAGCCTGGGCGCGACCTGCGCCGCCGCCGCCATTGCCCCCAGGCGCCGCGGAGGCTAACTGCTTGATCATGAGCAGCCTCGACCCCGTCCGCCTGACCCAGGATCTGATCCGCCGCCCCTCCGTCACTCCGGCCGACGCCGGCGCCATGGACGTGCTGCAGGCCGAACTCGCCAAGCTGGGCTTTGCCTGCCGCCGGATGCGGTTCGGGGAGATCGAGAACCTCTATGCCCGCTGGGGAACCGCGCGGCCGAACCTCTGTTTCGCCGGCCACACCGACGTGGTGCCGGTGGGCGACGCCGGCGCCTGGAGCCATGACGCCTTCGCCGCCAAGATCGTCGACGACATCCTGATCGGCCGCGGCGCGGTGGACATGAAGAGCGCGCTGGCCGCCTTCGCCGCCGCGGCCTCAGCCGCCCTGGCCCGCGGCGACGTCACCGGCTCCCTGTCCTTCCTGATCACCGGGGACGAGGAAGGGATCGCCATCGACGGCACCAAGAAGGTGGTCGAGGCGCTGATGGCCGAGGGCGAGATCGTCGATCACTGCGTGGTCGGCGAGCCGACCAGCGCCGAGACCTTCGGCGACATGATCAAGATCGGCCGCCGCGGCTCGATCAACGCCGAAATCCTGGTCGAGGGGCGGCAGGGCCATGTGGCCTATCCCCACCGGGCGGCCAATCCCGTCCCGGTGCTGGTGCGCATCCTGGCGGCGCTGGACGCCCATGTGCTGGACGAGGGCTATACGGGCTTCCAGCCCTCTAACCTCGAGATCACCACGGTGGACGTGGGCAACGCCGCCACCAATGTCATTCCCGCACAGGCCAGGGCCCGGGTGAACATTCGCTTCAATCCCGGCCACAAGGGCGCCGACCTCGCCGCCTGGATCGAGGGCGTGGCCCAGGCTGAGGCCGAGGGCTTCGACGGCGTCGTCCGCGTCACCCCGTCCATCAGCGGCGAGGCCTTCCTCACAGAACCCGGGGACTTCACCGACCTGGTCGCCGCCGCCGTGCGCGACGTGGCCGGACGCGATCCGGAGCTGTCCACCACCGGCGGCACGTCGGACGCCCGCTTCATCCGCGCTCTGTGCCCGGTGGTGGAGCTGGGCCTCGTGGGCAAGACCATGCATGCGGTGGACGAACGCGCGCCCGTCGCCGAGATCCGCGACCTGCAGGCGGTCTATGAGCGGCTGATCGCTCGCTATTTCGCGCGGTTCGGCAGCTGAAGCCCGCGCCGAAGGCGCAGAGCAAGTATCAACCACGAAGGGCAGGAAGAGCCGTTGTGTCCTTCGTGATCTGGGTGAGCTTTGTGGTTCAATCTTCTGGCGCTGACGCGCCGTACTTAACCCCCACCAGATAGAGGCCTGTGGCCGGCGCCACGGGGCCGCAGGCGCGACGGTCGCGGGCTGCCAGCGCCTGGGTCACATCGGCCGCGCTCCAGCGTCCCAGCCCCACCTCGGCCAGGGTGCCGGTCATGGAGCGGACCTGACGGTGGAGGAAGGAGCGGGAGGCGAACTCCAGCACCACCTCGTCACCCTCACGACGCACCCGGGCCACGTCCAGGGTCTTCATCGGCGACTTGGCCTGACATTGCAGGTCGCGGAAGGTGGTGAAGTCGTGGTGACCCACCAGGGCCTGGGCGGCCGTATGCATGGCCTCGGCGTCCAGGGGCTTCTTCACATGCCAGACCCGGCCCCAGTCCAGGGCCGGCGGCGCCGTACGGTTGAGGATGCGATAGATGTAGCGCCGCTCGGTCGCCGAAAAGCGGGCGTGCCAGCGGGGGTCCTCCACTAGCTCGGCCGACAGAATGGCGATGGGCTGGGGCACCAGATGGGCGTTCAGCGCGTCGCGGACCACCTCGGCCTTCCAGACCTTGTCCAGGTCCACATGCACCACCTGGCCCGTGGCGTGGACGCCGGTGTCGGTGCGACCGGCGGCCTGCAATCGCAGGTCCTGGCCGCAGAATCCCTTGACCGCCGCCTCGATGGCCCCCTGCACCGAGGCCAGTCCGGCCTGCGCCTGGAAGCCTCGATAGGGCCGGCCGTCATACTCGACGGTGAGCTTGTAGCGGGGCATGTTGAACTGAACCGTAGAGGAGTGAGGAATGCCCGTCGTCACAGGATTCCGCGAGACCGCAACCAGCCGGACGGCACTACAGCCAACTCAGGTGGAAGCTCAAGTTTCGGTTCTCCGTCCGACCTCAGCCGACCCAATTCTCCAGATCAACACCGGCGGGTCCGGGGACCGTAAGTTCCCTGGAAAGACGAGCCAGACCCTCCAACTGACCCGGCAGTCAGCGTCAGAGCTCTTCGAGATCATCCGAAGAACGTACAGCTTAAACTAGCTTCACGCCCGCCGGCAGGGGAAAGCCCCGCAGGAAGACGTCGGCCTCCTGCGGCCCACGCCCTTCGCGCTGAAGGCGCAGTAGCCGCACCGCGCCCTCGCCGCAGGCCACCAGCAGATTCTCATCCAGCACCTCGCCGGGCGCCCCGGAGCCGTCCTCGCGGACACTGGCCAGGACCTTGACGCGCACCGGCCCCTTTTCGCCGGGCGCCTCGAACCAGGCGCCGGGAAAGGGCGACAGGCCCCGGATCTGACCATCGACCCGCGTCGCAGGCTTGGTCCAGTCGATACGGGCGGTCTTGGGACGGATCTTCTTGGCGTAGGTGACGCCCTCGGTCCCTTGCGGGATTTCCTCAGCGAGGCCGGCCGCGATCTTCGGCAGGGTCTCCGCGAGCAGGTCGGCGCCCAGCTCGGCCAACCGGTCGTGGATGTCGCCAGCGGTGTCCCGGGGGCCGATGCGCACCGTGGCCGTGGCCAGCACCGGGCCCTCGTCCAGGCCCTCGGTCATCCGCATCACCTGCACGCCGGTGATCTCGTCGCCAGCCATCACCGCCCGCTGGATGGGGGCTGCGCCCCGCCAGCGGGGCAGGAGCGAGCCGTGCAGGTTGAAGGCGCCCAGCCGCGGCGCCTCCAGCACCTCCCGGGTCAGGATCTGGCCGTAGGCGACCACGCAGGCGGCGTCGAGGTCCAGGGCGCGGAAGGCCTCGATCTCAGCAGGATCGCGCATGGAGGCGGGCGTGCGCACCGGCAGGCCATGTTCCTGGGCGAAGGCGTGGACCGGCGAGGGCTTCAGCGCCTGCCCCCGTCCCCGGGGCGCTGGAGGCTGCGAATAGACACAGGCGATGTCGTGGCCGGCCGCCACCAGGCGGGCCAGGGCGACGACGGCGAAGTCAGGGGTACCGAGAAAGGCCAGGCGCATGGACGCCGTTTACCCCGCCCCGTAGGGTGCGCAAAGCCGGGGGGAATGAACTGGCATGCAGGACCATTCTCCGACGGCCTCGAGAGAAGAGGAGACACCCATGCGCAAGACCCTGACCCTCACCGCCGCCGCCGCCCTGGCGCTGGTCCTGGCCGCCTGCACCCAGGCCGAACAGAACGAAGCCGAAGCCAATGTGGACGAAGCCGCCGCCGAAGCCGGCGAGGCCGCCTCCGATGTGGCTGACGCCGCCGAGGACGTGGCCACCGACGCCGCGGCCATGGCGCAGGACGCCGCCCAGGAGGTGGGCCAGGCGATGGAAAAGACCGGCGATGAAATCAGCGAGGCCGCTGACGACGCCAGCAACTGATCGGATGACCAAGGGGGCGGCCTGCATGGCGGGCCGCCCTGATCGGTCGTCATCCGGGGCTCAGGCGGCGCGGGCCTGCTTCTTGACCTTGGCCACTGCGCGGTCGCGCTTAAGGCGTGACAGGTGGTCAATGAACAGCACCCCTTGCAGGTGGTCCATCTCGTGCTGGATGCAGACGGCGAAGAGGCCCTCGGCGTCCTCCTCCACCTGCTCACCCTGATAGTTGAGGTAGCGCAGCTTGACCCGGGCCGGGCGCTCGACCTCGTCATAGATGTCGGGGATTGAGAGACACCCCTCTTCGTAGGGAGCGGTGTCGTCTGACGCCCAGAGGATTTCCGGGTTCACATAGTAGCGGGGCTGCCGCTCTTCGTCGGGGCCGGCGATGTCCATGACGATGACCCGCTTGGGCACGCCGATCTGGATGGCGGCCAGGCCGATGCCCGGCGCGGCGTACATGGTCTCGAGCATGTCGTCCATGAGAGCGCGCAGCTCGTCATCGACAGCCTCCACCGGCTGGGAGACCTGTTTGAGGATCGGGTTCGGGACCGTGAGGATTTCGCGAATGGCCATGACTGCGAGGTAAGCGCGGCAAACCTGAGCGTCAAGGTCGGCCTTTATCGCCGATCAGCTGTCCTCGCCCACCGCGCGAATGCGCGGCGCCGGCTCAAGGGCTGACTCTGAGGCGAGCTTGGCCAGGGGGCGCACGGCGGTCTCAATGGGCGCAAGCTCAGGAATATCCCGGCCCTCATGGTCGACCTTCAGGTCCTCGAAGCGCCGGGCCTGGGTGAGCACCTGGGTCTCCAGGGAGCCGACCATCTGATTGTACTTGCCCACCGCCTCTTCCAGCTTCTTGCCGACGGCCGCAGCATGGCCACCCATGACCGACAGACGCTTGTAGAGCTCGCGGCCGAGCTTGGAGATCTCCTGGGCGTTGGCCGCCTGCTCCTCCACCCGCCAGCCATAGACCACGGCCTTGCAGAGCGCGAACAGGGTGGTGGGCGTCACCACCAGCACCCGGCGATCCATGGCCTCGCTCATCAGGTCCGGCGCCCGGTCCAGCGCCGCAGCCAGGAAACTGTCGCCGGGGATGAACATGGCCACGAAGTCGGGCGAGGCGGGAAACTGGTCCCAATAGGCCTTGGCCGACAGGCTCTGCATGTGGGCCCGAACGCTCTGGGCGTGGCGGACGAAACAGGCCTCGCGGGCGGCGTCGTCCGTGGCCTCCTGGGCGTCCAGGAAGGCGTTGAGCGAGCACTTGGCGTCAATGACGAACAGGGCCCCGCCGGGCAGACGCACCGTGACGTCGGGGCGTCGGCGGCCCTCCTCGGTGTCGGTGGCCACCTGCTCCTCGAAGTCATAGCGGTGCGACAGGCCTGCGGCCTCCAGCACGTTGCGCAGGGTCTGCTCGCCCCAGCGGCCCTGGACGCCAGCGCCCCGGCGGAGCGCCGCCGACAGCTTGCGCGCCTCTTCCTGCGTGGCGGTGGACGCGGTCAGCAGCTGAGCGATCTGGGCCTTCAACCCGCCGGTCTCCTCGGCGCGGGTCTTCTCCACCGCGGTGACCTGTTCCTGGAACTTGGCCAGGGTCTCGGCTACCGGCTTCAGCTGGGCCTCAAGCCTGGCCTGGGCCAGTTGCTCGCGATTGCGGAAGGTCTCTTCGGTGCGCTTGAGCAGGGCCTCGGCCACCACATTGGCCGACTGGGCGGCCTGGTTGCGGAGGATTTCGGCCTGGGCTTCGGACTGAGCCTTGAAGCTGCGCAGCTCGGCCTCGGCGTCGGCGCTCTGATCGCGCAGGGTCCAGTAGTCGGCCTGCAGCCGGTCGGCGCGACGGCGCTCCATCAGGGCCCAGGCGAAACCGGCGATAGCGGCCAGGGCGCAGGCGATGACGGCGACGAGGGAGGCATCCAGGTTCATGCTCCGTTCCTAGCCGGAGTCGGGCGTGGGGGCCAGGGGTGGGCGGAGGCGCTGCCTTGGACGTGCGACCAGCCCCATGGACTCCGTCACCCTCGGACTTGATCCGAGGGTCCATGAACACCTCGGTCAGCCCAGTGTTCATGGATGGTCGGGTCAAGCCCGACCATGACGGTGAGAAGGTGGTGAGAAGGTCGGGTCATGGCCCAATCCACCTCCCCCATCCTGAGGTGCGAGCGGAGCGAGCCTCGAAGGACGCAAGGACGCCTCCGCCTCAGGCCGGGCGGCGCGCCCGCAGGGCCTGGGCGATGGTGCCGTCGTCCAGCCAGTCCAGCTCGCCGCCCACGGGCACGCCGCGGGCGATCATGGTGATGGTCACGCCACAGGGCGACAGGCGCTCGGCGAGATAGTGGGCGGTGGTCTGGCCATCCACCGTGGCCGGCAGGGCGAGGATCACCTCGGTCACCTCGGGGGCCTCCGCCCGGGCGATGAGCGACCCCACCCGCAGGGCGTCAGGCCCGACCCCGTCAAGGGCCGAGAGCAGACCGCCCATGACATGGTAGCGGCCCCGGAATGAGCCGCCCCGCTCCATGGCCCAGAGCGCGCCCACTTCCTCCACCACGCAGATCATCCCGGCGTCCCGTTCGGGATCGGCGCAGACGGCGCAGGGGTCGCGGGTGTCCAGCGCGCCGCAGGTGGAACAGGTCTTCACCCGCTCAGCGGCGTCCGCAAGGGCCTGGGCCAGCGGCGTCAGCAGCTGTTCGCGGCGTTTGAGCAGGGCCAGCGTCGCCCGCCTGGCCGAACGCGGGCCCATGCCGGGCAGCTTGGCCAAAAGCGCGATCAGGCGCTCGATCTCGGGTCCTGAGGATGCGGCCAAGGGGTGTCGATCAGAACTTGGGCATGCCGGGCAGGCCCATGCCGGCCAGGGGACCGGCGGCCTCGCGCATCACCTCGGCCTGCATGGCGTCGAGCTTCCGCTTGGCGTCCGCATGGGCCGCGACCATCAGGTCCGACAGCACCTCGCCCTCGCCCGGGGCCAGCAGGCTCTCGTCCATCACCACGCCGGCCAGTTCGCCCGAACCGCGCAGGGTCAGCCTGACCATGCCGCCGCCGGACGTGCCTTCCACGGTGGTCTCGGCCAGGCGGGCCTGGGCGTCGGCCAGCTTCTGCTGCATGGCCTGGGCCTGCTTCATCAGGGCGCCAAGGTCCTTCATGGGCTCTAGTCCTCTTCGGTTTCGCTCTCGTCCTCGCCGCTCGGCTGGACGTCGGGTTGCGGCTGGGCGCGGATGCTGAGGATCTCGGCGCCTGGGAAGGCCTCCATTACCGAACGGATGAAGGGGTCCTGCTCGATCCGCTCGCGGGCCTCGCGCTCCTCGCGCTTCTGCGCCTCCCAGCGGCTCTCGGCCCCGCCGCCGCCCTGGGCGACGATGAGCCAGGGCGTGCCGGTCCATTCCTTCAGCCGTCCGGCCAGGCGCTGGATCAGGGTGTTGGGGGAGCCCGGGGCCGGCTCGAATTCGATGACGCCGGGACGGAAGGCGATGGGGCGGACGAACCGTTCCACGTCCAGGCGCAGGGAGATGTCGCGCTTCTGTTCGATCAGCGCGATGACGTCCTCGAACCGGCGCAGGGTGATCTCGGGCGCGGCCTGGGCCTGGGCTGGGGCCATCTGGCGCGCCACGGCGCTGGCGCCGCCGCCGGAGCCCCCGCCGCTCGCGCCGCTTCCGCCGCCAGACGGGGCCGGCCCGCCAGGCAGGGCTTCGCCGGCCTGCAGTTTCTTCAGCGCCTCCTCCGGACCCGGCAGGTCGGCGGCGTAGGCGAGGCGGATCAGGGCCATGTCGACGGCCGCAGCCGGGTCGGGGGCGCGGCGCACCTCCTCATGGGCTCGCAAGAGGATCTGCCAGACCCGTGACAGGGTGCCGGCCGAGAGCGCAGCGCCGATGCCGGTCAGGCGGGCGGCCTGCTCCTTGGGCATGATCAAGGCCTGGGGGCCGACCGCCTTGGCCACCGAGGCCGAATGGCAGTGCTCCAGCAGATCGCCCATCACCTGGGCCGGATCGGCGCCATAGCCATAGAGGCCGCGGAAGGTTTCGATGGCCGGACCGGCCTCGCCCTTCATCGTCTGTTCGAACAGGGTGATGGTCTGGGCCCGGTCGGCCAGACCCAGCATGTCGCGGATCGAGGCTGCGCTGACAGTCTGGCCCGACTCCGCCTGGACAATGGCCTGGTCGAGCATGGACTGGGCGTCGCGCACCGACCCCTCGGCGGCCCGGGCGATCAGGGTCAGGCCCTCGGCCTCCACCCGCGCGCCCTCGGCCGCGCAGATCATCTCCAGGTTCTTGACGATCACCTCCGGCTCGACCCGGCGCAGGTCGAAGCGCTGGGTCCGCGACAGGATGGTCACCGGCACCTTGCGGATCTCGGTGGTGGCGAAGATGAACTTGGCGTGGGGCGGCGGCTCCTCCAGCGTCTTGAGCAGGGCGTTGAACGCCCCGGTCGAGAGCATGTGGACCTCGTCGATGATGTAGACCTTGTAGCGCGCCTCGACGGGGGCATAGCGCACCCCGTCCAGCAGCTCGCGCATGTCGCCCACGCCGGTGCGGCTGGCGGCGTCCAGCTCCAGCACGTCCATATGCCGGCCCTCGACGATGGCCCGGCAGTGGCGGCCCTCCTGGGTCAGATCCAGGGTCGGGGCGTGGATGGTGTCGGTCTCGTAGTTCAGGGCCCGGGCCAGCAGCCGGGCGGTGGTCGTCTTGCCGACCCCGCGGACGCCGGTGAGCATGAAGGCGTGCGCGATACGTCCCGAGGTGAAGGCGTTGCGCAGGGTGCGCACCATCGCCTCCTGGCCGAACAGGTCCTCGAAGGTCCTGGGCCGGTATTTCCGTGCGATGACCGTATAGGCTGCGCTCTCCGCCGCAGGCGGCGCGGGCGCCGGCTCGGGGTTTCCAAACATGTCCGTCGTATTCGGATCACGCTCGGGCAGATCGGAATCGAGCGTGATGTCTTCGTCGGCCATGGGGAGAATGTCAGAGGAAGCGGGTGGAGACCGGACGACGACCCGAAGCGAAACTCGTTACGGCTGCTTCCTTCCGGACCTGACCGGGTTGGCGAGGACTCCGCCCGTCGCCGATCTCCGCCCCCAATATCGCGATCGAAACAGGTGCGCGCAAGCTCGGGCGCAGATAGAACGCAAATCATGCCTCTGACCGCCTTCCAGAACACCTTCGCCGGCAATCCCCTCGACCGCGCCAGCGAGCGACGGGGCGACACCGCCTGGCTCGCCGAAATGCAGGCCTCGGCCGAGTCGCTGGCCATCGTCCTGTGGAATGGTCGCCCCCTGGTGGAGACCACCGCAGGCGGCGGCGTGCAGCTGGCCTATGTGCCGGCGACCATTTCCGACGAGCTGGCCGGCGGGGTTGAGCGGCTTCTGTTCATGGGCCTGTGGAAGGACACCGCCGTCTTCGCCGTGGACATCGAGGGTGGGGTGGACCCGGCCGAGGGGCCCCTGCGCGGCGTCGGCTCCTTTGAGGACCTGCGGGCCATCGCCCTGCGCCTGCCCAGCTCCGAAGCCGCCATCGCGGCCACCGCCAAGTCCATGTTCGAATGGCGTCGTCGCCACCGCCATTGCGCGGCCTGCGGCGAACCCAGCGTGGTGGTCGACGGGGGCTGGAAGCGGCAGTGCCCGACCTGCAAGGCCGAGCACTTCCCCCGCACCGATCCCGTCGTGATCATGCTGCCCTATCTCGGCGACCGCTGCATGATGGGTCGCCAGGAGGCCTGGCCGCCCGGCATGTTCTCGGCCCTGGCCGGCTTTGTGGAGCCCGGCGAAAGCATCGAGGAGGCCTGCGCCCGGGAGCTGGCCGAGGAGGCCGCGCTCAAGGCCGTCAGTGTCCGCTATCACTCCACCCAGCCCTGGCCCTATCCGTCCTCCCTGATGATCGGCCTGATCGCCGAGGTGGAGAACGACCAGGCGGCGCCTGACCAGACCGAGCTGTCGGAGGTCCGCTGGTTCACTCGCGATGAGGCCCGCGACCTGCTGGCGGGAAAGATCGAGGGCGTCTTCGCCCCTGGCCCGCTCGCCATCGCCCACCAGCTGCTGAAGGCCTGGGTCGAGGAGGGCTGAGTCCTTTCAGGAGCCTCGCGCCACCGTCTCCGCCGTCATGGTCGGGCTTGACCCGACCATCCATGAACACCGGGGCGGGGCAAGTGTGCATGGACCTTCGGGTCAAGCCCGAAGGTGACGGCTTTGGAAAAGCCACGGGTCAGTAAGAACGCCCCGTCAGGCCCGGGCGCGGAAAGGGTCGGCCGGATAGACACCGAGGATCTCGAAGCGCTCGGAGAAGAACTGCAGTTCCTCCAGGGCCAGCGCCAGACCCCGGTCCTCAGGCCGCCCGTCCACCTCGGCGTAGAAGAAGGTCGCCGTCCAGGCGCCGTCCTCCATGTAGCTTTCCAGCTTGGTCATGTTGACGCCGTTGGTCGCAAAGCCGCCCAGCGCCTTGTAGAGCGCGGCCGGCAGGTTGCGCACCCGGAAGACGAAGCTTGTGATGCAGGGGCTGGTGAAGGGCGGCGGTTCAGGCTCGCTCTGGGCGGTCATCACCAGGAAGCGGGTGGTGTTGTGCCGCTCGTCCTCGATGTCCCGCAGCAGAATCTCCAGCCCGTAGATCTCCGCGGCGAGCGCCGGTGAGATGGCCGCCCGCGTGCGATCTGGCGTCTGGGCCAGCATGCGCGCGGCGCCGGCGGTGTCGCCCACCGTCTCGGCCTTAAGGCCCAGCCGTTTGACCGTCTTGCGGCACTGGCTGATGGCGATGGCCATGGACTGGACGGTGGTGACCTCCTCCAGCTTCACGCCGGGATTGACCATCAGCTGGAAGCGGATCGGCTTGAACTTCTCGCCGATGATCTTCAGGCCGGAATTGGGCAGCAGGTGATGGACGTCGGCCACCCGGCCGGCGATGGAGTTCTCCACCGGGATCATGCCCAGCTGGCAGTCGCCGCTCTTGATGGCCTCGAAGGCCTCGTCAAAGGTCGGATGAGGGACAGGCTCATAGTCCGGGAAGTAGGCGGCGCAGGCCTCATGGCTGTTGGCGCCCAGTTCGCCCTGGAAGGCGATACGTCCCTGGCTCATCGAAGTCCCTCGGTCATGGCGCGGGCGTGGGCCCGGGCGCGTTCCAGATCGGCGGGGTTGTCCACCGAGATCGGCGCCGCATCGATCACCGCGGCCCAGATGGTCATGCCCAGCTCCAGGGCGCGCAACTGCTCCAGCCGCTCCCGCTGTTCCAGGGGCGAAGGCTGCGCGGCGGTGAAGCGGACAAGCGCCTCGCGCCGGTAGCCATAGACCCCGTGATGCAGCCAGACCGGCCCGTCTCCATAGAGGGTCGAGCGGGTGAAATAGAGCGCCCGGCCCGCGCGGCCGCCCGGCGCCATGGCCAGCACCGCCTTGGGGATGTCGGGATTGGACCGCTCGGCGATGTCGCTGTCGGCCACCACGATGGTGGAGATGTCGCAGCCGGGTTCTTTGGCCAACAGGTCGGCGCAGTCGGCCACCACCTGGGGCGCGACGAAGGGAATATCGCCCTGCAGATTGATGACCACGTCGTGATGTCCCTGGGGGTCGAGGACCTCCAGCGCCCGCAGGATGCGGTCAGAGCCCGAGGGCAGATCGGGATCGGTCAGCACCGCCCGACCGCCCGCCGCCTCCACCGCCGCGACGATCTCCGGGTCGCCTGCCGCCACGGCCACAGGGCCGATCCCGGCGGCCTGCGCCTGGCGCAGCACGCGGACGATCATCGGTATGCCCTCTATGTCGGCCAGGGGCTTGCCGGGCAGTCGGGTGGCGGCCATGCGGGCGGGAATGAGGACGATGGGCGTCATGATTCGATGGAAGCCTGTGGGCCGTGGCGCTTGCAGGGGGGAGCGACCAACTGGCTGGTTGCACGAGCGCCGGTAGCGTGTAAGAGACGCGGGCGCAATAAGGGGCGGGAGATTCCCGCGCGTATGCCGGTTTCGACGACCGGCCTGAGAAAGGGCCGAATCTAAGACTATGAGCGACCTTACGTTCAACAAGGTCGCCGGCGCTGTGCTGGCGACGGGCTTGGCGGTAGTTGGCCTTCGTGAAGCCTCCGCCATCGTCTTCGCCCCTCACGCCCCCGAAACTCCGGGCTATGCGATCGCGATCCCTGAGGACACGGGCGGCGGCGCGCCGGCTGAAGCCCCCATCGACTGGGGCACGGTTCTGCCGATCGCCGACGTGGCGGCCGGCGAAGCCAGCTTCGCCAAGTGCGTCAGCTGCCACTCCATCGCCCAGGGCGGCGCCAACGGCACCGGCCCCAACCTGTGGGGCGTTGTGGGCCTGCGACCGGCGTCTCACGCCGGCTATTCCTATTCTGGCGCCTTCACCGAGTTCGCCGCGGCCAACCCGGTCTGGACGCACGAAGAACTCGGCCAGTTCCTTGAAGCGCCTCAGCGGCACATCGCCGGCACCAAGATGACCTTCGTCGGCCTGAAGCGCCGCGAGGAGCTGATCAACGTGGTCGCCTACCTGCACTCCATGGGCGGCTCCATTCCGTTCCCGGCGCCGGCCCCCGCAGCCGAACCGGCCGCGGAAGGCGAAGCTCCGGTCGAGGGCGAGGAAGCCCCCGCCGCTGAGGGCGAGGCTCCGGCTGAAGCCCCGGCCGCCGAGGCCGAGGCGCCCGCCGCCACCTGAGCGGGCGCATAGCCACACAAGATCAAGCCCGGCTCGCGCCGGGCTTTTTCTTTGGCTGACGCTCAAATCGGGTTCAGGGCCGACGGTAGCTGGTGGGTTCGCCGGAGCCGGCGGCCTCGATCCGGGCGATGGCTGTGTTCAGCGGCTCCACCGCCACGGCCATGTGGTGGGCGTTGGCGTGGATGATGTGCTCGGCGTCCAGCATCATCGCCACGTGGCCCTTCCAGAACACCAGGTCCCCTCGCCGCAGGGCCGCTGGATCGGCGTCCTGGAAGAAGGTCTGCTCCTGCTGGTCGGTGTCCCGGGGACAGGCTCGGCCGCAGGCCAGCAGGGCCTGCATCACCAGCCCCGAACAGTCGAGGCCCAGGCTCTCGCGCCCGCCCCACAGATAGGGCGTCCCCAGATGCTGCTCAGCCACGCCCGCCGGATCAAGGGCGAAATCCAGGCCCACTGGCGCCAGGTGACGGTCCACGAACCAGGCGCCCCCGACGTCGCGGACGAAGCGGCCCTCCACCTCCACGGCGCTGACCAGGGCGTTGAGGCTGTAGGGGCCAAGGGCCGGCGACTTGATGCTGGGACGCTCGAACCCGTAGGTCCGCAGGGATGAGACCCGGTGGGTGGGCGCTGTCGGCTCACCCAGGGCCTCCAGGGCGACATAGCCCACATAGCCGTCCCGGCGCGCTTGGCCCCAGGCGAAGCCGTCGGCCGCCTCCAGCACGTCGAAGATTTCCCCCAGCAGCAGCTGGTCGGCCTGTCCGGCGCCGGGGGATGGCGCGGTGCGGATCGCAGCGGCGGCGACGCGGCAGGCCCGAGGCGCCGTCGGCCCGTAGCGAGCAGCGGGCGCCACGCCTTCGAGGCCGGCGGCGGCGAGGTCAGGACGGGCGAGCGTCAGGCGAGGATCGCGGCTCACCCGTAACGGTCCTGCAGCAGGCGGAAGAGGGCGCGGATGGCCATCACCTCGCCGCCGGCCGGATAGCCGGGCCGCCCCTTCGGATTCCAGGCGAAGATGTCCAGATGGACCCAGGCCCCCTCCGGGGCGAACCGCTGCAGGAACAGACCCGCCGTCACCGCGCCGGCCTGGGCCCAGGCGTCGGGATCATTCTTCAGGTCGGCGACGTCGCTCTCCAGGGCCTCGGCATAACCCTTCCACAGGGGCAGCCGCCACAGGGGGTCCTCAGTCGCCTCCGACGCCGCCATGATCGCCACGGCCAGGGCCTCGTCATCGGTCATGAAGGGCGGCAGCTGAGGCCCCAGCGCCACCCGCGCCGCCCCGGTCAGGGTGGCCAGGTCGATGGTCAGGTCCGGCGAGAATTCGGAGGCCCGGGTCAGGGCGTCGGCCAGGATCAACCGGCCCTCGGCGTCGGTGTTGCCCACCTCGATGGTCAGGCCCTTGCGGGAATCGAGCACATCGCCCGGGCGCATGGCGTCGCCGGAAATGGCGTTCTCCACCGTGGGCGTCAGCACCAGCAGGCGTACGGGTAGGCCCGCGGACATAACCATCCGGGCCAGGGCAAGGGCATGGGCGGCGCCGCCCATGTCCTTTTTCATCAACCGCATGCCGGCCGACGGCTTGATGTCCAGGCCGCCCGTATCGAACACCACGCCCTTGCCGATGATCGCCACCACGGGGTCGCCTTCGCGGCCCCAGGTCATCTCGATCATGCGGGGCTCGCGACCAGGGGCCGCAGCGCGACCCACCGCATGGACGGCGGGATAGTTGGCCTCCAGCAGGCCCTCCCCGGTGACCACAGTGATCGCGGCGCCGTGCTGCTCGGCGATCTCCCGCGCGATCGTCTCGATCTGCAGCGGGCCCATGTCGTTGGGCGGGGTGTTGATCATGTCCCGGGCAAGCGAACAGGCGTGCGCCATGGCGTGGACGGCGGCCACATCGGCGCCCCGGGCCAGCAACCGCGGGCGCTCATCGGGCTTCTTCTTGTAGCGGTCGAACCGGTAGCTCCCGAGAGCGAAGGCCAGGGCCGCCTCGTCGGCGGTGATGTCGTCGGGTTTGCGCACGATCTCATAGATCCCGCGGGGCAGCTTGGCCGCCAGGGCGCGGACGGCGGACGCCTTTCCCTGGCCCACACCATAGAGCACCCGCTCCAGGGCGCCGGCGGCGTCCGGCACCAGCAGGACCTGGCCGGCCTTGCCCTTGAACTCCTGCGCCGCCGCCAGGCCCCGACCCTGCTCGCCCAGGGCGCCGAGGGCGGACTCCACATCGGCGTCGCGCAGGAGATGGACGGGGACGATGACGCCGTCTGCGGCGTCCAGGATCAGGTCGGACATGGCGGCTGGCCCTTCGGCTTATGCTTAACGCTTCCTTTAAGGCGACCGGTCCAGTCTGAGCCGGAACCTCTGGAGGCTACCCTGGTCATGTGTCGCATGTCGGTCCTCGCCGCAACCGCCCTCGCGCTCGGTCTGGTCGGCGCCTCCCCGGCTGCGGCCTTCTCGTTCCGGACCAAACCCCAGGAGGCCGCGCCCCCTGAAGCGCCGGCGGCGGAGCCGGCACCCGCGACAGCGCGCAAGGCCTCGTCCCAGGAACGCGCCCTGGCCGGGGGGCTCGATCCCCTGGCGCGGGCGGCCTTCTGGGCGCGGGAAGCCAATATCGATCCCACCGACCTGGAGGCCGGCCTCGGCCTCGCCCGCGCCCTGCGAGGTCTCGGCCAGACCGAAGAGGCGGCTGCGGCGGTCCAGCGTATGGCGGTCCTGGCGCCGGACAATGTCGAGGTGCTGCTGGAGCTGGCCCGCGCCCAACTGGCCCGGGGCCAGGGTTTCTATGGCGTAGCGCCGGCCCTGCAGGCCCAGACGCTGGCGCCCGGCGACTGGCGGGCGCCCTTCCTGCTGGCCATGGCCTATGAGCAGGCCCAGCGCGACGTCGAAGCCCTGACCGCCCACCGCCGCGCTGTTCAGCTCGCGCCGGACAACCCGGCGGTCCTCTCCAACCTCGCCATGTTCCAGGCCGCTCGCGGCCAGGCCGCCGAGGCCGAAGCCCTGCTACGCCAGGCTGCCGCCCTGCCCGGCGCCACGGCGGTCACCCGCCAGAACCTGGCCCTGATCCTGGGCCTTCAGGGGCGCATGGCCGAAGCCGAGGCCCTGGCCCGCCAGGACCTGCCGCCGCAACTGGTGGCCAACAACCTGGCCTATCTGAGAAGCGCCAGCCAGACCGCCGCCGGGGGGGCGGGCCGCTCCTGGGATTCGGTGGGTTCGGTCCAGTAGCCGGACAGGTCTGCGCCGATCTCGGGCCGCGCCCCTAGGAGGCGCCGGGTCCCATCATGTCCATGACCCGCAGGACAGCGGGACCCAGGATCACCAGGAACAGCACCGGCAGGAAGAACACGATCATCGGCACGGTCAGCTTGGCCGGCAGCTGGGCCGCCTTCTTTTCCGCCGAGGCCAGGCGCAGGTCGCGGTTCTCTTTGGCCATCACCCGCAGGGCCGCGCCCAGCGGCGTGCCATAGCGTTCAGCCTGGATCATGGCCGTAGTCACCGATTTGATGCCCGGATGGTTAGTCCGCCGCGACAGACCCTCATAGGCCTGACGACGCTCAGGCAGGTAGGAGAGCTCGGCGGTGAGCAGGGTCATCTCCTCGGCCAGCTCGATCGACGAGCCGCCGATCTCCTGGCTGACCTTCTGGATGGCCGCCTCGATCGACATGCCCGATTCCACGCAGATCAGCAGCAGGTCGAGCGCATCGGGGAAGGCCCCGACGATGGACTCCCGACGCTTCTGGGCGATGTTGCTGATGTAGATGTTGGGCGCGTAGTAGCCGAGCGTCAGACCGACCACGATGGCGGCCAGCCGGTTCATGCCGCTGAGGCCGAAGTCATTGATCACGAACAGGTAGAAGGCCACCGAGGCGGCGAAGGCGAAGGGCAGGACGAAGCGGAAGAAGTAGAAGGTGCTGACCGGCCGAGGCCCGCGGAAGCCGGCCTGGGCCAGCTTGTCCACCACCTTGGGGTCTTCCAGCAGCCGCGACAGCTGCAGGCGGTCGACCACGCGCTTGTAAAGCCCCTCGTCGGTCTGGCGCAGGGTGCCGCCCTTGGAGGCCGCCAGGGCTTCGCGCGACTTGCGCCGCAGCTCCTCCCGCCGGGTGGACACCGACTTCAGCCGGGCCTCCAGATTGTTGGTGCGCATCAGCGGCGCGGCCAGGGTCACCAGGGTGGCGAAGGTGGCTATCGCCACGAACACCGTCAGGATGTTGGCCGGATTGGTGAAGGCGCTCAGATCCACGGCGCCCTCAGATCTTGAAGCTGATCATGCGGCGCATGACCCAGATGCCCAGCGCCATCAGCAGCACCCCGCCCAGCAGGATGATGCGGCCCCGGGGATCGACGAACAGGGGCGCCATGTATTCCGGGGCCATCAGGCTGATCATCACCACCACCGCAGGCGGCAGGGAGCCGATGATGAAGGCCGAGGCCACCGCCTCGCCGGACAGGGCCTTGATCTTCTCGCGCATCAGCTTCCGGGCGCGGATGACCGTCGAGAGATTGCCCAGCGCCTCGGCCAGGTTGCCGCCGGTCTTCTGCTGAATGGCCAGGACGATACCGAAAAATCGCACCTCCTGGGCCGGCATGCGCTCGTACATGCGGTCGATCGCCTGATCGATGGAGACGCCCATGCCGGTGTTCTCGGTCAGATAACGGAACTCCGCGGCTAGCGGCTCGGGCGCCTCGGCGCCGATCACCCGCAGGCTGTCATTGACCGGCAAGCCCGACTTGATGCCGCGCACGATGATGTCCATGGCGTCGGGAAAGGACTCGACGAACTTCTTGATCCGCCGGGCGGCCAGGATCGAGACGATCCAGCGCGGCAGGCCAAGCCCTGCAGCGAATCCCAGTCCCAGGGCCAGATAGGCCGGCTGGCCCAGGGTGACCGTCAGCAGGAAGACCGAAACCCCCAGCCCGGCGCTGATGATCCAGAAGGTGCGCACCGTAGTGCCAAGCCCGGTCTGCTGCAGGCGCGCCTTGACCGACAGGGAGGCCTTGCGCTGGGCCCGGTCCTGTTCCTTCAGGCTTTCGAGGATCTGCTTGCGACGCTGGTCCTGAACATTGGAGCCGCCCCGACGGGCCTTGGCCTCGCGGGTCTCGCGGCCCAGCATGGCCTGGGTGCGCCGCGCCGCCCGGGCCTGGCCCGGCGACTGCCCCACCAGGACGAAGCCGAACCCCGCCACGGCGACGAAGGCCAGCACAGCGGCCAGGATGGAGACGAGGGTCGGGCTCATTCGGCCGCGTCCAGGGCCTCGGCCAGTTCCCGCTCAAGCCCATAGTAGCGGGCGCGGTCCCAGAACCTCGGGCGGGCGATGCCGGTGGACCGGTGGCGCCCGACCACCCGGCCCTCGGCGTCCTCGCCGGTGATCTCGTAGAGCATCAGGTCCTGGGTGATGATCACATCACCCTCGAGGCCCACGACCTCGGTGATGTGGGTGATCCGCCGCGAACCATCCCGCAGGCGGGCCGCCTGGATGATGACATCGATGGAGCCGACGATCATTTCCCGGATGGTCCGCGAAGGCAGGCCATAGCCGCCCATGGTGATCATGGATTCCAGGCGGCTGACCGCCTCGCGCGGGCTGTTGGCGTGCAGGGTGCCCATAGAGCCGTCATGGCCGGTGTTCATGGCCTGCAGCAGGTCGAAGGCCTCAGGCCCGCGCACCTCGCCGACGATGATCCGTTCGGGGCGCATCCGCAGGCAGTTCTTCACCAGATCGCGCATGGTGATCTGGCCCTGGCCCTCCAGGTTCGGCGGGCGGGTCTCCAGGCGCACCACATGGGGCTGCTGGAGCTGCAGCTCGGCGGCGTCTTCGCAGGTGACGACCCGCTCGGTGGGGTCAATGAAGGCCGTCAGGGTGTTGAGCAGGGTCGTCTTGCCCGAGCCCGTGCCGCCGGAGATCAGGATGTTGCAGCGGCAGGCGCCAATGACCCCCAGGACCCGGGCGCCTTCCGGGGTGATGGAGTCGTACTCCACCAGGTCCTTCATGGTCAGCTTGTCCTTCCGGAATTTCCGGATGGTGAGCGTGGGACCGTCGAGGGCCAGCGGCGGGGCGATGACGTTCACCCGGCTGCCGTCGGGCAGGCGGGCGTCGCAGATCGGCGAGCTTTCGTCGACACGGCGGCCAACCTGGCTGACGATCCGCTGACAGATGTTCATCAGCTGGGCGTTGTCACGGAACCGCACATTGGTCAGCTGCACCTTGCCGCCGACCTCGATGAAGACCCGCGCGGCCCCATTGACCATGATGTCGGCGATGTCGTCCCGGGCGAGCAGGGGCTCCAGCGGGCCATAGCCCAGCACATCATTGATGATGTCCTGGACCAGGGTCTCCTGCTCGGAGATCGACATGGAGACGTTCTTGATCGCCACCAGCTCGGCGACGATGTCGCGGATCTCCTCGGCCGCCGCCTTGACGTCCAGCTGTGCCAGCTGCGCCAGGTCGATCGTATTGATCAGGGCGTTGAAGATCGTCGTCTTGGTGGCGTGATAGTAGTCCGACTGCTCGCGCACCACCTGGGTGGCCGGGGCGGGCCCTTGGGCGGCGCGCAGCTGTTCGAAGCCGCTGGTGGCCTTGGGGCCGTCACCCTTGGCGGCCTTGGGGCCTTCGGCCCTGGCCCGCTGCGGTTCCGGCGGCGGCGGTTCGGCCCGTTGCGGCCGGGTGGCGATGGGGGCGGCGGCCTTGTCGGCCGGCGGGGGCGCAGCCGAGGGGGCCGCCGGGCGCGCCTGCGGGGCGCGGGTCGGGGGAGCCTCAGCGTCGGCGGCGCGCTTTCCGAACATGGCTATTTCCGCCGGAACAGGCTGGCCAGCAGCGAGGACTTCTGCGCCACCGGCGGCTCACGGCGGCTGATCTGCTGGGCCAGCTCATTGAGCGCCTCGGCGGTCTTGGACCGGGGCGCCACCTCGGCCAGCATCTGGCCGTTATTGGCCGCCTGGCCAAACAGCTTGGGCTCGAAGGGCAGGATCAGGGCCGGCGTCAGGTTCAGGGCCTCGCCGAAGTCCTTGACCGGAATCTCCGGGCGACCGGGCACGCCCACCTGGTTCAGCACCAGCCGGGGCGGAGCGTCGTTGGGCCTGGCGCGACGCACCAGGTCCACCAGGTTCTTGGCGTTGCGCAGGGAGGCGAGGTCCGGCTCGGCGACGATCACCAGATCATCCGACGACAGCAGGATACGCCGCTTCCAGGCGGTCCAGACGTGCGGCAGGTCGAGCACCACGAACGGCGCGGCGCCGCGGATCTTCTGGGTGACCTCCTCGAAGGCCTCCGCCGAGATGTCGTAGTCCTGGTCCAGGGTCGCCGGGGCGGCGAACAGGCTGAGCCGCTCGCTGCAGCGCGCCATCATGCGGTCCATCAGGACGGGATCGAGACGGTCCGGCTCCCCCAGGGCGTCGGCCACCCCCTGCAGGGGATCCTGGTTGAAGTCGAGGCCGGCTGTGCCGAACGGCAGGTCGAGATCCACCAGCACCGCATTGGCCGCCAGACGCTCGGTGATGGCGTAGGCCACATTGTGCGCGATGGTCGAGACGCCCACCCCACCCTTGGCCCCGCAGAACGCGATCTGCCGCCCGACGAAGGGGGCGCTCGGATCGGCATAGAGGCCGCACAGCGAGCGGACGAACTGCAAGGGCTTGAACGGCGGGACCAGATACTCACTGACGCCGCGGCGCATCAGCTCGCGATAGAGGGCGATGTCGTTCGCAGCCCCGATCACTACGACCTTGGAGCCGGGATCGCAGACCTCGGCCAGCTGGTCGAGATGGGCCAGCAGCCGCTCGGCGCTCTCACCGCACTCCACCACCAGCAAGGGCGGGGTGGGCTGGTTCTGATAGGCGGCCACGGCGGCGGCCAAACCGCCCTCGCGGACCGTGACGCTGGCCCGCTCCATCCGCCGGTCCTTGGCGGCGTGCTCGATGACGTCGGCGGTTCGATCGCGTTCGGTGAAGGCGTGGATGGTGATCCGCGGCAGGGTCGAGTCGCCGAAGGCGGCCTCGGCCGTGGCCATCATC
The DNA here is from genome assembly GCA_027489335.1 of Caulobacteraceae bacterium. Lineage (GTDB taxonomy): Bacteria > Pseudomonadota > Alphaproteobacteria > Caulobacterales > Caulobacteraceae > Phenylobacterium. Next base: position 89,852 of record JAIXZX010000005.1, on the reverse strand, counting down.
TCGTGGACGGGGTTCGGTTCGGCAGGCGCAGCGGCGGGCGCGGCGCGGGGGGCCTCGTAGTCATCCTCGAACGGATCAGGCGCCGGACGCGCCCGCGGGGCAGCCGGCGCCAGGTCGGCGAAGGGATCGACCGCCGCCCCGCTCCGCCCGCCGGTCTCGCCAGCGCTGCGCCAGCCGTCGTCCCGCGCCGGCCCGAAGTCGTCGTCGGCCTCGAAGGCGAGGTCGAAGGGGTCATGTCCGCTCTGAGTGCGCATGGCCACCTACTGAACCGCCTGGGACAGGGCGCCCTTGGCCTGCTCGTCGGCCTTGGTCGCGGTGGGTTCGCCAATGCGATACCTGGTCAGAACCTCGGCGCGGCGGGCCGCATCCGACGGGTCCATGTCCCGGGGCCGGACGAGGTCGCCGGGATTGGCCAGCTGAGCGGCGAAATTGGCGTTCACCGAGCAGCCGAAATTGGCCGAGGCGGCGTTGGCCGAGGTGCTGGTGAGGTTGTCCCAGGCCTGACCGCAGCGGGGAACCTGCGCCACATAGCGCTCATAGCCCACCACCATCGGCGCGCTGGCCTGGCCAGCGGCGTCATAGCCCGCCACCTGAATGTCGCTGTAGGGCACGCCTTGCGAGATCAGGAAGGCCCGCACGCTCTCGCCCATCCGATAGGCGGACGCGGAATCCGCCGCGCCCACCGGCGACTGCAGGCGGATGGGGCCGCCGTCGTTCGTCCGCCAGGCCTGAACGAGGCTCGCCAGGGCGTCGGCCTGCGGCCCGGAAATCCCCTGGGCGTGGATGGCCAGACGCACCTCGTCGGCCTGTGGAACCACCTGGGCGCGGTACTGGTCGAGCGGCGTGCGCGGATCGATCACCGCCCCCTCCCGCGGGGGCGGCGCAGAGGCGCAGGCGCTCAGACCGGCGATCAGGATCAGGGGCATGAGATGGCGCAGGGACTTGGACATGGCGGCGCTCACTCGATCACATAGCCGTAGGGGCCCTGATAGGCCGGCGCGCCGGGGGGCTGTGGCCTGGCCTTGTAGGCGCGGTTCAGCCGGCCCAGCAGCAGAGTCTCAGGGTCGCTGGCGATCTCCAGCCCGTCGGCCGGGGTCTGCAGGCGGTCAGGCGAGGTGGGCTGAACGAGATAGGGCGTCACGATGACCACCAGCTCAGTCTCCCCCATCAGATAGTCCCTGGACCGGAACAGGCCGCCCAGGACCGGCAGGTTCATCATGCCCGGCAGGGAATCGATCGCCTGCTTGGTCTGTTCGCGCAGCAGGCCGGCGATCATCATCGCCCCGCCCGACGGCAGCTCGACCATGGTCTCGGCCCGGCGCACGGTCAGGGCCGGGATCACCAGCCGGGGCGCGCCGGTCCCGTTGGACAGGGAGAAAGAGCCCTCATTGGTCAGCTCAGAGACCTCGGTGGAAATCTTCAGGGAGATGCGTCCGCCCGACAGCACCACCGGCGTGAAACCCAGACCCACGCCGAAGGGCTTGAATTCGATGGTCACGCGGCCGGCGTCATCCTGGCCCACCGGCACGGGGAACTCGCCGCCAGCCAGGAACTTCGCCGCCTCGCCCGACACCGCGGTCAAGTTGGGCTCGGCCAGGGTGCGCACCAGGCCCACCCGCTCGAAGGCCTCGATCATGCCCTCGGCCTGGTTGAGGCCGGGATCGCCGGCCAGGCCTTCCTTGACGGTGGCGGTGTCGGAATTGCCGCCGGAACGAACCACATAATCGCAGAGCACGTCGGGCTGGTCCGGCCAGCCGCAGGGCCGCTGCATGATCGGCTGTTTGGTGGTGTCGAGCTTGTAGCCGCCGGTCAGGCCGCCCACCAGGCCGCCATTGATGGCGTAGCTGGCGGCGTTGCTGAACATGTACTGCGGCTCGCCCAGCTGGTTCAGGACCGCATTGGTGTTGAAGCCCAGCTGCTTGATCACATTGCGCTGCACCTCGACGATGCGCACCTTCAGCATCACCTGGTCCTTGCCGGCGATGGACAGCATGTTGAGCACCTGATCGGGCTCGGCCACCGCGGCGCGGGCGATCTGCACGGCCTTGTCGGCGTCAGCCAGGCTCATCACCTCGCCGGACAGGATCAGGCTGTCGTTCATGGCGTCCACCCGCACCCGGGCCCGGGGCAGCAGGCGGTTGATGGTCTGGGCCACTGCGCCGGTGTCCTGGTCGACCCGGATATCGAGGGACAGTATCCGCCGTCCGGCGCCGTCGAAGAACACCGCGTCGGTCTGGCCGGCCGCCACGCCCAGCACATAGATGCGCCGGGGCGAGCGCAGCACCGCGTCAGCCACCTCGGGATTGGTCACCAGCACGTCACGGGCGTCCACCGGCAGCTCGATGATCGCCGACTTGCCCCGGGGCAGGGTCAGGGACTGGGTGGCGCCGCCGCCGGCCAGGTCGACCCGGATGGTGGAGCCCTGATGGGGATCGGAACGTCCGCCGGCCAGGTCCTGGGCTGCGACGGGGAAGGAAACCGCCAACAGGCTGGCGGCGATCAGCAGGGAGAGGCCTGGGATCCTCATCGGACGGACACCTCGGACATCTCGCCATCGCGGAAAATTCGCACGGTCTGCGGCTCGGCGGAGCCGCCCCGGCCCACCGGGCCGCCGACATCGGTATAGGGACGTAAGGCCAGGATCATCTCGCCCTCGGCCTTGGCGCGGACCAGGACCTCGACGTCCGGCGCCGGCGCCTCCAGGGTGACCACGGCGCCGATCATGGTGTTGGCGTCCTCGGCCGGCTCGGTGGACTGGTCGATGGCCAATACGCGGAGATTGCGCATGAGGGTCTCGGTGACGCGGCCCGAGCCATCAGGGGTCTCGCGGCTCTGCAGCACGTCCACCCGGTCGCCGGGCAGGATGAAGCCGCCGGCGGCGGTGTCGGCCGAGACCGGCACGGAGACTGCGCGCATGCCGGGCGCGAGGACCACCGACATGTAGCCGCCCTCGCCGCCCCGGATCACCTTGCGGGCGATGATGGGTTCGCCGGCCGCCATGGCCTCGCGGACGATGGCGCCTTCAAAGGCCTGCATCGGGCTGGCGCCCAGGGTGTCGGCGGCCACCTGGCTGGCCTTCTGGGCGACCTTGTCGGCCCCCTCGGCCGGAGGTGTCGCGGTCGCGCCGTCGGTGACGAAGGCGGGGTTCAGAGCTTCCACCGGCCAGGCCTGCCAGCCGATCATCGCCGGGGTGATGCGGGTTCCGATGGGCAGGTCCTGCTTGGCCACCAGAACCTGAGCCATGGGGGCGGCCTCCGCCGGAGCGGCGGTCTCGGCAGGCGCGCCGGGCGTCATCATCCCGCGCACCATGAAGGCGAGCAGGATGGCGGCGACGGCGGCGGCGGCCAGGATGGCGATACGGACGGCGCCCATGAACTTCCCGATACGCTCCCACTGAAGGGGGATGGCGACGCGCCGGTTCAGGCGATCAGCCGCGACTCAATTTCTGCTGGCGCCTTCTGGCGGCGTGCCCGTTTTGGCGCGCCCATGGTTAACAGCCGCTAAAGGGGCGCCCCGGCGCTCAGCGCCCGCACCAGCGTGCTGGCCGGATAGGCGGCCAGGCCGCCGATGCAGATAGCCAGGCCGTAGGGCACATTCTCGCCGGGCTCGGCCAGGCGGCTCAACCAGGCCGGGCCCGCCGACACATAGCGGCGCAGCAGCATCGAACGCATGGCCAGGAGCGTCATCGCGAGGACCCCGCCGGCCAGGGCGGTCACCAGCAGGAAGGTCGCCGAGGCCGGCCAGCCGAGCCACAGGGCCGAGGCGGCGAACACCTTGGCGTCGCCGCCGCCGATCCAGCCCAGGGCGAACATCACCATGCCGGCGACCAGGGCGCCGACGCCGATCGCCGCATGAAGCCCGATGGCGCCCGCGGACAGGCCAAGGATCAGGGCGGTAGGAAAGAAGGCCGCGATCAGGGCCAGGGAGATCCAGTTGGGGATCGTATAGGTGGTCACATCCTTCAGCGCCGCCACGATCAGCAGGGCCGGGCAGATGACGAGCAGGACGGCCTGGGCTTGGGCGATCATCAGGGGCTCTCTGGCGCGGACATCGAACGCAGGTGTGGAGCGGCACTCTGGCGCCCACCGGTGAACGCTTGGTTTCCCGATCCTGAAGACAGGGCCCTCGGGCGCATGAAGAAGGGGCCGCGGCGTTTCCGCCGCGGCCCCCGAAGTCTGGTCGTTGTCTTCGCCGCTTGAGCGCGGCGAATGACCTATTGCGGCATCGCGGTGCCGATCTTGGTGAAGGTGCCGGCGATCTTGCCCGACAGGGTGTTCAGGGCGGTGATCAGCACAACGGCGATCAGAGCGGCGATCAGGCCGTACTCGATGGCGGTGGCGCCGGATTCATCCTTCAGGAAGCGCGTGACGAACTTCGACATTGCTCGATCTCCTTTGTTGGCGAGCAGATTGATCGGGGATCAGGCCTTGGTGGTCTGCTCGCCCCGAATTGCAGGGTCACAATGCCGCAGCTGGCTTAATGGCGAGTAAATCAGAGAGTATTCGATGGATTTTTCTTTTGGTTTACTTGTGTTTACTATTAGCATCTGTTAACCAAGACGCTGAATTCGACCATAATCCGCCATCTTCCCTTTATGATTCACGCACGCGCGCGAGTCGGCTGGATTCAGGGTTTCTTGACCATTCCAACCGAGGCTGAGGTTCTGTTCCTGGATCTCTGTTTTTTTGGACACCGCCATGCGCCGCCTCGCCGTCTGCGCCCTCATCGGCCTTCTGGTCGCCTCGCCCGCGGCGGCCTCGTCCCTGTCGGTCAGGCTCGATCAGGGCGCCAAGGTCCGGCTGCCGGGCGCCGCCCGCAATGTGGTGGTGGCCAATCCGAAGATCGCCGACGTCAATCTGCTGGGGCCCCAGGATCTGGTGGTGATCGGCAAGGGCTATGGGGTGACCAATGTGGTGGTCACCGACGCCTCCGGCCGGGTCCTGTTCGACCGCGACATCGTGGTCAGCGCCCCCGAATATGGCCAGGTCTCCTATATCCGCGGCGGCGAGGCCCGCACCTTCGCCTGCTCGCCCCGGTGCGAGCGGATCGGCGCCGATGACCCGCAGCGCCCCACCCCCTGAGCGCTTAAGCATCGCTTAGGCTCGACGGGCTAGGGTTCGCCGGAAACCGGATGGACCCGCAGAATGCCGCGCGCCGCCAGACCCCTGATCCAGACCCTGCGCCGCTTCGCCAGCGCCCGGCAGGGCGCGACCGCGGTGGAGTTCGCCTTCATCGCCGGTCCCCTGCTGATGCTGATCTTCGGCGTGCTGGAACTGGCCATGGTGTTCATGGTCGCCACCACCCTGGAAGGCGCCACCGCCGCGGCCGCCCGCCCCCTGCGGACCGGCGCGATGCAGACGGCGGGGACCGCCAGCAAGGACGAGTTCGCCAAGGCCGTCTGCGCCCGCATGAGCTGGCTGGGCGCGAGCTGCGCCGGCAATCTGCAGGTGGATGTCCGCACCTATGCCGACTTCACCAGTCTGCGGGACGACCCGGCCATGACGGGCGGTAATTTTGATCCTACCAAGACCTGCTGGTCGCCGGGCGGCCCCACCGACATCGTCCTGGTCCGCACCTATTACAACTGGACGATCTTCACGCCGCTGCTCTCCAACGCCCTGGTCAATGCGCCAGGCAACAAGCGCATGGTCTCGGCGGTGGAGGCCTTCCGCAACGAGCCCTACAGCGACGCCCCGCCGACGGGAGCCAAGTGCTGATGGGCCTGATCCGCTTTCTTCGGGATCGACGCGGCGTGGCGGCGGTGGAGTTCGCCCTGATCGCCCCGGTTCTCATCCTGCTCTATATGGGCCTGGCCGAGGTCACCATGGCGCTGATGGCCGACCGGCGAGCGGGCCACGCCACCGCCGTGGTCGCCGACCTGATCGCCCAGGATACGCTGACCACCAAGGCCGAGCTGAGCGACACCTTTTCCGTCGCCGAGGAAATCCTGTCGCCGTTCGTCGCCTCGGGCATGAGCGCCCGGGTGACCGCCATCCGCGCCGACGCCAACGGCTCGCCCAAGGTGGTGTGGAGCCATGGCAAGGGGCTGAGCGCCCTGGGCAAGGGCTCCACCGTGAGCGGCCTGCCCGCCGACCTCATGGAGCCCTTCGACACGCTGATCATGAGCGAGATGAACTACAGCTACAACTCGGCCATCAAGTATGCGCTGCCCAACGCCATGGTCTTCAAGGAGAAATACTATCTCCGACCCCGCAAGCTCGACATGGTCAACTGCACCGACTGCTGACCGGGGCTCTGACAGATCAGATCAGGGTGGCTGACAGCTCCGCCAATAGCGGCCATCGCGCCAGGGGTCGGCCGTCCAGGGACTGAGCTGGCCGGGCGCCGCTCAGGCTGTTGGTGACAAAGACCGCCTCGGCCGCAGCCAGAGCGTCGTGACCCACCGCCACCTCCGCCGCGGGCATGCCTGCCGCGTCGGCCCAGGCCAGCACCCTCGCCCGGGTGATCCCGGCCAAGACCCCACAGTCCAGAGACGGTGTCTCCAGCCGCCCGCCGGCGACCCAGAACAGATTGGCCGCCGCCGCGCAGGCCACATGGCCGTTGGTGTTCAGCATCACCGCCTCGTCGGCGCCGGCCATCGTCGCCTCCCGCCTGGCCAGCACATTGTCCAGATAGGACAGAGTCTTGTGCCGCGAGGCGATGGAACCGGCATTGCGCCGGGTCGCCGCCGTGATCAGACGCAGGGGTCCAGCCGGCGCAGGGGACGGCGCGGCGGTCGCGAAAAGGACCGGGGCGCAGGGCTCTGGCCGATCAAGGCCCCGCCCCCCGGAGCCCGCGGTCCAGGTGATCCGCAGGGCTGCTCGGCCAGTGTCGAGACCCGCGGTGCTCAGGGCCGCCTGGGCGGCCGCACCGACGTCCGCCTCGTCCGGGACCGGAAGGCCCAGGGCTGCGCATCCCAGGGCCAGGCGTGCCAAATGCGCGTCCCAGTCGGCTGGAACGCCATCCACCGCCAGCAGGGTCTCGAACAGCCCATCCCCCAACAGCAGGCCGCGATCGTTCAAGGGCAGGCTCACGACGTGGTCCCCAGATCTGCAGACAGCGCCCGCAACAGGGCGGAGATCTTGGCCTCGGTCTCCAGACGCTCGGCGGCGGGCGTGCTGTCGGCCACCAGGCCCGCCCCGGCCCCGGCCTCCAGCCGCCAGCCGTCCGGCGTCTCCACGCAGGCTGCGGTGCGGATCAGCACACTGGAATCAAACGCCCCGTCCGCCCCGGCCCAGAAGATCGAGCCGCAGTAGGGCCCCCTCGGCGGTTCGAGCCCTTCGATCACCTTCATGGCCTGGATCTTCGGCGCCCCGGTGATTGAGCCGGGCGGAAAGGTCGCCGCCAGCAGGTCGGCCGCGCCCAGCCCCGGCTGCATCACGCCGGTGATGGTGGAGACCAGGTGATGGACGTTGGCGAAGCTCTCGATGGCGAACAGCTCCGGCGCCTTCACGCTGCCGGGGCGACAGACCCTGGCCAGGTCATTGCGCATCAGGTCGACAATCATCAGGTTCTCGGCCCGGTCCTTGGGACTGGCCAGCAGCTCGGCGGCCAGGACCTGGTCCTGGGCGCCGTCGCAGCCCCGCGGCCGCGTGCCCTTGATCGGCCGGGTCTCAGCCGTCAGGCCATCGGCCGTGCGCCGCAGGGCCACGAACCGCTCCGGCGAGTTGGACACCACCGCCAAGCCCGGCAGGCGCAGATAGGCGGCGAAGGGCGCCGCAGAGTCCCGGGCCAGCCGGGCGAACAGGTCGTAGGGCGTAGCGCCGGCAGCCAGCGTGCCGGTCCAGCGCCGGGCCACATTGGCCTGGAAGATCTCGCCCGCCGCGATCCGGCTCACCACCTCGGCCACCGCCGCCTCATAGGTCGCCCCCGACGACGCTGTCATCGGCCCAGCCAGGGTCCGTGACCGCACGGCCAGGGCCGGCGGCTCCGCCCCAAGGGCGTTCAGAAGGGCTTGGGCCCGGGCCCGCGCCTCGGCGGCCTCCTCGCCCCGGCCGATGGCCAGCAGCCGTCGGTCCTGATGATCAAAGGCAAGGATGGCGGGATAGACGGCGCAGGCCAGGTGCGGCCAGTCCGGGTGGGGGGCAAGGTCCAGCCCCTGGGCCCGGCCGCCCAGCTCATAGGTCGCCAGCCCCGCTACGCCCCCCTGGAAGGGCGGACCGTCATTCAGCATCTCGCCCGCCGGGATGAGGGCGGCCAGGGCGGCGAAGGGATCCGTCGGGTCGCCGGCCTGAACGATGAGGGTCCGCAGGGGCCGGGCGGCCAGATAGGTCCAACGCCCGCGCGCGCCCCCGCCGCCCGACAGCAGGCAGAGGCTCCAGGCCTCCTCAGCCAGGGCCGCGAGGGCCGCGGCCGGCTCCCGCCAGGGGGCTTCGATCTGGACGACACGGCGCATGTTTGCGCCATAGCCCCCTATGGCGCCGCTGGAAAGCGATCAGGCGAGCTTAGCGTCCGCCGCCGCCAGGGCCGCACTCCGGTCACCCTGATAACCCTGGGCCGCCAGGGCCTCGCCCAGAGCCGTCAGGCACAGACGCACATGCCAGGGTGTGGCCGAGGCGCCCATCAGCCCGATCCGCCAGACCTGGCCCTTCAGCGGACCCAGGCCCGCCCCGAGCTCCAGGTTCCAGTGGGTCAGGACATAGTCGCGGACCGCGGCCTCATCGATCCCGTCGGGGACCTTGACCGTGTTCAGCTGCGGCAGGCGATGCTCGGGCGCCACCAGCATCTCAAGGCCCAGGGCCTCCAGACCAGCCACCAGGGATTCATGCGTCCGGGCGTGGCGGACAAAGGCCGCCTGCTGGCCCTCTTCGAACAGGGCGACCAGGGATTCGTGCAGGCCATAGAGGGCGTTGATCGGGGCGGTGTGGTGATAGGTGCGACCGCCCTCCCCGCCCCAGTAGCTCATCAGGAGGCCGATATCGAACAGCCAGTTGCGGGGCTTTTCCTTGCGCGCGGCGATGGCCGCCACGGCCCGCTTGGAGAAGGCCACCGGCGAGAGGCCAGGCGGCGCCGAGAGGCACTTCTGGGTGCCGGAATAGAGGACGTCGGCGTCCCATGCGGCGGCGTCCACCGCGATGCCGCCCAGCGAGGTCACGCAGTCGACGATGGACAGCGCCCCATGCTTGCGCGCCAGGGCGCAGAGGCTGGCGGCGTCGCTGCGCACGCCGGTGGAGGTTTCCGCATGGACGAAGGCCAGCACCTTCGCCTGGCGGCCAGACAGCGCGGCTTCGACCTTTTCCAGGCTGACCGGGGTCCCCCAGGCGTCCTCAACGGCGATCACCTCGGCGCCGGCCCGGCCGGCCATGTCCACCATGCGGGTTCCGAACACGCCATTGACGCAGATCACCGCCAGGTCGCCGGGCTCCAGCAGGTTCATCAGGGCCGATTCCATGCCCGCCGTGCCCGGCGCCGACAGGGGCACGCAGATGTGATCAGGGGCGTTGAACAGCCGCGAGAGCGCCGCCTTGATCTCCTCCATCAGGCCCTGGAAGGCCGGGTCCAGGTGGCCGATGGTCGGCCGCGCCAGGGCCGCCAGCACGCGGGGGCTGACGTCGGAGGGGCCCGGTCCCATCAGGACCCGGCGTGGGGGTTGAAAGCTCTGCATGGCGCCCTCCGACTGACGGCCCGACCTGTGGGCCAAATTTCACGGGGAGGTGATTAGGCCGAGACGGCGCCCGAGCGCAAATCTTGTCGCTGAACCTTGTCGGAGGTTCAGTCCCGATAAGGCGTCCGGCGCAGACGTGGAGGTCATCGCCGGACGCCTGTCCTCGTTCCCCCAGATCCCGGTCAGGCCTTGTCGCCCGAGTCCGCACCCGCCTCGTGATCGGGCAGGGTGCGCCGCCACTGGGCCCACAACTGGGCTCGGGCGCCAGGATAGCGCTCGCTGAGGAACTCGGCGGCCACCACCCGGTCGGTGCGGAAGTGCCGGAAGGCCTGGCGCAGCTCGCACCAGGCGCAGATCACCCGGGTGGTGTCGAAGTAGCCCACCGTCACCGGCCAGATCACCCGTCGCGTCACCGCACCGGCCTCGTCGGCATAGTCCAGGACCACCTTGCGCTGGTCGCGCATGCAGGCGCGCAGCTGGGACATGTCGAGCGCATCACGGACCGCGCTGGGTCCCCCCGCGGCGGTCAGCGGCGAAGAGCTGACGAAGGGGCGCAGGTTCTCCGGGATCACCTGGGCGATCTTGGCCACCACGTCCTGGGCCGCCCGAGCCAGGTCAGGATCGCCTCGGCCGCCGACCCATTGGGCGCCCAGCAACACCGCCTCCAGCTCCGGCGCCGTCAGCATCAGGGGCGGCATGTCGAAGCCGTCGTCCAGGACATAGCCGACGCCCGCCTCGCCGCGGATCGGCACCCGCTGGGCGATCAGATCGGCCATGTCCCGATAGACGGTCCGCAGGGAGGTCTCGAGCTCCCGGGCCAAGGCCGCACCGGTCACCGGCCGGCGGCTGCGCCGCAGGATCTGGATGATCTGAAACAGCCGGTCGGCCCGACGCATGGGCTAGGCCAGGATCCGCTCGGCGATGGCCTCCCGCATGGCGCGATCGACCCCGAGCGCCTGTTCCAGATAGCCGTCCAGGGATCCGCACTGCTCGCGCATGACGGCGAAGGCGGCCTGCAGATATTCCGGATGGACGCTGAGCGCGGTGCGCACCGCCTCTTCGGTTGGCGCACGGCCGGCATGCTCGGCGACGAACTCCATCATGAACGGAATCCGCCGCGCGATGCGGGTCTCGTCATTGGTCAGCAGGTAGTCGGCGACCAGGTCGTCGTCGTGGACGCCGGCCATGTGGTGGGTGAGCGCGCACAGCATGCCGGTGCGGTCCTTGCCCGCCACGCAATGCACCAGAACCGGCCCTTCAGAGGCCGAAAGGGCGTGGAAATAGCGCGAAAACAGGTCCAAATGACGGGCTTCAAACGGGGCTTCCCGGTAGAACCGGACCCCGTCGGCGCGGAAGAAGTCGGCGCTGATGTCAGAGTCCTTCAGAGCCGCCAGCCAGGGATCGCCCGCCTCCCCCAGGTCGTTTTCGATCACATGGGCCATGAAGCCCTCGGGGCGCAGGGACGGCTCCCGCACCCGTTCGGCCGGCCGGCGCAGGTCCACCACCACCGAAATCCCCAGCTCCCGCAGCCGGGCGAGATCGGCAGGTGTGGCGCGGCCATGGTTGGCGGACCGATAAAGCAGGCCAGAGCGCAGGCCCCGCCCACAGGCGGTGTCGTAACCTCCGAAGTCGCGGAAGTTTTCGATACCTTCGAAGTCCATATGTCGTTGCATGGGCAGGCTCTAAACCCAGGGGCCTGTGAAATCCAGGGCCTGGACGAAGGCGCAGCGGCGCCACAGGCTGGCGCCCATGACAGAGCCCCAGACCACCCGATTCCAGAGCTTCGACGGCGTCGAGATCGCCGTCCACACCGCCGGCGCTGGCCGCCCGGTCGTGCTGCTGCATGGCTTCTTCTCCAGCGGAAAGCAGAACTGGTTCCTGCCCGGCCATGCGGATCGGCTGGTCGCCGCTGGCTTCCAGGTGATCGCGCCCGACCTGCGCGGTCATGGGCAATCGGGCGCGCCGGTCGAGGCGCAGGCCTGGCCGCAGGACGTGCTGGCCAGGGATCAGGCCGCTCTGATCGCACACCTGGGCCTGAGCGACTTCGATCTGGTGGGCTATTCGCTCGGCGCGCGGACTTCGGTGCGCGCGGTGATCGGAGGCCTTCGCCCCCGGCGGATGGCGCTCGGCGGCATGGGCGCCTCAGGGGTCATGGCGGCGGGCGCCCGGGCGGCCATGTTCGAAGACTCCATCCGCAATGGGGCGAACGCCCGTGACCCGCGGGCAGGCAAGTTCATCCAGGCCCTGATGGCCGAGATGGGCCTCAACCCCCAGGCCATGCTTGGCGTATTGGCGGCCTTCCAGGAAACCACCGAGGCGCAGATCCGCGCGATCCCCACCCCGACCCTGGTGGTCTGCGGCGACGCCGACCGCGACAATGGCTCGCCCCATGAGCTGGCCGAGCTTCTGCCCCAGTCCGAACTGGTCATCGTGCCCGGCGACCACCGGGCCGCGGCCGCCACGCCGGAGCTGGGCGAGGCCGTCGTCAGCTTCCTGACGGCCTAGCGCTCTAGCGGAAGGGAGGCTCGTCGAAGCTGCGCAGCTTGCGCGAGTGCAGGCGCGGCCCCTCTTCGCGCAGCAGGTCGAGCGTCGCCAGGCCGATCTGCAGGTGTTGGCCGATGGCCCGCTCATAGAAGGCGTTGGCCTGGCCCGGCAGCTTGATCTCGCCATGCAGGGGCTTGTCCGACACGCACAGCAGGGTGCCGTAGGGCACCCGGAACCGGTAGCCCTGGGCGGCGATGGTGGCGCTTTCCATGTCGATGGCCACGGCCCGGGACTGGTTGAACCGCAGGGCCGACAGGGAATATCGCAGCTCCCAGTTCCGATCGTCGGTGGTCACCACCGTGCCGGTGCGCAGGCGGCGCTTGAGCAGGTCGCCGGCCTCGCCGGTCACCTTCTCGGCGGCCCGGTTCATGGCCACCTGCACCTCGGCGATGGGCGGGATGGGGATTTCCGGCGGCAGGACGTCGTCCAGCACATGGTCGTCGCGCAGATAGGCATGGGCCAGCACATAGTCGCCGATGGTCTGGCTGCCGCGCAGGCCGCCGCAATGGCCGATCATCAGCCACGCCTGGGGCCGCAGCACGGCCAGGTGGTCGGTGATCGTCTTGGCGTTGGAAGGACCGACGCCGATATTGATCAGGGTGACGCCTCGCCCATCGGCGGTCATCAGATGGTAGGCCGGCATCTGGTGACGCCGCCAGGGGGCTTCGGCCACCACCAGCTCAGGGTTCTCGGTCTCCGCCGTCACCACGACCCGCCCGGCCGCGGACAGGGCGGTATAGGGGCCGCCGGCCTTCAGCTGGGCGCAGGCCCAGGCGACGAACTCGTCCACATAGCGGTGGTAGTTGGTGAACAGGATGTAGGGCTGCACGTGTTCGGCCGGCGCGCCGGTGTAGTGGGCCAGCCGCGCCAGGGAGAAGTCGGTGCGCAGGCCGTCGAACAGGGCCAGCGGCCGGGCCTCCTCCAGGGCGGGCGTCCAGAAGCCATCGGCGATCTCGTCGCCGATATGGGCGAGCTCGGTGGTGGGGAAGTGGCGGGCGATCTCGGCGGCGCCCACATCGGCCTTGGCGAGATCGACCGTGCCGTCCAGAACATAGGGGAACGGGATTTCCTGGGCTGAGCGCCCCACCTCCACCGCGACATTGAAGTCGCTCATCAACAGGGTCAGCTGCTCGACCAGATAGTCGCCGAACAGGTCGGGCCGCGTCACTGTGACGGCGTAGTCGCCGGGCGCCGAAAGCCGGGCATAGGCTCTGGCGAGCCGCGGAAAGGCCTCGCCCCGGGGCCAGCTGAGCCGAAGCTCCGGATAGGTGAAGGCGCCTTCCGCCCGCAGGGCGGGATCGGGGATCTCACCCTCGTCCAGAAAGCGTTGCAGGGCGCCCCGCAGGGCCTTGACCGAGGTGAGATATTCCTCGGAGAGCCGCGCGACGATGGCGGCGGGATCGTTCGTCGTTGTCATGGGCGATCATAGCGCCGCTTGGCGACGGTTTCGAGATGCCAGATCGCACACCGATCTTGCGCAAATCCCGTGAGCCTCCCCATATCTGGCGCCTGGAACAACTGCTGAACGCAAGATGCACAACCACCTGAGAACCTTCACCCTCCTGGCCGCCCTGACCGCCCTGTTCATGGGGATCGGTTTCATGATCGGCGGCGCCAGCGGCATGCTGATCGCGCTCGTCCTGGCCGGGGGCATGAACCTGTTCAGCTACTGGAACTCCGACAAGATCGTGCTGAAGATGCACGGGGCCCAGCCGGTGGATGAGACCCACCCTGAGGCCCTGATCCGCAACTATGTGCGCGATGTGTTCGACATGGCCGACGGCGCCGGCATGCCCCGGCCCAAGGTCTATGTGATGGCCACGGACCAGCCCAACGCCTTCGCCACAGGCCGAAATCCGGAGAACGCCGCGGTCGCAGCCACCCAGGGACTGTTGCGGATGCTGGATCGCCGCGAGGTGCGCGGCGTGATGGCCCACGAACTGGCCCATGTGAAGAACCGCGACACCCTGACCATGACGGTGACCGCCACCGTGGCCGGCGCCATCTCGGCCCTGGCCAACTTCGCCCTGTTCTTTGGCGGCAATGACCGGGAACGGCCGGGCGGAATCATCGGGACCATCGCGCTGATGATCCTGGCGCCCATGGCCGCCAGCCTGGTGCAGATGGCTATCAGCCGGGCGCGGGAGTACGAGGCCGACCGCGGCGGGGCCGAGATCTGCGGCGACCCGGAGGCCCTGGCCGACGCTCTGCAGAAGATCGAGCACTATGCCCGCGGCACGGTGAACCTGCCGGCTGAGCGCAATCCGGCCACGGGCCAGATGTTCATCATCAACCCCCTGTCGGGGCGTGGGGCCGACAACCTGTTCTCCACCCACCCGGCCACCCAGAACCGGGTGAAGGCCCTGATGGACATGGCCGGCAAGGTCGCCGCGCCCGTCCAGCGGGCGGCCCGCGCCGTGGGCACCGCGGTGCCGATCACGCGGCGGTCGAAGGACGGCCCCTGGGGCTAAACCCCGGCGGAAGGTCGGGGCTCAGGACCTGCCGGGTCCTGAGCCCGTCTTCGTCCCAGGCGCGCCTAGTCCGCCAGCTTGACCAGCATCTTGCCGGAATTGGCGCCTTCCAGCAGACCGATCAGGGCCTTGGGCGCGGACGTGATGCCGTCCATCACCGTCTCCTGGTACTTGATCTTGCCCTCGCGCAGCCAAGCGGCCATGTCGCGCTGGAAGTCGGGCTGCAGGTGCATGAAGTCGGCGCCGACAAAGCCCCGCAGCATCACCCGCGAATAGATGATGTTGGACAGGTTCCGCACCGGCGCCTGGCCCTCGTTATAGCCCGAGATCATGCCGCACACGGCGATGCGGCCCAGCGTGTTCATCCGGCGAAGCGCCGCTTCCAGATGCTCGCCGCCGACATTCTCGAAATAGACGTCGATGCCCTTGGGCGTGGCCTCTTCCAGGGCTTGGCGGATGGGTTGCGTCTTGTAGTTGATTACCGCGTCCAGGCCGATCTCGTCCCGCAGCCAGGCGGCCTTGTCGTCCGAGCCAGTCGAGCCGACCACGTAGCCGCCTCTGATCTTGGCGATCTGGGCGGCGATGGAGCCCACGGCGCCGGCCGCGGTGGAGACAAACACCTGCTCGCCCTCCTTCATCGCGCCGATGAACAGCAGGCCGCCGTAAGCCGTGAAGCCGGTCATGCCCAGCGCATGCATGTGGACGGTGAGCGGCAGGCCCTCGGCCGGGGTCAGCTTGGACAGGCCCTTGGCGTCAGAAAGAAAGTACTCGCGGAAGCCCAGGCGGTTGTTCACCAGGTCGCCGACGGCGAAGTCCGGGCTCTTGGATTGCACGACGCGGCCCAGCGCCCCGCCCATCATGGCCTCGTTCAGGGCCTGGCCGGAGGTCAACCGCGGGCGCATGGCCGGGTCCACCGACATGTAGAGATTCTGGACCAGCACCTGGCCGTCGGCGGCGTCGGGCACGTTGGTCTCGACGATCTCGAACTCGCCCTCCTGCGGCATGCCGTTCGGGCGGGTGATGAGATGGACTTCGCGGCTGATGGGCATATGGCCCTCCCTTATGTGTCTTGAATGGGCGAAAACAATGGAGCGGACCATGGACCGCACCGATCAGGGGCTTCAACCCTGACGCAGGGGAAGGCCTGAAGGAAGAGCTGGGGAGACTCGATGGTCGAACGGGTCAAGGTGGACGAGGCGACGGTCAGCGCCCTGGTGGCCGACCAGTTTCCCCAGTGGGCGGACCTTCCCATCACCCGGGTCAGACCCGGGGGCTGGGACAACCGCACCTTCCGCCTGGGGGACGCCCTGCTGGTCCGCATGCCGGCCGCAGATCACTACCTCGCCCAGGTGGAGAAGGAGCAGACCTGGCTGCCGAGACTCGCCGCACAGCTCCCCCTGCCGATTCCGGCGCCCGTGGCCACAGGCGCGCCCGGCCATGGCTATCCCTTCCCCTGGTCGATATGCGCCTGGATCGAGGGGGAAACCGTCGCCGCCGCAGGCAGCCTAGACCACGGACGCCTCGCCGAGGACCTGTCGGATTTTCTGCTGGCGCTGCACGCCATCGACACCTCAGACGGCCCGGCCGCCGGCCCGCACAACTTCCACCGGGGCGGCGACCCCGCAATCTATGACGGTCAGACCCAGGCCGCGGTGCGGACGCTCGGCGACCAGATCGACGGCGCCGCGGCGCTCGCCCTCTGGGAGGCGGCGCTGGCCACACGCTGGGTGCGCCCGCCGGTCTGGATCCACGGGGACGTGGCGCCGGGTAATCTGCTGGTCCGGAACGGCCGGCTGGCCGCGGTGATCGACTTCGGGACCTGCGGGGTGGGCGACCCGGCCTGTGACCTGGCGTTTGCCTGGACCGTCCTCGAGGACGGTGGCCGGCAGGCCTTCCGCGAGCGCCTGGGCTTGGACGACGACACCTGGCTGCGCGGTCAGGCCTGGGCGCTCTGGAAGGCGCTCATCGTCGTGGCTGGCGCGCCGGGCGTCCACTCCCACGAGCGCGACCTGCACCTGCGGGTGCTGAAGCAGCTGGGGGTGATGTAGCCGCACCAGGCGCCCCCCACCCCACGTCGTCATCCTGGGCCTTGTGCCCAGGATCCCTCGTGACGCTCGCGCCCGCCCTCGACAGGGATGCTCGCCACAAGGGCGAGCATGAAGTTGAAGATCACGGCTGCCCCTCAGATCGCATCACCCCAGTCGAGGCGGCGCGCCACAGCGAAGGCCGGCTTGTCGCGGCGGGGGACGAAGCGCTGCTCCAGCGCGCCGGTGTCGACGCAGAGCTTCAGATCGATGCCGGGCTTGGTCTGGCGCGGGGGGCTGAGCACCCGGGCCTCGAAGGGTGTCACCGCGACGCTGTCCCGGGTCGCGGCCAGCCAGATGAACTTCTCGTCCTCGAAGGGCGCATCAGCGCCCTTGGCCAGACGGTGATCGCGGGAGCGGGGTAGGCGCTGGACGAAGTGGCACCAGTCGGGCTGGGTCAGCGGACAGGCTTGGGCATGCGGACAAGGTCCCGCCAGCCGCGCGCCGGCCTCGATCAGCTGGGTGCGTGCGGCGAGAATCCGCTGGTAGCCAGCCGGCGTGCCCGGCTCCACCAGGACCAGCACCTCCTCGCAGGCCGCCCAGAGCCGGTCCACCAGGGCGGCTTGCGCCGGCAGCGGGATTTCGGCGAGCACATAGGAGGCCACCACCAGGTCGGCCCGGGGCCAGGCCTCGGCCTGGGCCGCCGTCAGATTGGCTCGGCGCCGTTCCGCCCCGGCCAGGACGGGCGGTCCGGCCTCGCCAAGGATGCGGGCGAGGTCGAGGAAGGGGCCGCTCTCGTCCAGCAGCAGGGCCGCCTCGATCTGCGGCCAGACCTCCAGCGCCGCCCAGGACGCCGTGCCGGGACCGGCGCCGGCGTCCAGCAGGGTGGCCGGGGCGAAGTCAGGGCAGGCTTCGGCGACCGCGGAGAAGACCGCCATGTCGGCGGCATAGGTGGCCGGCAGACGGGCGAGCGCATAGGCCAGCGCGTCGTCCGGGGTCAGCACCACGCCGGAGGAGCCGGCGCCGCCGCGATAGGCGGCCGAAACCCGGGCCGCCCGCTCGGCGAGATCACGGCGAGAGACGCCTTCGAGCCTGGCCTCGATAGCCCCGCGCAGGGGCCCTGGAAGGTCGGGGCTCAAACCGCGACGCGATTCTGCACGAGGTCGTCCACCACGCCGGGCTCAGCGAGTGTCGAGGTGTCGCCCAGCTGGTCGGTCTGGTTCTCGGCGATCTTGCGCAGGATGCGGCGCATGATCTTGCCCGACCGGGTCTTGGGCAGGGAGGGCGCGAACTGCAGGGCGTCCAGGGCCGCAAAGGCGCCGATCTCCCGGCGCACCCAGCCCTTGATATCGGCGGCCAGGATGTCGGTCAGCTCCACATCGGACTTCAGCGTGACGAAGGCGTAGATGCCCTGGCCCTTGATGTCGTGGGGGTAGCCGACCACGGCGGCCTCGGCGACCGCCTCATGGCCCACCAGGGCGCTCTCGATCTCGGCGGTGCCAAGGCGGTGACCAGAGACATTGATCACGTCGTCCACCCGACCGGTGATCCAGTAATAACCGTCCTCGTCCCGGCGGCAGCCGTCGCCGGTGAAGTACTTGCCGGGATAGGTGGTGAAGTAGGTCTGGATGAAGCGCTCATGGTCCCCATAGACCGTGCGCATCTGGCCAGGCCAGGAGTCGGTGAGGCAGAGATTGCCGCTAGTGGCGCCGTCCAGCACCTTGCCCTCGGCGTCCACCAGCTGGAACTTCACCCCCGGAAGCGGCTTGGCGCAGGAGCCGGGCTTGGCCGGCGTCGCGCCGGGCAGCGGCGTGGCCAGACAGGCGCCGGTCTCGGTCTGCCAATAGGTGTCGACCACCGGGCAACGGCCGTCGCCCACCACCCGGTGATACCAGAGCCAGGCCTCGGGATTGATCGGTTCGCCCACCGTGCCGAGCAGGCGCAGGGACTCCCGGCTCGCCTTTTTCACCGGCGCGTCGCCATCGCGCATAAGGGCGCGGATGGCCGTGGGCGCGGTGTAGAAGATTTCCACCTTGTGCTTGTCGACCACCTGCCAGAAGCGGGAATTGTCCGGATAGGTCGGCACGCCCTCGAACATCACCGTGGTCGCCGCATTGGCGAGCGGCCCATAGACCACATAGGAGTGGCCGGTGACCCATCCCACATCGGCGGTGCACCAGAAGACCTCGCCCGGGCGATAGTCGAACACCAGCTCATGGGTGTGGGCCGCCCAGGTCAGATAGCCGCCGGTGGTGTGCAGCACCCCCTTGGGCTTACCCGTCGAGCCGGAGGTATAGAGGATGAACAGCGGGTCCTCCGCATTCATCGGCTCGGGATCGCAGGTGTCGGCGACGGTCTTCTTCAGCTCGCCATAGAAGGCGTCGCGGCCCTCGACCATGGGCACATCGGCCTTGGTGCGGCGGACGACGATGACGTCGGTGACGTCCGGGCAGGCCTTCAGCGCCTCGTCCACATTGGCCTTCAGCGGGACGATGCGCCCGCCGCGCACCCCTTCATCGGCGGTGATGACGATGCGGGAGTCGCAGTCCTGGATACGCCCGGCCAGGCTGTCAGGGGAAAAACCGCCGAACACCACCGAATGCACAGCCCCGATCCGCGAGCAGGCCAGCATGGCCACGGCCGCGGCCGGGATCATCGGCAGATAGATGGTGACCCGGTCGCCCTTCTTGACGCCCTTGGCCTTCAGCACATTGGCCATGCGGCAGACCTCGGCGTGCAGCTGGCCATAGGTCAGGGTGTCGTAGACGTCGGGGTCGTCGCTTTCCCAGATGATCGCCACCTGGTCGCGCCGCGTCGCCAGGTGGCGGTCGATGCAGTTGACGCTGACGTTCAGCTCGCCGTCGGCGAACCACTTGATGCGGAAGTCCGACGCATTGAACGAGACGTCCTTGACCTGGGTGAACGGCTTGGACCAGTCCAGGCGCGCGGCCACGTCGCGCCAGTAGCCGTCGGGGTCCTGCTCGGCCCGCTGGCAGGCGGCCTCATAGGCGGCGGCGTCCATATGCGTGCGCTTCGCCCAGGCCTCAGGCACCGGAAAAATCTCGCCTTCACTCACGGCGCAACTCCCTTGATCGACTTTGGCGCGGAGTATGCGGAGTGAGGGGCCGGTGGCAACCGTTGAGCGCGAGGAGTCTTGAAGCCGCGCCGCCAGGTCAGGCCGCCTTCTCGACGGCCTGACCTGGAAGTTGAGCGCGGCGCGGGCGGCCGCCCTACTCCGCCGGCAGTGTGTTTTCGGTGCGCTTGTTGAGCAGGCGGTCGAACTCCGACCAGACGCCAGCGTCGCCGTGCCACTGGCCCTTGGTGGCGGCTTTGGAATATTCGGTGGAGCGGGCCTCGAAGAAGTTGGCGTGCTCGACCCCCGACAGCATGGATTGCAGCCACGGCAGGGGGTTTTCCTTCACCCCATAGACCTCGGGCAGGTGCAGCTGGCGCAGACGCCAGTCGGCGATGAAGCGGATATAGGCCTTGATGTCGTCGGGCGTCATGCCCTGGACCTCGCCGGCCTCGAAGGCCAGGTCGATGAACTTGTCCTCCAGCCCCACCACGGTCTTGCAGCAGTCGACGATGTCGTCGGCCACCGACTTGGTGACCACCTTCGTCTCGGCGTTGAAGGCGTGATAGAGCCGGATGATCCCCTCGCAGTGCAGGCTCTCGTCGCGCACCGACCAGGAGACGATCTGGCCCATCCCCTTCATCTTGTTGTGGCGGGGGAAGTTCATCAGCATGGCGAAGCTGGCGAACAGCTGCAGACCTTCGGTGAAGCCGCCGAACATGGCCAGCGTCCGGGCGATGTCGGCGTTCGAGTCGACGCCGAATTTCTGCATGTAGTCATGCTTGTCGCGCATCTCCTGGTAATCCAGGAAGGCGGTGAACTCGGAGTCGGGCATGCCGATGGTCTCGAGCAGCAGCGCATAGGCGGCGATGTGGATCGTCTCCATGTTGGAGAACGAGGCCAGCATCATCTTCACCTCGGTCGGTTTGAACACCCGCCCGTAGCGCTCCATGTAGTTGTCGTTCACCTCGACGTCGGACTGGGTGAAGAAGCGGAAGATCTGCGTCAGCAGGGCCCGCTCCTTGTCGTTCAGCTTGGCGGCCCAGTCCTTGACGTCCTCGCCCAGGGGCACCTCTTCGGGCATCCAGTGGACCTGCTGCTGCTTCTTCCAATAGTCGTAGGCCCAGGGATAGCGGAAGGGCTTGTACGCAAAGGAGGGCGTCAGGAGTCCGGGCAGAGAGCTGTGGGCGGCGTCGGTCACGGCAGGACTTCCCCTGGGTCGATAGGGCTGGGATCGGTCATGACCATACCAGCCCTCAGCCCGCCCGCTAAGAGGCAAACCGACGCACAGACCCAAGATGTTGTGAATGACGCGGACAACCCCACTATATGCGGGATCGCCCAGTGTCCCGACGCAAGCGGCTTGAGTCGCTAGTTCTGAGGTTTGATGGCGAAGGAGAGGGCGACGACCTGATCGTCACGGGTTTCCTGACCCCAGATCATATGCTGGCCCTTCACCTCCCGGTGGACGTAGCCAAGGGACGCCTGAACCGGACCTTTGCGCCAGCCAACTCCCACATGGGCGTCGCCGATCAGGGCGCTGGAGTCATCAGTCGACCAGCCTCCCTGATCCCAGCCGTCGCTGCTGCGGAGCATGTTCAACCCGACCGCCCGGCCACTGGCGGCGGCGAAGACGTACCAGCGGCCCGTCTGGCCAAACGATTCGCCGTCCCGGACGCCCATGGCGTTCAGTCGGTCCTCAACCGCGCCGTCGAGATGCTGGCCCAGCCGCAGCTCGGCGCCGGCCTCGGCCTGACCGCCGCCGGCGCCAAATCCGAGTCCGGCATGGGGAGAGAGGTCCACATCATAGGGGCCGGCGGCGAACTGGACGGCGCCGGGCCAATTGCGAACCACGGCCACCTCATAGGCCTGGGCGTCGAACTCGGCGCGCTCCGGATTGAGCGGCAGGCCGCCAGGGCCGCGCAAGGGGCCGCCGACGCTGACGCGCAGACTGTCAACCACTGCGCCGCTCTCCGAAACCGAAAGGGACGTTTCGCCGGTGCGCCAGCGTACGGGACCCTGACCCGCGGCATAGGCCTCCTGATCGATCAGGGTCTGGATCGGATCAGGATCGCCGCCCAGCGGCTTGGGGGCGAAGGCCGCGTCCATCAGGGCGTAGGCCGAGTGGGTGAATTGGGCGGTGGAAGCCAGCCGGTCGTCAGCCGCGGCGGAGGTCGCGCACGCCGCGCCGCCCAGCCCCATGGCGATGATGATCCCAGCCGAACGTCTCATTGGTCCCTCTCCAGCCCCGCCATGTTGCAGGTTCACATGACACCATTCCATGAAGGCTCAATGTCGTGAAGATACTGAGAGTTCCCGCCCTGCGGCCGATGGCTGCGGGGGCTTGGGTCCTGAAACGGAAACAGGCGCCCCGGGACGGGGGCGCCTGTCTGGCTTGCAGGTGGACGTCTCGCCTATTGGCAGGCGAGGCATTCCTCGTAGTCGGTGCGCTCGTGCTCGGGCGGCGCCATGGCCGGCAGGCCAAGCTCGGCCACCGCCGCGCCGGCGTGCGAGGCCCGCTGCACCGACTTGGAGCGCAGGTAATACAGAGACTTGCACCCCCGCTCCCAGGCCATCCAGTGCAGCATGTGCAGGTCCCACTTATCCACGTCGCCCGGCAGGAACAGGTTTACCGACTGGGACTGGCAGATATCGGCCGTGCGGTCGGCGGCCAGTTCGACCACCCAGCGCTGATCGATCTCGAAGGCGGTCTTGAACACGTCCTTCTCGTCGTCAGTGAGGCCGTCGAGGTGCTGCACCGAGCCCTCGTTTTCCAGGATGGTGTCCCAGACCGATGGCGTGTTCAGGCCCTTTTCCTCGAGCAGGCGCTCCAGATAGGGGTTCCGGACGGCGAAGGTGCCCGACAGGGTCTTGTGGGAATAGATGTTGGCCGGGATCGGCTCGATGCCGGCGCTGGTGCCGCCGCAGATGATCGAGATGGACGCGGTCGGGGCGATCGCCAGCTTGTGGGAGAAGCGCTCCATCACGCCCCGCTCGGCGGCGTCCGGGCAGGGCCCGCGCTCCTCGGCCAGCTTACGGCTGGCGGCGTCACAATGGCGACGCAGATGCTTGAACAGGCGCATGTTCCAGGACTTGGCCAGCGCGCTTTCGAAAGGCACGTTCTGCGCCTGCAGGAAGGTGTGGAAACCCATCAGGCCCAGGCCCACCGAACGCTCGCGGATGGCGGCGTAGACGGCGTTGTCCATCTCGCCAGGCGCCCGGCTGATGAAGTCCTGCAGCACATTGTCGAGGAAGCGCATGACGTCCTCGATGAAGGTCGGATGGTCGCGCCACTCCAGGAACTTCTCGGCGTTCACCGAGGACAGACAGCAGACGGCGGTCCGGTCCTTGCCCAGGTGATCGACGCCGGTGTGCAGCATGATCTCCGAGCACAGGTTCGACTGGCGGACCTTGAGGCCCAGCTCGCGCTGATGCTGCGGCATGGCCCGGTTCACGGTGTCGGAGAAGATCAGATAGGGCTCGCCGGTCTGCAGGCGGATCTCGAGGATCTTCTGCCAGAGCGAGCGGGCGTCCACCTCGCGGATCACCTCATTGGTCTTGGGCGAGCGCAGGCCGAACTGTTCGCCGGCGCGGACGGCCTCCATGAACTCGTCGGTGATGTTGATGCCGTGGTGCAGGTTCAGCGACTTGCGGTTGAAGTCGCCCGACGGCTTGCGGATCTCGAGGAATTCCTCGATCTCCGGATGGTGGACGTCGAGATAGACGGCCGCCGAGCCCCGGCGCAACGAACCCTGGCTGATGGCCAGGGTCAGGGAGTCCATCACCCGGATGAAGGGGATGATCCCGCTGGTCTGGCCGGCGCCCTTGACCTTTTCGCCGATGGAGCGGACGCCGCCCCAATAGGTGCCGATGCCGCCGCCGTTAGAGGCGAGCGCCACATTCTCGTTCCAGACCCCCTGGATGCCGTCCAGGCTGTCGCGGACCGCGTTGAGGAAGCAGGAGATCGGCAGACCGCGATCGGCGCCGCCGTTGGACAGGACCGGCGTCGAGGGCATGAACCAGAGGTTCGAGATGTAGTCGTAGATGCGCTGAGCGTGATCGGCGTCGTCGGCGAAGGCCGTGGCCACCCGGGCGAACATGTCCTGATAGGACTCCCCCGCCAGCAGGTACCGGTCCTCCAGGGTCGTCTTGCCGAAATCGGTCAGCAGGGCGTCGCGACTGCGATCAACCTCCACCTTCCGGACCAGCTGCAACTGGGGCCGCTCAGCGCGGTTTTGCGCCGCCGAAGCCGCCTCAGAAACCTTCAACATCGCCGCTTCACTGCCGCTCATGGCCAAAACCTATTACTTTCAGGGGCTTCGGACCCATGTCCGGAAATCGCCCCACCCGCTATATCTAGTGGTCGCCCAACCCCCTGGGCACCACAATATGTGCCCACAGTGCCTAATGACTCGTCAACGGGGTGAGGCGGTTCGCCCCCAGGGATTTTCGTTAACGAGGTCTTAACGGCAAGAGCCGGGGTGCTGATCCTGCTGGTCTTTCCGGCCCCCTTCCCCCTCAAGGCTCACGAGACTGTGACAATTGGTCCGAGGCTGGGCGGCGCCGGTGCATTTTCACAAGGCGCCCGGCTTGTCTTTGCCGCGGCGAGCGCTAAACAGGCCCGGTCATTGGGGAGTAGCCGCCCGTATCTCCAGCGGGGGGCGCGTCAACACACTTGCCGGCGGGACGTCAGTCCCATGGGCATGGCGCGTCCGGTCAGTCGACTTGGCAAGACCTTTGGCGTTCGCGCGTCGACCATGCGGGGTCGGAGGCGTCGATCGCCATAGGTATGCCGTCCGACCCCGCCGGGACATGACATTGGAAGCCTTCCTCATCTCCACCGGACTGGTGGCCGTCGCCGAGATTGGCGACAAGACGCAACTGCTGGCCCTGCTGCTGGCCGCGCGGTTTAGACGACCCTGGCCGATCATCGGCGGCATCTTCGTCGCCACCCTCGCCAATCACGCTCTGGCGGCGGGACTTGGCGCGGTCGCGGCCGCCTGGCTGCAGGGGCCGTGGATGCGCTGGGTGCTGGGCGCCCTCTTCCTGGCCTTCGCCGCCTGGGCCCTGATCCCCGACAAGCTGGAGGACGATGAGGCTCCGGTCACGCGTGCAGGCGCGTCGATCTTCTGGACCACCACGGTGGCCTTCTTCCTGGTGGAGATGGGCGACAAGACGCAGGTGGCCACGGTCGCCCTCGGCGCGCAGTTCCAGGATGTCATCCAGGTCGCCGCGGGCACGACGCTTGGCATGATGCTGGCCAACGCCCCGGTGGTGCTGGTGGGCCAGGCCGCAGCCGGCCGGTTGCCGTTGAAGCTCATTCGCGGGCTGGCGGCCCTGGCGTTCGCCCTGATCGGGGTGTGGATCCTGATCTTCGGCTAAGGCCGGGACTCCGGTGGATCTGGCCCCAAACGAAAGGAGCCCGGCCTTGCGGCCGGGCTCCCCATCGATCGACTGATCAGTCGGTTCGAAATCGAGATCAGAAGTTGATGTCGATGGTCGAACGACGGTTCAGAGGCTCTTTCACGCCGTCGCCGGTCGGGACAGCCAGTTGGCTCTCACCCTTCCAGTCGACCTGCAGAGCGCCTTGGTTGACGCCCATGCCGACCAGCTGGTCAGCCACGGCCTTGGCGCGACGTTCCGACAGACGGACGTTGTACGCCGGCGAGCCGGAGGAGTCGGTGTGACCGATCACGACGACCTGGGTGGCGTTGCCGCCCTGGGCGTAGTTAGCCGCCTCGGAGACCACGGCCTGAGCTTCCGGCGTCAGGATGTACTGATCGAACGGGAAGTAGACCACGAACTGCCGGGCTTCATACGCCGGCGGAGGCGGCGGGGGCGGCGGCGGGGGGGGCGGCGGAGGCGGGGGCGGCGGGGGCGGCGGGGGCGGAGCGGCCGGCGAAGCGAAGGCGTAACGCAGGCCGACAGTCACCGACTGATCGCGGTAATCGCCCGAGAACACGCCCGGCTGAGCCGAAGCGCTGCCGGTCGACGCGAAGTCGAGATCCGAACCGCCGAGATAGCGGTAGGTCAGATCGACGTCGAGACGGTCGGTCGCGCGCCAGGCCAGACCGGCCAGGAGCTGGTAGGCCAGAGCCGTGTCATCGTCGTCGATGGTCAGGTTCTGGATCGCCGGGTTGGCCGCGGTGAAGGGGCCGCCCATGGTGGCGAACTGGCCAACCACGTCCATCTTGACGTGATTGACGCCGACGCCGGCGCCGATGAACGGATTGATGACCGCGCCCGGAGCGATGTCATAGATGACATTGCCCATGAGGGTCCAAGCTTCGACGTCGCCGTTCGGCGAGCCGCAGTTCGGAGCCGCCGCGGTGCGGACCACGCCGGGGGTGCAGAGGCCGGCGAACGAGCCGGGAGCGCCACGGACGCTGACGATATCGCCGGGGCGATAGCCGCCTTCGAGTTCAACGCGCCAGTTGGGGTTCAGGCGATAGCCGAGACGGGCGAAGCCGGCCCAGTCGTCGTCCTGATTGAATTCCCAGTTGTAGGGGGCGCCGCCGGGGCCATTGTTGGACGAGCCGGACTCGATGCCTTCAGGCCAGTGGTAGCCCAGGTCCATCGCGCCGTACCAGCCGGCGTCTTGGGCAGACGCGCCAGACGCGGCGAAAACCGCGGCCATTGCGGCCCCTGCCAGGAGTTTGAATTTCATATTTGAGCCCTCTTCATGCCCTCTGCTGCGGCCATATGACCCAGCAGCGTTATAGCAAGGCCGACAGGATGCGAAAGTGTCGCCAGAGCAACACCTTTGCGCAATCCTTCAGCCGATTGGTCGAATTTCGCGAGAAAGTCCTGGTCGTCCCCCTCCCTTGACCCCAGCGCGCGCATCCTCCGCACAGGGGGATGCCTCGGGGGCTCTCGCCGCCCCTTCGGCCGCCGGGCCGACAAACACAACTAGATCCCGACGAGGGCTCTTCCCCCCTTCCGCCGAGACGACGCCAGTTCTGCGAGCCTCCGGCCAAGGCGCCGGACACGTCGCAAGGCGTGACGTCGGGGGCTCTAACGCTGATCCCGGACGAGGGTTCCCAAAAAAATCGTCCGCCCGGAGAACGCTTCAGCCTGAGCGCCTTCTACTGCGATGATGTTGCAGCCCGAAGGGGAAATTCGCAACGACGTTCTCTCAGGAGTGGAGCCGGCCTTAGCAGACCGGTGAACAGCAGGGCTGCATTCAGGTCTTGTCTGTCGCCCGGGCGCGACGACCGCGGCCCCCCAGGGAGTCAGGACGATTGAGGTCCTGACGATACTCATCCCGCCGCTCGTGGATCGAGGCGATCACCAGCCCCATGGGCACGCCGATCTCGACCAGCACCGTCTCCGAGAGCTGAAGACTCGCCTCCACCGTCTCTGGAACCGCGTCGGTGGCGCCCATTTCATAGAGCCGCTTGGCGTGGCGGGCGTCCCGCGCCCGGGCCACGATGACCAGGTCTGGCCGGATGCGCCGGGCGACCGCCACCACGGTCTCTGCGGCCTCGGGATTGTCCATGGTCACCACCAGGGCGCGGGCCTCCCCCAGACCGCAGCGCATGAGAAATTCGCTGCGGGCGGCGTCGCCGAAGAAACAGGGCAGCCGGTTTCGGCGGGCCTGCTCCACCAGGCGCGGGTCGCGCTCGGCCGCGACCCAGCTGGCCCCGTGACGGGTCAGCATATCGCCCACCAGTTGTCCGACCCGGCCAAAGCCCACGATCAGAACGCCGGCGGGTTCACCCCCCTCCTCCGGCGACTCCGCCACGGAAGGCGGCGGGGCGCGGCGGGCGACCTTCTGACCCAGCCAGGCCAGAACCGGGACCAGGGCCATAGTGAGGGTGGCCGAGACGATCACGAACTCGCCGACCTCCCGAGGGACGACTCCCAGACCCATGGCCTGGTCGAGAATGACGAAGGCGAACTCGCCGCCGGCGGCCAGGGGCAGGGCGATTTCGATCGCGCCCAGCCCCGTCATCCCGGAAAGGCGCGCCAGGGCGAAGATCACCGCCCCCTTCACCAGCAGCAGGCCGCCGGCCAATGCCAGGACCTCCAGCGGCCGAGCGGCGACCAGAGACAGGTTCAGGCCGATTCCCACCGACAGGAAGAACAGCCCCAGCAGCAGGCCCTTGAACGGCTCGATGGTCACCTCGACCTCGTGGCGGAACTCGGTCTCAGCCAGCAGCAGGCCGGCGATGAAGGCGCCCAGCGCCATGGACAGCCCCGTCAGGGCGCTGACCAGGCCCGCGCCGATCACCACCAGCAGGCAGGCGGCCATGAAGAGCTCCTCGCTCTTGGCCCGGGCCACCGATCTCAGCAGGGGCCGGAGCAGGAGCCGGCCAAAGGCCACCAGCCCCACCATGCCAAGGACGGCCGGGGCGAAGGCGAGCAGCAGCCTGGGCGACAGCTCCTCGCCCCCGCGGGCGCCGAGGACCGCCAGGGTCACCAGAATTGGCGCCACGGCCAGGTCCTGGAACAGCAGGATGGAGAAGGTGGCGCGCCCGGTGGTGGAGTGGTGTCGCCGCTGTTCGATCAGCACCGGCATGACGATAGCGGTGGAGGACAGGGCGAGCGCTGCGCCGATGGCCGCCGCCGGGGCGATCTCCATCCCCAGCAACATGGCCAGCCCCGCCAGAATAGCCAGGCTGAGCCCGACCTGGCCTGCGCCAAGGCCGAACACCAGGCGGCGCATCAGGCGCAGCCGCTCCCAGGACAGCTCCAGCCCGATCATGAAGAGCAGGAAGACGACGCCCAGCTCGGCCAGCTGGGCGATGTCATCGGGGTTGCCTACGGTGAAGTAGGCGACCCACGGGGCGAACTCCCCCAGGCGGGCCAGGCCGAAGGGGCCCAGCGCCACCCCGGCCAGGATAAAGCCGAGGATCGGGCTGATCTTCCAGCGCCGGAACAGGGGCACGACGACGCCGGCCGTGGCCAGGAACAGCACGATGTCCTTATAGCCTTCGGTCGACCCGTGTCCGTCCATACAGCCCCCGCACGCTTACCGACCGGTTATGGCAGGCGTCGGGCCAGGGGTGAACCTTCCCGCGCGCCCTGTGGCGCTTCGCCTTTGCGATCGCCCGGCGAAGTTGACTTAGGGCAGGCCCGTCCTCTTTATGCGGCCCATATTTTAAGAATGGAGGACGTCCTGTGGAGGTTTGGAATTACGCCAACCTGTGGGAATCGGTCGCGCGCGCGACACCGGCCCGGCCTGCTCTGATTCATGGGGAGCGGGTGCTCACCTGGGACCAGTTCGACGGCCGCGCCAACGCCCTGGCCCGCCGACTCGTGGAGAAGGGCCTGACCCACCAGTCCAAGGTGGCCGCCTATCTCTATAATGGGCCGGAATACATCGAGACGTATTACGCGGCGTTCAAGGCAGGCCTGGTCCCCTTCAACACCAACTACCGCTACAGCGGCGACGAGCTGGTCTATCTGTTCGACAACGCCGACGCCGAGGCCGTGGTGTTCCACGCCTCCTTCGCCGAGACCGCCGCCTCGGTCCGCGAGCGCCTGCCCAAGGTGAAGGCCTGGATCGCGGTCGCCGAGGAGGGCTTCGCCGTTCCCGAATGGGCTGAAGACTATGACGCCATCGTCGCCAGCGACGGGGCCCATTTCGAAGCGTCCTGGGGTCGGTCGGCCGACGACTTGCTCTTTATGTACACTGGCGGCACCACCGGCATGCCCAAGGGCGTGATGTGGCGCCAGGAGGACCTGTTCAAGGGCCTCGGCGGCGGCGCCAACCTGCTGCTCGGCCTTCCGCCCCTGGAGACCGTCGAAGAGGCCGGCGTCCGCGCCAAGGCTAACGCCGAGTCCCCCGAACCGCAGGCGATCACCATTCCGGTGGCCCCCCTGATGCACGCCACCGGCCAGTTCATCTCGTTCGGCCAGCTGATCAGCGGCGGGGCCATCGCCACCCTGCCCTCGCGCAAGTTCGACCCGGCAGTCCTGTTCGACGAGGTCGAACGCCTGGGCGTCAGCGGACTGATCATCGTGGGTCTCGCCTTCGCCGCCCCGATGCTGGAATGCCTGGAGGCCAACCCCGGCCGCTGGACCATGCCCAGCCTCAAGCGGATCGTCTCTTCGGGCACCATGTGGTCGGCCGAGAACAAGCAGGGCCTGCTGAAGCACCTGCCCAACATCATGCTGATGGACAGCCTGGGCTCGTCCGAAGCCCTCGGCCTCGCCTCCTCGGCGTCCGGCGGCGGCATGTCGGCGGCGACGGCCAAGTTCGCCACCGGCCCCAATGCCGCGGTCTTCACCGAGGACGGCCGCCGGGTGGCGCCGGGTTCGGGCGAGCGCGGCCTGGTGGCGGTCGGCGGCCACACCCCGCTCGGCTACTACAAGGATGAGGAAAAGTCGGCCAAGACCTTCCGCATCTTCGAAGGCCAGCGTTGGTCGGTGCCGGGCGACTGGGCCACGGTGGAGGCCGACGGCGCCATCACCCTGCTGGGACGCGGCAGCCAGGTGATCAACACCGGCGGCGAGAAGGTCTTCCCCGAAGAGGTGGAAGAGTCGCTGAAGCGCTTCCCGGGCGTGCGCGACGCCGCGGTGGTCGGCCTGCCCGATCCGCGGTTCGGCGAGCGGATTTGCGCGGTGGTCGATGTGGCCGGGGGCGCCGAGCCCTCGTTGGCCGACCTTCAGGCTCACGTGAAGGCCAATCTGGCGGACTACAAGGTTCCACGGGACCTGGTGTTCGCGCCCGTCGTCCGGGCGCCCAATGGCAAGCTCGACTATAAGCTGGTGCGGGCCCAGGCCCTGGAGGCTCTGGGCGCCAAGACCTGACCGCGCCCGGGACTTAACAAAAATGTAATGAGCGCCCGAGGGTCTGGGCGGGGCATGTTCGCCCCCATCCCAGACCCTTGAAGGCTGATCATTGCACATGAAGACCCTCTGGTTCGGCGCCGCTGCGGCGGCCGCCCTGATCACCGCCGCGGCCCCGGCTGCGGCCCGCGACTGGCGCCCCGTCCATTTTCCGAGCGCCGCGCCGACCCCGGTTGGGGGCGGTGACGCCGCCCAGGCCCAACGCATGGGCACCTGGGGCTTTGACCGCACCGGGATGAATCCCTCCATCCGTCCGGGCGCAGATTTCTTCCTGCACGCCAACGGCGCCTATGTGGACGCCCTGGAGATCCCCGCCGACCGCTCGCGGTTCGGCACCTTCGACGCCCTGCACGAGCTGTCGGTGGAGCGGATGCGGGTGGTGCTGGAGCGCTCGGCCGCCGACGCGCAGGCCTCCGGCGATGAAGCCCTGATCGGCGCCTTCTATCGCAGCTTCATGGATGAGGCGGCCATCGAGGCCCTGGGCGCGACGCCCCTGGCGGCCGACCTGGCCAAGGTGCGGGCCGCTGACAGCGATGGGGCCCTCGCCCGGCTAATGGGCGAGACCATGAAGGGGTTCGGCGGCTCGATTTTCAGCGCCTATGTCTATGACGACGCCAAGGATCCCGAGCGCTACACCGTCTATCTGGGTCAGGCCGGCATCGGCATGCCCGACCGGGACTATTATCTCGACGAGCGGTTCGCCGAACAGAAGGCCAAGTACCAGGCCTATGTGGCTCAGCTCCTGACCCTCGCAGGCTGGACTGAACCCGAAGCCAACGCCCAGGCCATCGTCGAGATGGAGACGAAGATCGCCGAGGTCTCCTGGGTCCGGGCCGATCGTCGGGACGACGACAAGACCTACAATCCCTACACGGTGGCCGAGCTTTCGGCCTTTGCGCCGGCCTTCCCCTGGACCGCCTTCCTGGAGGGCGCCGACCTGCAGGGCGCCACAAAGCTGGTGGCGGCTGAGAACACCGCCTTCCCGAAGATCGCCGAGATCTACGCTGGGACCCCGCTTGCGGTGCGCCAGGCCTGGGCGGCCTACACGCTCACCGATCAGGCTGCGCCCTACCTGTCGGGCGCCTTCGTCCAGGCGCACCACGAGTTCCGCGAGAAGACCCTGTCGGGCCAGCCCGAGCAGCGGCCCCGCTGGAAGCGGGCGGTCGGCCTGGTGGACTCCCAGGCAGGCGAGGCGCTGGGCCGGCTCTATGTGGCCGACTACTTCCCGCCCGAGAGCAAGGCCAAGATGGAGGCCCTGGTGGGCGACATCAAAGCGGCCATGGAAGTCCGCCTCAAGGGCCTGACCTGGATGGGGGATGAGACCAAGGCCAAGGCCCTGGAGAAGCTGTCCAAGTTCACCGTCAAGATCGGGTATCCTGAGGAGTGGCGCGACTATAGCGGCCTGGAGATCCGTCCGGGCGACCTCTATGGCAATGTCCAGCGAGCCTCGGCCTTCGACTGGGCCTTCCGCGTCGGACGGCTGGACGAGCCCGTGGACGACAAGGAGTGGGGCATGACGCCCCCAACCGTGAACGCCTATTACAGCCCGACCAAGAACCAGATCGTCTTCCCGGCCGCCATCCTGCAGCCGCCCTTCTTCGACCCCGAGGCCGATCCGGCGATCAACTATGGCGGCATCGGCGGGGTCATCGGCCACGAGATCACCCACGGCTTCGACGACCAGGGGCGCAAGTCCGATGGCGACGGCAGGCTGACCGACTGGTGGACCGCCGAGGACGCGGAGAAGTTCAACGTCCAGGCTCAGAAGTTGGGCGCCCAGTATTCGGCCATCGAGCCGATCCCGGGCCTGCCGATCAATGGCCAGTTGAGCATGGGCGAGAACATCGCCGACCTGGGCGGCGTGCTGCTGGCCCTCGACGCCTACAACCTGTCGCTGGAGGGCAAGCCGGCGCCGGTGATCGACGGCTTTACGGGCGAACAGCGGGTCTTCCTGGGCTGGGCGCAGGTCTGGCGGGGCAAGTATCGCGAGGATGCCCTGCGTCGGCAGCTGGTGGCCGGTCCCCACTCGCCGCCCCACTACCGGGTCAACGTGCCGATCACCAATATCGACGTCTGGTACGACGCCTTCGGGGTCAGCCCGGAGGATCCGATGTACGTGGCGCCGGACGCGCGGGTCCGCATCTGGTGACGCCAATGAGGGGTGGGCCCGATGGACCCACCCCTTTTTGACTCGAACGTCAGTTTTTTGCTGAGGCTGAAAAAGAAATGGCCCGTTGCGGGGGATAATCGCAACGGGCCTGTTCTTATTGTGAGCTGCCGCTCAGTTTTAGAGGGCGTTTCCTCCCCGAAACGCCGGGAGACTTCAGGACTTGCCGCCGTCTTGTCTCTCGCAAGAGGGAGAAAACGGCAATTTCATGCCCGAGTCAATGCGCCAAATCGGCGAGACGGCCAAATTCCCCTCAGTTTTCCGGGATTTCCGCAGAAAGACCCTCACGACCTCGGCATAATTGACGCTCTCGTCAGTTTTTTGACAAAGCCGCCTGTAGGTGGGTCCAGCCAGGGGATTCAGTTTCAAAGACGAAATCTGGCTGCGCCGCGGTCACAGGCCCCAGCCCCGCGCGCGAGAGGGCGCGGCCCGCCTCCGCCACGTCGTCAGCGGCGACCAGCAGACCATTGGGCCGGCGCGTCGCCCCCCGCGCCACCAGCGCCTCGACCACCGCATCTCCCGCCCCAGGAATCTCCGGCCAGGTCAGGGTGGCGCTGCGGCGGGCCGCGGCCCGGGCTTCCACCTGACGCAGCAGGGCTTCGGCGACCGCCATCTGATCGGCCGTCCACATGGCCCGCAGACTGGCGGCCAGCTGGGCCTGGCTCTTCAGGATCACCCCATCGTCCAGCACCTTCAGGCCGTTGGCCTCCAGGGTCGCCCCAGTGGTGGTGATGTCCACCACCAGCTCGGCGGCGCCGGCGGCGGGCGCGCCCTCGGTGGCGCCGCCAGACTCCACGATCCGGTAGTCGACCAGGCCATGCCGGGCGAAGAAGGCCCGGGTCTGCAGGATGTACTTGGTGGCCACCCGGATCCGCCGCCCGGTGCGGGCGAGGATGTCGTGGGCCACCTCTTCCAGGTCGGCCATGGTCGCCACGTCGAGCCAGCTCTTGGGGGTGGCCACCACAAGGTCGGCGCGGCCAAAGCCCAGGGGCCGCAGCAGCAGGGCGCGCGCCGACAGATCGCCGGGGCGCTCGCGCATCAGGTCCTCGCCGGTTACTCCCAGATGGACCTCACCGGCGTCCAGGGCCTCGGCGATGTCGCCGGCCGAAAGCAGCCGCACCTGGGCGCCGTCGAGCCCCTTGAGCCAGCCACTGTAACCCCGCGCGCCGCCGTCAGCCTCCAGCTTCAGCGCGCAGTCGGCGAGCCAGGCTTCGACCTGTTCCTTCAACCGCCCCTTGGAGGGCAGAGCGATGATCAGTGGTGCGGTCATCAGACTTCTCCCTGCCCGTAGGCGCGCCAGGGACGAACCATGCAGCCCACAGCGCGGGCCTGCGACGACCCGCCCAGACGGGCCAGCAGGCCATCGTAGCGGCCGCCCGCGGCCACTGGCCGGTCGGCGCCCAGGGCCTGGCTGCGAACCTCGAAGGTCAGGCCGTCATAATAGTCGAACGCCTGGCCAACGCCGGGGGCGAACCTCAAGGCGGCCTCAGGAACCCCAAGCTTAGCGAGCCGTGAGAGGCGTTCGTCCCAGGCGGCGATGGCCGCATCAAGGGTGCTGCTTGCGGGTCCGGCCAGAGCCCTGATCTGCGAGAGCGCGGCGGCGGGCGGGCCTTCCACCGCACGGAAGCCCGCCACGGCGGCGGCCTGGGCCTCGGTCAGGGCCGGGGTGCGACGGGCGTCGGCCTTGGCCACCAGCCGCTCGGCGATTTCGGCCGGCCCGCGGCCACCGACCGGGGCGACGCCGGCCAGGCTCCAGACCTCGCGCAGAAGGGCGGCGGCGCCCTCGCCGGGCAGGTCGGCGAGCAGATCGGCCAACTGGCCGCCGCCGGGGGCTTCCGTCGCCCCTTGGCCGGCCCGGGTCAGTTCCGCCTGGATGAGCCGCGGACGCTTGGCGATCCGGATCAGGCGCGCCGCCAGGATCGGCGCCAGGTCGAGGCTTTCGACGAAGGCCGCGAACAGGGCTGCATCACCCAGCCACAGGGTCAGGTCATCGCGCCCACCAGCGCAGGCCGCCCGCCAGGCCAGGGCGGCGACCTGGACGTCGGCCAGGGCCGAGGCCGGACCGGGCGGATCGAACCGCTCGAGGCCCAGCTGCAGGAACTCCTCGGAGCGGCCGGTGTGCTCGGGCGCGGCCCGGAAAGCCTTGCCCTGGTAGAAATAGAGCCCCTCGGCGGCGCCAGACTCGATGTGGCTGCGGGCCACCGGCGCGGTGAAGTCCGGACGCAGGCAGGCCTCCGCCCCGCCCTCGGCCTGGACCACGAACAGGCGCGAACGCAGGCCCTCGCCCGCCAGATCGAGGATCAGGTTTAGGGGCTGCACCAGGGGCACGTCGGCCAGGCTCGCGCCCAATCCGTCGAAGGGCGCGCGGATGGCGGCCAGCGCAGCCGGCGGCAGGGTCGGCTCAACCCGCATCAGCCGCCCCTCACGATCTTGGCCACCGCCGCCACCAGGTCGGCGCGAGGGCAGCTGATCTGACCGGGGCGCTCACCGCGCCACTGGCTGTTGTCGGTGATTCCGGCGGCCAGCTCGCGCCCGAGGTCGAGGTCCTTGATGGTCACGGTTCCAGCGGCGATCTCGTCCCCGCCCAGGATGACGGCCGCCGGCGCCAGGCGTCGGTCGGCATATTTCATCTGGGCCTTCATGCCCGAGGATCCCAGATAGACCTCGGCGGCGATCCCGGCGGCGCGAAGCTCGCCGGCGGCGGCGAAATAGTGGGCCATGTCGTCATTGTTGAAGGCGATGACCACGACCGGTCCTCGGACGTCGGCGGCCATATCCCGGCCCGCCGCCCGCAGGGCCGAAGCCAGGCGCGAGACGCCGAAGGAGAAGCCCGTGGCCGGCACGGTCTGGCCGGTGAAGCGGGCGACCAGATCATCGTAGCGGCCGCCGCCGCCGATGGAGCCAAAGCGGACCGGGTGTCCCTTCTCGTCGGTGGTCTCCAGCAGCAGTTCGGCCTCGAACACCGCGCCGGTGTAGTATTCCAGGCCCCGGACGATGGCCGGCTCGAAGACGGCCTGGGCCTCGGACACCCCCAGGCTCTTCAGCGCCCCATCGATAGCGGCAAGTTCAGCGAGCCCGGCGTCGCCTTCGGCCGAGCCGCCGATGATGTCTGCGAGACGGGCGAGCACACTGGAGCGATCCCCGCCGCCGCCAGCGGCCGTGAAGGCCAGCACGGCCTCAGCCGCCGCCGCGGTCAGCCCCGCCCCCTTGGTGAAGGCGCCGGACTCGTCCTTGCGGCCTTCGCCCAGCAGCAGGCGAACCCCATCGGGGCCGAGGCGGTCCAGCTTGTCCACCGCCCGCAGGACGCCCAGCTTCTGGCGCTCGTCGCTGACGCCGGCCGTGGCCAGCAGGCCGTTGAGCAGTTTGCGGTTATTGATGCGGATCACCGCCGAGCCCGTCGGCAGGCCCGCGGCGACCAGGCCCTCGGCGGCCATGGCGATGATTTCGGCATCGGCCTCGGGCCGGGCCGAGCCCACCGTGTCGGCGTCGCACTGGGTGAATTCGCGGAAGCGGCCGGGGCCGGGCTTTTCGTTGCGCCAGACGGGACCGAAGGCGTAGCGGCGGAACGGCTTGGGCAGGGTCTCCCAGTTCTGGGCGGCGAAACGGGCCAGGGGCGCGGTCAGGTCGTAGCGGAGCGCCATCCACTGCTCGTCGTCATCCTGCAGGGCGAAGACGCCCTCATTGGGCCGATCAGCATCGGGCAGGAACTTGCCGAGCGCGTCGGCATATTCGAAGGCGCCGGTGTCCAGGGCCTCGAATCCATAGCGCTCATAGACCGCCGACACGGCGGCGAGGATCTGGCGCTCGGCCACGAGGTCGCGGGCGCGGCGGTCCATGAAGCCGCGCGGGCTGCGCGCCTCCGGGCGGTTGGGGGCGGTCTCGTCGGTCATGGGGCGCGCTTAAATGAAGGAGCCGAACGCCACAAGGCGGCGGGCTCTGGCGGTAACGGGAAAGGCGTTCGGTGTCATACGTCGCTCCGAAGGTCATGGGCGCGACGGACGGGGAAGTGAAAGCGGCGAGCCCCGTCCGCAGCGGGGGCTCGAGCCGTGGTTCTCGTCCTGATCTCAGGCCGCGCAACCCCGCCCGATCCCGCAGGAGATCGGATGGTGGTGGTGGCCGTGATGGCGCAGGGCGAAGGTCATGGGCGGCCCTATAGCCGAGGCGCGAGCGCAAGGCCAGCCTTCAGCCCTCCCCCCGCAGCCTGGCGATCAGGGCGGTGGTGGAGGGATCGTGGGCGCGAGGGGCGGCGCCCTGCAGGTCCTCAAGGATACGGCCGGCCAGGGTCTTGCCCAGCTCCACGCCCCACTGGTCGAAGCTGTTGATCCCCCAGAGCACGCCCTCGACAAAGGTCTTGTGCTCATAGAGCGCGATCAGCGCGCCCAGGGCGGCGGGCGTCAGGGCCTGCATCAGGATGAAGCTGGTGGGGCGGCCGCCGGGGAAGGTCTTCTGCGGCGCCAGGATGTCGATCTCTTCGGGCGAGAGGCCCTCGCCCGCCAGGGACTTCCGGACCTCGGCCTCGCTGCGGCCAACCATGAGAGCCTCGGCCTGGGCGAGCGCATTGGCCAACAACTTGGTCTGGGAGTCCGGATGGCCGTCCGCGCTCTCTGCGACCGCCAGAATGTCGGCGGGGATGATGTCGCTGCCCTGGTGCATCAGCTGGAAGAAGGCGTGTTGCACGTTGGCGCCGGCGTCGCCGAACACGGTGGCCGCCGTGGCCTGGGTCACCGGCCGGCCGTCGGCCCGCACCCGCTTGCCGTTGGACTCCATTTCCAGCTGCTGCAGGAAGTTGGGCAGCAGCCGCAGGCGCTGGGCGTAGGGCACCACGGCGCGCACCGGCCGGTCCATGGCGTTGCGGTTAAAAACATGGGCAAGCGCCAGCAGCACTGGCGCATTGGCCTCCAGCGGCGCCTGGCGGAAATGGTCGTCCATGGCCGCAGCCCCGGCCAGCAGGGCCTCGAACGCCTCGGGACCGAGCGCGATGGCGCAGGACAGGCCCACCGCCGACCAGATCGAATAGCGACCGCCGACCCAGTCGCGGAACCCGAAAATCTGGTCGGGACGGACGCCGAAGGCCTGGGCCACGTCCGGCGCCGCCGAAACCGCCACCAGATGAGCGTCGGCGGCCTCGCCCAGCCCCTCGCGCAGCCAGGCTCGGGCGATGGCGGCGTTGGCCATGGTCTCCTGGGTAGTGAAGGTCTTGGACACCACCACCACCAGGGTGTCGGCGGGATCGAGCCCGGCGAGGGCCTGCATGACTTCCACCGGATCCACATTGGCGGCGAAGCGCAGGTCGATCTGCGGGCTCGGCGCCCGCAGCGCTTCCCAGACCAGGCGGGGACCAAAGTCCGATCCGCCGATGCCGATATGCACAATAGCGGTGAACGGCCGGCCTGTGGCGCCTCTACGCTCGCCGGAGCGGATGGCGCGGGCGAAGTCGGACATGGCCGCCCGGGTGGCCTCCACCTCGGCCGACACCGGCTCGCCCAGGGCCGCAAAGGCGGCGCCGGCTGGCGCGCGCAGAGCCATGTGGAGGGCAGCACGCCCCTCGGAGGAATTGACCCTCTCGCCGGCGAACAGACGGTCCCGCGCGGCTTCGATGTCAGCGGCCCGGGCCAGGTCGAGCGCCAGGCCTAGATCCTTGGTCGACCAGGGTTGCTTGGAGAGGTCGAGATAGAGGCCGCAGGCCTCCAGGCTCAGACGGGCCAGCCGGTCGGGCTCGGCGTCGAACAGACCTGTGATGGGGCGGGCGGCGGCGGCGGCGCCAGCGGCGCGGAGTCGCCGCCAGGCGGCCTCGTGATCAGACATGGTTCATCCCCCATTCAAGCGGCGCCATACAAGCCGACTGTACGCGCCGGGGCAAAGCCGGTTAGCAAAAGCCGAGCGTCCCGTCTTCGTTCCGCCGTCCGGCGGAGCACGCCAACCGCCCAGTTTGTGTCCGGAGGCTAGTCCATGCCCTGCGCCGCCCTCGCCGCCTCGACCCTGCTCTGGATTGCCGCAGGCCCCGCCCCTGCACGGGCCGAGCCGCCAACGCCGCCGCCCGCCGTGGCCCTGGAGCCCCTGTTCGCCGAAATCGTCAGCCGCGCCGGCGCCTTGAAGACCGAGGCCGAGGCGATGCGCCAGACGGAGGCGCCGGCTTCCCAAGCGTTCAAGACTGGCGTCGCTGATTTGGCCGCCCTGGACATGAAAGGGCAGCAGATCGTGCGCGACCGGGGCAATGACGGAGACCTGGCCTGCATCCTGCGCGGCATCGCCGAGGATCTTCCGGTAAAGCTCGCGGCGTTACAGCTGGCCAGCGACGCCGGCGCCCGCGACAACGCCCTGCGGGAGCTGATCTATCTCTTGAACGACAATGTGGAGGTGCTGGTCGCGCCGCCCGGCCCGGCGTCTGGAATCCCGGCCGGCGACGCGACCTGACGCTTTAGTACTTCACGCTGCAGCCGTAGGGGGCCGAGACCGGGCGGGCCACAGCGCGGCCGGCCTTCATGTCATTGAGCGCGGCGACGACAAAGTTGGTCGCCCCCTTGAGGCTGGCGGGGTCGGCGCTGTTCTTGTCGTCGATGCCGCCCATATAGACCAGGGTCCCGGCGGGATTGACCACATACATGTGCGGCGTGGTCTTGGCGGCGTAGGCGCGGCCGACCTCGCCCTTGGGGTCCAGCAGGATGGCGCTCGGCGCGGCGCCGGTTTCGGTCTTCCAGGCGTTGGCCTGGGCCGCAGTCTTGTAGCCCTGCTTGCCCGGCGCAGAGGAGATGACGCTCAGCCAGACGACGCCATCGCCAGCCGCACGCTTCTGCAGGGCCTGCATGGCGCCGGCGTTGTAGTGCTTCTGAACATAGGGACAGCCGTCATTGGTCCACTCCAGGACCACGGTCTTGCCGCGGAACTCCGACAGGCTGCGGGCCTTGCCGGTGGAGTCCATGACGCTGAAGGAAGGCGCCGGCTTTCCGATTGCCGGGGCGGCCAGGGCCGGCGCGGCGATCAGGGCCGCAAGCGCGGCGATCCCGGCGAGCATGGGGCGGCGAGGGAAGGATGGCGTCGTCATAGGCGTCTCCTGCAGTTGGTGGCGGCGGTCGAGAACGGGGACTCAGCTGGCGGCGGCCTCCAGGGCGCGGACCACCAGACCTTCGGTGAGGATCTGGGGGAGGATCACCGGCTCGGCGCCGGCGCGGTCATAGACCAGGTAGAGGGGCACGCCGGCGCGGCCATGGCGGGCGAGTTCGGCGGCGATCACCTCGTCTTTCCGGGTCCAGTCGCCCTTCAGATAGACCGCTCCGGTCTCGGCCAGGGCCTCAGCGACCCCTTCGCGGGCCAGGGCGACCTGCTCGTTCACCTGGCAGGTGACGCACCAGGCGGCGGTGAAGTTGACGAAGACCGGCGTCCCTTGCGCCCGCAGCTCGGCCAGGCGCTCGGCGCTGTAGGGCTCGTAGGGCAGCTCGGCGACCGCGCCGCTGGCGTCAGGACCTGCGACGGCGGCGCTCTGATAGGCGGGGATCAAGGCGGCCAGCAGGGCGAGCGCCCCAAGCACCGCGGCCCCGCCACGCAGGGCTGGGGCCCGCGACCGCCCCTGGGACAGGCCATAGAGCCAGGCGGCCAGGGCCAGGACGATGGCGGCGGCCAGCAGTCGGGCCAAGCCCATGGGACCAGCCTGCAGGGTCAGCACCCATAGGAGCCAGGCCGCCGCGCCGTACATGGGGAAGGCCAGCACCTTGCGTAGGTGGTCCATCCACGGGCCGGGTCTCGGCAGTCTGGCCAGCAGGCCTGGCGCAAAGGCCACGGCCACAAAGGGGGCGGCGAAGCCCAGGCCCAGGGCGGCGAAGACCAGCAGGGCGGCGGTGGCGGGCTGGGTCAGGGCCCAGCCCAGGGCCGGGGCCATGAAGGGGGCTGTGCAGGGGGCCGCGACCACCACCGCCAGCACCCCGGTGAAGAAGGCGCCGGCCAGGCCACCGCGGCTGGCGAGGCTTGAGCCTGCCCCTTGCAGGGAGGTCCCGATCTCGAACACGCCCGACAGGTTCAGCGCTACAGCCAGCATCAGGAGGCAGAGCGCAGCGACTACCGGGGGCGACTGCAGCTGGAAACCCCAGCCCACCGCGGCGCCGGCCGCCTGGGCGGCGATCAACACACCGGCCAGGGCCAGGAAGGTGACGAGGACGCCGGCCAGGAAGGCCAGGCCCTGGCGTCGGGCGCCCTGCGCCTCATGGGCGTGGCCGGCCAGGCTGGCGGCCTTCATGGCCAGGATCGGGAAGACGCAGGGCATCAGGTTTAGGATCAGCCCGCCGAGCACGGCGAAGGCCAGAGCCAGCGGCAGGCCAAGCCCGGCCGCCGATAGCCCGCCGGACCGGGCGGCTGGCGGACCAAGACCTGATGCCTCCGGCGAGAGCGGACCCGCTTGCGCCTCGATCTCGTAATAGGCGTCTCCCGCCTTCAGGACGCCGGCCATCACCTGGGGCGGTTCAGGTCCCTGGAAGGCGTAGCTGGCGGTCAGGCCGAGCGTCAGCCCCTGAGGCCCGCGCTCGATGGCCTGGGGAGCCGCATGGTCAATGACGGCGCCGTCAAAGGGGAAGAAGTAGCTGTCGGCCAGATCGACGCCCACGAGCGGCGCACCAGTCACCGCCAACCGCAGACCCTGATCGCTGTTTTCGAAGGTCGCGACGAGATCGGCCTTGCGCGGCGCGGCCTCCAGGGCCCGGGCGATGGGGGCGGCCCAGCGGCCCGAGGGCTGGGCCGCCTGCGCCTGCACCGGCAGGGTCAGTTCCAGAAGGGCGTCTTCCGGGATGCAAATTTCTTCGC
This sequence comes from Caulobacteraceae bacterium, assembly GCA_027489335.1. Lineage (GTDB taxonomy): Bacteria > Pseudomonadota > Alphaproteobacteria > Caulobacterales > Caulobacteraceae > Phenylobacterium. Next base: position 48,385 of record JAIXZX010000005.1, on the reverse strand, counting down.
AGACCAGGAAGGCTGCAGCGGCCTTCAGCGTCACGGTCTGGCCCACCGGGGCGTTCGCCGGCGCCGTCAGGGTCATGGGCAGGAGGACCTCGCCCGAATAGCCGTAATTGACCAGGGGACCGGCCGGCTGGGGTTCTGGCGGTTGCCAGACGAAGTCCCCGGCGCTCCAGCCCGTCGGCAGGGTCCAGGCGATCTTGGTGGCCTCGCCGGAGTCGCCAGGATTGCGCCAGTAGGTGTGCCAGCCCTTGTCGATCTCCTGGCGCAGGGCGACCTGGATGGTCTGGCCCGGCGCGATAGCCTGCGTCTGGGCGATCAGCTCGGCCTTCAGGTGGCCCGTGTCCACCGGCGCGGCCTGGGCGGCCGGGGCCGCCAGGGCCATCAGGGCCATCAGGGCGAGGATCAGACCGGCGAAGCGTGGCGTCATCAGAAGGTCCGTGCCTGTTTGGGGTCGGCGCAATATGGGGCCAGATGGGGGTGGCCCGCAAACCTGCGATTCGCGAGCCCCGTTCCTTTCGCCTTTACGGGGTTCGGGGCCGGATGGTTTCATCGCGGGTCAGCAGAGGGGCGACCATGCCGGGGTCATTCGACGATATCGAGATCGGACAGGTGGTGGCCCTGGGCGCCGCAGCCGTGGACGCCCGGGCGCTGGAGGCCTTCATCACGGCCTTCACCCCCGGCTGGACGGCCGATCGTGGGGCGCCCGACGCCATGGTGTTCGCCATCTGGGCCAGACTGGACGGGCAGGCGGCGGTGGGCTGGCCCCAGACCAAGCGGCTGGGGGTCGACGCCCTGCGCTGGGTGCGCAATCCGCCGCCCGGCGAACTGCTGCGCGCCCGGATGACGATCATGGGCAAGGACCCGGTGGGCGAAGGCAAGGGCATCATCATCGCCCAGCATGACCTGCTGGATGAGGCCGGGCGGCTGGTGTTTTCCTGCCTGACCCGCAGCATCTTCTCCCGATAGACGCCGGGCGGCGTCCACCGGGAGAAGCCGTCTGGCTTAGCTGTTAGCGGCTTGCGGCGCCTGATTCTGAAGCTGCATCTGGCGGTTCATGGACAGGGCGACCAGACGGTCCCACTGGGCCAGCGAGATCAGGTGGGCGAAGATCAGGTTCAGGGCGCCCGACTGACGCAGGTCCATGAACTTGTCGGCGGGCAGGGCGCGCAGACGCTCTTCGGAGACCCCGAAATAGTCGGCGAGCTTCTGGGGCTCACCGGGCGTGCCGTCCTCGTTGACCGGCGTGTAGAAGGATTCCTTGCCCTCAAACAGGTCCAGGGCCTTGAGCAGCTGCACGAAGCTCTGGGTCTTCTGGCGCTCGATTTCGTAGTCGTTGCAGAACTTCAGGCAGTTCTGGGTGTATTCGGTCGGCTCGCCCTTTTCATCGAAGAAGGCCAGCTCCGGATCGGTCTCGGCGAAGAAGGCCGCCGAGCGGTCGACGCACAGGATGGACTGGCCCGCCTTGGAGTCGTTGGCGAAGACGAAGGGGTAGCGACGCACATAGGCCGGCACGTAGATGCCCGCGTCGAACACGCCGGTGGGCAGGACGAAGATATTCTCGTCATGGTTCAGACCCATCACCTGCAGGGGCGTCTTTTCCTCGCCCACGAAGATGATCGGGCCGTTGAGCACGGCCAGCTGGAATTCCGACGCCGTCAGCGGCACCAGATTGTGCTTGGCCGCGAAGCTGAAGGGCCCGTCGATACGCTTGACGCCCATACCCTTGTGGGTGGTCGGGTTCAGCGGCTCGGGCTGGTTGTAATAGAGAACATTGCCGGTGAGTTGGCCCGTGGCCGATGGGGTCGTCTCGGTCATTAGAAACCTTCGAGGATTCGGGGGCCCGACGGGGCCCGGAAGGCCCGCGCGCGGAGCGGTCGGGCGCTTCTAGCCGATCAGGGCAAGGGCGGCAAATGCCAGGACGGATGCTTGCGTCGCGGCCTCTGTGCCGGTTCAATCAGCGCCATAGAAGAGCAGCCCCATCCTTGAACGGGCTCCGGAGGAACATTTCAACATGCCTATCTTTTATCCTGACATTCTCGACCAGCGCACGGCGCCGCGCACCTTCACCTATGGCGACAAGGACGTGATGCTGTACGCCCTGGGCGTCGGCATGGGCCAGGACCCCATGAACGAGACGGAGCTGCCCTTCGTCTACGAAAAGAATCTGAAGGTCATTCCGACCGCCGCCACAGTGCTGGCGGCTGGCGCCCGGGCCGCGGCCAACGCCGGCCCCGCCCCGCAGATGCCCGAGGGCCACCGTCCCAGTCAGATCAATTTCCTGATGGTCGTCCATGGCGAACAGAAGGTGGAGCTGCATAAGCCCCTGCCGACCAAGGGCACCTTCACCGTCGAGGGCCGCACGGTCGGCGCCTACGACAAGGGCAAGGACAAGGGCGCGGTCGTCATCAACGAATCGGTGTGGACCGACGAGAACGGCGAGAAGGTCGCCACCCTCACCTCATCCACCTTCGCCCGCGGCGATGGCGGGTTCGGCGGCCCGGCCGAAGGTGCGCCGGAACCCCACAAGGTGCCTGAGCGAGCGCCGGACATGTCGGTGGACTTCACCACCCGCGAGGACCAGGCCCTGCTCTATCGTCTGAACGGCGACCGCAACCCGTTGCATTCGGACCCGGATTCGGCAAAGCGCTCGGGCTTCCCCCGGCCGATCCTGCATGGCCTGTGCACCTACGGGATCACCTGCCGCGCCATCCTGCAGGCGGTGACCGACTTCGATCCCGACCAGATCAAGAGCCATCAGGCGCGCTTCTCCGCGCCTGTCTTCCCCGGCGACACCATCACCGTGGACATCTGGAAGGATGGCAAGGAGATCAGCTTTGAGGCGCGCGTGAAGGAACGCAACGCCACGGTGATCAAAAACGGGCTGGCGGTGCTTCGCTAGACCAAACCCTGCTCGGAACGGTTCCCCCTCTGGGGGAGCCGTTCTAGAGAGGGCGAATGATCCGTGTGCATCCCGCCCTCGTCGCCCTAGCCTTCGCCGCCGGACTTTCGGCCTGCGCCGCCGCGCCTGGGGGCGCCCCGAGCGCCGTAGCCGACCCCGACAGCCCAAGCTTCGTCCCGCCGGAGATCGATGGCTATCTAACGGCCGCCGACCTGGATGGCGTGGCGTTGATCGGCCCTCCGCCGGCGCCCGACAGCCCCCGCGGCCGGGCCGACGCCCAGCGCTTCGAAGAGACACGGTCCCTGGAAGGCACAGACCGCTGGGCCAAGGCCGCCGCCGACGCTGACCTCTGGGGCGGCAAGGCGCTGAAAGGCTATGCCTGCGCCTCAGGCCTGGACATCAGCCCACAGACGACCCCGGTCACCGCCCACATCCTGGAGCGAGCCGAGCAGGATGTCCGTACGGTCAGCACACCAGCCAAGGACCACTATGCTCGCCTTCGGCCCCTGATCGGCAATGAGAAGCCCATCTGCGTGCCCCGGGCGCCGTGGATGGAGATCAACGCCTCCTATCCGTCAGGTCATTCCATGACCGGCTGGGCCTGGGCGCTCATCCTGGTGGAGCTGGCGCCGGACCAGGCTGGGCCGCTGCTTGAAGCTGGCAAGGCGATGGGCGAGTCGCGGGTCATCTGCGGCATGCACTATCCCAGCGACGTGGAGGCCGGCCGCGATCTGGCCGCCGCCATGGTCGCCCGGATGCGGGCCAACCCTGAGTTCCGCGCCGACATGGAGAAGGCGCGGCGCGAAGTGGCCCGGCTCAAGGCCCCGCCCTCAGGCTGTGGGGCCTAAGGGGTCGCCACCCAGACCCACGCGGGGCGGAAGGGATCGTCCGCAGCGGCATTCGGGTTTTCAAAGTCGAGATCGGAGCGCCGCGCCAGGCCCAGCCGCTGCATGACGGCCTGGGACCGAAGATTGTGCGGGCTGGTATAGGCCCAAACCTCCGTCAGCCCCACGCGCCGGAAGGCGTCAACCAGGACGGCCGCGGCCGCTTCGGTGGCGTAGCCCTGGCCCCAGGTCTGCGGAATCAGCCGCCAGCCGATCTCCGGCGTGCCGGCGATAGGCTGGCTCTCATGGGCGGGCATGACCCCGCACCACCCCAGCACGCGGCCGTCAGAGCGGCGCTCGACGCAGAACCGGCCGTAGCCCAGGCGGTCGAAGGTCTCTTCGACCCGCGCCAGGCGGGCGTCGGCCTCGTGCGGGGACAGGACGCCGCCCAGCCAGTCCATCACCTGCGGGTCGGCGCAGATAGCCTGGAAGGCCGGCCGGTCGTCGTCGCGCCAGCGTCGCAGGATGAGCCGCTCGGTCTCGATCATGGACGTGAGCCTAGGGTCCCGCCCAGGCTCGCGCCAGGGCTCAGGCCGGGCGAGGGCCGCTCAGGGCGCCGTACAGATCGGTGCGCCGGTCGCGGAAAAAGCCCCAGGCCGCCCGGTGGGTGGTCAGGAAGTCCAGGTCGAATTCTGCCGCCAGCACGCCTTCCTCATCCTTGCCGAACTCGGCCACCAGATCGCCCCGGTGGTCGGCGATGAAGGACGAGCCGTAGAACCGCTGACCGCCGCCAGGATAGCCCGCCCAGGGCTCGAAGCCCGTGCGGTTGGCGCCGACCACCGGGATCACGTTGGAGACCGCATGCCCCTGCATGGCGCGACGCCATGGGGCGGCCGTGTCCAGGGTCTCGTCATGGGGCTCAGAGCCGATGGCCGTAGGATAGAACAGCACCTCGGCGCCCATCAGCGCCATGGCGCGGGCGGCCTCGGGGTACCACTGATCCCAGCAGATGCCGACGCCGACCTTGCCGAACCGGGTGTCCCAGACGCAGAAGCCCGTATCGCCGGGACGGAAATAATACTTCTCCTGATAGCCCGGCCCGTCGGGGATGTGGCTCTTGCGATAGACCCCCATGGGCGAGCCATCGGCGTCGATCATCACCACGCTGTTGAAATAGTGCGGGCCTTCGCGCTCATAGATCGAGATCGGCAGGACGATCCCGAGCTCCGCCGCCAGAGGGGCGAGCGCGGTGACGCAGGGGTGCTCGCGCCAGGGATGGGCCGTGGCGAACCAGTGCTCCTCCTGGGTGACGCAGAAATACGGGCCCTGGAACAGCTCAGACGGCAGGACAACCTGCGCGCCCTGGCCGGCGGCCTCGCGGATGAAGCCAGCGGTCTTCTTGATGTTGGCGTCCAGGTTCAGGTCGTAGGCGGTCTGGATGGCGGCGACCTTGATGATGCGGGCCATCAGGCGGGCTCCTGCTGGGTGATGCAGTGGAAGGAACCGCCGCCGGTAAGAATGGCGGCGGACGGCAGGCCGATGACCTTGCGATCGGGGAAGACGGTCTCCAGGGCCTGGATGGCCATCTCGCCCGGGCGCTGCGCATAGGTGGGCACGATCACCGCCCCATTGGCGATGATGAAGTTCATGTGCGAGGCCGGCACGTAGTCGCCATCGGCGTTCTCGATCCAGCCGGGCGACGGGATGCGCACCACCTTCAGCCGCTCTCCGCTGGCGTCGGTCATTCCGGCCAGGCGCCGGGCGGCGTCGTCATAGGCGTCCATGTTCGGGTCGCCGCGGCCATAGGCGACCGGACAGACCACAACCCCTGGGGCGACAAAGCGGGCCAGGTTGTCCACGTGGCCGTCGGTGTGGTCATTCTGCAGGCCATCCCCCAGCCACAGGGTCTTGCGGACCCCGAGGGCGGCGGCGAGCGCGGCCTCGGCGACCTCTGCGCTCCAGCCCGGATTGCGGTTGGGGTTCAGCAGGCACTGGCCCGTGGTGAGCACGGTGCCAAACCCGTCATGATCCAGCGCGCCGCCCTCCAGGATGAAGGCGTTGGACGCCAGCGGCACGCCGGCATGACCGGCGATCTGGGCCGCGACGGTCTCGTCATGGGGATAGACATACTTGCCGCCCCAGCCGTTGAAGCGGAAGCCCCGGGCGCTCCAGCCCTCCCCCTGGCGGGCGAAGATGGGGCCGGTGTCCCGCAGCCAGATGTCGCCGAAGGCGCCGGCGATGATCTCGATCCCGGCCACATCGCCGAGCATACGTCGGGCGGCGGCCTCGCCCTCGGGCGAGCCGGTCATCAGGCGAACGGACTCCTGCCCTGGACCAGCCAGGGCGCGGGCCAGGGCGGCCACCTCGGCCTGGGCCTGGGCGTAGTCGTCGCCCCACAGATCCTCATGGCTGGGAAAGCCCAGCCACATGGCCCGGTGCGGCGCCCATTCGGCAGGAACGACAAGGCTCATCAGTATTTCCCTCTCACGGGCGCACGCCCGCGGGCCAGACAGAACCGGCGCAGATGGGCTTACGGACCCACAAGGTCAAGCGGCGCCTTGAAGCCCGCGCCCACGAAAAAGGGGGCGGCTCGAAAGCCGCCCCCCAGGTCTCGTTCCGATCAGGATCGATCAGAATTCGTAGCGCAGGCCGACCTGGACAGCCCAGAGCGACTTGCCGTTGTTGTCGATGTTCTCGCGCAGGCCGTTGGCGTTGAAGTTCGAGTACCGGTAGCGCGCGCAGGTGGGATCGCCGCTGGCCACCGCCGTGCCGGCCGCGTTGGCGCAGCTGACGCTGACCAGGTTGTTGACGTCGGTGTACTCCTCCACGATGCCCCACTCGTCGTTCATCATGTTGAGAACGTTCTGCAGGTCGAGGACCAGGCGGAACTTGTGGCCCGGGAAGTAGGACGGCAGTTCCTGGCTGAGCTGCAGGTCGACGAGGTGGATGTCGTCGTTCTGGTAGTAGCCCTTGGGAACGATCTGGTTCTGCGGCAGGCCGAACTGGTTCACAGCCTGGATGAAGTTGTCACGGGTGGAGACGTCGGCAAAGCGCACCAGGCCGTAGTCGAGCCCGCTGGCCCCGCCATTGCCCGACATGTCCGGCACGTAGAGCAGGTGGTTGGAACCGCGGTTCACGCCGAACACCGGGCCGCGGCCCGAGGACAGGTCGCCCATGGTGAAGGTGGTGCCGCGGCCCGAGCGCTTTTCAGCGAACAGGGTGGCGCGGGTTTCCAGATCCCACAGGAAGGACCGGGCGTAGCTCGCCTGGAACTTGAAGCTGTGCTCGATCTCTTCGTACGAGGAGCCATAGGCCGGCTCGTTGGGGTCCAGGCCCGCCGGCGACTGGTAGCTCGAGCTCTGGGTGGAGCTGAACCGCAGGGACGAGGAGAAGTCGTCGATGTTCTGATAGGTGTAGCTGCCCACCACATCGAGACCGAAGTCGAAGGTCTTCTGCAGCGAGACCGCAGCGACCAGACCCTTGCCCTCGTCGGTGTTGAAGATGACGAGGTCGCGGGCCGAGCCCAGGTTCTGCGACGAGATGCCCGCCGCAGCCCGTTGCGCCGCCGTGCCACCGACGCCGTCGTAGCGGATGCGGCCGTCCGGCGTGAACTGGCCGACGCCGTTCACGACGAGCTGATTGGCGCGGGTGTCGCGGACATAGAGGCCGTTGCGCACCTGGGTGCCGACCACGTCGAGGCCCAGGTTCCAGCCGTCCCACAGCTCATACTGAGCGTTCAGGAACACCTTCCAGTCCGAGGGGAACTGGAAGCCGGGAGCGAAGGCGGCCACTTCCGTCGTGGGGGAGGCCGAGCCGCCGCCCTGGAAGGCCCGGACCGCGGCCGGGATGTCATAGAAGGTCTGGGGGTTGGCGCGCGCCAGATCCAGGGCCGCAGAGCCGATGGTCTGGTTGAAGCCCGGGGTGCCGGTGGTCTCGATGAAGGTCGCGCCGCTGCGCTGGATGTCCACGCCCGAGGTCAGGAAGCCCGCGCCGCCGCCGTAGGAGTTGGAGGCCAGCACGTCCGGCACGCCGCCGGAGAACAGACCGCCGCCGATGCGGACCTTCAGGCGATCAGTGGCCTGCCAGTCGATGGAGACCCGCGGCATCATCACGCTGCGGCCATCATAGGTGGTCTGGTTGGTGTAGCCGTTGCGGGCCAGGAAGTTGACGTTCAGCGGCGGCTTTTCGTCGTTGGTGTACCAGTCGTAGCGCAGACCAGCCGAGACCGTCAGGTCCGGGGTGATGTCGTAGGTGTCCTGGAAGAAGACCGAGTTCAGGCGGTACTTCAGAGCCGCCGCGGCGTCGCGGGTGCTCAGGCTGCCGATGGCGTCGGTATAGCGCAGGCGGCTGGCGCGGCCGGCGGCGAAGTCGGCGATGGAGTCGAAGTAGTACTGACCATCCTGGGTCGGGATGAAGATGTTGAAGATCTCCTGCTCCTGGGTGGAGAAGCCGAACTTCAGCAGGTGCTCGCCGAGCGCCCATTCACCCTTGAGCTGGACCGTGAGGTTGTCGGTGGCCAGTTCGTTGGCGTGGCGGAACTCGTCGGGACCGAACCGCAGGATCGAGGGGTTGGCGGCGCCGGCGAGGTCGCAGGTGGTGGCCGAGCCGCCGCTGGTGGGCGCAAGGCAGACCTGGACGTCGGAGAATTCCTGGCCGGACGGCGGCAGCTGGCGGCGCTCATAGTCGCGCAGGGTGACGCGCAGCTGGGTCGAGAAGGTGTCGGTCCAGTCCGAGTTCAGCTCACCGGTGTAGGAGTAGTCCTCTTCACCGGTCAGGTACCACTGGGAGTCGAGGCCCGCCGTGGAGGTGGTGATGTTGGTGCGCTGATAGACTTCCGACAGGGCGTAGCGCGCCGTCAGGGCCAGACGATGGCGATCGGTCAGGTTGGCGTCGATCTTGAACGAGTACTTCTCATCCAGGATCGGCTTGGTGCGGGCGATCGTGCCGACGTCGAATTCGGTGGCGTAGTTGGCGTCGAAGATGCCGGTGACCTGATCGATCAGGGCCTGGTTCACGCCGCGGACGGAGTTGGCGAAGCCCGCGCCTTCCGGACCGGTCGAGGTCGTGTCGGTGGACTCATAGATTTCGTAGGAGGCCGCGAAGAACAGACGGTCCTGCCAGATCGGGCCGGACAGGAAGGCGCCCCAGTTGTTCTGGCTGACCTGCGAGGGGATGTCGTTGCCACGGATCGAGCGGCCGACCATGCCGTCATTGAGGTAGTTGACGAACAGGCTGCCGCTGAAGTCGTTGCCGCCGGACTTCAGCACGACGTCAAGGGCGCCGCCGGAGAAGTCGCCGTTCTCGACATCGACGGGAACCGCGTCGACGGTGAACTGCTCGACCGCGTCCAGCGAGATCGGGCCGCGACGGGTGGGGGTGCCGCCGGTGTTCAGGCCGAAGTCGTCCTGGGCCTGGGCGCCGTCGATGGTGATGCGGTTGTTCCGCGGATTGGAGCCGGCGATGGAGATGCCGCCGTCGCCCCGGGTGTTCTGGGTGACCAGCGGGCTGCGGCGGGCGAGGTCGCGGATGTCGCGGGTGACGGAGACGACGCTTTCGATCGCGGTCTCGTCAAGCACCCGGCGGACGCCGGTGCTGGCCTCGCCAGGCGTCGCGGTGACGACGAGTTCGGAAACTTCGGAGAAGAGGTCGAAGCTCAGGCGGGTGGTTTCCCCGAGCGTCAGGAACACATCTTGCTGGGTGCGCTGGCCATAGCCCGGCGCCACAACCGTGATGGTGTACGGACCGCCGACGCGAAGGCCGCGGGCGTCGAACACGCCCTGGGTGTTGCTGGTGGTGACCGACCGGGTGTTGGACGGCGTGTGGACCACAGTGATGGTCGCGTTGCTGACCGGGGCCCCCGCCTCGGTGATTACCTCACCACGGATCGCCGCGGTGGTTTCCTGCGCATAGACCGCGCTGCCCATGGCGCAGACGAGCGCCGTGAGAGCTGCGCCGCCGGCGAGCCGCTTCATAGAAGTCATTGTGAGATTCCCCTCTCCATCGAGCCCCGGAGCGGGCGTACGCACAATCGCCCCGAGTCCGGCGCTCTATACAGCCAAGTGGGCCACTTGTAGGTGATGGATTTATGACGGCGGTGACCTGTTGTGACGGCGCCACACCGCAAGGCGCCTGGACCTTTACAGCGCCTCCTGGGCGAGCAAACGTCCGCACCGTTTCGGGAGCCGCCCTTGTCCAACGCCGCCACGCCCTCGCCTGCTGATCCCGCCATGGCCGCCTGGCGGATGGCTTTGTGGATCACGGTCGCCCTGACCGCGGTGCGGCTGGCGGCCATCTTCATCACGCCGCTGGAGCTCTATCCCGACGAAGCCCAGTACTGGCTGTGGTCGCGGACTCTGGATTTCGGTTATTTTTCAAAGCCCCCCATGGTGGCCTGGGCCATCTGGGCGACGACGCTCGGCAGCGACGCCGAGCCGTTCGTGCGGCTGTCGGCGCCCCTTTTCCAGGCGGCGACGGCGCTCGGCGTCTTCGTGCTCGCACGGCGCCTCTATGGACCTGAGGTGGCCCTGGCGGCCTGCGCCCTCTACCACCTGATGCCCGGCGTGCAGCTGTCCTCGGCGGTGGTGGCCACTGACGCGCCGTTGCTGGCGGCCCTGGTCTGGGCTCTGGCGACCTATGTTTACCTTCCGCAGACGGAGGGACGGCGGCGATGGGTCGCAGCCGCCGGGGCCGGCGGCCTGCTCGGTCTGGCCTTCCTTTCGAAGTACGCCGCCATCTACGCCCTGATCGGGGTGGGCTTGCACATGGTGGTGAGCCGTGAGGCCCGCCGGGTCTGGACGCCAGGCGCCATCGGCGCGGCGGCTGGCGCAATGGCGGTCGTCATGGCGCCCAATATGATCTGGAACGCTCTGCACGGCTTCTCCACCGTTCAGCACACGGCGGCCAACGCCAACTGGAGCCCGGGCGACCTGTTCCATCCCGGAGCCATGGTCGAATTCATCGGCTCCCAGTTCGGCGTCTTTGGCCCAATTCCCTTCGCGGTCCTGGTCGGCGGCGGCGCCCTGCTGGCCTGGCGGCGCAGGTTGACGGCGGCTGACCTGACCCTGCTGTGCTTCGCCCTGCCGCCCTTCCTGATCGTGACATTCCAGGCCCTGCTCAGTCGGGCCAACGCCAATTGGACAGCGGCCGGCTATGTGGCGGGCGTGATCCTGGTGGCCGCCTGGCTGCTGCGCTGGCGGGCGCGGGCGTGGTTCATCGCCGCCCTGGCCACCCAGGGCCTGCTGGCCGCAGCCTTTCTCGCCTTTGTCATCTCACCGGACCTGGCCGAGCGGGCCGGAATGGCCAACGGCTTCAAGCGGGCCAAGGGCTGGTCGCAGATGACCGAGGCGCTGACCGACCGGGCGATGCATGACCTGCGGGTGAGCGCCCTGGCCGTCGACGACCGGTTCATGTTCAACGCCGCGGCCTATTACGGACGGGACTATTTCGCCCGCCCAGACGCCGCGCCCCTTCGCATGTGGGTGCGCACCTCAAGCCCGCAGAACCAGGCCGAGGCCGAGGCGCCCCTGACGGCGGACGACGGCGACCGCATCCTGGCGCTCAGCCTGGAGCCGGACTTCACCGCAGAGATGAAGGCCGACTTCGCCACGACCGGCGAGAACGAGTTCGTCAATGTGTGGCTGGACGGCGAGCGGAGCCGGCGGGCGGAGATCTTCGTCGGCGAAGGCTTTGCGCCTCAGCCGCGGGACCCTGTCACCGGCCTGCCCACACGGCCTTGATCGCCCGCTCGCGGCCGCAGCCGACCTTGTAGGCCTGATAGCGGCCGGGATTCTTCTCGGCGAAGTCCTGGTGATAGGCCTCGCCCATCCAGAACCGGGCGGCGGGGCGGATTTCGGTGGCCACCGGCTTGCCCAGGGTTTTGGCCACCTCGGCCTTCACCCGCAGGGCCGCGTCCCGCTCGGCGCCGGACATATAGAAGATCGCGGTCCGGTAGGAAGGACCCTGGTCGCAGATCTGGCCGTTCGGGTCGGTGGGGTCGATGCGGCGGAAGAAGCCCCGCGTCAGCTGCTCATAGCTCAGCCTGGCCGGATCATAGACCACCCGCACGGCTTCCAGATGGCCGTCATGGTTCTGATAGGTAGGATTAGCCTTCGCTCCGCCGGCATAGCCGACCACCACGTCAACGACGCCTGGGATCTGCTCCAGCTCATGCTCCACCGACCAGAAGCAGCCTCCGGCCAGCACGGCGACCGCCTGGCCAGGGGCGACGGGGGGCGGCGTCTTCGCCGGCGCGGCGGCGGCGGTGAGGAGGGCCAGCGGGCCAAGCACCATCGCCGCAAGGGTGGAGGTCTTCATGGGCGTCCTTTCAGCGGGGCGAGAGGGCCTTACGCCATCCCTTCGTCGCCCCCTTTGGAAGGGTTACGCAACCGCGGCCTCGAAGGACGCCTCGGTCTTGGCGCGCACCTCATCGAGGGTGACGCCCTCGGCCAGCTCCACCAGACGCAGGGGCGAGCGGCCGCGATCGACTTCGAACACCCCTAGATCGGTGATCACCAGATCGACAACGCCCTGGCCCGTAAGGGGCAGGTTGCAGGCCTTGACCAGCTTGGGCGCGCCGGACTTTTCGCTGTGCTCCATGACGATGACCACGCGCTTGACGCCGGCCACCAGATCCATGGCGCCGCCCATGCCCTTGACCATCTTTCCCGGCACCATCCAGTTGGCCAGGTCGCCATTGGCGGCCACCTGCATGGCGCCCAGGATGGACAGGTCGATGTGGCCGCCACGGATCATGGCGAACGAGTCCGCAGATGAGAAATAGGAGGAGGAGTCGAGCTCGGTGATGGTCTGCTTGCCGGCGTTGATCAGGTCGGCGTCCTCCTCCCCCTCATAGGGAAAGGGACCCATGCCCAGCATGCCGTTCTCGCTCTGCAGCGTCACCTCGACGCCCGCCGGGATGTAGTTGGCTACCAGCGTCGGGATGCCGATACCCAGGTTCACATAGAAGCCGTCCTGCAGCTCGCGGGCCGCGCGGGCGGCCATCTTGTCCCGTGTCCAGGCCATCAGACTTCTTCTCCGGCGCCGGCGCCCTCGACGGCCCGCGGCCGCGTGGTCACGCGCTCAATGCGTTTCTCGAAGGTCGCGCCCTCGAAGATGGCGTCCACATAGATGCCCGGCGTGTGGATGTGGTCCTTGTCCAGGTCGCCCGGGGCCACCAGCCGCTCCACCTCGACCACCGTCTTGGCGCCGGCCGTGGCCATCATGGGATTGAAGTTCCGGGCGGTCTTTCGGAAGACCAGGTTGCCGGCGGTGTCGCCCACATCGGCCTTGATGATCGAGAGATCGGCAGTCAGGCCGCGCTCCATCACATAGAGCTCGCCGTCAAACTCGCGGACTTCCTTGCCCTCGGCCACCAGGGTGCCGACGCCGGTCTTGGTGAAGAAGGCGGGAATGCCGGCGCCGCCGGCGCGGATGCGCTCAGCCAGGGTGCCCTGGGGGTTGAATTCCAGCTCCAGCTCGCCGGAGAGATAGAGCTGCTCGAACAGCTTGTTCTCCCCCACATAGGAACTGATCATCTTCTTGATCTGGCGGTTCTCCAGCAGCACGCCGAGGCCGAAGCCGTCGATCCCGCAGTTGTTGGAGATCACCGTCAGGTCCTTCACCCCATGGGCGCGGATCGCTGCGATCAGGTTTTCAGGAATGCCACAGAGGCCAAAGCCCCCGGCCATGATGGTCATGCCGTCAAACAGAAGCCCGTCCAGGGCCTCGGCGGCGTCTTTGCGAACCTTGTTTGCCATGGCCCATCCTACGCCGCAGCGCAGCAATTGGGGAAGTGCGGAAAACCGGCGGCCTCGGCCTGAGGCCGCCGGTCTTGGGTCTTAAGTCAGATCAGTTGGTCAGGGGACGCAGGATGATCTCCACCCGGCGGTTCTGGGCGCGGCCCTCTTCGGTCGCATTGGAGGCGCGAGGCTGGCTTTCGCCGCGTCCTTCCACATAGAGACGATCGGGGTTCACCCGGCCGCGGTTGACCAGATAGCCCGCCACAGAGCCGGCGCGGCGTTCGGACAGGGCTTGGTTATAGGCGTCCGCGCCGGTGGAATCGGCGTGACCGACCACGTCGACCAGGGTCTGGGGATAGGCGTTCAGGGTGCGCGAAACGTCGTCCAGCACGGGATAGAAGCGCGACTGGATGTCCGACTGGTCGACGGCGAAGGTGACGTCGCTCGGCATGTTCAGGATGATGTTGTCGCCCTGACGGATGACATCCACGCCGGTGCCGGCCAGCTGCTGGCGCAGCTCGGCCTGCTGGCGGTCCATATAGTTGCCGGCCGCCGCGCCGGCCAGCGCGCCGACGCCGGCGCCGATCAGGGCGTTCTTGCGACCTTCCGAGCTCTTGTTGGTGTTGGTCAGATAGCCAAGCGCCGCGCCGCCAAGGGCCCCGGCCAGGGCGCCGGTGCCGGTGTTGTTGCGGACCGGTTGGCCCGTATAGGGATCGGTGGTGGTGCAGGCGGCCAGCGCAAAAGCGCCGATGAGCCCTACTGAGGCTGCGGTCAGGTGACGCATCTGGTGTCTCCGGGGGTTGTTATGGCTACAGCAACGCTAGGCCCTCATACGAAGTTCCGATATGGCGGTTTTAAGTCCGCCGCGTGACGCCGGCTCCGCGACCTGAAGGCCCTCAAATTGACCACCGACACGATCATCCCCGTCTCGTTCGAGGCCTATGAGGCCGATTTTGCAGGCTTCGCGCAGGCCCTGGGGGACTCCTTCACCCGCTACGGCTTCGCTGTGATCGGCGATCATCCCCTGGAGCAGGACAGGATTGAGGGCGCGCTGGCCGCCACCAAGGCCTTCTTCGCCCAGCCTGAGGCCGCCAAGCGCGCCTATGTGGTGGGTCAGGGCGGGCAGCGGGGCTATACGCCCTTCGGCGTCGAGACGGCCAAGGGCGAGACCCATCACGATCTGAAGGAGTTCTGGCACATGGGCCGGGACCTACCGGCGGGACACCCCTATGCCGAGGTGATGCCCCCCAATGTCTGGCCCGCAGACGTCCCGGGTTTCCGGGAAGAGGTCAGCTGGCTCTATGGGGCGCTGGACGCCATGGGTCTCAAGGTTCTGGAGGCCCTGGCCGTCTATCTGGGGCTTGATCGCCACTTCTTCGCGCCCACGGTGGATCACGGCAATTCGGTGCTGCGGCTGCTGCACTACCCGCCGACCTCGGGCGAGGGTCCGCACATCCGCGCCGCCGCGCACGAGGACATCAACGTCATCACCCTGCTGCTCGGCGCCGAAGAGGCGGGGCTGGAGGTGCTGCGCCGGGACGGCAGCTGGCTGGCCATCAACCCGCCGGCCGGCTCACTGGTCTGCAACATTGGCGACATGCTGCAGCGGCTCAGCAACCACCGCCTGCCCTCCACCACGCACAGGGTGGTCAATCCCGCCCCGGAGCGCCGGGGCGTGGCCCGCTACTCCACGCCATTCTTCCTGCATTTCAATCCGGACTACGAAATCACGACCCTGCCCGGCTGTGTCGATGAGACCCACCCCGACCGCTATCCCGAGCCGATCACCGCCGATGGCTACCTCCAGCAGCGCCTGCGGGAAATCAAACTGCTCTGAGCAACCGCGGGTTTTTTACATCGACCACCAAAATTTAACCCGCCATGCGTCAGGCTGCCCAGTCATCGGAGGGCAGACGCGTCAGCGCCATGGTCGACTTTCCAGCCGCCATAGAGGCCAGAGCCCGTCGCATCGCCATGATGAGCGCGCTGGACCTCTCCGCCCTGAAGACTCCCTTTGAACGGATCGGCCGGCTGGCGCGGGCCCTGGTGGGCGGGGGCCTGGGCGACGTCATCCTGATCAGTGGCGATCACACCTGGCACGCCAGCGCTGACGAAGGCTTTTCCCGTCAGATCGCCGCCCACCGTTCCTTTGCGGGTCTGGCCGCCCAGTCAGAAGACGTCATGTGGGTCCCCGACGCCCGGGTCGATCCGCGGTTTTCTGATCACCCCTATGTGACCACCGAGCCCTTTGTCCGCTTCTTCGCCGGCGCGCCCATCCGCCTGGGCGATGGAGACGCTGTGGGCGCCGTCGTCGTGGCGGGGGCCGAGGCCTGCGCCTATGACGAGAGCCTGGCGGCCTGCCTGCGGGATCTGGCCGCCATGGCCGCCGGAGAGTGCAGTCGCCATCAGGCGGTGAACGACCTCGCCCAGGCTCATCTCAAGG
The DNA here is from genome assembly GCA_027489335.1 of Caulobacteraceae bacterium. Lineage (GTDB taxonomy): Bacteria > Pseudomonadota > Alphaproteobacteria > Caulobacterales > Caulobacteraceae > Phenylobacterium. The sequence continues at coordinate 32,485 of JAIXZX010000005.1, read as the reverse complement.
CGCAGGCCGCCCAGACCCTGATGGCGGCCTTCGTGGAGACTGCGCCGGTCGCCCTCTGCCTGACCGACGCCGACATGCGGGTCATTCAGGCCAGTCCGCGGTGGCGCGCCGAGCGGGGCATCGATGATCCGATCGGCCGGATCATTTACGACGTGAACCCCCGCACCAAGCGCTGGCGATCGGTCTATGAACGCTGCCTCGAAGGCCATACCGCCCAGTACGAGCGGCTGGCGGTGGAGAATGATGACGGTCAGCAGCGCTGGCTGAGGGTGGAAATCACACCCTGGCGCGACGGCGATGAGGCGGTGGCGGGCCTGTTGATCATGTCGGTGGACATCACCGACTCCGTGGCCGCCCTGGAGGAGGCTCAGCGGTCCGAGGAGCGTCTGAAGTTCGCCCTGGAGATCGGCGACCTGCAGATGTGGGAGATGGACTACCGACGCAGCGTCCTGACGGCGGCTGGCGCCCGGTCGCTGCACAGGGGCGCGACCTTTCAGGAGGTCGATCAGGGCATTTGGGAGGCGGTTCACCGCAAGGACCGGCCCCGACTGATGGCCGCCTGGGAGCGGCATGTCCGCCACGACGAGCCCTTCCATGAAACCTATCGCCTGGTCCCCCCCGATGGCGGTCCGGCGAGGTGGACGAGTTCAGCCGCCCGGGCGTTCAAGTCCGCCGAGGGCCGGATCGAGCGTATTGTCGGCGTCATCCGCGACATCGATCGCCAGAAGCAGGACGAACTGGAGCTGGTGAAGGCCAAGGAGGCCGCCGAGGCCGCCAACCGCGCCAAGAGCGAGTTCCTGGCCAATATGAGCCACGAAATCCGCACGCCTCTGAACGGAGTGATGGGGGTCGCCGGCGCCCTGGCGCGCACAGAGCTCGCCCCCCGACAGGCCGAGATGGTCGGGTTGATCGAAACCTCGGCACACACCCTCGAGGCTCTGCTGTCGGACATCCTCGATCTGGCCCGCATCGAGGCTGGACGACTGGAGTTGCGGCCCGAACCCTTCGATCTAGGCGCCTCGGTGGCCGCCTGCGCGGCCCTGTTCCAGCCCAGCGCCGAGGCCAAAGGCCTGGGCTTCGAGGTCGCCATCCATCCGGACGCCGAGGGTCAATATCTGGGGGACGCCGCGCGACTGCGGCAGATCCTTTCCAACCTGCTGGGCAATGCGGTGAAGTTCACCACCCACGGCGCCGTGCGCCTTGAGGTGACCAGCGCGAAGGGCGAGCGCGGACAGAACCTGATCTTCCGCGTCGCTGACACCGGCATCGGCTTCGATGAAGGCGCGCGCCAGCGCCTGTTCGGGCGCTTTGAGCAGGCCGACGGCTCCATCACCCGGCGCTTCGGCGGGACGGGTCTGGGCCTGGCCATTTCCCGGTCCCTCGCCGAGGCCATGGGGGGAGCCCTGTCCGCAGAGTCCCAGCGTGACGCGGGCTCGGTCTTCACCCTGATCCTTGATCTGCCCCGGGCCGTAGGCGCCGCTGAGGTCTGGGGCCGCGACGCTGATCCCGCCAGGGGTCCAGCGCCGCTGGACGGCATGCGCGTCCTTCTGGCCGAAGACCACCCGACCAATCGCCGTGTCGTCGAGCTGATCCTCGGCGCCGCAGGCGTCCTCCTGACCTGCGTCGAGGACGGCGCCCAGGCGGTGGCCGCCTGGGAGGACGGCGCCTATGATCTCGTCCTGATGGACATGCAGATGCCGGTCATGGACGGGCTGAGCGCCATTGGCGAAATCCGCCGGCGCGAGCAGGCCCTGGGCCGCGGCCGGACGCCGATCTACACCCTGACGGCCAACGCCATGCCCGAGCACCGTCAGGCGTCCGCCGAGGCTGGCGCTGATGGCCACGTGACCAAGCCGGTCACGGCCGAGCGCCTGCTGATGGCCGTGGATGAGGTCTGGTCGGGGCAGGTGTCGAAAAACGCGGCCGCCTGGCCCGCAAAGGCCGGCTGAACTCTGCGCCTTTCGACGAGGCTGACGCTCAGCGCCGCCTCGTCCCTTCAGTCAAGGCTCACTTGGTCAGGCGGAGGTTGTCGATGGAGCCGGCGATGGCGTCGAACGCCGCGCCCAGCTGCGACACGTTCTGCACGTCGAAGAACTTGTCCGGATCGGTGGCGCAGTTCTTCAGCAGATCGCTGGAGCCGGTCTTCACCTCCACCCGCACGGTGTAGAGGACGATTTCCTTGTCCTTGATGTTCTTGCAGAGCAGGGCCAGCCGCTCGTTCATCTTCTGATTGGCCGTGTTGCCCGAGCCTGACGTGATGCCGAGCAGCCCCTGCCAAAGATAGCCCAGGCCGCTATAGGCCGATGCGTTGTGGTTGCTGGCGCTGCTGAAGACGTTGTCGCCGTCGGTCATCAGGATGATGATCTTGCGGTGGTTTTTGGTCCCGTAGGCGACGCCGTCGGCCAGGGGCGCATTGGGCGACAGGGTGTGCCAGCCCCAGACCAGCCCCATGGGGATGTTGGTGTTGCCCACCGCCTTCATGGAATCGATCGCCGTCTTGAGCGCGCTCATGTCGGTGGTCAGCGGCATGATCGGCTCAAGATCGCAGCCCTGGTTCGGACCGCCGTCGCTAGGCTTTTCGTTCTTGTACTTGGCCACATTGCCCTGACGTTCCCAGGAGTCGCCGTTCGTTCCGTCATCCAAGTAGTCATTCGGGTTGGACGACTGCCACCAGTAGATCCGGTCGGGCTCGTCCGGGGCGAAATAGGGAACGAAATAGCTGTCCTTATTGGCCGTGTAGGGCGCGGTGTCCTGGACGTCGAAGGGCTGGCGGCGGCTCTCCACGCACCCGCCCCAGACCTGATTGTCCTTCATCGACTTCAACACGGCGAAGCGGTCGGTGTTGGCGGTGGTGAAGATGTCGACATTGGCGGCGTTGTGGCCCTGCGCCCGGCTGTCCAGCCAGTTGGGGATGCCCGGGCCTGTGCGCGTGGTCGTATTGTAGTTCTTGACGCTGACGTTCTCGGCCACCCGCACCGTGCTGGAGAACGGGACCAGGGAGATCTGGATCGGGTCCTTGGCGGTGCTGCGCTTGCCGGCGGCGTCCAGCTTGTCCACCAGGTCCTTGGCCGCGCTCTTTAGCGTCGACATCTTCGTGCCGGACATTGAGCCCGTGTTGTCGAGCACCAGGGCGACCTCGAGCCGGTCCATGGCCCGCAGCACCTCAGCGCCGGCCTTGACGTTGCCGTGCTGGAAGAAGCCGGTGGCCACGGTCATGGGGGTCATTTCGGCCGAGGCCACCACCTTGGGGCCGTCGAGGACGAAGCTGGAGGTGATCAGGGCCGACCCGGGGAAGCTGCTCAGATTGGCCTTGAGCGCCCGCTGGCCGACCTCGTTGATCTCATTCTGGGTCTGGGCCGAGGAGCGCGCGGCGAACAGAGCGGCCGCATCAAGCGCATCCTGCAGCTTCTGCTTCTGGTTCGCGCCGATGTAGAGGTCGAACACGCCGAGCGTCAGAGGGGCGAGCAGCACCAAGGCCACGGCGAAGATGATCGCCGCCGCGCCGCTTTCATCGCGGGCGCCTGTTCTCAGCCGGGCGATCAGGCCCTTAAGGATAGAGGTTCGCACGTCTGCGCCCCGCTCTGTCTGAACGTTCAGGGGCCGATGATGCGGCCTCAGGGTAAACGAACCCTCCGCAGAACAGGGTAAACAGGCGGGGCTTTCATCGCCGAGGCCCCTGGCTCCGGCGCCCCTGGGCGACTTACGCGTTTGGGTGGACAGCGCAGATCCAAGGAGACCGCCATGGCCGAACAGGCATCCCCCGACACTCTGGCGAAAATGGGTGCCGACTTGATCCTCGAGCAGGCGCTGGTGGACGGCCGCTGGATCAGCGGGGCAGGCGAGCCCATCGCCGTGGATAATCCGGCCGACGGAAGCCGCCTTGGCCATGCGCCGAGCCTGTCTGGCGAGGAGGTGGAGCACGCCATCGCCGCGGCGGCGCGGCGCTTTCCGGACTGGGCGGCCCGCAAGGGACAGGCCCGGGGCGAGATCCTGTTCCGCTGGGCGGCCCTGGTTGAGGCCAACGAAGAGGGATTGGCGGCGCTGATCTCGCTTGAGAACGGCAAACCCTGGAAGGAGGCCCTGGGGGAGGTCCGCTACGCCAATGCCTTCATCAGCTGGTTTGCGGGCCTGGCCGGACGCCTGGACGGGCGGACGATCGAAAGTCCCAAGGATGAGGACCTGATCCTGTCTTTCCGGGAACCGGTCGGTCCCGTGGCGGCGATCACCCCCTGGAACTTTCCGGCCGCGATGATCACCCGCAAGGCCGCTGCAGCCTTCTGCGCCGGCTGCACCGTGGTCCTCAAGCCGGCCTCGGCCACCCCATTCACGGCGCTGGCGCTCGCGCGGCTCGCCCTTGAGGCCGGGGTCCCTGAGGGGGTGTTTTCGGTGGTCACGGGCGCCAACAGCGAGATCGGCGCCCGGCTGACCAGCTCGCCGCTGATCCGCAAGCTCTCCTTCACCGGCTCGACCGAGGTCGGGCGCAAACTGGCGGCCGACTGCGCCCCCACCTTGAAGCGCCTGTCCATGGAACTCGGCGGCGCCGCGCCCCTGATCGTCTTCGAGGACGCCGATCTCGACGCCGCTGTCGAAGGCGCCGTGGCCGGCAAGTTCCGGGCGGCAGGCCAGACCTGCGTCTGCCCCAACCGCCTCTATGTGCAGGCGACTGTGCTCGACGCCTTCCTTGAGCGCCTGAGTGAGCGGGTCGCGGCCCTGAAGGTCGGCCATCCCCTGGAGGCCGGCGTGGAGATCGGGCCGCTGATCAGTGACAAGGCCCTGGACAAGGTCGAGGACCATATCGCCCGCACCAAGGACAGCGGCGGGCGCGTGCTGACCGGCGGCGATCGGCACCCCCTGGGCGGACGCTACTTTCAGCCCACCGTGCTGGCAGGCGGCGATGACCGCCTCTTCGCGGCAGAAGAGACCTTTGGCCCGGTGGCTCCGGTCTTCGGCTTTGCGACCGAGGAAGAGGCCCTGAGCCGGGCCAACGCCTCGGACTTCGGCCTGGCGGCCTATCTGTTCACCCGCGACCAGTCCCGCGCCCTGCGGGTCGGGCGGGGGCTGGAGGCCGGCATAATCGGGGTCAATACCGGCCTCGTCTCCACAGCCGCCAACCCCTTCGGCGGGGTCAAGCAGTCCGGCTATGGCCGGGAGGGGTCGGTCTACGGGGTGGACGACTACCTGCAGATCAAATCCCTGACGCTGGCCCTGGGCTGAGGCCGCCGGGTGATTGACGGGGACGGATAGCTGGGGCTCCTCTAAACCGGCGATAGAGACGGGGTGGGGGACTTCTGATGACGCCGAGCGACGAGACGCCGAACGGACTCACCCCGGAACCGGCCGCCCCTGAGCCCGCCCCCCAGGGTCCAGACGCCGCCAAGACGCCCTGGTGGCGCAGCCTCAAGGATCGCATGAGCCATGGCCGGGCCCCGGTGGTCCTGGCCGGCGTGCTGATCGTCGCGGCCTTCGGCGGCGGCTTTCTGACCGCCAAGGGCGTCGACATCCTGAGCATCCCCCGGGCGGTGGTGTCCGGCGGCGATGTGGTGCCTGGCGGTTGGTCGCTGTTCGGCTCTCCCCGGGCGGCCGACGCCCCCCGCCGCGGCGCCCCCATGCCCGACGGCTTCGCCGTCTGGCGCACCCGTGTCGACACCTCTACGGCCCAGCCGCGGGCTTGTATCGAGATGAGCCGGCCCCTGGATCCGGAGGCCGCCTACGGCGACTACGTCCTCATCTCGCCGGATCTGGGGGAAACGCCCGCGATCGCGGTGGACGGCTCCGAACTTTGCCTCGCTGGCCTTGGCTTCACCGAACGCCGGGTGACCCTGCTGAAAGGCCTGCCGGCCGAGGGCGGCGAGACGCTGGCGGCCAATGCCGACATTGACTTCACCTTCGGCGAGAAGCCGCCCTTCGTGGGCTTCGCCGGGGACGGCGTCATCCTGCCCCGGGAGGACTCCGACGGCGTCGGCATCGAGACCGTCAATGTCACTCGCCTGGCCATCGAGGTCTGGCGGGTGGCCGACCGGAACCTCGTGCGCACCTCGGTCAGCGCGCCAGAGCCCACGGCCGAGGGCGAGTGGCCCTATGACTGGGGCTCCGACAGCCCCGACCAGGAGGGCCAGAAGGTCTGGAGCGGCGAGGTCGCCGTGGCCGGCGAGGCCGGTCGGCGGGCCACCACCGTCTTCCCCCTCGGCGCGGTGCTGCGCGAAATGAAGCCCGGCGGCTATGTCATCAAGGCCCGGGACGCCTCGGGCGGCCGCAGCCTGACGGCGGGCGAGGACTCCAATCCTCCGGCCCAGGCTCGGCGCTGGATCATCTTCACCGACATGGCGCTGAGCGCCTATGCAGGCGCCGAGGCCACCGATGTGGTGGTCCGCTCCCTTAAGAGCGCCCGCCCGCAGTCCGGAATCCGCGTGGCCCTGGTGGCCGCCAATGGCGAGGACCTGGCCGAGGCCCGCACCGACGGCCAGGGCCGGGCCCGCTTCGCCGCCGCCCTGACCAAGGGCGAGGGCGCCCTGCGCGCCAAGATGATCATGGCCTACGGGCCCCAGGGCGATCTGGCGATCCTGGACCTGGACCGGCCGCCGGCCGACCTCTCGCGCCTGGGCGTCGGCGGCCGCATCGAAACCCCCGCCGCCAGCACAGCCGGCCGCGCCGCAGCCGCGGTGGTGGACGCCTATCTCTACACCGACCGGGGGGTCTATCGCCCCGGCGAGACGGTCCACTTGAACGCCCTGCTGCGCGATCGCGAGGCGCGGGCGGTGAAGGACCGCAAGGGCGCCATCGTCGTGCGCCGGCCCTCCGGCGTCGAATACCGCCGGTTCGCTTTCGATGGCGCGCCCCTGGGGTCCGCCGCCGCCAATATCGCCCTGCCCCGCAGTGCGCCTCGGGGCCGCTGGCGGGCCACGGTGGAAATCGAAGGCTTGAAGGACCCGGCCGGCGAGGTGGTCTTCGCCGTCGAGGACTTCGCGCCACAGCGGCTGGCGGTGAGCGTCACCGGCCAGGAGAGCGCCCCCGTCGGCGCCGGTGAGAGCCGAAATCTCGATGTCAGCGCCCGCTTCCTCTATGGGGCGCCAGGCTCTGGCCTGCAGGCTGAGGGCGAGGCCCGCCTGCGGGTCGATCCCAACCCCTTCCCGGCCTACGAAGACTACCAGTGGGGCGACCAGCGCGAGCCCTTCCAGGAGGCCTTCGTCGAGCTGGGCCGCACGGTCACAGACGGGGAGGGCCGGGCCGTCATCACTCTGCCGCCCCAGGCGGCCGACAGCGCTCAGCCGCTGGTGGCGGCCACCACCGTCAGCGTCTTCGAGCCGGGCGGGCGGCCCGTGCGCGAGTCCCTGGACCTGAAGATCCGTCCCCGGTCGACCTATCTGGGGGTCAAGGTCAGCCAGGCTGAGGGCGCCCGGGGCGGCGACCCCACAGTCAGCCTCGACCTGATCTCTGTTGATCCCACCGGCCGGCGCATCGCCGCGCCCGGCGTCACCTGGCGGCTGGTGTCGGAGAACTGGGACTATGACTGGTTCCAGCAGGACGGCCGCTGGCAGTGGCGGCGGACCAGCCGCGACGCCCTGGTGGATCAGGGGAGCGTCAATCTGTCGGCCGCAGAGGCCGCCCGCCTGAGCCGTCGGCTGGGCTGGGGAGACTACCGCCTTGAGCTGACCGGGCCCGACGGCGCAGCCAGCGTCATCCGCTTCACCTCCGGCTGGGGCGCCCCCGCACAGGACGCCGAGGCGCCGGACATCGTCCGGGTCAGCGCCGGCGACAAGACCTACGCCCAGGGCGACACCGTCGAGATCACGCTCAAGCCGCCCTATGCCGGCGAGGTGCAGGTGGCCGTGGCCACCGACCGGGTGCTCGATTTCCGCACTCTGACCGTGGGCGAGAACGGCGCGACCGTCCGTTTCCAGAGCGACGCCAGCTGGGGCGGCGGGGCCTATGTGATGGTCACCGTCATCCAGCCGCGGGACCCGGTGCAGACGCCCAAGCCCCGGCGGGCGCTGGGCCTCGTCTATGTCCCCCTTGACCCCAAGGGGCGCAAGCTGGAGGTCGACCTCGGCACGCCGGAAAAGGCCGGGGCCCGCGAGGCCCTGTCCGTGCCGGTCACCGTCAAAGGCGCGGGTCTTGGCCAGCGGGTGCGCGTCACCCTTGCCGCTGTGGACGAAGGCATATTGCGCCTGACGCGGTTCGAAAGCCCTGATCCGGCCAAGTGGTATTTCGGCAAGCGGGCGCTCGGCGTCGACTATCGCGACGACTATGGCCGGCTGCTCGACCCCAATCTCGGGGCCCCGGCCAATGTGAACTTCGGCGGCGATGAGATCGGCGGCGAGGGTCTGACGGTGACGCCGATCAAGACCGTGGCCCTGTGGTCCGGGGTGGTGGAGACCGGCCGGGACGGCAAGGCGACCATCCAGCTGCCGGCGCCGGACTTCAACGGCGAGCTGCGGCTGATGGCTGTGGCCTGGACCGACGACGCGGTGGGGTCGGCCTCCAAACCCCTCGTGGTCCGCGAGCCGGTGGTGGCGGAACTCGCCCTGCCCCGGTTCCTGGCGCCGGGCGACAGCGCCTTCGCCACCCTTGAGCTGTATAATATCGAGGGCCGGGCGGGCGAATATATCGCCCAGCTCACCGGCGAAGGCGGCATCCTCGCCCCTTTCCGCAAGGCCTATGAGCTGGCGGTCGGCCGACGGCTGGCTGAGCGGGTGCCCCTCGAAGCGCCGCGGGTCGCCGGCATCGGCAAGGTGAGCCTGGCGGTGACCGGGCCTGGCTTCTCGTCCACCCGCGACTATCCGATGGAGACGCGGCTGGGCTGGGGCCGCATCACCCGCACCACCACGACCCTGCAACAACCCGGCGCGGCCTTCACGCCGCAACCGGACCTGCTGGCCGGGCTGGCGGCCGGCGATGCGACCCTGCAGGTCAGCTATTCGCCGTTCCGCGGCTTTGACCCCGGGCCGATTGCGGTGTCCCTGCTGCGCTATCCCTATGGCTGCACCGAGCAGCTGGTGTCGGCGGCCTATCCCCTGCTCTATGCCGGCAACGTCTCGCAGGATCCCAAGGCGCGACGGGCCAGCGCGGGCCTGACCCAGGCGGTCATCCGCCTGCTGGACCGCCAGACCCTGGACGGGGCCTTTGGCCTGTGGCGGGTGGGCGACGGGGAGGCTGACGCCTGGCTCGGCGCCTATGCCACCGACTTCCTGATCGAGGCCCAGAAGGCCGGCGCCCCGGTGCCGGCTGCGGCCCTGGATCGAGCGCTCGGCGCCATGCGGCACATCTCCCGTCCGGAGGGTTGGGCCAACATCTCCTATCGGCTGGAATATCCCAGCTGGTGGGCGGGTTCGCCCCAGGCCTCGGAGGCGGCCACCGCCGCCATGCGCCGCCGGGCCTCGGCCTACGCCCTCTATGTTCTGGCCAAGGGCGGGCGGGGCGACCTCGGTCGCCTGCGCTGGTGGCACGACGTGCAGATGAAGTCCGAGACCTCGCCGTTGGCCAAGGCCCATGTGGGCGCCGGTCTCGCCCTGATGGGGGACAAGGCCCGGGCCCGCTCGGCCTTCCGCCAGGCGGTCCGGTCGCTAGGCTACCGCGAGGAGAGCGACTGGTACCAGAGCCCCCTCCGGGATCTGGCCGCCGTCATCGCGCTCGCCTACGAGGCCGGCGAAACCGAGATCGCCCGCGAGCTGCAAGGCCGGCTGGAAAACTCGGTGGAAGACCCTGAGGCGCTGAACACCCAGGAACAGGCGCGGCTGCTGCAGGCCGCCGACGCCATGATGACCGCCGCCGGCCCCCTGAAGATCGAAGGCTCCGGCGCCATCCCCCTGGCTGCCGTGGCCGGCGGCCCCCGCTGGGCCGTGGGCAAGCTTGCGGAGTCCCGCTTCGTCAACGCCGGCCAGGGTGCGGTCTGGCGCACCGTGACGGTCACCGGCGCGCCGGTCGCAGCCCCGGCGGCGACCAGCAATGGCCTGACACTGCAGAAGCGGCTCCTCAGCTTCACCGGCGGGCCGGTGGACGCCGCCAGCCTGACCCAGGGCGATCGGGTGATCGTCGTCGTCTCCGGCCGCGCCCAGCAGGCCCGGTCCATGGCCCTGGTCATCGATGATCCTCTACCGGCCGGCTTCGAGATCGAGACGGTGCTCGGTCCCGACGACGCCCAGAGCGGGCCCTTCCGCTTCCTGGGCGAGCTGTCGTCGGCCGATGTGCAGGAGGCCAGGGACGACCGCTACGTGGCGGCCATGGACCTGCCCGGCCGGGAAGACTTCGCCTTCGCCTATGTGGCCCGCGCGGTGACCCCTGGCGACTTCCTGCTGCCGGGCGCCCAGGCCCGCGACATGTACCGTCCGGCGGTCAACGCCCGCACCAGCGTCGGCCGCACGGTGATCGCGCCCGGCCAGTGATGGGGCTGAGGTCCTTGCCGGCGGGGCTGCGTCAGGTCGCGGCGTCGCCCCGGGTCGTCAAGCGACTGACCCAGGGCCTGATCGGCGCCTTGGCCTTGCAGGTGGCCGTGGTGGCGCTGGACGCGGCCTTGCCGCCGGACCTGTCCAGAGGGACGGAGGCCTCCCCCGTCGCCCTGGATCGGCGCGGCGCCTGGCTGCGCGCCCTGCCGGTGGAAGACGGTCGCTGGCGCATCCGGGCCGATCTGGCGCGCACCGATCCGAGCTTCGTCGAACGCCTGATCGCCGTGGAGGACGCCCGCTTCTGGCGCCATCCCGGCGTCGATCCGCTGGCCGTGGTCCGCGCGGCGGGCTCTGCGGCGATCACCGGCGAGGTGAGCTCCGGCGCCTCAACGCTCACCATGCAGACCGCCCGCCTGTTGACCCCGCGACCGCGCACCCTGCCTGCCAAGCTGGTGGAGATGATCCGCGCGGTCCAGATCGAGGCGCGGCTGTCGAAGCGGGAGATCCTGGCCCTCTATCTGACGCTCGCGCCTTACGGCGGCAACCTGGAGGGGGTGCGCGCCGCCAGCCTCTCCTACTTCGGACATGAGCCCTCGACCCTGACGCCGGGCGAGCAGGCCCTGCTGATCGCCCTGCCCCAATCGCCGGAGGCGCGGCGGCCTGATCGGCGGCCCGAAGCCTCCCGCCGGGCCAGGGACCAGGTCCTGGACAAGATGGTCCGGGCCGGCGCGCTCAGTCCCATTGAGGCTGATGAGGCCAGCCAGGAGCCCATGCCTGGCCGCGCGCCCTTCCCGGCCCTGGCCTGGCATGCCGCGGGCGATCTGGCCCGGAGCGCCAGGACCGATGAGGCGTCAGTGATCTCGACCCTGGACGCCGGCCTGCAATCGAGGCTTGAGCCCCTGGTGGCCCGGGCCGCCCGGGCGCAAGGGGCCGAAGCCACGGCCGCGGTGCTAGTGGTGGAGCTGGACGGCCGAGCCGTGCGGGCCTCGGTGGGCTCGGCAGGCCTTGAGCGGGCCGGCGGCTGGATCGACATGACCCGCGCCCTGCGATCGCCGGGCTCGGCCCTGAAGCCCTTCATCTACGCCATGGCCTTCGAGGGGGGCCTGGCGGCGCCCGACACCCGCATGGCCGACGCGCCCCGCCGGTACGCCGACTACCAGCCGGAAAACTTCGACCGGGTGTTTCATGACCAGGTGACCGCGCGAGAGGCCCTGGTTCATTCCCTGAACGTGCCGGCCGTCGACACCCTGGCGCGGCTGGGACCGGCGGCCTTCGAGGCGCGCCTGGCGGCAGCCGGCGTGCGGCTATGGCGGCCCAGGGCAGAGACCCGCGACGCAGGCCTCGCCATCGCCTTGGGCGGCGTTGGCGTTTCCCTCCGAGACCTGGCGGTGCTTTACGGCGCTCTAGGGGATGGCGGTCTGGCCCGCCCCCTGGCCTGGACTGAGGCTGACGCTCAGGCCCGTCGGGATGAGCGCGGTGTGCGCCTGGTCAGTGAGGCCGCCGCCGGCGAGGTCCTGGCCATTCTGCGCGAAACCCCCCCGCCTGCGGGGGTGACGCCGGCCGCCCTGAGCCGGGGCCGCCCGCTGATGGCCTACAAGACCGGCACCTCCTACGGGTTTCGGGACGCGGTGGCCGCTGGGATCGTCGGCGGCCATGTGATCATGGTCTGGAGCGGCCGGGCCGACGGCGGCGCGCGGGCCGGACTTACGGGGCGGGACTCCGCCCTGCCCCTGCTGTTCGAGGTGGCCGACCTGCTGCAGGCGCCGCCGGCAGCGCCTGCGCCGCTGGCGCCACGCAACGCCCCCGTCGCTCTGGATGACCAGATCCGCACCACCGAGGGCCCGAGGCTGATCTTCCCGCCGGACGGGGCGGTCGTTCAGGTGGACGCCTATGGCCCGGCCTCCCGCGGCCTGGTCCTGGCCGCCAGCGGGGAGGACCTGGCCTGGTACGTGGCCGGCCAGCCTCTGAGCCCCGATCCCTTGAGCGGACAGGTGCTCTGGCGGCCGGAGGGCCCGGGCTTCTACGATCTCAATGTAGTGGACGGCCAGGGCCGCGCCGCCCGGGCGCAGGTGCGGATCCGCGGCGGCTGATGGCCGCTAATACAGGCGGGCCAGGTCCTCAGGCCCGCTGCAGGTGACGTTCATATCGTTCACCAGGCCGTCGGACAGGGCATAGACCCAGCCATGCACGCTGATCGGCTGGCCCCGCAGCCAAGCTTCTCGGATGAAGACATCGGAGGCGACATTGCGCACTTGGCGAATGACGTTCAGCTCGCACAGACGGTCATGGCGGGCATGCTCGTCCATGGCCTCCAGTTCGGCCCGGTTGGCGGCGTAGACCTCCCGGATCGGATGCAGCCAGTGGTCCACCAGGCCGCGCCGCTGCCCATCGATGGCGGCGACCACGCCCCCACAGCCATAGTGGCCGACCACCATGATATGCTTCACCTTCAGCACGTCGACGGCGAACTGCAGCACCGACAGGTAGTTGGCGTCCTGGGGCGGGGCGAGATTGGCCACATTGCGGTGGACGAACAGCTCGCCCGGATCAAGGCCGACAATCTCATTGGCCGGCACCCGGCTATCGGCGCAGCCGATCCAGAGATATTCCGGGCTCTGCTGGCCCACCAGGCGCTGGAAGAAGCTGGGATCGACCGCAAGCTTGCCCTCCGCCCACGCGCGGTTGTTGTCCTTCAGTTGGTCGAGCATCTTGAGGTCCCTCGCCCTACGCTACACAAGTCCGAGTTCAGGCCGCCGCCGGGGCGTCGGGCTGTCGGTCGGGATGGGCCGCAACGAAGGCGGGAAGCGCCTGGGCGGCCGCGGCCGCGGCCCTTATGGCGCGATAGGGCGAAAGGTCCACCCCGTAGCGCTCGGCGGAGTAGACCTGGGGGACCAGGCAGCAATCGGCGAGGCCAGGGCTCGACCCGTAGGCGAACCCTCGACCGTGGCGCGCGATCATCGGCTCCAGGGCCTCGAAGCCCTCATGCATCCAGCGGGCGACCCAGGCCTGCCGGTCGGCCTCGCTGACGCCGAAGGCGGTCAGCTGCTGCTGGATCCGCAGATTGTTAAGGGGGTGGATGTCGCAGGCGATAATCCCAGCCATGGCGCGCACCACCTGGCGGCCGGCGGGATCGGCGGGCAGCAGCGGCGGTTGCGGATGGGTCTCGTCCAGCCACTCCATGAGAGACAGGCTCTGGGTCATGGCCTGCTCCCCATCGACCAGCATGGGCGTCAGCCCCTGGGGATTGCGCTCAAGATAGTCGGCGGCCCGCTGCTCGCCCTTGGGCAGGCTGACGGGGATGTAGTCATAGGCCAGGCCCTTGAGCCCGAGCGCGATGCGAACCCGGTAGGGGGCGGTCGCCCGCCAGTAGCTGTAGAGAGTGAGCGCCATGGTCAGAGCACCTGGAAGCTGAGCTCGCCGACGCCGTCCACAGCGCCCTCGACCCGGTCGCCCCGGGCGATGGGACCGACGCCTTCCGGCGTGCCGGTGAAGATCAGGTCCCCGGGCGCCAGCCGCCAGAGGCGCGAGGCCTGGGCGATGATCTCGGCGACGTTCCAGATCATGTCGGAAACCACCGCGTCCTGACGGGACTGGCCGTTGACCGTCGCGGAAATCCGTCCCTGGGGAGCGGGACCGCGCCACCGGCGGATGGCCGAAATCGGTGCGGACTGGTCGAAACCCTTAGACGCGTCCCACGGATGGCCCTTGTCCTTGGCGACCGCCTGCAGGTCCCGCCGGGTCAGGTCAAAGCCCACGGCGTAGCCGAAGACCAGATCGAGGGCCTGATCAACCGGCACATCTGTTCCGCCCGCGCCCAGCGCCACCACGAGCTCGATCTCGTGGTGAAGATCCGCGGTCACCGAGGGAAAGGCCACATCGGCCCCCGGCGTCACGATGGCGTCCGCCGGCTTGGCGAAGAAGAAGGGGGGATCGCGATCATCCCCGCCCATTTCGGCGCGATGGGCGGCGTAGTTGCGCCCGACACAGAGAATCCGGCGAACCGGAAAGACGGCGTCTTCCCCAAGCACGGGGACGACCGGGATGGGGGGCGGGGCCAGGGCGTATTGGGTCATGATCAAGGGCCTACTCCCGACGCTGGCCAAAGAAAAGGCTTCCGCCGGGGAGGCGGAAGCCAGATCTTCAGCTCAGACTGAACCTCCTGGACGCCTAGCGGGCGTTGGCCAGACGGTCCTGGATAGCCTTGGCCTGGTCCAGGTGCTGCTGGATGGCCGGGGCGGTGGCCGCGGCGAAGGCCTGCAGGCCCGGCATGTCGCCATCAGCCGCGTAACGCTGCATCAGGTTCAGGGCCTTCTGGTGGGTGTCCACCTGCAGGTCGATGTATTCCTTGTCGAAGTCGGCCGCCTCTTCTTCCCGCAGGTCGTTGAGTTCGTCCGTGACGTCCTCGTCGGCGGCGGTCGGCAGGGTCATGGGCTGGCCGGCGGCCTCGACGGCGGTCTTCAGATCCTGGGTGGTCTGGGTGTGAGCCTCGACCATCATCTGGGCGAAGGCTTTCACCTCGGCGTCCTGGGCCCGCTCAACGGCCAGCTGCGAGGACTGGATTTCCAGCATGTCGCTCTGCGCGGCCAGGCGCACGAAATCGGGGGCCGCGGTTTCATCGGCGGGGGTGGGAATGGTGGCGGCGGGGTTGGCGTCGGGCACGACGCTCTCGGCCGGAGCGGTGGCGGACTGGTCGGCCGGCTGACCGCAGGCGGCGAGCGAAAGCGCGGCGATCGCGGCGCCCGCGATGAGCAGGTGGCGAGTCATGTGAACTCCTGGGACATTGACAACTTCAGACGACGCATCCGAACGATGCGGCTGCCGTGAAAACTCACGCCGTCGTGATCTGTTCCCAGAAAGTCGGAGAGCCCCATGACCGAAGCCGCCCCCTCCGGCCCCCTCGCCGGGCTCCGGGTGATCGAGATGGGCACCCTGATCGCCGGGCCATTCTGCGGCCAGATCCTGGGGGATTTCGGCGCCGAGGTGATCAAGATCGAGGACCCCCGCAAGGGCGATCCCATGCGCCAATGGGGACGCAGCCTGCCCCAGGGGCTGTCCCCCTGGTGGCCCGTGATCGGGCGCAACAAGAAGTCGGTGGGGCTCGACCTGCGTCAGCCCGAGGGCCAGGAGATCGCGCGGCGCCTCATCGGCAAGGCCGACGTGGTGATCGAGAACTTCCGTCCCGGCGCCATGGAGAAATGGGGCCTGGGCTATGAGGCCCTGTCGGCGACCCATCCTGGCCTGGTGATGGCCCGTATCTCCGGCTACGGCCAGACGGGTCCGCTCTCGACCCGCGCGGGCTATGGTCTGATCGGCGAGGCCATGGGCGGCCTGCGGCACATCACCGGCGAGCCCGACCGGCCGCCGGCCCGGGCCGGCATCTCCATAGGCGACAGCCTGGCGGCCATGCATGCGGTGATGGGGATCATGATGGCCCTTCATTCACGAGACCGAACCGGCAAGGGCCAGGTGATCGACGCCGCCCTCTATGAGAGCGTGCTCGGCGTGATGGAGAACCTGGTCACCGAGTACGACCTGACCGGCTATGTGCGCGAGCGCTCCGGCTCCATCCTGCCCGGGATCGCGCCATCCAACGCCTATCCTTGCGCCGATGGCGACATGGCGGTGATCGGCGGCAATGGGGACACGGTGTTCGCCAGGCTCTGCGCGGCGATGAATCGCGAGGACCTCGCCGCCGATCCGCGCTTCGCCACCCACGCCGCCCGTGGTGAGCGCCAGGGCGAGCTCGACGAGATCATCAGCGCCTGGACCTCGACCCTGGCGCTGGACGACCTGCTGAACCTGCTGGAGGCGCACGGGGTCCCGGCGGGTCGCATCTATCGGGCGCCTGACATGATCGAGGATCCTCACTTCAAGGCCCGCGAGGTGATCGTCAGCGTGCCGCACCCGGTCTTCGGTCAGGTCCGGATGCAGAACGCCTTCCCCAAACTGTCAGCCACGCCAGGCCAGGTCCGTTGGCCGGGACCCGACCTCGGCGCCCATACCGATGAGGTGCTGACGGATGTGGCCGGCCTGTCGAGCGAGGCCATCGCCGGCCTACGGGCGCGGGGGGTCGTCTGACCCTCAGGAACGCGGCGCGAGCAGGTCGGCGACCGCGGCGGTCACCTGGGTGACGTCATAGGGCTTACGGATCACCGGCGCATCGAAGCCGCTGGGTGCGCCGCCGGCGTCGCCATAGCCGGTGGCGAAAACGAAGGGCACGCCCCGTTCGGCCAGGATGTCGGCCACCGGCCCAACGGAAAGCCCGTTGAGATTGGCGTCCAGGACGGCGGCGTCGAGAGGCTGGTCGAGGAGGGCCAGGGCCTCCTCGAGCTCGTAGGCCGGCCCTACCACCACCGCACCAGCCTCCGACAGTCCGGTCTCAAGCTCCATGGCCAGCAGCGCAGCATCCTCGACGATGAGCACCCGGGCGCCGGCCAGGCTGATGGGATCGGCAGGTCCTGCGGCGGCTTCAGGGGCGCGACCAAGGGGCGCGTCGGGCACCGTTTCAGGACGGGCGACCACGGCGGCGGCGCCCGCCTCCAGATGGGCCCGGGCGCCCGTGGGGGGGAAGTCGAGCCGGGTATGCCCATTGAGCTCCCGCCCCGTCACCTGGCTGAGCAGCGTGGAGCCAAACCCGGTCCGGCTCGGCGGGGCCACCACCGGCCCCCCGGACTCCGTCCAGTCCAGGGAGAAGCCCCCCGTTGGAGCTGTGCGCCAGACCACGTCCACGTGGCCGGTTTCTACGGACAGGGCGCCGTATTTCAGGGCGTTGGTGGCCAGCTCGTGCAGGGCCAGCGAGACCGCATTGGCTGCACGCGGGGTCAGGAACAGCTCTGGCCCCTCCCACCGGGTCTGGCCCGGCGCCAGCCCGCCCAGTTCGGCGGCCACCAGATGATCGATCGCCGCGCCGCGCCAGCGGGCGGCGGTCAGCAGTTCGTTGGCCGAGCCCATGGATTTCAGACGGCCTAGGAAGGTTTGCAGGAACCCGTCCATGGACGATGTTCGTTTGGCGGTCTGCACCGCCAGGGCCTGGACCGTCGCCAGGACGTTCTTCACCCGGTGGTCGATCTCGGCCATCAGGGCGTGGCGTTGCTGTTCCTCAAGCCTGCGGGCGGTGATGTCCTCGACGATGCCGATGACGCCTTGGATCTCGCCCCGGGCGTCACGGATCCGCTGCCCGACGACCCGAAGCCAGACGACCCCATGGTTCGGGCGCGGGGCGGCGCGGCACTCCACCTCATAGCGGTCGTCAGCTTCGAAGCCCGCCAGCATCTGCCGCAGGGTGTCTTCCAGGTCGTCGGGGTGGATTCGCGGCAGGAGGGCGCGGCCGCCGTCGGCGGGAAGATAGCCGGCCGCCCCGCCCGTGATGGCGGCCATGCGGTCGCTGACGATGCAGAAATCGCCAGGGACATCATACTGGAACTCCCCCAGACCCGCGGTCTGGAGCGCCAGTTCGAGATGCTCCATGTTCAGGCGCGCACGCCTCGGGTCATCGACCATGATCAAAGCCTAACGCCGGCCGCGCAGCGATGCGACAAGAACCGTGCAGAACCTGCGAAGATTTGACGCACCCTGACCTGGAACCTGGAACCGCCGTGGCCTATGTGACGTTCTGGCGGAGCCCTGTGCGAGGCGTGCGGGGACCTCGAACCTCTGGAGATACTGCATGTCGAACGCTTCTGACCGAGCCGTGAACGAAGCCAAGGCCGCCGCCACGTCGGCGGCGACTTCCGCTCAGGTCCTGGCCGAGGACGCCCAGCGCACCTTCCGCGACGCCGCCAAGCACTTCGAACGGGCGGTGCAGGAAGGCGTCGAACAGATCCGCGCCCAGTCGCGCGCCTATGCCGACACGGCTGGCGAACAGATTGAAGAAGCCCAACGCTATGTCGTGGAAAATATCCGCGAGCGCCCGCTTGCGGCGACCGGCGTCGCTGTCGGCATCGGCGTGGTGATCGGCCTGCTGCTCGCCGGCGGCCGCCGTTGATCGAGAAGGCGCTTCTTGCGGTCATCGGCCTGGCGGCCCTGACCGCCTTGACGCTGATGGGCGTCGCGGCGGCTGGCTTCGCCCTGTTCGCCGTGCTTGCGCCGCTTCTTGGCGTCGCCGGCGCGGCGGCCACGCTGGCCCTGGTCTGCGCCCTGATCCTTGTGGCCGCCGTCTTCGCGGTTCGCGGCAAGGGTCCCTCCCTGCCCCCTGCCCTGCAGCAGGACGACAGCTTGGCGGCCCGGGCCTTCGATCTCGCCCGGCAACACCCCATGGCTGCGGGCGGGGCGGCCCTCCTGGCCACCCTGGCGGCGGGCGTTCTGGCGGTGAAGAACCCCAAGGTGATCGCCACAGCCCTCAGCGCCTATCTCGCGGGCCGGTCCTCGGGACGTCACTAAATCTGGTTGTTCCGGCGCGGCCTGGCTCCCTCCGCGGGGCTGGCGCGCGCCGGAGACCGACCCGCTCAGATCCTTCGCGGCGCGCCCTGTCACCGGGCGCGTCCTCTTTTCGTATCAGCCTGCCAGAGGACCTATGATGTTCAAGCTTCCCGACCTCCCCTACGCCTATGACGCCCTGTCGCCGGTGATCTCCGCCGAGACGATGCGGTTTCACCACGACAAGCACCACGCCAAGTACGTCGACACGCTCAACGATCTGCTGAAGGCCTCGGGCGAGACCCCCGCCTCTCTGGAAGATGTGGTGAAGGCCGCCGCCGGCGATCCGGCGAAGAAGAAGCTCTTCAACAACGCCGCCCAGACCTACAACCACACCTTCTTCTGGACCTGCATGATCGGTGAGAAGCAGCAGCCGCAGGGCGATCTGGCCGCCGCCATCGACCGCGACTTCGGCGGCCTGGACAAGCTGAAGGAAGCCTTCGTCACCGAATCCGTGAACCACTTCGCCTCGGGCTGGGGCTGGCTGGCCGCGGAAGGGGACAAGCTGAAGGTGCTGTCCACCCACGACGCCGACGACCTGCTGACCCACCAGGGCCTGACGCCCCTGCTGACCTGCGACGTCTGGGAGCATGCCTACTATCTGGATCACCAGAACGACCGGAAGGCCTTCGTAGAAGCCTGGTTCGACAACCTGCCTCACTGGACCTTCGCCGCCGCCCAATACGACGCGGCCCGTGGCAAGGGTCAGGCCTGGCGTCATCCCGTGCCGACGGCCTGATGGCTGTTCGAGGCTGTCCCGTCCGGGAACGCCTCTCAGTCAAGTACGTTGAAATCCCGCGCCCGAAAGGGTCGCGGGATTTTTCTTTGCGGGCTGGTCGTAGCGCTGAGCCCTGGAGGGCAAACCATGTTGAACTGGGCTCTGATCTTTCTGGTGATCGCCCTGATCGCCGGCCTTCTCGGGTTCACCTCGATCGCCGGCGCTGCGATCGGCATCGCCAAGATCCTCTTCGTGGTCTTCCTGGTGCTGTTCCTGGTCTCCACGCTGATGCACCTCGTGCGAGGCCGCCGGGTTTAGATTCAGTCCCCGCTAGGCCCGGCGATCCAGCGACCAGGTGCGATGGGCCTCGAACTGACTGCCCGACCAGGTCAGGGCCTTGACCCGGATGGCCTCCTCGTCAGCCTCAATGATGTTGAAGCTGGCGGGGATGCCCCGCTCGCGCACCGACAGGGTGCCGCATCCCACCGCGTAGGTGCGTTCATCGGCGAACGGGTAAGGCAGGGCGAACGGCGCGTGCACGTGGCCCGACAGGACGAGGTCCACGCGGGCTTCACTGAAGGCCCGGGCGGCGTCGACCCCGCCCCAGACCTTGGCGGTCATGGGACCAGCGATCATCTCGGTCAGCGGATGATGCAGCGCCACCAGCCGCAGTCGGTTCGCAGGGGCGGCGTCCAGGAAGCTGACGGCGGTGCGCACCTGGTCGCGGGAAATCTGGCCCTTTGACCAGTTGAGACGCCACTGTGCGCCCCGGGCGGTGTTCACCCCGGCCACGGCCACCTGTTCATCCAGATGCGACTGGCTCCAGGCCGGACCTATGATCCGCTCGAACCGCGCGAAGGGCGCGAAAATTCGCTCATGCCAGGCGAGATAGGGGGCGTCATGATTGCCTGGCGTCACCAGCCAGGGCCGCGGCAGCCGCTCGAGCCAGGCCCGCGCGGCCTCAAGTTCCCCGACCTCCGCAAAGCGGGTGATGTCGCCGGTGATCAGGACGAGATCAGGGGGCGTCTCCTGCAAGAGCGTGGTCGCCGCCTCCACGGCCGGCAGGTTCTCGTCGCCGAAATGGATGTCGGAGAGTTGGGCGATGCGGATCATGCGACCGCCGGATTGACGGCAGCGTCGAGGATCTCCCCCTCGGCGCCGGCCGGTTCGTCGCGGGGCGCGAGCACCCGGGCCACATGGGGCACGAAGGCGACCTGGGCGAAGGCGCCCAGCTGGACGCTTTCCCCATCCAGCAGGGCCGGTATGCCCCGAGGCGCCCAGACCCGAGCTTCGCGGCAAAGTCCGAGATCCACCGCCGGGTCATCGCGCCAGTCGCCCACCGCCGCGTGCAGCCCGAGCCTGAAGGCCTCCATCGCCCCGTTCAGATCGAGGCCCGCCGCCTCCAGGGCCTGCTCGTCATCCGACAGACGCCGGCTGGCGGTCGGGCACATGAAGATCACCGCCTCGCCCTTTTCCCTCGGGCCGGCGCCGATGACGTACCGCAACCGGCTGGAGAAGGCTCGCGACCAGGCGGTGCGCGCGCGCTCCAGAGCGAGACGGGCCTTACCCTCGCGCATGGCTTCCCGGGCCGGAGCCCAGAGCGCCGGCGCGCCAAGGATGGCGGCCACGAGGAACAGCTTCCCATCGACGGTTCCCCCGGCCAGGGGCCGCTCGACCCCGCCGTCCAGGATATCGACGAGGGCTTCCTGCCAGGGCCGCGCGCCATAGATGGCGTGCGGCAGCATGTTCATGGTCCCCCCCGCCAGGGGGGCGAACAGGGGGCCGACCGGGCCGCACATCTCTGCGGCGCGGCGGGCCGTACCGTCGCCGGCCACCACCGCCAGCAGGTCGGGGCCTGCATCCAGGGCGGCCCGCAGGCACTGCTCCAGGTCGCCTGAGGATGAGGCGCAGACCCGTGCGCTCACCCCGTACTGGGACAGGATTTCCTCAGCCTGCTGTGGCGCATCAGCCGAAACGCTACCGGAGGCCAGATTCAGGACCACTTCGATCTTGCGGACGCCCTCGATCACGATCGCGGCCTAAAGGGCTTGTTCAGTAGGGTCGGGCGCGCTGGATTCGACCGGCTCACCGGCGCCTTCGCTGGGCTGCAGCTCACGTCCGGCGCCGCTGAGCACGGCCCCGGCTTCCCCCGCCGCCGCCCGGAAGGTCGGCTCGGCGCGATCTGCGGCCACCGCGAGTTTCTGATCCACCACTTCGCCCCCCTTGCCGAACGACCCGTGCCAGGCCGCCACCCCGAGCATGGCGCCGCCAGCCAGGGCCACAAGGCCGATCATCAGATTGCGTATGGGATGACTGCGACGACGGCGCTCAGTCCTGCGGCCCTCAGCCAGCCCCTGCTCATAGGCGCGCTCCACCTCCCGCGGATCCACGGCCAGGGGAGCGGTGGGCGGCGCCACGTTCAGCGGCGCGCCGTCGCGGCGGGGTCTTCCAAATCGCGGCCACATTTGAGGCGCTCCATCATGAACTCTGCGGCCAAGCTAACGGCGCTGCACGATAGCGGTTCCCTCGGTAGCGGCCGGCGAAGCCTGCAGGACACCTGGGACGGGAACCCGACCCCGCGGGAAGCGTTTGATTGTCGGCACAAGCTCAAGGAGAGCCTGGAAATGATGAAGTCTCTTATTGCTGTCGCGGGCGCGGGCCTCCTGGCCGCGGCCTGCACCTCCACCGGCACGGTGGAACGTAACGCCGCCGGCGGCGCGGCCCTCGGCGCGCTCGCCGGTGCGGTCATCGGCAACAATGTCGGCTCGGGCAGCGCGTCCACCGGCGCGGCCATCGGCGCTGTCGCTGGCGGTGCGGCTGGCGCCTACAAGGGCTGTCGTGAAGACGGCGGCTGCGGCGCCAACGTCCCCAACCGTCGCCAGTACTACGACGAGCGCGCGGGCCGGTATTACTTCTACGACTCAGCCAGCCAGCGCTACTACTGGGAAGACGGCCAGCCTCGCTACTGATTGGGCCGGCGAAGCCAAGTGATTTCAGGGGCGGTCAGCATGCTGGCCGCCCCTTTCTGTGCGCCCTGGGCATTGAGTGTCAGGGCCAAACCGAGGGGTGCTGGGAATGAATAGAGCAACGAAAACGGCCTTTACGGAAGGCGTCTGCATCGCAGGCGCGCTCGTGCTGAGCGGCTGCCAGACCTGGCGGGAGAGCCTGACGCGGGACTCCCGTTGCGACCCGGTCTCAGCCGAAATCTATTTTGAGCCGGATTCGGCCACGCTCGGCCCTGAGGCGCGCGGCCTGATCGCCGCCACCGCCCGGCAGGCGGCTGGCTGCACGGTGGAAGGGGTGGATGTGCTGGGGCTGGCCGACGCGACCGGAGCCCCTGCGGCGAATCTGACGCTGTCGCAGGCCCGCGCCGCCACCGTAGCCCAGGCACTCACCGAGGCCGGCCTGCCTGAAGCGGCCTTTGACACCCAGGCTGCCGGACAGCTGAACGCCGTGAGGCCCGATGGCGTCGATCGGCCCATGCGCCGCCGGGTGGATATTCGACTTCGCTTGTCTTCGCCTGACTGACCCTATGGCGGCTGCCCCACAAGGCAGCTGACCCACAAGAGAAAGGCGGACCCTGGAGGGTCCGCCAAAGTGGGTATCATCGAGAAAAGGGGGGGTGCGGAGGCGGCAGGCTGGCGAATGACCGCCAGCCTCAAGTCGGGGGGGGCGTCGCCGCCTCCGCAGGTTGAATAACTCGCCTGATCGACACCCGTTCCCGGCCACAGCAAAGTTTTTTCAGATTTCTTCGGCGCCCCATGGAGCCCGCGCTCAAGCGGAACGGAGAAGCTTCGCCGACGTTCTATCCCCAACAGCAAAGCCTGGCTTTGCGCCGATCTCGGGGCTGAGGATGATCAGGGGATACATAGCCGCCCATGGCGGCCTCGCCTATGTGGAGACAGCCTCCAGGCGCGCCCAGCGTACGCGCCGGCGGATGATGGCCCTGACTTCGGTCGCGAGCATGGCGTGCGCCATTTCCCTGCTCGGCGCGCTTACCGCGCCCGACCATTCAGGGGCTGGCGCGCCGCCTGCGCCGAGCCCGCTTCACCTCATTCGCTTCTAACCAAGGAACACCTTATGGTTGAACCTCAAGACAAGAACGCTCCGAAGATGCCTGCGACGCCCGCGCGCCAGGGCGCTCTGGGCAAGCCCGTGATGATCGTGCTGCTGGTGTCGGTCACCTTGGCCTTTGTCGGCCTGATGGCCGCCTGGTTGTTCCGCGCCGATGACTTGGCGGAGGGTGACGTCCATGCCGGCCGCCAGGCGGGGGATGCGACAGAGTTCAATCAGGAGGCGCCGGCCCCGCGCATCCCCGAGGCCGACGGCGCAGACGGCCCGACCACCCAACCGCCGCAAAACGCGCCAAACTGAAGTCCTGAAACCAAGAGAGGGCCGGAACCTGCGTTCCGGCCCTCTTATCTTGCGCCAACCTTGGCCGCGGCTCAGACGACGGACTGCCCCCGAATGGCGCGTACGACGAAGCTCGCCACGAGCAGCACCAGGAACAGGACAAACAGCACCTTGGCGATCGTCGCCGCCAGGCCCGCGAGGCTCATGAAGCCGAGATAGCCGGCCGCCACGGCCAGCACCGCAAACACTATCGCCCAACCCAGCATGGCATGCTCCTCAGGTCTGTCGGATCTGGACCGACGCAACGCGCCGCCCCGGTGTCTCAACGCCTGATGGGCTGGGCTGTTCCGGCCGCCGCGCAGCCCCTGACGGGACCGGCGGCGGCCCGGGGGTCAGGCTGCGGCCTTCGCCTTGCGGCGGGGGTGGAAGAAGAGCGCCTGGCCGATCGCCGCCTTCACCGTCTCCGGTTGGAAGGGCTTGGTGATCAAGAAGGTGGGCTCTGGGCGCTCCCCGGTGAGCAGGCGTTCCGGGAAGGCGGTGATGAAGATCACCGGCACATCAAGTTCGGCCAGGATATCCTTGACCGCGTCGATGCCGGAAGACCCGTCCGCCAGCTGGATATCGGCCAGGACGAGGCCCGGGCGATTGCGGCTGACCGCGTCGACGGCCTCGGTCCGCGTGGCGGCGATATCCACCACAGTATGGCCGAGCTCCTTGACCAGGGCCTCGATGTCGGCCGCGATCACCGGCTCGTCCTCAATGATGAGCACGTCGGTGGCGAGTTCGGCGTCGATCTCCGACTGGGCCTCGGCGATCAGGGCGCCGACCTCATCAAAAGTCGCCCCGAGGATCTGGGCGGTTTCGCTGGGGGTGAAGCCTTCCAGAGCCGTCAGCAGGAACGCCTGCCGGGACCGGGGCGCGATGCGCATCAGCCGCGAATTGGCGTCGTCGTCTGCGCCGTCCGTCGCTGGGGACTCCAGCTGAGCCCCGGTGGAGCACCAGATGGTGTGGAAGACATGATAGAGCGCGACCCTGGGGGTCAGACCCGCCTCCAGGACCTTTTCGCCCGCAGCCAGGGCCTCAAGGGCCACGCGGACGTAATGGTCGCCAGTTGTTTGATCGCCGGTGAGCGCACGCGCATAGCGCCGGACATAAGGCAGATGCGGCGCCAGTCGGGCTAGAAGACTCAATGACCCCTCCCGTAGAGACAAGGATGAACACGCGACTGCATCGATTGCGGCCGCGCTTGATCCATCAACCGCACAAAACGTCGCTGGAGGGAACCGGTTCCCCATGTTTGACGTTTTCGACATTCTGAGATCAGGCGGCTATGGCTGGCCTGATGGAACTCGACGGGGGGCCGGGCGTTTGAGCGATCAGAATGACAGCATGAAGGGGCGTTCGCCGCCTGAGCGAGACGCCGGGGATATGATCGAACACCAATCCGAACAGCATTCGGCGGGGCCCGAAGTGAACGCCGCGGCCCTCGATGAAGCACGCCTGCGGCAGCAGGCCATCGGCGTGCGCCTGCGACAGATGTTCGACGAGGTGGTCAACGAGCCGGTCCCGGACGAATTTCTGGACATCCTGCGCCGCGCCGATAAGTCGGCGGAGAACGGCTGATGGTCGACCGCAGCCCCCGGGACCCCGCCCTCGACAACGCCTTCAAGGCTGAAATCGTCACCCTGATCCCCCATCTGCGCGCCTTCGCCCGCACCCTGTGCGGCGACGCCACGGCCGCCGATGACCTGGCGCAGGACGCCATGATGAAGGCGTGGGACGCCCGCGCCAGCTTCCAGATGGGCACCAACATGAAGGCCTGGACCTTCATGATCCTGCGCAACCAGTTCTATTCGGAGAAGCGCCGGTCCTGGCGCCAGAGCCAGCTGGACCAGGAAGCCGCCGAACGGACCCTGGTGGCGGTGGACGATCCCGAGGCGCCCGTGGCCCTGGACGAGCTGCGCCTCAGCCTTGGCATGTTGCCCCCCGAGCAGCGCGAGGCGCTGATCCTGGTGGGCGCCGGCGGCTTCGCCTATGAAGAGGCCGCCGAGATTTGCGGCGTCGCTGTGGGCACGGTCAAAAGCCGGGTGAGCCGTGCGCGGCGCGCCCTGCAGGCCATTCTTGAGGCCGGCGCCTATGACCGCGATGGCGGGGCGGCTGGCGACGCGATGCGGTCTATCCTGGCCGACGCCGAACGGCTCAGCACCGCGCGCTGACGGCCCGGGGGGGCCAGGTCATGAATGGGGATCCCTGGGCCTCTCTGGGCACCATACGCGTCCGGTTGATCGGCGCCATGGCCGCGGCGCTGCTGCCTGTCCTGATCCTGGGAGCCATTCAGAGCGGAATGGCCTTCAACCATGAGGCTGAGCGAGTCCGGGAAACCCTGGGGTCGGCGGCGCAACGGAGCGCCGCGGACGCAAGGGCGCGGATGGAGTCGGCCGACATTCTGCTGGAGACCCTCGCGCCGGGCTCGATCGGCTTCTCCTGCGCCCAGCGACTGGCGGAAATCACCGAACGTATCCCGGGCTATGACAACCTGATCCGGTTTGACCGCCGTGGCCGCGTGGCCTGCGCGGCGGGAACCGT
Source organism: Caulobacteraceae bacterium (assembly GCA_027489335.1). GTDB lineage: Bacteria > Pseudomonadota > Alphaproteobacteria > Caulobacterales > Caulobacteraceae > Phenylobacterium. Next base: position 6,034 of record JAIXZX010000005.1, on the reverse strand, counting down.
TCCGTCGGATCCCGCCCGGGCTGAACGCCCCTGGTTCAGACAGGTTCAGACGGGCGGCGAGATGGTCATCACCCGCGATCCTGGCGCGACCTATTCCGACAAGCCGGCTTTGATGGCGGTCGTGCCGGCCTATAACGCGGCCGGGGAGTTCGACGGCGCCCTGGCGGCGGTGATCGCCCTGACCAGCCTGCAACCCAACTCCACCGTGGCGGCCCTGCCGCCCGGGTCCGAAGTGGCCCTGCTGGACGCCGCCGGCGAGTATCTCAGCCTGACAAACCCTGACGCCTTCGCGCCGCCCCCGGAAGGCTGGCAGGCGCGCACCCACTCGCAAGGGTCCTATGTCTGGTACGGTCGGGCCGACGGACAGCGCCGAGTTCACATCGCCGCCCCCCTGGTGGGCGAGAGCCTGTTCGTCATCCTGTCGGCGGACTCGCCGGGTCTGTTTTCCTGGGCGCGCCTGAACCCGCTGACCGGCCTCATCCTGCCCCTGCTGACCTTCGCCGTAGTGCTGGGCACCGTGTTCATCGCCGTGGACCGGGTCGTGGTGCGGTGGCTCATCTATCTGCAGCGGATCGCCGCCCTCTATGGCCGTGGCCGCCTGACGGTCAGACCAGCCCAGGCCGGCGACATGCCGCTGGAAATCCGCGACCTGGCCGAGGCCATGGAGACCATGGCCGACGCGATCGTCGGCCGTGACGCTTCGCTCCGCGACTCCCTCGCCCAGAAGGACGCCCTGATGCGGGAGATCCATCACCGGGTGAAGAACAATCTGCAGGTCATCTCCAGCCTGCTCAGCATGCAGCAGCGCGCCCTGACCGACCCGGGGGCCCGGGCCGCCATGTCCGACACCCGCCAGCGAATTTCAGCCCTCGCGCTTGTCTATCGCGCCCTCTACCAGGGCCCCGATCTCAAACGCGTGGATCTGCGCCCCTTTCTCGAGGAACTCACCGCCCAGCTGGTGGCCGGCGAATCCATGCACGGTCCCGCGGTGCGGACTGAGCTGCACGCCGACACGCTGATGATCGATCCGGACCGCCTGGCGCCGCTCGCCCTGTTCGCGGTGGAAGCCATCACCAACGCCCAGAAGCACGCCTTCGCCGGTCGGGGCGGCACCTTGAGCGTCGATTTCCGAGTGGGCGGGGACGAGGCGGTTCTGGAGATCGCCGACGACGGCGACGCCAGCGATCAGGCCCTGGCCGGGACAGGGGTCGGCCGCACTCTGATGACCGCCTTTGCGCGCCAGTTGCGGGGACGATCGGAGCTCGTGCGCAACGCCGCAGGGGGCGTCACCGTACGCCTGGTCTTTCCGACGCCGCACCCGGCGATGTTGGGCGCCTCCGAAGGGAACCAGCAGGTCGCCTGACCGTTAAGCTTGGCGACGCCGCCTTCCCTTTCAAAACGGAGACCAAAAATGCGTAAGCTCTTCCTCCTGGCCGCCCTGACCGCCAGCCTCGGCGTGACCGCCTGCAACACCATCTCCGGCGCTGGCCAGGACGTGGGCGCGGCCGGCGACGCCGTCACCCGCACCGCTGAAGACGCCAAGAACTAAGATCGACGCCGGCTGGCCGCTTGGCTGGTCTTCGACAGATCGAACCCCGCCCGGCGTCGCCGCGGCGGGGTTTTTCGTAGCCGAGGTTTGGGGCGTATCAGGCCGCCGCGCGGTCGGCGGTGCGCAGCACATAGAGGCCCGGCGTATCATCCACGGCGCTCAGAGGCTCATCGCCTGCGACCGGATCTTCGTCAGCGGCGAACAGCACCCGACCGCCCGGGTTCAGAGCGGCGGCGAGATTCTCCACCACCTGGCGCTGGGCAGGCTCAATCATCGAGCCGATCACGTTGCGGCAGAAAATCAGGTCAAAGCCCCTGACCCTGGACATGTCACCAATCAGGTTCAGTCGCCGCCAGCGGATCGACTGGCGAATCTGGGGGGAGATCAGCCACGTCTCGTCCACCTTGTCGAAGTGCCGGACCAGGCTGCGGATCGGCAGACCTCTCTGCACCTCGAACTGGGTGTAGAGCCCGCTCTGGGCCTTCTCCAGGGCCCGTTCAGACAGGTCGGACCCGAACAGTTCGAACCGCGCCTCTGGCCATTGACCGGCCATGTCGTCGACAAGCATGGCCAAGGAGTGGATTTCCTGCCCCGTCCCGCAGGCCGCGCTCCAGATGCGGATCGGCTGGTCCTTGCGCCGGGCGACCAGTTCCGGCGCCAGCACATCGCGGAAGTGGTCAAAGGCGGCCTTGTCGCGGAAGAAGCTTGTGTCCCCGGCCGCCATGGCCTCGACGATCGCCCAGATGAGGCGATCCTCCCGCCTTTCCCGCAGGCCCGCCATAAGCTCGGCGATGCTGTCGAAACCCTCGCGCCGGGCCACCGGACCAAGGCGTGTCTCCAGGAGATAGTCCTTGGCCGGGTCCACCTTCTGACCGGACCGGGCGGCGCAGAGCTGCGCGACGAGCTCACGATCCTCCGGCTTCATGCCAGACCAGCCTGGGCGAACTTGGCCGCCACGATCTCACTATCGAAGGGTTTCATGATGTACTCGTCCGCGCCGCTCTCCAGAGCCTCGCGGATGGCGCTGACCTCGTTCTCGACCGTGCAGAAAATGACCTTGGGCGCCTTCCCCCCGGGCTCCATGCGCAGGCCGCGGAGAAATTCCAGCCCGTTCATCACCGGCATGTTCCAATCGAGCAGCACGACCTCGGGCATGGTGGTGCGACACCAGGCCAGGGCTTCAGCCCCGTCGGCAGCCTCGGCCACGTCAAAGCCGAGGTCCTCCAGGATCCTGCGGGCGACCTTGCGGATCACCCGGCTGTCATCGACGATGAGGCAAGTCCTCAACCGAACACTCCCAACCTGAGGCCCTCTGTTGTCGGGCCTGCTGGTTAAGGAGCCGTTTGATTTTGCCAGATAGGCCGCGCCTGGGCCCCGATTTGGGGCTCAGCCGGCCGGAATCGTCACGGCGAAGGTGACCTTTTCCTCGCCCGCCTCGGCGAATATCTTGCCGCCGGCGTCGCTTACGAAGAGGTGGACATAGTAGGCCTGGACCCAGTGGCCGTGCAGCGCGCCGGCCGGGAGGTCTTCCCCGCGCAGGCCGGCGGCGACTTCCGGGCGCAGCCGGGCCTTGGGCCCAGTGGCCTCGACGGCGATCACCGTGGCGTCCCCGTCCCGGGCGGCCCGCAATCTTGCTGTCCCGCCCAGGGGCAGAGCCGCGCCAGCCATCTGAGCGACATTCAGCACCGCGCGGGCTGCGGCCTTGTCGAGGCTGTCGGCCTCCACGGCCCAGGCCAGTTCGGCGCGCTGATGGCTGAACACCCCCTGGGCGAGCCGCTCGAGCTCCCGGGGGTCGAACACCTCGGCCGAGGCCGAGGCGCCGAAGGCGACCCGGGTGAAGGACAACATTTCCGCCAGTTTCCGCCCGGAGGCGGCGATCAGGCCCAGGGCGTCTTCCCGCATGTCCTGGGCGTCGGGATCCTCCAGCAGATCGAGGCCTGAGACGATGGCGCTGACCGGGCTGATGAAATCGTGGCACATGCGCGCCGCGAGGAACGCGGCGATCTGCGCCGAGCCGACAGGCTTGGACTCAAGATGGGACGAAGGAGAGAGGGGCGCGGTGTCGGTCATCGCCGCGAGATTGGCGTGATTGGCCGGCCGTGAACAGGGGCTCTAGATGGCCTTTTCGAACACCCAGGGGTCCTGCGGCGGGGTCAAGCGGACGGGGGCGTAGTCGGGGCTCGGGGCGGCGGCCAGAACGCGCCCCCCCATCGGCGAACCCAGGCTGATGGCGAGGTAGCCTGTGAAGCCCGCAAAAAAGGCGAACACGCCGAGCCAGAGGAGGGCGCGGAAGGGATCGACCATGCGAGCTTGGGGCGGTTGCATGGTGATGAAACTCAGATGAAGCCAGTTGGTTGCGGGTCCCCTCGCCCTCGCCGAACTTTGCGTCCGCGCCCTGGCGCGCGAGCCTCAGGACGCGCGGCTTGACCAATGCCAGGACTGTTTGCCGGGACGTTTTGGGTCCATAACCGCAACAGACAAACCAATGCCGCAGATCATAGGAGGCGCGCCATGGCCCTGGACACCGGAGTGGCTCAGAAGACCTTTCGCTGGGAAGATCCTCTGGATCTGGCCGCGCGGCTTTCCGAGGATGAGCGGATGGTCTGGGAGTCGGCGCGGGCCTATTGCCGCGACAAGCTTCTGCCCCGGGTGGTCTCGGCCTATGCCGAGGAGCGCTTCGACCGTGAGATCATGCACGAGATGGGCGCGCTCGGATTCCTGGGCCCTACCATCCCCGAGGAGTACGGCGGCGCCGGTGTCAACCACGTGGCCTATGGGCTGATCGCCCGGGAGGTCGAGGCGATCGATTCCGGCTATCGCTCGGCCATGAGCGTCCAGTCCTCCCTGGTCATGTATCCCATCTACGCCTTTGGCTCTGAGGCCCAGAAGCAGAAGTACCTACCGGGAATGGCCAAGGGCGACATCATCGGCTGCTTTGGCCTGACCGAAGCTGACGGCGGCTCCGATCCGGCCTCCATGCGCACGGTGGCCAAAAAGGTCGATGGCGGCTTCGTGCTGAACGGCGCCAAGATGTGGATCACCAACAGCCCGATCAGCGATGTGGCCCTGGTCTGGGCCAAGCTCGACGGGGTGATCCGCGGCTTCCTGGTCGACCGCGGATCCGACGGCCTGACCACGCCGAAGATCAACAACAAGCTGTCCCTGCGGGCCTCCGTCACCGGCGAGATCGCGCTCTCCGACGTCTTCGTGCCTGAGGATCAGATGCTGCCCGGCGTGTCGGGCCTGCGCGGTCCCTTCTCCTGCCTGAACAAGGCCCGTTACGGCATCGCCTGGGGCGCCATGGGCGCGGCGGAATTCTGCCTGCACGCCAGCCGCGACTATGTGGCGAGCCGCCAGGTGTTCGGAAAGCCCCTGGCCGCCCGCCAGCTGGTGCAGAAGAAGCTGGCCGACATGCAGACCGAGATTGCGTTGGGCTTCGAAGGCGCCCTGGCGCTCGGCCGGCTGATCGATGAGGGCGCCTGGGTGCCTGAGGCTATCAGCCTGATGAAGCGCAACAACTGTGGCAAGGCCCTGGCCATCGCCCGGGAGGCCCGCGACATCCACGGCGGCAACGGCATCAGCGGCGAGTATCACGTCATGCGCCACGCCGCGAACCTGGAGACGGTCAACACCTACGAAGGCGCCCACGACGTCCACGCCCTGATCCTGGGCCGGGCCATCACCGGCGAAAACGCCTTCTAGGGCGGGCTTCGGCGCCGAAATCGGCCCAGGGGCGTTGTTACGGCGCGACGCCCCGGAGCCCCGATGACTGAAACCCCAAGAAGCCTGGATGAGGTGGTGCTGTGCGTCTGCGAGGCCGCCAGCGCCGCTGAGGGCAAGATTACCCTGGAAGAGGTCCGTGACGCCATCGGCGGCCGGGCCTATGGGCCGCTGTTGTTCATGGCTGGCCTGATCACCATGACGCCGGTCAGCGCCGTGCCCGGGGTTCCGTCTGTGCTCGCACTCACCGTCGTCCTGATCGCCGGCCAGATGCTCGTGGGCAGCGACCAGGTCTGGCTGCCGCGTTGGTTGCTGGGGCTGAAGGTCAAGGGCGTCAACCTCGAGAAGGGCGCGCGGAAGGCGCGACGGCCCGCTCAGTTCCTGGACCGCCTGGTTCGGCCCCGCCTGCTTGCGATGACGGAGGGCCCCGGGCGCAAGGGCGTGGCGCTCATCTGTATGCTCGTCGGCCTGCTGACCCCGCCCCTGGAGCTCATCCCGTTTTCGACAGCCATCCCGGCCGCCACAATCACGGTGTTCGGCCTGGGACTGACAGCCCGCGACGGGGCGGTGGTCCTGGTCGCCCTCAGCGTCGGCCTGGCTGCGATCGGGCTGGTGGGCTGGGCGATGCTAGGCTGAGATGTCCGATATCAAAAAGCCGCCGGACGGGATGCGTCAGGCGGCTTTGAGGTGTTTTGGGTGCGGGGACAGGATTTGAACCTGTGACCTTCAGGTTATGAGCCTGACGAGCTACCGGGCTGCTCCACC
>JAIXZX010000011.1 GCA_027489335.1 Caulobacteraceae bacterium | reverse complement strand
TCCCCGCATCCTTGTCGATGCAGGTCACCTCATGACCGAAGTCGGCGAAGCACGCCCCGCTCACCAGGCCCACATAGCCCGTCCCGATCATCGCCACTTGCATGCGCTGGTCCTAGGTCTGGAATCGCTCAGGCGGTCGCCAGAGACGCCTGTCCACGCCGTGATCTAGCCGAAACCAGGCTGGCCCCGCCAGACCGGCCGTCGGCGACTAGATTTCCTGGTTGTAGCCGCCCACCTGCGGGTGCTTGCCCAGCCGCGGCTTAACTTCCTTGTGGAACAGGGCGCGCATGTCGTCGGCCGAGCTCGTGCTCTCCACCACCACGACGATCTCGGGCTTGTTGGACGAGGCGCGCACCAGCACCCAGGAGCCGTCCTCCAGCGCGACCCGGACGCCGTTGACAGTGATCAGATCGGCGATCTTCCGTCCCAGGATCGTACCGCCCTCGGCCCGCAGGGCCTCGTACTCGGCGACGATCTTGTCGACCACGCCGTACTTTTCCTCGTCCGGGCAGTGGGGGGACATGGTCAGGGAGGTGTAGGCCACCGGCAGGGCCTTCTTCAGGTCCGACAGCTTCTTGTCCGGGTTGCGATCCAGCATGGCCAGGATGGCGGCGGCGGCCACCAGGCCGTCGTCATAGCCACGGCCGATGGGGTCGTTGAAGAAGAAGTGGCCGCTCTTCTCGAAGCCCGCCAAAGCCTTCAGCTCGGCGGTCTTGCGCTTGATGTAGGAGTGGCCGGTCTTCCAGTAGACGGTCTTGGCGCCGTTGGCGGCCAGGACCTCGTCGGTGGCGTAGAGTCCGGTGGACTTCACATCGACGACGAAGGTGGCGTCCTTGTGCAGCACCGACAGGTCGCGGGCCAGCATCAGGCCGATCTTGTCGGCGAAGATCTCCTCGCCTTCGTCGTCCACCACCCCGCAGCGGTCGCCGTCGCCGTCGAAGCCGAGCGCGCAGTCGGCGCCGTACTGGCGCACGGCCGCAGCCATCTCGTGCAGCATTTCCTGGTCTTCGGGATTGGGATTGTAGCGCGGAAAGGTCCAGTCCAGGTCGCAGTCCATCTCGTAGACGACGGCCACGCCCATCTTGCGCAGGGCCTCGGCGGCAAACGCGCCGGCCGTGCCGTTGCCGCAGGCGCAGACCACCTTGAGCGGCCGCTTCAGGCTGACCCCGGCCGCCACGTCGGCCACATAGCGCTCGGCCACGCCGGCGACATGGGTGAGGCTGCCGCCCGGACGCAGCTCCCAGCCGCCCGACAGCACGATCTCCTTCAGTCGGCCCATCTCGTCGGGACCGAAGGTCAGAGGCCGTTGAGCGCCCATCTTCACGCCCGTCCAGCCGTTTTCGTTGTGGCTGGCGGTGACCATGGCCACGCACGGGGCGTCCAGGTCGAACTGGGCGAAATAGGCGATGGGCGACAGGGCCAGGCCGATATCCAGCACCTCGCAGCCGGCCTGGATGAGGCCGAGGCTGAGCGCCTGCTTGATCGACAGGGAGTAGGACCGGAAGTCATGGCCAACCACGATCTTGGTCTGGCCCATCTGCTGGATCAGCGTCCCAAGCCCCATGCCAAGCGCCTCAACGCCCAGCAGGTTGATATCTGGGCCAAACAGCCACCGCGCATCATATTCCCGGAAGCCCGTGGCCTTCACCAGCGGCTGGTTCTCATAGGCGAGCGTATTGGGGACGAGATCGGCGCTGGGGGCGAGAAGCATCTGGACTCCGCAGGTGGGTGGTCGACAGCTTGGAAGAGGTCCGGCTGACAGGCCAGCCTGAGGCCAACCCGTACCGTCGGTTCGCGACAGTGACTACATCACGCCTGCCCGAAGCAGGTCATGCACATGCAGTATGCCCACAGGACGGTCGTTCTCCACCACGAAGAGCACGGTGACCGAGGGGGCAGGGTCGCTCATCAGGGCCAGAGCCTCAGACGCCATCATGGCCGGCGGCGCGGTCTTCTTGGGACCGGGCGTCATGACCTGACCTGCGGTCTGGCCGAGCAGGCCCTCAATGTGGCGGCGCAGGTCGCCGTCGGTGATAGCGCCCACCAGCCGGCCCTCGTCATTGGTCACCCCGACAATGCCCCAGCGCTTCTCGGTCATGACCAGCAAGGCCTCGGGCATCGGGGTGTCGTGGGCCACCAGGGGCAGTTCCGCGGCCCCGTGCATCAGGTCGCCCACCGTACGCAGCATGGCGCCCAGCTTGCCGCCCGGATGGAAGGTCTTGAAGTCCTTGGCCGTGAACCCCCGGCGCTCCAGCAGCGCCACGGCCAGCGCGTCGCCCAGCGCGATCTGCAGGGTGGTGGAGGTGGTCGGCGCGCTGACCTCGGCGGTGGCCTCCGGCGCATCGGCCAGGCGGAGGACCACGTCGGCGGCCTTGCCGAGCGCGCTGCCAGGCGCCGCCGTCAGGGCGATCAGCGGAATCCGGAACCGCTTGGCGTAGGCCAGAATGTCTGACAGCTCGCGCACTTCACCGGACTTGGACAACGCCAGCACCGCGTCGTCCTGGCCGATCATGCCCAGGTCTCCGTGGCTGGCCTCCGAGGCGTGCACGAAGAAGGCGGCCGAACCCGTGGAGGCGAAGGTGGCGGCGATCTTGCGCGCCACATGGCCAGACTTGCCGATCCCGGTGCAGGCGATCCGGCCCTTGGCGGCGAACAGGATATCCACCGCCTGAGCGAAGGCCTCGTCCAGCCCTTCGGCCTGCAGGCTCAGGGCGGCGGATTCGGCGGCCAGCACCCGGCGGCCCACAACGACGGCGTCGAAGTCTTGGCTCATGGCTGGGCCGCGATGGCTTCGGCCTGCATGCCGCGCATGGTCTCGCGGGCCTGATTGATTCGCTTCTGGGAGGCTTCGGTCTGCCGCTTCATGGCCGCCTGCATCTCCGGCGTCTGCTGGATGGGCGTATGACCAAAGGGACCGGGCGAGCGGGCGCCGATGCCCTGAGGCCAGACCAGGGCCAGGGCGATGACCATCGCTGCGGCCAGGGCCATCAGCGGAAAGAAAAATCGATCGAGCATTGCGGTTCGATATAGCCGCTCCGCGCGCGCTCGGCCACGTCCAAGGCGGCCATCGCGCCTTGACGGAGGTGCGGCCGCGCCCTAGCCGAACGGGCGACCCCCGCCGCCCCGGAGATGACCCATGCCGACCCTCGTCCTGCTTCGCCACGGCCAGAGCCGCTGGAACCTGGAAAACCGCTTCACGGGCTGGGTGGACGTCGACCTGACCGCCGAGGGCGAGGCCCAGGCGACGAAGGGCGGGGAGCTGATCAAGGCGGCCGGCGTGCAGTTCGACCGGGTCTATACCTCGGTGCTCACCCGGGCGATCCGCACCAGCTGGCTGGCGCTCGCCGCGGCTGGCCAGGCCTTCGTCCCGGAGGTCAAGGACTGGCGGCTGAACGAGCGCCACTACGGCGGCCTGACCGGTCTCAACAAGGCCGAGACCGCCGCCAAGCACGGGGACGATCAGGTGAAGGTCTGGCGCCGGTCCTATGATGTGCCGCCGCCGCCGCTCAGCCACGACAGCGAGTTCGACTTCGCCGGCGACCGCCGCTACGCCGGCGCGGTCCTTCCTGACACCGAGAGCCTCAAGACCACCCTCGATCGGGTGCAGCCCTATTGGGAGGGCGAGATCGCCCCGCGCCTGACGGCGGGCGAGACCCTGCTGGTGGCCGCCCACGGCAATTCCCTGCGGGCCATCGTCAAGCTGCTCTTCCAGCTCGACGACGAGGCGATCATCGATGTGGAGATTCCTACCGGCAATCCGCTGCTGATCCAGCTGTCGGACAGCCTGACGCCGGTGGCGGCCCGCTATCTCGATGAGGGTCGCGCCCAGGCCCTGCCGCAGGTTCCGTGACCGAGGCGGACCTGACCCACATGCGCCGGGCCATCGCCCTGGCGCGTCCCCATCTTGGCCAGACGGCGGAGAACCCCTCGGTGGGGTGCGTCATCGTCCGGGACGGCGCGGTGGTGGGGGAGGGGGCGACCGGGATCGGCGGCCGGCCCCACGCTGAGGAGATCGCGCTGCTGGCCGCCGGCCCCGCCGCCCAGGGGGCCGTGGCCTATGTGACGCTCGAGCCCTGCGGCGCCCGGTCCTCCGGCGCGCCCTCCTGTGCGGCCCGGCTGGCCCAGGCCGGGGTGGCCGAGGTGGTCGTCGCCTGCCAGGACGCCTCCCCCTATGCCGACGGCCAGGGACTGATCCGTCTCGCCGCGGCGGGCCTGACCGTCCGCCTGGACGTCCTCGCCGAGGAGGCTCAGATGCTCTATCGCGCCTACGTTCCGACGACGGCCCGCCCGCCTGGGGATTAAACGTCGGAAGGGCCTCGTTAATCTTGCCCCGCTAGCGTGTCGGCTCCCCTTCGTAGTGGCGCCTGATGCTGTCCCCCCGACCCGCCTCGATCCCCGAACTCCGGCGCCTGACCCAGGCCGAGGTCGATGCGGTATGCGCCCGGCATGACCGTCTGTGGACCTCGCGGCCCGGCGGGGCGCGGGCGGTGTTCGCGTGGAAGGACCTCACCGGCCTTGATCTGCGCGGACGCAATCTCTCCGACGCCGACTTCACCGGCGCCTGCCTGAACGATTGCCAGATGCAGGGCGTCAAGCTGGACAACGCCAATCTGTTCGGCTGTGACCTGCAGAACGCCAATCTCACAGAGGCGTCCCTGCGCCGGGCCGATCTGCGCGGCGCCTGCCTGCGGGGCGCCAATCTCACCGCCGCCGATCTGTTCGAGGCCGACCTGCGCGAGGGCTCCATCGCCGCGGCCGACCGGGACAAGGGGCTGCGAATCCTCGAACACCTGGCCCGCCCCGGCGAAGTTCAGGGCGCGGTTCTGGCCGGCGCCAATCTGGAGCGCTCGCGTCTCTCGGGCGTCATGGCCGCCCGGGCCGACTTCTCCGACGCGATCCTCAAGGACGCCAAGCTCGTTCGGGCCAACCTGAAGCAGGCGAACATGTCCGGCGCCAACATGCAGGGCGCCGACCTCTCAGGGGCGGACCTGGCGGGCGCCGATCTGCGCGACGCCATCCTGGTGGGCGCCAAGACCTATTCCTGGAATGTCAGCAAGGCTGAGATGGAGGGCGTGCTCACCGATGCGCCCTCGGGTCTCGCGGTCTCCGACCTGCCCTACAAGACCATGATCCGAGAGCACGCCCGCTGGTGTGAGACCGGCGGCGGCGAAGGCAGTCCCTCGGTGTTCGACGGCGCCGACCTGCGGGCCCTGGAGACGATTCGCGGCTTCAACCTGACGGCCCTGTCGGCCAAGGGCGCGGTCTTCTATGGCCTCGACATGGAGGGCGTGCAGCTTCAGGGCGCCCAGCTCGATGGGGCGGACCTGCGGGCCTGCAATCTGCGCCGGGCCGACCTGCGCGGCGCCCGGCTGATCAACGCCAAGCTCTCAGGCGCCGACCTGCGGGACGCGCAGATGGGGCCCCTGCTGATCGGCTCCAATCGCCTGCTGCCCTGCAACCTGACCGGCGCGAAGCTGAAGAACACCGACTGCGCCCGGGCTGATCTGCGCCAGGCGATCTTGCAGGACGCCGATCTTTCCCGGGCGAACTTCACGGGCGCTCAGCTGAAGCAGGTGGATATCACCGGGGCCCGCCGCACCGGCGCGCGGGGCCTGTCGGATATCATTTAGATATCGTCGGTCTTTTAACCCTTGAGTCTCTGTTCTGCGTCTAAGAGTCGCGGGTCGCAGAACAACCAGGAGCGTCCCCGTGTCAGCCGCCATCGCTCTTTCAGGCCGCCGGAAACTGTCCCGCGGCGAGATCGAGATGATCCTCACCGCCCACGAGCGCTTCGTCAGCGGTCGCCCGGGGGGCAAGCTGGCGGCGATGCGGTTCATCGACTTCACCGGTGTGAATCTGGCTGGCCGCAATCTGCAGGACGCCGACCTCTCGTCCTCCATCTTCGACAGCGCCAATCTGGTGGGCGCTGATCTGTCGCGGGCCAATCTGTTCGGCTGCGACCTGCGAAAGGCCGACCTGCGGCGCGCCAATCTCACCCGGGCCGACCTCCGCGGCGCCTGTCTGCGCGGCGCCGATCTCAGCGAAGCCGACCTGACCCAGGCCGATTTCCGCGTCGGCCAAGTGGCCATGCCGCACCCCTCCAAGGGGCTCACCTCCCTCATTCACCACCAGCGCAGCGGCGAACTCGATCACGCCAAGCTCAGCGGCGCCAATCTCGACGGCTCCCAGATGGAGGACGTCTCGGCCTTCGCCACCGACTTCACCGACTGCTCCATGCGCGGCGCCAAGCTGAACCGGGCCAATCTGAAGGACGCCAATCTGGAAGGCGCCATCATGGACTGGGCCGATGTATCGGGCGCCAATCTGGAGGGCGCGCGACTGGTGGACGCGGTTCTGACCGGCGTCGAGATCCGCACCGCACGCATTTCCGGCGCCAATCTGGAGGGCTGCCTCTCGGCCCCGGACCAGACGGCCATCGACATGGCTGAAGAGCTCTATGCTCGCGCCATGGCCAATCAGACCTGGTGCAAGACCGGGGGCAAGGAGGGCAAGCCCGCCATCCTTGACGGCCTAGACCTTCGTCCTCTCGACCAACGGCTTCGTGGCCTTCGCCTGTCGGTGATGAGCGCCCGCGGCGCGATCCTGGTGGGCATGGACCTGTCGGGCGTCCATCTGCAGGGCGCCAATCTGGAAAACGCCGACATGCGCGGCATCTGTCTGCGCGGCGCCGATCTGCGCGGCGCCAAGCTGGCCGGCGCCAAGCTGACCAAGGCGGATCTGCGCGAGGCCATCCTCGGCCCGCTGCCGCTCAGCGCCGACCGGGTCAATCGCGGCGACCTGCACCATGCCAAGCTGCGCTATGTGAAAGCCCAGGGCGCCGATCTGACCGGCGCCATCCTGGACGAGGCTGATGTGCGCGGCTGCAACTTCGCCGGCGCCACGATGCGCGGGGCGAGCCTGCGCGGCGCCGACATGTCCCTGGCGCTCGGCCTCGAGCCCCCCGGGACCTGACCCTGGCCCACGAAAAGGGGCGGCGCGTCGCCGCGCCGCCCCCGACAGTCTTGCGCTGAGGCCTTGAGCCTTAAGCGGCCTGTTCCCCTTCGATCAGGTTGGTCCCGGCGCCGGTGGTGATCTGGATCCGGCGCGGCTTGAGCGCTTCGGGCAGTTCACGGCGCAGCGAGATCGACAGCAGGCCGTCAGCCAGGGCCGCCTCGCTCACCACCACATAATCGGCCAGCTGGAACCGGCGCTCGAAATCGCGCTCGGCGAGACCGCGATGCAGGAAGCTGCGGGCCTCTTCGTTGGCGGCCTTTCGGCCCTGCACGGTGAGAAGGTTCTCCTTCACCTCGATGGCCAGCTCGTCGGCGCGGAAGCCGGCGACGGCGATCTCGATCCGGTAGGCGTTCTCGCCCGTGCGTTCGATATTGTAGGGGGGGTAGCCCGAGGCGGCGTCGGCCGCGGCGGTCTCAAGCAGGCCAGCCAGACGGTCGAAACCGACGACGGAGCGATACAGGGGAGAAAAGTCGAGGGTACGCATGTGCGTCACATCCTTCTTGTCTAAGCAAGGTTGCGGTTGTCGACCTGAGGCGAGCCATCAAGGCCTCGCCGACGGTCGGAAGGCCCGGACATCCAGCGCCTTCGGAAAGGGATTTGGGGTGAGGATCGCAGGTTTCAAGTCCTTGTTCGCCGCCAACCCTTGCCACGTGCGCCCACGCCTCTAGGGTCACCGCCTCAACGACTTGCCGGAGCTCCAGACCATGTTTCACGACAAGTTTCCCGCCCTTATCGCTGGCGCCCTGGGCGCGCTGATTCTCGGTACGGCGGCCCAGGCCGAAGACACCGCCCTGCGCGAGGCCGTCGCTGGCCCTCAACGGAGCGAGGCCCATCAGGCCCGCGACGCGGCGCGCAACCCCTACGACAGCCTCACCTTCTGGGGGCTCAAGCCTGGCCAGACGGTGATCGAGATTTCGCCGGGCAGCGGCTACTGGACTGAAATCCTGGCGCCCTACGCCAAGGCCACCGACGGGGCCTATGTGGCCGGGGTCACCGACCTGAACGATCCGGCCGTCACCGAGGCCGGCCGCCGTGGCCGCGAAGCCTTCGCCGCCAAATACGCCGACACCGCCGTGTTCGGGGACATCACCTATGTGGGCTTTGGCGCAGCCTCTGGCCCCCTGGGCGAGCCGGGCTCCGTCGACATGGTCCTGACGGCCCGGAACCTCCACAACTGGTACTGGCGCGACGGGATGCTCGACAAGGCTTTGGCCGACTTCTTTACGGTCCTGAAGCCGGGCGGCGTGCTGGCGGTGGAAGAGCATCGCTCCGACCCGCGGCCCCAGGTCGAAGGCGCCCGGGATGGCTACATGGCTACCGACGTGGTCGTGGCCGCGGCCGAGAAGGCGGGCTTCAAGCTGGCCGAGGCCAGCGAGATCAACGCCAATCCCAAGGACACCAAGGATCATCCCTTCGGCGTCTGGACCCTGCCGCCGGTCCGCCAGAGCGCGCCCCGTGGCGAAACCGCCAGCCCCGACTTCGACCGGGCCAAGTATGATGCGATCGGCGAAAGCGATCGCATGACCCTGCGCTTTGTCAAGCCGTCCTGATCCGTGGGACTGTCGAGACTGACCCGGCGGGGCCTGCTGCTCTCCAGCCTTGCGGCTGGCGGGGCGGCGGCCCTGACCGGCTGCAATCGTGGGGAGGAGGCCGCCCCTGCGGCGCCGGCCTCGGCCATGACCCTGGAAGAGGCGGTGGCCGGCGACTGGCGTGAGGCGCAGGACAAGGCCCGCGACGTCTGGCGCCATCCGGTTGAGACCCTGGGCTTCTTCGGACTCAAGCCCGGGATGACGGTGGTGGAGATCTGGCCAGGCGCCGGCTGGTACACCGACATCCTCGCCCCCTTCCTCGCCGCCTCGGGCGGCAAGCTCTATGCGGCCAACCTGCAGCCCAATGACCCTATCGCCATCGAGGTGGTGGAGGCCTATCGCCAGAAGCTGCGGGCCAAGCCGCGGCTTTACGGCGATGTAGAGATCACCGCCTTTGGCGCCACCAGCGGGCCCATGGCGCCGGCAGGCTCGGCCGACCTCGTTCTGACCGCCCGAAATATCCACAACTGGATGGCCGCGGGCATCGTGGACAAGGCCTTCTCCGACGCCTTCGCCGCCCTGAAGCCCGGGGGCGTGTTCGGCGTGGTGGAACATCGGGCCAATCCCGGCGGCGTGCAGGACCCCACCGCTGCTGACGGCTATGTGGAACAGGCCTATGTGATCCGTCTGGCCCAGGAGGCCGGGTTCATCCTCGACCAGGCCAGCGAGATCAACGCCAATCCCCGGGACACCAAGGACCATCCGTTTGGGGTCTGGACCCTTCCCCCCGTCCGCCGCACCTCGGCCCGGGGCGAGCCAGCCGACCCGGCCTTCGACAGCAGCCCCTATGAGGCCATTGGCGAGAGCGACCGGATGACCCTGCGGTTCATCAAGCCGACCTGAGACGTCTCAGAGCTGCTGGCGGTAGCTGTCGATGATCTGATCATTGGTCACCGGCAACTTCCCCAGGTTCAGCTGGTCGGAAATCATCTCCGCCCCGCTGGGCAGGACGCTGCGGTCCAGTCGCGCTTGGGGGTCCCACAGCCGGCCACGCATGATGGCCTTGGGGCAATGGATGAACGCCTCCTCCACGGCGATCATCAGCACCAGGCGGGGCAGGCGGCCGAACTCTTCGAACTCCGCCAGGAGAGCCGCGTCGTCGGTGGCGCTGGCCTGACCATTGACGCGATAGACGTCGTCGAAGCCGGGGATCATGAACATCAGCCCGACCTTGCCGGTCCCGGCCAGCAGGTTGCGCAGGGTGTCGAGGCGGTTGTTCCCGGGACGGTCGGGCAGGAAAAGGGTCCTGCCGTCCTCGCTCACATGGACGAAGCCTGCCTCACCGCCGCGGGGCGAGACGTCCACCGTCCCGTCGGGGCCGGCCGAGCTCACCATGCAGAACGGCGAGTGGGCGATGAAGGCGCGGCCGTGACGCTCCACATGGTCCAGCACCTTGTCCAGCACCAGCTTGCCAGGCGCGCGATAGAGCTGGTCGAGATCCTCCAGGGCGAGTCGACGCATGGGTTGTCCTCCCGGTCTTGCGAATTATTCGCAAATCATGACCCAACTCCGACCCCGTGTCACGGGCAAGGCTTCGGCTTTGTTTACTTCGTCGGGGCGGCGGGCCAAGCTCCGCGGCCTTGGGAGTGCCGATGGCCACGATTGAACAGCTCACCACCCGCATCGCCGACACGCTCCGGACCGGAGAGCCGCTGCCGCATGTGGTCAAGATCGACCTCAAGGGGGCGGGCTTCATCCATATCGATGGGGCCATGGTCACCAACCGCGACGCGCCGGCCGACCTGGTGGTGACCATCAGCCTGGACGATGTCGTGGCCCTTGGCCGCCGCAGGCTCGATCCGATGACCGCCCTGATGAGCCGCCGGATGCGCATGTCCAATATGGGTCTCGCCATGTCCATGCAGTCCCAGATCCAGACCCTTTTCTCCCAGGCCGCCTGAAGGAACCCGCCATGACGCAGACGGCGCCGCTCATCGACATCCCGGCCGCTCCGGTCCCCGCGGGCGGGGCGGGGGAGTGGTATGTGGGCGCAAGCGGCGCCCGCCTGCGCGCGGCCCTGTTCCCGGCCAGGGGGGCGGTGCGCGGCTCGGTGGTGCTGAGCGGCGGACGGACCGAACCGATCGAGAAGTACTACGAGGTCATCGAGGACCTGACCCTGCGCGGCTTCGTGGTGCTGGCCCATGACTGGCGCGGCCAGGGCCTGTCGCACCGGGACCTGGAAGACGACCGACTGAAGGGCCATGCGGTCGGGTTTGAGCCCTTTTTGGCGGATTTTGAGGCCCTTTTGGCGCATTTTGAGACCCGTCTTCCGCAGCCCTGGATCGCCATCGGCCACTCCATGGGTGGCTGCCTGACCCTGCTGGCGCTGGCCAAGGGCCAGGCTCGGCGCTTCGCCGGCGCGGTGCTGTCGGCGCCCATGCTTGGCGTGCGGGTCGGCCGCTATCCCAAGGCGGTGAAGCTGCTGGTGGCCTGGAACCGGCTGACCCGGAGGGGCGGCGAATATGTCATGGGCGATCCCGGCAAGCCGTTTGACGACACCTTCGAGGACAATGTCCTGACCCATGACCGGGTGCGGTTTTCCCGCGCCCGGGCCCAGGTCGCCGCCCATAGGGACCTGGCGCTGGGGGCGCCCACCTGGGGCTGGCTCGATTTCGCCCTGCGCGCCGGTGACTTTTTCGCAAGGCCCGCCAACCTGGCCTCAGTGACCATCCCGGTGGTCATCTGTCAGGCCGAGCAGGAAAAGCTGGTGGACAACGCCGCCCAGGATCAGGTGGCCCGCAGCCTGCCCGATGGCCGGCTGGTGGTGGTCAAGGGCGCCCTGCACGAGATCCTGATGGAGACCGAGGACAAGCGCGCGGTCTTCTTCGCCGAGTTCGACGCCCTGGCCGGCAAGGTCGCTAGCGGGTCGTCGCCGAGCGCCTGAGGGCCACCAGGGCCTCGTCCAGGCAGGCGCGGTCGCCGGCGATGACCACCTGGCCGCCCGCCTGACCCACAGGCGCGCCACGCCAGTCGGTGACCAGACCGCCGGCGCCTTCGATCACCGGGATGGCGGCCTCGATGTCCCAGGCCTTGAGGCCGGCCTCGATCACCATGTCCATCGTTCCGGCCGCCACCATGGCGTAGCCGTAGGCGTCGAGCCCCAGTCTCGCCAGGCGAGAGGCCGCCCGCACCTGGGTCCAGGCGCCCAGCTCGGCGCCGTTGAAGCAGGCCTCCGGATCGGTGGTGGCGATGACGGCGTCGGTAAGCTTGGGGCAGGCCCGCACCCTCAGGGGCCGTGAGGCGCCGCGGGAGACCAGCCGCGAGCCGCCGGCGTGGCCGAGATAAACTTCATCCAGATAGGGCTGGCCGATGGATCCCAGAACGGGACGCCCCTGGTGCCGCAGGCCGATCAGCACGCACCAGAGCGGCAGGCCAGCCACGAAGGCGCGGGTGCCGTCGATGGGGTCTAGAACCCAGACGAACTCGGCGTCCGGCCGGTCCTCGCCATATTCCTCGCCGATCACCCCATGATCTGGAAAGCGCTGGCCGATCAGCCGCCGGATCGCCGCCTCTGCGCCGCGATCGGCGGCCGTGACGGGGTCATAGGCGTTCAGGCCGGGGCCGCCGCCCTTGTTCTCCAGGCCGTGGTCGGCGCGGAACAGAGGCAGGGCCACATCGGCGGCGGCCTGGTTGAACTCGAGGATCACGTCCTCGAGGGCGGTCAGACGGTCAGGGGTCAGCATGGCCCCGGTTTAGCCCGCCCGGCCGCCCGGTCAAATCCCGCCTGAAGACGGGACTGCCGGTTCAGCCGTGCTCGCTGTCGCCGTTGAGGGATTTGGCCAGGTCCAGTAGCCGGCGGCGGGGACGTTCGCCCAGCTGATAATAGGCCCGGATCAGATCCATGGTCTCCTTGCTGGCCAGGACCTCGCCGCCGCTGTCGCAGGCCGCATCCCGCGCCTGGGCCGCGGCCGAGAGGCCGTCATAGAAATAGGCCACGGGCACTTCGAGAGCTTCGGACAGCTGCCACAGGCGGGCGGCCGAGATCCGGTTGGCGCCGCACTCGTATTTCTGGATCTGCTGGAAGCGGACCCCGCAGGCGCCAGCCAGCTGCTGTTGTGTCAGGCCGAGCAGTCGGCGCCGACGACGGAGACGCTTACCCAGGTGGACGTCAATCTCATTGCCCATGTCTCTTGCCCCCTTGTGGTTAAGAAGCTGAGCCGTCCCGAAGGGGGACGGTGTGGGCCAAACTTGGCAAGTCGCGCGCCAAGCGACTGCGGTTCGCGTTGCACAGAGCCGCTGGGCGAGACTAGTAGAGGGCATGGCCCGCGCCCGATCCTCCCTGGTCCAGACCTTCGCCCGGCGACTCGCCTGGCGCCTGGAGGTGGCCGCCTATGACGTCATCACCGCCCTGGCGCGGCTGTTTCCCATCGACGCCGTCTCGGACTTCGGGGCTGCGGCCCTGGGCCGCCTGGGGCCGATGACCAGCGCCCACCGGGTGGCGGTGCGCAATCTGCAGATCGCCTTTCCGGACCTGCCGCCTTCGGAGATCGACGCCCTGGCGGCTGAGCAGTGGCGCCAGATCGGCCGGACCTTTGCGGAATTTCCCATCATCGACCGCATCGTGGCGGCCGGCGACCGGATCGAGATCGTCAACGCCGAGCGCCTGGCCGAGATCGCCCGCACCGCCGAGCCGGTGGTGTTCGTCTCCGGCCACCTGTCCAACTGGGAGATCATGCCCGCGGTCATCGCCCATTCGGGCGTGGTCTGTCACATGACCTATCGAGCGGCCAACAACCCCTATTTCGACAAGCGCATCCGCGACAACCGCTTCCGCTACGGGGTGCGGCTGTTTGCGCCCAAGGGCGGCGACGGGGCCCGGGAGCTGCTCGACGCCCTGGGGCGGGGGGAGTCGGTGGCCCTGATGAACGATCAGAAGTTCAATGGCGGGGTGGCCGCGCCCTTCTTTGGCCGGCTGGCCCATACCGCGCCAGGCCCCTCGCGCCTGGCCCTCCGGTTCGACACCGTCTTGCAGCCCATGTCGGTCCAACGCCTGGGCAAGGCCCGGTTCCGGGTCATCGTCCATCCGCCGATCAAGCCGCTGGTCACCGGCGACCGGGCCGCGGACATCGCCCGCTCGGTGGAGCGGATCAACACCTTCATGGAAGAGCGGATCGCCGAGCGTCCGGCCGAATGGTTCTGGGTCCACAAGCGCTGGCCGGCCGAAACCTATTCGCGCAAGCGCCGCTGAGCGCTTCAGGCGGTGCGGAAGCCCACCAGGCTCATGGGATTGAGGTTGCGCTCACGCCACTTCATCCGCCAGCACAGGTGCGGACCGGTGGCCCGGCCCTCGGCGCCCACGGCCCCGATCACCTGGCCCTGGACCACCGGCTGGCCGGCAGCCACGTCCAGGCGCGACAGGTGCAGATAGGCGCTGACCAGGCCCTGGCCGTGGTCGAGCATGATCAGGCCGCCCTCAAAATGCAGACCTGTTTCGGCGAAGGACACCAGGGCGCCCGCCGGCGCCACGATGGGCGTTCCCCGAGGCGCAGCCATATCGACGCCGTAGTGGGGCCGCGCTGGCACGCCGTTCAGGATCCGCTGGCCGCCGAACCGCCCTGACAGGCGATAGTCCGACAGGGGCAGGATGAAGCCGCCTCTGAAATCGTCCCGCGGCGCCTGGCTGGCGAAGCCGGCTTGCTTGCGCTCGGCCTCAGCGCGGATGCGGGCCAGCAGGTCGGGATCGGTGGGCGAGACCTGATCGGCGGGCAGGCCGCCGATGCGCTGGACGTCGAAGTCCCCGGACTGGATGGTGATGGGCCGGGCGGCTTCCGCTCCGCCCGCTGCCACCCGCAGGACCTGGACAGGGTCAGCATCACGGTCGAAGCCGATGACGAACCATCCCTGATCCGAGGCCTGGCCCACCGGGATCTCGTTCAGCAACACCGTCGCGCCCGGAACCGTCTGTCCCACCGCCACGCCGCCCTGCATGAACCGGCCATCCAGGCGCAAGGGGAGGGCGGCGGTCTGGGACCGCGCCAGGCCCGGAACGGTCAGGGCGGCCAGGCCGCTCAGGAGGGCGGCGCGGCGATGCGGGGCGGGGCTCAGCTGCTGGTTTCCTTCCAGCGGGCATAGGCCTCGGCCGGACCAGCATAGGCCTCCTGCAAGGCCGGGCTCCAGTAGCGCAGGGCCTGGAGGGGGATCTTCACGCCCGAAACGGCGCACACCACATGGCGGCCGGGCTTGAGGACGACGAACTCGCCGTCGCCATAGTGCAGCACGGCAAGCTCGGCGGGCTTGCCGGAGAGGTCTCGGTCATGGGCGTTCATCGCGCCAATGTAGCGCGCAGGGACAGCCGCGAACAGACCCCGGAGCCGGGCGCCCTAGAAGAGGTCGCCCTGCACGGTCGAGGCCGGCGGCGCGGGCGGCTTGCGGGGTTTGGGTCGTGCCTCAGGCAGCGGCCGCGTGACCGAGGACGCCTCCCCGTCCACCACGGCGCTGCGGGTGGCGTCGGCGAAGACCAGGGAGACGGTCTCGCCGGCCTCCAGGGTCGCGCCTTGCAGGGCCAGACGGCCATCAGCCCGCTGCACCCGCGCAAAGCCCCGGGAAAGCGGGCGGTCGGGGTTCAGCGACTGGCGCAGCTTCTCCACCGCAGACAGCCGTTCGGCCAGGCGCTCGGTAATCCGGGCCAGCGCCGGGTTCAGCCGGGCGCTCAGCGCGTCCAGCTGCTGGCGCTGGGTCGCCTGGGGCCGGGCCAGCAAGGCCGGCGTCAGCCGTGCTGAGATACGGGCGAGGTCGCGGCCATGGTCGGCGGCGTTGCGCTGCAGGCCGCTGGCCAGCCGCCCGCCGAGCAGCTGGACCTTCTGGGCCTGCGCCTCCTGCGGGCGCAGCAGCAGGCCGGCCGACAGGCGTGAGGCCACTCGCACCAGATCGCGCTCATGGGCCGCGGCGTTGCGTTGCAGGGCCGCGCTCAGCCGGCCGGCGGCCAGGTTGAAGCGCTGGGCGGCCATCTCCACAAGGTCAGGAACCCTCGCCAGGCTGCGGCCGGCGCTCTGCACCCGGCCCTGGCGGTCCTCCACCACACGGCCGCCGCAGCGGTGCAGGCGGGCGTGCAGGTCGCTTAGACCCGCCCGCAGCTCGGAGAGCACAGGCGTGGCCATCTCGGCCGCCGCTGTGGGGGTCGGCGCCCGGCGGTCGGAGACGAAGTCGATCAGGGTGGTGTCGGTCTCGTGCCCCACGGCCGAGATGATCGGGATGTCGGCCGCCGCCACCGCGCGGACCAGGGCCTCATCGTTGAAGGCCCAGAGGTCCTCCACCGACCCGCCGCCCCGGGCGACGATGATGATGTCGGGCCGCGGTAGGTCGCCGTGGGCGGGCAGGGCGCAGAAGCCGCGGATGGCCGCGCTGACCTGGGACGCCGCCTGATCCCCTTGGACCACCACCGGCCAGACGATGACCCGGCAGGGCCAGCGGTCGCGGATGCGGTGCAGGATGTCGCGGATCACCGCGCCGGTGGGGCTGGTCACCACGCCGATGACGGCGGGCATGCCCGGCAGGGGGAGTTTGCGAGCCGGCTCGAACAGGCCCTCGGCCGCCAGCTTGGCCTTCAACCGCTCCAGCTGGGCCAAAAGGGCGCCGACGCCGGCCGCCTCCATGGTCTCGATGACGATCTGATAGCGGGAGCCGGCCGGGAAGGTGGTGATCTTGCCGGTGACGATCACCTCCAGCCCCTGTTCGGGCCGGATGGACAGGCCCCGCACCGAGCCCTTCCAGACCACCCCGTCAATGGCGGCGCGCTCGTCCTTCAGGGTCAGATAGACGTGGCCATTGCCGTGGTGGGTGACCTTGGACAACTCTCCGCGCAGGCGCACAAAGCCATACCGGTCCTCCAGCGTCCGCTTCAGCGCAAAGGCGAGCTCGGAGACCGAATAGGGCTGGGCGTTGGAGTCAGGCGCGGCGTCGCTCATGGCGCGAAGCTAGCTGGTCGCGGGGCGGGGTAAAACCGGAAGGGGCGAAAAACTGGGGGGGAGTTCGGACGTCCGTTCAGGGGCCTGTGACCGCGACGGCGAACAGCCCGCCACAAACAGTCCTACCAGCACCTCATGGCCGTCTCGGCGATGCGCAGCAGCTTGTCCCGACCCGCCCCGTCCTTTGCGAGCGTCGACATACCCTGGATCACCGCAAAGACGTGTCCCGCAGTGGCCTCGGCGTCCGTGGAGGCCGACAATTGGCCGTTCGTGATGTCATGCGCAATCCGCTCGCGCAGGGTCGTCTCGATCTCGCGCCGGATGGCGGCGATCTCCTCCCGGACCTCAGCGGCGCCGGCCGAACTGCTGACGATGGAGCTGGCCAGCAGGCAACCGGGAGGCGTGTTCTCGCCCGTGTCACCAACGGCGGCTGATATCAGCAGCCGGTGAGCGGCCTCACGCGCCGTGGCTGCATTTCGGATGCTCTCCAGGATCGGCTCCAGGCCTCCCAGGTAACGGTCGACCGTCTCTCGAAACAGGCCCCGCTTATCTCCGAACGCCGCATAGAGGCTTGGCGGGGTGACGCCCATGGCCTGGGTCAGCTCGGCCACAGACGTCGATTCGAACCCCTGCTCCCAAAACAGGCGCATCGCCGCGTCGAGCGCGGCCTCGCGGTCGAAGGAGAGAGGCCGACCGGGCTTGCGCGCCACGCGAGTTGGAACAGGTTTCATAGTAGTCGCTACATATATTTCTTGACCCCGTACCGCAACTGGTCGCATTAGTTTCTGTAGCATTCACTATGGAATTTACCGATGTCGCTCACCTCGTACCGCACGCTGGGTCGTTCAGGCCTCATCGTCAGCCCCCTCGTCCTGGGAACCATGACCTTCGGGGTTGACCGGTGGGGCATGGATCGCCCCGCGGCCGAGGCGGTCTTCGACGCCTATGTCGAGGCAGGCGGCAACGTGGTCGATACGGCCGATGTCTATGCCGGCGGGCGTGGCGAGGAGATGCTCGGCGCCATCATCGCCGACCGCGGCCTGCGCGACCGGCTGGTCGTCGCCACCAAGTCGGGCTTCGCGGCCGGGTCGGGGCCGCACGCGGGGGGCAACGGCGCCAAGCACGTCCATGCGGCGCTTGAGGGTTCGCTGCGGCGGCTGCGGACCGACTATGTGGACCTCTACTGGGCGCACGTCTGGGACTCGGTGACCCCGGCCGAGGAATTGCTGGAGACCATGGCTGGCCTCGTGAGATCGGGGAAGATCCGCTACTGGGGCCTGTCCAATGCGCCCGCCTGGTATGTGGCCAAGCTGGCCACCCTGGCTCGACTACATGGTCTGCCCGGCCCCATCGCCCTACAATATTTCTACTCGCTGGTGAGCCGTGAGGTCGAAGCTGAGCACCTTCCGCTGGCCAGAGACATGGGGCTCGGAATGATGCCCTGGAGCCCGCTCGCCTATGGCCTGCTGACCGGCAAGTATGACCGCAAGGCCGTCGAGGCCACAGGTCCCCGCCCAAGCGGCCTGCCCAACCAGACAGGGTCCGGGGAAAGGCCCGAGGGCGACAAGCGTCTCGACGGCAGCAACCCGTTCGGAGACATGCTGTTCACCGACCGCAACTGGCGGATCGTTGATGCGCTGGTCGACGTGGCGAAGGCTTTGGGCGAGCCTCCAGCCAGGGTGGCGCTGGCCTGGGTGCTGTCTCGCTCAGGCGTAGACGCCGCACTGATGGGGGTTAGCCGGGTCGAGCAGGTTAACGACAACATCGCCGCCACGACGCTTCGGCTGCCGCCTGAGCACATCGCAGCCCTTGACGCCGCGAGCCGACCGGATGCCGCGTTGATTTACGGCCTGTTCGAGGCCGAGGCCAGGCGTCACGTGGTGTTCGGCGGTAGTGACGTGGCGGCGCGTCAGTAGGACTGTCGTCCTGCTCTGACCGCCCGGCGCCCAAGCGGGTCTGGAGCCCCCTCGTGCGCCGGGCCAATCTCAGAGCGTCAGATGTAGCGGCGCAGGGAGCGGGCCAGGTCGGAGCCGCCGGCGCGCTTCTTGGACTGGGCGGGCTGATAGGCCACCCGGGCGTGTTCGGTGCAGTAGGGGCCGTCGCTGCAGCGGCGGCCGCAGAAGGTGAAGCCGTCGCTGGAGGGATCGCCGATGGGCCACTTGCACATGTGCGCGCCCAGCGTCAGCACGGTGGCCGAGCCCGGGGCCTCGTCCACATAGCGCACCGGAACCGGCGCCGGGGCGGCGGCCTCGGCCTCCACCGGTTCGGCGATGCGGCGCGGCGCCGACGGGGCCGCGGCGGCGGCCCGCTGGGGCCTGGGCGCCTTGAACACCGGACGGGCCGGCTTGGACGGAATGGCGCGACCAGATAGGCCGAGGCGGTGGACCTTGCCGATCACCGCGTTGCGGGTGACGCCGCCCAGTTGTTTCGCGATCTGGCTGGCCGAAAGGCCGTCCTGCCAGAGCTTTTTGAGTGTATCGACTCGCTCGTCAGTCCAACCCATCAGAGCCTCCCAAAACGGCCGCCTGTCTCGGTGGCCACCCCGCGCGGCCGGCCGAAACAATATCTTGTGGGACCGGCCTTCGCCTGACCCCACGGACTACCAGATATCGTAAAGACTTCCTTAAAGGCCACAATAGGCGCCCCTGGTTCCATCCACAGGAACTACATATAGCGTCGGAAGGTCGCACTCTTGCGGGCG
The DNA here is from genome assembly GCA_027489335.1 of Caulobacteraceae bacterium. Classification (GTDB taxonomy): domain Bacteria; phylum Pseudomonadota; class Alphaproteobacteria; order Caulobacterales; family Caulobacteraceae; genus Phenylobacterium. The sequence continues at coordinate 92,659 of JAIXZX010000011.1, read as the reverse complement.
CTCGCGTCTCGGCGCACATGTGGCGCATGAACGATATGTCGCCCGTCCGCGCCGCCGAAATCTCCGCTGCCGTCCCGCCGGCCCCCCGGGCCTATCACGGGTTCAACTGGCCCGGCTTCCGCACCCTCTATCTGCGGGAGGTCAAGCGGTTCTGGAAGGTGGGCACCCAGACGCTGGGCGCGCCGGTGGTGACCTCGCTGCTATACATGATGGTCTTTGTGGTGGCCGTAGGCGGGGCGCGTCCGGACGTGGGCGGAGTAGCCTTCGCCACCTTCATCGCGCCGGGCCTGATCATGATGACCATCCTGAACAACGCCTTCGCCAATTCGTCCTCCAGCCTGCTGCAGGCCAAGGTGAACGGCCTGGTGGGCGACTTCATGACCCCGCCGCTGACCCCGCTGGAGCATGTGGCGGGCTTTGCGCTCGGCGCCGCCACCCGGGGCCTGCTGGTCGGCGCTGTGACCTGGATCGCGGTCCTCCCCTTCGCCAGCCTGCCGCTGACCCACCTGTGGGCGGTGCTCTATTTCGCGGGCGTGGCCTCGATGATCCTGGGCCTGCTCGGCATCATGGCCGGGCTGTGGGCCGAGAAGTTCGACCACATGGCCGCGGTGACCAACTTCGTCATCATGCCCATGACCTTCCTGTCGGGGACCTTCTATCTGGTCGACCGCCTGCCCGAGCCGTTCCGCACGGCCAGCCATTTCAACCCGTTCTTCTATCTGATCGACGGCTTCCGCTATGGCTTCATCGGCCAGGCCGAGGGCTCGCTGCTGACGGGCGTGGGGATGACGGCGGGCATCGCGATTGCGTTCGCCTGCGTCTGCCTGTGGATGTTCGAGAGCGGGTACAAGCTCAAGACCTGAGGCTGGCGGCCGGGACACAGGCTTGGGCCCCTCTTGTCCCGAGCCTGCGAAATCATTGACAGAGCGCGGTTCGCGCCGGAAAACATCGAGCCTTCCAGTCCCCGTCGCCCGGCGTGCGGGGACGTTTCCTTTGGAGGCTTCCTCCCGTGACTGAAAAGACCGCGACGTCCGCCGCGACCGTTCCCAGCGACCACATCATGGGCGTGTATAACCGCGCCCCGCTGGCGTTCGAACGAGGCGAGGGCGCGCGACTGTTCACGGCGGACGGCGAGGCCTATCTGGACTGCATGGCCGGCATCGCGGTCAACGCGCTGGGCCACGCCCATCCGCGGCTGGTCCAGGCCCTGAAGGACCAGGCCGAGAAGCTCTGGCACGTCTCCAACATCTTCAAGATCCCGGGGCAGGAGGCCCTGGCCAGCCGGCTGTGCGCCGAGACCTTTGCCGACGTGGTGTTCTTCACCAATTCCGGGGCCGAAGCCGTGGAATGCGCCATCAAGACGGCGCGGAAGTATCACTGGGCGCGGGGCAATCCGGAGCGGGTGGACATCATCGGCTTCGAGGGCTCGTTCCACGGGCGCACGGTGGCCGCGGTCAACGCCTCGGGCAACGCGTCCTATCTTGAGGGCTTCGGTCCGCCGCTGCCGGGCTTCATCCACCTGCCCTACGGCGACCATGACGCTCTGCGCGCGGCCATCGGCCCGACCACGGCGGCGATCATCATCGAGCCGGTCCAGGGGGAGGGCGGGGCTCGCTCCCTGCCGGTGGCCTGCATGAAGGGCCTGCGCCAGCTGTGCGACGAGCAGGGCATCCTGCTGATCTATGACGAGATCCAGTGCGGCCTTGGCCGCACGGGTCGCCTGTTCGCCCATGACTGGGCCGAGGGCGAAGGCAATCCGGACATCATGTGCGTGGCCAAGGCGCTGGGCGGCGGCTTCCCGGTGGGGGCGTGCCTGGCGACTATCGAGGCCGGATCGGCCATGAGCGTCGGCTCCCACGGCTCCACCTATGGCGGCAATCCGCTGGCCATGGCGGTCGGCGAGGCGGCCCTGGCCGAGCTGGCCAAGCCCGAGCTGATGGCCCATGTCCGCGAGGTGGCCGGCTATTTCAACCAGCAGATCGCGGGTCTGAAAGACCGCTATCCCGACGTGGTGGCCGATGTGCGCGGCAAGGGCCTGCTGATCGGCGTCAAGCTGGTGACCCCCAACCGTGAGTTCATGCAGCACGCCCGCGACGAGCACCTGCTGATCGCCGGCGGCGGGGACAACTGCGTGCGCCTGCTGCCGCCGCTGAACCTCACCCTGGACGAGGCCCGTGAGGCGATCGCGCGGTTCGAAGCCGCCTGTGAGCGAGCCCGCGCCAAGGCTAAGGCGGCCGCCTAAGGTTTTCATGCCCGGCCTGGCGCCGGGACTCATCAATCAAGGACCCCGCGTTCAGCACGCGCCATTTTTCAATTTCCGGCGCAGGCGCGGGGTCGATGGGATTTCCCCTCGATGACCTCTTCTCCGAGACATTTTCTCGACCTCTGGCGGATGGAGTCCGCCGATCTGCGCGCCATCCTCGATGATGCGCGCACCCGCAAGGCCGCCCGGGCCGGCTGGACCCAGGGGCGCGTGGACGCCGACGCCCCGGCCCGCGAGCGGGTGCTGGCCATGATCTTCGAGAAGCACTCCACCCGCACCCGCTTTTCGTTTGATGCGGCCATGCGCCAGCTGGGCGGGGACGTGATCATCTCCACCTCGGCCGATATGCAACTGGGCCGCGGCGAGCCCATCGAGGACACCGCCAAGGTGCTCTCGCGGATGGTCGACGCCATCATGATCCGGGCCAACACCCACGAGGACGTGGAGCGTCTGGCTCTGGCCTCGTCGGTGCCGGTGATCAACGGCCTGACTGACCGAAGCCATCCCTGTCAGATCCTGGCTGACCTGCTCACCTTCGAAGAGCATCTCGGGCCGGTGAAGGGCCGCACGCTGGCCTGGGTTGGCGACGGCAACAACGTGTGCTCAAGCTTCATCCACGCGGCCGGCAAGTTCGGCTTCAAGCTGAACATCGCCTGCCCGACCATCTACCACCCCGACCTGACCGATCTGGCCCGCGCTGCCGAGATGCAGGGCCAGGTGACGATGACCGAAGATCCCCGGACCGCCGTGCGCGGCGCCGACTGCGTGATCACCGACACCTGGGTCTCCATGGGCGACACCGATCACGACGCCCGCCTGGCGGCGTTCGAGCCCTATCAGGTGGATGGCGAGCTGATGGATCTGGCCGCCCAGGACGCCATCTTCCTGCACTGCCTGCCCGCCCATCGGGGGGAGGAAGTGACCGATGCGGTAATGGATGGCCCGCGCTCGAAGATCTGGGACGAGGCGGAAAACCGCATCCACGCCCAGAAGTCGATCCTGGCCTGGTGCTTCGGGGCGATCTGAGGCCGTCACAGCCGGGCTCGCAATCGGGGCGCGAGGCGCCTATATGGCCTCGCCATGTCCCAGAACACGCTCCCCATCCCCGACGACGTCGTCGGCCCGTTCCAGATCGAGGACGCCGCCGTCCGCGGCCGCCTCGTGCGGCTGGGTCCGGCGATCGACGAAATCCTGGCCGCCCACGCCTATCCGGAAGCCGTAGCCAACCTGCTCGGCGAAACCTGCGCGCTGGCGGCCCTGGTGGGGTCTGCGCTCAAGTTCGAAGGCCGGCTGATCGTCCAGGCCCAGGGCGAGGGTCCGGTGCGCTATGTGGTGGCCGACTACGACACCGCCGGTCACCTGCGCGGCTATTGCCGCTTTGATCCCGACGCGGTGGCTGAAGCCTCGCAGGGCTTCGTGCGCCCGGGCGCCAAGACTCTGCTGGGCGGCGGCGTCTTCATCATGACCGTGGACCAGGGCCCGGACATGGACCGCTATCAAGGCGTCACCGCCATCGAGGGCGAGACCCTGGCGCTCTGCGCCGAACAGTATTTCGCCCAGTCCGAACAGACCCCGACGAGGGTGCGGCTGGCGGTGGGTCAGGCCGATGTGGGCGATGGCCTGCGCTGGCGGGCCGGCGGCATGCTGATCCAGAACGTGGCCGAGGATCAGGCCCGCGGCTCCACAGAGGAAGCCTGGACCCGGAGCCAGGCCTTCTTCGAGACCATTGGCGAGGACGAACTGCTCGATCCGACCATTTCGGGCCAGACCCTGCTGTTTCGCCTGTTCCATGAGGACGGCGTTCGGGTGTTCGAGGACCAGGCGCTGGCCGCCGTCTGCCGCTGTTCGGAAGACCGCATCCGCGGGGTCCTGGCCTCGTTTGAGGCTGAAGAACGCGCCGACATGGTCGAGCCGGACGGCAAGATCCACGTCACCTGCGAGTACTGCGCCAAGACCTACCGGTTGGAGCCGGAGAGCCTGACCGGCGGCTAGAGCGCGTTCCGATAAGTGGGAACCGGTTATCGTAACGAAACGCGCTCAGAATCTAGGGCCGGTCAGGCCTGGTCGAGCGCCCGCTCCACGTCGCGCTGCAGGTCCTGGTCGTTCTCCAGGCCGACGCTCATCCGCACCCAGCCCTCGGTGAGGCCGATGGACTCCCGCTCGGCCGCCGGCATGGAGCGGTGGGTGGTGGTGCAGGGGTGGGTGGCCATGGACTTGGCGTCGCCGAGATTATTGGAGATGTCGACGATCTGCAGGGCGTCCAGGAACCGCCAGGCGGCCTCGCGGCTGCCGAGGTCGAAGGCCAGCACATTGCCGCCGCCGGTCATCTGGTTGGCGATGATGGACGCCTGCGGATGGTCAGGCCGGCCGCAATAGACGGTCTGGCGCACCTTTGAGTGGGCGGCCACGGCGTTCGCCACATGGGCGGCGTTGTCGCTCTGGCGGCGCACCCGCAGGTCCAAAGTCTCCAGACCCTTCAGCAGCACCCAGGCGTTGAAGGGCGAGAGCGCGGGCCCTGTGTGGCGAAGGATGTCCTTGTAGGACTCCAGCATCACCTGTTCGCCACCGAGGATGGCGCCGCCCAGGACGCGGCCCTGGCCGTCGATATGTTTGGTGGCCGAATAGACGACGATGTCGGCGCCCAGCGCCAAGGGCTTCTGGAAGATCGGAGTGGCGAACACATTGTCCACCACCAGCTTGGCCCCACAGGCCCGGGCGATATCGGCCACCGCGCCGATGGGCGTCACCTCCAGCAGGGGGTTGGCCGGGCTTTCCACCAGGAAGCAGGTGGTGTTGTCCCGTACCGCCGCCTTCCAGGCCTCGGGATCGACGGCGTCCACATAGGTCACCTCGACGCCAAAGCGCGGCATCCACTCCGACAGGATCCAGCGGCAGGAGCCGAACAGGGCGCGGCCGGCCACGATGTGGTCGCCGGCGCGAACCAGACCGGTCAGGGCCACATGCACCGCCGACATGCCCGAGGCCGTGGCGCGGCAAAGATCGGCGCCCTCCAGCAGGGCCAGGCGATCCTCGAACATCTGCGTCGTGGGGTTGCCGAAGCGCTGGTAGATGAATCCCGGCGCGTCGCCAGCGAACCGGGCGTCGGCGGCGGCTGCGCTGTCATAGGCGAAGCTCTGGGTGAGGAAGAGCGCCTCGGAAATCTCGCCATAGGCGGTGCGGGCCATGCCGCCCCGGACCAGCTTGGTCTCCAGGTTCCAGTCGCGCGGATCTTCGGCCATGGGGGGCTCCTCCCGGCAGGCAAGCTTGGAGTGCGCATCAACCGCCTCAGGGCTTGTCGGTCAAGGGCCGCAGGCTGCCTCAGCGGCCTCAGACACCGGCTTGTCAGACTCGGGGCTAGCGGCGAGTGTCCCTGCGATGACAGACGCCAAGCTCTCGCCCGGAATTCTGCCCTGCCAGGCCATTGACGCCCTGATCGCCCAGGGCGCGATCACCAGCGCCAGCCCCTTCGACGCCGACCAGGTGCAGCCGGCCAGCCTCGACCTGCGCCTGGGGGTCCGCGCCTGGCGGGTGCGGGCGTCCTTCCTGCCGGGCCTCGGCCGCAAGGTGGTCCAGCGTCTGGAAGACGTGGCCATGCACGAGCTGGACCTCACCCGCGGGGCGGTTCTGGAAAAGGGCTGCGTCTATATCGCCGAGCTGCAGGAGGCGCTGGCCCTGCCGCCGGGCGTCGCCGCCCGGGCCAATCCCAAGAGCTCCACAGGTCGGGTGGACGTCTTTGTCCGCCTGCTCACCGACCACGGCGCGGCCTTCGACGATGTGGCCGAGGGCTATGGCGGGCCGATCTATATGGAGATCGCGCCCCAGACCTTCTCGATCCTGGTGCGCACGGGCACGCGGCTGAACCAGCTGCGCCTCAAGCGGGGCGAGCCGCCCAAGCTTGATTTGCGCAGCGTCGGGGTCGACCTGACCGAAGGCGTGGCGGGCTTCCGCGCCCGCCGCCACGCCGGCGTGATCGACATGGACAAGGAGGACGGCCACGACCCCCGGGACTTCTGGGAGCCGCTGGTCCCGCGCCATGGGGAGCTGCTGCTCGACCCCGGCGAATTCTACATCCTGGCCTCGAAGGAGGCCGTCGAGATCCCCGTGCTGCAAGCCGCCGAAATGACCCCGATTGACCCCTCAGTGGGGGAGTTTCGGGTGCATTATGCAGGGTTTTTCGACCCCGGTTTCGGCACCGAGGAGGCTGGCGGCCAGGGCTCGCGGGGCGTGCTGGAGGTGCGCAGCCACGAAACCCCCTTCCTGCTGGAAGACGGTCAGACCGTGGCCCGCCTGGTCTATGAGCCGCTCACCGAAAAGCCCTCGCGCCTCTATGGCGAGGGCGGCTCGCACTACCAGCGCCAGGGGCTGAAGCTGTCGAAACACTTCCGCCCCTGGGGCTGATCGCGAGGCCTTAACCCTAAGTCTTGAGCGCGTTTTGTCCGATAACCGGTTCCCACTTATCGGAACGCGCTCCTAGCCCATCTTGAAGACGCAGAGCTTGTTGCCGTCCAGGTCGCGGAAATAGGCGCCATAGAAGTTCGGAATGCGGATGCCGGGCGCGCCCTCGTCGGCGGCGCCGGTCTTCAGGGCGAGCGCATGGATCTCGTCCACCAGTTCGCGGGACGGGGCGGCGAGCGCCACCATGGTCCCGTTGCCGGGGCTGGGCGTCTCGCCGTCATAGGGGGTGCAGACGCTGAGCATGGGGCCAGCCCCATTGGAAAAGCCCTGCATCCGGTCGCTGCCGAAGGCGGGCTTTGCGCCCAGGGGGGCGAGCACGGTTCCGTAGAAGCTCTTGGCGCGCTCCAGGTCGCTGACGCCCAGTGTGACATAGCCGATCATGATCTTGGTCCTCCCGACGAAATTCGGGATCCGACGCTAGCTCGGCTGACGGGCGGGGAAGCAAGCGCAAATCTCTCAGGTGTCCAGCGTGCTTGACAGGGCTGAAATGTCATGTTTCCTTGTCACTAAGACAAGGAGGCTTGCATGTTCCCCCGTTCTGTCGCCGGCCGCATCATGTTGGCCCTCGCCATGGCGCAGCTGACGCTTTTCGTCTTGTTCGGCTTGGCCGTGACGGCGCATCCGCCGCTTCTACGGACCTTCAGCCTCGCCCCTGCGATGGCAGCTTCCGCGGCCGTGGCCCTTGCGCCGGCGGCCCGCGCTCTGGTCGGCGTGCGTTGAGGCGGGACTGATGATGCAGCCTAAATCTCCGGCCTTGCGCCGACTCATGAGCAGGTTCTGGCCCTTGATGGCCGCCTATGTTGTCTTGCTCGTCACTGTCGGCTCCGTCATTGAGGCTCCGACCGCCTCCCTTGGCGCCTATCTGCTGGCGGGACTGCCGGCCCTGCCGCTGGTGGGGATCATCATCTTCCTGGCCCTCTATCTCTTTGAGGAGACGGACGAGTTTCTGAAGGTGCGGATGGTCGAAGCCCTGCTCTGGGGTCTCGGCGCCATTCTGGTCGTCTCGACGGTCTGGGGGTTTCTGGAATTCCTGGCGGGTGCGCCTCGCCTGCCGCTCCATTGGCTGTTTCCGATCTTCTGTGTCGCCATGGGGCTGGCCGATCTGCTGGCCCGTTGGAGGTACCGGTGAAAAACCGCCTGAAGATCCTGAGGGCGGAGCGGGACTGGAGCCAGGGCGAACTCGCCCAACGCCTGGGGGTGTCTCGGCAGAGCGTGAATGCGATCGAGACCGGAAAGTACGATCCCAGCCTGCCCCTGGCGTTCCGGATCGCTCGGGTGTTCGACCTGTCCATCGAGGCGATCTTCGAGGATGAGGCCGCCGCGCAGGGCGGTTGACACAGCCCCCCTGCGCCCCCGATAGGAAGACCTGCGCGGCCGTAGTTCAGAGGTAGAACGTCAGCTTCCCAAGCTGAATGTCGGGGGTTCGATTCCCCCCGGCCGCTCCAGTTTTCCGCGGCAGGACGGATCAGACGGCGCGGCCGGGCCGGCGCGCAGCCTTTGCCGTCGGGCCTGGAATCCTGGTCCAATCGCCATTCATTCAGGACGGACCCAGGCGATCATGGCCGGACGTGCGACATCGCTGCCCGAAGGGGGCGTCCGGGAGGCCAGCGTCCGCGAAGCCCTGGCGATCATCGAGCAGGACGGGCTCGACAAGCTGTCCCTGCGGGATGTGGCCCGCCGTCTCGGGATTTCGCATCAGGCCCCCTACAAGTATTTCCCCACCCGCGATCACCTGCTGGCCGAGGTGATTGGCCGCTGTTTCGATGAGTTCGGCGACCAGCTGGAGGCCGCCGCGGCCGGGGAAGCCGACCTGGAGACCGCGCTCATGGCCATGGGCGCGCGCTATCTGGACTATGCGGCGAAGCGGCCCTCGGCCTACCGGCTGATGTTCGCCTTTCCGCTGCCGAGCGGGGAGACCCATCCGGACATGGCCGCCAGGGCCAGCAAGGCCTTCCACGCCCTGCGCGGGGCGGTCCTTCGTCTGCATCTCCACCATGGGCGGCCTGATCCGGACGCCCTGGCCGACCAGGACGCCCTGCACCTGTGGGCGACCATGCATGGGCTGGCGACCATCCTGCAGCATGACTCCATCCGGGTCCTGGGCATTGATCCGGCGGTGATCGCCGCCGCCCCCCTGCACGCCTTCATCAGCCTCAGCGCCGCGCTTACGCCCGAACGCTGCGATCCGAGCGAAGAGACCGTGGCGGCGTTCGGTCCCGGCGCCTTCGGCGGTTGAGGTGCTGCTCCCCAAAATGGGGAGGTCCCGGCCCTGTGCAGTTGACGCTGTCACCTCAATGGTTAATGGCTAGCCCGCCGTCCGCCGAAGCTTGACCATGGCGTTTGAGCGGGCCCCTCCCCGGGTAGACTGCACGGTTGATGAGATGACAGTTGTCGAGCTTGCCGCTTATCGCCGGCTGATGGAGTCTGCCCGGCTGGATGAGGTGGCCCCCACCGTGGCCGAAATTCTGGACACCTTGTCGGCCTGCGGCGGCGCCCTGCATCGGGCCGACGTGGCCAAGCGCATCGCCGAGCGGCGCGGGGTGCGGGCCAAGCCCGCCCGTCAGGCGCTGGAAGCTGAGCTTTTCGAGGCTTTTGACAGCTATCTGGTCTTCGCCGCCGGGCGACCCCAAGCCCCCTTGATGCACCTGCCCTTCGGACCTGGCAGCTACCGCTGGGCCCTCACCGAGGCCGGCCGACAGTTGATCGGCCCTGCGGAGGCGCCGGCGAACCGCAGCGCCGCCCGCTAGGCCGCCCGGAACGGTCGGCCGCTACGCGCCGGGCCATTGGGAGAGGATGCTGCCGGCGTCGAAATAGTCCCGCCAGTAGATGATCTTGCCGTCCTGGACCTCGAACACCCCGGTGACCGGCAGCTCCACCCACTTGTCGGCCAGTTGGTGACGATCCAGCCGTTCGATGAAGACGACGGAGCCGTGGGCGGCCTCGCGCAGGAGCACGAACTCATTGTGCAGAGTTGGGGCGAAGAAGGGCTCCAGCAGGCTACGGACCCCGGCCGGGCCATGGACCACCGGCAGGGGCGGCGGGTTCACGTACTCGCAGGTGTCGGCCACCCAGCGCATGGCGCTGTCATAGTCCATCTGCTCCATGTCCTTCAGAAACTGTCGGATCACATCGAGGGGCGAGGGGGCGGACATGGGGCTTCTCCTGAGGCCTGGATGACAAGGTCCACAGGGTCTGCGGGGTCGGGCGGGCCTGCAACGACCTGGCGGGTCGTCACCGTGTCAGGACGGGTCGGCCGCCTCCGGATCGGCCGCGGCGTCGGCCGGGGGCCGCGGGGTCAGGATCATGGTCTGGCCCTCCACCCGCCAGCTGGCCAGACGCACCAGGACATTCATGCCCAGGATGTCCACGGGGCCCAGGTTGGGGGAAATGGCGACCTTCAGGTCGGTGGCGGTCAGGCCTCCGAGGCGGAAGTCCTCAACCGAGGCTGGCTGGGCCTGGACGATGCCGTTGCCGGTGCGGGCGAAGATGGGGGCCAGGCCCGGCGTAGGGGTCAGGCCCGCCCGCTCGGCGGTCTCCACCGACAGGGTGGTGAGGGTGGCGCCGCTGTCCACCAGCATGCGGGTCTCGACCCCATTGAGAGTCACCTCCGCCCAGAAATGGCCGTCCGGCGACATGCGCAGGCGGACCTCCTCCCCGGTCACCTCCTGGCTGTCGACCCCCACCCGGTCGAGCAGCGGCGCCAGCCAGGGTTGGTAGGGCGCCTGCTGCAGCAGGAAGAAGACGCAGATGGCCAGGACCGAGAAGGACAGGACCACGTGCAGGGCCTGGCCCACATAGGGCAGTCGCGGCAGCAGGGTCAGGAGCAGGGCCGCGGCCATGGCGTAGACCGCCAGCTGCTGCCAGTAGGGGAGGGCGTCGAGCATGTGCGGGGGATGATAGGCCACGTCCCGACCGGCGGGAAACGCTGGCGCGGGGACGCGGCCTGGACCTTTGCGTCAGGGGTTCAGTCGGGCAGGGCGTAGACCTTTAGATAGTCGCCCGGCGTGGTTTCGAAACGGGCGTGGCCGGTGGCCGTGATGGCGACGTACTGGCGGCCCTGGTGTTCATAGGTCATGGGGCCGGCCTGGGGACCGGCGGGCAGGCGGGCCTGCCAGACCAGCTTGCCGGTCTCCGTCTCGAAGGCCCGCAGGAAGTCGTCCTGAGCCGCGCCGATAAAGGTCAGGCCGCCGGCGGTGACCAAGGGTCCGCCGAGATTGGGCGTGCCGGTGGCGATCTTCAGGAAGGTGGGCAGGCCAAGGGGACCCACGTCGAACCCGGTGCCCAGCGGCTTGGACCAGACGAGCTCGCCCGTATCGATGTTGGTCGCCGAGATATAGCCCCAGGGCGGGGCGATGCAGGGAACCTTCAGGGCCGACCACCAGATTGGCCGCGTCACCCCATAGGGCGTGCCCTGATGGGGGGCCACCGCCTGATCGGGCCGGGCGCCGCCGGACCCGACAGCCTTGTCCTCCACCTCTTCGCGGGGATGCAGGATGACCAGGTTGGGCAGGCGCGAGTTGTTGGCGATGATCAGCCGGCGCTGGGGGTCGAAGCCGAGCCCGCCCCAGTTCAGCCCGCCCACGGTGCCCGGGAACAACAGCATGCCGGCCTTGTCGGTGGTCGGCGGGGTGAACATCCCCTCATAGCGATGCCGGTGGAAGCTGATGCGGCACAGGGCCCCGTCGATGGGGGTGAGGCCAAAGGCGTGTCGGGGGTCGATATGCTCCGGCTCGCGGCCCGGGACGCCGCCGATATTGGGAAAGAACACCGATTGAGGCTGGGTGGGCGACACCCAGTCACCAGGCGCCGCGCCCTGGGGAGTCGAACGCTGCTCGACGGGACGGAGCGGCGCGCCGGTCGCAGCGTCCAGCAGGAAGAGGTTGCCCGTCTTGCTGGCCTGCATGATGGCCTGGCGGGGGGCGCCGTCGATGGTCACATCCACCAGCATGGGCTGGGCGCCCAGATCATAGTCCCAGAGGTCGTGGGTGACCGTGGTGTAGACCCAGCGCGTGGCCCCGGTGGCGAGGTCCACGGCGACAACGGCGTCGGTGAAGCGGTCCTCCTCGGGCGTGCGGTTGCCGCCCCACTGGTCGGCCGCGGCGTTGCCGGTGGCCAGGAAGGCCAGGCCCAGAGACTCGTCGGCGGAGATGATGTTCCACACATTGGGGGTGCCGCGGGGATAGATCTCGCCGGGCGCCAGGGCGGCCTGAGCGTCGGGCCGCAGGGCGTCCCAGGCCCAGCGCAGCTCGCCGGTGCGGGCGTCATAGGCGCGGACCACGCCGGACGGGGCGTCCCGGCGCTGATTGTCGCTGACCTGCTGGCCAAGGATCAGCAGGCTGCCGACCACGGTGGCGCCGGAGGTGTTGGAGGCGAAGCCGGTCTCGCGCAGGCCCATGCCTTCGGTCATGTCGACGACGCCGGCCTCGCCGAAATCCTGGCAGGGGAAACCGCCTACGGCGTCGAGGGCGATGAGCCGGCCATCGGCGGTGGCGACGAAGACCCTGCGATGGCACTGGCTGCCGCCCCGGGGGACGGGACCTATGGCGCCGGGAACCGCGGGCATGGCGGCGATCGCCGCGGGGCGACCGGCCGGGGCGCCGTCGTCGAAATAGCCCACCGCACGGCAGGCGGCGGTGAACAGGGACTCCATGGTCTTGGCGGGAACCTTGGGGTCATGGCTCCAGCGCACCTCGCCGGTGCCGGGATCGAGGGCGAACACCTGGCTGGTGGGGGTGCAGGTGTAGAGGAAGTCCTCGACCTTGATCGGCGTGTTCTGGGACGAATAGAAGACCCGCCCCGCCTCGGGGTTCAGGTCGCCGCTGCGGAAGGTCCAGGCCTCCTTCAGGTCGCCGACATTGGCGGTGGTGATCTGGCTGAGGCTGGAATAGCGCCGCCCGCCCAGGGCGCCGCCATAGGCGGTCCAGTCGGCGCCGGCCTCATTGGGGGATGTGGGCGCGGCGGGACCTGCGGGGCCGGTCGGCGGCTCGGTCCGCTCCCAGCTGACGAAGACCAGGGCGGCGAGGGCAACGACGCATCCGGCTGCGCCGGCCAAGGCCGCCCGGCGCGGGGTTGAGCGGGGCGGGCTGCGCCACAGCAGATAGGCCAGGGCCACGGCGACCAGGAGGCCCGTCAGCACGCCGATACGTCCGGCGAGGTCGATGCCCCAGGCCGGCAGCCAGCCCTTGCCAGCGATCTCGATCAGCGACCAGACCAGGGTGAGTAGGAAGGCTGCGGCGAACAGGCCAAGCGCCAGCCGGTCGCGGCGGCGCCAGGCGAACACGGCGCCGGCCGCCAGCAGGGCGCCGGCGGCCAGGTAGTAGAATGACCCGCCCAGGGTGATCAGCCAGACCCCCAGGCCGGCCATCACCAGCCCAAGGGCGCCGGCCAGGCTCGCCAGGGCGAGATAGAGCCAGCGCCAGCCCCGGCGTTCGGCAGGTCTGTGCTCCGCAACCTCGTTCGCCATGACCCGGTCTCCCTCCAGCTTCCAAGCTAGAGCGTTCGAAGACCCATAGGCGTTTCATGCTGGTGCGAAAAAGTTCCCGCACCCGCGCGCAGAGAGCGGCGTTCTGGCGCGCGGCTAGCCGCCGAACCCGACGAAGGTGGCGGCCTCGGCCACCGACTTGCGCTCCGAGACCACGGCGTTGGCCGGGAAGCTCTCGTCGGGCCAGCCAAGCGCAATGCTCTTCATGATGACCTGGTCGTCAGCGATGCCGGCGTGTTCGCGCACCACCGGCGACTGCATGATGCCCTGACTGTTGATCACCGCGCCCAGGCCCCGGGACCAGGCGGCGTTGACGAGCGCAGTGGTCACCGCGCCGCAGTCGAAGGGGGTGTCGTCGCTGCCGTCCAGGACCCGATCATAGGTGACGATAATGCAGACCGGCGCGTCGAACTGGCGGAAGCCACGCAGCACCCAGTCCTGGCGCATCTCCTTGTCGTCCCGGGCGATGCCCATGGCGGCGAACAGTTGCTTGGCCACGCCCACCTGGCGGTCGCGATGCTGGCCTTCGAAGGCCTGGCCGGTGCGGAATTCCCGCGACTGCGGGACGCCCGCCACCATCCGCTCGGTATTGCCCGCGCGGATGCGGTCCAGGGGCTCGCCGGTGATGACGTAGAAATTCCAGGGCTGGGTGTTCATCGACGACGGCGCGCGCATGGCCAGGGTCAGGATCTCCTCGATCAGTTCCTTGGGAACCGGGTCGGGCTTGTAGCCGCGGATGCTGCGGCGACCGAGGATGACGTCATCGAACTTCATGAAGGGGGCCTTTGAAGGTTTCCAGCGCGGGACCAAGATCCGCAGAACTGTCAGTTTTCGGCGGCCAAGCCAATGGATGCCGTTGCGTCAAAGGCCCGGGCGATCACGCCTCGCCCCACATGCGCAGCAGGGCGCCGATGGTCTTGTCCAGGCGCAGGGCCGCCTCGCCAGGGGGGAGGGTGTCGCGCACCTGTTCGAGGTCGTAGAGCGCCTCGCGCCGGTCGGAATGGCGGATCAGGCTCTGCACCCAACCGACGCAGGCGAGACGTTCGCCCGCCGTCACAGGCGCCACCCGGTGCAGACGACCGGTGGGATAGAGGATGGCGGCGCCGGCCGGGAGGCGGAAGGCCCGCTCGCCGGCCAGGTCCTCGATCACCAGGGCGCCGCCCTCATAGGTCTCGGGGTCTGAGAGAAAGAGGGTGAAGCTGAGGTCGGTGCGCAGGGGCCAGCCGTGCTCGTCGCTCATGCCGGCGTTGTCGGCGTGCAGGCCGTAGTGCTGGCCCTCGCCATAGCGGGAGAAGATCAGGCTCGACCAGCGGGTGGGTCTGGCGAGCCGGCGCATGATCGGATGCGCCTCCAGGGCCAGACGGACCTGGCGAGCCAGGGCGATCACGGTGGGATCATCGCCCCGGGCCTGCTGGTTGTCCTTCACCGAGGCCGCCGCCGCGCCCGCCGTGGCCCGCCCGTCGCGGAACGGGGCGGGGGTCAGGGCCTCGCGGATCTGGCGGGCCTGGTCGGGGGACAGGACGTCGGGCAGCAGGATCACAGGCGCGGCTCCTTGGGCCAGGTCGGAAGCCCTATCTGGCGCCCCGAGATCAAGCCGCAAGGGGGACCTTGCCGGGGGCTGGCCTTGCCCCCATCTTGGGCCTGCGGACCGGGCCCCTCTGGTGACGTCGACCCTGGTCGGCGCACGATGTCGGACGCGTCACGTCGCCACGTGAGGTCGAAGGGTCCGTCAACGCCATCGGCCTCCGTTGTTCAGAAGGAAGCCTCGATGCCCCTGCTCCTATGCCCCAATGACAACAGCGCTATGCAGACGGTGGACCGCGCCGGCGTTCAGTTCGACATGTGCCCCACCTGCCGCGGCGTCTGGCTCGACCGCGGCGAGCTGGAAAAGCTGATGGAATCCGCCGCCCAGAACGCCGCGCTCTCGCCGCCTCCGCCCGGCGCCGCGCCCTATGGCGGTCCGCCCCCGCACCAGCCCCCGCCGCAGCCTTGGGCCGGCGGCTACGGGGAACGGGGCGAGCGCGGGGAGTATGGCGAGCGCGGGGAGCGGGGGGAGTACGGCTATGGTCCCCGCTACAAGAAACGCCCCTCGATCTTCGACATCTTCGACTGAGGTCGCGGCGCGCCTCAGTCCACCGCCTTGAGGACGGTCTCGATGGCCGAAAGCCGGGTCTTGATCTCGGACAGGCCGTCCATGACGTCCTGCTGCGAGGCGCCGGTCCTCTGGGCGGCGCGGGCCTGCATCACCAAGGCGCCGTAGCGCATGGCGAAGATCAACAGGAGGGTCGCCATGGGGAGGGCGAGGGTCAGGAGGTAGATGTTCGCGTGCATGTCAGTCCCTATTTCTCGGATTTTTTAGACAGGGTCGGCGCCAGCCTGGCGACGATTTCAGGGGTCAGCTCCAGGTGGAACGGACAAACTTCGAAATATTTCAGCGCCTTGCCGTCATCCGACAGCTCAAGCTGGCTGCGGACGAGGCCAGCCTCTTCCAGCTTGCTGAGGTGCAGGTGAAGCAGGGGCCGGCTGATGCCGATCTCGCGGGCCAGCCGGCTGACATAGTTGCGCCCCCCCTCGCTCAGCGCCGCCAGGACGCGCAGGCGGTGCGGGTTGCTGAGCGCGGCCAGGGTCAGCGCCAGCTCATCTCCAGTGGTCAAAACAGATACCCGCCTTTCATGTGTAAGTTATTTCTGACGCATGAAAGGAAGTCAAGCGTTCCGGGGCGGCGTCTGGGAAACCGCCGTCTGCGTCCGCTCCTGATCGCCCCGTTCTGCGCCTTCGCCCTGGCCGCCTGCGGGGAGGCTGAACTCGGCCAGGTCAGCCGCAACGCCGCCTGGGCGGCGGTGGAGGCGGCCAATCCGGAGCTCAGCCAGGGCCTGCGGGCCGCCCAGACCCTGCGCCAGGCCGCGGCGACCTGCGGCTGGGCCGATGTGGACGCCGGCGCGCTCGCGCGGATCGGTGTGGCCGGCATTGAGGAACCCATGCTGCGGGCCGCGGCCGAGAGCGTGGTCGAAGACCTGCTTAGCGGGCCGGCGACCTCGGCGGCGACGGCGAACGTGTCCGACTGCTCGCCGGAGACCCGGCGCGCCCTGGAGGCTCAGATCGCCGCCATGGCCGGCGGCGAGGGCGAGGGGGAGGGGGAGGCCGAGGGCGGCTGAGGACGCAGTTGACTCCGTACCATGGTCCCTAGGGCAAGAAGGCGGTCGAGGTCTGAAGCTCAAAGGAGTCCGCCCCGATGATCGACCGCGAACGACGCCGGCTGCTGCGAGCCATGGGCGGGGGCGCAGGCCTTCTGGCCCTGCAGGGGCTCATGCCGGCCTGGGCGCAGTCGGGGACCGGGGGCTTGAGCGCCGGGCCTGAGACGCTGAGCGGTCCGGACATTCAGCTGCGGGTCGGCCACTCGCCCTTCACCGTCGGCGGGCGCACCGGCCATGCGATCACCGTCAACGGGACCGTGCCCGCCCCGCTGATCCGCCTGCGCGAAGGCCAGACCGCACGGCTATCGGTCACCAACACCCTGGATGAGGACACCTCGATCCACTGGCACGGCCTGCTGCTGCCCTTCCAGATGGATGGGGTGCCCGGCATCAGCTTCCCCGGCATCGCGCCCGGCGAGACCTTTCAGTACGAGTTCACGGTCATCCAGTCGGGGACCTTCTGGTACCACTCGCACTCCAATCTGCAGGAGGCGATGGGCCATTACGGGCCGCTGGTCATCGATCCGGCGGACGCCGACCCGGTGGCCTATGACCGCGAGCATGTGCTGGTCCTGGCCGACTGGAGCTTCCTCCATCCCCACGAGATCCTCGACCGGCTGAAGAAGAGCCCCGGCTATTTCAACCGGTCGCGCACCACCCTGTCGGGCCTGATCTCCGGCGAGGACGGGATGAGCCTGGAGGAACGGCGCATGTGGGGGGCCATGCGGATGGACCCCCGGGACATCGCCGACGTCAACGGGACCACCTACACCTATCTGGTCAACGGCCATGGCCCGGCGGAGAACTGGACCGGCCTGTTCTCGCCAGGCGAGCGGGTGCGGCTGCGGATCATCAACGCCTCGGCCATGTCGATCTTCAATGTCAGGATTCCGGGCCTGGCGATGAGCGTGGTCAACGCCGACGGCGAGAATGTCCGGCCGGTGGAGGTCGACGAGTTCCAGATCTCGGTGGCCGAAACCTATGACGTCATCGTCCAGCCCACGGAGGATCAGGCCTATACCCTGGTGGCCGAGGCTGTGGACCGTTCAGGCCTGGCGCGGGCGACGCTCGCGCCGCGCCTGGGCATGTCCGCGGCGGTACCGCCCCTTCGCAAGGTGCCGACGCTCACCATGCGCGACATGGGTATGGGCGGCATGGGGGCCATGGACGGCATGGATCACGCCGCCATGGGCCATGGCGCGCCCGCGGCGATGGATCACGGCGTTATGGAGCATGGGAGCATGGACCATGGCGGCCACGCCATGCGCGATCCCGACAACGCGCCGGCCGCCATGGCCGTGGGCGTCGGGGTGGACATGGTCTCGCCAGACCCGGCCAACCGCCTGGGCGAGCGGCCCATGGGGCTGGAGGACGCCCCCCACCGGGTGCTGGTCTATACCGACCTTGTGGCGCTTGCGCCCAACAAGGACCAGAGGGCGCCATCCCGGGCCCTGGAGATCCACCTGACCGGCAATATGGAGCGGTTCATGTGGGGCTTCGACGGTCGGAAATTCTCCGAGATCGTTGAGCCCATAGCCTTCGCCCGCAACGAGCGCGTGCGGGTGACCCTGGTCAACGACACCATGATGGCCCACCCCATCCACCTGCACGGCCACTTCTTCGAGCTGGTGACCGGCGGGCCTGCGGGACATCAGCCCCTGAAGCACACGGTCAATGTGGCGCCAGGCTCCAAGGTGACCTTCGACCTGACCGCCGATGCGCCCGGCGACTGGGCCTTCCACTGCCACATGCTGATGCACATGCATGCGGGCATGTTCAATGTGGTCACCGTGCGGCCCCTGGACGGAGAGGGCGCATGAAGGCCCTGCTTATCGCCCTGATCCCCCTGGCGCTCACCGCCGGTGGGGCCCACGCCCAGGAGCATGTCCACGGGGCGGCGCAGCCTGATCCCCATGCGGGCCACGCCATGGCCGCTGAGGCGCCTGATCCCCATGCCCGACACGATATGGGCGCCGCTGCAGACCCACACGCCGGGCACGCCATGGGCGCGCCTGCGAGCGGACCGCCGGACGTGCCGACCAGCGCCGATGATCCCGGACGGCCGCGCCGTCCGCCGCCGCCCCGGGCCGCCCGCTCAGGCCCCACCCACGCCGCCGACGCCTTGTGGGGCGAGGCTGTGATGGCCCGCGCCCGGGAGGGTCTGCTTCGGGAGAATGGCGACGTGCGCGCCACCGCCGTGATCATCGACCGGCTGGAGGCGCGGATCGAGGAGGGCGAGACCTCTGGCCTGTGGGACGTGGGCGGCTGGACCGGCGGCGACATCAACCGCTTCTGGTGGAAGTCCGAAGGCGAGGTCTCCACCGACGGCGAGATCGAGGGTGAGGTCCAGGCCCTCTACAGCCGGGCGGTCTCGCCCTTCTGGGATGTGCAGGCGGGCCTGCGCCAGGACGTGGCCGAGGACGGTCCCGATCCCACCCACCTGGTGGTCGGGGTCCAGGGGTTGGCGCCCTACTGGTGGGAGGTGGACGCCGCGGCCTTCCTGTCGAGCCGGGGCGACCTGACTGCGCGGGTGGAGGCCGAATACGACCAGCGGATCACTCAGCGCCTGATCCTGCAGCCGCGGATCGAGGTGGAGGCCGCGGCCGCGGACATCCTCGAGCTCGGCCTCGGCGCCGGTCTGAGCCATGTGGGGGCGGGCCTGCGTCTGCGCTACGAGATCGCCAAGGAATTCGCCCCCTATGTGGGCGTCGACTGGAGCCGCGACCTGGGGGGCACGGCCAGCCGCACCCGCGCCGCGGGCGGCTCGACTGAACACACCGCGTTCGTCATCGGCCTGCGGGCCTGGTTCTGAAGGAGCCCCTGAACATGCGACCCCTGATATCGACCCTCGCGCCCGCCCTGGCTCTGGCGCTGATCTCCGCGCCGGCCCTGGCCCAGGACCCTCACGCCGGCCATGGGGCCATGGCCGCTGCGCCGGCGAAGTCTGGCGATCACGCCGCGCACGGGGTGGTCACCAGCCCGACTGAGGGCGAGATGACCCACGGGACCCCCGACTGGTTCACCGCCACCTTCGAGCACCCGATGACGCTGACCGCCGTCACCGTGGCCGGCGAAGGCAAGCCGATACAGTCCGTGCCGGTGGCCGCCGCCGCGGCCACCACTGAGGTCTCCGCCGACCTGCCCGACCTCACGCCCGGCCGCTATGTGCTGACCTGGACGGCCAAGGGCGCCGACGGCCACGAGATGACCGGGGCTGTGCGGTTCATGGTCCACTAGAGGCCGATCTCTCTAAGCCGCCTCCCCCTGGAAGGCGGCGATGATCGGGCAGGGGCCCTGGTCGGTGGAGGCGCAGGCGCCGGCCAGGCGCCGCAGGGCCGTGCGGGCCTCCACCAGATCGGCGATGGCCTTATCCAGCGCCGCCAGCCGCTCGCTGGCCAGCTCATGGGCCCGGGCCCGGTCCTCGCCCGCGTCCAGGGACAACAGCTCCTTGATCTGCTCCAGGGTGAAGCCCGCCGTCTGGGCCGAGCGGATGAAGCGCAGGCGGCGGACATCCTCCTCCCCATAGCGGCGCACGCCGGTTCCGACCCCGTCCCTGGACCAGCGTTCGGGCGTCGGCAACAGGCCGCGGCGCTGGTAGAAGCGCACGGTCTCCACGCCCACGCCGCCCTCGCGGGCCAGGATGGCGATGGTTCGAGATTTCATCATTGACTCCGTACTGACGTACGGAACCTAGGGTCGGTCTCAAGGATTACAAGTCCAAGGAGCTCCCCGTGACCTCACCCCAGAAGACCGCCGTGCTGCATCGCATGGTGATGGCCGACCATGTCTGTCCCTATGGGCTGAAGGCCCGGCACCTGCTGCGCAGCCGCGGCTATCAGGTGGACGACCGCTGGCTGACCAGCCGGGAGGAGACCGACGCCTTCAAGGCGCAGCATGGCGTCGCCACCACGCCGCAGATCTTCATCGCAGGCGAGCGGATCGGCGGCCATGATGATCTGCGCCGCCATCTGGGCCTGAAGGTCCGCGACCCGAAGGCCACAACCTACACCCCGGTCCTGGTGGTGTTCGCCACCACCGCGATCATGGCCGCCATGATCAGCCTGGCGGTCTATGGGACTCCGCTCACTCAGCAGACGGCGGTGTGGTTCATCGCCCTGTCGATGATGGTTCTGGGCATGCTCAAGCTGCAGAATGTCGAGAGCTTCTCGACCATGTTTCTCAACTACGACCTGCTGGCCAAGCGGTGGCCGCCCTATGGCAAGATCTATCCCTTCGCCGAGTTCGGGGCCGGCGCCCTGATGGTCGCGGGCGTGCTCACCTGGATTTCGGCGCCGGTGGCCCTGACCATCGGTGTCATCGGCGCGGTCTCGGTGTTCAAGGCCGTCTATCTCGACCGCCGCGAACTGAAGTGCGCCTGCGTCGGCGGCGACAGCAACGTGCCGCTCGGCTTCCTGTCGCTGACCGAAAACCTGATGATGATGGCCATGGCCGTGTGGATGCTGACGATGTGAGGGGGGCCGAAGCGGCCGGCGCCTGCGGCGCGCTTGGCCTGCTTCTCGGCCGTGAGGCGATCTGACCAAAGGCTGAGGGTGGCGTTCGCCGCGTTCCCGCGCTAGCAGGCCGACCCATGATCCGCCTCGACAATATCTCCAAGCAGAACGGCCACCAGATCCTGTTCATCGACGCCTCGATGGGCGTCCAGAAGGGCGAGAAGGTCGGGCTTGTCGGCCCCAACGGCGCCGGCAAGACGACGCTGTTCCGCATGATCACTGGCCAGGAGCAGCCGGACGACGGCGCGGTCGTGATCGATCCCGGCATGACGATCGGCTATTTCAGCCAGGACGTGGGCGAGATGGCGGGCCAGAGCGCCGTCGCCGCAGTGATGGATGGCGTGGGCCCGGTCAGCGCCATGGCCGCCGAGATGGCGATGCTCGAGGCCGCCATGGTCGATCCGGACCAGGCCGACAAGCTGGACGCCAACATGGAACGCTATGGCGAGGTGCTGGAGCGTTTCCAGGAACTGGACGGCTACGCCCTGGAAGCCCGGGCGCGCGAGGTTCTGGCGGGCCTGAGCTTCAGCCAGGAGCGCATGGACGGCGATGTCGGCCTGTTGTCGGGGGGCTGGAAGATGCGCGTGGCCCTGGCCCGCATCCTGCTCATGCGGCCCGACGCCATGCTGCTGGACGAACCCAGCAACCACCTGGATCTGGAAAGCCTGATCTGGCTGGAGGCCTTCCTCAAAGCCTATGACGGCGCGCTGCTGATGACCTCGCACGACCGCGCCTTCATGAACCGCATCATCGGCAAGGTGGTGGAGATCGACGGCGGCGACCTCGTCACCTATTCGGGCGATCTCGACTTCTACGACCAGCAGCGCGCGCTCGGCGAGCAGCAGCGCCAGGCGCAGTACGAGCGCCAGCAGGCCATGCTGGCCAAGGAAATCAAGTTCATCGAGAAGTTCAAGGCGCGCGCCAGCCACGCCGCCCAGGTTCAGAGCCGGGTCAAGAAGCTGGACAAGATCGAGCGCGTCGAGGCGCCGCGCCGTCGCCAGTCGGTTCAGTTCGAGTTCCGCAGCCCGCCGCGGTCGGGCGAGGACGTGATCAGCCTGCGCAATGTCCATAAAGGCTACGGGGCCCAGCCGATCTATGAGGGCCTCGATTTCCTGGTGCGCCGCAAGGAACGCTGGTGCGTCCTGGGCGCCAATGGCGCGGGCAAGTCGACGCTGTTGAAACTTGTGGCCGGCGCCATCACCCCGGACCAGGGCGTGGTGAACATCGGCGCGAGCGTCAAGATGGGCTACTTCGCCCAGCACTCCATGGACCTGCTGGACGGCGAGGAGACCATCTTCGAGTCCCTGGACGGTTCCTTCCCGCAGGCGGGGCAGGGCGCGCTGCGCACCCTGGCCGGCTGCTTCGGCTTCTCCGGCGACGATGTGGAAAAGCCCTGCCGCGTCCTGTCCGGCGGCGAGAAGGCCCGTCTGGTCATGGCCAAGATGCTGTTTGATCCGCCCAACCTGCTGGTGCTCGACGAGCCCACCAACCATCTCGACATGGTGACCAAGGAGATGCTGGTGGCGGCCCTGGCGGAGTTTGAGGGCGCCATGCTCTTCGTCTCGCACGATCGCCACTTCCTGGCGGCCCTGTCCAACCGCGTGCTGGAGCTGACCCCCGACGGCGTCCACCAGTACGGCGGCGGCTATACCGAATATGTCACCCGCACCGGGCAGGAAGCGCCAGGGCTGCACCCGGGCGGGTGAGGGACTGGTGGCCGAGAACCTGATGATGATCGCCATGGCCGTGTGGATGCTGGCGATGTGTGGGGGGGCGGCGGCCAGGCGTTAATAACGTGGACGGGCTGGAAAACGGCGCGACGTGCGCGTAAGCTATGCGCATGGAAAACGCGCATGCTTCTGGTCGTCAGCGGTTGAACCTCACCCTTCCCGGCGCGCTCGTTGAGGAAGCCAAGGCGCTGGGCCTGAACCTCTCGCGCGCCTGCGAGAGCGGCCTGGAGGCGGCTGTCGCCGCTGAACGGGCGCGGCGCTGGCAAGTCGAAAACCGTGCCTTCTTCGACTGGTACAACGCCAAGGTGGAGGCCGATGGTCTGGTCCTGGCGGAATACCGGCAGTTCTGATGAAGCATGGGATTTACCGGCTTCCGAGCGGCGTGCTGGTCGTCGACGTCCAGTCGGATCTGCTGAACCCCACCAACACCCGCGTGGTCGTGCCGCTCATTGCGTTGATGGAGCTGACCGGCGCTCAGCCGGGACGACTGACGCCCATCCTCGAGGTTGAGGGGCAGAGGGTCATGCTGCTGCCGCTCCAGATGGCCGCCATCCCGCTCCGTGAACTCGGCCATCAGCCCCTGCGCATGCTTACCGAGGACGAGGCCTATGCGGTGCGCGGCGCGCTCGGCGTGCTGTTCGAGGGCGTGTAGAGACGCTTTCTTTCTGGTGGCAGCCTAAGGGTCGCTCCAGTCGCTCATACCCAGCCCCAGACCGCTCGCTAGGGCAGACGTCTTGAACAGCCGCGAGGTTTGGCTAGTGGCCCATTGGGCGCGGGCAGGAGAAGCCCCGTGCGGCGAGTTCCAGACGTTTGGCCGCTAACTCCAGTTCGGCTGGCAGTAGGAAGTCGCGATATGAAATGAAGCCGACAATTTGCTGTCCTGGTGCGACATACGTGGCGCAGCCTCCTGGGCAGTAGCCGGTATTAAATGGTTCAAGAGGAAACCTACGCCCGGCCACGACCAGGAAGACGGTATCCCCAGCTTGGTCGATCTTGCCGCCCTGGTTTGGCCAATGCTCCGGTAGAACGCAGCGCCCCTTTGGGTCAGTGTTTCGGTAGCGAACTTCGATTCTCTTCTGTTCGGGCTGATCAATGTAGGTGTAGCTCAGGGGGAAAAGCTGTCTCGAAGTTGCGCATCCAGACATCGCGAGCACTACCGCGACGACCGTACACGTTCTCCAGTTCTGAACTCCAGCCATGCACCACTATCGCTCTGCATGATGGATGTCTGCAACGGTTGGGCGCTCAGCCGCGGCCAGCCGGCCGGCAATCAGACACCACCCTGGCGGCCCGGAAGGGACTCGAACCCCTGACCTTCGGTTTAGGAAACCGCTGCTCTGTCCTGCTGAGCTACCGGGCCGGCTTGGGCCTGAGCGATGCCATGGGGCGGGGGGCGGCGCCAAGCCCCTCAACGAAAAACGCCCGGCGCAGGGGCCGGGCGTCTTGATCGTCTGACGGGCCTGCGATCAGGCGGCGGCCGAGGCCTTCACCAGCAGGGACTTGTTGAGCATGATGATGGCCGCGTCGCGGTCGATCTGCTCGATGGCGGCGACTTCGCGGGCCATCCGGTCCAGGGCCGATTCATAGAGCTGGCGCTCGGAATAGGACTGTTCGGGCTGGTTCTCGGCGCGGTGCAGGTCGCGGACCACCTCGGCGATCGAGATCAGGTCGCCGGAATTGATCTTGGCTTCATATTCCTGGGCGCGGCGGCTCCACATGGTGCGCTTGACGCGGGCGCGGCCCTTGAGGGTGTTCAGCGCCTGGCTGACCACGTCGCCTTCGGCCAGGGAGCGGAGGCCAGAGCTGCGCGCCTTGCCGGTGGGCACGCGCAGGGTCATCTTCTCGTGGTCGAAGGTGATCACATAGACTTCAAGCGAAAGACCGGCGACGTCCTGGGTCTCGATCGCCTGCACCTGACCGACGCCGTGCGCCGGATAGACGACATGATCGCCAACCTGGAAATCCAGACCGTTCTTGCTCATTGCGAGACCCTTCAAAATGCGCCCGGCGGCCAATCTGGAGTCACGGAGGCGACGCTCACAGGGACGAACCGGTCCTCGTCGCGGCAGGCGCGAAGTCCGATTAGCTCTGGAGCGGTGAAAACCTCTTTAGACACCCTCGCCCTGGGCGGGCGTGATCGGCCGGCGACGGCTCTTCTGTTGAACGACGGGACAGACGACAGCCGCCTGCCTCCACGCCAAGTGTGACCGTACCATAAATATGAGCCGAAAGAAAGGCTTGGGGCCTGGAGGGCCAGGGCTGGGCCTTTAGGGGTCAGGACCCGCGGCCGGGCTTCTCGCTGAAATACTTGTCCAGCTTGCCGGTCTCGCGCTCGTACTGTTCGGCGTCGGCGGGCGGCTCGCCCTTGACCGTGATGTTCGGCCAGATCCGCGAATATTCCGAATTGATCTTCAGCCACTTGCCGTCGGGATCGTCCTCGGTGTCGGGCTTGATGGCGTCCACCGGGCATTCGGGCTCGCAGACGCCGCAGTCGATGCACTCGTCCGGATTGATGGCCAGGAAGTTCTCGCCCTCATAGAAACAGTCGACCGGACAGACCTCCACGCAATCCATGAACTTACATTTGATGCAGGGATCCATGACGATGTAGGTCATCGGGTCGAGAACTCCGGTCGCGGCCCTGGCGGGGATCGCGGGGGGTTGGAAGGCGCGGGTTTTTCAGGGCGCCGGGGGCGCCTTGTCAACCACGGGGCTTAGCGCGTCTTCGCCCCTGATGCGCCTCAGTATATCTGCAAGGGTGAATAGAGGGTTCGGGCCTCGGCCGGGGGGCCGCGCCGCTCGCCCATGGCCTCCACGGTCACCGCCGTGACCCGCCCGCCGATGGCGAAGACCAGCTGGTCGCCGGCCCGCACGGTGCGCGAGGGCTTGTCCAGCCGGTTCTCCTGGCCTGCGCGAGTCAGGCGCACGCGCTTGTTCTCCACAAAGGCAGCCGCCAGCGTCCGGGTCTTGAAGAAGCGGGCCCGCCACAGCCAGACATCGATCCGGCAGGTCTCGACGGCCTCGGCCGCCTCGGGCTTCACGCCGCGCCTCCGGCCTGGGGCCTACGGCGTCGCCTGCGGGGCTTGCGTCGGGCGGGCTCGGCGGCGGGGAGCTGGGGCGGAGCGGCGGCGGCCGGGCGCGGACCTTTCGGGCGCGGGGCCTTTGGACGCTGTGTGGCCGGGGCGGTCTTCAGGGCCGCCAGGGCGGCGAAGGGGGAGTTGGACGGGGCCGCCGGGGCCTTCTGGGCCTTGGTCTCCAGCTTGCGGCGGCGCCACGGGCGGGGCTCGCCTGTCTTGGCCGGGCCGGTGGGGGCATAGTCCAGGGCGCGAAGAATGGCCTCGCCCTCGGCTGCGCTCCAGCCCAGGGCCGCCCACAGATCGTCAGGCAGGCGCACGCCGCCAGCCTCCTTGGGCGCGGCGCGCAGGCGCTCGTCCAGATCCTCCAGCGACTCCACGGGAACCGACAGCCCGGCTGCGGCCCGCTGACCATGGGCGGCGAGGCGCCAGGGGGCGGGGATGTCGGCCGGCAGCCGGGAGAGCCCCGTCATGGCCGGGCGCCACCCGGCCTCGGCCGCGAAAGCCTGAGCGAAGGCGAGCGCCTCGGGCCGCAGCAGGCCCGGCATGAACAGGCTAAACGCGCCGATCCGTACGCCGAGACCCTTGAGCGCGCGGCGCTCGGCTTGGCTGAGGGCGGCGACCTCCTCGCGGACATGGGCGCGGTCGAGCACGCCGCCCTGCTCCAGCAGGCGATAGGCGATGCCTCGGGGCAGGCCCTTGATCCGCCCCTCGGTCACCGCGGCGTCCAGCTTGCGCAAGGGCGCCAGGCGCCGGCCGGCTTCGGCGGCGAGGAAGGCCTCCAGCCGCCGCTGGGCCCGTTCCCGGGCTGCGGCCTCGCCCAACTCGCCGAAGAGCCGGACACGGGGGGAGAAGGGCCGGCCGCCGGACAGCGCCCCGACCGCCTCGCCGCGCCACAGGACCACCCCGTCGGGATTGAGGGCGAAGGCCTCGTCGGCCTCGGCAGCCAGCTTGCCCAGCCGCCGGGCGATCTCCGGCCCCACCGCGGCGATGGCCGCAGCTCGCAGGGCCTTGGTCTCCAGGATCGAGGCGCCCTGGTCGGGCTCGAAGCTGACGCCCTGCAAGCGGCCCACATACTGACCCTCGACGGTCACGGCGCCGTCGCCGCCGACCCCGGCCAGCATCTCGTGGCGGACCCGAAGGCCCCGCATCAGGGCGCTGGTGCGGCGGTCTACGAACCTCGCCATCAGCCGTTCGTGCAGGGTGTCCGATAGTCGGTCCTCCAGCTGGCGCAGCTTGCCCTGCCAGCCTGTAGGATCGACCAGCCAGTCGGGGCGATGGGCCACATAAGAGAGGGTGCGGACCGAGGACAGCCGCTGGGCGAGCGCGTCGATCTCGCCCTCGGGTCGGTCCAGCTGCTTGTGCTGGCGGGCGATCCAGTCATCGGGGATGCGCCGGCGGCCGGTGGTCAGATTGTCGAACAGGTCGCGGACCAGGCGCACGTGCTCCTCAGCCGAGACCTTGCGGAAGTCGGGCGTCTGGCAGACGTCCCACAGCTTGAAGAGGGCTGCGCGGTCGCGGACCCGGGCGACCACATCCGGATCGCTTGCCAGCTTGCGCAGGGTGATCTCGTCCAGCGCCTCCTGGGCCAGCCGCAGGCCCGAGCGGTCGGGGGTGCGGGCGAGTGAGCGCAGCAGGTCGGGCAGGGAGTCGAAGTCCAGGCGGGCGTTGCGCCACTCCGCGCCGGTGACGGCCTCGAACTGGTGGTTCTCGACGGCCTCGACCAGATCCTCGTCCATCTCGTCGCAGTCGCCGGTGACGCCGAAGGTCCCATCGGTGCGGAAGCGGCCGGCGCGGCCGGCGATCTGGCCGATCTCCTGCGGGGTCAGCCAGCGGTTGCGGCGGCCGTCGAACTTGCGCAGGCCTGCAAAGGCCACATGGTCTACATCCATGTTCAGGCCCATGCCGATGGCGTCGGTGGCCACCAGGAAGTCCACCTCGCCCGACTGATAGAGGGCCACCTGGGCGTTGCGGGTGCGGGGGCTGAGCGAGCCCATGACCACGGCGGCCCCGCCCCGCTGGCGGCGGATCAACTCGGCGATGGCGTAGACCTGGTCGGCGGAGAAGGCGACGATGGCGCTGCGTCTCGGCAGCCGGGTGAGCTTCTTGGAGCCCGAATAGGTCAGGTTGGAGAACCGCTCGCGGCTGACGATCTCGGCGTCGGGCAGCATACGGCGGACCAGGGGCGCCATGGTCGAGGCGCCCAGCAGCATGGTCTCGTACTTGCCCCGCGCATGCAGCAGGCGGTGGGTGAAGACGTGGCCCCGTTCCGGATCGGCGCAGAGCTGAATCTCGTCGACGGCCAGGAACTCCACCTCCCGCGACAGGGGCATGGCCTCGACGGTGCAGACGAAATAGACCGCCCGGGGCGGGACGATCTTCTCCTCGCCGGTGATCAGGGCTACCGAACGGGCCCCGCGCAGCTTGACGATGCGGTCATAGATTTCCCGCGCCAGCAGCCGCAGGGGCAGGCCGATCATGCCCGAGGCGTGGCCCAGCATGCGCTCGACGGCCAGGTGGGTCTTACCGGTGTTGGTCGGCCCCAGCACCGCCACCAGGCGGGACGGCGCCGCGCCCGAGGGACGGTCACTCATGATCCCAAGGTGGGGGTGGAATCACCCCTGGGCAAGCGTGTCCGATGCGGCCGATGGAGATCAGCCGAATGTGGATCGCAAGGGCCCTGCGGGGCTTCCCTTGAGGCAGGATTGACCGAACGTCGGTCTTGCCAGACGGTCCCCCCTGCGCTGGCGCGGACCGGCGGTGCGACGGGGGCTGATGGCTGTGTTTCGATCCATGCGTCTGGCGATTCTGGGGCTCGCAGCCCTGTGCCTCTCGGCCTGCGTGGCCGGAGACATTCCCTATGAAGAGCTGGAGGCGCGCTATGGCGGCCCGACCTCCCAGTATCTTGAGCTGCCGGACGGGGTGCGGGTTCACTACCGCGACGAGGGCGATCCGCAGGCCGCGGTTACGCTGGTTATGGTGCATGGCTTCGCCGCCTCCCTGCACGCCTGGGAGCCCTGGGTCGCGCGGCTCAAGGACGACTACCGGCTGGTCAGCCTGGATCTTCCGGGACACGGCCTGACCCGGGCGCCGGAGGGCTATCAGTCGAGCCCGGAGGGACAGGTCGCGGTGGTGGACGCTGTGGCCGCCGAACTTGGCCTGCCGCCCTTCGTGCTGGCGGGCAACTCGATGGGGGGCGGCGTAGCCTGGCGCTACGGGCTCGCCCATCCGCAGAAGGTGCGCGGGCTGGTGCTGGTCAACGCCGCGGGCTGGCCGGCGGCGGCGGTCGAGGGCGAGGGTGACAGCCGGCCCATGGTCTTCAAGCTGCTGGAAAACCCCCTGGGGCGCAGCCTGCTGCGTAATCTTGATCCGCGCCCCCTGGCTGGACGCGGCCTTCGCCAGGCTTACGGGGATGAGACCCTGGTCACGCCGGAGCTGGTGGACCGCTATGTGGAGTTGGCCCGGGCGCCGGGCCACCGGGCCATCCTCACCGATCCCCGCCGCCGCAGCGCCGCTGCGCCAGTGACGCCGGAGACCTTCGCGGCGATCCAGGTCCCGACCCTGGTGATGGTCGGGGCGCTGGACCAGGTGATTCCCGCCGAGCGCGGGGCAGGCTTTGCGCAAGGCATTCCCGGCGCGCGGCTGATTACCTATGCCGATGGTGGCCATGTGCCGATGGAGCAGCTGCCCGACCGTACGGCGCAGGATCTGCGCGTCTTTTTGGAAAGTCTGCCGCCGGCGTCCTGAGCGAGGTGGGAACGCGGGCAAAACAAAGGGTGACCGAATCGGCGACGGGGCCGGATTCAGCCTTTGTTCCCTACTAAATATTGTAGGCGCCGCCGGGAATGGCCACAAGTCCGCAGCGCCAGCAGGGCCTGTGCGGGCGAGCGGCGGGATAATCGCGGGGATTGCGCCGGGAGTCGTCGCTCCGCCTTGACGGCGCCCGAGGCTTTCGCCTATATCGCCCGCTCTCTTGTGCGGACCGGGGTCCGCGCTTTTTGGTTTCCACGCGAAGGTTGAACACCATGTCGCGCCGTTGCGAACTCACTGGCGTTGGTCCGATGATCGGGCACAATGTCAGCCACTCGAATATCAAGACCAAGCGTCGGTTCCTGCCGGCCTTGTCTCCGGCTACGCTGCAGTCCGACGCCCTGGGCCAGTCCTTCCGACTGCGCATCAGCAATGCGGCCCTGCGCACCCTGGACTTCCGGGGCGGCCTGGACGTCTTCCTGGTCAAGGCCCGCGATGAGCAACTCTCGCCGCGCGCGCTGAAGATCAAGCGTCAGCTCAAGGCCAAGCTGGCCGAGACCAAGACCGCCGCCTGAACGGCGTCGATCTGACGACGACATGAAAAGGCCGGTCCTTCGGGGCCGGCCTTTTTCGTTGCGCGCGGTCTGGGTGGCTGGCCTCAGGGCGTCCAGTCGAAGGCGAGCAGCAGGGTGCGCTGGCTGGCGCTGAAATTGTCGTCCGACAGGATATAGACCCGGTAGCCGCCCTGGGTGCGGGGCACGAAATCCACCCCCTCGAAATTGTCCACGGTCAGCGGCTTGGTCATCTCCAGGCGCGCGAGCTCTCCGGACGCTCCGGTGACCGACAGCACGATGCGGTTGCCCCGCAGGGGGTCCCAGGCCCGCAGCAGATAGGCGGTCTGATCGCCAGGCAGGCGGCGCATCGCCACCAGGCCGAACTCAGGCGCCTTGTCGACCGTCGGGCCCGCCACGCAGGGGGCCGCGAGGCGGCAGAGCCAGGTCTGACCGGTCTCCTCGCCGCCCGTCACATAGGCGTCGGGGCCGCGTTCAGGATCGGCGGCCAGGGCCTCCAGGCCGCCATTCAGCGGGAAGTCGGCTTCGGGCGCCGGTACGGCCCGCGGCGGCCCCCCGTCTGCCGGATAGAGCCAGATGCGCGACTGACGCTCGAAGCTCACCAGCCGGTCGCCACTGGCGAGGATCGCCAGCCCCTCGGCGTCAGACATTTCCTTGTTGGGCAGGGGCTGGCCGTCCAGGCCGCTCAACGGCCGCAATGTCACGTCGGCAAGGCCCGTCAGACGGCCGTCCTTGAAGACGAGCCGGCCCTCGATCAGGTCGCCCTCATCACTGATCGCGGTGATCTTTCCGTCGGCGCTCACCGACAGGTCCGACAGGCCATGGAACCGCGAGGTCTGGGTGGAGGAGAGCTGCACCCCGCCGGCATAGGTAAATCCGCCGATCGCCGTCTGACCGGGCGCTTCGGGGTTCAGGGGGACGGGAACCGTCTGGACCGAGATCGAAGACCCCGCCGCCACCGGGGCAGCCGGCAGGCTCACCGGCGAGGGGGCGCAGGCGGCAAGCCCCGCCAGGGCGATCAGGGCGCCAAGACGGGGTAGGGGGCTCATGCCAGGGCTCTCCGGACTTCCTTGAAGGTCGAGCCCCGGCCGGGGCCAGACGGCCCCTGGGTGCTGGGCGGCGGCTGCAACAGATTGGCGGTGGCTCGGGTGGCCTTGCGAATCTCTTCGTCGAACAGCTCGGCCAATTGGTCGACGATGACGCCGGCCAGCTGCTCCACATCGACGATGGTGACGGCCCGGCGATAGTAGCGGGTGACGTCGTGGCCGATGCCGATGGCGATCAGTTGCACCGGACTCTTGGTCTCGATCTCCTCGATCACCTCGCGCAGGTGGCGTTCGAGATAGTGGCCGGAATTCACCGACAGGGTCGAATCGTCCACAGGCGCCCCGTCGGAGATCACCATCAGGATGCGGCGCTGTTCGGGCCGGCCCATCAGGCGTTGGTGGGCCCACATCAGGGCCTCGCCGTCGATGTTCTCCTTCAGGAGACCTTCGCGCATCATCAGGCCGAGATTGCGCCGGGCGCGGCGCCAGGGGGCGTCGGCGGCCTTGTAGATGATGTGGCGCAGGTCGTTCAGCCGCCCGGGCTGCGGCGGCTTGCCGGCCTTCAGCCAATCCTCGCGGCTGGTCCCGCCCTTCCAGGCCCGGGTGGTGAAGCCGAGGATCTCGGTCTTGACCCCGCAGCGCTCCAGGGTGCGGGCCAGGATGTCGGCGCAGACGGCGGCGACCATGATCGGGCGGCCGCGCATGGAGCCCGAATTGTCGATCAGGATGGTGACGACCGTGTCGCGGAACTCGGTGTCCTTCTCTTCCTTGAAGGACAGGGGCGCGGTGGGGTCGATGATCACCCGGGTCAGCCGGGCGACGTCGAGGATGCCCTCCTCGAGATCGAACGACCAGGAGCGGTTCTGCTGAGCCATCAGCTTGCGCTGCAGCTTGTTCGCCAGGCGAGAGACGACGGTGGAGAGACTGGCCAGTTGCTGGTCGAGATAGGCCCGCAGGCGGCCAAGCTCTTCAGGATCGCACAGCTCCTCGGCCGCGACGATCTCATCGTGCGCGCTGGAGAAGACCTTGTAGGTCGGGATGCGCGCGTCCGGCCGCGGGTCGGGGCGAGACGGCTGTTCGCCTTCGCCCATGTCTGGCTGTTCGTCAGTGTCCTCGGCGTCGGGGTCCTCCTCGGCCGACATCATCTGACTGTCGGTCTCCTCGCTCTCGCGATGGGTGGCCTCGCTGTCGTCCATGGCGGTCTGCTGGGGGGACTGGTCCTCGCCCTCGCCGCCGTCCTGGTCCTCGGCCGACTCCGACTCCGCGTCCTCGCCGCCCTCCTCATCCTCGTCGGGCTGCTCCGGGGCGTCGGACAGGTCATCGCCCATGGAGAGGTCGCGCAGGATCGCCTTGGCCACCTTGCCGAAGGCCTTCTGGTCCTGAAGGTTGGCGGCCAGCTTGTCGAGGTCTGGGCCGGCCTTGGCCTCGATCTCGGCGCGGAACAGATCCACCAGCGGCTGGGCGGCCGGTGGCGGCGCCTCGCCGGTCAGGCGCTCGCGCACCATCAGCGAGACGATCTCGTCCATAGGCGGATTGGCCTGGGCGTCGATCGGGTTGAAGGGCTTCTTGGCCCAGGCCTGGTCCAGGGCCGCGCGCAGGTTCGCCTTCACTCCGCCCAGAGCATTGGCGCCGATGGCCTGGGTCCTGGCCTGCTCGATCGCGTCATAGATCGGTCCGCCCTGGGCCGACTGCGGCCGGCCCTTGGCGTGAGCGGCCGCGTCGTGGTGGGCCAGACGCAGAGCCATCTGGTCGGCGATGCCCCGCAGGCGGGCGGCGTCGTCCGGTCCCAGGTCCCGGGGCGGATGGGGCAGGATGGCGCGATTGCCCTGCAGTTGCGGACCTTCGCCGGAGAAGACGATCTCCAGATCGGGGGACTCGGCCAGGGAGCGCGCGGCGTTCGCCAGGGCGCGCTTGAACGGCTCGACGGGACTTTCGGGAGGGGACTTGGCCATCGCCTCCTAGATAAGGCGCCGCAAGGCTCGGGGGGAAGCGGAAGATATTCTACGGTCAGGCTCCGGAACGGGGCTGTGGGCCGCCGCGTTGTCCTGGTCACACTGATGGCTGTTCTGGAGGCGACCCCATGCTGAAATGGGCACTGATTTTCGCGCTTATCGCCCTTGTGGCCGGCGCTCTTGGCTTCGGCGGCATCGCCGGCGCGGCTGCGGGCATCGCCAAGATCCTGTTCTTCATCTTCCTGGTGGGCTTCGTGATCTTCCTGGTTCTGGGAGTCATGGCCGGCAAGAAGATCACCGGCGGCTAGCGCGCCACATCCCTGAAAAGACGACGGCCGCCGCTCTGGCTTGAGCGGCGGCCGTTTTCATTTGGGCTCAGTCCTGATCGCTCAGTTCTTGCGGCTGGCGAGCCAGGCCGCGCCCTGGGACTCCACCAGGCCCACAATGTCACCCATGGCCAGGTTCACATCGATCAGATGCAGGCCCCAGTCCTTGGCGATGACCCCGTTCTGGACCACGTCGCCGGCGATGGTGTCCGTGCGCGGATCGGAAGGATCAGCGTTCACGGTGACCGCCAGATAGTGGAAGCCGTCCTGGCGCACGCACGCGCCGCTCAACAGGCCCGGGGCCGAGACGAAGGGCGTCTCAATGGCCGGACCGCCCTTCACCCAGGGCTGAGGCTCTTCTGATGAGCCCAGCAGGTTGCCGGCGCTGGCCAGATAGGCGTGCAGATCAGCCTTGCCGCCGGCCAGGGCTGCGGGATTGACGCAGGCGGCCTCCATGTTCGGGGCCTGGCGCGGAGCGACGCCGAACCGGGAATTGGCTGGGGGCGGCGCGTCTGCCCGGAAGCTCACATAGGCTACGGCGCAGCCGGTCTGATCGGCCGCTTCGCACAGCGGGATCGACTTGAAGGTTCCGGTCTTGCCGCCCTTTTCCACCGGCAGATTGGTCCCGATCAGGAAGGCCGAGACCAGCTTGTCCTGCACGGGCTTGCCGTCGATCTCATTGGCGATCAGCTGGGTGAGCACGCCGGCGCCCTGGCTATGGCCGATCAGGACCACGCCACGACCGTCATTCTCATGGGCCAGATAGTGGTTCCAGGCGTCCACGACGTCGAGATAGCCGGTGTTGGGGCGGGGCGCGCCGCCGGGCAGAGCGCCGCCGGTGACCAGGGCGCGCAGGGCCGTGAGCGTGAACTGGCGGTAGAGCGGCGCATAGACCCGGCACTTGGCGCCCAGGCGCGAGAGCTGCTGTTCCACCACGCGCCGCTCTTCGGCGTTAGCGGTCATGTCGCTGACCACGCCCGGATCGTTGGAGACGGTGGGGTAGACATAGAAGCAGTCCACCGGCGCCTTGGGATCGGCGGCCCAGGTCTCCACAGCCAGGGCGCCGTCGGCCTGAATCACGGTGGTGGTGTTGTCGCCGGCGCAGGCGTCGTCGCGGCCGGGCCAGCAGAGCCAGCTCGCCTTGTCGGCATAGTCGTTCTTGGCCAGCACAGCGCCTTGCGGCTGGGCCGGCGTCTGGGCCTGGGCCAGCCCGACGCCGGCGGCCAGGGCCAGAGCCCCCGTCGTCGCCGTCAAAAGGGCGAGCAATTTCCTGGTCATATCGTCCCCACGTGCAAATTGGTCTGCATCAATGGGCCGGACCATCGCGCAGGGCGCCGGGTTCGTCCATAGCCCAGCCTGGCTGGTCCGGCAGGGTCAGGCCTAGAAAAAGATCCGTATAAAGAGCAAATGACCTCTTCGCGCTCCCGTTTGCGGACGGTGGCGGCCAGTTGTCGCAAATGCGACATTGCAACGTCATAAATCCTTCACAAGCGGCCAATCCCGTGAGAGCCTTTCCCCAAGTCGAGGCGCAAGCCCCGCCATAAGTGGAGGAAACCATGAGAGTTCTTGTTCTGGCCGCAGCCGCTGCGGCCCTTGTCGCCGGCGCCGCTCAGGCCGCTCAGCCGGCCAACGCGCAGGACGCGGGCCGCGACGCCACAGCTCGGGAAGCCGTCAACGGCAAGGTTGAGCGGGTGGTCTATGTCTGCGACCGCTCCGAACTGACCCGCCGGGCCTTCGCCCGCGAGCATGGGGAGGTGAAGTTCGTCACCGCCGAGCAGGCGCTCACCGGCGCGGCCGATGACTGGTCCGCCCCGCGGTGCGTCAGTGAGGTCGAGGGCGCGAAACTCAGCGCCATGCTGGGCCGCTAAACCGGGCTGACAGTTTTGAAACGAAAAACGGCGGCCCCTGCGAGGGCCGCCGTTTCTGTGTCCGGTCAAGGCAGGCGCCGTCAGGCCACCCGAACCCGGGCCGTGCTTTCAGGCAGGTCCTGACCGAAGGCGCGCTGGAAGAACTCGGCGACAGTGCCGCGCTCCAGCTCGTCGCACTTGTTCAGGAAGGTCATGCGGAAGGCGAGCGCCACGTCGCCGCCGAAGATCTCGGTGTTCTGCGCCCAGGTGATCACCGTCCGCGGGCTCATGACCGTGGAGATGTCCCCGTTCATGAAGGCGTTGCGGGTCATGTCAGCGACCCGGACCATGGCGTTGATGGTGCGGCGGCCCTCAGTGGTGTCGTAGTTGGGGGCCTTGGCCAGAACGATCTCGGCCTCGGCGTCATGCTCCAGATAGTTGAGCGTGGTGACGATGGACCAGCGGTCCATCTGGCCCTGATTGATCTGCTGGGTGCCGTGATAGAGGCCCGTCGTGTCGCCCAGACCGATGGTGTTGGTCGTGGAGAACAGGCGGAAAAAGGGGTTGGGGCGGATCACGCGGTTCTGGTCGAGCAGGGTCAGCTTGCCCTGGGCCTCCAGAATGCGCTGGATCACGAACATAACGTCCGGACGGGCAGCGTCGTATTCGTCGAACACCAGGGCGATCGGGCGCTGCAGCGCCCAGGGCAGGATGCCCTCGCGGAATTCGGTGACCTGCTTGCCTTCCTTCAGGACGATGGCGTCCTTGCCCACCAGGTCGATACGGCTGACATGGCTGTCGAGGTTGACCCGGATCAGCGGCCAGTTCAGGCGGGCGGCGACCTGCTCGATGTGCGTCGACTTGCCGGTGCCGTGATAGCCCTGGACCATCACCCGGCGGTCATAGGCGAAGCCCGCGCAGATGGCTTTGGTGGTCTCAGGATCGAACCGGTAGGTGTCGTCGATCTCCGGGACATGGCTGTCGCGGTGGGAGAAGGCCGGCACGGTCATGTCCATGTCGACGCCGAAAGTCTCGCGGACGGAGACCTTCTTGTCGGGGACAAGGGTCAGCAGCTCATCGTCGTGGGTCTGGGAAATCGTGCTCATGACGAGGTTCGCATACAGGGTTACGCCCGCAAAGCAAACGTGTGTTTCATAGGCCGCCGATCAAAAACAATCAGGAGACGCCGGCGCCATGTTGGACAGGGTTCATACGCACAATTCGAAGCTGCAGGTGACGCCGAGCGCCTCAGGCTTCGGCGCCGTCGTCACGGGCCTCAGCCTCGCCGCCCCGCTGGATGAGGCGACCATGCAGGACGTCCGGAAAGCCTGGGCCGACCATGGGGTGCTGAGTTTTCCAGACCAGCCGCTGAGCCTTGACCAGCTTGAGGCGGTGACCCTGCAGTTTGGCCCCTTTGGCGTCGATCCCTTTATCGCCCCCATGCCCGGCCGGCCCAATGTGCTGGAGCTCCGCCGGGAGCCTGATGAGAAGGCGACCAATTTCGGGGCCGGCTGGCACTCGGACTGGAGCTTTCAGCCCGCGCCGCCGGCGGCCACCCTGCTGCATGGCCAGGTGATCCCGCCGGTGGGCGGCGACACCCTCTTCGCCGACTGCGCCGGCGCCTATGCGGCCCTCTCGCCGGTGATGCAGGAGATGCTGGCGCCCCTGCGGGCCATCCACAGCGCCGGTCGCGCCTATGGGACCAAGGGGGTCTTCGCCCGGGAGACCGAGAAGCGCACCATGCAGATCATCGTCTCGGAGGAGGCGGACAAGACCCATACCCACCCGCTGGTGCGCACCCACCCGGTGACCGGCGAGAAGGCTCTGTTCGTCAGCCCGGTCTACACCCTGGGGATCGAAGGCATGACGCCGGCCGAGAGCCAGGCGGTCCTGGGCTTCCTGTTCGCCCACATGACCCAGACGGACTTCGTCTTCCGCCACCGCTGGGCCAAGGACACCCTGCTGATCTGGGACAACCGCCGGACCATCCATCTGGCGGAGGGCGGCTATGACGGCCACCTGCGGGTCATGCACCGCACGACGGTGGCCGGCGAGATTCCGGTCTGACCGCCTCGGCGGATATTAGCCGGCTGCCGGAGGCGGCGCAGCGACGGGCCTTGGCGGAGGGGGAGCGGGGCGAAGCCTGGCTGGAAACCCTGCCGCTGACCCTGGCCCGGCTGGCCTCGCAATGGGGGCTCGCGGGTGCAGAGATCCTGGACGGAGGCAGCGAGGCCCTGGCCGTGGCTGGCGTGCTTGCGGACGGCCGCGCGGTGGTGATCAAGATCGCGCCGCCTTGGGCGGACCTGCTCGGCGCGGAACGCCGGGTGCTCGAGGCCGCGGGCGGGCGCGGCTTCGCGGCGCTCTACGCCGTGGATGAAGCCGCCCACGCCCTGCTGCTCGAGCGGCTCGGGACGCGGCTCGACCAGCTGGGCTGGACGCCGCAGGCGCAGATAGACGCCCTGTGCGAGGCGCTGATGGCGGTGTGGCGCGCGTCGGTTCCCCCTGGCGGCCTGGAAGATGGCGCAGCGAAAGCCACACGTCTGGAGAGATTCATCGAGGAGACCGCGCAAGCGCTGGGCGGTCCGCTGTCGGAGCCCGTCATGGCCCGGGTCCGCCTCTACGCCGCCGATCGCGCCGCCGCGCACGATCCTGCGCGCGCCGTTCTGGCCCATGGGGACGCCCATGCGGCCAACGCCCTGCAGACCCGGGACGGGGCCGGCTTCAAGTTCATCGATCCCGACGCCCTCTTCATTGAGCCCGCCTACGATCTCGGCGTCATCATGCGCGAATGGCCTGAAATCCTGCTGCAGGGCGATCCGCTGGCGGCAGGGCGGGCGCGCTGCGCCAGGCTGGCCGCCCAGACCGGCGTCGAGGCCGAGGCTGTCTGGCGATGGGGCTTTCTGGAGACAGTCTCCACCGGCCTGCTCTGCTGCAAGCTGAACATCTACGACTGGCGGGGCATGTTCCAGGTCGCCGAGGCCTGGGCTGCGGATTAGCGCTTGGCCTCGCCGGGATCGGCGTCCGCACGTCGCCAGGGCCAACGGCCCTGAATCTCGGTCTCCAGGGCAAAGCTGAGGAAGGTGCGGATCAGCACGATGGCCGCCAGCGGCCCCACCCGATCAAAGCTTAGAGGCTCGGTCACCGTGGCGATGATGTCGGCAGCCACAAGCAGTTCCAGGCCCAGCAGGATGCCGCGCCCGAGATTGGCCCGGTACTGGTCAAAGGCGTCGCGCCAGTCGTGGCTCCTGGCGCCCTGAAACGCGAAGCGCGCCGTCGCTCCAATGACAGCCAGAACCAGGATCAGAACCGAGAAATACTGAAGCAGCGCGGCGGCGGCCACGACCAGACTGTGGATGGTGGGAAACATGGGCGGCTCCTTGCAGGCCAGTCCCCTTAGCGAACACGGCGTGCTCGCTGTTCCCCCTCGGATTGGCGAACCGGCTCAGTGAGGCCGCGTCTCAGGCCTCGCTGCTGACGAAGTGATTGAGCGTGCGGGCCAGGGCGTCGCACAGCTCCCGCCGCTGGCTGTCGTCCAGCAGATAATCCTCGTGGATCATCCGGTTCATGGTCGCGCCCATCATCAGGCAGGACAGCACCCGGGCGCGGACCGCCGCATCCTCGCCGCCCAGCCAGGCTTCGAGGGGCTGGAAGAAGGCCTCGCTCGAATGGCGGCGGATGGCGGCGGCGGCCTTGGGCGACGAGGCCGAGCGCAGCATGATCAGAAAGAGCTCGAACTTCTCCTCCCGCATGGGCTCGATGGCCATCATCGTGGCCACACGATCCCCGAAGCCCGCGCGATCCCCCTCGAGGAACTCCGCGATATTGGGTGCGCAGGTGAGCACCTCCTCGAAAAGCTCTTCCTTGCCGCCGAAGTAGCGGGAGATCAGCGCGGCATCCACGCCCACGTCGCTGGCGATGTCTCGCAACCCGGTCCGATCATAGCCTTCATGGGCGAAACGGCGCCGTGCGGCTTCCAGGATCGCCGTGCGCGTGGCGGCGGCGTTCCGGGTCCGAACGGGAGACAGGGGCGGGCTCAAACGGCGATCCTCCGAATTTTTTTGTCAACACTTGTAGACATAGAAGCGCAATCCCACCTAGAAGTCACCAACTGATGACATGTCCCGGTCTTCCGCCGGGTCAGATGGCCTTGGGGATAAGGCCAGCCTTGGGGATAGGCATGAGACGACTCTTTGTGGCTGCGGTGTGCGCGGCGAGCTTCCTTGGTCTGGCCGCCTGTGGCGGAGACCCGAACGCGGGACAGGGCATGCCGACGCCAACGGTGTCGGTCGCCGTTCCGTTGCAGGAGGAGGTCGTCGACTGGGACGACTTCACCGGGCGGTTCGAGGCGCCCGAGCGCGTCGAGGTCCGCGCCCGTGTGGGCGGGTACCTCCAGGGCGTGCACTTCAAGGACGGCCAGAACGTCCGCAAAGGCCAACTGCTGTTCACCCTTGACCCGCGTCCGGCCCAGGCGGCGCTGGCTGCGGCCCAGGCCCAGGCTGATCTGGCCCGCGCTGACCTGGCCCGCGCCGAGGGTCTGCTTGAGGCCCAGGCCATCTCGCAGGAAGAGTTCGACAGCCGCCGGGCCCAGGCCCAGGTGGCCGAGGCGACCCTGCGGGCCCGCCGACTCGATGTGGAGTTCACCCGGGTGACCGCGCCCGTCTCCGGCGTCGTGTCCCAGCGGCTGGTGGATCCGGGCAATGTGGTCAGCGGCGGCGCCTCCTCGGGCGACATCCTCACCACCATCGTCTCGATCAGCCCGATCCACTTCGCCTTCGACGCCTCCGAAGCTCAGCTGTTGAAATACCAGCGTCAGGCGGAACAGCGCCAGGGGGCGCAGGTGCAAATTCGCTTGCAGGACGAGACGGAGTCCCGCTGGACCGGTCGGGTGGACTTTGTCGACACCCTGGTGGACCGCGACACCGGCGCGGTGCGCCTGCGGGCCACCATCGCCAATCCGAATGGGTTCCTGAAGCCCGGCATGTTCGGGCAAGGCCGCATGGTCGGGGCCGACGCCTACCGCGCCCTGCTGATCCCGGAGACCGCGGTCATCACCGACGGGGTGCGGCGGGTGGCCTATGTGGTCGACGGTGAGGGGGTCGTGCAGGTCAAGGCCCTGGAGCTCGGCCCCGCCAGCGACGGCCTGCGGGTGGTGCGCTCAGGGCTGCGGCCCGACGACCGCGTGATCGTCGGCGGCCAGCAGCGGGCCATGCCTGGCCAAAAGGTAGAGGTGCGCGCCGGCAAGATCGCCCGCCAGGATGTCAGCGGCGGCGACCAGCCTCGCCTGACCTCGGCGCCGGCGGCCTCAGCCACCCCCGCCAACTGATCCGCACCCTTTCCGACCGCATCTTCCGGGACCGCATTCCATGCGTCTGTCGCACTTCTTCATCGAGCGCCCGATCTTCGCCGGGGTGCTGTCGGTGTTCATCACCCTGATCGGCATCTTCGCCTATCCGCTGCTGGCCCTGTCCCAGTACCCGGACATCGCTCCGCCGACCGTGGCCGTCATCGCCAACTACCCGGGCGCCTCGGCCGAGACCCTGGCCGAGACGGTCGCCGCCCCGCTGGAGCAGGAGATCAACGGGGTGGAGGACATGATCTACATGACCTCGTCGTCCTCCAACGGCATGGTCCAGATCACGGTCACCTTCCAGCCTGGCACCGACCTGGATTCCGCCCAGGTGCTTGTCCAGAACCGGGTCAGCCTGGCCGAGCCCAGGCTGCCGGAACAGGTCCGGCAGGTGGGGGTCATCGTCAACAAGCAGTCCACCGGCTTCCTGATGGTGGTCGGGCTGACGGCGGCCGATGACACCCTCGACGCCGACTATGTGGGCAATTACGCCAATTCCACGGTCCGCGAACGGCTCCTGCGGGTTGAAGGCGTCGGCGAAGTGCAGATCTTCGGCGGCGGCCTCTATTCGATGCGGGTCTGGATCGACCCCGGCAAGGCGGCCGAACGCAACCTGACGCCCAACGAGATCGTCGAGGCCCTGCGCGGCCAGAACCTGCAGGCCGCCGGCGGCACGGTTGGTCAGCCGCCCTTCGGTCCGGCCGTGGCCACCGAGCTGCCCGTCGAAGTGCAGGGGCGTCTTTCCACGCCTGAAGCCTTCGGCGACGTGGTGCTGCGCCGGGACGCCGAGGGGCGAACCATCCGGCTGCGCGACGTGGCGCGGGTCGAGATCGGCGCCCAGGACTATGGGGTGCGCGGCTACTTCTCCGGCCAGCGGGGGGTGGCCATGGCCGTCCTGCAGCAGCCCGGCTCCAATGCGCTTTCGACCGCGCAGGGCGTGATCGCGGCCCTGGACGATCTGGAGCCCAGCTTCCCCAGCGGGCTGGCCTACCAGATCCCCTACAACCCCACAGAATATGTCGCCGCCTCCGTGGCCGCGGTGCAGAGCACCCTCATCGAGGCCGTCCTGCTGGTGGTCCTGGTGGTGGTGGTGTTCCTGCACACCTGGCGCGCGGCGATCATTCCCATCCTCGCCATTCCAATCGCCCTGGTCGGAACCTTCGCGGTCCAACTGGCGCTGGGCTATTCGCTGAACTCGCTGTCCCTGTTCGCCCTCGTCCTGGCGGTCGGCATCGTCGTCGATGACGCCATCGTCGTGGTCGAGAATGTGGAGCGGAACATCCGCGAGGGCCTGTCCCCTCGGGAAGCCGCCCACAGATCGATGAAGGAAGTCTCAGGCGCCCTGGTGGCCATCAGCCTGGTGCTGGTCGCGGTGTTCGTGCCCACGGCCTTCGTCTCCGGCATTCCGGGCATGTTCTATCGCCAGTTCGCCGTAACCATCGCGGCGGCGACGGTGATCTCCCTGCTGGTCTCGCTGACCCTGTCGCCGGCGCTGGCCGCCCTGCTGCTGAAGCCGCACCGGGAGGGCGAGGCCCCCCATGGGCCGCGCTGGATGGCGCCGCTCACGGGCGCGGCTAACCGCTTCAACCGCGGTTTCGACTGGCTCAGCGACCGGTTCGGGCGGCTGACCGCACGTCTGGTGCGGATGAGCTTCATCATGCTGGTCGCCTACGTCGTCCTGCTGGTGGCCACCGGCTGGCGCCTCACCGAGACGCCGACCGGCTTTATCCCCGAGCAGGACCAGGGCGTGCTGATCGGCGTCGTCCAGCTGCCCCCGGGCGCCTCGCTCGAGCGCACCGACGCCGTGGTCCAGCAGGCCACAGCCGAGATCGGCGCCATGACCGGCATTCAGAACATGGCCGCCTTTGTGGGGCTCGACGGGGCCAGCTTCAGCATGGCGTCGAACAGCGCCACCATCTTCATCCGCCTGACCGACTGGGGCGAGCGCGGCTCCGACCTGTCGGCCCAGAACATCGCTGGCATGATCATGCAGCGCATGGGCGCGATCGAGGAGGCCAACATCTTCGTCCTGGCCCCTCCGCCCGTGGAAGGCCTCGGCAACGCCGGCGGCTTCAAGATGATGGTCCAGGACACTGGCGGCGTCGGCTA
This sequence comes from Caulobacteraceae bacterium, assembly GCA_027489335.1. Classification (GTDB taxonomy): domain Bacteria; phylum Pseudomonadota; class Alphaproteobacteria; order Caulobacterales; family Caulobacteraceae; genus Phenylobacterium. The sequence goes on along the minus strand of JAIXZX010000011.1, from coordinate 50,002 downwards.
CGCCGCCCTGGAGCAGGCGGCCAACCAGCTGGCCGGCGCCGCGGCCCAGAATCCGAAGCTGGTCGGCGTCTACAACCAGTTCAACACCGGCGCCCCGCGCCTGACCGCCGACGTGGACCGTGACCGGGCCCTGCTGCTTGGCGTCCAGCCGGCAGAGGTGTTTCAGACGCTGGGGACCTATCTGGGCTCCACCTATGTGAACGACTTCAACATGCTGGGCCGGACCTTCCGGGTGACGGCCCAGGCCGAGCCGTCCGGACGCTCCGAGGCCTCGGACATCGCCAATCTGAAGGTGCGGACCATGTCCGGGGGCATGGCGCCTCTGGGCTCCATCGCCACCTTGCGCGACGATTCTGGACCGGCCCGGGTGGTGCGGTTCAATCTCGCCCCGTCCGCCGAGGTGATCGGCGGCGCCGCCCCTGGGGTGTCGTCCGGCGAGGCCCTGATGGAGATGGAGCGCCTGGCGGCCGAGACCCTGCCGGCCGGGGTCAGCTTCCAGTGGACCGAACTGGCCTATCAGGAGCAGGCGGCTGGAGACACGACCCTCTTGGTCTTCGCCATGGCGGTGGTCTTCGTCTTCCTGGTGCTGGCGGCCCAGTACGAGGCCTTCACCCTGCCGCTGGCCATCATCCTGATCGTGCCGCTCAGCATCCTGGCGGCCATGCTCGGGGTCTGGATGCGGGGGATGGACAACAACATCCTCACCCAGGTCGGACTGATCGTCCTGGTGGCCATGGCGGCGAAGAACGCCATCCTGATCGTGGAGTTCGCCAAGCAGGCCGAGGACCAGATGGGCATGAACCGCTTCGATGCGGCGGTGCATGCGGCCAAGACGCGTCTGAGGCCGATCCTGATGACCTCCTTCGCCTTCATCTTCGGGGTGCTGCCTCTGGCGATCGCCTCAGGCCCCGGCCAGGAGATGCGTCAGGCTCTGGGCACCTCGGTGGTGTTCGGGATGATCGGGGTGACCATCTTCGGCCTGATCTTCACGCCGGTCTTCTATGTCGTCTGCCGGCGCCTCGCCGAGCGCCTGCCGGGCCGCAAGGTCGTGACAGAGCCGCCGCCCGAGCCTGGCCTCATCGCTCACCAAGCCCCGGAGGCGCGCCCGTGATCCCGTCCCGTCTGGCCGCCCCGTTCGCCGGCGCGGCTCTCCTCTCGGCCTGCGCGGCCGGCCCCGACTACCAGACGCCCACGGCGGGCGCCGCTGAGACCGGCCCCTTCGTCGCCGCCACCGACGGCCCCTTCACCGCCGCCCAGGCGCCGGATGACTGGTGGCGGCTCTACGAGGATCCGTTGCTGGACGAGTTGGTCGCCCAGGCCTTCGCCGCCAACCGCGACATCGCCGTGGCTGCGGCCAACCTGGCCCAGGTGCGCGCCGCCCTGGGTGAGGCCCGCACGGGTTTTCTGCCGTCGACCTCCGCCATGGCGGGCGCCGCGCGTGTGCGACAGCAGAACCCCGCCACCGGGGCCTATGTGGAGGGCGATAGCGTCCAGGCCGGCTTCGAGGCGGCCTATGAGGTCGACTTCTTCGGCCGGGTGAGACGCTCTGTGGAGGCCGCCCGCGCCGACGCCGGCGCGGCTGAGGCCCTGCTGGACTCCGCCCGGGTCACCGTCGCGGCCGAGACGGCCAGGGCCTATGCCGACCTGTGCGCGGCCAATCTCCAGATCGCCACGGCCCAGCAGACCCTGGACCTGCAGCAGGAGAGCGCCGACCTGACCGGTCGGCAGTTCGAGCTGGGCCGGGGCGCAGGCCTCGACGTCGCCCGCGCTCAGACCGAGCTGGAATCCACCCGCGCCACCCTGCCGCCGCTGGAGGCCCAGCGTGACAGCGCCCTTTTCCGCCTTGCGGTTCTGACGGGCCGTCCGCCAGCCGAGGCGCCGATCGCGGCCATGGCCTGCAATGTCGTGCCCGAGGTGACGACGGCCATCCCCGTCGGCGATGGCGCCGCCCTGTTGGCGCGGCGTCCCGATGTGCGGGCGGCCGAGCGCCGGTTGGCGGCGGCGACCGCGCGGATCGGCGTGGCCACAGCCAGCCTCTATCCGACCGTGACGCTTGGCGGGAGCCTCTCGACCCTGGGCGCTGACGCCTCGGACCTGGGCGATGACTACCAGTTCAATGTCGGCCCGCTGATCTCCTGGAGCTTCCCCAACATCCTGGCGGCCCGCGCGCGGATCAGCCAGGCCGGGGCCGGCGCCGATGCGGCCCTGGCGAGCTTCGAGCAGGTCAATCTGATCGCCCTGCAAGAGACCGAGACCGCCCTGACCCAGTACGCCAAGGCCCTGGACCGACGCGCCGCCCTACAACGGGCCGCCGACCAGGGCGCGCGGGCCGCACGGCTGTCGCGGATGCGTTACGAGGCCGGCGTCGACAGCTTCCTGGGCGTCCTGGACGCCGAGCGGACCCTCGCCGGGCTCCAGGCCCAGCTGGCGCTGTCGCAGGCCCAGGTGGCCGACGCCCAGATCGCCCTGTTCAGGGCCCTCGGCGGCGGCTGGGCGCAGTCTGAAGGCTGACCCGCCTTCTCATCGCCGTCCCGGCAGGCCTAAGCTCCTCCCGCACGGCCGATCACAGGCCGACGGGAGGAGCCGATGGGCCGCAACACACAATCCGAGGCCGCCGCCATGGCCTGCCTCGACGCCTTCATGACCGCCTTCAACGCCCGGGACATCAAGGCTTTCGAACAGACCTTCAACTTCCCCTCGATCCGCCTGGCGTCGAACACGATGCGGATCATCAACAAGGGCGACCAGACGCCGGCGACCTTCGATCACGCCTCGCTGAAGGAGTGGGACCACTCGGCCTGGGAGAAGCGCGAGATCATCCATTCCGGGGATGACAAGGTGCACATCGACACGCGCTTCACCCGCTACCGGAAGGACGGCAGCGTCATCGGCGGGTTCGATTCGATCTATGTAGTCACCTGCGAGGAGGGCCATTGGGGGATCAAGGCGCGCTCCAGCTTCGCCCCGTAAGAGGCAGGGCGCCCTGGGTCTGGGCGCCTGACGGCCTTGCTGAGCTTGACTAGCCCCCGCGGCGATCCGCCGGGCGACCTGTGCGTTGAAGGGCCTGGCGTATAGCGAGGCTGAGCCGCATGGCGGACCTGATCTTTTCTCACCGGCCCGACTGGGCGCCCCTTTGGCTGCTCAACCTGGCCGTTCTGACCTTGGGCGCCCTGGTGGGACTGATCCTGCACGGGTTGATCGTTCGCGCCATTCGCCGGGCGCTGCGGGGGCGCGACAGCTATGGGTCGACCCTGGTGGTGAAGCTCCGTCGGCCCACCCGGCTCGCCGCCCTGATCCTCGGCCTGGCGGCGGGCGCAGGGCTCGCCCAGCTTGGCCAGGACGGGGCCAACACGCTTCGGCGAGTCCTCGCCATCGGCTTTATCGTCCTGATCGGCTGGAGCACCCTGACGGCGCTGGACATTTGGAGTCTGCTCTACATCAGGGGGTTCAGGCTCGACGCGGAGGACAATCTGCTGGCGCGCAAGCATGTGACGCAGACCCGCATCCTGACTCGCACCGCAGCGATCCTCATCGTGGTCCTGACCACCGGCTTCGCCCTGATGACCCTGCCGGGCGTCCGGCAGTACGGGATCAGCCTGCTGGCCTCGGCCGGGGCGGCGGGCATCATCGCCGGCCTCGCCCTGCAGCCCTTCCTGACCAACCTGATCGCCGGGGTGCAGATCGCCACCACCCAGCCTATCCGTATCGATGATGCGGTGATCGTCGAGAATGAGTGGGGGCAGATCGAGGAGATCACCTCCACCTATGTGGTGGTCCGCCTGTGGGACTGGCGGCGCATGATCCTGCCGCTCACCTATTTCATTCAGCAGCCGTTCCAGAACTGGACCCGGGAGACGGCCTCCCTGATCGGCACGGTGATGCTCTATGTGGACTACGCCGCGCCGATCGATGTGCTGCGGGCCAAGCTGGAGGAGATCGCCAAGGCTTCGCCCCTTTGGGACGGCCAGGTGGTCAATCTGGCGGTGACCGAAGCCTCGGAGCGGACGATTCAGGTGCGTTGCCTGGTGAGCGCGCGCAATGCGCCCACGGCCTTCGACCTGCGCTGCGAGGTGCGCGAAAAGATGATCGCCTTCCTGCAGGCCGAAATGCCTGAGGCCCTGCCCAAGGACCGCCTGAACCTCGCCGGCGGACCTATGGCGCCGGGAAATCCCCTCGGAGCCTGAGGTCGGCGGTTTCCTGCGCTGAAAGCGGCATAGGCAGAAGTTTGAGGTCTTCCGGCGTGGTCTGCGCGGGATCGAGCCCGTGGTGCTGGGCGATGACAGCGCGGGTGACGGCCTGCATCAGGGCCTGCCGTTCGGGCACGGGCCGGGTGGTGTCGGCGATGAACACCGCCACCGCATAGGTCCGTCCATCGGGCGCGGTCAGCAGGCCGACGTCGTTGTAGCCGGTGGCTCGTGGTCCCAGGACCTGACCGGTTCCGGTCTTGTGCGCCAGGCGCCAGCCCTCCGCCAGCCCGCCGGCCAGTCGTTCGGGTCCGGTGCGGCTCTGGCCCAGCAGGTCGAGCAGAAGGGCGGTGGAGCCCGGCGAGAGCAGCTCGCCGGCGGCCAGTCGGTCCAGCGCCTCAACCATGGCGGCGGGGCTCGCGCCGTCAGGCGGGGCGCTGAGATAGGCCTCAAGAGCCGCCTGCCGAGCGTCCTGAGGCATGGCCGCCCGGGCGCGCCAGAAGTTGCGGCCAAAGGAAAATTCCGGCCGCCAGTCGAGGCCGGCTATGGCGGTCTGGAAGTAACGCTCCTCATCAGCGAGGCTGATGGCCCCCAGTTCACGGGTGCTGATCACTGCCCGCACGTGGTCGGGGCCGCCCACCAGCCGCATCAGGATATCGTTGGCCGCATTGTCGCTGCGGGTGGTGGCGCTGGCCAGCAGCGCTCCCACGGTGGTGGCGTAGCCGTTGCGCCCCACGTGGTCGCGGATCGGCTGGTGGAAGATGCTCAGATCCTCCCGGCGGACCAGGACGGGATCGTCCAGGCTCAGCACGCCGCGATCGACCGCGTCCAGGACGCTGACGGCCACCCAGAGTTTGCTGACGCTCTGCTGCGGATAGAGGGCCTCGCCGTCATGGGCGGCGGTCCAGCCCCCCTCAAGATCGCGGACGGCGATGCCGGCGCGGCCATCGAACGCCGCGCCGAGGGCGGCGATCTGGGCGGCCAGGGGGGCCGGCGCCTGCGGGATGGGAGGCGGAAGCTGCAGGTTCGCCCACTGGTCCACCGGGGCCTCGCCCGCGCCCCAGCGCGTCGGCGCTGGCGCCAGGGTGGCCGCGCCAAGGGCGACGAGGGCGAGAGTCGCAGCCGTGAGGGTCAGGGCCAGCCGGCGGCGGGCGAGGGCCCTTGCCTGGCGCGCAGCCAGACGGGCCGCCTTCAGCTCCAGGATCGTGTCGCCGCCCCTGGTCACCTCGGCGCCCCTCAGACCATCCCTGCCTTGCGCAGGGCCTGATAGGCCTTGATCACCCGTTGCAGCTTGTTCTCGGCCGAGCGGTCGCCGCCATTGGCGTCCGGGTGGCAGCGCTTGACCAGCTCGGTGTAGCGCGCCCGAATGGCTGGCCCCTCGGCGTTGTCGTCCAGGTCCAGGTCGGCGAGGGCGTTGCGCTCGATCTTGCCGAGACGGCGGGCAGGCTGGGCCTGCGGACCCGGGCCGTGGGCGCCCCCGTGGCCGAACAGGTTGAACGGATCCTGGTAGCCGCCTTTGCCGCGGGCGAAGTTCTTGGTGAAGGTTGCGGACTCTCGCGAGTTTCGGCTGGCCTTGAAGTCCCAGGTCGGTCGCCCGCCGGTGGTCTGCTCCTGCTCCTGCCGGGCCTTGATCTCGCCCTCGCTCATGCCGGCGAAGAAGTTCCAGTTGCGATTGTATTCCGCCGCGTGGGGCTGACAGAACCAGTAGTGCTCGTTCATCATGTCCCGAGACTTGGGCGCCCGCGCCGCAGCGGGCATGGAGCAGCCGGGATGATCGCAGCGGCGCTCACCTGGCTTCAGAGCGAAAACGTCGTCGGCGCGCTCGCTCTCCCCCGGCTTGGGGGGGCGAACGCGGATATCGACGAACTTGGGCTTGTATTGAAACGCGCCGGGCATGCCCCAAGTATGGGCCTACGGCCCGCACTTTTGAAGAATTGAAGATTTGAGCAATGGGCGCCATATTCGATGCCATTCACCAAAAGCTCACCCAAGCCTTCGCGCCTACCCGCCTGGAGATCGAGGACGAGTCCTCGCGCCATGCCGGCCATGCGGGTTCGCGGCCCGGCGGTGAGACCCATTTCAATGTCCTGATCGAGGCAGAGGCCTTCGCCGGCGCGCCAAAGGTGGCCCGGCAGCGGATGATCTACCGCGCCCTGTCCGACGAGATGGCCGGGCCGGTCCACGCCCTGTCGCTCAAGGCCCTGGCGCCCGGCGAGAGCTGAGGCCGCTAGACCACCAGAATTCCAATAGGACGGCGATTTCCGTCCAGCGTTTGGGGAGACGCCCGTTGAAGACCAGTTTTAAGCTCAATGGCCAGGCCGCCAGCCTGGACCTTGATCCGCGCACGACCCTGCTGGACGCCCTGCGGGAAAACCTGGGGCTCAAGGGCTCCAAGAAGGGCTGCGACCATGGCCAGTGCGGCGCCTGCACGGTCCTGGTCAACGGCCGGCGGATCAACGCCTGCCTCTCGCTCGCGGTGACGCACGAAGGCGACGAGATCACCACCATCGAGGGCCTGGCCCAGGGCGAGGCCCTGCATCCGGTCCAGGCGGCCTTCCTGGAGCAGGACGCCTTTCAGTGCGGCTACTGCACGCCAGGCCAGATCTGCTCGACGGTCGGCATGCTGCAGGAGGCGGCCGACGGCTGGGCGAGCCTGGTGACGGATGACCTGACCGCCGACACGGTCCTCACGGACGCGGAAATCCGGGAGCGGATGAGTGGCAATCTCTGCCGCTGCTCGGCCTATCCTCAGATCCTGGCGGCCATTCGCAGCGCCGGAGGCGTGGCATGAAGCCCTTCACCTACGAACGCCCCGCCGACGTGACCGAGGCCCTGGCCATGGCCGCCGCCGCGCCCGGCGCCCGCTTCCTGGCCGGGGGCACCAATCTCGTCGATCTGATGAAGCTGCAGATCGAGCAGCCGACCCATCTGGTGGACGTCAGCCGCCTGCCGCTCGGCCAGATCAATGAGACGTCCGAGGGCGGCCTGCGCCTGGGGGCGACCACCACCAACAGCCAGGTGGCCGCCGACGCCAAGGTCCGCGCCCGCTATCCGGCTCTGGCCCAGGCCATCCTGTCGGGGGCGTCGGGGCAGTTGCGCAACAAGGCGACCACCGCCGGCAACCTGCTGCAGCGGACCCGCTGCGCCTATTTCTACGACACGACAAAGCCCTGCAATAAGCGCGAGCCCGGCGCCGGGTGCGCGGCCATCGGCGGCATCTACGCCAACACCGCCATCTTCGGCGCCAGCGGCGCCTGCATCGCCACGCATCCTTCAGACATGGCCGTGGCCATGAGCGCCCTGGACGCCCGGGTGGAGATCGCTGGCCCGAACGGGCAGGCCCGCGCCATTCCGCTCGACGACCTGCACCGCCTGCCGGGCGAGACCCCGCACATCGAGACGACCCTTGAGCCCGGCGAGATGATCACCGCCGTCGTCCTGCCGCCGCCCCCAACGGGCGATCAGATCTACCGCAAGGCCCGCGAGCGGGCCTCCTACGCCTTCGCCATCGGCAGCGTGGCGGTGGCGGGCGGCAAGGTCGCCCTGGGGGCGGTGGCCCATAAGCCCTGGCGCGCCAGGGCGGCTGAACAGGCGCTGGCCGGCGGAGCAAGCCCCGCCGAGGCCATGGCCGCGGAGATGGCGTCGGCCCGGCCTGACGGCCACAACGACTTCAAGCTCAAGCTGATGGCCCGCCTCGGCGCGGCCTGCCTCACCACCACCGGCGCAGGAGACGGCCAATGAGCTCGGTCAAGGATTGGGCGGCGCCCACCCCCATCAGCGAAAACCGCAGCGGCCTGATCGGCAAGGGTGTCGATCGCTATGAGGGCCGCTTGAAAGTCACCGGCACGGCGCCCTTCGCCTATGAGGTCGAGGCGCCGTCGCCGCCGGCCTATGGGGTGCTGATCGCCTCTCCGATCGCCAAGGGCCAGGTCGCTTCGGCCGACATCTCGGCGGCGCAGGCGGCCCCGGGCGTGCGCCTGGTGTGGACGCCACACAATGTCCCGGCCCAGGGGGAGCGGGGGGCGAAGATCAATCCCCGCAGCCAGCGGGGGGCGAACCCGGCCCTGGCCGCGCGGATCGAGCACTTTGGCCAGCATGTGGGCTTTGTGGTCGCCGACACCCTGGAGAACGCCAAGGCGGCCGCGGCCCTCGTGCGCTTCGACTACGCCGCCGAGCCCGCCGACCTGATCTTCGAGGACAATTTCGCGCAGGCCGAACAGCCTGAGGGCGAGGAGGATGTCCGCGTCGGCGACTTCGAGGCGGCTTTCGCCGGTGCGCCCGTTCGCCTGGACGAGACCTATGTCAGCCCGCTGCAGAACCACGCCCAGATGGAGCCCTGCGCCACCACCGCCTGGTGGGAGGGCGACAACGTCACGGTCCACACCTCGATCCAGATGGTGAAGGGCGGTCAGCACACCCTGGCCGAGACCCTGATGATCCCCTCCACGCAGGTCCGCCTCATCACCCGCTATATCGGCGGCGGTTTCGGCGGCAAGGGCCAGGCCTACGACGACCTGACCCTGGCGGCGCTGGCCGCCCGGGAACTCGGCCAGCCAGTCAAGGTCGCCTACACCCGTCAGCAGATGTTCCAGGCCACGATCCACCGGCCTGCCGTCCACATGCGGGTTCGCCTGGGCGCTCAACCCGACGGACGGCTGGACGCCTTCGCCCTGGAGGCGGTCACCCATTGTCGCCGGGAGGCGCCGTTTACTGAGCATGCGGCCAATTTCGCCCGCAGCCTCTATGCCGCCCCCAACCGCCTGACCGGCCATCGCCTGGTGAAGCTCGACATCCCGGCCGCCGGCGCCATGCGCGCCCCGGGTGAGGCCTCGGGCATGCTGAGCCTGGAATGCGCCATGGACGAACTGGCCGAACAGCTCGGCATGGATCCCATCGCGCTCCGGCTGCGCAACGAACCCGAGACCGATCCCGAGACCGGCAAGCCCTTCAGCACCCGCCAACTGGTCCGCTGCATGACCGAGGGCGCCCAGCGGTTCGGCTGGGACCGGCGTAATCCCAAGCCCGGCCAGGTCCGCGACGGCCGCTGGCTGGTGGGCCTGGGCATGGCTGCGGCCATCCGCGGCAACTTCCTGCTGCCGGCCAAGGCGGGCGTGCGGATCGACGCCGACGGGACCATCACCCTGCGCCAGGGCATGACCGATATCGGCACCGGCACCTATACGATCCTCGCCCAGATCACCGCCGAGACCCTCGGTGTGCCGCTCGCCCAGGTGAAGGTGGAGCTGGGCGACTCAGACTTCCCGCCGGCGCCGGGCTCCGGCGGCCAGTTTGGCGCGGCCACCGCCGGCTCTGCGGCCTTCGCGGCGGGCATGAACCTGCGCAAGGCCCTGGCGGAGCTGGCCATCGGCGATCCCAACTCGCCCCTCTACGGCGATGATCCCGAGCTGGTGACCTTCGGCGGCGGCAATATCGCGGTGGACAATCGCGCCGAGCCCCTGGAGCGCCTGGTGGCCCGCGCCGCGCCCGAGGGCGTCTATGTGGAGGGCTCGATCACGCCTGCCGCCGATGCGCGGGACTATTCCCAGCACACCTACGGCGCCCATTTCGCCGAGGTGGGCGTCGATCCCGACACCGGTGAGGTCCGCCTGCGTCGCATGTTCGGGGTGTTCGCCGCCGGCCGGATCCTGAACGCCAAGACGGCCATGAGCCAGATCACCGGCGGCATGATCTGGGGCGTGGGCACGGCCCTTCACGAGTACAACGAAGTCGACCCCCGCTACGGCTCCTTCATCGCCCAGGACCTGGCCGGCTATCACGTGCCGGCCCACGCCGACATCGTCGACCTGTCGGCCATGTTCCTCGACGAGGTGGACGACAAGGCCAATCCAATGGGGATCAAGGGTGTGGGCGAGTTGGGCATCGCGGGCGCGGGCGCGGCTATCGCCAACGCGGTCTACAACGCCTGCGGCGCACGGATCCGGGAATATCCGCTGACGCCGGAGAAGGTGCTCGCCGCCCTGCCATAGGGCGGCGAGAGGGCCTCAGACCCGGGCGTGAAGTTCGCCCAGCACCCGGGCGAGGTCGCTTTCGCGGAAGGGCTTCTGCAGCACCGGCGCGCCCTTGTCGACGTCGCGCAGGCCCGCATCGCCATAGCCGGTGGCGAAGGCGAAGGGGGCGCCCTTGGCCCGCAGGATGTCGGCCAGGGGGAAGATCGGCTGTCCGCCGAGGTTGACGTCCAGAACCGCGCAATCGATCTCGTGGCTCTCCACCAGGGCGATAGCTTCCTCCAACCGTGAGGCTGGTCCGACGACCTTGCAGCCCAGGTCGCTCAGCATGTCCTCGATGAGCATCGAGACCATCATCTCGTCCTCAACCACGAGGACCCGCATGCCGGCGAGCTTGGCGAGATCAGTCATGGGAAGGCTCCAGGTCGCCACAGGCGGGGGGGAAGGTTGCCGCAAAGCCCGGGCAAAGGCAAAGCTTGTCGCTAAACGCCCCGAGATCGGGGCGGCGTCGCTCAATGACGATCATCGACACGGTCTCTCCGCCAGCTTCGCCGCAGATAACGTTAGCCCAAGGCCAGGGTTCCCGGTCTCGACACAACCCTGGGCGGTCAGTCCTCCACCGGCGCCTCGATGGGAGGGGAGATCCGGAGCGCGGTGATCTGGTTGCGCTCACGGCGCACCACCTGGAAGCGGTGGCGGTGGAAGATGAAGGTCTGGCCGACCCGGGGAATGGTCTGGGCCTCGTGGATCACCAGGCCCGCCACCGTGACGGCGTCTTCATCAGGCAGGTCCCAGTCCATGGCCCGGTTGAGGTCGCGGATCGGCACGGAGCCATCGACGCTGACCGACCCGTCCGGCTGCGGACGCACGCCGGGCACGGCGATGTCGTGCTCGTCCTCGATCTCGCCGACAATCTCTTCGAGAATGTCCTCAAGCGTAATCAGACCCTTCAGCCCGCCATACTCGTCCACCACCAGGGCGAAGTGGGTGTGGCGCTTGAGGAAGGCGTTGAGCTGGTCCTTCAGATTGGTCGTGTCCGGGATGAACCAGGGCTCGCGCAGGATGGCCTGAAGATCGACCGCGTCCATGTCCCCGTCGGCTTCAGCCAGGGCCCGCAGCAGGTCCTTGGCGTGCAGGAAGCCGACGATGTTCTCCGGGTCATCGCGATAGACCGGCATGCGCGTGTGCGCGCTGCCCAGGACAGCGGCCACGAACTCCCGCACCGGCAGGGCGATGTCGATCATGGAGATGGATTTTCGGTGGACCATCACCTGACCGACATCCATCTCGGCCAAGTCTAGCACGCCGCCCAGCATCAGCCGGTCGCGGTTCTCCACAAGCCCTTCAGAGTGGTGATACTCCACCGCCCCGCGGATCTCCTCATGGGCGGCCAGGACGTCGGTTTCCATGTCCAGCTTGATGCCGAAGGGCCGCAGGGTCAGGCGAACCACCCACTGGGCGCCATTGGCCAAGGGGCCGAAGATCTTCACGATCCAGATCGCCGGCAGCGAGAGCAGGCGCGCGGCCCGATCAGGCTGGGCGATGGCCAGGGTCTTGGGCAGAATCTCGGCGAAGATCACCACCAGGGCGGTCATGACCACCGTGGCGATCAGGGGGCCTGTCGGTCCTGGAATGGCGGCGGTCAGCACCGTGGTGGCCAGGGCCGAGGCCCCGATGTTGATGGCGTTGTTGGACAGCAGGATAGCGCCGATCAGCCGTTCCTGATTGCTGATCAGCCGGTTGACCCGGGCGGCCGCCTTGTCGCCGTCCCGCTCCATCTTGTGCATGCGGCTGCGGCTGGCCGCGGTCATCGCGGTTTCCGTGCCCGAAATCATGGCCGAGCAGAACAGCAGGAAGAGGATGGCCGGGGCGAGCCCGATGAGAATAGCCGTGATCATGCTGTCGCGCCGGCCGAGCGGGCGCCCTCCGCGGTCAGAAACTGCAGGATGGAGCCTGCATCCACGTCCCGGGCGACAAAGGCGTCACCCAGGGCGTGGGGGAGAATGAAGGTCAGGCGGCCGCCTTCGGCCTTCTTGTCCTGGCCCATGTGGGCCAGGAGCTTTTCACCTTCGAACGGATGACCAGGCAGGGCGTCCATGCGCACTGGCAGTCCGACGGCGGCGATGGCGGCTTCGGCCCGGACGGCGTCCTGACGTGAGCAGAGCGCTTGGCCGGCGGAATAGCGGAAGGCCTGGGCCATGCCGATGGCTACGGCCTCGCCATGCAGAAGGTCGTCGCCGTAGCCGCTTTCGGCTTCCAGGGCGTGGCCAAACGTGTGGCCCAGGTTGAGCAGGGCCCGGCGTCCGCCTTCGCGCTCGTCCTCGGCCACGATCTGGGCCTTCATCTCCACGGACCGGCGCACTGCCAGGGCCAGGGGTTCGGGCGCCAGGGCGATGACTTTAGCCCCATGGGCCTCCAGCCAGGCGAAGAAGTCGATGTCGCCGAGCAGGCCATACTTGATGATCTCAGCGTAGCCGGCCCGAATCTCCCGCGCGGGCAGGGTCGAGAGCACATCCAGGTCGGCCAGCACCAGGCGCGGCTGATGGAAGGCGCCGATCAGGTTCTTGCCGCGCGGCGTATCGATGGCTGTCTTGCCGCCCACCGAGGAGTCCACCTGGGCCAGCAGGGTTGTGGGAATTTGTACGAAATCGATGCCGCGCTTGTAGATCGCCGCGGCGAAGCCGGCGAGGTCGCCGACCACCCCGCCGCCGAAGGCGATGATCAGGTCGCCGCGGTCCAGCTCCAGGGCCAGCAGGTCGTCGCTCACCCGGGCCAGCATTTCGAAGCTCTTGGAGCCCTCGCCGGCTGGAACCAGCACCGGCGTGGCGCTGATCCCCTCGGCCGACAGGGCTTGGCTGAGCATCGCGCCGTGCAGCCGCCAGACCGTCTCGTCGCTGATGATGGCGGTCCGGCCCCGCTTGAGCAGGGGGCGGATATGGCGTCCGGCCTCGGCCACCAGGCCTGACCCGATGCGCACCTCATAGGCCCGGTCGCCCAGGCCCACGGTAACGGTCTGGCTCATGAACCTTCCTTGGCGAGGTGCTCGGTCAGGGCGTCAATCACCTGGGCGACGGTCACGTGGTGGGCGGTGTCACCTGTGTCCACCACCACATGGGCCTGGGCGTAGAGGGGATAGCGCTGTTCGGCCTGGGCCTTGAGGACTGTGAGAGGATCGGAGTCCTTGAGCAGCGGGCGGGTGTCCTTGCGCCCCACACGCCTGGCCAGAAGCTCCAGATCGGCCCGCAGCCAGACCACCAGGGCCTTCGACTTCAGCAGGGCCCGGGTTTCATCATTCACGAAGGCGCCGCCGCCGGTGGCCAGCACATGGGGCGGTTCGTCCAGCAGGCGCTGGATCACCCGGCGTTCGCCGTCCCGGAACGCGGCCTCGCCCAGTTCAGAAAAGATCTCGGTGATGGCGCGCCCGGCGGCGGCCTCCACTTCGGAGTCCGCATCGCGAAAGGGGAGCTCCAGCGCATTGGCCAGCCTGCGGCCGACGCTCGACTTGCCGACGCCCATCAGGCCCACCAGGGCGATGGTGCGGTTTCGAAGGGGTTCATAGCGATCCATGAGGCGCAAGGCTTTACACGAGGCCGTCGCGCCGCGCCAACCACCTCCGGCCCGCGGGGCGGCCTGAGCCCACCCATTCCGCACTGATTGGAGAATGACCAACCTACGCCGGAGACTATTGGTCCCCTCGGCGCGTTGAGGCTCCAGACACCAACTTAAGGGCGCATTCGCCTTGATTGACCCGGACCTGGCCTACCTCATTGTGGAAAACGCCCGAGACTATGCGGTCTTCACCCTGGAGCCGGACGGCCGTATCGCGGCTTGGTCCCCTGGGGCCCAGACCATATTCGGCTACAGTCCGGAGGAGGCCATCGGCATGCCTTTCGCCGAGCTGTTCCTGGCGCCGGACGTGGCGGCCAGGACCCCGGAGGCCGAAATGGCCAAGGCCTATCGGGACGGACGCGCCGAGGACACCCGCTGGCACGTTCGCCAGGACGGAGAGCGCTTCTGGGCCAATGGCGTGACCATGACCCTGGGAGACCGACCGCAACTGATCAAGTTCCTGCGGGACGAGACCGCCGCCAAGCTGGCGGAGGACCAGCGCATCCTGCTGCTCAACGAACTCAATCACCGGATCAAGAACACCCTGGCTACGGTCCAGTCGATCGTCGACCATACCCTTCGGGCGGGCAACGTCGCCCCGGCCACCCGCAATGTCCTGACCGAACGGCTGATCGCTCTGGCCCAGGCCCACAATGTGCTGGTGGCCGAAAGCTGGGCGGGCGCCGACCTGGGCGCCATCGTCGAGCGCGCCCTTGCGCCCCATCAGGGCTCAGGCCTCGGGCGGTTCCGCATTGAGGGGCCGCGGGTCTTCCTCAGCCCGCAGCAGGCGGTCTCCCTGTCGCTGGTGCTGCACGAGCTGACCACCAACGCCATCAAGTATGGCGCCCTCTCAGCCGAGAACGGTCAGGTCGCCATCTCCTGGAATCTGGCCCATGACGTCTCAGGCGCCCGCACCATGACTTTGCTCTGGCAGGAGACGGGCGGTCCGCCGGTTACGCCGCCCACCGGGCGCGAGGGCTTTGGCCTGCGCCTGATCGCGCGTAGCTTCGGTCAAGACGGCGACGGCCTGACCTGCGTCGAGCACCGACCCGAGGGCCTGGTCTGCACCGTCAATGTCCCGCTCGCCGAAGGCGAGACCGCGCCGATGCTCGATCTGGTAGACGTCCGCTGAGGCGGGCTCAGCGCTTCACCGCGCCCTTGAGATAGCCGGCGATGGCCGGACCATAGGGCGGCCGCATCCGCTGAAGGGGTCCTATGTCCTTCTTCAGCTGGCTGTAGACCGACTTCCGATGGCTGAATTCCTTGAAGCCGTCGTGGCCGTGATAGGACCCCATGCCCGAGGGACCGACGCCGCCGAAAGGCAGCTCTTCCTGAGCCACGTGGAAGATCACGTCATTGACCGTGGCCCCGCCCGACGTGGTGTGGGCCAGCACCTTCTCCTTTTCGGCCTCGTCAGTCCCGAACCAGTAGAGCGCCAGGGGCCGCTCGCGGCTGTTCACATAGTCGATGGCCGCCTGCGTTCCGCGATAGGTCTTCACCGGCAGGACCGGGCCGAAGATCTCCTCCTGCATGACGGTCATGTCGTCGGTGGGGTTGAGGATCAGGGTCGGCGGGATCTTGCGATAGGGCTGCTGACTGAAGTCCTCGCCGGCGGGATTGAGCTCGACCACCTCGGCGCCCTTGGCCCGGGCGTCCTCGATATAGCCGGTGATCCGCTCATAGTGGTTCTGGGCGATGATGGCGGTGTAGTCGGGATTGTCCTTTAGGGTCGGGAACATGCGGGCCACCGCGCCCCGGGCCTCCTCCACGAAAGCGCCGACCTGGCCCTCGGGCGCCAGGACATAGTCGGGGGCCAGACAGATCTGACCGGCATTCAGGGTCTTGCCCGCCATGATGCGGGCTGCGGCCAGGCCCATATCGGCGCCTTCCGACAGGATCACCGGGCTCTTGCCGCCCAGCTCCAGGGTCAGCGGCACCAGATTGTCGGCGGCCGCGCGCATGACATGGCGGGCCACCGCCGTGCCGCCAGTATAGATGAGGTGGTCGAAGGCCAGGCCTGAGAAGGCGCGGCCGACGTCGGGGCCGCCGGTGAAGACGGCGATCTCGTCCTCGCTGAAGGCCTTGGCGAACATGGCCTTCATCAGGTCCGAGGTCTTGGGTGTGAATTCCGAGGGCTTGATCATCGCCCGGTTGCCTGCCGCCAGAATGCCGGCCAGCGGCCCGAAGGTCAGGTTCACTGGGAAGTTCCAGGGGCTGATCACGCCCACCACGCCCTTGGGCTGAAACTGCAGCTGCGCCTTGGCCCCGAATAGGCCGAGGATGGCGGGCGTCGTCTTGCGCTTTTCCGGCGCCATCCATTTCCGCAGGTGGGACTTGGCGTGTTTGAGCGGGCCGATGGAGGCGGCGATGTCGGTCAGGCCGGTGACCGCCTTGGAGCGGGAGCCGAAGTCGTCATTGATGGCGTCGGCGATCTCCTCGGCATGGTCGACGAGCAAATCGATGCAGCGGTCGAGCCGCGCCAGTCTCACTTGCTCAGAGGGCGGCCCCTCAGCCAGCTGGGCGGCCTTCTGGCGCTCGAGGATACGTTGCATGTCATCACGGGTAGGCTCTGCGGACGTGGTCATGGGGGCCTCGCGTCTGGGTTTGACGCCAGTGAAGCTGGGTTTACCTCGGGGCTGTCATGTAAAATCCGCACAGAGTGCATGACCGATGCTCAAGCCGGTCTAAGGTGAGCCATGCTGAAGTTCAGACCCTTCCTCCTTGTCAGCCTTGCGCTCTTCGCTGCCGCCGGGCCTGGCGCTGCCGCCGCCCAGTCTGTGGAGAGCGTCATGCTGCCGGCCCCCGACCTGTTTTCAGCCGCCGGGCGCGAGACCGGTCTCGGTTCCGACCTCTGGAAGGGCGCCTCGGCCGCCACGGCGCGGACGGTCCTGCCGCTGCTCGCCCAGAAGCCCCTGTCGCCAGCCGGCTCGGCGCTGGCGCGCGCCGTGTTGGCCACAGGCGCCCGCGGGCCTGAAGGCGGCGGAGACGATCCCGCCCTGGCCGCAGCCCGCGCCGAGGCCCTGATCGCCCTGGGGGAGGCGGACTCGGCCCAGGCGGTGCTGCGCCGGACTGGGGGGCTTGATCGCAACGCCGCCCTGTCCCAGGTCGCCGCTGAAGCCGCCCTGCTGATGGGCGCGGACCAGGAGGCCTGCGACATCGCCCAGGCCCTCAGCGTTGATCGTGACCAGATCTACTGGCTGCGGCTGCGCGCCTATTGCCAGGCACGGGCCGGCGAGCCCCCCGCCCGCCTGACCTACGATCTGGCTCAAGGGGTGGAGCGCGACGCAATCTTCGCCCGCCTGATGGGGGCGAAACTGGCCGGGGCCGGCGATCCAGGCGCCGCCGCCCTGCGGAATGGGTTGGATCTCGCCCTGTCTCGCAGTCTCAGTCTAGACCTCGGCGGCGCCGAGCCGGGCCCTGGCGTGGCTGGCGCTCTGGACGGTCCGCCGCCGCCACAGGCGCGCTGGCCGATGATTGCGGGCGATGGTCCGGTTTCGGCCGCCATGGCCGTGCTGGCCCAGGGTGATCTGGCCCTGGCCGAGGGGGTGCGCAGCGCCCTGGCCCAGGACGATGCGCCCCAACCTGACGCCCTGGATCTGGCCCTGCTCGACGCCCTGATCGCCGCGGCCGCCGACCGGCAGGACGCGCCTACGCTCGACCGGCTGGTGGAGCGTGGCGGGGTGGGCGAGGCGCGTCATCGCCGGCGCGCCCAGGAGGCCGCCCTGCTCCTGGCGGCCCTCGGCACCCCGTTCAGCCCCCAGGCGAGGGGGGAGTTCGCCGCCTTCGCCCTGCCGCAGCCAAAGGCGCCTGTGACGCGCGCCTTCGCCATGGACCAGGCGGCCCATTCCAAGCTTGCCGGCGAGACGGCGCTGCTGGCTCTGTGGACCAGCGCCGAAGCTGGACCGAACGGTCCTGCAGCGGCTGACCGCGCGCGCATCATCAGCGCCCTGGCCGCCGCCGGCCTCCATGACCATGCCCGGGCGTATGCGGTCGAAGGCCTGCTGGCCCTGAGATGAGCGCCCAGACCACCGAAGGCTGGGTCGAGGCCTTTCTCGAGATGATGGCGGTGGAGCGGGCCGCAGCCCGCAACACCCTGACCGCCTATGGCAAGGATCTGGCCGACGCTCAGGCCTTTCTGGCGGGGCAGGGAAGCAGTCTCGCCGAGGCCAGCGCCGAGGCGGTGGAGTCCTATTTCGCCGCCCTCGGCGAGCGGGGCCTCGCCCCGGCCACGGCGGCCCGGCGGCGCGCCAGCGTGCGCCAGTTCTACCGCTTCGTCCTTGGAGAGGGCTGGCGGACCGATGACCCGTCCCGCCGGGTGGACGCGCCGCGCAAGGGTCGACCCCTGCCGCGAACCCTGGAGCGCGCCGAGGTGGACGCTCTGATCGCCGCCGCCGCAGCCAAGGACGGCGCCCAGGGCCTGCGCCTGGCCTGCATGGTGGAGCTGCTTTACGCGTCCGGCTTGCGGGTCTCGGAGCTGACAGCCCTGCCCCTGGCCATTCTGGCCCGAGACCCGGCCTATCTGATCGTCAAGGGCAAGGGGGGCAAGGAACGGCTGGCGCCCCTGAACGCGACGGCGCGCGCGGCGGTGAAGGCCTATCTGGAGGTCCGCAAGACCTTCCTTCCCAAGGGGGACGCCGCCAATCCCTGGCTGTTTCCATCCCGAGGCAAGGGCGGACGCCTGACGCCCAGGCGACTGGCGCAGCTCATGGACGAGGCCGCCGCCGACGCCGGCATCGACCCGGCCCGGGTCAGCCCGCACGTCCTGCGTCACGCCTTTGCGACCCACCTGTTGGAAGGCGGCGCCGACCTGCGGGTCGTCCAGACCCTGCTGGGGCACGCCGATATCGCCACCACGCAGATCTACACCCACCTGGCCGGCGACCATCTGCGCCAGGTCGTGGAAACCAAACATCCTTTGGGGCGTAAGCGCTGAATGCAGACCGAACTCGAAGGCCTTGAGGAGTTCATCCTCTTCACGATTGGCCGAACCCCCGTGACCCTCGGGGGCGTGATCGCTGGCGCCCTGGTGATCCTGGTGGCCTTCGTGGTCGCCTGGGTGGCGGCCCAGGGGCTGAGGCGGGTTCGCGCCCGCGCCCGGTATGGCAGCGCAGCCCTCTATATCGTCGAAAAGCTCGTCACCTACGGGGTGGTGATCATCGGCCTGGTCGCTGGTCTCTCCACCGTCGGCCTCGACTTCTCGTCCCTGGCCATCTTTGCCGGCGCGGTGGGCGTGGGCGTGGGTCTTGGCCTGCAGGGCGTGGTCAAGGAGTTCGTTTCCGGCCTGGTGCTGATCTTCGACCGGGTGGTCAATATCGGGGACTATGTGGAGCTCGAAGGCGGACAGCGGGGCCAGGTTCAGGAGATCGGCCCTCGGGCCACCCGGATCCGGAACAACGACAATATCGACATCATCGTCCCCAATTCGCATCTGATTGAGGGGACCCTGGTCAACTGGACCCTGCATGGGGCGACCCGGCGGATCCACATCCCCTTCTCGGTGGCCTATGGGGCCGACAAGGAAAAGGTGCGCGACGCCGTGCTGGCGGCCGCCCGGGCGCTGCCCTTCGCCATGCCTGAAAGCGAGGCGCACAAGTCCCAGGTCTGGCTAGTCGGCTTTGGGGATTCGGCCCTGAATTTCGAGCTGCTGGTCTGGCCAGACCTCAACGCGGCCAAACGGCCCAATGCGATGCTGGCGGCCTATACCTGGGCCATTGATGACGCCCTGCGTGCGGCGAGTATCGAAATCCCCTATCCGCAGCAGGATCTGCGCATCCGCAGTCTGTTCGGTCACGAGGGCGAGGGGGCCCTGGAGGCTCTTGGCCTTAAGACGCCGAGCGCCCAGCAGCCGGCCGAGGCGCCGCAGGCTACGGTCAATGACGCCGCCGAGGACGTCGTAAGGCCGCTGCCGGACCCAGAGCCCGAGCCTGATCCCGAGGCGCGGCAGGAGACCGCGCCATCGGCACTCGCCGGCCCGCCCTGACCGGACAAGGGAACACAGGCGACCTTGCGTCAATTCCCCTCGGGCGAGGGCGCCCTTGTGACCGTGCGGGTTCCCGCCTAACTTCCCGCGCTTCCGCGCACAGCCAAGGACAAGACACCTCGATGGCCGCACATTATCTCGAGTTCGAGCGCCCCATCGCTGAGCTCGAAGCCAAGATCGAGGAGCTCCAGCGCCTGTCGGAGACCGCTGAAGGCGTCGGCATGGACTCCGAGATCGAGGCGCTGAGGGCCAGGGCGGCTGAGCTTCGGGTCAAGGCCTACGCTAAGCTCGACCCCTGGCAGAAGACCCAGGTCGCCCGCCATCCCGAACGCCCCCACTTCGTCGACTATGCGGCGGGCCTGATCGAGGACTTCGTCGAGCTCCGGGGCGACCGCAAATATGCCGACGACCAGGCCCTGATCGGCGGCCTTGGCCGGTTCCGGGGACGTCCGGTGATGATCCTTGGCCACGAAAAGGGCCACGACACCGCCAGCCGGGTGAAGCACAACTTCGGCTCCACGCGTCCCGAAGGCTATCGCAAGGCGATCCGCCTGATGGACATGGCGGAGAACTTCAACCTGCCGGTCATCAGCTTCATCGACACCGCCGGCGCCTATCCCGGCGTGGGCAGTGAGGAGCGCGGCGTGGCCGAGGCGATCGCCCGCTCGACCCAGCGCTGCCTGACCCTGGGTGTGCCGATGATCTGCGTGGTCAGCGGAGAGGGCGGTTCCGGCGGCGCCATCGCCATCGCCTCGGGCAACCGGGTGCTGATCCTGGAACACGCCATCTATTCGGTAATCTCGCCGGAGGGCGCCAACTCCATCCTGTGGCGGGGGTCGCGCACCGCCGAAGAGGCCGCCAAGGCGATGAAGATCTCGGCTCAGGATCTGCTGAAGATGAAGATCGTCGACCGGATTGTGCCCGAGCCGGCCGGCGGCGCCCATTCCGACCGCGAGGCCATGCTGCAGACCCTGGGCGACGTGCTGGAGGAGGAGCTGGACAGTCTGGCCGCCCTCTCTGCCGACGAACTTCGGGCCCGCCGGGCGGCCCGCTTCTACGCCATCGGCCGTTCGGGTCTCTGAACCGCGAAAGAACGCTGGTCACCCGCAAGGCGCGGCTTGCCTGAACGCCGTTCAAGGGTTTGAGTGCCTCAAACAATTGTTTGGGAGGACGTGATGGCCTTGAAGACCCGTTTCACCGAGATGTTCGGCGTCGAGCATCCGGTCGTGCAGGGCGGCATGCAGTGGGTCGGCCGCGCCGAGCTGGTGGCCGCCGTGGCCAATGCCGGGGGCCTCGGCTTCATCACCGCGCTCACCCAGCCGACCCCTAAGGACCTGGTCAAGGAGATCGAGCGCTGCCGGTCGATGACCGACAAGCCCTTCGGTGTGAACCTGACCATCCTGCCGGCCATCAACCCGCCGCCCTATGCGGAATACCGCCAGGCGATCATCGATTCCGGCATCAAGATCGTCGAGACCGCCGGCAACAAGCCCGCAGAGCATGTGGAAGAGCTGAAGAAGCACGGCATCCTGGTGATCCATAAGTGCACCGCCGTCCGCCACGCCCTGTCGGCCGAGCGGATGGGCGTGGACGCCATCTCCATCGACGGCTTCGAATGCGCCGGCCACCCGGGGGAAGACGACATCCCTGGCCTGATCCTGATTCCGGCCGCCGCCGACAAGGTGAAGATCCCGATGATCGCCTCGGGCGGTTTCGGCGACGGGCGCGGCCTCGCCGCAGCGCTCGCGCTGGGCGCCGAGGGCATCAATATGGGCACCCGCTTCATGTGCACGGTGGAGAGCCCGATCCACGAGAATGTGAAGCGCCAGATCGTCGAGAACGACGAGCGAGCCACCGACCTCATCTTCCGCACCATGCACAACACCAGCCGGGTGGCCCGCAATGATATCAGCCGCCAGGTCGTGGAGCTGGAGCGTTCGGGCGCCAAGTTCGAGGACGTGCGCGAGCTGGTGGCCGGGACCCGTGGCCGGGTGGTCTATGAGACGGGCGATCCGGAGCACGGCATCTGGTCGGCCGGCATGATCCAGGGCCTGATCCACGACATTCCCACCTGCCAGGAGCTGATCAGCCGGATCGTGGCCGAGGCTGAGGAGATCATCGAGGGCCGGATGGCGCGGATGCTCGGCCGCAGGTCCCCGGCCATGGTCTGACGGACGCAGGGTGATCGCACGCAAGCTTGGCGGATGGGACGACCCGTGTAATCTGGGCCTTCCCCCAGTTCCCCCATTTGCGTCTGATCACCCTTGTCCCCTTCCGTAGCGCCGAAAGCTGACGCCGCTCAGCTGATCGAGACGATCTACGCTGTCGCAGCACGTCCCGAGCGATGGGAAGAGATCATCGCGGCCGTAGGGGCTGCGCCTGAGGCGGCGCCCGAGGCCGACTCGGTTCTGGTGAATTTCCGCAGCCTGGAGGACGGCGCGCTAGGGGCGAAGGCGAACCTGGGCGTCATTCTCCTGTCCCCCGCGGGGGGCGTCGTCGGCTGGAACAGCCCCGGTGAGGCGCTCTTCCGCGACCGGCTGGGCGTGGTCGAGAGTCGTGGCCTGCGGTTCTTCAACCCGTCCAACCATGAGGCCCTGGCCCATGCCCGCGCGCGGCTGGCGGAGTCCCAGGCCAACCAGGTGATCGTCAAGTTCGTCCAGGCCGACGATGATGATCCGCACTTCGCCTACATGTCGCCGCTGGCGGCGACGCCGCCCGAGCTGATCCTCGGGATCGAAGGCGCCGATCGCGCTTCAGCGGCGCTGATTTTCCCGGCGGTGGAGGCCACCGACCATCTGTGGCGCACGATCCGCGAGAGCTTCGGCCTGACCCCGGCCGAGACCCGCCTGGCGGCGCGGCTGAAAGATGGTCTGACGCTCAAGGAGTCCGCGGAGGACCTGAATGTCTCCCTCAACACTGTCCGCAACCAGCTTCGGGCGGTGTTCGAGAAGATGGGCCTGAACCGCCAGAGCGATCTGGTCCGGGCCCTGGCGCAATTGAGCGCCCTGTCCTCATCCCTCCAGGCGACCGCGCCTGACACCGTCACGGCCACCGAGGCCGGCGCCCTGAGAAGCGCCCCGCCGGTTCAGACCCATCGGTTGGCTGACGGCCGCGCCCTAGCCTACCGGGCCTATGGCGATCCGGCCGGCCAGGCCTGCATGATGGTCCATCAGGGCCTCGGCTCCAGCCTGTTGCCCCGGGGGACGGATCAGCTCGCCCGCGACCTGGGGCTCTACATTATCTGCGCCGAACGGCCGGGCACCGGCCGTTCCGATCCGCCGGCCGAGTTGAGCTTCGGCTCGATCGCCAGTGACCTCGTGGCCCTGACCGACGCCCTGAACCTGCGCCGGGTGAGGGTGGCGGCCTTCATGAACGGCGTGGGCTTCGCCCTGGCCTATGCCGACGCCCTGGGGTCGCGGGCTGAGCGCCTGCTGCTGGTCTCGGGCCGGCCCACCGGCGTGGAGCCGGAAACCGAGCGGGATCGCCGCCATCCGATGATCCTGCTGCACCGGCGCATGGCCAGGTCCGCCTGGGCGGTGGGGCCGCTCTACGCCCTGCTGCGGCACCAACTGTCCCTGCGGCAGGTGGAGACCATGGTCCGCACCGCCGCCTCGGCGCCCGGCGACGCCGCCTATCTGCGTAGCCATCCCGACGTGATCGCCTTCATCTACGACTATATGAGCGAGTGTCTGAGCAAGGGGTCGAAGGGCGCGGCCCGGGAACTGACGCTCTGCGTGAACACGCCGCGCCTGGACCTGCCGCGCCTGAGCGCGCCGATCAGCGTCTGGTACGGCGCCGATGATCCCGGCGCGTCGGCCGATCGGCTGCTGGCCTGGCTTGGCCGCCCCTGTGCGGCGGTGCGGGTCGTGCCCGGCGTCGGCCACTACCTGCCCCACAAGCACTGGCCCGACGTCCTGGCCTGGCTAGCGGCCGACGAGGCGGGCTAGGGCAGAACGTCTTTCAGGGCCTCGATCAGCGCCTCGATAGCCTCGATGGTCGTCGCCCAGGAACACATGAACCGCACCGACCCGTCGATGAAGCGATAGACGAACCAGCCGCTGGCGTGCAGCCGCTTCAGGGTCGCGTCGTCCATCTCCACGAAGACCGCATTGGCCTCCACCGGATGGCGGAGCGGCAGGGGCATGAGCTCGGCCAGGCGCCTCGCCATGGCGTTGGCGTGGACCGCGCGGTCCGTGAAGGCGCCGCTTTCAAGCATGCCGACGAAGGGGGCGGCGTAGAACCGGCTCTTGGATGGCAGCTGGCCCGATTGTTTCAGGCGGGCGTCAAAGCGAGGAACGAGATCCTTGCGGAAGATGACGATGGCCTCGGCCGGCGTCATGCCTGCCTTGGTCCCGCCGATCACCAGCAGATCGACCTCGAGGCCCGCAATGGACTTCAGATCAAAGCCGGTGGCCGCGGCGTTGGCCAGGCGCGCCCCGTCCAGATGCACGCCATAGCCGCGCGCGCACACTGGCTGGGTGAGAGCGGCCAGAGCCTCTGTGGAATAGACCGTGCCGTACTCGGTGGCGTTGGTCAGGGACAGGGCCGCGGGCGGCTGGGCGTGGGCGCTTTCTGGCTTCGCCAGGGCGGCCTCCAGCGCCTGCGGGTCGATGCGGCCCGAGGCGCCTTCAAGCCCCTGGATCGCCAGGCCATGGCCGAAGAAGCCCGGCGCGCCGGTCTCGTCGGTGGCCACATGGGAGTCCCGATGGGCCAGGACGCCTTCGAAGGGCCTGGCCAGGGCCGCCAGGCAGATGGCGTTGGCCGCCGTGCCGGAGGTGACGAAGCGCACCTCAGCGTCGGCGTCGAGCAGCCCCCGGATCAGGTCGGCGGCCCGGGCGACCGTGGCGTCGGCGCCGTAGCTGGCGGCGAAGCCCGTATTGGCGGCGTTGAGGGCCGCCATGGCTTCGGGGGCGGCCGGGGCGGTGTTGTCGGAGGCGAAGTCGTAGCGGGGGCTCATCCCGCCGTTCTACCCCAGGCCCTCACATCGTCCACGAAGAGATCGGGCTCCTCCATGGCCGCGAAATGGCCGCCGCTCGGCATGTCGGTCCAGCGGACGATGTTGTAGCCCCGGTCGGCGAAGGACCGCGGCGGGGCGGGATAGAGCGCCTCTCCGGGGAAGTTGGCGAAGGCGGTCGGCGTCTCGCACCGCTGTCCAGGCTGCAGGGCCACGCCCCCTTCCTCCAGCATGCCGCGATAGTACCAGGCGCCAGTGGCGAAGCTGTTGGTCATCACATAGAGCATGATGTTGGTGAGCAGCCGGTCCTTGGAATAGACCGCCTCAAAGCTCTTGGTCCGCAGGTCCGACCAGTCATGGAAGCGCTCGGCGATCCAGGCGGCCTGGCCCACCGGGTTGGAGGCGCCCAGCCAGGCCAGGGACTGAGGCTTGGAGGCCTGCAGGCGGAAATAGGCGCCCATCACATCCATCATGCCGGCCTGGCGGGTCATCCAGGCCGTCTCCTCCGGGGTCTGCGGACCGCCGGGCGCACGGAAGGCCATCATGTTGAGGTGAATGGCCTGCACATGGTCGGCGTGGTCGAGCCCCAGCCACGAGGTGATCATCGAGCCCCAGTCGCCGCCTTGCGCCAGGTAGGTCTGATAGCCGAGGACCTCGGTCATCAGGGTGTTGAACAGCCGCGCCGTGCTGCGCTGGCCCATGGGGCGGGACGGTTTCGAGGAGAACCCGAAGCCCGGCAGGGAGGGGATGACGAGGTCAAAGGCGTCCGCGGGGTCGCCGCCGAAGCGGGACGGAAAGGCGAGCTTCTCGATGATCCCCCAGAACTCATAGTGGGAGCCCGGCCAGCCGTGGGACAGCAGCAGGGGCCGCTTGCCGCCCGCCTCGCCGACCACATGGACGAAGTGCAGGTCGAAATCCTCGACCCGGGCGGTGAACTGCGGGAAGCGATTGAGCTCGGCCACCGCAGCGCGCCAATCATAGGCGCTGGTCCAGTGGTCGCACAGGCCCTTCAGCCAGGCCCCGTCGCAGCCATAGGCCCAGCCGTCGGGAACCTCAGGGATCGGCGGCCAGTCATAGGCGCTGACCTTGCCCAGGACATCGGCCACCTGGGCCCCGTCCCACTGAACCTCAAACGGCTGAACCTGGCTCACGGCGCGCTCCCTCTGGTATGGCTGAGGCGCAGGGTGCCCGGCTTGACCCAGGGCGCGTCAAGGTCGATCGCGCACCTCAGGAGGTCGGGCGCAGGCCCCTGGAGATCGCCGGAATAACCTCGGAGATCAGCTTGCGCGCCCCGCCCGGGGGCAGCTTTCCGACCATCTCCAGCACGATGCAGCCATGGGTCGAGGCCCAGAACATCTCGCCGATCCGCACCGGATCGCCGGTCAGGTGGCCGGACTCCACCAGGCTGCGGACATACTGGCTCATGGTCGCCCGGGCGCGGTTGGCGGAGCGGGCCAGCTCCGGATAGTCGGCCTCGTTGGGCTGATACATGTCGAACATCAGCTTGTAGGTCTGGGGATGCTCGAAGGCGAAGGTGACATAGGCCTCGCCTACCGCTGCTCCCCGGGCCCGGGCGTCTCCTGGCTTGGCGTAGGCCGCCTCGAGGGCCTCGGCGAACCGGTCGAAGCCGGCTGTGCGCACGGCCGCCAGAATGTCGTCCTTGTCCTTGAAATAGCGGTAGGGGGTCATGGGGCTGACCCCCAGGGCCGAGGCCAGCTGGCGCATGGTCACCGCCTCGGGTCCCCGCTCGGCGAACAGCTGCTCGGCCACCTCGCAGAGGCGGTCGCGGAAGTCGGCGACGTCGGACTCGGTCAGGACCCGGGGCATCAGACCTCAGAACAGCAGGTTGAACACATGAACCGTGACAACCTCACTGTTACATTTACGTCGTAAAATCAAGCTGGCCGGGTGTCCGAAGGGGTATCGGGTCCCGCCGCCCTGCGACAGCGGGACCTCAGAAACAGTATCAGGCCTCGACCTCGAAGGTCATGCCGGCGTTGGCCCGCAGCCGTTCGATCAGCTTCATGCCCATGGCCGCGCCCGGCGTCCAGACGCCGCCGGGGGTGTCGGTCGACTCGTTGATCAGGCAGATGGCCGCCTCGCCGATCATCTTCGAGGTGCAGCCATAGCCGGGGTCCTTGTCGCCGGTCACGGCAACCCGCATCTGTTCGCCGCCGTCGCCCAGGCCGATGAACAGGACGTCGAAGAAGCCGGTCTCCCGCTCTTCCTTGCTGGGGCCTTCGCCGGGCTTGGGGCCGCCCTCGGCGCCCAGGGCCGGCGCCGGCGGGGCGTTGGGATCGACCACCACCATCTCGTCATAGACAAGACCCTCGCCATAGGCGTGGTCGGTCAGCAGGTTGGAGCGGTGGACGTTGCGGGTGTTGATGGCGGCCATGACGAAAGGACCGACGGTGGCGCCCAGGTCGGAGTCCTCCTCCACCTTGTCGCCTCGGGGCTGCTCTGGGCCCTTGAAGCCAGGGGTCAGGGCGAAGGGATCGACCATCAGGGCGAACAGGCTGGGGTCCTTGGACAGGGCCGCCATGGTCGCTTTCAGGCTGGCCGCGGTGCCGCCGGAGAAGCCGCCCTTCATCTTGCGCACGCGCCCCTTTACCCTGGGCAGGGCGTGGCCGAATTTCGCCTTGGCCTCCTGGGCCAGATAGAAGACGCCGAGCTCGAAGGGGATGGAGTCGAACCCGCAGGAGAAGACGATCCGCGCGCCGGTCTCCTTCGCCTTCGCCTCATGGGCGTCGATCATGTGGCGCATCCAGACCGGCTCGCCGCACAGGTCGAGATAGTCGGTCCCGGCCTCCACGCAGGCGGCCACCAGGTCGTTGCCGTAGAGCTGATAGGGGCCGACCGTGGTGATCACCGCCTTGGCCCGCTCGACCATGGCCTTCAGCGAGGCCTTGTCGTCGGCGTCGGCCACCACGAACGGCGTGTCGGCGGGCGCGCCGATCTCGTCGCGGACGGCGGCCAGCTTGTCGGCGCTGCGTCCGGCCATGGCCCACTTGACCTCGCCGCCGACGCCGTAGCGCTTGGCCAGGTGTTCGGCCACCAGCCGGCCGGTGAAGCCGGTGGCGCCATAGACGATGATGTCGAATTCGGCGTCTTGTCTCACAGGGCGTCCTCCGTCTGGTCCTGGGCCACGAAGCCCGGCCAGTTGTTCATATAGGTGATGAAGGTGGGGCTCAGACCTTCGGCGGCCAGATGGGCGCGGGTCACGGGCAGGGCGATGGGCTTGAAGTCGGCGTCGGCCTCGACCTTGCGCGGATAGTCATGGTGCAGGATGGCGGCCCGGCCGATCAGCACATAGTCGGCGCCGGCTGCCAGGGCGTCGCGGGCCTCCTGGGCGCTCATGATCTTGCCGGCGACGCCCAGGCGGACGCCTGATCGCGGCAGATCGGCGAAGTAGGACATCAGGCTGCGGCCCTTGAACTCGGCCTCCGTCGGCTCCTTGCGCACGTCCCAGAGGGACATGTCGAGGAAGTCGAGCGCCGGATGAAGCAGCATCTGGGCGGCCAGATCGCGGATCTCGCTGAGCTTCAGGCCAAAACGCTCCGGCGACAGGCGCAAGCCGAGCAGGAAATCCTCCCCGCAGCGGACGCGGATGCCCTCGACGATCTCAACAATGATCCGGGCGCGGTTCTCGGGCGAGCCGCCATAGGCGTCGGTGCGGTGGTTCAGGTCGGGCGACAGGAACTGGCAGAGGATGTAGCCGTGGGCGCCGTGCACCTCGACCCCGTCGAAGCCCGCCCGCTTGGAGCGCTCGGCGCCGGCGATGAAGGCCTCGATCAGGTCGGCCACCTCGGCCTCAGTGAGCGCCCGGGCGCCGGTTTCGGCGTCCTCCGACGGACAGACCGGCGCCTCGCCGATTAG
The DNA here is from genome assembly GCA_027489335.1 of Caulobacteraceae bacterium. Taxonomy (GTDB): domain Bacteria; phylum Pseudomonadota; class Alphaproteobacteria; order Caulobacterales; family Caulobacteraceae; genus Phenylobacterium. Next base: position 21,433 of record JAIXZX010000011.1, on the reverse strand, counting down.
CTCCTTGGGCGAGCGGTTGCCGGCGTGGTGCAGCTGTAGGACCGCCACGCTGCCCTGGTCCTTGATGGCGGCGGCCAGACTAGTCAGCCCGGGCAGATGGTCATCGGAGAAGACGCCGAGCTGGCCGGGGAAGCCCTGGCCGATCTTCTGGACGTGTGCCGCGCAGGTCATGGTCAGGCCAAAGCCGCCCTTGGCGCGCATCGTGAGCCAATGGAACTCGTCGTCCGACAGGGTTCCGTCGGCGTGGCTCTGGGTGTTGGTCAGGGGCGCCAGCATGAAGCGGTTCTTCATCGCGGGCCCATGCGGGAAGCTGAGGGGCGCAAACAGGTCGGGCGCGGCCATGGTCTCGTCTCCGGCGTCAGGTGAACCCTGTTCATAGACGAGGCCGACGCCGCAACGAAGGGGCGACGTGGCGGAAGGCCTAGCTTGTCTCCCCCGGCGGCGCGGGCCATCCAAGGGACCAAAGCGACTTCAGGAGGTCACATGCGCGCTGTCTGGTACGACAGAACAGGTCCCGCCCGGGATGTGCTGCAGCTCGGCGAGCATCCCACGCCCCAGGCGGGCCATGGCCAGGTGCTGATCGCGGTCAAGGCGTCGGGGGTCAATCCCTCCGACGTGGGCATGCGCGGCGGGGCGTCGGGCGCGCCCATGGCCTATCCGAAGATCATTCCCCACAGCGACGGGGCTGGCGTGGTCGAGGCGGTGGGACCTGGCGTCTCGGCCTCCTGGATCGGCCGCCGGGTCTGGTTCTACAACGGCCAGCGCAACGGACGGGCCTTCGGCGCGGCGGCGGAGTACATCGAACTGGATGTGGACCTGATCCGTCCGCTTCCCGACGAGGTGTCGTTCGCGCAAGGCGCGACGCTCGGCATTCCCTGCATGACGGCGCATCGGGCGCTGTTCCTGGCTGGTCCTGTCCAGGGCCGGACCGTCCTGGTGACCGGCGGCGCAGGCGCGGTGGGCCATTATGCGGTGCAGCTGGCCAAGTGGGCCGGGGCCACGGTGATCGCCACCGTCTCCAACGCCGACAAGGCCGAGCGGGCGCGGGCCGGCGGCGCTGATCACACGATCGACTATCGCCGCGAGGACGTGGCCGCCCGGGTGCGGGACCTGACCGGCGGTCAGGGCGTGCATCACGTGGTCGAGGTGGACTTCGGCGGCAATGCGGCTTCGACCCTGGCCAGCGTCAGCCTGAACGGCTCAGTGGCCTATTACGCCACCAAGGGGAGCCGCGAGCCGGTGATCCCGGCCGGGGTGCTGATGGGGCTGAACCTCTCGATCCACGGGGTCTATCTGCCGGTCAGCCCCCATGAGGCGCGGCGCCGGGCCCAGGCCGACATCACCGCCTGGATCGGGACGGGGCAGGCCATACTGTCGGTGGCCGGGACCTACCCGCTGGAAGACTGCGCCGCGGCCCACGAGGCCGTGGAGGCCGGGACCAAGGTCGGCACAGTGGTGGTCGAGCCGTGACCACGCCCAAGGACGCGATCCTCGCCCGCCGGCGGCTGACCAACAAGCTGATCGCAGCCAAGGAGGCGGCGCGGTTGAAGCCCTTCTTCGACCCCCGCGTGAACGTGATCGTCGGCGATGGGTCGCTGATCAGCGGGGTGGAGGCGGTGATCGCCGCCTTCGCCGCCCAGTTCGCCGATCCGGACTTCGTGGCCTTTGTCCGAACGCCCGAGGCGGTGGAACTGGACGCCGACGGCGAACGCGCCGCCGAGCGGGGCGTCTGGGTGGCGGTTTCCCGCAGTCAGGGCGAGCACATCGCCGGCTGGTACCTGGCCGCCTGGACCAGGGTCCGCGGTCAGTGGCTGATCGAGAGCGAGACCTTCATCACCCTCAAGGGGTGACCGGTCCGGCGGCCGCCGGCCTGCGGTAGGCGTAGAGCAGCAGAACCTGGGCGGTGATGATGAAGATGGCCGCCCCCGACAGCAGGAAGGCGTCGTCATAGACCTTGGGTGAGAGAACGAACTCGCCCTTCATCACCTTGCGCCAGCCGGCAAAGTGCTGGGTCGAGCCCACCACGAGGCCAAAAACCCCCAGCACAGCACCCAGATAGCGGCTGATCCAGAAGCCCGGATTGGGCGTCACCATCAGCAGGCCCAGCAGGCCGATAACCGTCCGCTGTGTCCGGCAATAGGGGCAGACATAGACCAACCCGGTAAGCTCAAGGGCCCAGGTCGCGATGCTGATGGCGATCGCGATCAGGCCCAGCAGGCGCATGCGCGCCGTCCAGAATTCCAGCTGCAGCATCACGGCCCCCCGGCTCGACAAGGTCAGGGGCGGATGATGTTATATTGTAACCGAAGATGCAATCCCGGGTCGCCCGCGCCTCAGCGGTGGAACAGCCGGCGCAGGAGGGGGCGGCGGTCGGGCGCTCCATCAGGGGTGACCTGGCTGGGCAGGGTTTTCCTGGAGACCAGCACCTCGATGTAGGCTGCGCGGATGCCCTGGCTCAGATCATCGATGGTGTGGATGGTGGTCGACAGGCCGCTGGCGCGGTCGAGGTAGTCGGCGATGTCATAGCCCCAGTCGACGGTCACCAGGGCGCCGTCGGGGTCCATGGGATTGCCGTGATATTCCGCTGGCGCGAGGTGCTCCACCGACCCGTCCCTTCGCCGCCGGGCGCGCCGGACTGAAGGCTGTGCGCCTCGCACGATCGGCACGGTGCAGATGTGGAAGCCGCCGGGCTTCAGGGTCCGGGCGATCTCGGCGATGGCCCGGTCCGGCGCGAACAGGTGCTCGAACACGTCCTGGGTGATGACGATGTCGAAGCTGGCGTCGGCGAAGGTCTGGGCCTCCAGATCCTCGCTACGATAGCCGTGGACGTGGGTCTGTCCCCAGGGGGTGGCGGGATCGTACTGGGTGGCCACATAGCCCGGGCACTGCGCCCGCAGCCGGTTGCTCGACACCGAGCAGCCGGAGCTCTCGTGAATGGCCAGGCTTCGCCAGTCAGGCGCCAGCTCGCTCAGCATCCGCATCAGGGCCCGTTCCCGCGGGATCGAGCCACAGCCTGAGCACTTGAACCCGTCCCGGAGCCAGTGGTCGCTTGAGGCGAAGACCACCTCGTCCTCGCAGACGGGGCACCGGCCGGCGGACTCCAGAACCGGCGGGGACGTCACCTAGACCAGGGCCCCGTGGCAGTGCTTGAACTTCTTGCCCGAGCCGCAGGGGCAGGGCGCGTTGCGGCCGGTCTGCTCCCAGCCCGCGGGCAGGGACGAGAACGGCAGGGCTTCGCGCTGGTCCCGGGCCATGCCGGACGGCAGGGCGCCGGCGGTGGCGGCGTTCTCGCCGGTAAGCGGATCGAGATGGACCTCCATCAGCCGTTCCGGCTGCGGCGGCGGCGCGGGTTGTTCCTGCTGGAGCGCCACGGTCATCATCCACTTGGTGACGTTGTGGCGCAGGTCGGTCAGCAGCTTCTCGAAGAGGGAGAAGGCCTCGGTCTTGTACTCGTTCAGCGGGTCCCGCTGACCATAGCCGCGCAGGCCGATGACGTTGCGCAGGTGGTCGAGGTGCATCAGGTGCTCTCGCCACTGCAGGTCGATGGTCTGCAGCAGGAAGCTCTTTTCCAAGAGGCGCATGCGCTCGGAGCTGTAGCTGACTTCACGCGCAGCGGCGCGGGCGTCGGCGGCCTCGGTGATCCGCTGGTGGATCTCTTCGTTGGCGATGCCGTCCTCGGCGGCCCACTCCCGGATCGGCAGATCCAGGCCGAGGATCTCGCGGACCCGTTCGTCCAGACCGTCCACGTCCCACTGCTCGGCATAGGCCTTGGGCGGCATGTGGCGATTGATCATGTCCTCGATGGTGTCGGCGCGCATCTCGGCGATGACGTCGGTGAGGTCGTCGGCCTCCATGAACTCCTGGCGCTGCTCGAAGACGGCCTTGCGCTGGTCGTTGACGACGTCGTCGTACTTGAGGAGGTTCTTGCGGATCTCGTAGTTGCGCTGCTCAACCTTCTTCTGGGCCGTGGCGATGGCGCCGTTCAGCCACTTGTGGGTGATGGCCTCGCCTTCCTGCACACCGAAGGTGCGCATGATGGAGTCCAGTCGGTCGCCGGCGAAGATGCGCAGCAGGTCGTCCTCGCAGGATAGGAAGAACTTGGAGCGGCCCGGGTCGCCCTGACGGCCCGTCCGGCCGCGCAGCTGGTTGTCGATCCGGCGGCTCTCGTGACGCTCGGTGCCCAGCACGTAAAGGCCGCCCGCCGCCAGGGCCTTTTCCTTCAGCTCGACGATCTCGGCCTCAATCTCCTGGCGCCGGGCGCCATAGGCTTCGGCGTCCGGTTCGATGCCCAGGCCGCGCTGCTCGTCGCGCCAGCGCGACAGGCGCATGTCGATGCTCCCGCCCAGCTGAATGTCGGTGCCGCGGCCGGCCATGTTGGTGGCGATGGTCACCGCGCCGGGCACGCCGGCGTCGGCCACGATCAGGGCTTCCTGCTCGTGATAGCGGGCGTTCAGCACATTGTGCGGAATGCCGGTGCGGGTCTGGCCCTCATGCTCGAAGACGTGGGTCTTGAGCAGTTCCGACAGGAGCTCGGACTTCTCGATGGACACCGTGCCCACCAGGATCGGCTGACCGCGGACGTAGCAGTCGGCGATCTGCTTGAGGATCGCCTGGTTCTTTTCGGCGCTCGTCCGATAGACCTCGTCGTCCTCATCGACCCGGCTGACCGGCCGGTTGGTGGGGATCTCGACGACTTCCATTTTGTAGATGTCGCCGAACTCCTGGGCCTCGGTCGACGCCGTGCCGGTCATGCCCGACAGCTTCTTGTAGAGGCGGAAATAGTTCTGGATGGTCACCGAGGCCAGGGTCTGGTTCTCGGGCTGAACCCGGGCGCCTTCCTTGGCCTCAATGGCCTGGTGCAGGCCTTCGGAGAGGCGGCGGCCCTGCATCATGCGGCCGGTGAATTCGTCGATCAGGATCACCTCGCCCGCGCGGATGATGTAGTCCTTGTCGCGGGTGTAGAGGACGTTGGCCCGCAGGGCCTGGTTCACATGGTGAACCGACGAGACGTTGGCCGGGTCATAGAGGCCAGCGGAATCCTCCACCAGATGGCCGCTCTGCTCCAGCATCTCCTCGATGCGCTCGGAGCCCACCTCGGTCAGCAGCACCTGACGCTGCTTCTCGTCGAGGTCGAAGTTCTCCGGGTCCTTGATCAGCTCCTTCACCAGGACGTCGATGGTCTTGTAGAATTCGCTGCGGTCCTCGGTGGGGCCGGAGATGATCAGCGGGGTGCGGGCCTCATCGATGAGGATGGAGTCCACCTCGTCGACGATCACGAAGTTATGGCCCCGCTGGACCATCTCCTCGGCCTCGTAGACCAGGTTGTCGCGCAGATAGTCGAAACCGAACTCGTTGTTGGTCCCGTAGGTGATATCGGCCTGATAGGCGGCCTTGCGCTGACCCTGGGACAGGCCATGGACGATGACGCCGACGCTCATGCCGAGGAAGCGATAGATCTGCCCCATCCACTCGGCGTCGCGCTGGGCCAGATAGTCGTTGACCGTGATGGCGTGGACGCCCTTGGCTTCCAGGGCGTTCAGATAGACGGGCAGGGTGGCGACCAGGGTCTTGCCCTCGCCGGTGCGCATCTCGGAAATGCCGCCCCGGTGAAGCACCATGCCGCCGACCATCTGCACATCGAAATGGCGCAGGCCGATGGTGCGCTTGGAGGCTTCGCGGACGACCGCAAAGGCCTCTTCCAGCAGCTGGTCCAGGGTCTCGCCCTTGGCCAGGCGCGCCCGGAACTCTTCGGTCTTGCCGCGCAACGCCTCGTCCGACAGCGCCTCCAGCTGGGGTTCGAGGGCGTTGATCTTGGCGACCCGGGCCTGGAAGGCCTTGACCTTGCGGTCGGGAGAGGAGCCGAAGAGCCGTTGGAAAAACATGTGTGGGGGCGTCCGAGAATGCGGTCGATGCGGGGTCGCGGGCGTTGCGCACGGCGCGCCGTCTGACCTTCGCCTGCCCGGAATCCCGCTCTTTGAGCGAGGCCGAGACTTAAGCAGCGGCCCCCTCAGTGTCAACGCAAGGCCCGCTGCGGAGCCGCAATCGGAGGGTTCCAGGCACGGAAAAGGGCTCCGCCGTCGCCGGGGAGCCCTTCCAGATCAGCTATGCGGATCGAAGATCAGTAGACTTCGAACAGGCCAGCGGCGCCCATGCCGCCACCGATGCACATGGAGACCACGGCGTACTTAGCGTTGCGGCGCTTGCCTTCCTGCAGGATGTGGCCGGCCAGACGGGCGCCGGTCATGCCATAGGGGTGGCCGATGGCGATGGAGCCGCCATTGACGTTGTACTTCTCCGGGTCGATGCCCAGCTTGTCGCGGGAATAGAGGCACTGCGAGGCGAAGGCCTCGTTCAGCTCCCACAGGTCGATGTCGTCGATCTTCAGGCCATGACGCTCCAGCAGGCGCGGGATGGCGAAGACCGGGCCGATGCCCATTTCGTCAGGCTCGCAGCCGGCGACGACCCAGCCCTTGAAGGCGCCCATGGGGCTCAGACCGGCCTTTTCGGCGGCCTTGGAGTCCATGATCACCACGGCGGCGGCGCCGTCGGACAGCTGGCTGGCGTTGCCGGCGGTGATGAACTTGCCTTCGCCACGGACGGGCTGAAGCTTGGCCAGGCCTTCCAGGGTCGTGTCGGGACGATTGCACTCGTCGCGATCCACCGTGTAGTCGACGACGGTCTCTTCCTTCGTCTCCTTGTTGACCTGCTTCATCTTGGTCTTCATCGGGACGATTTCGTCCTTGAACTTCTGCGCCTGCTGGGCCGCGGCCATGCGCTGCTGGGACTCCAGCGAGTACTGGTCCTGGGCCTCACGGCTGACCTTGTAGCGCTCGGCCACGATGTCGGCGGTGTCGATCATCGGCATGAAGATGGCCGGATACTGCTGCACCAGGGCCGGGTCGATGTTTTCACGACCGCCGCCACCGCCGGGCATCGACAGGGACTCCACGCCGCCGGCGACAACCGCATCGGCGCCGTCATTGCGCACATAGTTGGCCGCCGTCGCGATGGTGTTCAGACCCGAGGAGCAGAAGCGGTTGACCGTCGAACCCGAGGTGGTGATCGGCAGGCCGGCCAGCAGGGCCACCTGGCGGCCCAGATTGCCTGCGCCATGGGCCACATTGCCCATAATGCAGTCTTCGATGGCGGCCGCATCGATTCCCGAGCGTTCGACCGCGTGTTTCACCGCGTGCGCGCCCATGCTCATGGTCGGGGTCATGTTGAAACCCCCACGGCCGGACTTGGCGAGCCCGGTGCGGGCATAGGAAACGATAACGGCTTCACGCATATGTAATTCTCCCGAATGAATACGATCCGGCCATCTGCTTGTGGTGCGGACGCCGAGCTATGATCGCCGCAACCTTTGCATCCCGCGGGGGAAATGGCTAGGGACGGACTGCGCCTTCGGTCCTGTCCGGCGCTCCAGGGATGCTGCCCATGACTCGTGCAAAGCCTGTTCGTTTCGGCGGTCTGGCGGCCGTGCTCACCGCCGTCGGCCTGATCCTCGCTGCGTGCGGCGACCGCGGCGGCGACGAGCGCCCGCCGCAGCCTGGCGACGAGGCCGTGGCCCGGGTCGACGGCAAGACCGTCTGGGCCTCCGACGTCAAGCGTGAGGCCGTCGCCCAGGCCCTGATCGGCGAAGGAGAGCCCCTGGACATTTCCTCGGACCTGTTCCGTCGGGTGCTTGACGAGGTGATCGACCAGAAGCTGCTGGCCGCCGAGGCCCTGAACCGCAATCTGGACGAGGACCCGGTGGCGCAACGCCGGCTGGCGGCCGCCCGGGAGCGTATTCTGGGGGACATGCTCGTCGAGAGCGTCGTCTCTGACGCTGTCAATGAGAACGCCATCCGCGGCCTCTATCAGGAACAGCTCAAGCTCGCCCGCCAGTCGGAGGAGATCCGCGCCCGCCAGATCCTGGTGGCGACCCTGGAGGAGGGCGAGGCGGTGAAGAGCCTGCTGGCCACCGGCGCCTCCTTCGAGGCCCTGGCCATGGAGCGGTCCACCGATGCGGCCACCCGCTTTAACGGCGGCGATCTCGGCTATTTCACCACCGACGTCATGCCTGAGGCCTATGAGGGCGCCCTTAAGGACGCCAAGGCCGGCGAGATCGTCGGCCCCTTCGAGGTCGAGGGCGGCTTCGCCGTGGTCCGCATCGAGGATCGGCGGCTGGAGGAGCCGATCACTCTGGAGGCCGCCCGGCCCCAGATCATCCGCTTCCTGACCTATGACCAGGTCCGCGATCTGCTGGAGAAGCTGCGCGGTCGCGCCAAGGTCGAGACCCTGATCGGCGCCGCCGAGGATGTGCCGGGCGCGCCAGTGGAGCCGGCCGACGCCGCCCCGCCCGCCAAGCCGGCGCCGGCGGCGGCTGCGCCCAAGGCTCCCGCCGCCAAGACGCCGGAGCCCAAGTGATGGCGAAGAAGCCCTCAGACTCATCGAAGGCCGCGAAGACGCAGGCCAAGCCGGCGCCCAAGGCGCCCGAGAGCGTTGGCGAGGCCATGGGCCAAAAGCTCGAGCGAGCCCTCGATCCCCTGGCCAGCGCCCTGAAGCGTGCCGCGCTCAAGCGGGCCGACAAGGCCAGCCGCGCCCTGGACAGCGCGCCGGCCCCCGCGCCGAAGCCGGCCAAGGGCGCCCTGCCGGTCTCGCCCCTGGTCGTGCCCTTCCCCACCATGCCGCCGGTGGCCGGGGTGCGTCTGGCGGTCGGCCGGGCCGGCTTTTACAAGCATGAGCGCGACGACCTGCTGCTGGTGAGCTTCAATCCGGGAACGACGGCGGCTGGGGTCTTCACGCGGCACAAGGTCGGCTCCGCGCCCGTGGACTGGTGCCAGAAGCAGCTGGCCGCCACCAAGGGGACCGAGGCCCGCGCCCTGGTGGTCAACGCCGGCTGCGCCAACGCCTTCACCGGCAAGCCCGGCGCCGACGCCGCCCGCCGGGTGGCCTCTGCGGTGGCCAAGCGGTTCGACTGCCGCCAGCGGGACGTGATGCTGGCCTCCACAGGGGTCATCGGCGTGCTGCTGGACGACGCCAAGATCACCCAGCGCCTGCCCGAGGTGGAGCAGAAGCTGTCGGCCGACGGCTGGGACGCCGCGGCGCGGGCGATCATGACCACCGACACCTTCCCCAAGGGGGCCACCGCAGAAGCTATGATCGACGGGGTCCCGGTGCGGATCTCGGGGATCTGCAAGGGTTCGGGTATGATCGCCCCGGACATGGCGACCATGCTGGCCTTCGTGGCCACAGACGCCGCCATCTCAGCGCCCGCCTTGCAGAGCCTGGTGAACCTCTATGTTCGCACCACCTTCAACTGCGTGACGGTGGACGGGGACACCTCGACCAACGACACCCTGCTGCTGTTCGCCACCGGTCAGTCCGGCGCGCCGAAGATCACCCGGGCCGGCGACAAGCGCCTGGCCGACTTCCGCGAAAAGCTGGAGGCGGTGCTGCTCGACCTCGCCCTTCAGCTGGTGCGGGACGGGGAGGGGGCGACCAAGTTCGTCAAGATCACCGTGGCCGGGGCCGAGAACCCGGTCTCCGCCCGCAAGATCGCCCGGTCGGTGGCTGAGAGCCCGCTGGTGAAGACCGCCTTCGCCGGGGAAGACGCCAATTGGGGGCGCATCGTCATGGCCGTGGGCAAGACCGAAGAGCCGGTGAACCGGGACGAGCTGTCGGTCCGCTTCGGAGAGCACTGGGCCGCGCAGGACGGCCTCATCGCGCCGACCTATGACGAGGCCAAGATGAGCGCGTACATGAAGCGCCAGGAGCTCGAGGTGTTCATCGATGTGGGCGTCGGCAAGGCCAGCGCCAGCGTCTGGACCTGCGACCTGACCAAGCAATACATCGCCATCAACGGCGACTACCGGTCCTGATCGATCAGGACCGGCGGGTCAGGACCTCGCGCAGGGCTTTTTCCGAATAGGGCTTGCTGATGATCGGCACGCCGGACAGGTGCTCGGGCAGGTCGGCCTGGTCGCCGAAGCCGGTGCCGAAGGCGAACGGCACGCCATCGGCCAGCAGCCGGTCGGCCACCGGCAGACTGGTCTCCTCGCCCAGATTGAGATCGAGGAAGGCGAAGTCCGGGCGCGCGGCCTCAAGGGCCTCCAACGCAGAGGCGACGGTCGAGGCGAGATTCACCTGGCCGGCGCCGAGCTTGAGCAACACGCCCTCCAGGTCGAGGGCGATGATGATGTTGTCCTCGACCACCAGCACCTGCTCGGGGCCGGGCGTCCGGGTGTCTGGCGCCGGCGCGGTCTTCGGATCGTCGGGGGCGCCGACCGCCTCGACGACAAAGCGCCCGGGCACCCGCAGGGCCACCTGCAGACCCTCCGGATCGAAGACGACCTGCGCCTCGCCGCCCAGCTCGTGGGGGATGGAGCGCTCGATGATGGTGGAGCCGAAGCCCCGGCGGGTCGGGACGCGCACCTCGGGCCCGCCCTCTTCCCGCCAGGCCAGGTCAAGGGCGCCCGAAGCATCGGTGCGCCAGCTCACATGCACTTGGCCGCGGCTGTCGCAGAGTGCGCCATACTTGGCCGAGTTGGTCACCAGTTCATGCACCACCAGCGACAGGGTCGAAAAGGCCTGGGGCTCGATCAGCACCTCAGGTCCGGTCAGGATCAGCCGATCGGCCTTGGCGGCCAGATAGGCTTCGGCCTCCCCTCGGATCAGGTCGGTCAGGGCGCCTGGGCCCCAATGCTGCTGGGTGATCTGGTCATGGGCCCTGGCCAGGGCCTGGACCCGGCCAGAGACCACATCGAAGAACTGCTGGACGTTGGTGGCCCCGTCCCGGCTCTGGGAGATCAGCCCGCGGATCAGACCCAGGATGTTGCGAACCCGGTGGTTCAGCTCGGCGATCAGGATCTCTTGCCGGTGCTGCGCCTTGCCGCGCTCGGCGTGGGCGAAGTCGGTCAGCCGCATGACCACTTCCAGCAGGGTCAGGCGCAGGCTGTCCACCGCTGCAAGCTCTGAGGCCGACCAGGCCCGCGACTGGCCGCGGACGGTCTCTTTCCAGACCTCGAAACTCTGGCGCGGGGTCAGTCTGGCGCCCATGGGGCCGACGGTGACGGCCTTGTTTGGATCCCCGGCCCAGGCGATCTCCCGGACGATCTCGGCCCGCTGGAAGATCAGATAGTCCCCTGGCTCCCGCGAGAGGGGCACGGCGATGACGCCGGCGGCCTCACGCCAATCCTCGGCCTCCGGAAGGTGGGCGCTGAGGTGGTGGGTGTGGAACACCCCAGGGGCTCCCCGGCCGTCCAGGAAGGTCACCAGGGTCTTCAGTCGGTCGGGCGATAGGCCAGCCCCGTGGCTCGCGGTCTGGCCGCCCATGCGCACCACCACGGCCTCGCAACCGGCCAGGGCGCAGAGTTCGCCCATGAAGGGGGTGAGGCTTTCCGGTCCGGACGCCGTCGCGACAGAGCTGACCAGCCGGTCATGCAGATTGCGCGCGCGCTCCACATGGCGGGCCTCGATCTCCTGCTCGCGGCTCTCCAGCATGTAGGAGAAGATCTGGCCGAAAAGCTCGGCGGCCGTGCGACGCTCATAGGAGACGTGGTGTGGGCCATAGTGGTGGCAGGCGAACAGGCCCCACAGCTTGCCCTGGCGCAGGATGGAGATGGAGAGCGAGGCGCCCACCCCCATGTTGCGCAGGTACTCGATGTGGATCGGCGAAACGGCCCGCAGCATCGACATGGAGAGGTCCAGCGGGCCGCCGCTGGGGCCAAGCGCGGGCCGCACCTTGGGCGTCTCGGCGTTGATGTCGGCGATGATGCGCAGCCAGCTGCGCTCATAGAGGGCGCGGGCCTGCTGCGGAATGTCCGAGGCCGGATAGCGCTGGCCGAGGAAGGAGCCGATGCCCGGGCGTACAGACTCGGCGATCACCTCGCCGGCGCCGTCCTGGTCAAAGCGATAGACCATGACGCGGTCGAATTCGGTCAGGGCGCGCACCTGGCGGGCGGCCTCGTGGACGATGTCCTCGATGGTCTTCCGCTCGGCGACCCGGTTGGCCATGGACCGGACGGCCGAGGCCGCCTCCAGGGAGGAGTCGGTGCGGCTGGGCTCGGCCTCAATCACCAGCAGGTCGCCAGAATAGTGTACCGCGACGTCAAACGGCTCGCCGCCGGCCCGGAGCGGCAGGTTGAACACCCGCTCGACGGAGTCGGCGCCGCGCATGATCTGCAACCGGCCGCGGATCTCATGGACCGCGTGACCGTCCAGCACATCGGTCAGCGACTGGCCGATCAGGTCATCGGCGGCGCAGCCCAGGAAGGCCTGCGCATTGTCCGAGGCGTGGGCCACCATCCATTGACCCGTGACCGCCAGCAGGAAGCCGAACGGCTGAATCTGGCCCAGCAGATGGATGGGTTCGCGGTCACAATTCGTCAGGTCGACATCGGACAAGGCCGCGAACTCGATCTCATTTCCTGGGGGCGGGGAGACGCGAGAGCGGGATGCGTCGGCGGGGAGCTTCACCGCCCATGCAATAGCAAATGCGACCTTGAGTCTGTCGGGTATCGGACCATTGAGGTCGATTGCTGCGACCGGCCGCCGCATTGGAGGATCTAACGCGCGGGGGCTGATTGGCCTCTGAAGGCCCTCTCGAAAGCCTGGAACACCTGCTTGGCGCCGTTGATGGCGGCCTCGGTCTCAGGCCCGTTCAGAACCTGGCTGTCGAGCCAGTCAAGGAAGCTGCGCCAGAAGGGTTGGTCGGCGCCGTGAGCGAGATAGGCGTCCGGCGCCCCAGGCTGGGCCGACGCAAGGCGTCGACGCAGGACCGTTCCCCCCAGGCGTGAGCCTTCGAGAACATAGAGCGCGCCGAGACGGGTCGCGCGGTCTGGCAGCATGAGCGGGCTGGCGGCCGGTGGTGGGGCAAGGCCCAGGGCCGCCAGATCGGCCGACAGGGCCGCGGTGCGTCGTCGCTCAAGCCATGCCGGCGGCAGGTCTTCAGGCGGGGCTGAATTCAGCACGGACTCGACGCCGGGCAGGACCGCGGCGTGGGCCGTCAGAAAGGCCTGATAGTCAGAGGGTCGGGTGAGGTCGAAGGCGCCGCCAAGCTGGTCGACGCGGTCGTGATCCTGGCGCGTCGCCGCGCGCAGGGTGGTTCGGAGAGTCATGCAGTGGTCGCGGGTCCAGTCGATACAAAGGCCCAACGCGCGGGCGGCGAATGGGTCGCCGCCCGCGGTGAGATTTGCGCCTGAACTAGTCGATCGGGCTCCAGGCCTTGGCTGCGCCTTCGCGCTTGGGACCGCGGAAGCGATCGCCGCCCCCGCCGCCGGCGCTGGCCTTGGCCCCTTGGGCCGCCGGCTTGGCGCCGTCACGACGGGGCTGACCGCCGCCGCGGCCTTCGCCGCCGCCACGGCCCTGATCGGGACGCCGATTGCGGGTCTGGCGCAGGGCCGCCGGGACGTCATTGCGCGGATCGCGCGAGCGACCCGAGGGCAGACGGGGTTCCTCTGGCGTGACGTCGGCGATGGCCTTGGTCATCAGGGCCAGGCCCTTGTCGTTGCGGCGATCGAAGGACGGGATGGTCTGGCGCGTCACCTTCTGGATGTCGCGCAGCAGGTTGCGTTCGTCATCGGCGCAGAAGGCGATGGCCGAGCCGTCGGCGCCGGCCCGGGCGGTCCGCCCGATCCGGTGGACATAGGCCTCCGGGACGTTGGGCAGTTCGTACTGCACCACGTGGCTGACCGCGTCGACATCGATGCCGCGGGCGGCGATGTCGGTAGCCACCAGGGCGCGGATCTTGCCGGCCTTGAAGTCGGCCAGCGCCCGCTCACGCTGGCCCTGGCTCTTGTCGCCGTGGATGGCCGAGGCTTCCACGCCGCCCTGTTCCAGGCTCTTGGCCACCCGGTCGGCGCCGCGCTTGGTGCGGGTGAAGACGATGACGCGCTTGAAGTCCTTCTCGGCGAACAGCTCGGCCAGCAGGGCGCGCTTGCGGGTCTGTTCGACGAACAGGACCTTCTGGGTGATGCGCTCGACGGTGGTCGCCTGCGGGGTGACCGAGACCTTCAGCGGGTCCTTCAGAAGTTCGCCGGCCAGCTTACCGATCTCCGTCGGCATGGTGGCGGAGAAGAACAGGTTCTGCCGCTGGGCGGGGATGTGCTTCACAATGCGGCGGATGGGGACGATGAAGCCCATGTCCAGCATCTGGTCGGCTTCATCGAGGACGAAGGTTTCGACGCCCTGCAGGGTGACGGTCTTCTCGCCCAGATGGTCGATCAGGCGGCCCGGCGTGGCGACGAGAACGTCGACGCCCGGCGCCATGGCGCGCATCTGGCCGCCATACTTCACGCCGCCGAAGATGACGGTGACGGTCAGGCCGAGGTGCTGGCCATAGGTGCGGAAGCTCTCGGCGATCTGGGTGGCCAGTTCGCGGGTCGGCGACAGGACCAGCACCCGGCAGCCGCGGCGGGGCGCGGGCTTGGGATCGGCCGCCAGGCGGTGAAGGATCGGCAGGGCGAAGGCGGCGGTCTTGCCGGTGCCGGTCTGGGCGATGCCCAGGATGTCACGGCCAGACAGCACGCCCGGAATGGCCTTGGCCTGGATCGGGGTCGGGGTCTCATAGCCCTGGTCAGCCAGGGCCTTCAGAAGAGGTTTGGCCAGGCCGAGTTCAGAAAATTGGGTCAAGTGACTTACAGTCTTTCGGAGTGCGCCGAACGCGGCCGCTTGCTCTGCAAGGGTCGCTGGACGCGGGTCAGTTTGGGGAAAGCCCCCGCGTGGCGGGGCGATCTATGCGATCTCTTAGGGCGCTCAACAGGCCGAACCCCCGTTTCAGGAGGCCCTCACGCGGGCTGGAGCACCGATAGCGCCAATCAGGGCGCGAGGCAGACATCGTCTTTCGCAGGTGCGAAGTCAACCCACAGGGACCGGCGGCCGCTTGAGACCGGGCGATTGCTCAGTCCTGTTGCAATCTGGGCCCAGGGCGGGAATGGAGAGAGCATGAGCGAGAAACCCCTCCTGCTGGTCGCCGCCGCGGCCCTTATAGACACCGATGGCCGGGTCCTGATCTGTCAGCGCCCCGAAGGCAAGCAGCTGGCCGGGCTGTGGGAGTTTCCCGGCGGCAAGGTGGAGACGGGCGAGACCCCGGAAGCCTGCCTGATCCGCGAACTGGACGAGGAACTGGGCATCCAGGTGACCAACGCCTGCCTGGCGCCCTTCGTCTTCGCCAGTCACGGTTATGAGTCCTTTCACCTGCTGATGCCACTCTATCTGTGTCGGCGCTGGAGCGGGTTCGTCACCGCGAAAGAACACAAGGCCCTCGCATGGGTGAAGCCAAACGAGCTCCGAAACTACCCGATGCCGCCGGCCGACGCCCCGCTGGTGGCCTGGCTACGCGACCTGGTCTGAGGCGCTTCGTCCGCAATGCGTCAGGCGCTACGGCCATCGAATACGCCCTGCTGGCCTCCCTGCTCGGTCTGGTGATCATCACCGCCGCCGGCGCCCTGCGCGCCCAGATCTACGAACTGCTGATCAGCGTCGCCGACGCTCTGGGCTAAAGGACGAGGCTTCAGTCCTCCTCCCGCGGCAACGGGTTCTCCTCGACCCCCAGCGCCTCGGCCAGGCGCATCTTGGCTGAGCCGGGCTTCAGGGGCTGTTGCTGGCTGGCGTGAGGCGCCCAGCCGGTGAGGGTGAGGATTTCGAAGGTGGCCGGGATGCGGCCATCGGCCTCGCCAAAACGTTCCTGATAAAGCTCGAAGGTCCGGGCCAGCACCTGACGGGTCAGGGCCCGGGGGTGGCGATCGGCGAGCGCATTGGTCTCCCCCATCTGGCGCAGGTCGGCCATCAGCTTCAGCGGATGGGCGTAGCGCACGGTCACCCGGTCCACATCGGCCACCGGCAGGGCGAAGCCGGCTCGCTGCAACAGGCCCGCGGCGTCGGAGGCGTCGGCGAAGGGGGAGATGCGGCTGCCGGCCCCGCCGGTCAGCTCGGCCTCGGCGTCGATCAGCGAGCGGCGCAGCTCAAACAGGGTCGAGCCCCCCAGGAAGGCGCCGATAAACAGGCCGTCGGGCCGAAGCGCGCGCCGGATCTGGATGAGCGCGCCCACCACGTCATTGGTCCAGTGCAGGCTGAGCGTCGAGACCACCAGGTCGAGGCTGGCGGCCGCAAAGGGCAGGCGCTCCTCGTCGACGGCGACCCGGGGGCCGGGGCGGCCGGCCAGCATGGCGACGGAATAGTCCGCCTCGATCACCGCGCCGATGCGCGGACGGGCGTCGCTTTGCGCCAAGGCCTCGGCGAAGGCGCCCCGCCGCGCCGAAAGATCGACGGCCGTGGGGAAGTCGCGCATGATCGCCTCCAGCCGTTCCACCGCGTCCTGGGCGGCGCGGCGGTGGAGGAAATCGGCGTGGCGAAAGCCCGGGGCCGCGCGGGTCAGGCGCCGGCGCACCAGGGCGCGGTCGAAGAGTCTGGGGGGAGCAGGTGACATGAGCCTGCAAGATGGCCTGTCGGGCCTCGTCTGGAAACCGGGGCTTCGGCTGAAATCGGCCGGGCGCGGCCTGCTCGACCTCGTCTTTCCGCCGCTCGCCCTGGATACGGGGCCAAGGCCCCTGTCGCCGGGCCTGTCGGCGCAGGCCTGGATGAAGATCACCTTCATCGACGGGCCGGTCTGTGACGGCTGCGGGGCGCCGTTCGAATACGCCCTGGGTCCCGGCGCGCGGTGCGTGGCCTGTGAGGCGCGCCCACGGGCCTTTTCCCGGGCCAGGGCGGCCTGTCTCTATGACGAGACCTCCCGCGATCCGATCCTGCAGTTCAAGCATGCCGACCGCCAGGACCTGGCGCCGCTGTTCGCCCGCTGGATTTCCCGGGCCGCCGACCAGCTGGTGGAGGAGGCCGACGCTATCGCCCCGGTTCCCTTGCACCGCAGCCGCCTGTTCACCCGGCGGTTCAACCAGGCCGCGGAGATCGCCCGGGGGCTGGCAGGCTTGAGGGACCGGGCCTATCTGCCCGACGCCCTGGTGCGCCGCCGGGCCACCGAGAGCCAGGGGGGAAAGTCCGGCTCGGGCCGCCAGCGCAATGTGGCCGGCGCCTTCGATGTGCCGCCGGAGCGGGCTCGTCAGGTGGCCGGGCGCAACATCCTGCTGGTCGACGACGTTCTGACGACAGGCGCCACCGCCCAGGGCTGCGCGCGCGCGCTGCTCGCCGCCGGGGCGGCGCGCGTCGATCTCGCCGTGGTCGCGCGGGTGAAAGCCGCAGCCACTCCCTCATGACCTGTCGCCTTAAGGCCCAGGTCTGGACATTTCGATCCGGACGCCCCTTATCCCAGCCATGCCAAACGTCACACTCTACACCAAGCCCTTCTGCCCCTACTGCGTGCGCGCCATGGCGTTGCTCGAGAAGAAGGGCGTCGAGTTCACCGAGATCGAGGCCGCCTTCGACCCCGAAAAGCGGCAGGAGATGAACCGGCGATCGGGCCGCAACACCTTCCCGCAGATCTTCATCGGCGACCGTCACATCGGCGGCTGCGACGACATGATGGAGCTGGAGCGGGCCGGCGAACTCGACGCCCTGCTCGGCCAGGCCTGAGCCGCCAGGCTGACCCCATGACCCTGCGTGTCGCCCTCATCCAGACCCGGACCCCGGCCAGCCAGGCCGCGGCGCTTGACCATGTGGCGCCGCTGATCAGCCGCGCCGCCCAGGGCGGGGCCCGGCTGATCCTGACGCCGGAGGGGACCAACCTGCTGCAGAAAGACCGCGAGCGCCTGACGCCGCAGCTGACATCGCTGGAGGATGATCCGGTGGTGATGGGCCTGCGGGCTGCGGCCAGGCGGCTGCAGGTCACCATCCTGGTAGGCTCGGCCCTGGTCCGGCGCGAGGATGGCCAGGCGGCCAACCGCAGCGCCCTGATCACCCCGGACGGGGATATCGCGGCCACCTACGACAAGCTGCACATGTTCGATGTGGACCTGCCCAATGGCGAAACTGCACGGGAGTCAGCGACCTATACGCCGGGCGACAAGGCCGTGGTGGTCCGGGCCGAGGGCGCGGTGCTGGGCCTGACCATCTGCTACGACATCCGCTTTCCGGCCCTGCATCGGGCGCTCGCCCAGGCCGGGGCGCAGATCCTCACCGTGCCTGCCGCCTTCACCCGGCCCACGGGAGAGGCCCATTGGGAGGTGCTGCTGCGCGCCCGGGCCATCGAGACCGGCAGCTTCGTTCTCGCGCCGGCCCAAGGCGGTTTCCATGAAGATGGTCGCGGCACCTATGGGCGCAGCCTGGCCATCGCGCCCTGGGGCGAAGTGCTGGGCAAGCTCGACCATGACGAGCCGGGCGTCCTGTTCGCCGACCTCGATCTTGATCAGGTGGCCAAGGCGCGGACCGCCATTCCCGCCCTGGCCAATGCGCGCGCCTTCAGCGGTCCGGCGCCCCTGTCATGATCCGCTACGCCCTGGTCTGTAACCGGGATCACGAGTTCGAAGGCTGGTTCGGCGCGTCGGGCGATTTCGATGACCAGAAGACCCGAGGCCTGCTGTCCTGCCCGGTCTGCGAAAGCACCGAGGTGCGCAAGCAGATCATGGCGCCCGCCGTCGCCGGCACGAAACGCAACACCCCCGACCTCCCGCCCCAGGCCCGGGCGGTGATGATGGAGGCGCTCAGCAAGGTGCGCCGCCATGTGGAAGAGAATTTCGACAATGTCGGCGACGCGTTCGCCGCCGAGGCCCGCGCCATCCATGAGGGGCGCTCTGAGGATCGCGGCATCTATGGCCAGGCGACGCCGGCCGAGGTGAAGGCCCTGGTGGAGGACGGCGTGCCCGTCGCCCCCCTGCCGCCGGACCCGCCCAAGAAGACCGAGGTCAACTGAGCGGGCCAGGGCTTTGACAGCCTAGAAGGTCTTGCGAAGACCCAGCGACAGGATGGCGCCTTCGCCGTTCACATCGCCGCGCAGGCGGGTGACCGTCTGGGCCGGGGTGCCTTCATAGAAGGTGGTGTCGTGATTGATCCGGCTCTCATCGAAGCTGATGTAGGACAGCGCCGCATCCATCTGCAGGCTGTCGGTCAGCCGGGCGGTGGCGCCGACGCCGTAGAGCCAGCGGTCGCCGTCCGGAACCCGGGCGGTGCGCAGGTCGTCGGGCGTGGGCGTCGGATCGTATTGCGCCCCGGCCCGCAGGGTCAGGCTCGGATTGACCATGTAGTCGACGCCCACGCCGCCGGTGGTCACGTCTTTGTAGCGCTGGGGCAGGGTCTGGTTGACCGAGGGCGAGGTGACTTGGATCGCGTCAAATTCGCTCCAGCCGATCCGGTTGACCTGGGCGTTGAGAGCCAGGCGCTCGGTGGCCTGCCAGCGGGCCCCGAAGGTGGCGATCCACGGCGTCGAGAAGGCTGCCGAGCCGGCGGTGTCGGTGTTGAACGGCGCGAGCGGACCGGCGAGGCCAACCACCCGGACATCGCCCTCCAGGTCATGCTCGATGGCCGAACGATAGCTGGCGCCGAAGGTCAGGGCCTCGAAGCGGGCCTGGGCGCCCACGGTCCAGCCGAAGTCCCAGCCGTTCCCCTTCAGCTGAGAGACGCCGTCCGGCGCGCCGGGCGCGAGGTTGGGATAGGCGGTGGACAGGGTCGCCTCGGTGTACTGGGCGCTGACGCCGGCGCCCAGGTCCAGCCAGTCGGTGACCTGCATGGCGCCGGTTAGCTGCATGTCGGCGGTGGTGAGGCCCGACTCCAAGCCGTCATAGCGGGCCCAGGCGTTGTCCCGGTACTCGGTGGTGAAGTTGTAGGGCGCGGCTACCGACAGGCCGAGCGCGAAGCGGTCGCCCACCGGCGTGGCGATGGCGAAGTTTGGTGCGACGCCATTCTGGATCGGGTTGAAGGCCCGGGGCTCCCCCTGCACCGGAACCGTCACGCCGCCGGGATAGGTGACGGTCGAGCCGTCATTGACGACCTGCGCGTCCACAAACACGGCGTGCGCGCCCACATAGACCTCGCGGGGGGACCGGGCGATGGCAGCCGGATTCCACCACAGGGACGATACGCCGGTGTCGGCGACCTCGCCGGTGAAGGCGCGGCCCGCGCCGCGGACCGATTGTTCCTGCAGGTAGAACCCGCCGGCGATGGCGGGGACGGCGGTCAGGCTCGTCGCGCCCGCGAGCGCCAGGACCAGGGCCTTTTTCATGATGTGACTCCACGCAAACAAGGGTGTTTCCCGGGCGCGATGCGTCCGGACTTGCCTGGGGAAGGGGTGAACGCCGGTTTTGTTGCCTCCCCGACGGTCGGAAGGCGGCTGCAGAAAGCCGGTTCACCCTGCTTGTGTGGCTCATCGGCCACACCTATGTCTGGAGCCGACGAGGGCTTGCGCTTGCTCAAAGGCAGGTCCCGTCAATCCGCCTAACGAGGGGATGCCATGAACATCGACGTCTATTCCGATCGCGCCAAACAGGCGATCCAGTCGGCCCAGAGCCTCGCGCTCGCCCGCCGGCACCAGCAACTTGCCCCCATCCACCTGCTCAAGGTCCTGCTCGAGGAGAAGGACGGGCTGTCCCGCGCCCTGATCCAGAGCGCCGGCGGCCGGCCCGATGAGGCCGACGCCGCCGTTGAGGCGGCGCTCGCCAAGCGCGCAAAGGTCGAAGGGGGCTCAGGCCAGCTCTATATGGCGCCCGAAAGCGCCCGGGTCTTCGCCAAGGCCGAGGCCGACGCCAAGACCGCCGGCGACGCCTTCGTCACCACCGAACGTCTGCTGTTGGCCATCGCGGCCGAAGGAGGCGAGGCCGCCGAGGCCCTGAAGAGCGCAGGCGTCAAGGCTAGCGCCCTGGAGAGCGCGGCCAGCGACGTCCGCAAGGGCCGCACCGCCGATTCCGCCTCGGCCGAAGAGGGCTATGACGCCCTCAAGCGCTACGCCCGCGACCTGACCCAGGCCGCCCGGGACCAGAAGCTCGACCCCGTCATAGGTCGGGACGAGGAGATCCGCCGGACCATCCAGGTGCTGTCGCGGCGCACCAAGAACAACCCCGTCCTGATCGGCGAGCCCGGCGTCGGCAAGACCGCCATCGTCGAAGGCTTGGCCCTGCGCATCGTCAATGGCGACGTGCCCGAAAGCCTGAAGGACAAGAAGCTCCTGTCCCTGGACATGGGCTCCCTGATCGCAGGCGCGAAGTATCGCGGCGAGTTCGAGGAGCGGCTGAAGGCCGTGATCGACGAGGTGAAGGCGGCCGAAGGCCAGATCATCCTGTTCATCGACGAGATGCACACCCTGATCGGGGCGGGCGCGAGCGAAGGCTCGATGGACGCCTCGAACCTGCTGAAGCCCGCGCTCAGCCGCGGCGAGATGCACGTCATCGGCGCCACCACGCTCGACGAATACCGCAAGCATGTCGAAAAGGACGCAGCGCTCGAACGCCGCTTCCAGCCCGTCTTCGTGGGCGAGCCCACGGTCGAGGACACGGTCTCGATCCTGCGCGGCCTCAAGGAAAAGTACGAGCTCCACCACGGCGTGCGCATCACCGACAGCGCACTCGTCTCCGCG
>JAIXZX010000004.1 GCA_027489335.1 Caulobacteraceae bacterium | reverse complement strand
TGGAGAACTTGTAGCCGCGGCGATACTCGAACTTATCGACCGCCTTCATCAGACCGATATTGCCCTCCTGGATCAGGTCCAGGAACTGCAGGCCGCGGTTGGTGTACTTCTTGGCGATGGAGATCACGAGGCGCAGGTTGGCCTCGACCATTTCCTTCTTGGCCTGACGGGCTTCGCGCTCGCCCTTCTGCACGGTCTGGACGATGCGGCGATAGTCGTCGATGGCCACGCCGGTCTCGGTGGCGAGTGCGGCGATCTCGGTGCGGATATCGCTGATCTGGCCGGCGTCGTTCTCGGTGAACTTGGTCCAGCGGACGCCCAGTTCCTTGACCTTGTCGGTCCAGTTGGGATCGAGCTCGGCGCCGAAATAGGCCTTGAGGAATTCCACGCGGCTGATGCCGTAGGAGTCGGCCAGACGCAGCAGCCGGCCTTCCAGGCCCATCAGGCGCTTGTTGATCGCATAGAGCTGCTCGACCAGCGCCTCGATGCGGTTGTTGTTGAGCTTCAGCGTCTTCAGGTGCTGGACGATGACCGTGGTGGCGGCCTCGAAGGCCTTGCGGTCGGAGTCGCCCAGGTCTTCGCCGGCCAGCTTCTTGGCCACCAGCTTTTCCTGCAGGCGGCGGAAGGCGTCGAATTCCGAAGCGATGGCGTCGAGGGTCTCCATGACCCCGTCGCGCAGCTCGGCCTCCATGGCGCTGATGGTGGGGCCGGCGCCGTCGTCGAAATCGTCGTCGTCGTCGTCGCCCTCGCCTTCGGCCTTGGCCTCGCCGGGCGCCGGCTCGCCGGCCGGCTTGACCTCGGCGGTCTCTTCTTCGGTTCCGGTGTTCTGGCCGCCATAGGTTTGTTCAAGGTCGATGACCTCGCGCAGCAGGATGCGGCCCGAGGCCAGCTCCTCGCGCCAGACCATGATGGCCTCGAAGGTCAGGGCGCTTTCGCACAGGCCCCGGATCATGGTGTCGCGGCCGGCCTCGATGCGCTTGGCGATGGCGATCTCGCCCTCGCGGGACAGAAGCTCCACCGACCCCATTTCGCGCAGATACATGCGCACGGGATCATCGGTGCGGTCGTAGGCCGGCTCCTTGGTCGTCTCGACGACCGCGGTCTCCTCGCGGACGGCGACCTCGCCGCCCTCGGCGTCTTCCTCGGCCTCGACGACGTTGACGCCCATCTCCGAGAGCATGGCGAGCGTGTCTTCGATCGCCTCGGAGGTGACCTCTTCAGACGGCAGGACCTTGTTCAGCTCGTCCATCGTGACGTAGCCGCGGGTCTTGGCCTGCTTGATGAACTTCTTGACCGCGGCGTCCGTCAGGTCGAGCAGCGGACCATCGCTGGTCTGGGCTTCGGTCGTTTCCGCTTCGGCCGTATTAGTGCTCATCGAATTCTCCGGTTCGGTCCGCCGCCTCCTGCAAGGAACGGGCCGATCATGACTAACAGGGGCCGACAACGGCCGTCTAAGTACGACCCGAAACCGGCTTCAATCGTTCCACTCTCTGGTCGCGCGTCTGAGTGCGTCGCGTTCCCCCTTTAGACGCTCGAAGGCTTCCATGTCCGAACGACCCCGAAGGTTTCCCTTCGAGGCGTCGAGCGCCTTGTCGAGCGACGCCAGCCGTGAAAGGCGGGCGAAGGCTTGCGACCACTGCGAATTCGCGGCTTCGAGGGAGACATCCGGTTTCAAAAAGGGCGCGCCCGATTTCGCAGCGGCCCGGTCGATGTCTGTCAGCAGCGCATTAAACCCGCATAATGCGAGATGGCGCGTCAGGCTGTCGGAGTCAAGGTGGTCGGACTCCAGCCGCAGGCGAATGATTTCCTTGACCAATTCACAGAGCGCCGGTTCGCCGAACCCGTCAGTGGCGAAGGCGTCCTCCAGATGGGCCTCCAGAACCGCCGGATGGGCGAGCGCATAGGCCGCCAGGGCGGCGGGCGCGGGCTCCAGCCCCGTGGCCAGACGCCCGGCGGCGGCCTTGCCCTGGGCGGTAGGCGGCTGAGGACTCTCCCAGGCGCCGGCGCCCTTCCAGCGCCCCTGCCGCGGCCCCGTGGGCCGCCACGGCGGCCGCTGGCCCTGGGGCGCGTCAGCCTTGCGGAAGATGCCGTCATAGCGCTCCAGCAGATCCTGCCGGTAGGCCTGCTGCAGGTCGGGATCGGCGATCGACGCGGCGGCTTGTCGCAGCCGGCCCTTCAGGCCCGCCCGCCGCTCTGGTGTGTCCAGGGGCTCCAGATCCCGTTCACGCTCGAACAGGGCCTGGGCGAAGGGCGTGGTGGCCGCCAACTGCTGGCGCAGTGCGACCGGGCCCTGCTCACGCAGCACGTCGTCGGGATCCTTGCCGCCCTCCACCAGGGAGAACTGGAAGCTTTTGCCGGGCTTCAGGATCGGCAGGGCCCGGTCCATGGCGCGAAAGGCCGCCTGTCGCCCGGCCCGGTCGCCGTCGAAACACAGGGTCGGCTCAGGATGCAGCCGCCAGAGCATCTCCATCTGCTCTTCGGTGAGCGCCGTGCCCATGGGCGCGACGGCGGCCACGCCGGCCCGGTGACAGGCGATGGCGTCCATATAGCCTTCCACCACCACCAGGGGCGGGCTCTCGCCCGACGGCGCCGCCCCCAGGATCTTGCGGGCCTCGCCCATCCCATAGAGCACATGGCCCTTGTGGAAGACGGAGGTCTCCGGCCCGTTCAGGTACTTGGCCCGGGCCTTGGGATCCATGGCCCGGCCGCCGAAGGAGACGATGCGCCCTCGCCCATCGGCGATGGGGAACATGATCCGGTCGCGGAACCGGTCATAGGGCGCGCCGCCGTCCTCCGGCGCGATCAGCAGGCCGGCTTCCACCAGCTCGCCGGGCCGTGCGCCCTTGGCCACCAGATAGTCCTTCAGCGCGGTGCGCCCGCCCGGCGCATAGCCGACGCCAAACCTTGCCCACTCCGCCTCAGGCAGACCGCGGGCCGCCAGATAGTCCCGCGCGTCGCGGCCAACGGGGCGCCGCAGCTCGGCCTGGAACCAGGCGCTGGCCTGTTCCAACCATTCGGCCAGGCCCTGGCGCACCCGGTCGCGCTCGGCCGACTGGGGATCAGGCGCAGGCATGGGCACGCCGGCCTCGGCGGCCAGGCGCTCGACCGCCTCCATGAAGGTCAGCCGCTCGGTCTCCTGCAGGAAGGTGATCAGGTCGCCGTTCTTGCCCGACGAGAAGTCGAAGAACTGGCCCTTCTCATCATTGACGAAGAAGGACGGGCTCCGCTCCTTGGTGAAGGGCGACAGACCGACGAACTCCCGGCCCTGCTTGCGCAGTTTCACCGTGCGCCCGATCACATCTGACGGGCGCAGGCGGGCCTTGATCTCATCGAGGAACCGTTCGTCGAACTTCACCCCCGACATATGCGCCAGGACCCCGACGAAACGCCAGCCAGCTCAGCCCACCTTTTCGAGCCAGGCGGGCAGCTCCGAGATGCTGGCCAACTCGGCGAACCGGGGATGGCCGGTGGGGGTCTCGGCCATCTCATGGGCCCAGGTCACCGCATAGGGGATGTGGGCGGCCCAGGCGCCGGCCTCCAGCGCCGGCAGAATGTCCGAGCGCAGGGAGTTGCCGACCATGGCGCCCTGGGCTGCGCCCGTGCCGTGGCGGGCGAAGACCCGCTCATAGGTCGAGGCGTCCTTCTCGCTGACGATTTCGACGGCCACGAACAGATCGCCCAGGCCTGAGGCCGCCAGCTTCTGCTCCTGATGAAGCAGATCGCCCTTGGTGACCAGCACCAGACGGTAGCGTTCCGACAGGATGGCCAGGGCGTCATCTACGCCCGGCAGGGGCTCCACCGGCTCGGTCAGCATGGCCCGGCCCGCCGCCAGGATTTCGCGGACAATATGCGGCGGCGCCTCCCCGCCCGTCAGCTCCATGGCGGTCTCGATCATCGACAGGGTGAAGCCCTTCACCCCATAGCCATAGAGCCGCAAATTGCGATGCTCGACCTCGGCCAGACGCGCGCCCAGGGTGTCGACATCGGCCACATCGGACAGAAGGTCGAACAACCGCGCCTGGGTGAGCCGGAAGATCGTTTCATTGTGCCAGAGGGTGTCGTCGGCGTCCAAGCCGAGGGTGGTGATCGTCATGCCGGCCTCATAACCCCGAAGCGCGGATTTGCGAACATCGCCCATGGCTTCGGCGCCCGATCGATATTCACGCCCATCTGGTGGTCAACTGCGTCCTGAACGCCTCCTGTGCGTTTCTGGCAGGACTTTCGCAATACCTGTCGGGTCCTGTCACTGCACCTCAAGGGTGTAGGAGTAGCGTATGTCAGGGGTGGGGATCGGCGCGGTGGGGCGCGCCGTGGTCCGACTATTGGACCGGTGGATCGGCGGTGGGGCGCTGACCCGCGGCGAAAGCCAGGCCGCGGACGCCACCGCGCGACTGCAGGCGGCTATCGACGCCTTTCCCGAGGGCGTCGTCTTCCTCGACGCCGAGGGGCGCTACGTGCACTGGAACCAGCGCTACGCCGAAATCTATCACCGCTCCGCCGACCTCTTCGCCCCCGGCCGCCCCCTGGCCGAAACCCTGCGGATCGGGGTGGCCCGGGGCGACTATCCGGAGGCCGCAGGGCGCGAGGAAGCCTGGCTGACCGAGCGGCTCGCCAAGCTCGAAAATCCCACCGGCGAGCGCCTGGAGCAGCAGCTCTCCGATGGTCGCTGGCTGATGATCGAGGATCGCCGCACCGCCGACGGCGGTCTGATCGGCCTGCGGGTCGACATCACCGAGATGAAGCGCCAGGCTGAGAAGCTGGCTGAAGCCCTCCTCCGAGAGGCCGCCGCCAGCCGGGCCAAGAGCGAATTCCTCGCCGATATGAGCCACGAGCTGCGCACCCCCCTGAACGGGGTGATGGGCCTCACCCAGGCCCTGGAGGCCACGCCCTTGGACGAGTCTCAGCGGGCGATCCTGGCCGAGCTGTCGGCCTCGGGGGCGCGGCTGGAGAGCCTGGTGGCCGGCCTGCTGCAATATGAACTTGGCCCCGCCCCGGGGCCCCAGGCGTCAGCAGCGGCGGTCAGTCCCGATGGCGGCCTGCGGGTCCTGCTGGCCGACGACAACCCCACCAACCGCAAGGTGGTGGAGCTGATGCTCGACGCCGCGGGGGTCGAGGTGGTCAGCGTCGAAAACGGAGCAGAGGCGGTCAGCGCGCTGCAGGATGGCGCCTTCGACCTGGTCCTGATGGATTTGCGCATGCCGGTGATGGACGGGTTCGAAGCCATCGCCGCCATCCGCACCAATGAACCTTCCGGCCAGCGTGTGCCAATCATCGTGGTCTCGGCCAATGCCGGGCCGGAGGATCGCGACGCCAGCGCAGCGGCTGGCGCCGACCGCCACATCGCCAAGCCCATCCGCGCCGAGACCCTGTTCGGCGCCATATCGGAGGTGCTGGACGGCTAGGGCCTATTCCCCGAACCCTTCCCCGGGCTCAGCCGGGGCCATGCGG
Organism: Caulobacteraceae bacterium; assembly: GCA_027489335.1. GTDB lineage: Bacteria > Pseudomonadota > Alphaproteobacteria > Caulobacterales > Caulobacteraceae > Phenylobacterium. Next base: position 348,083 of record JAIXZX010000004.1, on the reverse strand, counting down.
ATCAGGCGGGAATCGGCCACGGCCGCTGTCCGGTGGACCACCAGGGTCTGGTACTCGGGATCGCGCACCATGGAGATGAAGGCCTCGGCGTTGGGATAGGCGGCGATGAAGGCGATGTCCCAGGCCTCGCTCTGCGGCCCGGTCAGGGTCACCTCCGGCGCCCCGACCCAGACCTGTGCGCCGCCCAGACGCTTGAAGATGTGGACGGTGGTCCGGCCATAGGCCTGGTAGGCCTCGCGCCCGGTCAGGCCCTTGCCATGATCGGGGTGATCGGCGGGATAGTCCGCCATGGAACGAAGGCGGATCAGGTTCAGCATGTGGATCGGCTGGTCCCGCGGCAGGCTCTTGAACAAGGCCCAGGCCTCGCGGTCCGGATCGATATGGCCAGGCTCTGACATGCATCCCCCTTGCTATTGGTCGGCATATGGGTCGAAAGCCTAGTCCGACCGGCCGGTGGGGTCACCCTGCATTGACCCGGGCGGCGGGACTCAGTACCTACGCCGCCGTTTGCACGGCGGGCGGGGTTCACCCTGGCCCGCCTTTTTGCGACCATAGCCCGCCCCTGATAGGAGTCCCCCATGACGAGCCAACTTCTCTCCGGCGCGACCGGCGTGCTGGCCCTGGCGGACGGGACCATCCTGCAGGGGATCGGGGTCGGCGCCGTGGGCGACGCCGTCGGCGAGGTCTGCTTCAACACCGCCATGACCGGCTATCAGGAGATCCTCACCGATCCCTCCTATATGGCCCAGATCGTGGCCTTCACCTTCCCGCACATGGGCAATGTCGGGACCAATGTGGAGGACATCGAACAGATGTCCGGCGCGGCCGAGACCTCGGCCCGGGGCGCCATCTTCCGCGACGTTCCCACCGCCCCGGCCAACTGGCGCTCCGATTCCGACCTGGCCAGCTGGATGGCCCGCCGCGGCGTCGTCGGCCTGGCCGGCGTCGACACCCGAGCGCTCACCCGGCGCATCCGCGAGCGGGGCATGCCCCACGCGGTGATCGCCCACGATCCTCAAGGGCGCTTCGACCTCGAGGCCCTGGTGGCCAAGGCCCGACAGTGGAACGGTCTGGTGGGCCTGGACCTAGCCAAGGACGCGTCCTGCCTGCAGCCCTTCGTCTATGGCGAGGGCCTGTGGAACTGGCCTGAGGGCTACGCCCAGCCGGCGCCGGATCCGAAGTTCGAGGTCGTGGTCATGGACTACGGCGTCAAGCGCAACATCCTGCGCGCCCTGACCAGCGTCGGGGCCCGGGCCACCGTCCTGCCGGCCTCCACCTCGGCCGAAGACGTCCTGGCCCGCAAGCCGCAGGGCATCTTGCTCTCCAACGGCCCCGGCGACCCCTCGGCCACTGGCGCCTATGCGGTGCCGGAGATCCGCAAGCTGGTCGACAGCGGCGTGCCGGTGTTCGGCATCTGCCTGGGTCACCAGATGCTGTCCCTGGCGCTCGGCGCCCGGACGGTGAAGATGGATCAGGGCCACCACGGGGCCAACCATCCGGTCAAGGACCTGACCACCGGCAAGGTGGAGATCGTCTCGATGAACCACGGCTTCACGGTCGACCGCGACAGCCTGCCGCCGCCGGTGACGGAGACCCACGTCTCCCTGTTCGACGGCACCAACGCCGGCATCGCCCTGAAGGACCGCCCGGTCTTCTCCGTGCAGCATCACCCGGAGGCGTCGCCGGGGCCGACGGACTCCCTCTACCTGTTCGACCGCTTCGCCAAGCTGATGGACGACGCCCGCTGAGACGTCGGCGAGGGGATTGCCGCGCAGGCGGCCTGATCGGCGCCCTCGGCTCCTAGATTTCGCCGAGCGCCCCGATGGCGGCCACCGGTCCGCTGGGGCCGGCTTGCGGCGACCCGCCAGGCGGCTCCACGGAGACCGCGATCTCGGTGCCTTCATGCGCCAGCTCTGAAATCGAGGCGTCGAGGGGCACGGTCTTGGCCGTGCCGGGCTCCACCATGCCGAGCGAGCGGGGCACGCCATCCTCCGGCGGGATCAGCCACACCTGATGGACATGCAGGGGATCAGTCCCCGGCGGCACCAGGGACGTGATGATCAGCGCCTCACGCACCGGATCGTAGGAGGCCACGAACAGCGGCTGCCCCCCCTCGGTGTTCAGGCTGGCGTTCAGCATCGGCATGGCCGCCGGCGCCTCTGCCGGAATGACCACCGGCGGACGATTGCCCAGATAGACGGCGACCATCAGGCTGGCAGCGGCCAGGCCCATGGCTCCCACCGTGGCGCTGCGCCAGAAGGCCAGCCGGCGGGCCAGCTGCGGATTGTTGTCATTGACCGGCAGGGCGCGTTCGATCCTGGGCCACACCTCGTCGGAGGGGGCGACCGGGGCGATCTCCATCACCAGGGGCGCCAGACGCTGGCGCCAGGCGTCCACCGCCTGGGCGAAGGCAGGCTCACTGGCCATGCGACGCTCTGCGGCCGCCCGTTCCGGCGCAGTCAGGACCCCCAGGGCGTGTTCGGCCGCCAGGGCTTCCGGTTCGTTCATTTCAGGACCCGTGTCGCTCATGGCTCCAGGCACCCTTTCAGCTTCATCAGCCCCCGCCGAATCCAGCTCTTGACCGTCCCCAGCGGCGTATCGAGCCGCTGGGCCAGGGCCTCATAGGTGACGCCTTCAAAGAAGGCGGTGCGGATCGCCTGTTCGGTCCGGTCGTCCAGTTCCGCCAGACACCGCTGCAGGGCGCCGACCTGATCGGCGGACTCCAGCAGGGCCGTCGCGCTCGGGGCCCCGTCGGCGATCTCCATTTCGTCGATCTGCTCGGCATGCGCCAGCGGCCCGCGGGCGCGCAGGCGGTCGATGGCCCGGTTGCGCGCGATGGTGGAAATCCACGTCATCACGCTCGCCCGGCCGGCGTCGAACCGGTCAGCGCGGCGCCAGATGGTGACATAGACCTCCTGCAACACGTCCTCGCTCTCATCCTTGTCGGAGAGGATACGCAGGCAGACGCCAAATAGCTTCGAGGAGGTGGCCTGATAAAGTTGTCGCAGGGCCTCGCGATCGCCGGCGGCGACCCTGGACATCAAGGCGGAGAGGTCGTCGGCGGTGACAGCAGGCACGGCGTCTCTTCGGAAAGGCGGCAGCGGAATCTGCCGGTGGCCAAACTGCCGGGGCGGCCCAGCTTGGGCAAGGCTCTATCGGCGCAGGTCCGTCATCAGGCGTCTGCGCCCGGCGACCGACCCACCGCGGTTCAGAGGTCGGCGGGCGCCTGCTCGATCAGGAGGACCTCGGCGGGCTCGGCGCCCATGGCCTTGCCCGTGTGCCACTGACCGGCGGACTCCACGGCGAATTCGCCGGCTTCGACATCCTGCTGATCACCGGTGACCAGGTTGGAGACCTGCAGACGGCCAGACTTCACATAGATGTAGCGCAGGGCGGTGCGGGCGTTGTCAGGCAGGCTTTCGCCGGGCGCCAGCGTCGCCTGGACCACGGTCATGCGGACCTTCTCACCCTTGGGCTCGTCATCCTGCGGCAGGGAGAGGCTCAGCGGCGAGGTCCGCGCGGTCTCCAGGGCCGGCGGCTGACTGGGGGCGGCGAAGGCCAGGCCCGGCAGGGTCGCCGCGAACAGGCCGATAAGGGTTAATTTTCTCATAATGGTCCTCCCGCATGACCCCGTAGCACGCAGCGGGCCAACCCAGCCATGCCTAACTGGCGAGGCGCTGATCGCGTCGCAGGCGAATCGGGGAAGTGGCGAGGGCGCCAGATCGGGACGCTTTCAGCGGCGCAGAACGCGGTGATTCAACTTGCGGTTCGGCGGAATTTCGGCCAGATTTTTAAAGTCAATCTCGTTAGGGTGCGGTCGAACTTTCCAGCCTATTTCCCGGCCCGGACACCTCTGCCCCAGCCCTGCCGATCTTGATCCCCCGCATAATGAACGGTTTGCGGGCGGCTGATCTCTCCAAGGACTGATACTCTCCATGTCTACCGGCACCGTAAAGTGGTTCAACGGCCAAAAGGGCTTCGGCTTCATCACCCCCGATGAAGGCGGCCCCGACGTTTTCGTTCACATTTCCGCCGTTGAGCGCGCCGGCCTGCGCACGCTCAATGAAGGCGACAAGATCACCTTCGAGTTGGAACGTGACCGCCGCAGCGGCAAGATGGCGGCTTCCAACCTGCAGGTCTGATCCCGCAGGCCCGAAGGCCTAATGCAAGAACCTTCCGGAAGGCCGGCGCGCGAGCGCCGGCCTTCTTTGGTTTCAGGACCGTCCCATTCCGCTAGGGACGGTTGTTAACCCCTGCGGTGAAGGCGGCGCTTGCACGGTCCCGACTCCCTCTCTAAACGGGCGACTTAACCTGCATTCTGACCGGTGTCGGGCGCGCTGATGTGCGCGGCCGTCCTTGCGCGCGGAAAAAACATGCCCAAACGCTCCGACATCTCTTCGATCCTCATCATCGGCGCCGGCCCGATCGTCATCGGCCAGGCCTGCGAATTCGACTATTCCGGCGTCCAGGCCTGCAAGGCTCTGCGGGCCGAAGGCTACCGGATCATCCTGGTCAATTCGAACCCGGCGACGATCATGACCGATCCGGATGTGGCCGACGCGACCTATATCGAGCCCATCACGCCAGAGATGGTCGAGAAGATCATCGCCAAGGAGCGCCCCGACGCCCTGCTGCCGACCATGGGGGGCCAGACGGCCCTGAACACCGCCCTGGCGCTCGAGGCCTCCGGCGCCCTGGCGCGCTACAATGTGGAGATGATCGGCGCCCGCGCCGAGGTCATCGACAAGGCCGAGGACCGTCAGAAGTTCCGGGACGCCATGGACGCCATCGGGCTGGAAAGCCCCAAGTCCAAGGCCGCCCACACCATGGACGAGGCCCTGGAAGGTCTGGAGTTCGTGGGCCTGCCCGCCATCATCCGGCCCTCCTTCACCCTGGCCGGCACCGGCGGCGGCATCGCCTACAATGTCGAAGAGTTCCGCGAGATCGTCGAGCGGGGTCTCGACCTGTCGCCGACCACCGAGGTGCTCATCGAAGAGAGCGTGCTCGGCTGGAAGGAGTACGAAATGGAGGTCGTCCGCGACAAGGCGGACAACTGCATCATCGTCTGCTCCATCGAAAACATCGACCCGATGGGCGTTCACACCGGCGACTCCATCACCGTCGCCCCGGCCCTGACCCTGACCGACAAGGAATACCAGCGGATGCGCGCGGCCTCGATCGCCGTGCTGCGCGAGATCGGCGTGGAGACCGGCGGTTCCAATGTGCAGTTCGCGGTGAATCCGGCCGATGGCCGCATGGTGGTCATCGAGATGAACCCCCGGGTGTCGCGCTCCTCGGCGCTGGCGTCCAAGGCCACCGGGTTCCCCATCGCCAAGGTCGCCGCCCGCCTGGCGGTCGGCTACACGCTGGACGAGCTGATGAACGACATCACCGGGGCCACGCCGGCCTCGTTCGAGCCGTCCATCGACTATGTCGTCACCAAGATTCCCCGCTTCGCCTTCGAAAAGTATCCGGGCGCCGAGGCGACCCTGTCGACCTCCATGAAGTCGGTGGGCGAAGTCATGGCCATTGGCCGCACCTTCGCCGAAAGCCTGCAGAAGGCCCTGCGCGGCTTGGAAACCGGCCTCAACGGCCTCAACGAGATCGCCATCGAGAACGCTGGTGATCCGGAGATGGGTCACGCCGCCATTGTCCGCGCCCTGGGCCAACCCACCCCCGACCGTCTGCTGGTCATCGCCCAGGCCTTCCGACACGGCCTGAGCGTCGAAGAGGTGAACGCCGCCTGCTCCTACGAGCCGTGGTTCCTGCGCCAGATCCAGCATCTGGTGGCCGAGGAGGCCCGGGTCGCCCGCGACGGCCTGCCCGGCACGGCCGAGGCCTTCCGCACCCTTAAGGCCCAGGGCTTCTCCGACGCACGCCTGGCGGCCCTGACCCACACCACCGAGGCCGAGGTGCGCGAGCAGCGCCGGGGCCTGGGCGTGCGTCCGGTGTTCAAGCGCATCGACACCTGCGCCGGCGAGTTCCGCGCCGAGACGCCCTACATGTATTCCACCTATGAGACCGGCGCGCTCGGGCAGATCCCTGAGTGCGAGAGCGAGCCGACCGACGCCAAGAAGGCGATCATTCTAGGCGGCGGCCCCAACCGAATCGGCCAGGGGATCGAGTTCGACTACTGCTGCTGCCACGCCGCCTTTGCGCTGGCCGACATCGGGGTGGAGTCGATCATGGTCAACTGCAATCCCGAGACCGTCTCCACCGACTACGACACCTCCGACCGGCTGTATTTCGAGCCCCTGACCGCCGAGGACGTGCTGGAGCTGATTGAGGTCGAGCGCACCCGTGGGACCCTGCTGGGCGTCATCGTCCAGTTCGGCGGCCAGACGCCGCTGAAGCTCGCCAAGCCCCTGGAAGACGCCGGCATTCCGATCCTGGGCACCAGCCCTGACGCCATCGACCTGGCCGAAGACCGCGAGCGCTTCCAGCAGCTGCTGCACCGCCTGAAGATCGCCCAACCGATCAACGCCATCGCCCGGTCCGACGAAGAGGCCTTCAAGGCCGCGCACCAGGTCGGCTATCCGGTGGTGATCCGCCCCTCCTATGTGTTGGGCGGCCGGGCCATGGAGATCATCCGCGACGACGAGCAGCTGGCCCGCTACGTCCGCGACGCCGTGCAGGTGTCCGGCGACAGCCCGGTCCTGCTGGACCAGTATCTGTCCCGCGCCACCGAGGTGGACGTCGACGCCCTGTGCGACGGCGAGGCCGTCTTCGTGGCCGGCGTGATGGAGCATATCGAGGAGGCCGGCGTGCATTCCGGCGACAGCGCCTGCTCCATGCCCCCCTTCTCGCTGAAGCCCGAGACCATCGCCGAGCTGAAGCGCCAGACCGAGGCCATGGCTCACGCCCTGCAGGTGCGCGGCCTGATGAACGTGCAGTTCGCCATCGAAGAGCCGCACAGCGAGAGCCCCCGCATCTATGTTCTTGAGGTCAATCCTCGGGCCAGCCGCACCGTGCCCTTCGTGGCCAAGACCATCGGCCGCCCCCTGGCCGCCATCGCCGCCAAGGTGATGGCCGGGCGCAAGCTCGCCGAGTTCAACCTGGTGGACGCGCCCTATGACCATGTGGCCGTCAAGGAAGCCGTCTTCCCCTTCGCCCGCTTCGCTGGCGTCGACACCGTGCTCGGCCCAGAGATGCGCTCCACCGGTGAGGTCATGGGCCTCGACTGGCGCCGCGAGGGCGAGCCGGACTCCTCGGCCGCCTTCGCCCGGGCCTTCGCCAAGAGCCAGCTGGGCGGCGGCGTGGTCCTGCCGAAGTCCGGCGCGGTCTTTGTGTCCGTGAAGGACAGCGACAAGCCCTGGATTCTGACCCCGGTCCGCCTGCTGATCGAGCAGGGCTTCACCATCCTGGCCACCAGCGGCACCTGCGACTACCTGGCCGCCCAGGGACTGAAGGTTCAGCTGGTCAAGAAGGTGCTGGAGGGACGGCCACACATCGTCGACGCCATGAAGAACGGCGAGGTGAAGCTTGTCTTCAACACCACCGAAGGCAAGCAGTCCCTGTCGGACTCCTTCGAGATCCGTCGCACGGCCCTGATGATGAAGACCCCCTACTTCACCACCGCAGCCGGCGCCCTGGCCGCCGCCCAGGCCATCGTGGCCACGGCCACCGACACCCTGGATGTGCGCCCCCTGCAGAGCTACGCCCACGGCTAGGCCCGGAGGTCAGTTTTGACTAATTCGTCAGAAATGACCTCTTTTTGCCGAATTTGATAAAAACACTGTTCGGTTAGCGTTGACGCGGCCCCGAGTCAGGCGCAGGCTTTTGTCTGTCGCCTGGCTTAGACAGGCACGGGCGCTTACGGGCGGCCCAGTACAGACTATGCGGTCGCCCGCAATGCAGCGTCTCCCGTGACGCCTGTCGCAGTCCGGCATCGAGCCCTGGCGTAGAGCCAAGGCCCGCAACCAGAAGACTGTTTAGGGAGCTCGCCATGCATCTGGATGAAGGCCACGAAACCGCCCATCCGCCGAGGCGCCGGCATCTGCTGCAAAAGTTCGAGGGCGCCACTGACCTGATGGTCGTCGCCCTGATCGTCCTGCTCGGGGGGGCCATGCTGTTTGGCCTGCTCACCGCCGGCGGCAGCCCGACCTATATGCGCTGACCTGACGGGCGCCTCTCCAGCGGAGCCCTGTCCCTGGTGGATGGGGCTCCGGCTGGCGCGCGTCGGTTGAGCGGCGCGCAGTGAGGCTTCCCACGCCCCTCCCCCTGGGCTAACCCCGTTTCCAAAGCGCAACCAGACGCACAGGGACGGAGACAGATCATGGTGGGACGGGTGGACGGCAAGGTGGCCCTGGTGACCGGGGCGGCCAGCGGCATCGGGCGCGCCTGCGCCGAGCGACTGGCGGCCGAGGGCGCCAAGGTGGTCCTCACCGACCTGACCGATGCGGCTGGCGCCGCAGCGGCGGCCGACATCGTCCAGCGCGGCGGTCAAGCCAGCTATCTCCACCAGGACGTCACCGACGAGGGCGAGTGGGTCCAGGTCATCGCCTCGGTGCGCGAGACGCACGGCCGCCTGGACATCCTGGTCAACAACGCCGGCATCGGTCTGGGCGGCTCGGTGCTCGACATGAGCCTGGCCGACTTCCGCAAGCAAATGGCGGTCAATGTGGAAGGCGTCTTCCTGGGCGTGAAGCACGCCCTGCCCCTGATGCGTCAGAGCGGCGACGGCGGCAGCATCATCAACATGTCCTCGGTGGCCGGGCTGAAGGGCGCGGCTTCCCTGGCTGGCTACTGCGCCAGCAAGGGCGCGGTGCGGCTGTTCACCAAGTCAGTGGCCCTGGAATGCGCCGCGGCCGGCGACAAGGTGCGGGTGAACTCCGTCCATCCGGGCATCATCGAGACTCCCATCTGGGACACCATCATCGGCACCGGCGGGCCGGGGTCCAACGCCGGGCCGCAGCGCGCCGCCAGCCTTGACGCCATGGCCAGCGTCGCCACGCCGCTGGGCTTCAAGGGCGACCCGGCCGACATCGCCGATGGCGTCCTGTGGCTGGCCAGCAGCGAGAGCCGCTATGTCACCGGCGCTGAACTGGTGATCGACGGCGGCCTCTCGGTCCGATAAAGCCCGCCCCATGACCGCCACGCTGCATGTGATCTTCGGGCCCCAGGGCGCCGGTAAATCCACCTATGCCCGGGACCTGGCCCGTCGCTTGCCGGCGGTGGCCTTCGCTATCGACGACTGGATGGGCCGCCTGTTCGGCCCCGACATGCCCGAGCCCCTGGAGTTCCAGTGGATGATGGACCGGGTCGATCGCTGCGAGGCGCAGATCTGGTCCACCGCCGCCGGCGTGCTGGCGGCGGGGACTTCTGTGGTGATGGACCTTGGCCTCATGCGGCGCAGCGACCGCCAGCGGGTGGCCCAGATCGCCGAGGCCGTTGAAATCCCGATCCAGTTCCACTTCGTCACCGCCCCGGCCGAGGTTCGGCGCGAGCGGGTGCTGGGTCGCCAGGAGGTGAGCGGCGAGGGCTTCCGCCTGCTGGTGACGCCGGAGATGTTCCACTTCACGGAAAAGGCCTATGAGGCGCCCGACGAGGCCGAACTGCGCGGCTGCGTCGTCAGCGAGAGCGCCTGACCGATCTGGCCGGCTGGCCGGCGCGGCGCCTTGAACCCGCCGCCGACCCTTGCGTTTCGCAGCGCACACTCATATCGTCTCCCCCCCGGACGTTGGCGCCCGCGGCCGGAGAATTCCCTTAGGCGCACTACCCGAGTCCTCATCCGCCATGGAAAAAGTCCCGATGACCGCCGGGGGCTATCAGGCTCTCGACGAAGAACTGAAGCGTTTGAAGACGGTCGAGAGGCCGTCTGTGATCGCTGCGATCTCCGAGGCCCGTGAGCACGGCGACCTGTCGGAGAATGCTGAGTACCATGCCGCCAAGGAGCGGCAGGGCTGGATCGAAGGCCAGATCGCCGAGATCGAGGACAAGCTCGCCCGTGCGCAGGTGATCGACGTCTCGAAGCTTTCCGGCAAACAGGTGAAGTTCGGCGCCACGGTCTCCCTGGTCGACGAGGACACTGAAGAAGAGTCCCGCTACCAGATCGTCGGCGAGCATGAGGCCGACGTGAAGGCTGGCCGCATCTCGATCTCTTCCCCGATCGCCCGCGCCATCATCGGCAAGGAGATCGGCGACGTGGTGGAGGTGAACACCCCCGGCGGCGTCCGCTCCTACGAGGTTCTCAAGGTCGACTGGATCTGAGCGCGCCACGCCGGCGCCGTAATGATCGGACATTCCCATGACCGCAGCGCCGTCCCGGCGCTGGGATGGACGGGCCTGTGACCACCTCCAACGATACGCCGCTTCGGGTCTGGGTCGTTTCTGACGGCCGGACAGGCATCGAGAACCAGGGGCTCGGCCTGGCCGAGGCCCTGGCTGGGCTTCGGCCCATTGAGCTGAGCGTCAAGCGGATCGGCTGGCGCGGCCGCCTGGGCGCCCTGCCCTGGTGGCTGAACCTCGCGCCCTTACGCTCCCTCTCCGCTGATAGCGACATCGCCCCGCCCTGGCCCGACATCTGGATCGCCGCCGGCCGGGCGACCCTGCCCCTCTCCCTGCGCCTGCGCCGTTGGAGCAAGGGCCGCACCTTCGTGGTCCAGCTCCAGGACCCCCGGGTGCCGGTCGGCGCCTTTGATCTGGTTATCCCGCCCAAGCACGATCGGCTGCAGGGGGACAATGTCCTGCCCATTGTGGGCGCCCCGCATCGGGTGACGCCCGCGCGGCTGGCGGCCGACTACGAGCGCTTCCGCGACCAGCTTGAGCCCCTGCCGCATCCACGGGTGGCGGTGCTCATCGGCGGCAAGTCCAAGGCCTTCAGCCTGACCCCTGAACGGGCCGCCGCCATGGCCCATGAGATCGAACTGCCCATCCTCCAGGAGGGCGGCTCTGTCATGGTCACCTTTTCGCGGCGGACGCCTGAAGACGCCAAGGCCCTGCTGTCGGCCCGCCTGCGCCATGTTCCGGGCATGATCTGGGACGGCCAGGGCGAGAACCCCTACTTCGCCTTCCTGGCGGCGGCCGACTATGTGCTGGTGACCGAGGAATCCACCAACATGACCACCGAGGCGGCCTCCACCGGCAAGCCGGTGTTCATCCTGAAGATGGAAGGCGAGAGCCTGAAGTTCCGCCTCTATCATGAAGAGCTGGAGCGGCTCGGCGCGGCGCGGCCCTTCGGGGGCGCCTTCCACAGCTGGTCCTACGAGCCGCTGAACGAGACCACCCGAGCTGCGGCCGAGGTGCTGCGCCGCTATGACGCCCGGACCGGGAACCGCTAGACAGTCCCGTCCAGGCGCGATACCCGCCGGGGCCATTCAATCCCGAGGTGTGACGTGAGCACGACCAATCTGGCCGCCTTCCTGTCCCAAGGCGCCGTCGATCCGCGCTTGGCCGAGCTGGTCCTCGCCGTGGCCGAGGGCTGCGTGGCGATCAACGGCCATGTCCGCCGCGGCGCGCTCGGTCAGGCCATGGGCGCCCTGGGCAGCGAGAATGTTCAGGGCGAGGTGCAGCAGAAGCTCGACGTGCTCTCCAACGACGTCCTGCTGGACGGTTGCGCCAAGGCAAGCGGACTGTGCGCCATGGCCTCGGAGGAGATGGACACCATCCATCCGGTGCGCGAGGTGGGCGCCGAGGGCGGATACCTGCTGCTGTTCGACCCTCTGGATGGGTCCAGCAATATCGCCGTCAACGTCTCCATCGGCACCATCTTCTCGATCCTGCCGACGCCGAAGGACGGCGCCGGCCGGGCGGCTGCCGAGGCCGATTTCCTGCAGCCCGGCCGCCATCAGGTCGCCGCCGGCTACGTCGTCTACGGCCCTCAGACCCAGATGGTCCTGACCCTGGGCGCCGGCGTCAGCGCCTTCACCCTCGATCCCGACAGCGGCGACTGGGTGATGACCGCCGCCGACATCCGCATCCCCGCCGAGACCAAGGAATTCGCCATCAACACGGCCAACACCCGCCATTGGGCGGCGCCGGTGAGCCGCTATGTGGAGGAATGCCTGGCCGGGGTCGAAGGCCCCCGGGGCAAGGACTTCAACATGCGCTGGGTCGCCTCCATGGTGGCCGATGTCCACCGGGTGATGAGCCGCGGCGGGGTCTTCATGTACCCCTGGGACAAGCGCGAGCCCGACCGTCCGGGCAAGCTGCGCCTGATGTATGAGGCCAATCCCATGGCGCTCCTGGTGGAGCAGGCCGGCGGCGCGTCCTTCGACGGCCAGGGCGAGACCTTGGACGCCAAGGTCACCAGCCTGCATCAGCGAGCCTCGGTCATGCTGGGCTCGGCCGCCGAGATCGCCCGCCTGCGGGACTATCACGGCGCCTGAAGCCGGGCGCCGGGGCGACCGGGCGTCGCAGGCCATTACGGTTAACAGTTGCTTAGAGGCGCGGCCCTAGCCTTGCCCGGTCGTTCCTGCGCCGGAGCCCTGCTGTGACCACCCAGCCCCTTGTCCGAGAGCTGAAGGGCCTGTTGCCCGCCCCGCTCGTGGCCGAGGCGCTGGAGACCTTCATGGACATGCTGCGGGCGACCGGCGCTGAGGCCGGATCGGACGCCGACGTGGACGCCCTGGTCGACGCCTTGAGAGCCACTGACCGCGCCGCCCTGGGCCAGGTCTATGACGCCATGCGCGAGACTGACGTCTTTCGCCGGATCGTCACCGCCGAGCCCCTGCGCGAGGCCGCCCAGGCCATGACCGTCGCGGCTCGTCTGCACAGTCCGTTCCAGCACGCGGTGTTCCGTATGGACCTGGCCGGCGAACCCTGGCGCGGCTTCGACTGGCACCAGGACTATCCCTACAACATGCTCTGCCACCGCTCGGTCACCGCCTGGACGCCGCTGACTCCGTCCGGGGCGGTCAATGGCGGGGTGGATGTGGTCGAGACGCAGACGCCGCACCTCTATCCGGTCGATGTCCGCCTAAAGCGCGACGCCGAGGGCCGGCCCCTGGGCGGGCGCGACGCCTTCATCGCCGCCGACTTCCATAGTGATTTCGAGGCCCGGAGCCGCAAGCCCGAGCTGCAGCCCGGCGACGTGCTGATGTTCCACAACACGGTGCCGCACCGGTCGGGCTACAATCCCGGCCCACGTCACCGCTATTCCATCCAGGTCCGGTTCGGCGACCTGCTGGCGCCCGAGGTCATCGCGCGCGGCTGGCGCAACCGCCGGGCCGACGGGTTCGAGGCCTTCGCCGCCCTGCATCCGGACCTGATCGCTTCTGAGGAACGCCCATGAGCTCCGCCCCCAAGATTCCCGCTGACGAGTCCCTGCGCGCCCTGCTCAAGGCCCACCTGGACGATCACGACCTGATCGCCAACCTGGCCTCGTTCGGCCGGCGGATGCACTTCATGAAGGCCTTCGCCCACTATGAGGTCTTCAAGCTGATCGAGGACATGCCCGGCGATATCGTCGAGTGCGGGGTCTATAAGGGCGCCTCGCTGCTGACCTTCGCCCGCTTCCTGGAGACCTTCAGCCCCGGCGACCGCACCCGCAAGGTGCTGGGCTTCGACCACTTCAAGGGTCTGGCCGACCGCTCGGAGAAGGATGGCCTGGACGCGCGCGTCGGCAACACCGCCGAGGGCTGGAACCCGGCCCAGTTCCGCGACACCCTGTTTTCCCTGGTCGACGCCTTCAACGCCGACTCCTTCGTCCCCCAGCGCCCGCGGGTCGAGCTGATCGATGGGGATGTGCGCCAGACCGCGCACGCCTATGTGGCCGAGCATCCGGGCCTGCGCATCGCGCTCCTGCACCTGGACATGGACCTCTATGAACCGACGCTCGAGGCGCTGAAGGCCTTCTGGCCGCGCATCCTCACCGGCGGCGTGGTCCTGCTGGACGAATACGCCATCCGCGAATGGCCCGGCGAAAGCGAGGCCCTTGAGGAATTCTTCAACGGCAAGCCGCCCCGCATCGAGAAATTCGGCTGGGCCTCGGCCCCGGGCGGCTTTTTCGTCAAGGAATAGACGGCTTGGTCGCGCAGGGCGGCGCCTTGCCGCCGCAATGAGGGCTAACCTGCGCGCACAGGAGCCCGCCCGTGATTCTCGCCCTTCTTCAGGCCCGCCTGAGTTCAACCCGCCTGCCCGGCAAGGTGCTGCTGCCGCTGGCCGGCGCGCCCATGCTGCTGCGCCAGATCGAGCGGGTCAGGCGCGCCCGGCGGATCGACCAGATCGTCGTGGCCACCAGCCTGGAGGCCAGCGACGATCCCCTGGTCCAGACCCTGGAAGAGGCCGGCCTCGCCGTCCATCGGGGTCCCCTGGCGGATGTCCTGGCCCGGTTCGTCAGCGCCCTGGAGGCCTGGCCCGCCGACCATGTGGTGCGCCTGACCGGAGACTGCCCCCTGATCGACCCTGAGGTGATCGACGCCACCATCGCCCTGCATCTAAGCGAAGGCGCGGACTACACCCACAACCGCTATGACCCCTCGGGCTATCCCAAGGGGCAGGACGTGGAGGTGATCTCAGCCGCCGCCCTGCGGCGCACGGCGGCGCAGGATCACAGTCCAGAGGCGCGCGAACACGTCACCTGGGCCGTGCGCAACGCGCCCGACCGCTTCCGCATCGCCCGGCTCGATCCCCCGGTGGACGAAGGCCAGGTTCGCTGGACCGTCGACACCGCTGACGACTATGAGTTCGTCCGCAGGGTCTATGAGGGGCTCTACCCGGCCAGTCCGGCCTTTTCCTCCGACGATATCCGCGCCTTCGTGCGGTCCCGGCCGGAGCTGATCACCTTTGGCGGAGCGCCACGCCTATGACCCCGCGGGTTCTCTTCATCGCCAACGCCGGCCCTCAGGTGGGCGGCGGCCACGTGATGCGCAGTCTTACCTTGGCCGCGGCGCTCGCCGAGCGCGGCGCCCGGGTGGAGTTCATGGCCGACACCCATGTGGAGGCGATCCTGGCGGCCTACGCCCCGGACCTGCCCCGGCGCGCGGTGGCCTCCATGGCGCCCGACGTGCTCACCGACCTGACCGGTCGCCAGGCCTTCGAGGCCGTGGTGTTCGACCACTATGGTCTCAGTCGTCCTGAGCATGAGGCGATCGCCGATGGCCGCCCGGCCCTGGTGATCGACGACCTGGCGGACCGTCCCCTGGGCGGCGCCCTGGTGCTGGATTCCGGCCCGGCCCGCGTGGAGGCCGACTATCGCGGCCTGACCAGCGGGGCGCGCCTGCTGCTGGGGCCGAAGTATGCGCCCGTGCGGCGGGCCTTCGCCGCCCTGCGCAACACCGCCTTGGCCAGGCGCCAGGGAACGCCCCGCCGGGTGCTGGTCTCCATGGGCCTGACCGACCTGGATGGGATCACCGGCAAGGTGGTGGAGCAGCTGCGCCGCCGCTATGGCGAGACCGAACTCGACGTGGTGGTCGGCGCCGGCGCCCCCAGCCGCAAGGGCCTGACCCGCATCGCCGCTCACGACCCGCGCCTGACCCTGCATGTGGACACCCCGGACATGGCCGAGCTGGCCACCGCCGCCGACCTGGCCGTGGGCGCGGCGGGGTCGGCCATGTGGGAGCGCTGCGTACTCGGCCTGCCCAGCGTGGTGGTGACCATCGCCGACAACCAGGTTCCCGCCGCCACGGCGCTGGCCAAGGCCGGGGCCGTGCTGATGGTGGATGGTCGGTCGGAGACCTTCGGCGTCGACTTCGACCGGGCCATGACCCGCCTCTTCATCGACGAGACCCTGCGGGCCAGCCTGGCCGAAAACAGCGCCGAACTCTGCGACGGCGAAGGCGCCGCCCGGGTGGCCGACGCCTTCTGGCCCCTGCTCGTCCAGGCCGCGACCGTCTGACGCACGCGCCTTAACCGAGTTTTCCGACCTTGGCCTGCATCCTCCCCCTTCGGATGCGGGTGGGGAGGCCTAGAAATGGCCAGAGTTCGTATTATCGGCGGGGGGCTGACCGGCATCCTCGCCGCCTTTGAAGCCCACCGTCTGGGCGCCCGCGAGATCGTCCTTGAGGACGCCCTCGACCGGCTCGGCGGTTGGAGCCTGCCCAGGGTGTCCCACGGCGTCGAGCTGCGCGACGGCGAGTTCGCCTTTGGCCCCGCCCAGGACCCAATCCGCCAGGCGCTCGAGTGGCGTGGGGTCGCCTTCGACGAGGCAGACCTGCACGACGGCGCCATAAGCCCCTCCCCCACCGGCCCCCGCGCCAGCTGGGGAGAAGGTCCGGTCCTGCCCGCCGAGGTGAGCGCCCCTGCGGCGGCGGCCCAGGCGGAAACGCTCAACGACATACTGCGCGCCTATCCGAGATCCGCCGCCGATCCCCTGGCCAGCTACTGTCAGTGGCGCCTGGGCGTGTGGCTCGATCAGGTCCACGCCAGCGCCGCTCCGGCCCTCGGTCTGCATAAGGTCCGCCTGGCCCCGGTTGGGGACACCGCGACCGCCAACGTCTCCACGCCCCGGCGCGGCGCCGTGCCCCGGGATGGCCTGAACGGGCTGTTCGCATCGGCCAGCCGCGCCCTGGCCCGACTGGGCGTCGAAATCCGCCTGCACAGCCTGGTCTCCCCTCGCGAGGCCGCTCAAGGCTGCGCCGAAGACGAGACGGTGGTCTGGGCTGCTGATCCCCTGCCCCTGTTCGACCTGGCCGCCCAGAAGGCCCCCAAGCCCCGGCTGATCGGCGAGCGGGTGGCGAGCTACGTCTTCCGCGCCCGGCTGGAGGCGCCCTTGCCGCTCACCGTCCGCAACTACACCGGCGAGGGCAAGGTCAGCACCCTGCGGGTGTATGAGAGCCGCGGCGAGACCCTGGTCAGCGTCGAGTGCATCGAGGAGGTGGGTGATGAGCCTCTGCGAGCGGAGGTTCTGCGCCTGCTGGCGCCCTTCGCCCGGCGCCCGATGATCCTCGACGCCTGCGTGCTGACCAATATGCGCACCCGCTTCGCCTGTCCGTCGGTCGAGGCTGTGCAAAGGCTGAACCGGCTTGAGGCCGAGCTCGCCCACCGCTTCAAGGGCCGCTTCATTGTGGCCGGCTGGGAATCCGCCGACGCCGGCGCCCGCATCGCAGACCTGACGGACCGGATGACGCGCAGCCTCGGGCCCGCGGTCAGGATCGCGGCGGTCGCCTGATGGCCGGTCCGCACGTCCAGCTGCGCGACGTCACCCTCGCCGACCGAGACCGTCTGCGCGCCTGGCGCAACCAGCCGGACGTGGCCCAGTGGATGTACACCGACGCCGAGATCAGTGAGGCCGACCACGCCCGCTGGTTCGCCTCAGCCCTGTCGGACCCGGCCCGCCGCTACTGGATCATCGAGCTGGATGGCGAGCCTGTGGGGCTGGCCAACCTCGCCGAGATCTCACCGGCCAACCGCCGTTGCGCCTGGGCCTACTACCTTGCCTCGCCGGCTGTGCGGGGCAAGGGCGTCGGCGCCTATGTGGAATACTGGGTGATCGAGCACGTGTTCGACGCGCTGGGCCTCTCCAGGCTCTGGTGCGAGGTGCTGGTGGAGAACGAGGCCGTCTGGAAGCTGCACGAATCCTTCGGCTTCCGCCGAGAGGCCCTGCTGCGCCAGCATGTCTGGAAGAATGGCGAGCCCCGCGACGTCGTTGGGCTGGGTCTATTGGCCGACGACTGGTCCGCCATGCGCGAGGCCAGCCGTGAGCGCCTGCGCGCCAAGGGCTACGATCTGACCTGATCCTTGCTGAGCATGTCCCAGGCCAGCGGTTCGCCGCGCTGGAGGTCCCGGGTCGCCACCCGCCCGACCACGGCGTCGCGGTGCTCGGGCCGAAGGCCAAGACCCGGACGGATCGACCGGAAATCGTCGGCCGTCAGCCGGGCGCCGGCCTTCACGTCGGCCGCCACATAGAGCGAGCGGCGGAACTGGGCGTTGGCCCGCTCCGATCCCAGCAGGTCGTACTGCGCCGCCCCCAGGGCCTCCCAGGCTGAGCGCGTATCGCGCACCAGGGCTGTGAACTCATCCGGCTCCAGGGAAAACGCCGCATCCGGGCCGCCGTCGGACCGCGCCAGGGTGAAGTGCTTCTCGATCACGCAGGCGCCCAGGGCCACCGCCGCCACCGCCGCGGCCGTGCCCGGCGTATGGTCCGAAAGCCCGACGGGGCAGCCGAACCGGGCGGCCATGTCCGGGATGGTGCGCAGATTGGCGTCGGCGAAGCTGGCCGGGTAGCTCGACACGCAGTGCAGCAGCACCACCCCGGCTGCGCCAGCTGACACGGCTGCGTCCCGGGCCGCCTCGATCTCGGCCAGATTGGCCATGCCGGTGGAAATGATCAGGGGTTTGCCCCGCCGCGCCGCATAGGCGATCAGCGGCAGGTCGACAGCCTCGAAGGAGGCGATCTTGTAGGCGGGCGCGTCCAGGCTGGCCAGCAGGTCCACCGCGCTCTCATCGAAGGGGCTGGAGAACAGGATCACGCCGCGGGCGCGGGCCCGTTCGAACAGGGCCGGATGCCACTCGTAGGGGGTCTGGGCTTCCTGGTAGAGCTCATGCAGGCTGCGGCCATCCCACAGCCCGCCCTCGATGCGGAACTCCGGCCGGTCGACGTCCATGGTGATGGTATCGGCGGTGTAGGTCTGGATCTTGATGGCGTCGCAGCCGGTGGCTGCGGCCGCATCGATCATCGCCAGAGCCCGGTCGAGGTCGCCATTGTGGTTGCCCGACAGCTCGCAGATCACGAACGGCGGATGCCCAGGACCAATCCTGCGGCCGGCGATCTCGATTTCGGTCAGGTCAGGCACGACGCAGTCCCCGTGAAGAGGACCGCAGTCTAGCGGGCGACCTCGAAACAGCCCGTTAAATCGACGTCTTGGGCCCCTTTCGGGCCCGGGAAACCCCCAAAACAGCGCCAATTCCCACCCCGAAGGCGACGCCCAGCGCGACACTCCCGAAGGCGGCCCCCGCGCCAGCGCCCAGCGCCGTGCCGATGCCCAGCCACTTTCCGGTGGTGCGCAGACTGGCGCGGCTGGCGGTTCCGTCGGCGGCCGGCGGAGCCGTCTGCGGCGCAGGCGCCGGGGTCTGCGGCGGGGTGGGCGAGGCGGTGTTGAGGTCTTGAGTCATGGGCGATTGAACGGCTGACCGATCATCTTGTTGCGACCGCGCCCTCGCGCATCGCGGAATCTTCTCTAAATAGGACCCATGTCTGAGCCTCGCACCACACGCTGCCTCATCATCGGGTCCGGCCCCGCCGGCTATACCGCCGCGGTCTATGCGGCCCGGGCCCTGTTGAATCCTGTCCTGATCGCCGGCCTGCAGCCGGGCGGCCAGCTGACCATCACCACCGACGTGGAGAACTATCCGGGGTTCGCCGAGGCGATCCAGGGGCCCTGGCTGATGGAGCAGATGCAGGCCCAGGCCGAGCACGTGGGCACGGAGATCATCAACGACATCGTGCTCAAGGTAGACCTTTCCCAGCGTCCGTTCCGACTGGAGTGCGACTCCGGTCAGGTTTGGCTGGCCGAGACCCTGATCATCGCCACCGGCGCACAGGCCAAGTGGCTCGGCCTCGACAGCGAACAGAAGTTCCAGGGCTTCGGCGTGTCGGCCTGCGCCACCTGCGACGGCTTCTTCTATCGCGGCAAGGATGTCGTGGTGGTCGGCGGCGGCAACACCGCGGTCGAAGAGGCCCTGTTCCTCACCAATTTCGCCTCCAAGGTCACCCTGGTCCACCGGCGCGGCGAACTGCGGGCCGAGAAGATCCTGCAGGAGCGCCTGTTCGCCCATCCCAAGGTCGAGATGGTCTGGGACAGCGCGGTGGATGAGGTGCTGGGCGAGACCGATCCCCTGGGCGTCACAGGCGTGCGCCTGAAGAACGTGAAGACCGGCGAGACCCAGACCATCGACTGCGCCGGCGTCTTCGTGGCCATCGGCCACGCCCCAGCCTCGGAACTGTTCAAGGGCCAGCTGTCCATGGACGCGGCCGGCTATCTGGATGTGAAGCCCGGCACGGCGTCGACCGAGATCGAAGGCGTCTATGCCGCCGGCGACGTCACCGACGACATCTATCGCCAAGCGGTGACGGCGGCCGGCATGGGCTGCATGGCCGCCCTGGAAGCGGTGCGGTTCCTGGCCGAGGAAGACCACCGCAAGGCGCATAATCCGATCAGCCACGCCGAAGCCGAGAAGATCGGCGTCTGGTAGGCGACCCTGCGAGCGACTAACGAGGGCCCATGACCAATCTGATCGTACGCGGGGGTCGCCCCCTGCGGGGCGAGATCACGCCCTCCGCCAACAAGAACGCCGTCCTGCCGGTGCTGTGCGCGACCCTGCTCAGCGACGCGCCCCTGGTGCTGCACCGGGTGCCGGACATCACCGATGTGCGCAAGATCCTGGAGTTCTTCCAGGCGCTCGGCAGCCAGGTGGACATGGACTACGCCACCGGCACCCTGCGCCTGCACCACGGCGAGAACCTGAGGGCGCAAGGGGCGCACCTGCCGCTGGGCATGCGCTCCTCGGTGATGCTCATTCCGGCCCTTCTGCACCGGTTCGGTCAGGCGAGCCTGGAGGACGAAGCCAAGGGCTGCACCCTGGGCGCCCGGGAGATCGATCCGCACCTTGAGGTGTTCGAGGCATTCGGCGCCCGGGTGGAGACCCGCGAGGGCGCCATCCTGATCTCCACGCCGGAGGGCTTCCACGCCACCCGTCACTGGCTGGACTACGCCTCGGTGACCACAACCGAGAACTTCGCCATCTGTGCGGCAACCGCCAAGGGAACCTCGCAGCTGGTCAACGCCGCCTGCGAGCCCCACGTCCAGGAGTTCTGCCGCTTCCTCATCCAGATGGGGGCCAGCGTCCAGGGGGTGGGCGCATCGACCCTGACCATCGAGGGGGTCGAGCGGCTGGGGGCCACCACCTTCACCTTCCAGGACGACTTCCACGAAGTGGCCACCTTCCTGGCCATGGGCGCCATCACCGGCGGCGACGTGGCCGTGCGCAACGGCGCCTCGGAATCCTTTCCACTGATCGACCGCACCTTCGCCAAGTTCGGCGTCGAGGTGACCCACCAGGACGGCTGGTCCCGCGCCAGGCTCGACGGGCCGCTGCGGGTTCGACAGCCCTATACCAGCCACATCCTGCAGAAGGTGGAGGCCGCGCCGTGGCCCTATGTGCCGGCCGACCTGCTGCCGATTTTCATCGCGCTCGGCGTCCGCGCCGAAGGTTCGGTGATGTTCTGGAACAAGGTCTATGAGGGCGCGCTCGGCTGGACCTCGGAACTGGCCAAGTTCGGCGGCCATGCGGTGCTGTGCGACCCGCACCGGGTGATCACCTATGGCGGCAAGCCTCTGTTCCCCGCCGAGGTGGAAAGCCCCTACATCATCCGGGTGGCCATCGCGCTCTTCATGCTGGCCGCCAGCATCGAGGGCAAGTCGACCATCTACAACGCCGCCCCGATCAAGCGCGCCCACCCCAACTTCGTCGAGAACCTTAACGCCCTCGGCGCCGATGTGGAGTGGGTCCTGGGGGACTGAGGGACCTGCTCGCCCGACCATGAGGGGGCGGAGTGGCGGCGCTCCTCCAGCGAAGCACACCCTCAAATCCGTCGTCCTCGGGCTTGACCCAAGGACCCATGCACACTGGAATTCGGCGGTGTTCATGGATGGTCGGGTCAAGCCCGAGCACGACGGAACCTTGATAGGAAGCACCTGTGATCCGACACGCCCGCGCCGCCGACCATGCCGCCATCCGGGCGGTGAATCTGGCCGCCTTTCCGGGGGCGGCGGAGGCTGATCTGGTGGAGCAGCTGCGGGCTGATGGGGATGCTGCCTTCGAGCTGGTGGCCGAGGCGGGCGGCGCGGTCGTCGGGCACATCCTGTTCAGCCGGCTGTGGGCCGACAGCGTGAACCTCTATCTGGCGCTGGCGCCCATGGCGGTGGTCCCCGGCGAGCAACGGCGAGGCTTGGGCTCGGATTTGGTGCGGGCGGGGCTGGACTTCTGCAAGGAGTGCGGGGCCCACGGCGTCGTGGTGCTGGGGCATGTGGACTACTATCCCCGCTTCGGCTTCTCGGCCGAGCCCGCGGCGCAGATCTCCTCGCCCTATGCGGGATCGCCGGCCTTCATGGCCCTGGCCCTGGAGGACGGCGCGTTCGACGCCCGCCTGACCCTGGCCTATCCGGACGCCTTCAAGGGGCTATAGGCGCCGGCGCCACGGCGGGCTCAGGCCCGTCCAGTTCGGCCTCCACCTCAGCCAAACGTTCATTGATCTGCCGGACCTCATCTGGAGTCGGCTGGCGGCGAGAGGGCTGCAGTACGCCGGCTACCCGGGTCGCCGCCTCCCCGCTTCCGGGCTCGGCGACCTCGTAGGTCCGCACTTCGCCGGCCAGGGCCAGGGTCACCTTGCGGCCAGGCGCCAGGGCCTGACCGGTGTTGAACAGGCCCTGGGTCCGGGCGTCCACGCCCCCCAGAATGGCGACTGACAGGTTCTCCTCTCCGCCCACATAGCGGCTGGTGAAGGCTGGCGGCTCACCCATGGGACCGGTCCAACGATAGAAGATGTGCGCCCCCACCTTGGTCATCTTCACCAGGGTCGGGGCCCAGTAAGGCGCCACATAGTCGGCGTGATAGTGGGTGGCCGATCCCACGCCGGTCTCGACAAAGCCCTCCAGAGCCTCCCGGGCCACCGACTCCACCTGACGCCAGAGGCCTGGCTCCGGGGCCCAAGTCAGGGAGCCGTCGCAGGTGAAGCTGAACTGGCAGCCGGTGCTGCGGGCCGAGCCCTGGAAGACCACGCCGCAGACAGAATTGGGATAGGCCGGATGGCGCACGCGGTTCAGCACCACCTGGGCCACGGCCCGCTGGCCCTCCCGCGGTTCCCGGGCGGCTTCGTAATAGATGGCCTGGCTGAGACAGCGCAGGGCCTGGGCCTGATCCTGGCGGGACGCCCGCAGGATGAAGGGCTCCATCGGGTTGATCGGCAGGTCTGCAAAGGGCTTGAAGGCGTTGATTTCCCGGGCGGCCATATCGAAGGCGGTGCCAAAGCCCAGGGTCGGCAGGGTGGCCAGATCATAGGTCTCCCACCCCGGGACACGGCCCCAATAATCCTTGCGCGGCGCAGGGTCGTGACGCCGCGCCAGGGCCAGCATGGCTGGGTCCATGTCGGCGGTCAGGCGCGCGAGACCATGATCAGACAGGCTGCGGGCCACCGTCGCCAGGCCTTCCGCGCGGCCGGCGTTGATCGGTCGGTCATAGGTGGTCAGACAGCCGGCCAGGGCGAGGCTCGCAAACAGCAAGGCCAGGGAGCGGGCGAAGACAGTCAAGCGGCGGTCCTGCGAGATCGGGCGGGCGCCCGCGAACTCCAGCTATAGGCGACAAGACCATGGCGAAAAAGCAGGCGCTTGCATCCCGCCGCCAAGGGTCTATATCTCTTTCGACAGCTTATGCTCTGATTGAGCATATTAGAGCGCCTCGCGCGAGTCTGCAGGCGCGCTTTTTTGGGCCAGAGAAATGCTCACTTTGAGCATAAGGAGGACGCCATGGCCGCCGACGGATTTGCCCCCCTCGCCTTCACCCCGCAGGTGGAAGCCGAAACCCAGGCGCTCTGGGAGCGGGTCAAGAAGCACGTCACCCCCATGGAGTGGCGCCTCCAGGCTCCGTTGATCTCTGAGATCAACCGCATCAAGCGAGAGAAGAACGCGGTCATTCTGGCCCACAACTACATGACGCCGGAGATCTTCCACGGGGTCGGCGACTATGTGGGCGACAGCCTGGGCCTGGCCAAGGAGGCCGCCCGGTCCGACGCGGCGATCATCATCCAGGCCGGCGTACACTTCATGGCCGAGACCTCGAAGATTTTGTCGCCGGACAAGCGCGTCCTGATTCCTGACCTGCGGGCCGGCTGCAGCCTGGCCTCCTCGATCACCGGCGATGATGTCCGGCTGATCAAGGCCCGTTATCCCGGCATTCCGGTGGTCACCTATGTGAACACCACCGCCGATGTGAAGGCCGAGACCGATGTCTGCTGCACCAGCGCCAACGCCGTGCAGGTGGTCGAGCATGTGGCCCGCGAATGGGGCGTCGACCGGGTCATCCTGATCCCCGACGAGTTCCTGGCTCGGAACGTGGCTCGCCAGACCGACATCAAGATCATCGCCTGGCAGGGCCGTTGCGAGGTGCATGAGCGCTTCGAGGCCAAGGACATCCTGGAGATGAAGGCCGCCTATCCAGGCGCCCAGGTCCTGGCCCATCCCGAATGCCCCGCCGAGGTGCTGGAGGTTTCAGACTTCGCCGGTTCGACGGCGGCGATGAACGACTATGTGCTGAGCAAGAAGCCCAAGCAGGTGATCCTGGTCACGGAATGCTCCATGGCCGACAATGTGGCGGTGGACGCGGTGGACACCGAGTTCCTGCGGCCCTGCAATCTCTGCCCGCACATGAAGCGGATCAGCCTGGAGAACATCTACGAAGCTCTGATCAAGGAGCGGTACGAGGTGTTCGTCGATCCGGTGATCGCCGACCGCGCCCGTCTGGCCGTACAGCGGATGATCGACCTGCCGCCCCCGGCGGCTCCGGCCCGCTATGACCTGGTCAAGGCCCGCCACCATGTGGATGTGGAGCTGATCTGATGGCCCATCGCACCCAGCACGACGGCGTCCTGGTCGTCGGTGCGGGTCTGGCGGGGCTGTCGGCCGCCCTGGCCGCGGCCCCGCGCAAGGTCATGGTCCTGACCGGCGCCCCCCTGAACAAGGGCTGTTCGTCAGCCTGGGCGCAGGGGGGCATGGCAGCGGCCCTGTCGGATGAGGACGACGCGGCTCTGCACGCCGCCGACACCGTGGCCGCCGGTGCGGGCTTGGTGGACGCCGAACGCGCTGCCCTGCTCGCCCGCGAGGGCGCGGCGGCGGTGCGATATCTGGCCGAGCTGGGCGCGCCCTTCGACCGGGACGCCGCCGGCGCCTTTTCCCTCAGCCTCGAGGCCGCCCACAGCCGCGCCCGGGTCGCGCGGGTCAAGGGCGACCAGGCCGGCCGGGCCATCATGGCCGCCGTCACCGCCGCGGCGCTGGCGCAGCGCCATATCGAGGTGCGCTCCGGCCTGCGCCTGCGCGGCCTGCTGCAGGACGCCGAGGGCCAGGTTCGTGGCGTGATCGTCGAACAGGGCGGCCAGCTGCACGAGATCACCGCCCCGGCCGTCATACTGGCCACCGGCGGCATTGGCGGCCTCTATGCCGTCACCACCACCCCGCCGGAGCTGCGGGGCGAAGGCCTGGGCCTGGCCGCCCGGGCGGGCGCCCTGATCGCCGATCCGGAATTCGTGCAGTTCCACCCCACGGCGATCGATATCGGCCGCGACCCCGCGCCCCTGGCCACCGAGGCCCTGCGGGGCGAAGGCGCCCTGCTGATCAACGCCTCGGGCGAGGCCTTCATGGCCAACTATCATCCGGCCGCCGAGCTGGCGCCCCGGGATGTGGTGGCCCGAGCTATCCACGCGGAGCGCGCGGCCGGCCGCGGCGCCTATCTGGACGCCCGCGCCGCCGTGGGCGAGCATTTCCCCGAGGCCTTCCCCGCCGTGTTCGCCGCCTGCCTGTCGGGCGGCGTCGATCCGCGGGTTCAGCCCATCCCCGTGGCGCCGGCCTGCCACTATCACATGGGCGGGATCGTCACCGACGCCAACGGCGCCACCACCCTGGCCGGCCTCTATGCGGCGGGCGAATGCGCCTCCACCGGCGTGCACGGCGCCAACCGCCTGGCGTCCAACTCCCTGCTGGAGGCCGCCGTATTCGGGACCCGCGCCGGCGCCGCCGCCCGGGACGCCGCCGAAGTCCGCACCCGCATCCAGCCGGGCGTCGCCGCGCCGGTTCTGCCCGACGCCGCCCTGTCGGGCCTGCGCAGGGCCATGAGCGCTGAGGCCGGCGTGGTGCGTGACGCCCCGGGGCTGACCCGCCTGATCGACCTGATCGGGGAGTTGGAAGGCGCCTATGGCCTGTGCGCCGACCTCACCGCCGCGCGCCTGACCGCCTGCTGCGCCCTGAACCGCCGGGAGAGCCTGGGCGCCCACTTCCGCCTCGACGCCCCTGAGGCGCCGGCGGACCCCAAGCGCACCTTCCTGACCCTGGGGGCCACCTCGGACTCGCCAGCCTGCATGGCCGCAGAATGACCGCGCCGCTTCCCGATCTGCTGATTGAGCCCGTGGTGCGCGCAGCCCTGGCCGAGGACCTGGGCCGGGCCGGCGATGTGACCGCCATGGCCTGCATCGATGCTGAGGCGCAGCTGTCGGTCGCCTTCGCCGCCCGCAAGCCTGGCGTGGCCGCCGGCGTCGCCTGTGCGCGACTGGCGCTCGCGGCCCTGGACCCAGAGGCGCGCTTTGAAACCCTGGTGGCCGATGGCCAGCCGCTCGCGGCCGGCACGGTGCTGGCCCGCGCCCAGGGGAACGCCCGCGCCATCCTGTCGGCGGAACGGACGGGGCTGAACCTGCTGGGCCGCCTCTGCGGCGTGGCCACTCTGACCCGAGCCTATGTGGACGCGGTGGAAGGGACGGGCGCGCGCATTGTCGACACCCGCAAAACGACGCCTGGCCTGCGCCACCTGGAGAAGTACGCCGTCCGCTGCGGCGGCGGGGTCAATCATCGGTTCGGTCTGGATGACGCTATCCTGATCAAGGACAACCATATCGCCGCCTGCGGCGGCGTGGCCGAGGCCGTGCGCCGGGCGCGGGCCTTCGCCGGCCACCTGATGAAGGTGGAGGTGGAGGTCGACGGACTGGACCAGCTGGAGGACGCCCTGCGGCACGGCCCGGACGTGGTGATGCTGGACAATTTCAGCCTCGATGACCTGCGCGCCGCCGTCGCCGCCGCCAAGGGACGCGCGACCCTGGAAGCCTCGGGCGGGGTCAATCTGCAGACCGTCCGGGCCATCGCCGAGACCGGCGTGGACGTGATCAGCGTCGGCGCCCTGACCCACTCCGCTGCGGCGCTGGACATCGGCCTCGACGCCGTCTGATAACAGCCGGCCGCCGGGAGCGCGGTGGGAATCAGGCATGTCCAGCGAACTGGCGATCCACCATCTGGGCGGCGGACTGGGGCTGGGCCCCAACGCCTTCGGCCGCGACGTAGCTAACCTCGCCCTCTACCGCGCGCTGGCCCGATACGGCGACTTCGATCGCCTGCACATGCTGACGGCCCTGGAGACTCCGGCGGCCGAGATCGCCGGAACGCTTCAGGGGGTCGATCCCCTGACCACCCAGATCGAAACCGGCTCTCTGCTGGAGCTCGGCCGGGCCCGCGACGCGGGCACGCTGTTTCGCGGCAAGGCCGACCTGGCGGAAATGGCCTGGGCCAGACGGGGCGCGGGCCTGGACACCAGCTACAGCCTCGTGGGGCTGATCCACACCATCGCCCCGCCCACCACGCGGGAGGAAATCGCCCAGGCGAGCCTGGCGCCGGTCCATCCCTGGGATGCGATCATCTGCACCTCGCCGGCCGTACACGATTCGATCAGCGCCCTGTTCGAGGGCTGGACCGACTATCTCGGGGAGCGGTTCGGCGGCGCCAAGCGCCCGATGCCGCAGCTGCCGATCCTGCCGCTCGGCGTGGAGCTGGACGAGATCGCCGCCCTGGCTGACCGCCCGGCCGTCCGCCACGCCGCCCGGGCGCGGCTGGGCCTGGGTGAGGACGACGTGCTGGCCCTCTGGGTCGGGCGGCTGTCCTTCTACGAGAAGGCCACGCCGCAGCCCATGTTCCGGGCCATCGAGGAGGCTGGCCGTCTGGCTGGACGGCCGCTGCATTTCGCCCTGGCCGGGTGGTTTCCCCAGGAAAGCCATCGGGACTATTTCGAAGAGGCGGGCCGCGCCTATGCGCCGACCTCGACCCTGCATTGGATCGACGGCAATGATCCCGTCCTGCTGGGCGAAATGTGGGCGGCGGCCGACATTTTCCTGTCCCTGGTGGACAACATTCAGGAGACCTTCGGCCTTGCGCCGGTCGAGGCGATGGCCGCGGGCCTGCCGGTGGTGGCCAGCGACTGGGATGGCTATCGATACACGATCCGGCACGGACAGGAGGGCTTTCTCGCCCCGACCCTGATCCCCTCCCCCGGTCCGCCCAGCGTCGTCCTCTTGCGCCGGCACCTGCAGCGCATCGACTCCTATCAGGCCTATGCCGGACAGCTGGCCCAGCACACGGCGGTCGATGTGGGCGCCGCGGCCAGGGGTCTGGCGGATCTGGCCGCCTCTCCTGACCTGCGCCGACGCATGGGAGCGGCGGGGCGCGAGCGGGTGCGACAGACCTTTGACTGGAAGCAGGTTGTAATCGGCTATCGCGACCTGTTCGACAGCCTGGCCGAACGTCGCCGCCAGGCGCCGGCCCCCTCGCTCAGCCCGAGGCTGAACCCGGTCCACGGGGATCCATTCAGGGACCACGGCAGCTTCGCTACCCTCAGCCTGACGGCTGACACCCAGATCGCCGTGCGCCCGGGCATCGATCCGGCCACCGATCCGGCCCTGATCTCTGGCGTGACCCTGGACGCCTATGGAGAGGCCTGGCGGCTGGGCCGCGCCGACCTGATCCCCCTGGTCGAGGGCCTGCGAGACGCCGGCTGGCGCAGGGTGGGCGACCTGCTGGCCACCGTCCCGCCACCAGCCCGGGCGCGGACCACCTATGGCCTGGTCTGGCTGTGCAAGATGGGGGTGCTCGCCTGGCGGTGAGGCTTTAGGCGGCTCTGGCCTTGAGCCGGCGGGCCGCCTCCAGGGCGCCGGCCCTGCGCTCGGCCAGGGCGGCGTCCATCATCTTCTGCACCTGGTCGCGGATGTGCGGCGGCGCCAGCTCCGGCCTGCCGCCTTCGAAGGGCGGCTCCGGCGCATACTCCAGGCCCAGCTGAACCCGGCGCGCGGCGTCCTCGCCGAAGATCTCGGCGGCGGCCACCAGGGCGAAGTCGAGGCCCGCGGTCACCCCGCCCCCGGTGATCACGTTCCCGTCCCGGCAGACCCGGCCCTCGTCGATCTCCACGTCGAACAGGGGCAGCAGATCGCGCCAGGCCCAGTGGCAGGCGGCGCGCCGCCCCTTCAACAAACCCGCCGCCGCCAGGATCAGGGACCCTGTGCAGACCGAGGTGATATAGCCGGCGCTGGCGCCCAGTCGGCGGACCGACTCCATGTAGGCCTCGTCCAGCATGGCCGCAGTGGTCCCGAAGCCGCCGGGGACGCAGAGGACGTCACAGGACTCGATGCGGGTCAGATCCTCAAGTCGGGCGAAGACGAGGCCATCGCCCTCGATATCGACACCGCCCACCGAGGCGACGAGGGTCTGCGCGCCCGGCAGGCGGTTGAACACCTGATGCGGGGCGGTGAAGTCCAGCTGTGTGACTCCAGGATAGAGCGGGAAGACGATGCGGCAGGTCTGCGTCATGGACAGGCTCCAGGGTTGACAGGGCCAGCATCGACGCTTCCTGTTCTGGCTGAAATGACATTTTTCCCACGGATTCTGCCATGCTCTCCCGGCGCATCGACGTCCTGATCTTCCCGGACTTCCAGTTGCTGGACGCCGCGGGCCCGATCGCCGCCTTCGAGATCGCGGGCCGCCTGTCGCCCGGCGCCTATGACCTGCAGGTCGTGGCGGCGAACCCTGGGGAGGTGAGAAGCTCGTCCGGCGCAGCCCTGATAGCGAAGGCCCCCAGTGAGACCCCCGTTGACACCCTGCTGGTGTCCGGTGGCGACGGGACGCGACCCGAGCGGTTGGACCCCGCCGTCATCGCCGCCGTCGCGGCCGCTGCTGGTCGAGCGCGGCGGATCGTCAGCGTCTGCTCCGGCGCTTTCATCCTGGCGGAGGCCGGGTTGCTGCAAGGACGGCGGGCCACGACCCACTGGAGCCGCACGGCCGATTTCCGCCGCCGGTTCCCCGAGACCCGGCTGGAGCCAGACCGGATCTATGTGCGGGACGACCCGGTCTGGACCTCGGCGGGGATCACCGCGGGGATCGACCTCTCCCTGGCCCTGATCGCCGAGGATCTTGGCGAGGCCGTCGCCCGGGCGACCGCACAGCAGTTGGTGGCGCCGCGCCAGCGCGCTGGCGGGCAGTCCCAGTTCTCGGGCCTGGTGGAGATGGGCGGGGCGAGCGGCCGGTTCGCCGACGTACTGGACTGGGCCAGCCAGAGGTTGACCTCGCGACTGAGCGTCGAGGATCTGGCTGAGGCCTGCGCCATGAGCCCCCGCAACTTCGCCCGCGCCTTCGTGCGAGAGGTGGGCATGACACCGGCCAAGGCGGTGGAGCACCTGCGGGTGGAGGCCGCCCGCGCCGAACTCGAACAGGGCGCCGGCGTGGAGCAGGCGGCCCGGTGTTCAGGCTTCGGCGACGCCGAACGGCTCCGGCGGGCGATGCTGCGCACCTATGGCCAGACGCCGCAGGCCCTTAGACGCAACGCCCGGGCGAGCGCCTGACCGGCGGGCTCAGGTCGCCTTGCGTTCGCCGGTCGCAGGCTTCGCCTCGGCGGACTTCTCGTCCTGGGGCGGAGCCTTGGGGGACGACGCCGCAGGCCGCACGGCCGGCTTGGCTGCGCCGGTCTTGACGATCTCGCCCTCGGGACGCTCAGACGTCTTCGGCGCAGAGGCCGGCTCCTCCGCCGGTTCGGCAGGGCCGCCCATGGCGAGGTTCGGCGACGGGGTCGGGACCAGAGTCGCTGACGTCAGTCGGATGTCGCTCTCGCCTTCGATCCGGTCGCGGGGGTCAGGCGACTCCCCGACCCGGGCATAGACCGGAGCCTGGGTCTGTTCCGGCGTGACTTCATGGGCGCTGGCCAGCATGCGGCTGGGCGCCGGGTCGCGGCCGAAGCGATAGAAGACGTGCACGCCCACCTGGGTCACCCGGGTGAGGCGCGGGCCCCAGGAGGGCGCCACGGCGGTGGTGTGGAAGTGGGTCGCGCGGCCGACCTCGGCCATGACTTCGCCAGACAGGGCCTTGTGCGCGACCCGCTCGGCCCGGCGCCAGGCGGCCGGTTCGACCCGGGCGCGCATGGCGCCGTTGCAGGCGAAGCTGAACTGGCAGACCCGGCTGTTGGCGCCCTGGAAGACGACGCCGCAAACCGTCTTGGGGAAGGCCGGATGGCGCACGCGGTTGAGCACCACCTGGGCCACAGCCGCCTGGCCAGCAGGCGTCTCGCCGCGGGCCTCGTAATAGACGGCCTGGGTCAGGCACTCCATGTCACGGGAGGCTTCCAGCGCTCCTCCGAGGCGGAACGGCGCGGCGGGAATGGGCGTTGGATTTAGGCTGGCCCGCAGGATCGGCGGCTGTCCGGACGCGCCTGCGCCGCGCTCGAGACGGGCGACAAGGATCGCGCTCTGTCGGTCACGCTCGGCGGCGCCGGCCACGGTGAACGGGTCGTGACGACGCGCAATGCGCAGAACGCCAGGGTCCATCCGCGCCGCAGCATCCTGCAGCGCCTGTTCGGAATACCCATCGGCCGCGCCCGCCGCCAGACGGGCGGCTCTGGCGTGATCCGAAGCTGCGCCAGCCATGCCGCCGGCCATATAGGCGCCACCCAGCGCCAGTCCGACCGTGGAGCCGAGAACGGCGGCAGCGGTCAGGGCACGCCAATCGGCGCGCACCCATTTATCATTTTGCAAAACGTCCTGTCCTGTGCGGCGAGGGCGCATCGCCCCCCGACATCATCGCTCAGAGAAGTCCCGCCTCAGTGCGGGTGAAATCTCGAAAACGAAGCCCGTCCGCACTGTTTCAATGGACGGGTCTTACGACAAAGTGGCCAGCCTTATGACGGGTCCATGAAGGATTCGCAAGGCGATATTGCACCGCACCGTAGCTCCACCTTGAATGAGGCTCGGGCGACTCTGGGAACCTTGGCCGTTGCCGGCCGTTCTGAGCGAACAACTCTCGGAGATTCTGACATGGCTAAGGTCCTTGGCGTCTGTGCGATTTCGGCGGCGCTTCTACTGGCTGCCTGTGGCCACAATGTGGAGCAGCGGGCAGCGACCGGCGCCGTCGCGGGCGCGGTCGTCGGCGGGCCAGTGGGCGCTGCGGCGGGCGCGGCGGTCGGGACGGCCGTCAGCAAAAGCGTCGATAGATAGAACGCTCCGACTGACCCTAGTCCGTCTGGATCATGCCGCGTCCCAGCGGCGGGCCTATCTCCAGCCCCGCAAGGCTGGAGAAGAATCGATGCGCCATCTGCTGATCTCCCTGGTCGTGCTGGCCGCCGCCTATGCGGTGGCGGTCAGCGGCGGCGGACTCTTCTGAGTGCGGCCCCAGGTTGGGCGTCATCTTGACACACACCCCTGGCTTGCGGCCATTGGCCGAAAACCAAGGGGGAACACTCATTGCGGCGTATTCGTAGCGCGCTCCTGGCGAGCGCATTCGGCCTATCGTTCATGGCCGCCGGTTCGGCCAACGCCATCGTACCCAATGACAGCCTGCTCACCGTCGGCCCGGACGGGGCCGTCGATGAGACGAGGGTCCGCGACTCAACAGGCGTGACCGGCGTCGGCGTCGTCTTCTTCACCTCTCCCAGTGGTCAGAGCATCTGCACCACCAGCCTGATCAATCCGCGCACCGTCCTCCTGGCGGCCCATTGCATCAACCGCACCCCAGACACGGCGTGGGGCGCCACCCATCATGCGGCGGTCAGCTTCCTTGACGACGCCCTGCCGGGCGTCGGGGCCTGGTTCCGCAGCGGCGAGAGCCAGCCGGGCCTGGCCACCTACGAAGTCCTCGACTTCATCTATGATCCCCGCTCGACCGCCCTGCCCGATGACTCCGGGGCCTACAAGCAGGCCGACGTCGCCCTGGGCGCGCTGGACACACCGGCCATCGGCGTGCCGAACTGGAAGCTGCTGTTCTCGCCCCTGCCCGGCCCCACCGAGGTGGTGTTCACAGGCTATGGGAACACCGGCTCGGGCACGACCGGCGCCAATCGGGACGAAGGCCTCTATCGGCGCACGGTGACCAACACCCTGGACGTCCTGGCCTCGCCGCTGGATATCGCCCAGGCCATCTATCTGCTCAGCGGGGTCATCGTCCCCGACACCTTCGACACCTTCACATCCGACGTCTACATCTACGACTTCGACAACCCGTCGGGCGTGCGCATCGGGCAGGACGGCAAGCCGTACGCCAACCTGGGCGGAGCCGCGACGGCTCGGGAAGGCAGCGTCGCGCCCGGAGATTCCGGAGGGCCGCTCATCGTGCCGGGGCTGGGCGATGGGCGTGTCGTAGCCGGCGTGGTGTCCGGCGGCCTGTTCTATCCCAATGACAGCGTCGACGTGACCTATGGCCAGCTCGGCTTCTACCAGCCGCTGTCCAACTACTGGGACTGGATCGTCGACAACAATTTCTACCGCTATGTCGGCGCGCGGGCCGGAGACGGGAACTGGCATGACGCCCGCCACTGGGTCGAGCGGCTGGATCCGGCCTATCAGGTGCTGTCGGGCGGCGGGCTGCGCAATGGCCTGCCCGACAAGCCGGCCCAGGGCGCCAGCGGCGCCGGCGCCAATTTCGGTGAGGTCTGCATCACCGGCGGCGGCTGCATCAACATGGCCGAGGCCAACAATCCGGGCACCGACACGCCGCGCTTTGCGACCACCGGACCCGGCGCAGCCAGTCGCGTCCCGACCAATGGCGGCTTCGGGCCAGGCGGCGCAGCCCGCTTCTATGATGTCACCCTGTCGGAAGCCGGAACCACGACCCTGTCGGGGCAAGCCGATATCGACGCCCTGACTCTGGCCGGCGCCGCGCGCCTGGACATCACCGGCGCCGGCCGGCTCGGCCTGGCCATCGGGACCCGGTCGCGAGGAGGCTGGCTGAATTTGGACGGCCTGCTCCAGACCCCGACCTTCATCGGCGAGGCCGGCCTCCTGACCGGCTCGGGCGTGGTCAGGGCCTACAGCTTCGACTCCGCCCTGGGCATCGGCCCCGGCGGCTTCGGCGCCCTGGGACGGCTGACTCTGCAGACCGACGCCCGGCTGGCCCCGGCGGGCGCCTTGCAGATCGACCTGGCCGGCTCCGGCGCCGACCAGCTGGCCGTGATCGCAGATCCAGACGCGGCACAGCCTTCGGTCGGCGGTCTGATCCTCGGCGGGACCCTTGTCCTGAGCCCGGTGGCTGCAGACCGCCCGCGAGCCGGCGACCGATTCCGCATCGTGACGGCGGAAGGCGGGCTGTTGGGCGACTTCGGCGCGGTGGCCGACCTGCCCGGCGTCAT
Source organism: Caulobacteraceae bacterium (assembly GCA_027489335.1). GTDB lineage: Bacteria > Pseudomonadota > Alphaproteobacteria > Caulobacterales > Caulobacteraceae > Phenylobacterium. The sequence continues at coordinate 314,030 of JAIXZX010000004.1, read as the reverse complement.
GCGCGGCCAGCTGATCTACTCCGCCAACGCCATCGACGTCGCCCTGTCGGCCGGTCTCTATGCCGACCTGGCGGAGATGAGCGATGGCGCGCAGGCGCCCTATGCCCGTCTGCTGGACGCCGCCCGCGGCCCGGCGAACGGCCCCCTGGCCAGCCTCTATGACGGCTTCGACTATCTGGAGGGACAGACCCTGGCCGCAGGTCTGCGCAGCCTCGCGCCCCTGGGGCTCCAGAGCGCAGAGGTGCTGGGCCGGGTCCAGACAGAGACCGTCGCCGACGCCCTGGCCGGCCGCGCCGCCCTGGGCGACCGGGAGGCCGGCGCCTTTCTGGCCTATGGCCAGGGGCGCGGCGATGGCTTGAAGCGGGGCTTCGACACCAAGTCGCAGATCGACACCGAATGGCTGCTAGGCGGCGCGGAGGCCCGCCTGGGCCCGGCCACCGTCGGCGGGGCCCTGGCCTACAGCCGCGGCGACATGAGCCTCCCCGCGCCGCAGGCCGAAGGCGAAAGCAAGCTCTGGCAGGCCCTGGCCTTCGCAAGGCTCACCGGCGCGCAGCGTCCCTGGACCCTTGAAGGCTCTGTGGGCCTCGGCCGGCAGGATATCGAAAGCCGCCGGTCCTTCACCGCCGGCGGCCTGGCCTATGGCGCGACCGGCGAGACGGAGGCTGACCTCTACACCGCCACCCTGGCCGGGACCTGGACCCTTCCCCTCGACCAAACCTTGAGCCTCGTCCCGCAAGCCTCGGTGCGGGCCGCCCGCTTCGAGGTGGACGGCTTCACCGAACAGGGTGGGCCAGCCGCGCTCGCCGTCGAGGGTTTCACCGCCGACAGCGTTCAGGGCCGGCTTGGCCTGGCGGTGGAGGGCGTCCTCCCCCTGGCGTCGGCCCGCCTGTCCCTGCAGGGCCGGCTGGCCCTGGCCCATGAGTTCGCCGACGCGCCCGACGCGGCCCTGGCCTTCGCCGCGAACCGGGGCGCCCGGGTCGGCGCAGACCTGGGTCCCCGGGACCGGGACTGGCAGGAGGCCGGTCTGACGGTCGCCTATGAGGATGGCCCCCTGTCGCTGCACCTGGCCGTTGAGGGCGATCTGAACCGGGCCGAAGCCGAGGCCCTGGACCTGCGCCTGGGGGCGGCTTTCCGCTTCTGAGCCTGACACGACGACGAACGGCGCCCTGCTGACACCAAGATGTCAGCAGGGCCGCTGGCGCCCGGGCCTCGGCGCGCCTACCTTCACTCCCATGCCGCGTTCAAAGACCGCCCCTCCCCCGTCGCCGCAGGGCGTCGCCGACATGTCGGCGACCTTCGACTATGACGAAACGACCATGCCGATGCTGTGGAAGCCCCACCGCCCGGCGCGGCCGCCCAAGTCGGAGGGGGGCAAGCGTTTCAAGCTGGTCAGCGACTACAAGCCCGCCGGCGATCAGCCGCAGGCGATCAAGGAGCTGGTGGCGGGGCTGGAGGGCCGCGAGCACGATCAGGTGCTGCTGGGCGTCACCGGTTCGGGCAAGACCTATACGATGGCCCAGGTCATCGCGGAGACCCAGCGCCCGGCCCTGATCCTGGCCCCCAACAAGACGCTCGCCGCCCAACTCTATTCCGAGTTCAAGGCCTTCTTCCCGGAGAACGCGGTCGAGTTCTTCGTCTCCTACTACGACTATTACCAGCCGGAGGCCTATGTGCCCCGGACCGACACCTATATCGAAAAGGACTCCTCGATTAACGAGCAGATCGACCGGATGCGCCACTCGGCCACCCGGGCGATCCTGGAGCGGGACGACGTCATCGTCGTGGCCTCGGTCTCCTGCATCTATGGCATCGGGTCGGTGGAGACCTATACGGCCATGACCTTCACCCTGGCCCCGGGTGAGCGGATCGATGAGAAGCAGCTGATGGCCGACCTCGTGGCCCTTCAGTACAAGCGCAATGATCAGGCCTTCGAGCGCGGGACCTTCCGCCGCCGGGGCGACACCATCGAGATCTTCCCGGCCCACTACGAGGATCGCGCCTGGCGGGTCAGCCTGTTCGGCGACGAGGTGGAGACCATCGTCGAGTTCGACCCCCTGACCGGCAAGAAGACCGCCGACCTGGACGGGATCAAGATCTACGCCAACAGCCACCACGTGACGCCGCGGCCGACGCTCAATCAGGCGGTCCTGCAGATCAAGGCCGAGCTCAAGGAGCGGCTGGAATGGCTGGTGGCCAATGGCAAGCTGCTGGAGGCCCAGCGGCTGGAGCAACGCACCACCTTCGATATCGAGATGATCCAGGCCACCGGCTCCTGCGCCGGGATCGAGAACTACAGCCGCTATCTGTCGGGCCGCCGGCCCGGCGAGCCGCCGCCGACCTTCTTCGAATACATCCCCGAGAACGCCCTGCTGTTCGTCGACGAGAGCCACCAGGCGGTGCCGCAGATCGGCGGCATGTATCGCGGGGACTATCGGCGCAAGTTCACCCTGGCGGAGTACGGCTTCCGCCTGCCCTCCTGCCTCGACAACCGCCCGCTCAAGTTCGAGGAGTGGGACGCCATGCGGCCCGACACCGTCCATGTGTCGGCCACGCCGGGGTCATGGGAGATGGAGCGCACGGGCGGGGTCTTCGTCGAGCAGGTGATCCGCCCCACCGGCCTGATCGACCCGCCGGTGGAGGTGCGTCCGGTCTCGAAAGACGGCTTCTCCCAGGTGGACGACGTCATCGACGAGGTGCGCCAGACCATCGCCCAAGGCTATCGCGGCCTGATCACCGTGCTGACCAAGAAGATGGCCGAGGACCTGACGGAGTACATGCACGAGCAGGGCCTGAAGGTCCGCTACATGCACTCCGACATCGACACCATCGAGCGCATCGAGATCATCCGCGATCTGCGCCTGGGCGTCTTCGACGTGCTGGTGGGCATCAACCTGCTGCGCGAGGGCCTCGACATTCCCGAGGTCGGGCTGGTGGCCATCCTGGACGCCGACAAGGAAGGCTTCCTGCGCTCGGAAACCTCCCTGATCCAGACCATCGGCCGGGCGGCCCGGAACATCGACGGCCGGGTCATCCTCTATGCCGACCGCATCACCGGCTCCATGGAACGCGCCATGGCCGAGACGAAGCGGCGGCGCGAGCGCCAGGAAGAATACAACACCGCCCACGGCATCACGCCCGAGAGCGTCAAGAGCCAGATCAAGGAAATCCTCGCCAGCGCCTATGAGAAGGACCGTCCCCTGGTCCGCACGGAGCTGGCCGAGGAGGCCAAGCCCTTCATGGGCGACAACTTCAAGGCCACCCTGCGCGACCTGGAAGGCAAGATGCGCCAGGCCGCCGCCGACCTGGAGTTCGAGACCGCCGCGCGCCTGCGCGACGAGATCAAGCGCCTGAAGCTGATGGACCTGGAATTCGCCAACGAAGCCCTGACCGGCGAAGGCGAGACCGTCGACCGCTCAGCGGTCAAGCGGGTGAAGGCCGAGGCCCGAGCCGAAGCCCAGGAGCGGTTCCGGAAGGGGCGGCTGTAGGGGCTCCTTCAGAAAAGCTCACCGCGTCCACAGCATTCGTCGCCCTGCCGCCCCTCGCGACCGTGTCCAAAAAGCCCCACATGACAGTCCAGCGACGGCGAGGACGGAACTTCCGGCTTCGCCATTCGTAGATGTGACTGATCAGGGGCTGGTCTTGGCGAGGTTTCATTCGGACCTGCCGCAGCCCCGCCAACATCAGGATGGGTGACTATGACACCGTCTTTCAGCGTAGCGGGCGCCGACGGCAAGGTCGTCGCCCTGGACCGGACGAAACCTGAAACCGCCGTGGCCGAGCGTGTGCGCCGGCTGCAGTCGGAGGCCCGTAGTCTGGTGGGTGAACATGTGCGCGCCCTCGAAGCGGCGCTGGGCGAGGTGGAGCGGTTGAGCGCCGAGATCGCCGGCGGCGGCGAGCTCTATCCTCCCGGCGTCCGCGAGATCGCCCGGCGGCTGACCGAGGACGCCGAGGTCAAGGCCCAGGCTCTGGAAGCCATCATGGCTCGCAACTGACACTGCTGCGGGCCGCGGCGATCAGTCCTCGTGCGGCGCCTTGCGCCGCAGGGGGGCGATCGCCGCTCGGCCCTGCAGCCCCACGGGACTGAGGGCCGGGTTGGTCTCGATGACCCGGCGGTAAGCATCGCCGTCCATGCCGCGCGCCCTGGGCGGCTTGGCCGTCTCGTCCTTCCTATCACCGCTCACGTCACCAAGTCCCGGTAATCGGGGCTGCGGCGTAGCCAGGCGGCGGCATAGCCGCAGATGGGGGTGATCTTCAGGCCCCGGTCCTTGGCGTCCTGGGCCAGGGCCTTCATCAGCCGACCGGCCGCGCCCGTGCCGCGCAGGGCCACAGGGCTTTCCACATGATCGATGTAGAGGCGCTCGCCCTGGAGCCGGTAGTCGGCCCAGGAGGTTTCGCCCTGCTCGTCCATCTCGTAGCGGGACGCGTCGCTGTTGTTTCGGAGTTCGCTCATCATGCCCTTCGCAACGGACGGATTGCGGGTTTTGATCCCGGCCAAGGCTGGGACATGATGATCGCGTCCGCGGCATCAGGCCAGGGCTTAGGATGAAGGAGCGCGACGATGCGCAGGCTTTCCATGACCGCCGCCCTCGGGCTCTGCCTGCTCGCCGTGAGCGCCTGTAACCGCAACGAGGCTGGCGACGGCGCCGAGGCGCCGTCCGCAGCGGCCGATGGAGTCCAGACGCCCCTACCCGGCCAGCCGGACACGCCCGCCACCCCCACCCGCAGGGCGGGCCTGTGGGAGCAGCGGCTGTCCACCGAGGGCATCGTCCAGGTGACCCGCATCTGTATCGACGACACCCTGGACGAACGTCTGAGCTGGTGGGGCCAGCAGGCCACCGATGAATCCTGCGAGAAAAATCTGGTGACCCGCCGCACGGACGGCAGCTGGCAGTTCTCCTCGGTGTGCGACATGGGGACCGGCGGCAAGACCACCACCTCGGGCGTGGCGAGCGGCGACTTCGCCACCCGCTATGTGATCACCGGGGAAAGCTCGACCGTGGGCGCCGAGGCGCCGCAGATGAACGGAAACCGCAGCGTCAACATCGAGGCCGTGTGGCAGGGCGCCTGTCCCGAGGGCTTCCGCCCAGGGGACATGGAGCTGCCCGGCGGCATGCGGGTGAACCTGCTGGATGTGGCCGGGGCAGCCGAGGCCAACTAGGCCCCGATGTCCTTAGGCGAGACGGGCGACGGCGAAGTCGGCCAAGTCTTCCAGGGCGGTGCGCCAGTCACTGGCCGGGAAGACGGCCAGGGCGGCCTTGGCGCTGGCGGCGTAGCCGGCGGCGGCTGAGAGGGTGGCGTCCAGGGCGCCGCTGTCACGGACCAGCTGGCGGGCCCGCTCGAAATCGGCGTCGGTCTGTTCCCGGGCGTCGACGGTGCGCATCCAGAAATCCCGCTCGGTCGCGCCGGTGTGCTTGATGGCCAGGATCAGCGGCAGGGTCGCCTTGCCCTCCCGGAAGTCATCGCCGGGATTCTTGCCCAGCGTCTCGCTGGCCCCGGAATAGTCCAGGGCGTCGTCCACCAGCTGGAAGGCCAAGCCCAGGTCCTGGCCGAACCGGCGCAGGCCGCGGCACTGTTCGGGGCTGGCGCCGGCGCCGACGCCGCCCGCCTCGGCGGCGGCGGCGAAGAGCTCGGCGGTCTTGGCCTTGATGATCTCCAGATAGACCGCCTCGTCCAGGTCCAGGTCATGGGCGCGGGTGAGCTGCAGCACCTCGCCTTCGGCGATCACCCGGCTGGCCCGGGCCAGGATCTCCAGGGCCGACATGGAGCCGGTCTCGACCATCAGCTCGAAGGCCCGGGCGAACAGGAAGTCACCGACCAGCACGCTGGACGGCGCGCCCCAGATCAGGTGGGCGGCCACCTTGCCCCGGCGCAGCTCGGAAGAGTCCACTACGTCGTCATGCAACAGGGTGGCGGTGTGGATGAACTCCACCGCCGCGGCCAGCTTGCGGCAGCCGTCATCCTGGGCGCCGGCCAGGCGGGCGGCGGCCACGGTGAGCAGGGGGCGCAGGCGCTTGGCCGAGCCGCCGATCAGGTGTTCGGCCAGCGCCGGGATCACGGAGACGGGGCTCTGCATCCGGTCGCGGATCAGGCTGTCGACGCCGGCCATGTCCGAGCGGGCGAGCTTGAGCAGGTGATCGAGGCTGACCGGCTTGGCCCTGGTGTCTGCGGCGGCGGCGTCCACGACGAAATACTCCAGATGGGGCGGCCGTTTGCGGGGCCGCCGTTGCGTCCGGACAATGGTCACGCGATAGGGGGCGGTCAAGGCGCGCCCGCGCTTCTGGAGCCGCTGATGTCCGAGCCGTCACACCTCCCAGTGGAGCCGCCGACGGAGAACCGCCTTCTTGGGGGTCGTATCGTCCTGCGTCAGCCGGCGCGGGGCTACCGGGCCGGGCTGGATGCCGCCCTGCTGGCGGCGGCCTGCGACGCCCGTCCAGGCGACCGGGTGATCGAGGCCGGATGCGGGGCCGGCGGCGCCCTGCTGGCGGCCGCAGCCCGGCGGCCCGGCGCGGTCTTCACCGGGGTTGAGCGGGATGCGGACGCGCTGGCCTTGGCGCAGGGCAATGTGGCGCTGAACGGCATGACGGGGCAGGTGAGCGTCCTGTCCGGCGACGTGACGGCGGGTTTTCGCGCCCTGGATCTGCCGCCCTTTGACGCAGCCCTGGCCAATCCGCCCTTCTTCGATGACGCGGGCGCCCTTCGCGCCCCGGCCCCGGAAAAGACCGGCGCCTGGATGGCGGACGGCGGCCTGGCCGCCTGGACCGGGTTTCTGCTGAAGGCCGTGCGGGAGGGGGGCAGCCTGACCCTGATCCACCGGGCCGACCGGCTGGGCGACCTGCTCAGTGGGCTTGGGGTGAGCGCCGGATCGTTTCAGGTTCGGGGGGTTCACCCCTTCGCGGATGCTCCCGCCAAGCGGGTCCTGGTGCGGGCGATCAAGACCGGTAAGGCGCCCCTGCGGCTGCTGCCGCCGCTGGTTCTGCATGGGCGTGAGGGGGCCGAAAAACACACGCCGGAGGCCGAGGCGATCCTGCGGGGCGAGGCCGATCTGACCTGGCTCTGAGAAAGCTTGACCAGAAGCTGTTGATTCTGCGGGACAATGCGCCGCATGGGCGCCCCAATTGACGCCTATAGGCTTAGGGACGAGCGGCCGCGATGGCCGGCGGGGCGGCTCTGCGCAGCCCCGGCTCTGACACGAAAACCGACGAAACCCGCCGAAAGTTCCCGGCCCGTATCGAAGAGATCCTGCGTTTTGAGTTTGTCTGACCTGTCGACGCCCCGGATGGATGGGCGTTTCCTGGCCCCCCGCCTGTTCGCCCTCACCGCCGCGGCCATGGCCGCCACCATGGCCACCAGCGCCGTCGCTGACGCCAGTGTGGGTCTGGCCGCCCGCCTGTCCCAAGTGAGCCTCGCGCCGCTGATGAAGGCGCCTGAGGCTGCGCCCGGCCCGGTGGTCCGCGAGCTGCAATGGGAGGGGCAGGACATCGATGGCGACGGCCAGCCCGACTTCGTCAATCCCACCGGCCAGGCCCCGCGCACCCATGACGCCTATGGCTCCGGCGCCTATGGGGCCTCCCGCGACGGAGGCGTTCGGGCCCATGAGGGGGTCGACTACGCCGCCAGCGCCGGCCAGACGGTGGTCGCCCCCATCTCAGGCTATGTGACAAAGATCGGCCACGCCTATTCCAGCGACGCCAGCCTGCAGTTCGTGGAGATCACCAACCCGGCGCTCGGCTATGAGGCCCGGGTCTTCTATGTCGAACCCGATGTGAAGGTGGGCCAGGCGGTGCGCCTCGGCTCTCCCATCGGGACCGCGCGGGGCCTGCAGGACAAGTATCCCGGCGGCATGACCGACCATGTTCACCTGGAGCTGGCCAAGTCCGAGCGCCGCTTTGACGCCACCGAGGTGATCGTCGCCCGCTACGTGCCCGTAGAGACCACCGCCGACTGACCTCCCGTCTGGCGCCTGCGCAGACCTCGCCCGCATTCTCCGCTTGCCGAATGCTGTTCGGAAGGTCGGAATGGACGGGACGAAGCGCCGACCCTCACCGGTCGAAGCGCCGGACAAGGGCGGTCAACGCCCAGGGAGGATGCGATGAATATCAGAGTGAGCCCGCAGTCGGACTCCGTCGAGGCCGTCGAAGCAACCCCGCTCGCCCAGCTCAACCCCGGCCGGGCGGCGCGATTCCAGGACGACACCATCTGGCCGGTCTTCGAACGCCTGCGCAGGGAAGACCCGGTCCATCTCACCGAAGAGAGCGAGTTCGGCCGCTACTGGTCGGTGACCAAGTGGGACGACATCCTGGCTGTCGACACCAATCACGAGGCCTTTTCCTCGGCCGACGGCATCACCCTGCCGAACCTCGAGGCCATGGAGGCCCAGCGCAAGGCGCTCGGCGAGGACCGCCCGCGGCGCGCCGGGGCCGGCTTCATCACCATGGACGAGCCCGAGCATGGCCGGCAGCGCAAGGCGGTCAGCCCCACCGTGGCGCCGGGCAACATCACCAAGATGTCCCCCATTGTGCGCGAGCGCGCTGGCCAGATCCTGGACTCCCTGCCCATCGGCAAGGAATTCGACTGGGTGGATCTGGTCTCGAAAGAGCTGACGGCCATGACGCTCGCCACGCTCTTCGACTTCCCCTTCGAGGACCGCCGCAAGCTGACATACTGGTCCGACGTGGTGACCAACGCGCCGGGCCATGGCCCCGTGACCAGCTGGGAGCAGAAGGCCCGGGACATGATGGACTGCTTCGGCACGTTCAAGCAGATCTGGGACCAGCGGGTGGACGCGGACGAACCGGGGATCGACCTGATCTCCATGATGGCCAATAACACCGCCACCCGGGACATGCCGGTGCAGGAGTTCCAGGGCAATGTGATCCTGCTGATCGTGGGCGGTAACGACACCACCCGCAACACGATCTCCGGCAGCGTCTACGCCCTGAACAAGAACCCCGACCAGTACGCCAAGCTGCGGGCCAATCCCGACCTGATCCCGTCGATGGTCTCGGAGACGATCCGCTGGCAGACCCCGCTGGCCCACATGGCCCGGGTGGCGACCCGCGACATCGAGGTGGGCGGCAAGATGATCCTCGAAGGTGACCGGGTGGTCATGTGGTACATTTCGGGCAACCGCGATGAGAGCCGCATCGAGCGGCCCAACGACTACATCATCGACCGGGAACGCCCCCGCGAGCACCTATCCTTCGGCTTCGGCATCCACCGCTGCGTGGGCAACCGGGTGGCCGAAATGCAGCTGACCATCATCTGGGAGGAGATTCTCAAGCGCTTCCCGGAGATCAAGGTCCTGGCTGAGCCCCAGCGCACCTTCTCGGCCTTCGTGCACGGCTATGAGACCCTGCCGGTGATCATTCCGACGCGGAACTGAGGCGCGCCGGACCTGTCGCAGACAAAGAAAAAGGCCCTCCGGAAACGGAGGGCCTTCGTCGTTCTGGGGTCTGATCGGCAGGCCTAGTTGCGGGCCTGGTCCACCAGCTTGTTCTTGGTGATCCAGGGCATCATGGCGCGCAGGCGCTGGCCCACTTCCTCGATCTGATGCTCCGAACCGCGGCGGCGGGTGGCCTTGAAGGAGGCCTGGCCCGACTGGTTTTCCAGCATGAAGTCGCGCACGAACTTGCCCGACTGAATGTCGTCCAGCACGCGCTTCATCTCGGCCTTGGTCTCCGGCGTCACGATGCGGGGGCCGGTGACGTACTCGCCGTACTCCGCGGTGTTGGAGATCGAGTAGTTCATGTTGGCGATGCCGCCCTCATAGATGAGGTCGACGATCAGCTTCACCTCGTGCAGGCACTCGAAATAGGCCATTTCCGGGGCGTAGCCGGCTTCCACCAGGGTTTCGAAGCCCGCGCGGATCAGCTCCACCAGGCCGCCGCAGAGCACGGCCTGTTCGCCGAACAGGTCGGTCTCGCACTCTTCGCGGAAGGTGGTCTCGATGACGCCCGAACGGCCGCCGCCGATGGCCGAGGCATAGGCCAGACCGAAGTCCAGGGCGTTGCCCGTGGGGTTCTGATGGATGGCGATCAGGCAGGGGACGCCGCCACCCTTCTGGTATTCGCCGCGCACGGTGTGACCGGGACCCTTGGGGGCCACCATCAGGACGTCGATGGAGGCCTTGGGCTCGATCAGGTTGAAGTGGACGTTCAGGCCGTGGGCGAACAGCAGGGCCGCGCCGTCACGGATATTGGGGGCGATCTCGTTGTTGTAGATCTCGCGCTGCAGCTCGTCGGGCGCCAGCACCATGATGGCGTCGGCCCAGGCGGCGGCTTCGGCGACGCTCATCACCTTCAGACCGTCCGCCTCGACCTTCTTGGCGGTGGCCGAACCGGGGCGCAGGGCGACCACCACGTTCTTGACGCCGGAGTCCACGAGGTTCAGCGCATGCGCGCGCCCCTGGGAACCATAGCCTACCACCGCGATTTTCTTGTCCAGGATGCGGGCGAGGTCGGCGTCGCGATCATAGTAGACGCGCATGATTGTTCTCCTGAAACAAGGTTCGTCCACGGCGCCATGCCATGGCGCCGCAGCAAAGGCCGCGCCATCGACCGTTTTTTTGCGCAAAGGTCAAGGGGCGCAACGTCACGCGCCGCCCCTTGCGCCCACCGGCGCCCCCGAAGAGAGTGCCGCCGACAGAGGGAGTTGCTCCATGGACGTGACCGCGCAGCAGGTGGTGAAGGCCTGGCGGGAGGCTGGACCGCCCAAGTGGTTCGCCAAGGATGAAGCCTTTGATCGCGCCCTGGCGCGGGACTTCGAGGCCGCCCACCACGCCGCTGCTCGAGGCGAGCTGGATGAGTGGGCCAAGGATGCGGAAGGCGCGCTGGCCCTGCTGATCCTGCTGGACCAGATCCCGCGCAACATCTTCCGCGACTCCGGCCACGCCTTCGCCACGGACGGCAAGGCCCGGGCCATCGCCCGGGCGGCCATCTCCGCGGGCCACGACCAGGCGGTTGAGGCCAAGCTGCGCCCCTTCTTCTACCTGCCCTATGAGCATTCCGAGGACATGGGCGACCAGGACGAGGCCGTGCGGCTGTGCGCGGCGCTCAAGGACGCCGAGGGCGACGCCGAAACCCTCAAATGGGCCGAGATCCACCGGGACATCATCGTCCGCTTCGGCCGCTTCCCCCACCGCAACGCCGCCCTGGGCCGCCGGACTACGCCGAGCGAGCAGGCCTTCCTCGACGAGGGCGGCTTCGCCGGTTGATCACTGCCTCCGCCCTGTGGACAGAGGGTCGCAGGGCGGTTGCGACCGCAGCCAAGCCCTGCGCGAATCATGGAAAGCTCGTCGCCTGCATTTCCCGCGAAAGGCCGTTCCGTGAACGCCCACGTCCCGCCCGCCCCCCGGCGGCCTGATCACCCCGAGCAGCAGTATCTCGACCTGCTGTCCGACATTCTCGAGACCGGGGTCCAGCGGGGCGACCGGACGGGTACGGGCACACTGGGCGTGTTCGGCCGCCAGATGCGCTTCGACCTGGCCAAGGGCTTTCCCCTGCTGACCACCAAGAAGCTGCACCGCAAGTCGATCATTCTGGAGCTTCTGTGGTTCCTGCGCGGCGACACCAATGTCGGCTGGCTGCAGGAGCGCGGCGTCAGCATCTGGGACGAATGGGCCGACGAGACGGGCGAGCTGGGTCCGGTCTATGGCAAGCAGTGGCGGTCCTGGACGGCGACTGACGGCCGGGTGATCGACCAGATGGCCAATGTGGTCGAGAGCCTGAAGACCACGCCGCATTCGCGCCGGCACATCGTCAGCGCCTGGAACCCGGCCGATGTGGACGACATGGCCCTGCCGCCTTGTCACTGCCTGTTCCAGTTCTTCGTCGCCGAGGGCAAGCTGTCCTGCCAGCTCTATCAGCGGTCGGCCGATGTGTTTCTCGGCGTGCCCTTCAACATCGCCAGCTACGCCCTGCTGACCCAGATGGTGGCCAAGGTCACAGGCCTGGAGCCCGGGGAATTCGTTCACACCCTCGGCGACGCCCACCTCTATCTGAACCACATCGACCAGGCCCGAGAGCAGCTGACCCGGGAGCCCTACCCCTTCCCGACCCTGACCATCGCCGACAAGCGCGACCTGTTTTCCTTCGACTACGAGGACTTCAAGGTCAGCGGCTACAAGGCCCACGACAAGATCGCCGCCCCCATCGCAGTCTGAGGGCGTCGCTCACGCCCCGTCCGGCGCGGCTCTCGACAGCTCCGCCAGTCCGCCGACAAACAGGCTGACGCACATCTCCGTGGCCTCTTCGGCGCCCATGAGCCCCTGCCCCACCAGCTGGCCCGCACGATCGGTCACCGCCCACAGGAGGTCGACCGCGGCGATCGCCGTCGGCAGGGGCAGCCCATAGGCCCGGCGGGTGGCGCGGACGAAGAAGCGGAAGGCCTGTTCCCGGTCCACCCGGTCCTGCGCCTCCATCAGCCGGGCGACGCCGGGGTCGGCCAGCAGGGCCGCAATCAGCGCGCCGCGGGCCTCAGTCTGACGCAGATAGAGGCCAGTGGTTCGTCGGATCAGGTCGGCGAAGTCGCTGGCCGCCAGGGCGCCGCGCATGCCCCGGTCGTTCAGGTCTCGCTGCTCGCGCTGCAGAAGGGCGGCGAACAGGGCCTGCCGGTCGGGGAAGTAGTTGTAGACCAGCCCCTTGCTGACGCTGGCCGCCCGGGCCACCCCCTCCATGCTGATGGCCGCCAGGCCATCGGCCAGGACGAGTTCGGCGGCGCGGTCGAGAATCTGGTCGCGCCTGGCCTCTGGCGTCAGGCGGGTGCGTTTTGGCTCAGCGCTCATGGCCCCCTCAACGCCCGGCGCCCCGGCCATCGTCAAGCCCAAAGGCTGGAGGACCCCTTCAACAGCCGGGTCATCATCAGGAGGCGGGCGATGACCGGTCCGCCAGACGCCGCCCGCAGGCGGCTCTCATACCAGGCGACCTCCGTCTTGGGGGATTCGCCAAGCCCGACGATCTCACCCTCGGCCACATAGTCACGGTCCAGATAGACCGGTCCGGCCAGGTGTTGCAGCTCGATGGCCCCGAACATGCCGATAAACTCGCCTTCGCTCCTGAACAGCGGCGTCTCCACCGCCCGCAGGGCGTCGATCACCACCGCTGGCGCTGCGACCCGGCGCCCTTCTGCGTCAGGGGTGGTGTAGCCCGCCAGCGGCTCGGTGATCCCCTGCACCCGGACAAGCGCCGTGGCGGAGGGAATGATCGCCGGGACCTCGGAAACGGTGTCGCCGACCTTCGACCCCCGCAGGATCCGCAGGTCCGCCCCGGGACGAATCTGCGCGGCCTTGAGCTTCAGCGGGGTGTCTGCCAGATCGCCGCCGCTCCAGGCCTCACCCTCGCAGACCTTCTGGCCCTCCGGCGTCTGCATCCAGGCGGTAGCGCGGCGGAAGCCGTCCCCCTGCTCGACCACAGGACCGAGACAAGCCTGGACCGGCTCCCCGTCCGTGGTCGGCTGGAGGAAATACAGGGACAGCCCGCCCGGCTCGGTCCAGGGCCGCCCAAAGCGCGCGCCATAGAGCGGCGGGAACTGCTCCATGTGAATATTGCCGGCCACGGTGCCTCCCCGAAACCCCAGGCCCTGGGCGGTGTCGTCATCATGGATCGAGCCCACGGCGCCGCGGGATTCGTTCACCGGCCGTCGAAACGGACCAGCCAGCCCCCCATCCGGCAGGTCCAGGGTGGCGAAAGCGCTCGGGTCGGCCATGGCGTCCTCCTTGACGAGATCGCCAGCCTCGCGCCTATTGACGTTCTATTCAATAGCGGAGGCGCGGAAATGAAGCTGGGGCTCTCATCGGAAGACCTTGAGTTCCAGGCCGCAGCCCGGGACCTGATCGGCCGCACCTTTCCCGAGGCGGATCCCTTCGATGGTGGCCGCGCCCATGAACAACGATGGCACGCCGCCATGGCCGAACGGGGCTGGGAGATCAACAAATGGCCCGTCGCCTTTGGGGGGCCGGGCTGGAGCGCGACCTGGCACTTCATCTGGGAGCGGGAGACCACCGCGGCCGGACTGCCTGCTCAGGTGGGCGGCATGGGCATGGGCATGCTGGCGCCCATCCTCTTCGCCTACGGAACGCCGGAACAGCAGGCCCGCTTCCTGCCAGACATCCGCGCCAACCGGGTCCGCTGGTGCCAGGGCTATTCCGAGCCCGAGGCAGGATCGGACCTCGCCGCGCTGCGGACCCGGGCGGCGCTGGAGGGCGACCACTACGTCATCGACGGTGAGAAGATCTGGACCAGCGGCGCCCATCAGGCCGACTGGATGTTCTGCCTCACCCGCACCAGCCAGGAGGGGAAGAAGCAGGAGGGCATCACCTTCCTGCTGATCGACATGCGAAGCCCCGGCGTCACGGTCCATCCCATCGTCTCCATCGACGGCCGGCACATGTTCAACCGCGTGACCTTTGAGGGCGTCCGGACGCCAGCCGCCAACCGGGTCGGCCGCGAAGGGGAGGGCTGGACGGTGGCCAAGGGCCTGCTGACCCACGAGCGGACGGGCCAGGCCTATGTGTCCCTGTCGCTCAGTCTGCTGGCCAGGTTGCGCGAGGCCGCCGCCAGCGTGCCCGGGGCCAGCGGGCGACGTCTGCTCGACGACCCGGGCTTCGCCGGCCGCCTCAGCCTGGCGGCTATCGAGCTCGAGGCCCTGGCCATGACCGAACTGCGCACCCTGTCGGAGGTGGCCATGGGCGAGGCGCCCGGCGCGCAGTCCTCCATGCTCAAACTCAAGGGGACCGAAATCGTCCAGCGAATGACCGAGTTCTTCGTCGAGTGCGCCGGGCCCTATGCGGCGCCCTGGTTTCCGGAGGTCTTCGGGCCGCCGGAGACGGTAGGCCCCGACTGGGCCCAGCCGGAAATGGTGCGCTACCTGGAAGGCCGCGCAGCCAGCATCGCCGGGGGATCTGACGAGATCCAGCGTAACATTATCGCCAAGCACGTCCTGCGCCTCTGAGGCGAGGGCCACTTCCCTGCGCGCCCCGGGTCGGCTACCCCCATGACCATGGCACGCATCCTCCTCACCGCCGGTCCCATCGCGCGCGCCCGCAACGGCGTCATCGGCCGGGACGGCGGCCTGCCCTGGCGGCTGAAGAGCGATCTGGTGAATTTCCGCGCCCTGACGCTCGGCAAGCCGGTGATCATGGGCCGCAAGACCTGGGACAGCCTGCCCAAGAAGCCCCTGCCCGGGCGCACCAACATCGTGCTCAGCCGCGACGGGTCCTTCGGTCCGCGGGACGCCCTGGTCTGTGAAGACTTCACTGAGGCGGTGCAGATTGGCCGGGAGATGGCCGAGGACGACGGCGCCGAAGAGGTCTGCGTCATCGGCGGCGCCTCCCTGTTCGCGATGGCCCTGCCCCGCGCCCAGCGGATCTATCTCACTGAGGTCGAGGCCGAGGTGGAAGGCGACGTGGTCCTGGCCCCCTTCGACGAGAGCGCCTGGACCGAGGTCAGCGCCGTGCGCCATCCGGCCGGCGAGGATGACGACTATCCCTTCACCCTGCGGGTCCTGGAACGGCGCTAAGGCCCCTGGCCCTTACGCAACGGCGCCGGCCATACTCCGCCTCAACAAGACAAGAGGAGGACGCCCCATGGACATCGAACTGGTCTGCGAAGGTCTGGAATTTCCCGAAGGCCCCATCGCCATGGCCGATGGCTCGGTCATCCTCACCGAGATCAAGGCCCAGCGCCTGTCGCGCATCACCCCCGATGGCCGGCGCGAGACCCTGGTGGAGACCGGCGGCGGCCCCAATGGCGCAGCCATCGGTCCGGACGGGGCGATCTACATCACCAATAATGGCGGCTCCTTCACCTGGCCGCAGCAGGATGGCCTGACGATTCCCGGCCCGACCCCGCCCACCCACACCGGCGGCATGATCCAGCGCTACGACCTGAAGACCGGCGAGCTGACGACCCTCTATGACGCCTGCGACGGCCGTCCGTTTGTCGGGCCCAACGACCTGGTCTTCGACCGCCAGGGGGGCTTCTGGTTCAGCGACCATGGCTGTTCGACCCCGGAGGGCCGCAAGTTCGGGGCGCTCTACTACGCCAAGGCCGACGGCAGCCATGTGGCGCGCCTGCGGGACCATCTGATCGCCCCCAACGGGGTCGGCCTCTCCCCGGACGAGGACGTGGTCTATCTGGCTGACACCCAGCTTGGCCGGCTCTGGGCCTTCGACATCGAGGCGCCGGGCCAGCTGAAGGCGCCGACGGGCTTTGCGCCGGGTCGGGTCATCGCCAACCTGCCCGGCTATCAGCTGCTGGACAGCCTGGCGGTGGAGGCGGGCGGCAAGGTCTGCGTGGCGACGATCATCAATGGCGGCGTCACCGCCTTCGATCCCTCAGGCTCGACGGAGCACTTCCCGATCCCGGACATGATCGTCACCAACATCTGCTTCAGCGGGGCCGACATGCGCGACGCCTGGATCACCGCCTCGTCCACCGGGCGGCTCTACAAGGTCCGCTGGCCCCGGCCCGGGCTGAAGCTCAACTACAACGCCTAAGGCTCAGAACCGGCAGGCGTCCTCAGGCGTCGCCGGGTCTCGGGCCCAGCCCCAGGCTTCAGCCGCCTGCCCCCGGGGGAGATAGGTCAGGGTGAGCGGGGCGCCGTCGCGGGTGATCGTCAGGGTGATGGTCTGGTCCTGGTCCTTGCGGGCGACGTTCAGATTGCGGACGTCGGTGATCTGGTCGCCGTCGCGCAGGCCGGCCTGCGCCGCTGCGGAACCGGGCAAGAGGCCCTCGACGATCCGCTCACCGTTCAGGACCGCCCGGGGGAAGCCGAGCTCGAAGGTGCGGACCTGGCGCGAAACGACCTTGAGGCAGGGGGCGTAGAGATCAGCGGGCGGAAGCAGCCGCTGGCCGCTGGCCATGGCGTTGAACTGTTCCTGGGCCTTTTCAGCGCCGATCTGCGCCCCCACCAGCTCCAGCCACTGGGGGATGCCATAAGGCTCCCCGGCCACCTGCGCCTGCCGGATCGCCTTGACGATGTCGTCCAGGCTGCTGGCTCCGCCCGAGGCCCGGCGGATCTGTGCATCGGTCTGCAGCAGGTACATCCAGCCTCGGCCATAGGGCACCGTCTGGGCCACCGGATCGGTCCAGAAGATCTCCGCGGCCTGGGCGTTGGTGAGACCGATGTGAGGGTTGGCGTAATAGGCGTCGGCGCGAACGTTCATGGTCTCCACCACCAGATCGAGGGGGGTGACGCCGGCCCGCCAGGACAGGACCAGCGAGTAGAACTCCGCCATGCCTTCGCTGTACCAGGCCGTCTCCCCGTGCTCGCCGGCCATGGCCGGCCAGGTGTGGGCCACCTCGTGGGACACGAGCCCCAGCAGGCTCTCGACGGTGGACTGATCGGCGGGATTGTAGCCAAACATGAAGGAGCGCCCGAGCGAGGTGCCCCCCACCCCGTCATAGGGATTGGCGCGCATGAAGACGCGGTAGGGCGTCTCGGGCGGATCGCCGAAGAAGGCCGACATGTGGACGTAGAGCCGCTCGGTCCTGTCGGCCAGGACGGCCGGATCGAAGGGTGGCTGCGTCAGCCAGTACATGTGGAAGCCCTCGCCGCCCTCCGTCGGGAAGACGCCCAAGGGCCCGCCGGCATAGAAGCTGAAGGCCAGGGCCTGGGACGGCAGGATCGTTTCCACGGTCCCATCGCCATAGGTCCAGGCGCCGCGGGCCCCAGCCGGCGCCTGCGAGAGGTCCCAGTCCAGGCGCACCGACCATGGCCCGGGGGCGACCGGCGCCGCCAGGAACCCGACTCCGGCGCCGATGAAGCCGCCGGCTTCCTGGCGCAGATCAAACAGGGGCCCGTTATTGGTCGCCGCGGTGACGGCGCGGGGCGGAGCGGCATAGCTGACGATCACCTCGCCTTGCGTGGCGCGGCCCACGACCCAACGGCGATAGGTCCCCTGGGGGGTCGGCGGCTCTTCGGTCTGGCTCAGCGGAATCACGCCCAGGTCGTCGCGGGCCTGCAGCGCCTCGCCGTCATAGCGGGCGGTGGGGATGCCCACGAGGCTGAGCGGCAGGCGCACCAGGCCTTCCCCGGCCTGCAGGTTCGGGGCGGCCATGCGCATGCGCACGTCCAGGGCCTCGGCCCGGGGGGTGAGGGTCAGGTCGAGCCGCGGCGGCGGGCCGCCCTGGGCGGCGGCGGGGCCGGCCAGGGCCAGGGCCAGCAGCCCTGCGCGGAGCATCGTGCGAACGCCGTGGAACATGGAACCTCTCCTGTAGAGGTCAGCCTAGCTCCAGGGCGGCGCAAGTTCTGTGCGAAAGCGCGGCGAGGTCTGCGGGTGTAGCATAAATCTTGCCGCACGGCAGATGGGCCGGCAGGCCCGGCGCGGGGCCAGGCCTGCCGACGTCATCATTCAGGTCTCTAGTAGAGCTTGGCCATGGCGGCCCGTTCGAAGGGGACCAGCTCGTCGGTGCGGCCTTCCTTGACCTTCTTGGCCCATTCGGGGTCCTGCAGCAGGGCGCGGCCGACGCCCACCAGGTCGAACTCGTCCCGCTCCAGGCGGTCGAGCAGCTTGTCGAGGGAGGCCGGCTGTGAGCCCTCGCCGGCGAAGGCGGCGATGAATTCGCCCGACAGGCCCACAGATCCGACGGTGATGGTCGGCACGCCGGTCAGCTTCTTGGCCCAGCCGGCGAAGTTGAGGTCAGAGCCCTCGAACTCCGGCTCCCAGAAACGGCGCTGCGAGCAGTGCAGCATGTCGGCGCCGGCCGCGGTCAGGGCGCCGAGCCAGGCCTCCATCGCCTTGGGATCGGCGGCCATCTTCACCTCATAGTCCTGCTGCTTCCACTGGCTGATCCGGATGATCACCGGATAGTCAGGGCCCACCGCCTGACGGACGGCGCGCAGGATGTCGGCGGCGAAGCGGGCGCGACCGGGCAGATCCTTGGACCCGTAGGCGTCCTCGCGGACATTGGTGCCGTCCCAGAAGAACTGGTCGATGAGATAGCCGTGGGCGCCGTGCAGCTCGACGGCGTCGAAGCCGAGCGCCTTGGCGTCGGCGGCAGCCTGGGCGAAGGCGGCGATGGCGTCGGCCACCTCTTCGTCGGTCATGCCCTTGCCGAACTCCTTGCCCGGACGCGACAGGCCTGACGGGCTGTCATAGGGGCCCGGCGGGGTCCATTCCGGATCGCGGGTGCGCACCGCGCCCACGTGCCAGAGCTGCGGGGCCATCTTGCCGCCGACCTCGTGGACGGAGTCGATCACCCGCTTCCAGGCGGCCAGTTCCTTCTCGCCGTGGAAGCGCGGGACGTTCTTGTCGTTGACCGACGCCGGGCGATTCACGCCGGTGCCCTCGGAAATGATCAGGCCCACATCGGCCTCGGCCCGGCGGCGGTAATATTGGGCCACCTCCTCGGTCGCCACGCCATCCGGCGAGAAGGACCGGGTCATGGGGGCCATGACGATCCGGTTCTTGAGGTGCAGACCCTTGAAGCTAAAGGGGCGGAAAAGGGCGTCGAGGGCGGCCATGGAGACTCCATTCAAACGGGCGTTCGACCGGGACCCTAGGGAATGTCCGGGGGCTGCGTCACGCTAGAAATTCTGTCAGCGCCCCCATGCGGGCGGCGAACGGGGCCTCAGACATGCGAAAGCCCGGGCCGCACAGGCGACCCGGGCTCAGCCAAGGGTTCGATAACGCCTATTGGACGGCGTCGAGCATCTCGATTTCGGGACGGCCCGCCAGGCAGGGGCCCATCTTCGGACCGGCGGCCTTGAAGTATTCGGTCTGGCCGTGGGCCTTCAGGGCGTCTTCATTGGCGTAGATTTCAAGGACCTTGTAGGTCCCCGGCTCGGCCCGGCTCTTGGTGAGCTGGTAGACCAGACAGCCCGGCTCATTGGCCTTCACCTGCGCCATCAGGTCCTTGAAGACCGCCTCGAATTCATCGCCCTTGCCGTCCTGGACCTTGAGGGTCGCCACCACGCCGATCATAGATACGTTCTCCCAACGATTGTTTGAATCGACGGTAGAGACCGACCCGGCGCGGGGCAAGGGCCGTACAGATCAGGCGCGCTCGTTCCAGCCGTAGGCGACCCAGTGGTGTCCGCCCAGATGCTGGGCCTCGATCACGCCATCGTCGGCGCCGCCCTTGTCCTTGCGACGGCCCATTCGGCTGGCTCGCACCGCAAAGGCGGCCAGGCCGACCAGAAGACTGAGCATGAGGCCGACCACCACCACGGTGGCGGCGAACACGAAGGCCAGGACCACGCCGACCACCACCGCCACGGCGGCCGCGATCGCGCCGCCAATAGCTGTGAGGCTGCGGAGAGCGGGTTTGCCGCTCCGGGGGGGTTGCTGGTCCATCATCTCCTCTGGTCGCCTCTCTCTGGGGGCTGAGCGAAGTCTTTGTCCGATGCCCGGGAAGGTCAATCCTGGGCGGTGATATTGGCCACAGGATGGCGCATTAAGCGGCGCCGACCAGGGCCAGTTCCCGCCGTTCGCGCATGGCGGATTCAAAAGCGGCGTTGATCGCCTTGGCTTTGGCCTCGGCGACTTCGATGAATTCCTGGGGCAGGCCCCGCGACCTGGCGCGGTCAGGGTGGCTCTCGATCAGGGCGATCTTCCAGGCCGCCCGCAGCTGATCGTCGCTGGCGTCATGGGGCGCGCCCAGCACCGCATAGGGGTCGTCGGCGGCCAGGCCCATATGCGTGGCCTTCAGGCGACGGAAGACAAGTTCGGAGAAGCCGAACAACTCCGCCACCCGCTCCAGATAGACCATCTCGTCATCGCTGACGGCCCCGTCGGAGGCGGCGATGTGGAACAGGCCGTCCAGGACGTCCTCGAGGATCTGCGGGCAGTTGCGATAGCGCCTTGCCAGGCGCCGGGCGTAGCTCTCAAAGCCCCGGGTGGTCTGGCGCGCCAGATTGTAGAGGCGCCGGACATTAGGCCGCGAGGCTTCGTCGGACTGGAAGACTTCGGAAAACGCGTCGAACTCGGCGCGGCCGGCCTCGCCGTCAGCCCGGGCGAGCTTGGCGCCCAGGGCGGTCACCGCCGTCGAGAACGCAGGATCCTCCCCCGGCAGGCCAGCCGGGCAGTCGGGGCAATCGGCGCCGTCAGGAGAACGGACAGCCAGGCCAGCAATTTTGCGCCAGAAGCTCATTGGTCTAATGCCACAAGCCTTAGGAACATGGCGTCGGGATGACAACGCCAATCGAACATCAGGCAGGTTAAGTTTTGGACAGGCTCTGGAGTTTCTCGATCGACCGCGGCGGCACCTTCACTGACGTGATCGCCCGCCGGGACGACGGCGACGTCCGGACCCTGAAACTTCTGTCGGCCTCGCCGTCCTATGCTGACGCCGCGATCGAGGCCATGCGGCGGGTGCTGCATGCGGCGCCGGGCGCCCCCTTCCCCGCCGAGCGCGTGCGGGCGATCCGCCTGGGCGCCACGGTGGCCACCAACGCCCTGCTGGAGCGCAAGGGCGCCAGGACCCTGTTCGTGACGACGAAAGGCTTCGCTCATGCGCTGCGGATCGGCGACCAGACGCGGCCGGACCTCTTCGCCCTGAATATCGTGCGGCCGGAGCCGCTGTATGCCGGCGTCGTGGAGGCCGATGAGCGATTGGACGCCCAGGGCGGCGTGGTCACGCCCCTGGCGGAGGCGGCCCTGGCCGAGGCGCTGCAAGCGGCGCGGGCGGCGGGCCTCAGTTCGGTGGCCATCGCCTTCCTGCACGCTGACCTGAACCCGGAGCACGAGCGACGCGCCGGGCGCCTGGCGGTCGACGCCGGCTTTGAGTTCGTCGCCCTTTCCCATGAGGTCTCGCCTCTGCCCCGTTTCCTGCCGCGTGCAGAAACTACGGTCGCAGACGCCTATTTGACGCCGGTCCTGCAAAATTATGTGCAGGGCGTGGCCCAGGCGGTGAACGGGGCGCCCCTCTACTTCATGACCTCGGCCGGCGCCCTGGTCTCGGCCGCCGCCTTCCGTGGCCGAGACGCCGTGGTCTCAGGTCCGGCTGGCGGCGTGGTCGGGGTGGCCAGGACCGCACAGGAAGCCGGCGAGCCCGCGGTGCTCGGCTTCGACATGGGCGGCACATCCACCGACGTCTGCCGCTACGCCGGGCGCCTGGAGCGGCGGGACCGGGCTGTGGTGGCGGGCATACGCCTGCGCAGCCCCATGCTGGACATCGAGACCGTGGCTTCCGGCGGCGGTTCGATCTTGGACTTCGACGGGCTGCGCGCCCGGGTGGGGCCGCACAGCGCCGGCGCCGATCCAGGGCCTGCCGCCTATGGACGGGGCGGACCGGCTACGGTGACGGACGCCAATATCGTGCTCGGACGGCTCGATATTCGACGTTTTCCCCCCATTTTCGGGCCGAATGGCGACGCGCCTCTCGACGCTGATGCGGCTCGCCGTCGGCTCTCTGAACTCGCCCAGGCCATGGGGGCGGCGAGCCCCGAGGCGGCGGCGGAGGGCTTTCTCGCCATCGCCGTGGAGCAGATGGCCCTGGCCATCCGCAAGATCTCCACCGAGCGGGGATTCGACCCCCGGGACCACGGCCTGGTCGCCTTTGGCGGGGCGGCCGGTCAGGTGGCCTGCCAGACGGCCGAGGCGCTGGGGATCACCCGGGTGCTGTGTCCGCGCTACGGGAGCCTGCTGTCGGCCTATGGCATCGGCCAGGCCCAGGTCCGCGCCCTGCGGCAGGCCGGTCTGGAGCGGCCGCTGGACGCCGAAGGCCTGGCCGTTGCGGATACTCTGGCGCAAGGCCTGCTGGCCAGCGCTGCGGATGACCTTACCGATCAGGGGGGGGCGGCCAGCGCACAGCAGGTCACCCTGCGGCTGCGCTATGACGGCGCCGACGCCGAGCTGCCGGTCGCCCCGGGCGATCTCTCCGAGGTTCGGTCGGCCTTCGAAGTCGCCCACGCTCGACTGTTCGGCTTCATTGAGCCCGACCGCCAGATCCTGATCGCGGCGGTGGAGGCCGAGGTCAGCGACGAGCAGGGCGCGGACGCGGCGGCTTCACTGGACGAGACCGCGCCCCCGAGCGCCGCAGAGCCAGGGCGCGCCGAGGTATTTGTCCAGGGGGAGCGGGTTCTGGTCCCTGTGGTGGAGGCCGCCGATCTTACGGCGCTGGAGGGTCCGGCCCTGATCATCCGTCCCGACACCCAGATCGCCGTGGCGCCCGACTGGCGAGCTGAGGCCGGCGCAGAGGGCCTCATTGTTCTGCACCGCCTGGCGACGGACGAACGTCTGGCGGGCTCGGGCCAGGACCTGACCACCGCCGATCCCGTCACCCTTGAGCTGTTCAATCGCCGGTTCATGGGGGTGGCCGAGGCCATGGGGGCGGCGCTGGAGCGGACCGCCCAGTCGGTGAACATCAAGGAGCGGCTCGACTTCTCCTGCGCCCTGTTCGATCCCGAGGGCGGGCTGGTGGCCAACGCCCCGCACATGCCGGTGCATCTGGGCTCCATGGGCGCCAGCGTGCGCGCAGTGCGCGACCGCCATCCGGTCCTCGTCCCCGGCCAGGCCTTTGCCCTGAATAACCCTTACGCCGGCGGCACCCACCTGCCCGACATCACGGTGGTCATGCCGGTCTTCGTGGGCGAGGCTGAGCGCCCGAGCTTCTATGTGGCCGCCCGCGGGCACCATGCCGATGTGGGCGGGGTGCAGCCGGGCTCCATGCCGCCCTTCTCCAGGACCATCGAGGAGGAAGGGGTCCTGCTGGACGCCCTGCCGATCATGGCCGGGGGCGAGTTCCTGGAGGCGCCGGTGCGGGCGGCGCTCGCCGCCGGTCCCTGGCCGTCCCGGGCGCCGGACCGCAACATCGCCGACCTAAAGGCCCAGATCGCCGCCTGCCGCGCCGGGGGAGAGGCGGTGGCGGCGATGATCGAGAGCTTCGGCGCGGCCACCGTCGAGGCCTATATGGGTCACGTGCAGGCCAATGCGACGGCCGCCGTGCGCCGGGCCATTGGCCGGCTGCGCGACGGTGCGGCCACGACGCAGATGGATGGCGGGGCGACCATCGCGGTCGAGATCAAGGTCGATCCGGCCGCAGGCTGCGCCGTGCTCGACTTCACCGCCAGCTCCGATCAGGTGGCGTCGAACTTCAATGCGCCGGCCTCCATCGTCGATGCGGCCGCCCTCTATGTTTTCCGCACCCTGGTGGACGATGACATTCCGCTGAACGCCGGCTGCCTGGCGCCCCTGGAGATCCGCGTCAGAACGGGGTCCCTGCTGGACCCTGCGCCGGGCGCGGCCGTCGTGGCGGGCAATGTGGAGACCAGCCAGCATGTGGTCGATGTCCTCTACGCGGCCCTTGGGGTCATGGCGGGCGCCCAGGGCACGATGAACAACTTCACCTTCGGCGATGAGACCCGTCAGTACTACGAGACCCTGTGCGGCGGGGCCGGGGCCACGGCGAGCAGGCCGGGCGCCGACGGGGTCCACACCCATATGACAAATTCGCGCCTGACCGATCCGGAAATCCTGGAGCGTCGCTTCCCTGTTCGACTGGAGCACTTTGGCCTGCGCGCCGGGTCGGGCGGCGCGGGCGCCCAGCGGGGCGGCGATGGCGTGGTGAGGCGCCTGCGATTCCTGGCCCCGATGGAAGCCGCCCTTCTGTCCTGCCGAAGAACTCACCCGCCCGAAGGTCTGGCCGGCGGCGGCGGCGGAGCGGCGGGCTGGCAGGCTTTGATCACCGCCGAGGGCGGGGTAAAGGAACTTCCGGGCTGCTTCTCCATTGCGGTGGCGCCCGGCGACGCGCTTGAGATCCATACCCCGGGGGGCGGGGGCTATGGACCCGCCGCGCCGACCTGACCCCTGACCTTCGAGGCGCCATTCCGTGATTTCCCCCTTCCTGTTCGCCCTGGCCCTGGTGGCCCAAGACGCGCAAACCCCTGAGGCCGCGCCAATGGAGACCGTCGCCCCCACCGCGGCCGCCGCCGAACCGGCCTATCCGCCCGGCGCGCCCCGTGACCCCTATGGACTGGTCGCCTGGTGTTACGGCGCCCTGTCGGCGCACAAGGGCCTCCGCGATCAGGTCATGCCTGAAGTGGTCCGCATCGAGACCACTTATCGCCGGCCGGGCTCCTCCCTGGACGACGACCTGCAAGCCTATGAGGAGCTCAACCAGTTGAGCGAGCGCAACCTCGCCCTGTTCAGCCGCGCCATGGAGGCCGCCGAGAAGGCGAGCCCACGGCCGATCAACGCCCATGGGGCTGACGCGCTGCGGCGAGGGCGTGGAACCTGGAGCCGCGCAGCCGATCTGCCCAAGGCGCGTCTGGCGCAGGAGTGGATGAGCTGGACCCTGCCGGCGCGCTGCGAGACGACCGCCGTGGCCCTGGAGGAGCGCGCCCGCCTGATGGGACCGGCCTTTGACCTGTCGGCAGAGATCGAACCGGACGTCCCGGAAGCCGCGGCCGAGGCCCCTGAGCCCGCTGAGCCGGCCACTGAGCCCGCGGCAGTCGAAGACCCTGTCATCGGCGGCTGAAGCGCCCATCACAGAAAGCAAGGTTGAGAGCCCCGTCGGAGCGGATTCGCCGCGCCGGCGGGGCTTTTTGTCGCCGATTTGGGCCAGGCTTGACCCGGAATGGCCATGTTCGACCGAAAAAGGTCGGATTCAGCCGTTTTCGCCTCTGGTGTGGCCGGAACGTGACAGGTCGCGGCGACGTCGGAAATCTGACGTGGCGCCGATTCTAGGCCCTTGTTTCCGTTAGTCTTTTTTCACAACCCATCGAATGCAAGGTATAGTTTTTGACGTACCTTACGTTTTTTTGTTTACGATGCATTTATAACTGACGTAACTGAATTCTATTCATAGAGTATTTGAACATCACCGCCAAACCCCGGGGTTGATTTATTGTCACTCCGAACGTCTTTACGCGGCATCGGATCGGTTTTGGTCCAAGATGCTTCTTAAACTCGAAGGGGAAACGTGTGAGGAGTTCAAAATACTTGTCGACGGTCTCGACCGCGGCTGTCGCCCTCGCCCTCAGCCTCGCGGCGGGTCAGGCTTCAGCCCAGACCGAAGTCGAGGAAATCGTCGTCACCGGCTCGTTCATCGCCGGTACGCCTGAAGACGCCGCCCTGCCGGTGGACGTCATCAGCTCGGCTGAACTGGAAAAGCAGGGCTCTCCGTCCACGACCGAACTGATCAAGTCGCTGACGATCAGCGGCCCGGTCCTGGGTGACTCCAACCAGTTCTCGACCTCGGCCCAGGGCGCCATCGGCGCCGGCTCGATCAACATGCGCGGCCTTGGCCCGCAGCGGACGCTCGTGCTGTTCAACGGCCGCCGCTTCATGTCGACCGATCCGCTGACCGGCGTCGACACCAACCTGATCCCCACGGCCGCCATCGGCCGGGTGGAGCTGTTGAAGGATGGCGCGGCCGCCACCTACGGCTCCGACGCCATCGGCGGCGTGATCAACTTCATCACCAAGAAGACCTTCTCGGGCTTCGAAGTGTCGGGCGAATACCGCTACGTCGACGGCACGGACGGCGAGTACAATATGAGCGCCGCCTGGGGCTGGCAGGGTGAACGCGGCAGCGCCTTCATCGCGGCCGGCTACCAGCATCGCTCCGAGCTCGACACCCAGGAGCGCGACTGGGCCTATCAGGACTACACGACCAACCCGAGCGGCTGGTCCTTCCTGTCCAACCCGGGTTTCTATGTCGCCCGCCTCGGCGTCGACCTGCCCACCATCCCGGGCACGCCTGATCCCAACTACGGCGACGCCGTGGGCTCCATCCGCGAAGCCAGCTGCGGCGCGGTGGGCGGCTATGAAGGCGTCTATCAGTCGGGCGCCAGCCAGCTGCCGGCCTGCTACTACAGCTATGTTCCCTTCGCCAACCTGATCGAAGAGACCGACCGCTACCAGCTGTACGGGGAACTGAACTTCGATCTGACCGACACGACCGAGTTCTTCCTCGAGGGCATGTACTCCAAGACCGACGTGCCCAACATCGGCTATTCGCCCTCCTATCCGCCGACCCAGGGGCCGTTCGGTCCGGGCAGCACCCAGTACTTCGCGCCGAAGTCGAACCCCTACGTCCAGGCCTTCCTGGCGGCCAACCCGCAGGTCTTCGCCAGCGCCGCGGCGGCCGGCGCCTATGCGGCCATCCCGACCTCGGGCCTGCAGCTGACCCTGTGGCGTCCGTTCGCCAGCGGCGGCAATCCCGCCTTTGGCTATGACGGTCAGAAGGGCGAGCGCTCTTACGAGCTGTTCCGCATCGCCACCGGCCTGAAGGGCGAGCTCGACGTCGCCGGCGGCATCGGCTGGGATCTGGCCTTCACCTATTCGCGTAACCAGGCCTATGGCGTCACCCGCGACATCCTGATCAACCGTCTGGATCGCGCCCTGCGGGGTCTCGGCGGCGCGAACTGCACCGGCAATACGCCTGGCGCCAATGGTTGCGAGTGGCTGAACCCCTTCTCCACCGCCTATCCGGGCAACCCGCTGCTGGGTGGGACCAACCCGACCTATAACCCCGCCCAGGCCAATAGCCCGGCGCTCTCGCGCTGGCTCTATGACGATCAGGTCGGCGAGACCACCAACGAGCTCTATGTGGTCGACCTGGTGTTCAACGGCACGACCGGCTTCGAACTGCCCGGCGGCGTCGTGAACTGGGCGGCCGGCGCCCAGTGGCGCTCGTCCGAGCAGACCCGTCGTCTCGGCAGCAACTTCTACGACCGCAACATCACGCCCTGCCCGGTCCCTGGTGACACGAGCTGCGCGATCCAGACCGGCCCCTACATGTTCCTGGGCCAGTCCCAGCCCTACTATGTGGATGAGTCGATCTACGCGGTGTTCGGCGAGATGAACCTGCCGATCCTCGACAACCTCAACGCCGCTCTGGCGCTGCGCTTCGAGGACTACGGCGGCGAGACCGGCTCGACGACCAATCCGAAGCTGTCGATGAAGTGGGACGCCACCGACTGGTTCTCCATGCGCGGTTCGGTGGGCACCACCTTCCGCGGCCCGACTCCGACCGACCGGGCTCCCGGCGGCGCGACGGGCCTGTCGGGCATCCAGGCCGCGGGCAACGCCTTCAAGTCGGTGGACGCCTTCGGCAACTCGGCCATCGGTCCGGAACAGGCGCTGACCTACAGCATCGGCGCCCTGTTCGACTTCGGCGATGTGCGGGCCATGGTCGACTACTGGAGCATCACGCTCGAGGATCAGATCGTCCGCGTGCCGGCCAATGTGGTCGCCAACCGTGTGGCCAACGGCCCCGGCAACGGCGCCCAGCTGGTCAACTGCGCCGATCCGCTGCGCTATCTGGTGACCTTCTCCAACAACAACGCCTGCGTTCAGGGCGTGACCATGGGGTCGGACATCTCGCGGGTGCGTTCGGACCTGGTCAACGGGCCTGAGCTCAAGACCTCCGGCATCGACGCCACCCTGGACTATTCCTATCCGGGCGACGTGTTCGGCGGGCGTCTGAGCCTGCACGGCACGGTCAGCTATGTGCTGGAATACGAGCAGGACGCCTTCATCGTGAACGGCGTGACGGTGACCCCGTCCTATGAGGCCGTCGGCTTCGCCAACTACGACCGCCTGCCGGGCACGATCCCGGAATGGCGCGGCGCCTTCTATGCCGAGTACGACAACGGCGACCACAATGTCCGCGCCACGATCAACCACATCGACGGCGTCACCGACAACCGTGGCCCCACCGTGGTCAACACTGGCTTCTCGCCGGTCCCCTGCACGGTGGCCAATGCGGCCTCCACCACGGGTTGCCAGCTGGTGACCTTCGGCCAGGAAGTGGACGCGTTCACGACGCTCGACCTGACCTACCGCGTGTTCCTGCCCTGGGACACCACCCTGACCGCCTCGATCCTCAACGTCACTGACGAAGATCCGTCCGCCTCGCGGATTGAATATTCGTACGATCCGGCGATCGGGAATGTGTACGGCCGCAACTTCAAGATCGGTCTGCGCAAGAAGTTCTGATCCCAGATACCTCAGAACGACTGAAGGGGCGGCCTCCCGGGGCCGCCCCTTTTTTGTCGCCGACCCGGCGACTCACCGACCCAGCCCCTGCACCGGTTCTGGCCTTCACCGTGCCGTGGTCCCTTTCCAAATCTCGGAATCGATCAGTCCTATACGGCGCGGTATGTCCTCAGGCTGAGCGCCACGACGGCCGAAAGCTCCCGAACTGAAGCCTCCAGTGAAATTCTGCCGGGGTGTGGCCCCTTTGCGACAGTTTAGCGTCGAGCGTTATTTTGACGGTCAGTAAGATTATGGGCCACTGATTTTTTTGCGCATTTTTCGCCGCCTTGATCGACGCAAAGGCCATCTTTGACCAACCGTCGTTTTTTATACACGATTTCGCACCACTTTTTGTCACTCTCGACTTTTTCTGAGCCCGCCGTTTCTTTCGTGGCGTACGAAGAACCTTGATTTCTGCCTCTCAAGTCCGCCACTAAGCCCCCTCGCGGCCAGATTTGATCGCAATGCCTATTAATTAAGCAAAACGGGGAAACGCATGAGAAGCTCGCATTATCTGGTGACCGCTTCGGTCCTCGCCGTCGCCACGGCCCTGTCGGCCGGTACCGCCTCGGCCCAGACTTCGGGCGCAGACGCGCCCGCCCTGGTGGAAGAAGTCGTCGTCACCGGCTCCTTCATCGCCGGCACGCCCGAGGACGCCGCCCTGCCGGTGAACGTCATCGGCGCCGATGAACTCCAGAAGCAGGGTTCGCCATCGACGGTGGACCTGATCAAGTCGATCCCGGCCGTGCAGGGCGCGGTGGGTGAATCCAACCAGTTCGGCGCCGGTCAGACCACGGGCGTCGGCAGCGCCAACCTCCGCGGCCTGGGCGCAGAGCGGACCCTGGTGCTGTTCAACGGCCGCCGCATGGCGACCTCGCCGGGCTCGATCTTCGTCGACACCAACCTGCTGCCGCAGTCGGCCATTGGCCGGGTCGAAGTGCTGAAGGATGGCGCGGCCGCCACCTACGGCTCCGACGCCATCGGCGGGGTTATCAACTTCATCACCCGCAAGAACTTCAGCGGCGTCGAGCTGCAGGGCGGCTACACCTATGTCGACGGCTCGGACGGCGACTACAACGCCAGCCTGACCTACGGCTTCACCAACGACCGCTCGAGCCTGCTGCTGAGCGGCGGCTATCGCCACCGTTCGGAACTGCCCACGGTCGAGCGGGACTTCGCGGTCCGCTCCTTCGCCGAGAACCCGCAGGGGGGCTGGTCCTCCTTCGGCAACCCGGGCCTCTATCTGTCGAGCGCCAACGGCGGCTTCACCTACACCAGCCCCGTAGTTGACCCCGCCTGTAATGTGATCTCGGGTCCCCAGACCGGCACGCTCTGCCAGTTCCAGTACATCGGCTTCAACAATCTGGTTGAGGAAGAGGACTACTGGCAGCTGTACGGCGAGTTCAACTTCGACGTCACCGACACGACCACCTTCCACGCCGAGATCCTCTATGCCGGCCACGACGTGTCGGCCGAGAACTCCTCGCCCTCCTACCCGCCGAACAACTTCCCTTCCTCGGCGCTGTCGACCAAGATCCAGGGCAACGGCTACTTCATCCCCGCCAACAACCCGGGCCTGCAGGCCCTGCTGGCCACCAACCCCGGCCAGATCCCGGCCTCGGCGGCGACCGCGGGCCTGTTCACCTCGGTGGCCTGGCGTCCGATCGGCGTCGACGGCAACGACCTGTTCGGCGGCGGCGGCAAGGAAGACAAGCGTCGCTTCGACGCCTATCGCGTCTCGGCCGGCCTGACGGGCGAGTTCGAGTTCGGCGGCGGCATCGGCTGGGATGCGTCCATGACCTACATGGACAACTGGAGCAGCATCGCCACCCCGGACATCCTGGTGGGTCGCCTGCAGCAGGCCCTGCGCGGTCTGGGCGGCGCGGGCTGCACCGGCACGACGCCCGGCGCCAACGGCTGCCTCTGGTTCAACCCCTTCTCGTCGGGCACCGCGGGCAATGCGGTCGACGGCCGCACCAACCCGAACTTCGTCGCCGGCACGGCCAACAGCCGTGAAGTCCTCGACTACATCTTCGAGGAATACGCCTACGACATCCGCTCGCAGCTCTACACCGCCGACCTGGTGTTCAACGGCGAACTGCCCATCGACTTCGGCGCTGGTCAGATCGGCTGGGCCGCCGGCACGCAGTACCGCTGGTCGGGCCTGGAGCGTCAGAACAGCGACTTCACCAATATCGCGGTGAACCCCTGCGCTGACTCCTCGGTCAATCCCGCGGCCACCTGCGTGGCGCAGAACGGGCCCTTCACCTTCTTCGGCGCCCTGCCCGACTACGACCTCGACCAGTCGGTCCTCTCGTTCTTCGGCGAAATGGCCGTGCCGATCACCGACAGCCTGAACGCCACGCTCGCCGTGCGTTACGAGGACTACGGCGGCAATGTCGGCTCGACCACCAACCCGAAGATCGCCCTGCGCTATCAGGCGACCGACTGGCTGGCGTTCCGCGCTTCGGCGGGTTCGACCTTCCGCGCGCCGCCGACCACCCAGATCAGCCCGGCCTCGACCACCAACCTCGCCTACACCACCGCGGCGGGCGGCTACCGGGCCTATGACACCTTCGGCAACCCGAACCTGGCTCCGGAAGAGGCGATCACGCTGAATCTGGGCGCCCTGTTCGACTTCGGCGACTTCCGCGCCTCGGTCGACTACTGGAGCTTCGACTTCGAAGGTCCGATCGACAACGAATCCGGCTCCGACATCGTCAACGCTCTGTTCCCGAACGGGGCCACCGGGCCGAACAACTGCGCCAACCCGGCCTTCGCCCCGCTGCTCTCGCGGGTCTCCTTCACCGGGGCCTGCGGCGCCACCGCGATCAACCGCGTCCGTATCAACTTCGTGAACGGCCCGGACGTGAAGACCAGCGGTCTCGACTTCTCGGCCTCCTACCGGGCTCGGGACGTTGTCGGCGGCGACATGACCTTCGGCGCGGACCTGACCTATGTGATCGAGTACCAGGTCGACGCCAACACCATCGAAGGCGTGGCCGTGGCTGAGGCCACCGACTATGTCGGCACCATGGACTACCTCGGCTACGGCTCGCAGCCGCAGTGGAAGGGCACCTTCTTCGCCGAGTACAACCGCGACATCCACAATGTGCGGGCCACCATCCGCTACGTGGACAACATGATCGACACCCGGGCCGGTTCGGCGACCTTCGCCACCAACCAGTCGGGCCAGAAGATCGACGCCTTCGTGACCACTGACCTGGCCTATCGGGTCTTCCTGCCCTGGGACACCACGGTCAGCGCTTCGGTGATCAACATGTTCGACCAGGACCCGCCGTTCGCCCGGCTGGACCTGTCCTACGACCCCTTCACGGCCAACCCTTACGGCCGCCACTTCAAGGTGAACGTGACCAAGCGCTTCTAAGCGCAGATCTCACGGACGACGGATCGGGGGCGGCGCCGCAAGGCGCCGCCCCTTTTCTGTTCAGTCCGCCGCGGCGAAGGGCTGGCAAGTGCTGAGATTGACCGGCGGCGCCTCGGTGCGGGTCCAGGTCTCCCCGCTGCGGGTGAAGTAGGCGGCCGCCGAGGCGTTGCGGAACTCCGAGGTCGCCGGGTCCCACGCCTCCCACCGCAGACCGGTGAGGGCCTTGGCCTGTACGCCCTCGGCGCGTTCGGCCTCGGTAAGCGGCGCCTCCACCTTGCAGGTCTCGGCGAAGCTGCGGCAGCCGTCCCGGGCGCCAGGGCCTTCCACGCCCGCCTCGGGCGCAGGCGCAGGGCAGCCGGGCGAGGCCACGAGGTCCTGGCGCCAGTCGCGAACCGCTTCGCTGAGGCCCGCATAGGGATCGGCGTCAGCCGCCCGCTCCGTCGAGCAGGCGGCCAGACCGACCAGGGCGGCGGCCACGGCCGCGGTGTGGGTAATGGGTGGCAAGTCGAACCTCCGTCACAGCGCCCGCCGCCTCTACGACCGGGCATTCCATGAGGTTCAACGCCTGAAGGCCAAGGTCGTGGCGAGCCCGATGGCCCGCGTGGATCTTCAGCCGGCCTGGGACCGCAGCTTCTCGTTGAGCGCCAGACTGGTGTCCATGCGCGCCAGCTGGTCAGGGGTGGCCTCCGGCTGGCTAGCCTTCCAGGCCCCATAGGGCATGCCGTAGACGGCTTCGCGGGCGGCCTTTCGATCAAGGGCGCCGTCGGAGGCCTCGCTCACCCAGTCGGCCAGGCAGTTGCGGCAGAACCCCGCCAGGCCCATCAGGTCGACATTCTGGGCGTCGTCCCGCATCTGCAGATGGCTGACCAGTCGCCGGAAAGCCTCGGCCGCCGTCTTGTCGTCAATGTCCGCCATCTGGGTCTCTCAGCCGTTCACGGTTCATAGTTGAGAATGGGGCTGAGCCAGCGCTCCGCCTTCTTGAGGTCCCAGCCCTTGCGGCGGGCATAGTCCTCGACCTGATCCTTCTCGATCCGGCCCACCCCGAAATAGTGCGACTGAGGATGGGCGAAATAGAGGCCCGAGACGGAGGACGGCGGGGTCATGGCGAAGCTCTCGGTGAGCTCGATCCCGGTCTTCGCCGTGGCGTCCAGGAGACGGAAGAGGGTCTCCTTCTCCGTGTGATCGGGCTGGGCCGGATAGCCGGCGGCCGGGCGGATGCCCTGGTACTTCTCTGAGATCAGGGCGTCGATGTCGAAGGGCTCGTCCGGCGCAAAGCCCCACAGCTCGGTGCGGACCTTGCGGTGCATGGCTTCTGCGAAGGCCTCGGCCAGGCGGTCGGCCAGCGCCGCGGCCAGGATGGCGTTGTAGTCGTCCTCGGCGGCCTTGAACCGCGCGGCGATGGCGGCTTCGCCATGTCCGGCGGTGACGGCGAATCCGCCAATCCAGTCGGGCTTGGTCTCGATCGGGGCGATGAAGTCGGCGAGCGCCACATTGGCCTTGTCGCCGGTCTTGGCGATCTGCTGGCGCAGGGTGTGGAAGCGGCCGAGCTCAGTGACCCGGCTCTCGTCGGCATAGACCACCACGTCGTCACCGTCGGCATTGGCCGGCCAGAAGCCCACCACCCCCTTGGCGGTGAACCACTTCTCTTCGACGATGGTCTTCAGCATGGCCTGGGCGTCGGCATAGAGGTTGCGGGCGGCCTCGCCGACGATCTCATCCTCCAGGATCTGCGGGAAACGCCCCACCAGCTGCCAGGAGGCGAAGAAGGGCGTCCAGTCGATGTGGGCGGCCAGGTCTTCCAGGTCCCAGGCGTCAAAGCTGCGCAGGCCGGTGAAGCTGGGCTTGGGCGGATCGTAGTCGGCCCAGTCGATGGAGAAAGCCTTGGCGCGCGCCTCAGCCAGGCTGGAGCGGGCGCGGTTGGTCAGGCCACGGGCGTACTGCTCACGAACCTTCTCGTACTCGGCCGCGGTCTCGGCCTGGATGCGGTCCCGCTCGCCCGGCGACAGCAGACCAGAGACCACGCCAACGGCCCGGCTGGCGTCCAGCACATAGGTCGTGGAGCCAGCCTTGTACGACGGCGCGATCTTCACCGCCGTATGGGTCTTGGACGTGGTCGCCCCGCCGATCAGGAGCGGAATGTCGAAGCCGCGACGCTCCATCTCCGAGGCGACGAAGACCATCTCATCCAGCGACGGCGTAATCAGGCCCGACAGGCCGATGATGTCGACGCCATGGGCCGTGGCCTCGTCCAGGATGCGGTCGGCCGGGACCATGACGCCAAGATCGATGACCTCGTAATTGTTACACTGCAGCACGACGCCGACGATGTTCTTGCCGATGTCGTGGACATCGCCCTTCACCGTGGCCATCAGGATCTTGCCCGCGGCCTCGCGGGGCTTGCCCTCCTTCTCGGCCTCCATGAAGGGCATCAGATAGGCCACGGCCTGCTTCATCACCCTGGCGGACTTCACCACCTGGGGCAGGAACATCTTGCCTGAGCCGAACAGGTCGCCGACGACATCCATGCCGGCCATCAGCGGGCCTTCGATGACGTGGAGCGGACGCTCGGCCTGCTGGCGAGCCTCCTCGGTGTCGGCCTCGATGAACTCGGTGATGCCCTTGACCAGGGCGTGCTTCAACCGCTCCTCGACGCTCCCCTCACGCCAGGCGAGATCAGGGCCCTTGGACTCGCTCTTGCCACCCTTGTACTTGGGGGCCAGCTCCACCAGCCGCTCGGTGTTGGAGATGTTGGTCCGCTGTGGCCGGTTGAGGATCACATCCTCCACCGCCTCGCGCAGCTCGGCCGGGATCTCGTCATAGACCGGCAGGTCGCCGGCATTGACGATGCCCATGTCCATGCCCGCCTGGATGGCGTGATAGAGGAAGACCGAGTGGATGGCCCGGCGCACCGGCTCGTTGCCGCGGAACGAGAAGGAGACGTTGGAGACCCCGCCTGAGACCCGGGCATAGGGCAGGCTTTGCTTGATCGCCTTGGTCGCCTCGATGAAGTCGACGGCGTAGTTGTCGTGCTCCTCGATCCCGGTCGCCACGGCGAAGATGTTGGGGTCGAAGATGATGTCCTCTGGCGGGAAGCCGACCTCGTCCACCAGCTTGCGATAGGCCCGGGTGCAGATCTCGATCTTGCGCTTTGCGGTGTCAGCCTGGCCCTGCTCGTCGAAGGCCATGACCACGACGGCGGCGCCGTAGCGCAGGCAGGCCTTGGCCTGCTCGACGAACTTGGCCTCGCCTTCCTTCAGGCTGATGGAGTTGACGATGGACTTGCCCTGCACGCAGCGCAGGCCCGCTTCGATCACCTCCCATTTGGACGAGTCGATCATCACCGGCACCCGGGCGATGTCGGGTTCGGCGGCCATCAGGTTCAGGAAGGTGACCATGGCGGCCTGCGAATCCAGCAGGCCCTCGTCCATGTTCACGTCGATGACCGAGGCGCCGGCGTCGACCTGCTGGCGGGCCACCGACAGGGCTTCGTTGAAGTCGCCCTCGATGATCAGCTTCTTGAACTTGGCCGATCCGGTGACATTGGTCCGTTCGCCGATATTGATGAAGGTGGGACGCATGGGGCTCCGATAGACGGTCGCGCCGCTGCCAAAGGGCGCAGCGTCATAGGGTCTTCAGCCGCCCTTCTCCCGCATGGCGAAGGGCAAGCCAAGGGTTCAGGCCAGCTCGAACGGCTCCAGTCCGGCCAGGCGCAGGGCGGTGGCGCGCTCGGGCGGCTGGCGCGGGGTCATGCCGCGGACCTCGTCGGCCACATGGCGAATGTGGTCGGGCGTGGTGCCGCAGCAGCCGCCGAGGATGTTGACCAGACCGCTCTTGGCCCATTCGTGCAGCTGGTGGCCGGTCTGGTCGGGGCTCTCGTCGTACTCGCCCATGGCGTTCGGCAGGCCGGCGTTGGGATAGGCAGAGACGAGCGTGTCGGCGATCCGCGCCAGCTCGGCGATGTGCGGCCGCATCAGATCGGCGCCCAGCGCGCAGTTGAGGCCGATGGCGAAGGGTTTGGCGTGGCGCACCGAGTTCCAGAAGGCCTCCACCGTCTGACCCGACAGGGTGCGGCCCGAGCGGTCGGTGATGGTGCCGGAGATCCAGATCGGCAGGGGCTCATAGCCCTCGTCTTCCAGATCGAGGATCGCCTTGATGGCCGCCTTGCAGTTCAGCGTGTCGGTGATGGTCTCGATCAGGAACAGGTCCACCCCCCCGTCGTGCAGGGCGATCATCTGCTGGCGATAGGCGTCATAGACCTGGTCGAAGGTGACGGTGCGCGCGCCGGGATCGTTCACGTCGGAGGACATGGACAGCATGCGGTTGAGCGGCCCCACCGAGCCGGCCACGAAGCGCGGCTTGTCCGGCTCCTTCGCCGTCCAGCGGTCGGCCACCTCGCGGGCGATCTGCGCGCCGTGGAAGTTGATGTCATAGACCGCCTCGCCCGCCTCATAGTCGGCCTGGGCGATCGTCGTGGCGGAAAAGGTGTTGGTCTCCGAGATGTCGGCGCCGGCGGCGTAATAGGCCTCGTGCAGCTCGGCGATGATGTCGGGCCGGGTCAGGCAGAGGATGTCGTTATTGCCCTTCATGTCGACGGGATGGTTCTTGAACCGATCCCCGCGATAGTCGGCCTCGTCCAGCTTGCGCTTCTGGATCATCACGCCCCAGGCGCCGTCGAGGATCAGGATGCGCTCTTTGGCGGCGGCCTTCAGCGCTGCGATACGCGCGGCGCGGCCGGGATGGACGTGGCTCATTGGGCGGCTTCCTGCTGTTTGGCCAGCGCTGCGCGGAAGGCGGCCTCGCTCGCGGCGACGACCTTCTGCAGTTCCGTGGGATCGACGAAGGGATTGGCGGCGCCCTCGGTCATGGCGGCCCGCTTTGTCGCCAGACCGAACTGTTCGGCGTGCGGCGCCAGGAAGACATCGGCGCTCATGCTCTTCAGCCGAGCGAAGGTCTGTTCGTAGTCGGCGACAATGCCAGGATACTGAGGTCCCTTGTCGGCCGAGACCAGGCGGTTGGCGGCCACAGAGGTGGAGCAATAGATCATCGCCTGGCGGGTCTGGCCGTCCACCACCAGGGGGAAGGTCCAGGTGGTGCAGCCCGGCGAGTGCCCAGGCGTAAGGTGGGCCGTAAGCGTCATCCCACCCAGCTCGACCGTGTCGCCGTCCTCAAGGACCCGGTCCACCGCCACGGGCTTGAAGGCGAAGCTCTCGACCTCCTCCGAGCCCACATAGGTCCCGCTTTCCAGCGCCCCGCGATCGCCCGCGCTGGCGGCCAGGGTCGCGCCGGTGACGGCCTTCAGATCAGCCAGACCGCCCGTATGATCGAAATGAGCGTGGGTGTTGAGGATCACCTTCACGTCGGCCGGATCGAAGCCGACCTCGCGGATCGCGGCCAGGATCAGGGGCGCGCTGGTGGGCATGGCGCCGTCCACCAGGATGTGGCCCTCCGGCGTGGTGATCAGGAAGACCGCGATGGTCTGCGTCCCCACATAGTAGAGATTGTCGGCGATCTGCAGGGGCTCGCCCGGCGCGCTCCAGCCGGGGGGCATCTGGGCCTGGGCGCCGCCGGCGACCATGAGGGCGCCTGCGGCGCCGAGAATGAGGCTTTTCAGGTTCATGCGGCGGCTTCCGTGGGCGCAGGCGCCGCCTCGCGCACGCCGAGCACCCGGCAGATGGCGTAGACGAGGTCGGCGCGGTTGAGGGTGTAGAAGTGGAAGTCGGAGAAGCCTTCCTCAGACAGCCTGGCGCACATTTCGGTGGCCACGGAGGCGGCGACCAGCTTGCGGGTTTCCGGGTCCTGATCGAGGCCCTCGAACAGGTTGAAGAGCCAGTCAGGGATCGTCACCCCGATCCGCTGGGACATGGTCGACAGGCCCTCGAAGCTGGAGACCGGCATGATGCCGGGCAGGATCGGGATGGTGACGCCGGCCTTCCGGATCTTGTCGATGAACCGCAGATAGCCGTCGATATCGAAGAAGAAGTTGGTGATCGCCCGGGTGGCGCCGGCGTCGATCTTGGCCTTCAAGACGTCGATATCGTGGTCCACCGAGGGGCTTTCGGGGTGGATCTGGGGGTAGAGGCCGACGCTGACATCGAAGGGCGCGATGGCGCGGATGCCGGCGGTGAGTTCGGTGGCGTTCTGATAGCCATCGGCCCGCGGCGTATAGGCGCCGCCGAGGGAGCCTGGGGGATCACCGCGCAGGGCGACGATGTGGCGAATGCCCGCCTCCCAATAGTCGCGGATGACCTCGTCCACCTCCCCACGGCTGGCCTCCACACAGGTCAGGTGGGCGGCGGGCTTGAGCGTCGTCTCCTTGAGCATCCGCACCACCGTGCGGTGGGTGCGGTCTCGGGTGGAGCCGCCGGCGCCATAGGTCACCGAGACGAAAGTAGGGTTCAGCGGCTCAAGCCGGCGGATCGCTTCCCAGAGACTCGCCTCGCTCTTGGGCCCCTTGGGCGGCGAGAACTCAAAGGAGACCGAAGGACGCGGGCCTACGCCGGCGCCGGCCCGGGCGACGGGGCCCAGAGCGTTGGGGGGAACAAAGGTCATGCGGCAGTCCTCTTGCGGAGCGGCGCGCGCTCGGCGCTCCAGATCTTGATCGTCAGGCCGGCGGCCTGGGTCGGCGGCAGGGCGCTGGCCTTCACTTGGCCGAGGCCCGCATCCTCGAGCCAGCGCTCCATTTCGGCGTCGGAGAAGCCCAGGCGGCGGTGCTGGTGTTCGTCGCGAAGATGCTCCAGCCCGTGGGGCGCGAAGTCGATGATCAGCAGACGGCCGCCGGGTTCAACCAGGCGCGCGGCCTCGCGGACAGCGGCGGCGGGTTCGCTGAGGTAGTGGAGCACCTGGTGAACCACGACCAGATCGGCGCTCTCGCCGGGCAGGCGGGTGCCGAAGATGTCGCCATGACGCAGCTCGCAGTGTTCCAGCCCAGCCTTGCCCACATGACTGCGGGCGATGTTGAGCATCTGTTGCGACAGATCGAGGCCGAGCGCCTGCTCCGCCTGCGGCCCCAGCAGGGTCAGCATACGGCCGGTGCCCGAGCCCAGATCCACCAGCCGGCGGAAGGGGCCAGGTCCTGCGGCGTCGCGGATCGCCGCCTCGACGGCCTCGTCGGCCACATAGAGGGCGCGGATCTCATCCCAGCGGGCGGCGTTGCGAGCGAAATAGGCCCCGGCCTCGGTCTCGCGCTCAGCCTGAACGCTGCGCAGGCGCTCGGCGTCGCGGGCGAGCACGCTGTCACTCGGCTCGATCAGGTCGAGGACCTCGTCCACCAGCCGACGGGACTCACCGCCGGTGACCAAACGATAGAAGACCCAGGCGCCATCGGGAAACCGCTCCACGAGACCCGCCTCGGCCAGCAGCTTGAGGTGGCGGGAGACCCGGGGCTGGCTCTGGTCCAGTACGCGGCAGATCTCGAGCACCGCCAGCTCCTCGTGGGCCAGCAGGGCGAGGATGCGCAGTCGCGTCGGCTCGCCGGCCGCGCGCAGCACATCAACAACCTGGACCGTGGAGATCGGCATGGACCACATAAAGATATCTTTATGTGGTTATGTCAAGCCTTTGAGGCCTGCTCAGGCCGCCGCTTGCTGATCCTCATAACCCCATTCGGGCCGCGCCTGTAGGGGCGTTGCAAGGTCTCGCTCAAGACGCAGGCGAACCTCTCGCCAGACCTCGGCCTCGCACGCCTCTTCGAGGGGCAGATCATAGAGGCGAGAAAAGGCGCGGAGATCGGTCTGGGCCGTGTCGCTCAACACAACCCCCTCCCCCGCCAAAAGCCCGTCATAGACGGCGCAGAGATCGTAAAAGGCCCGGCTAAAGGTAGCGCTGACCGGGGACGCATCGACTGACATGGAACTGACCTGGTGACAGGGTGGCCAGTGCAAATGCTCTAGGCGGCCGCGGGTTCATCCCACGGCGCCATGTCACGGAGATGTCAGGGGACGGGGCTCAGCAGGGTTTCACCGGCGAAGTGGCGGCGGAGATTTTCCAGGGCCTGGCCGATCATCTTGGGGATCGACTCCAGGGTGCCGCCGGCCGAGTGGGGCGAGAGCACGACATTGGGCACGCCCGCCCATCGGGCGGCGGGCGTCGGCTCCTGCCAGAAGACGTCCAGGGCCGCGCGGCCCAGGCGTTTGTCCTTGAGGGCCGCGATCAGGGCGTCCTCGTCCACCACCGAGCCACGGGCGACATTGACCAGCAGGCCCCGGGGGCCGAGGGCCTCCATGACCACCTGCGAGATCAGGTTGCGGTTGGAGGCGTCGGCGCGGCAGGCGACGATCAGGATATCGCTGTCTTCCGCCAGGGCGACGAGGCTGTCGGCTCGGGGCCAGGCCAGGTCGGGTTTGGGATTGGGGCCCCACCAGGCGACCTGCAGACCGAAGGCCTCCACGCGAACGGCGCAGGCTTGCCCGATATGGCCCATGCCCACCACGCCGACCTTGCGGCCTTTAAGCGCCGGCCGGGCGCCGAGCCGGTCGTCGGGAGCCCAGCGGCCCTCGCGCACATGGCGGTCGCCTTCGACGATGTTGCGCCAGGAGGCGATCAGCAAGCCCACCGC
Source organism: Caulobacteraceae bacterium (assembly GCA_027489335.1). Taxonomy (GTDB): domain Bacteria; phylum Pseudomonadota; class Alphaproteobacteria; order Caulobacterales; family Caulobacteraceae; genus Phenylobacterium. Next base: position 273,167 of record JAIXZX010000004.1, on the reverse strand, counting down.
ATGATCGGCCACGTCCTCGGCGTTGAGACCGTCGGCGTGGGTGACTTCGATCCCACGGGCGCGGCACCACGGAACGTCCACGCCATCATAGCCGACGCTGATATTGGCGATCAGGGCGAGCTTCGGCAGGGTGGCGAGAAACTCAGGCTCCAGCACCACTTCACCGGCGTGGGCGATGGCGACCACCTCGGGGCGATCGCTGTCAGCCAGGTCCCACCGGCGGACCACGCGATAGCCCTTGGCCTCAAGGCCGGCTTGCATGGGCGCCAGCATGACGTGGGAGAGAAGGACGACGGGCGGGGAGTCGGACATGGGGCGATGCTCCAGCTTTCTCCCCGCCCTATAGCCGGTGCGGCGGCCCCGTGACCAGGGCGGCGCCGCCAGCCTAGGCCGCGGCGGCTTGGCGGCCCTCGGCGATTTCCTCGATCAGCTTCTTGCAGAAGGCCGGGATGTCATCGGGCTTGCGCGAGGTGACCAGTCCCTGGTCGACCACCACCTCCTTGTCGACCCACTTGGCGCCGGCGTTCTTCAGGTCGGTCTCGAGCGAGGGCCAGGACGTCATGGTCTTGCCCTCCACGCCGCCCGCGTCGATCAGGGTCCAGGGGCCGTGGCAGATGGCCCCGATGGGCTTTCCAGCTTTCACGAACTCGCCGATGAAGGCGATGGCCTTCTTCTCCAGACGCAGGGCGTCGGGGTTGATCACCCCGCCCGGCAGCACCAGCGCGTCGTAATCGCCGGCCTTGGCCTTGGCCAGCTCCAGGTCGACAGCGGTGGACCGTCCCTTGTCGTGATGCTCCCAGCCCTGGATCTCAGGGCCCTTGGGGGCGATCACGTGGACAGTGGCGCCGGCCGCGGTCAGGGCCGCGACGGGCTGTTCCAGTTCAGACTGTTCAAAGCCGTTGGTGGCCAGCACGGCCACCTTGGCGCCTTCGATACGAGGGCTCGCCATGGCGGTCTCCTTTCGGGGTTGGGTGTCCCGCGGAGAACAGGTGGATCGGCCGGAGGTTCCGCTGTCGCGCTTGGCCCCCGGCTCAATCTTTCTCAGATGAAGATCCAGCCGTCTGTGAGACTGGCCATGCTGACGCCCACCAGGGTCATCTGGGCGCCGCCGCCCATGCTGATGACCGTATCGGCGCCCACCTGGGCCACGCTGTAGGTCGTGCCGGGATCGAGCTGCACCCGGTCGCCCTCTGCGCGGCTGAAGTCCAGCACCCGGTCGACGCCGGCGTCGCCGAAGGTGTGGAAGATGTCGGCGCCGGTCCCGCCGCTGATGGTGTCGCTGTCCCGGTCACCCGACAACCAGTCATCTCCCGCCCCGCCATAGAGGACATCATTCTGCTGGCCGCCGCGGACCAGATCATTGCCGTCGCCGCCGTAACCGGTGTCATTGCCGAGATTGCCGTAGACGATGTCCGCCCCGGCCTCACCGTACAGCTCATCCTGGTCGCGCCCGCCGACCACCCAGTCGTCCCCGGCCCCGCCGCGAGCGGTGTCGTTGCCAGCGTTGCCATGCAGGTCATCGAACTCGCCGCCGCCGGTCAGGCTGTCATGGCCGTCGTCGCCGCGCAGATAGTTGCGGCCATCGCCGCCCCAGAGCGAATCCGCGCCAGCCCCGGCGAAGACGGTGTCGGCGCCGCCGCCGCCGTAGACCCGGTCGTCTCCGCCCTGGCTGCGGATAAGATCGTTGGCCGACGAGCCCGTGATGAGGTCAGGCCCCGAGAAGATCTGCAACTGACCCAGGGAAATGTCGTTCAGGATGCCGAAGGCCAGATCGACCACGGGCACGGCGACGTCATAGATCTGCAGCAGCACCACGCCGCCCGACACCTGGCTGTACTGGGTGAGGGTTCCCCCGACGAGCTCTCCTGCGCCGTTGTAGACGAAGTTGCCCCAGAAGTTGTCGATCACCCCGCCGCCTTCGGCCCTGGCGAAGGTGGTCGAATAGGATGTGATCAACCGGTCGCCCAGGGCGCCCAGGTGCAAGGTGTCAAAGTTGAGCTCGGCGCCCGCGCTGATGATGGCCACGGCGTAATCTCCCCATACGCAACAAAAGCTCGAAGAGACCTACCGTCGGTTTCAGGAGATCACAACCCAGAGTCGCCGAACGGGGGATTGCCTAGCGGCTGAACTTCTGGAACTTCAGCCGGTGGGGGATGAGGCTGTCGGTGCCGAGGCGGCGCTTCTTGTCTTCCTCATAGGCGTCGAAGTTGCCCTCGAACCATTCCACGTGGCTGTCGCCTTCGAAGGCGAGAATGTGGGTGCAGAGGCGGTCGAGGAACCAGCGGTCGTGGCTGATGACCACGGCGCAGCCGGGGAAGTCCTCAAGGGCGCTTTCCAGGGCCTGCAGGGTTTCGACGTCCAGGTCGTTGGTCGGTTCGTCGAGCAGGATGACATTGCCGCCCGAGGCCAGGGTCTTGGCCAGGTGGACGCGGTTGCGCTCACCGCCGGACAGAAGACCGACCTTCTTCTGCTGATCGCCACCCTTGAAGTTGAACGAGCCCACATAGGCGCGGCTGATGATCTCGCGGGCCCCGACCTTCATCACGTCGAGACCGCCGGAGATTTCTTCCCAGACGTTCTTGTTGGGATCGAGCGCGTCGCGGCTCTGGTCCACATAGGAGAGCTGGACGGTCTCGCCCAGGCGGATCTCGCCCGCGTCCGGGACTTCCTGCTTGGTGAGGAGCTTGAAGAGGGTCGACTTGCCCGCGCCGTTGGGGCCGATGACACCGACGATGCCGCCGGGCGGCAGACGGAAGGTCAGGTCCTTGAAGAGCAGCTTGTCGCCATAGGCCTTTTCAAGGTTGTCGGCCTCGATGACCACATTGCCAAGGCGGGGGCCGGGCGGGATCTGGATCTGAGCAAAGGACTGCTTCTCACGCTCCGAGGCGTTGACCAGTTCATCGAAGGCCGCAAGGCGGGCCTTGGACTTGGTGCGCCTGGCGCTGGGGGAGGAGCGAACCCACTCCAGCTCGCGCTCCAGGGTGCGCTTGCGGCTCTCGCTCTCGCGATCTTCGATGGCCGAGCGCTTGGCTTTCTGCTCCAGCCAGGAGGAATAGTTGCCCTCGTAGGGCACGCCCTTGCCGCGGTCGAGCTCCAGGGTCCACTTGGTCACCTGGTCCAGGAAGTAGCGGTCGTGGGTCACCAGGATGACGCAGCCAGGGAAGGCCTCCAGGTGGTGCTGCAGCCAGGCGACGCTTTCGGCGTCCAGGTGGTTGGTGGGCTCGTCCAGCAGCAGCATGTCGGGTTTCGACAGCAGCAGGCGGGCGAGCGCCACCCGGCGCTTCTCACCGCCGGACAGCTTGTCCACCGGCCAGTCGTTCGGCGGGCAGCGCAGGGCGTCCATGGCCATTTCGATGCGGCTGTCGATGTCCCAGAGATCGCCGGCGTCCAGCTTCTCCTGGAGGGCGGTCATCTCCTCCATCAGCTCATCGGAATATTCCTCGCCCATCTTGGCGGCGACGGCGTTGTAGGCGTCGAAGATCTTCTTCTCTTCGCACCACGAGATCACATTGCCCCAGACGTCGAGCTTCTCGTCCAGGTGCGGCTCCTGTTCGAGATAGCCCATCTTCACGCCGTCGGCGGCGCGGGCCTCGCCGGTGAACTCCTTGTCGATGCCGGCCATGATCTTCAGCAGGGTGGACTTACCCGAGCCGTTGACCCCCACCACCCCGATCTTGGCGTCGGGATAGAAGGACAGCCAGATGTTCTCGAACACCTTCTTGCTGCCGGGATAGGCCTTGGTCAGGCCCTGCATCTGAAAGATATGTTGCTGCGCCATGGATGGTGCCGCGCCCGCCTTTGAAACTGCGATTTCGGAATTGGTGCAGGAAATAGACGCCCCCCGCCTGCGGCGCAACCGCAGGCGCACGATCATGCGGAACTCCCGGGCGTCCTTCCGCATTCCTTTTGCAACAGACGAGGCGCCCCCGCACCTCCCGAAACCGAAGGAGTTTCCGATGCATAAGGATCAAGCCGAAGGCGCCGCCAAGGATATGGGCGGCAAGGTGAAGGAAGCGGCCGGCAAGCTGACCGGTAACGAGCGCCTGGAAGCCGAAGGCCACATGGACCAGGCCGCTGGCAAGGTTCAGAAGGGCGTGGGCGACCTGAAGGAAGGCGCCCGCGACGCGCTGAAGAAGTAGGGTCACCAGACCTGCTGAATTTCCGAGACGCCGCCCCTCCCCGGGCGGCGTCTTTCGTTTGCGCTGCGCCTTTCTCCGCTTCCCCCTGGGCAGCGCTGGCCGCAGATCGTTAGATGCGCCTGAAACGCAACGAAGCCGGGAGCGTAAGATGGCGGGGGCCGCAGCCGTACTGGGCGTTGAGGCGGCCAGCTTCTATTATGGCGCGACGAAGATCTTCGAAGGCGTCACCTTCGCCCTGGACGCCGCCCGGACCGCCCTTGTGGGGGAGAACGGGGCCGGCAAGTCGACCCTGCTCAAGTGCCTGACCGGCGAGCTGGAGCTGAACAGCGGCAAGATCATCCGCTCCAGGGGGTTGAAGGTCGGCTATGTGCCGCAGGAGGCGCCCGACCACCTTCTGGATCTCACCGCAAGGGAAGTGCTGGCCACCGCCCTGCCGGGTGATGGCTCGGAGGACTGGCGGATCGACGTCCTGCTGGACGAATTCGAAATACCGCCGGAGTTGGCGCTGACCAGGTTCTCGGCGCTCAGCGGCGGCTGGCGCCGGCTGTTCCTGATCGCCGCCGCGGTGCGGCTGGCCGAGCCCGACCTGCTGATCCTGGATGAGCCGACCAACCATCTGGATCTCTCCAACATCAACCGGCTGGAGCGCTGGCTTGAGGCCGAGCGGCGCCTGCCGATGCTGATCGTCAGCCACGACCGGGCCTTTCTCGAGCGGACCACCAGCCGGACCGTGTTCCTGCGGTCGGATGGCGCCCACAGTTTCGCCCTGCCTTTCGTGGCCGCCCGCACCGAGCTGATGGCTCGTGACGCCGCCGAGGCCACCCGGCGCAAGCTGGAGGCCAAGGAGATCGCAAGGCTGGAGGCTGTGGCCGCGCGCTACCGTCAGTGGGGCGTCCTGAACGACAAGTTCCACAAGCGCGCCAAGGCCACTGAAAAGCGGATTGCGCGCATCGAGGCTGGCCAGACCGAAACCCATGTGAGCCGGGAACGCCGTCTGGACCTGGGCGAGGGCGAGATGGACGCCAAGGTCGCCCTGCGGCTGTCCAACGTCACCGTCTCAGCGCCGGATGGCCGTGACCTCTATCGGATCGACCGACTGAACGTGGCGGTGGGAGACAGGATCGCGATCCTGGGGGTGAACGGCGCGGGCAAGTCCATGCTGCTGAACGCCCTCGCTCGGGCCTGGGACCCGACCCAGACCCACTATGACGGGTCAGCGCCAATCCGGTTCAATCCGGCCGTTCGCATGGTCTATTTCGATCAGGCGATGCGCGACCTGCCGCTCAAGCTGAGCCTGTTCGACTATGTGGCCCAGGCCGAGGCGGCGACCACCACCCAGACCAACGCCCTGCTGGCCAAGGCCGGTTTCTCTCACGCCCGGGTCAGCGGGCCGATCGGCGACCTCAGCCACGGGGAGCGGGCGCGGCTGATCTTTCTGCGGCTGAAGCTCGCCCGTCCAAACCTCTACCTGCTGGACGAGCCCACCAACCACCTGGACATCGAGGGTCAGGAGGCCCTGGAAAGTCAGCTGGAGGAGGCCGAGACCACCTGTCTGTTTGTCTCCCACGATCGCCACTTCACCCGCGCGGCGGCCAACCGCTTCCTGGAGATCCGGAAGAGCCGGCTGATCGAGGTGGAGGGACCGGAGGCCTTCTTCGACTCCCAGTAGGCGATCGCAGCCCTCAGTAGGCCGGGCGTCCGAACACCCCCCGGCGGCTCGGCGGCGGCGGGGGCGGCAGCGCCACCGGCGCCCCGTCGAGCTGGTAGCCGCGCTCATAGCCATCCTGCGTCCAGCCATAGGACGGGGGACCATAGGACGACGGCCCGTAGGCGTCCGGCGCCGCAAAGGCCTGCAACGGCCCCGCGCCGAAGGGCTGGCAGTACAGTCCCTGAGGCTGGGCGTAGGGGTCGCACTGGTCGCTGGCGTAGAGGTAGTTGGGCGCGAAAGCCGGGCGCGTCTGACTGTCGAACATCAGGCCGCCCCGCGGGCCGCCGAAGCGGTTGTGCTCGATCACAGGCGCCCCGCCGGCGAAGTAACCGCCGTACTCGTCGCCCCAGACGGCCGACTCCCGCACCACCACTTCACCCCAGTCGGAGATGATGCCCCGACGGGCGCGGACCCGGCTGCGGATCAGCTCGAGTTTGGCGCCGCGGTCCACGTAGAGCCCGGTGATCCAGCCGCCCACATAGGAGTTGCGCACCACCAGCTTGCCGCCGCCGCTGCGCAGGCCACGGACTGTGACCCCGGTGGAGCCCGGAAGGGTCCCGCCCTCGGCGACCACGCCCACCTGCAGCAGGCGGCTCTCGCCAGCCGCCGGCGTGATATCGAGACCCCGCACGTCGGCGGCGATGCGCACCTGGGTGAAGTCCAGGGTGGCGGTGTCCACGAGGACCGCCGCGTCATTGGTGCGGGCCTCGATGGTGCTCTGACGGCCGACCAGACGACCGCCGGAGACGAAGATGGCTGCGGCCTCGCCGGCATAGCGGACATAGGTGTTCACCAGGGCGATCTCGGCGTCGACGGCCTCGATGCAGGCGCTGCGCCCGCCCTGGTCGGCTTCGATGACCATGTCGCGGATCTCGACGCCGCGGGTCCCGGGCGCCACGCGGATGCAGGGCGCGCCGGCGGCTGGGGCCAGCTTGGCTGGCTGGGCGTCCGCACCATTGGCGAAGGCTGAGACCCCCTCCCCGATGATGGTCACCGGACGGTCGATATAGAGGGTTTCTCGGCACACCCCGCCCCGGGCGCGGATGAACAGCACGCCGCCGTCGGCCAGGGCCCAGAGGGCGTCGGACACCGGATAGGGCCCGAGCTTAGGATCGGCGCAATCGATGCTGAGGCTGTTGAGATAGCCCCCCTGCAACGGCGGATGCGGTCGGCTCGGATGAGGGTGGGGCCGGGATGGCTTGTGATCGGGTTTGCGCCACTGGTTTGGCCGGTAGGGCGACCGCAGCGGCGGGGTGATCAGCCCCCCGAAGTTCGGCCGGATCTGCGCGTCGACCCGGGCGTCGGGATAGGCCTGGGCCGGCGCGCCGAGGGCCAGGATCAGGGCCGCGCAGGCGGCGCCAAGCAGGGGGAACCGGCGGGCGGGTCGCAGAGATTGAGCAGTCACCGTCTTTGCGCCTTTGTCAGGTTCGCGGCGCGCGGGAGACCTGAGCCAGGAGCTCTCGCAGCCTTTGAGCGGAGGGTTTGAAGCCGGCCAGCGCCGCGTCGATCTGATAGACCACGGCGCTCGCCTTATCCTGGTCGGCCACCCCCTCCATCCCGAGGGAGAAGAAGGTCGACATGGCGTACTTGGCCTCGGCGTTGCCCTGCCGGTCGGCCTGGGAAAACCAGTAGAAGGCCCGGGCGTAGTCCCGCGGCACGCCCACACCTTCGGCGTACATCACCGCCAGGGTGAGCTGGGAGCGAGCCTGGCCGTTGACCGCCGCGTACTGGATGGCCCGGACCTCTTCCAGGCTGGACAGGCGTCCTGTGGCGGGGCGGCCGAGCATGGCCTGGAAGGCCTGAATCTCAGTGGTGGTCAGGCTGGCCTTGGTGACGGCCGGCTTGTCCGTCACCCGCAGGAAGGCCAGGGCCTGACCCACATGCACAAAGGGCAACTCGTCCACCCGCGCCAGGGCCGCGGCCTCGGCCTCGCCCGCCCGGAGGCTCTCATCAGAGAGGGGCACGCCGGACTCCGGGGCCTGGGGGGGATAGAATTCGAAGGGCGGCGTCCAGCGCTTGGCCTTGGCCTGGGCGTCAGCCCCCAGGGACGCGCGGCCCGTGGAGGAGCGCTCGAAATCCTTGAGCATCACGAAGCCGGCCACATCGCCGCTTTGAGCTGCGAGATAGTTGAACAGATAGACGTCCACATCATTGCGCGTGAACAGCGTCGCCGCGGCCGGCGGCCGGCGGCCTTTCAGCTCGCGCGGGTCGATGGGCGAGGACTCCACGGGATCGCCGAAGGGGCCAAAGCCCACATCATGCAGACGCGCCAGGGTCCGGAACCCCGGAGCGCCCTGGGTGGACAGGACATAGATGACCCGGTCACGGACATCCTGACGCTCTTCGGAGCTCATCCGTTCGAGCAGGCGCTCCAGAGCCGAATAGGCGCCCAGGCGCTCGGCCTCGCGGCAGTCCTGCAGGCGGCCGTTGCGGCGCTGGCCCTGGGCGCCGGTGACGATGGGGGCGAAGCCGTCCGGATTGGAGAGCGCCAGCTGGTACCAGGTGGCCGCCTCGACCGGATCGTGGATCTTGCGCTGCTCGGCCTCGGCGCCGCCATAGCGCCGGGCCAGGTCGATCTGAGCGAAGAAGTCACCCGCGAAGGCCTGGCGCCGCAGGGCGCGGATTTCCTGCTCCTGGACGTTGAACGCCTGGGTGGTGAGAAAGGTCTGCGGGCGCGGACAGGCCAGCCCCGCCGCTGCGCCGGGCCCCTTGGGCCCAGGCTCGCAGCCGAGCATGGGGACCAGGGCCAGAAGCACAGCCACGGTCATGCCCTTGCGCAGGCGTCCGTGCAGCAATCGGTCCGACTGTGGGACCATGGCCCGTTGCTCCCCCACATTCAGAGCGCGTTAACCATAATTTTAACCTGGGCAGTAGCCGTGCGAGGAGCGCCTCTGTCAAGCTTACCTCAAAGCTTGACCGGAGAATCCGGCTCACTTGTTACGGCTCTGTCTTTTCCCGTTCATGGAACGGGGTTTGTCCAGCTTTCGCCTTAGTCGCAAAGCCAAGCTGACCCACAGGGACGCTTCGAGAACAGGGACTCCGCACATGGCGACAGCGGCGATTCGCAATCTTCTCACCCTCAGCCTGGTCGCCCTGATGGCCGCGCCGCCCGTTGCGAGCGCCGCGCCACGCGGACCGCTTGACGGCGAGCCCACTGCGGCGGCCTGCGCCCGTCTGGGCTTCCGAGAGAGAGAACCGCGTGGTCTTTGGGCGACCGGCTCCCCGCCGCCGCCGGGCATGGCCGCGCCTATGATGAGCGCGCCGACGCCACCACCACCCAGCCCCGCAATGGCCCTGCAGGGGCGCGCGGCGATCTCCGCCGCCTATGGATCTGGGCTGCCAATGGTGAGCGTCGACACCGAGCGCTATCCCGAGGCCACGGCCAATCCGGTGAAGCGGACGGCGGAGGAGCCCGTCTCCACCTTCTCCATCGATGTGGACACCGCCAGCTACGCCAATGTCCGGCGGTTCCTGAATGATGGGGAGCGACCGCCCACCGACGCCGTGCGGGTGGAAGAGCTGATCAACTATTTCGACTATGGCTATCAGCGGCCCACGACCCGCCAGCGCCCCTTCGCCACCAGCGTCAGCGTCGTCCCCTCCCCCTGGTCACAGGATCGGGAGATCCTGCATATCGGCCTGCAGGGATATGAGCTCCCCACCTCCGAACAGCCGCCGCTCAACCTGGTCTTTCTGATCGACACATCGGGCTCGATGGAGAGCCCCGACCGCCTGCCCCTGGCCCGCAAGGCGATGAATGTGCTGATCGACCAGCTGGGGCCGGAGGATCGGGTGGCGATGGTGGCCTATGCCGGTTCGGCCGGCGCGGTCCTGGCGCCCACCGACGGGCGGCAGAAGCTGATGATGCGGTGCGCGCTGACCGCCCTGTCGGCGGGTGGGTCCACCGCCGGAGGCGAAGGGCTGGCGCTGGCCTATGATCTGGCCCAGCAGAATTTCGATCCCAAGGCGATCAACCGGGTCATCCTGATGACGGACGGCGACTTCAATGTCGGCCTGTCGGACCCCGCCCGCATGGAGGACTTCGTGGCCGAGAAGCGCCGCAGCGGCGTCTATCTGTCGGTCTATGGCTTTGGCCGCGGCAATTATAACGACCAGATGATGCAGACCCTGGCCCAGAACGGGAACGGGACGGCGGCCTATATCGACACCCTGGCCGAGGCGCGGCGCCTGTTCCTGCGCGACCTTCCCGCCGCCATGTTCCCCATCGCCCAGGACGTGAAGATCCAGGTGGAGTTCAATCCCGCCCAGGTAAGCGAATACCGGCTGATCGGCTATGAAACGCGGCTTCTGAACCGCGAGGACTTCAACAACGACCAGGTGGACGCCGGCGAGGTCGGCTCGGGCGCCTCGGTCACCGCGCTCTATGAGATCACGCCCGCCGGCGCGCGGGGCTCGGTCGATCCTCTGCGCTATCAGACCGAGCCCCGCCCCCAGGGTCAGGGACAGGAACTGGCCTACATCAAGGTGCGCCACCAGCCCCCGGGAGGCGGAACCTCGGAGCTGATGACCCGGCCGGTCACCCGCCGGGATCGGGCGGCCAGCCTGGCGTCTGCGCCGGAATCCACCCGTTGGGCGCTGGCGGTCGCGGCCTTCGGTCAGAAGCTGCGCGGAGATCCCTGGGTGTCGGACCGCTTCGGCTGGGACGAGATCGAGGCCCTGGCCCAGGGCGCACGCGGGCGAGATCCTGACGGCGACCGCGCTGAGTTCGTCACCCTGGTGCAAAGCGCCGCCGACGCCCATGTGAGGCCTCAGGGACACTAAGTCTGCGAGGATCGAAAGCCCCGGACCGTCCGTTGTGTCCCCAGTCGAGGCTGGTGTGTCGCACGAGGTGGCAAGGGTGTTTCAGGAGCAGGCTACAGAGCAGGTCAAGGCGTTCTGGCGCGGTCGCGACCGGCGACCGCCCGCGTCAGGACAGGGGCTTCATCTGGTGGACGTCACCATGATGTATGCGCCCCGCTCGGGCGGGGTGAAGCGCTACCTGCTGGCCAAGCGCGCCTGGCTGGACGCCCGCCGGCCAGACATCACCCATACGATCGTGGCCCCGGGCCCCCGTACAGAGCGCGGCCCCGATAGACACGTGACCATCGCCGCCGCCCGCCTGCCCTTCGGCGACGGCTATCGGATGCCCGCAAGCCTGAGCAAGTGGGCCGATGTCATCACGGACCTCTCGCCGGACGTCATCGAGGCCGGCGACGTGTTTGTCCCGGGCCTGGCCGCCCTGGAGGCGGGACAGGTCCTGGGCCGGCCGGTGGTGGGGTTCTGTCACACGGACGCCGCGGCGCTGGCGGCGCTGCATCTGGGCGAATGGGCCCGCGCGCCGGCGCGGCGGCAATGGGCCGAGACCTTCGCGCGGTTTGACGCCGTGGTGGCGCCCAGCCGCCACATGGCCGGCAGACTGGCCGACGCCGGCGTGGAGGACGTCCTGGTTCAGCCGTTAGGGGTGGATCTCGACCGCTTCCACCCGGCGCTGGCCGACCGGTCTGGCCTGCTGCGACGGCTGGAGCTGCCGGCGTCGACCCGCCTTCTGGTTTTCGCTGGCCGCGCGGCGCGGGAGAAGAACATCGAGGCGATGATCGAGGCGGTGGAGCGCCTGGGCGATCCCTATCGGCTCCTGCTGGTCGGCGCCGGCCGCGACGCGCGCGCCTCCGACCAGGTGATCGCCCTGGACTATGAGCGCGACACCGGCGCCCTGGCCAAGATCATCGCCAGCGCTGACGTCTTCCTGCACGCCAATGAGAACGAACCCTTCGGCCTAGCCGTGCTCGAGGCCTTGGCTTCGGGAACCCCGGTGGTTGGGCCCCGGCGAGGCGGGGTCGGCGAGCTGATCGACGAGGCCATCGGCCAGCGGTCGCAGAGCGCCAGTCCCGACCATCTGGCGGAGGCGATCGAGGCGCTGTTCGGCCGCGACCTCGACCACGTTTCCACAGCGGCGCGCCAACGGGCTGAGACGCGGCACGGCTGGGATGCGACCTTCATGGGTCTGACCGCCCTCTATGGCCGTCTGGCCAGAGGCGCCTTGGCGCCCAGCCCCCTGGCCCTGAGCGCCTGATCGCGGACAGGGCGGGACCGCGCAGCAGCCCCGCCCTTCCCCACCTACCGTCCGGTGGGCAGGTCCTTGAACGCCACGTCCTTGTCCACCCGGATGTCGCCGGGCAGGCCGAGCACGCGCTCGGCGATGATGTTGCGCAGGATCTCGTCAGTGCCGCCGGCGATCCGCATGCCCGGGGCCGACATCAGCGAGGCCTGGAAGGCGCCGCGCAGGGGGGCCAGCGACGGGTCGTTGATGATCCCGTACTGGTCCAGCATCTCAACGGCCGAATTGGCCAGCTCCTGCATCTGCACGGCCGAGATGATCTTGCCGATGGAGCTTTCCGGCCCCGGCGTCTCACCCTTGGACAGAGCCGTCATGGTCCGGTTGCGGGTGTGCTTGAGCCCCTCGGCCTGGACGTACCAGTCCGCCAACTTCTCTCGCAGGGCCTGGTCCTTGATGGCCGCCCCGCCGTCGAGACCCGGGGTCTGGCGGGCCGATTCCAGGAAGGCGCTCCAGCCGGCGCCCGACGCGCCGCCCACGGCCAGACGCTCGTTCATCAGGGTGACCAGCGAAACCCGCCAGCCGTCATCGACGGCGCCGAGGCGCTGGCTGTCCTTGACCCGCAGGTCGGTGAAGAAGACCTCGTTGAAGCCCGAACCGCCCGACATCTGGTGGATCGGCCGCACCTCGACACCTGGATCCTTCATGTCGATCCAGAACATGGTCATGCCCTTGTGCTTGGGCGCGTCCGGATTGGTGCGGCAGATGACGATGCCGAAATCGGAGAACTGGGCCCCGGTGGTCCACACCTTCTGACCATTGATGATCCAGTCGCCCGAGCCGTCCGGCGCGCGCTCGGCCCGGGTGCGGGCGCCGGCCACGTCGGAGCCGCCTGAGGGTTCGGAAAAGAGCTGGCACCAGATCTCCTCGCCGCGGATGGCGGGACCGACGAAGCGCTTCTTGGTGTCCTCATCGGCGAAGGTCATCACCGTAGGCACGCACATGCCCAGGCCGATCTGGAACGGATTGCCCGGGGTCGGGTAGGCCGACTCTTCCTGGCCGAAGATCACCTGCTGGATGGGATTGCCGCCCTGCCCGCCCCATTCCTTGGGCCAGGTGATGCAGGCATAGCCGGCGGCGGCCTTCTTGGCCTGCCAGGCCTTGGAAGCGGCCAGGCCGTCACTGGATTCGCCCAGCGGGTCGGGTTCGCCTTCACGCTTCTTGGGCGCATTGGCGGCGAGCCATTCGCGCACCTGCTGGCGATAGGCGGCCTCTTCGGGGGTGTCTTTGAAGTCCATGATCAGGATCCCTTTCAGGCGGCGGCGTTACGACGTTCGAGCTGGCTGACCAGCCGTTCCTTCCAGACCCGCGGCGCGCCCGCCACGAGGGAAAGTTGGCGCGAGCGCCGGTAGTGCAGATGGCAATCCATCTCCCAGGTGAAGCCGATGCCACCGTGGGTCTGGATGTTTTCCTTCGAGGCGAACCAGTAGGCCTCTGAGCCGGCGATCCGCGCGGCGCTGGCGGCCACCGGCAGCTCCGGCGCATCGGTGTTGAGCGCCCAGGCGCCGTAATAGGCGTTGGAGCGGGCCAGTTCGTTCTTCACATAGATGTCGGCCAGCTTGTGCTTGATGGCCTGGTAGGAGCCGATCACCCGGCCGAAGGCGTAGCGCTCCAGGGCGTAGGACTTCGCCATCTCCAGGCAGCGGTCGGCGCCGCCGCACTGTTCGAAGGCCAGCAGGACCGCGGCGCGGTCATTGATCTGCTCGAGCAGCTCGAAGCCCTGGCCGGCCTCGCCCAGGCGCCGGACCGGCGCGTCCTTGAAGGTCAGGCGCGCGGCGTCGCGGGTGGGATCCAGGGTCTTCAGCGCCTCGCAGGTCGCCGAAGGGTCGGTGAGGTCAGCCAGGTAAAGGCCAGGCTTGCCGTTCTCCTTGGCCAGCACCAGGGCGACGTTGGCGATGTCGCCGTCCGTCACCGGCAGCTTGACGCCGTTGAGCTTTCCGCCCTCGACCGTGGCCTGCAGGGTCGAGGCGGTGGTGACGCCTGGCCCTTCAGACACCGCCATGGCGCCGATGACCTCGCCGGCGGCGATGCGCGGCAAAAGATAGGCCTTCTGCTCCTCAGAGCCGGCCAGCATGATGGCTTCGGCGAGGAAATAGACCGTGGAGGCGAAGGGGATCGGCGCCACCGCGCGGCCCAGCTCCTCGGCGATCACGCACAACTCCAGCCGCCCCAGGCCCAGGCCGTTATACTCCTCGGGAATGGCCGCGCCGAGCCAGCCCTGCTCGCCCACCGCCTTCCAGAGGTCCTCGTCATAGGACTTCGCGTCCTCGTCCAGGACCTTGCGCACCCGGCTTGTCGGGCACTGGGCCTCGAGGAACTTTCGCGCCTCGTTCTTCAGAAACTTCTGGTCGTCGGAAAAATCGAAATTCATGCCCGTCTTGTCCCGCCGTGTTCACGGCGTCTGCGTTTCCCTGGAAACCCCACCATACGCATCGCAGCGGGCGTGGAAAGATTGACCTCGCGTCAAGGATTTCAGGGTCTTATGGGCTGAAACAAGTATCGGTGGGTGCGTATGGCCAAGGCTGTCTTCCAACGTAATCAAAAGGTGTGGGTCGAAAGCGTCGGCGCCTGGGCGGTGATCGAGAAGATCGTGCCCGTCTGGGCCCGGGGATTCGATGAGCCCGTGCGCGTGACCTACGATGTGGGCCTGGGCCGCGACTTCCACGCCCATGAGCTGCGCGCCGAGCAATCGAGCCACGAACTCGTGAACGACGACGAGCCCAGCTGGCGCCTCCTGCGGGCCCGCAACAAGTGGCAGCAGCCGGATGACTGCGCCCATCATCCCTACCCCGGCACCTATCCGGTGGTGGTCACCGACGCCAATGACTGGGGCGGCTGGCGGGTGCCCGGCGCCGAATATGACCGCGACCCGCTGAAGATCGAGTTCCAGGCCCGGCTGATCACCTCGTCGCGACGGCTGCTGTCCATCGCGCGCCATCTGTCGGCCCTGGTGGACGAGGCGCCAGACGACGCGCCGCCCGAGATCCGCCGCCTGGCCGAGGAAGCTCGCAAGGTCGACCGCTTCCTGCAGCAAATCCCCGCCGCCGCTGAAGCCCAGCCGGACCTCGCCGAAGACGCCGCCTGAGGCGGATTGGCCCCTCGCCCCCTGGCGAGGGACCGCAGGCGGGGTTACATCGGTGACATGCGCACCGAAACGCCCCAGCCGATCCGCCTGTCCGACTATCGCCCGCCGGCCTATCTGGTGGACGAGATCCATCTGGACTTCGACCTCAAGCCCAGCGCCACCCGGGTGAAGGCCCGGCTCAGCCTGCGCCGCAACGGCGAGCACGCCGAGCCTCTGATCCTGAACGGCGAGCGGCTGACCCCGATTTCGGTGGCCATCGACGGCCGGGTCCTGGCGCAGACCGAATTCGCCATCGACGCAGAGTATCTGACGATCGTCGATGTCCCGGCCGAGTTCGTCCTGGAGACTGAGGTCGAGATCGATCCGGCCGCCAATACCTCCCTGGACGGGCTCTACATGTCCGGCGGCCGGTTCTGCACCCAGTGCGAGGCCGAGGGCTTCCGCAAGATCACCTGGTTCCCTGACCGGCCTGACGTGCTGGCCCGCTATACGGTGCGGATGACGGCGGACAAGGCGTTCCACCGCCTGCTGTCCAACGGCAATCTGATGGAGTCCGGTCAGACGTCGGACGGCCGCCACTACGCCGTCTGGAACGACCCCTTCCCCAAGCCCTGCTACCTCTTCGCCCTGGTCGCCGGCGAGCTCGACGTGCTGGAGGACAGCCTCGTCACCATGAGCGGGCGCAAGGTGGATCTGCGGATCTATGTCGATCCGGGCATGGCCGATCGCGCCGTCTACGCCATGGACGCGCTGAAGCGCTCCATGAAGTGGGACGAAGAGGCGTTCGGCCGCGAATACGACCTCGACCTGTTCATGATCGTCGCCGTTCGCGACTTCAATTTCGGCGCGATGGAGAACAAGGGGTTGAACATCTTCAACTCCTCGCTCCTGCTGGCCGACCAGGCGACCGCCACCGACTTCGACTATGAGCGGATCGAAAGCGTCGTCGCCCACGAATATTTCCACAACTGGACCGGCGACCGCATCACCTGCCGCGACTGGTTCCAGCTGTGCCTGAAGGAAGGCCTGACCGTCTTCCGCGACCAGAGCTTCTCGGCCGACATGCGCGGCGCCGCCGTCCAGCGGATCAAGGACGTGAAGGCCCTGCGCGCCCGCCAGTTCTCCGAGGATCAGGGCCCGCTCGCCCACCCGGTGCGACCGTCGAGCTATCTGAAGATCGACAACTTCTACACCGCGACCATCTACGAGAAGGGCTCCGAGGTCATCGGTATGCTCAAGACCCTGATCGGGGCCGAGGCGTTCCGAGAGGGCATGGACCTCTATTTCGACCGTTGGGACGGCCACGCCACCACGGTGGAGGCCTTCATTGAGTGCTTCGCCGAGGCCTCCGGCCAGGACCTGTCGACCTTCTTTGACTGGTACGAACAGGCCGGCACGCCAAGGGTCGACATCCGGCGCAGCTATGACGCCGCCGCCCGTACCCTGAAGCTCGAGCTTACCCAGACCACGCCGCCGACGCCGGGCCAGCCGAGCAAGAAACCTCTGCCCATTCCCGTGCGCCTGGGCCTTCTGGACGGGGAAGGCCGGACGCTCGCCTTCGAACGGGATGGTCAGGCCGTCGACGAGACCGTCGTGGTGCTCGACGCCGCCAAGGCCAGCGTCACACTGACCGGAGTCGACCGCGAACCGGTGCTTTCGGCCCTGCGCGGCTTCTCGGCCCCGGTGGTGCTGACCACCGACGCCGCGCCCAAGGACCGCTACGTCCAGCTGGCCGCCGATCCGGACCTGTTCAACCGCTGGGAGGCCGGCCAGGACTTGGCCCGGGACCTGATGCTGGCCCGCAGCGCCGGGACGCCCGATGAGGTCGGCGAGGAACGCTACGCCGAGGCCGTCGGCCGGGCCCTGTCCGACCAGGCGGCCGATCCGGCCTTCAAGGCGCTGCTGCTCTCCCTGCCCAGCGAGGCGGAGCTGGCGCTCGCCCAACAGCCTGCCGACCCGGCCGCCATCCATCTGGCCCGCAACGCCCTGCGCGGGCGCCTGGCGGTCCATTTGGCCGAGGAGCTGGGGCGACTGCACACCGGCCTGCAGGACCTCGGCGAGTTCTCACCCGACGCCGCCGGCGCTGGCCGCCGGGCCCTGCGCAATATGGCCCTGGATATCCTCTCAGTGGACCCTCACGCGGAGAACGCCGAACGGGCCTATGGCCACTATGAGGCCGCCGGGAACATGACCGACGCCATGGGCGGTCTTTCGGCCCTCATGCAGATCGGCGGCGAACCGTTCGAGAAGGCCCTGGCCGACTTCTACGAGCGCTGGAAGTCCGAGCCCCTGGTCATCGACAAGTGGTTCGCCCTGCAAGCCCGGGCGCCGGACGAGAGCGCCCTGGGCCGCGTTCTGGGCCTGACCGCCCATCCAGCCTTCGACCCCAAGAACCCCAACCGCCTGCGGGCCCTGGTCGGGACCTTCGCGGCGGGCAATCCGGTGCGGTTCCACGACGAGAGTGGCGCGGGCTACCGGTTCCTGGCCGATCAGATCCTCTCGGTGGACGGCTACAACCCCATGACGGCGGCCCGTCTGCTGGAGCCCCTGGGCGGCTGGCGGCGTTATCGCCCCGATCTGGGCGCCCTGATGCGCGCCGAGCTGGAACGGATCGTCGGACGTGAAGGTCTGTCCAAGAACGTCTTCGAGCTGGCCTCAAGGGCCCTGGCGCAGGACTAAGCCGCCAGGCGGCGGAGGCGCCTCCGCCGCCTGGCGAAGAGGTTGAAAGAAGACGCGACCGTATGACTCGTGACGTGGCGAGTCCGCCCGCCTAGACTCTGCTTCGCGGGTGACTCGGATTTGAGGGTAAGGGAGCGGCGGGCTTGGCCGGACGCGGAGGCAGAGGCGCGGCTCGGACCCAGGGTCAGAAGCGCGGGGGGGAGACGAGTCCGGGCTCCCGGCCGCCGCCGACCTTCGCCTTTGCGCGTCTGGCGATCCTCACCACCCTGCTGCTCATGGCGGTCTATACGGCCTTCGCCGTGGCCCGGATCCAGGCGGAACCCACACGGGCCGGCCAGCTGGGCGCCGTCCTGCCGGGCGAGGCCCTGGCCCTGGCCGCACGGCTGGACGCCGAGGCCGCCACCCTGCGCGGCGGCGCGCTGGCCGCCCGTGAGGTGCTTGAGGCCAGCCCCGATAGCCCCCTGGAAGCGGCCGAGACCGGGCTGAGAGTGGCGTCCGGTTCGGCCAGCGCCGTCATCGTCCTGGACGGCGCCGAAACGCTCGCCGTCGCTGGCGACGCCCCGCCGCTGAACTGGGGCGCCCTGACGGCCGAGACCGACCGGGCCCCACGGGAAGTCTGGTTCGGCACAGGCGCCGCCGAGGGCCAAGCCCCCGCCCTGCTCGCCTCGGCCACGGCCTCAACGCCCCAGGGCCGGCGCACCATCATGGTGGTCGCCGCCCCGGCGAGGCTGACTACGCTTCTGTCCAAGGCAGGGATCGGCGCCATCGTCTCGGCCCGTGGCCAGATCATCAGCGCCGTGGGCGCCGGCGGGATCGCCCAGGCCGATAGCCTCAGCGCGGCCTTTGAATTGACTCCGGGGGAGCTACGCCCGGGCCGGCTGACCCGAGCGCGCAGCCCTGAGGGCGCCAGTCTGCAGATCGCCGCCCAGCCTACCTCCGCCGGGGCCTGGATCGCCGTGGTGGGGGCGGACGCCGATCCCCTCGAGATCCTGTCAGCCCGCGAGCAACTGGGGTGGGTTCTGATCCCCCTGGGGGTCGCCTTCCTGCTGGGGCTGCTGCTCTTCACCCAGAGCCGCAAGGTCGAGGCCGCCCAGCAGGCCTTCTATGACAGCGAGCAGCGGTTCCGGATGGCTGTGGAGGCCGCCCGGTGCGGCATCTGGGAGTGGGACCTGACCACTGATGAGGTGTTCCTCTCCGACGTCACCGGCGGGATGCTGGGCTGGGGCGGCGGCGGCGTGGTCGGGGGCCAGGACGTGCTGGACCGGGTCTCACCCGATCACCGGGAACGGGTGCGCCAGGCGCTGTCGACAGCAGCCCTCTATGGCGCCTTCGACGTGTCCTTCCGGGTGCCCGGCGCGCCGGGCGAACGCCCGCTGTGGGTGGACGCCCGCGGCCAGGCCTTCGGACGCGCCCCAGAGGGCGGCTTTGCCCGGATCATCGGGGTGGCCCTGGATGTCACCGAGGAGCGGATGGCCCAGGCCCGCGCCCAGGCCGCCGAGAACCGCCTGCGGGACGCCATCGAGAGCGTGTCGGAGGCCTTCGTCCTGTGGGACCGCCACGGCCGCCTGCTGATGTGCAATCGCAACTACCGGAGCGTCTTCTCCCTGGAGGCGCGCCTGCTGAAGCCCGGCGCGGCCCGCGACCAGGTCAACCGCTTCGCCCAGCTGGCCATCAAGCGCGAGGCGCCGGCGGTGGACGGCCAACGTGGCGTGCGCGAGGCCGAGCTGAACGATGGCCGCTGGATCCAGATTTCCGAGCGGCGGACGGCTGAGGGCGGTCTGGTGATGACCGCCGCCGACATCACCGCCATCAAGACCCAGGAAGAGGCGCGACGGGTCAATGAAGAGGCCCTGCAGAAGGCGGTCGTCAGCCTGGAGCGCAGCCAGGAGCAGCTGTCGGAGCTGGCCCGCAAGTACGAGGCCGAAAAGGTCCGGGCCGAGAGCGCCAACACCGCCAAGAGCGAGTTCCTGGCCAATATGAGCCACGAGCTGCGCACGCCGCTGAACGCCATCAACGGCTTTTCCGAGATCATGGTCGGCGAGATGTTCGGCCCCTTGGGCGACCCGCGCTACAAGGAATACTGCGGCGATATCCTCTCTTCGGGCCAACACCTGCTGGCCCTGATCAATGACATCCTCGACATGTCGAAGATCGAAGCCGGCAAGATGAACCTGAAGTTCGAGCCCCTGACCCTGGAAGACGTGGTCGAGGACGCCGCCCGCCTGATCCGTAACCGCGCCGACAGTGCGGGTCTGGCCCTGGAGCTGGAATTCCCGCGCGACCTGCCCGAGGTGGAGGCGGACTACCGCGCCATCAAGCAGGTGCTGCTCAACCTTTTGTCCAACGCCATCAAGTTCACCCCCAGGGGCGGACGGGTCACCGTGCGGGCCGACGCCCGCCCCGATCCCCAGGGCGAGCGGGTGCGGATCACCGTGCGCGACACCGGCATCGGCATCGCGCCGGACGACCTGGCCCGGCTGGCGCGGCCCTTCGAGCAGATCGAGAACCAGCATTCCAAGACCCAGCAGGGCACGGGCCTGGGCCTGGCCCTTACCAAATCTCTGGTGGAGATGCATGGCGGCGCCCTGGATATCCAGAGCGCGCCCGGCGAAGGCACGACCGTCGGCTTCTCCCTGCCGGTCCGCCAGGGCGAGGCGCAGCAGGCGCCGGTTCGGCGCACAGGGACCGCGGCCTAGAGCGCATTCCGATAAGTGGGAACCGGTTATCGGTACGCGCTCGAGACTTTGAGTTTCGAGGATGGCGGCGCCCCGCGGAATTCTGCCAAGATATGTCGCAAGTCAAAGCGCAGCCGACCAAAGGCGTGGCCTGCTGACCGGATGACCCGCCTGAAAGCCCATACCGAAAATCATGCCATCGCCCGCACGGGGTGGCTGCGAGCTGCGGTGCTGGGGGCCAATGACGGCATCGTCTCCACCGCCAGCCTGATCGTCGGGGTCGCGGCCGCGGGCGCCATGCGCGGCGACATCCTGCTCACCGGCATGGCTGGGCTGGTCGCCGGCGCCATGTCCATGGCTGCCGGCGAGTATGTTTCCGTCAGCTCCCAAGCCGATAGTGAGGCGGCGGACCTGGCCCGCGAACGGCGCGAATTGGCTAAACAGCCGGAGGCCGAGCTGGCGGAGCTGACCGACATCTATGTGGGGCGCGGGCTACCGCTGGACCTGGCGCGTCAGGTGGCGACACATCTCAATGCCGGGGACGCGCTGGCGGCCCATGCGCGCGACGAGCTTGGCCTGTCCGAGCATAGTGCGGCTCGCCCAATCCAGGCGGCCCTGACCTCAGCGGCGACATTTGCGGTGGGTGCGGCCCTGCCGCTCGCCGCCGTCATCCTCTCACCCCTAGGTGCGCTGGTCCCTATCGTTTCAGGAGCCTCCCTCGCCTTCCTTGCTCTCCTCGGTGCGATTGCGGCCCGGGCGGGCGGGGCGCCGCTCTGGAAGCCCACCGCGCGTGTGACCTTCTGGGGCGCACTGGCCATGGCCATCACAGCTGTGATCGGCCGTCTATTTGGGGCGGTCGTCTAGCAGGCCTGAACGTGGGATAGGGATGCATACGGCCATACAGGCCGCCATGGCGGACCTGCTGGTTGAGGAACTGATGCTTGAATACGCCATCCAGGCCCGCCGGATCGACGCCCACGGGAGCCTCGCGAGTGCGAAGGACGCCACCCTTGTTCTGGACACAGACCTCCAGGGGCGTCCCGACGCCTTCAACCCCGTCGAGCTCTTGCTGGCCGCGGTCGCAGCCTGCATGATCAAGGGGGTTGAACGGGTCACCCCCCTGCTGAGCTTCGAGCTCAATGGCGTCGAGGTGAGACTGAAGGCCGCGCGCCAGGACAGCCCGCCCCTGATCACCTCCATCGACTACGAGATCATCGTCGACACGGCAGAGAGCGACCAGCGCCTGGACCTGCTGCATAAGAATATCCGCAAGTACGGGACAATCTCGAACACCGTGGCCCGGGCCACAGCCCTCGACGGACGGATCACCCGGCGCACCGTCCTCTAGGGGCGCGGTCCCCGCTCACTCCGGCCTTCGCGGCCTTCATGCCGCCTGGGCGGCCGCGAGAGGGCCTCAGCCAGGGCCCGGCGCTCCTCCGGGCTCAGGTCAGCGGCGAAATCGACGACGCGGCTCTCCAGGCGGCTCCTGGCCTCAGCTTCGATCGCCTGGGCCTCGGTCAGCGCCTGACGGATGGCGGCAGGATCATAGGGGTCAGCGGCGATGTCGCCCCAGGCCGCCCGTCGCGCCTCCCCGGCCCGCCTCAACGACCGGCCGACTTCACGGGCCTCGCCGCGCAGGGCCTCGCGATAGGCGTCCTGCCGGGCCTCAGGCAGGGCTGACGCGGCGGAGAAGATGGGCGGCGGCCCCGGACGCATGGCGTTCGCCCGCCCCTCTGACATGCGCACGCCGATCACCAGGCCGCCCACCACCGCGCCGATGGCGAACAGGTTGACGGCCAGGGAGATGAACAGGGCGATGGTCAGGCTCCGTTGCGACATCACACGTCTCCGACCAATTCGACATCCAGGCTGTCATAGGCGCTCACCGCGGCGGTGATCACTTCCATCTCGCCTACGGGGGCGATGGCCCCCGACACCACGACCCCGGCCATGACGCCCGCGGCGCCGGCGGCCATCAGGCCGGCGCCCAGCCCTGTGCGCCATATCCAGCCTCGCCAGGCCGGGCCACGCCGTTCGGCCGGCGCGCCGGCCAGGATCGCCGCTTGCAGGGCGGCGCTGGCCGCAGGCGGACGCCAGGAGTCCAGCGCCCAGTCCAGGTCGCTCTGCACGGCCAGCAAGGGCGCGGTCGCCGCCGGATCGGCAGACATCAGCAAGGCGGCGGCCTCCCGGACACTCTCCGGCCAGCGGGAGACGTCGCCGCCATAGGCCTCGGCGAGGGCGGCGAACCTGTCCAGGTCCATGATCGGTCCTTCCTTCATTCGGGCGCCCTCACCGCACGTCCGCCAGGGCCAGACGAAGCGCACGACGGCCCCGCGACAACAGACTTTCCAAGGCCTCGACGCTGACCCCCATCAGGCTGGCGGCCTCGATGTTGCCGAGCTCCTGATAGTGGCAGAGCACGATGGCCTCCCGCTGGCGGTCCGGCAGGCGGGCCATGGCGGCGGCGACCTGTCCTCCCACATCGGCGGCCTCCAGACGGCGATCGGGCGCCGGTCCCTCGTCGGTCTGTTCGGGCGGCGTCTCTGTGGGAATCTCCCGCCGGCGGCGAAGGCGATCGTAACAGAGGTTCAGCGCCACCCGGTGCAGCCAGGTGTCGAACCGCGCCGCGCCGGGTATCCATCTGGGCGCCTGACGCCAGGCGCGCAGGAACACCTCCTGGGTCACATCCTCGGCCTCGGCGGCGTCGCCCAGCATGCGCACGGCCAAGCCGTTGATCCGGGTCAGCTTGCGGCCCATCAGGGCGCGCACCGCCGCAGGGTCGCCGCGGGCGATCCGGCCCAGCAGTTCGTCGTCGGGATCCTGCGCAGCGGCCAAGCCTCACCTCGCCCGCGCCACAGCCGGGCCCTTGGCCAGGATCACGAGCCGCCACTCGATCGGCTCTGGCGAAGACTGGTGAGTTCTGCACGGTCTAGGATCCCGTCCCGGTCAGCGTCGCTGGAGGCGAAGCGACGCTCTGCGCTGGTTTCGATCTCGCCGCGGGTGATCATCCCGTCCCGGTTGGCGTCCAGCCGCGTCCAGATATCGGCCACACGACCTGCGCCGGCCGCGCCGCGGAAGCGCCGGGCCATGTCCTCCATGGGCTTGAACTCAGCCTTGGTGATCTGGCTGTCCCGGTTCTTGTCGAAGGCCTCCAGGAGGGCGTCGGTCTGGCTCTTGCGGAACTCGGCCTGGGTCACCTTGCCGTCCCGGTTCAGGTCCGGATCAGGGCCGCGGCCCATCATCTGGGCCTGGACAGGCCCGCTGATCACGAAGAGCGCGAGCGCGCTGAACAGGATCGAACGGATCATGGCGACCTCCTGGCGGGATGGGTTCAACAGGTTGAACGACGTACCCGCCAGTTTCCGTCGCTCAAGGTTGCACCAGCATTTCATAGGCGCTCCGGGCCGCTTTGCGGGCCGCCTCAAGCCTGGGCCGGACCTTCCGGAAGTCACTTTCGCCGGCGGCCCGCGCCATCAGCCGACGGAAGGCGGTAGGCTCCAGCGACGGATCTGCCCCCTCCTCCAGGGCCACCTTGATCAGCTGGGTCAGGTTCTGTTGCAGCCGCCAGGCGTCCTCCAGCACCTCCAGGGGCTCTGCCGCGCCAAGGCCGGCCTCCCGCAGGGCCGCCAGCGACCGGGCGGTGTGCGGATGGAGGGGACCGCCATCAGCGGCGTGCGCCAGTTGCAGGAACTGGGCGGCGAACTCCACATCCACCAGGCCTCCGCGGGCGAGCTTCATGTCCCAGACGTCCTTGGCCGGGCGTTCCTTGTCCAGCAGGGTGCGCATGGCGCGGACGTCGCGGGCCAGGACCTTGCGATCCCGAGGGCGGCGCAGGGCGGCGTCGATCAGGCCTGTCGCCATCTCGCCAAACTGCGGGGTGCTGGCCCACACCACCCGCGCGCGGGTCAGCGCCAGGAACTCCCAGGTCTCGGCCTCCCCGGCGTAATAGGCCTCGAAGGCCGACTGACTGACCGCCACGGGTCCCTGGGTTCCTGAGGGCCGCAGCTGCATGTCCACCTCATAGAGGCCGCCCTCCGCAGTGGGCAGGGACAGGGCCGCGATCAGACGCTGGGTGAACCGCCCATAGAAGGTTTCCGCGCCCCAGCCCTTCAGGCTCGACATGGCCCGAGGGTCGTCGGCCAGGTAGAGGGTCATCAGGTCCAGGTCCGATGACGCGGTCATCTCCCGGGAGCCACATTTGCCCAGCGCCACCACCGCGACCTGCCCCGGAAAGGCGCCCCCCAACCGCTCGGCCTCCGCCAGGGCCGCCGGCGCCAGGGTGCGGATGCAGAGATAGGCCAGGTCAGCAAACCCCCGCCCCACCCGCTCGGCGCTGGCCACCCCGCTCATCACCTGCACGCCGAGCCGGAAGGCCTGTTCGCGGTGCACCCGGCGCACGGCGTCCATCACCTCCTCGAAGCCCTCGGCCCGGGAGATGGCCATGGCCATCACAGCCTCGTCCTCGGCCGGGTCGATCTCGGCGAAGAAGTCCCCGTCGATCAGGGCGTCGATGGCGGCGGGCCGCCTGGCCAGCGTCGCCGCCAGCTTGGGCGCAAACGCCAGGACCTGGACCAGCAGCTCGAACAGCTGCGGATTGGCCAGGAACAGGGACTGGATCTGCACGCCCGACGACAGGCTGGCGAAGAAGTCGCTGAACCGGTTGAACGCCGCATTGGGCGCCCCGGTGGCGTTCGCGGCCTCCAGCAGGCGCGGGGCGAGCCGGGTGAACAGTTCGCGGCCCCGCTCGGTGCGGGTGGCTGGAATGCGGCCGTGATGCCAGGCGCGAATGGTCTGGGACACCTGTAGCGGGTTGTCGAACCCCATGCGCGCCAGGGTCTTCAGGGTTGCGGGGTCGTCGTCCACGCCGGTGAAGATCAGGCTGCCGAAGCTCGACGACAGGGGCTCTTCGTCCGGGAAGAGTTCGCCATAGCGGCGGTTGACCGTCTTCAGCACCTCGGTGACGGCGGCGTCGAACACCTTGACCTTGTCGTGGCCGAACAGGGCCGCGACCCTGGCCCGCTCCCCATCGGCCTCCGGCAAACGATGGGTCTGTTCGTCCGCGATCATCTGCACCCGATGCTCGATGGCGCGCAGGGTGTGATAGGCGTTGGTCAATTCCTGAGCTGCCTCAGGCGTCACATGGCCCGCCCCGGTGAGCGCCTGCAGCGCCTCCAGGGTGCGCATGCCCCGCAGCTCCGGATGGCGCCCGCCGAGGATCAGTTGCTGGGTCTGGACGTAGAATTCGATCTCGCGAATGCCGCCCCGGCCGAGCTTGAGGTCGGCGCCCTTGGCGGTCAGACGGTCATCGACCTTGTGGACATGGATCTGCCGTTTGATCGAATGGATGTCGGCGATGGCGGCGAAGTCGAGGTTCTTGCGCCAGATGAAGGGCGCAAGCTCCGCCAGGAACGCCTCGGCCCGGGGCAGGTCGCCGGCGCACGGCCTGGCCTTGATGAAGGCCGCCCGCTCCCAGTTCTGACCCACGGTCTCGTAGTACTCGAAAGCGGCGTTGACCGAGACGGCCAGGGGGGTCGAAGACGGGTCGGGGCGCAGCCGGAGGTCCACCCGGAAGACATAGCCCTCGTCGGTGCGGTCATGGATCAGGGCGGCCACCGCCTGGGTCAGGCGGACGGCGAAACCCCGGGGCTCCACGCCGTCGCAGACCGGCAGGCGATCGGGCTCGTAGAAGACAGAGACGTCGATGTCGCTGGAATAGTTGAGCTCGAAGGCGCCCTGCTTGCCCATCGCCAGGCAGAACCAGCCGGGCACGGGCCCCTCAGGCCCGTCTCCCACAGCCTGCAACCGTCCGGCCGCCACCTCGGCCCGGGCGGCCACGCGGAGTCCGGCGGCCAGGGCGGCGTCGGCGAAGCGGGTCAGGGCCCCAGTGACCGCGTCCAGGCCCCAGACCCCGCCCAGATCGGCCAGGGCGATCAGCAGATGCGCCTCGGCCTTCAGCCGGCGCAGCTCCGGGCCCGCCTCGGCGGCCGTCTCCAGGTCCCCGGCCGCCGCCGTCCGGGCCAGCAGGTCGGCGAACCGGGCGTCGGGCTCATGCTCCAGGATCGCCCGCAACCGCGCCGGCGTGCGACGGGCGAGGCCCGACAGATAGGGCGAGGCGCCAAACACGGGCGCCAGGGCTGGCCAGGCCCGCTCAAGCAGGTCCTCCCACCCGTCCCTCGCGGCGGCGGGCGCAATCATCTCCCGGGTTCGTTCAGCGGCCTTCCCATCGGCCACGGGGCCGCAGGGACGTAGCGAGTCAGCAAGCACGGTCATGGGGGCAGTCTGCGGGGTCAGTCAGGCCTGTGGCAAATCTCAGGCGGGGGGAAGGATCACCGCCACCCGCAGGCCAGGTCCGATCTCGCCGACCTTGCCAGGTCCTTCCGACAGCTCCACCCGACCGCCATGGGCCTCGGCGACGGCGGCCACGAGGGACAGACCAAGGCCCGCGCCTGGCAGGTTGCGGCTGTTCTCCAGCCGGACAAAGCGCTCCACCACCCGGGCCCGGTCCTCCTCAGGCACGCCAGGACCGGTGTCGGTCACGGAGAACTCCACCTCGCCCGAGGAGCGACGTCGGACCCGCAGCATGATGGCCCCGCCCTTGGGCGTGTACTTGATGGCGTTGTCCATCAGGTTGGCCAGCGCCTGGGCCATGAACTCCCGGTTGGCCCGGATGGTCATGCCCCGGGCGAGTTCGGCCTTGAAATCCAGGCCGTCATCCTCGCAGAGCGGCTCGTAGAGTTCACAGATATCGGCGGCGAGGTCGGCGGGATCAAACAATACCGGATCCGGCGCCGCGCCAGCCGCCTGCAGCCTCGCAATGGCCAGCACCGCCCCGAAGGTCTTCAGCACCCCGTCCGTATCGTCGAGCGCCTGGGCGAACGCGGCCTGTGGATCGCCACGGCCGGCCTCAAGGTCGAGGAATGAGGTCTCCAGCCGCGCCCGCAGGCGGGTCAGGGGCGAACGCAGGTCGTGAGCGATGGCGTCGCCGGTGTGCTTGTGCCCGGCCATGGATCGCTCCAGACGGTCGAGCATCTCGTTCAGGCCCACGGCCAGTTCGTCCAGCTCATCCCGCGTCCCGCGCACCGGCGCCCGGGCGCTGAGGTCGCCGTTGCGCACGGCGTCCACCACATTGGTGAGCCCGGTCATGGACCGGCTGACATTGCGGCTGACCACAACCCCGCCGGCCAGGCCCAGGACGATGATCAGGGCGCCGGCGCCCCACAGGGCCCGGACGATCTTGACCACATAGGCCTCGTCCTCGGCGATATCGGCGCCGACGAACAGGATTTCGCCGCCCGACAGCCGCTCCTGGAGCCCCCGGGCCGGCCGGTCGATCTCGCGGCCCTGGACGTCGAACTCCGTCACCTGGAAGCTGGTCCAGGTGGCCTCGCCATTGAACGACTCCAGCGGCGACTCCTCGATGGAGCCGGAGATACGCGTCCCGTCAGGCTTCATCAGCAGATAGAGATAGGGTCGCTCGCTGGCCGCCCGTTCGATCAGCGCCTGGTTGAGAGCGTCGGCGCCGGCGCGGCCATAGGCGCTCTGCAGGGTGCGCATTTCGCGGGTGATCAACTGGTCGACCCGCCGCGTCGCCTCGCCGGCGGTCGCGATATAGATATAGGCCAGAAACGCGCTGGCCGAGGCCGCGAACAGGGCCAGGAACAGCAGGGTCAGCCGGAAGGGCGTGGTGCGGAAGATGCGCGGCAGGCGCATGTCGGCGCCCCTTTACGCGTCGAGCCGGTAGCCCGCGCCGCGCACCGTCTGCAGCATCGGCCGGTCGAAGCCCTTGTCGATCTTGGACCGCAGCCGCGAGACGTGGACATCGATCACATTGGTCTGCGGATCAAAGTGATACTCCCAGACCTTCTCCAGCAGCATGGTCCGGGTCACCGCCTGACCGGCATGACGCATCATGAACTCCAGGAGCTGGAACTCCCGGGGCTGCAGGTCGATCTCTCGGCCTTGCCGATGGACGGTGCGGCCAATCAGGTCCATCTCCAGTTCGCCGACCCGCAGCAGGGTCTGGACCGACCCCGTCTCCCGCCGCCGGGCCAGGGCCTCGACCCGGGCGATCAGCTCGGCGAAGGCGTAGGGCTTGACCAGATAGTCGTCGCCTCCGGCCTTGAGGCCATCGACCCGGTCGTTGATCTCACCCAGGGCTGAGAGGAACAGGACGGGCGTCTGATCGCCTTCCCGACGCAGGGTTTCCACCAGGGTGACCCCGTCCATCTTGGGCATCATACGGTCGACGATCATCACGTCGAACTCGCCCTGGCGGGCCTCGCCGAGCCCCGCCTCCCCGTCGGCGGCGGACACACACTCGTGGCCGCTTTCGGTGAGGCCGCGCACCATGACGGCGGCGGCCTCCAGGTCGTCCTCGACAATCAGAATCCGCATTCCCGCCCCCGTGACTGTGACGTCAGCCTACTGCGCGATATCCAGCGGAAGGAAGAGGGTGCGGCCATCACGGCTGACCCCGACCAGGACGCTGGGCCGGCCGGCCTTGCGGGCCGCCTCGACCTCGGCCGCCAGGTCGCTGGCGGCGGCGATCACGCGGCTGTTGGCCCGGACGATCACGTCGCCCCGGCGCAGACCCTTTCGAGCGGCGTCTGAGCTGGAGGCGAGCGCGGTGACCACAACCCCGCGCACCTCGGCGGCGATGCCGAAGCTGCGACGGGCGGCGTCGTCGATGGGGGCCAACGTCATGCCCAGCACTTGAGGCGCGGCGGGCTGGTCGGGGGTCTGGCCCCGGGGGGTGGAGGGGCCGCCGCTGTTGTCATTGGCGGCCAGCTCACGTTCGTTGGGACGGACGCCGGAGCGGACCTGGATCGTCCGGCGGGCGTCGCCGCGGATCACTTCCAGGCGCAGGGTGTCGCCAGCCGAGGCCTTGGCCACTTCCCGAGTCAGCTCCGAAGAGGTGCCAACGGCCACGCCATTGACCGAGATCACCACGTCGCCGGGCTGCAGGCCCGCGCGGGCCGAGGGGCCGCCGGGCACGGTGTCGGAGACGATGGCGCCGCGTTGGTCGCCAAGGCCCTGAGCCTCGGCCATTTCACGGGTGTAGTTCTGAATGGTCGCGCCGATATAGCCGCGGGTCACGCTGCCGCTGGCGATCAGTTGCTTGGTGATTGTGTCGGCGGTGGCCGCAGGGATGGCGAAGCCGATGCCCACCGACCCGCCGGACGGCGAGAAGATGGCCGTGTTGACGCCGATCACGCGGCCATAGATGTCGAAGGTCGGGCCGCCGGAATTGCCCCGGTTGATCGGGGCGTCGATCTGGATGAAGTCGACGAAGGTCTCGCCGATATCGCGGCCATAGGCCGAGACGATGCCGGAGGTGGCCGTGGCGGTCAGGCCGAACGGGTTGCCGACGGCGATCACCCAGTCGCCGACCCGCGGCACCGCGTCATTCTCGAAGCTCACATAGGGGAAGTTGGCCCCCTTGACCTTCAGCACCGCCAGATCAGTAGCCTCGTCGCGGCCGACGATCTCGGCCACCAGCTCGCGCTCGTCCTTGAGCACGACCTTGATCTCCTCGGCGTTCTCCACGACGTGATTGTTGGTGACGATGTAGCCATCGGCCGAGATGAAGAAGCCCGAGCCCGCCGACATCTGGGTGGGGCCCTGCTGTTCCTCTTCGCCGTCCTCCTCACCGCCCCCGGGCGCCCGGGGGATGATGCCGAAGGGCAGGCCTTCGAAGCCCGGGATCTGGCGCAGCACGCTGGCGTCGGCGCGGGATGTCACGTTCACCGAGACCACGGCCGGCGACACCTGCTCGAAAATGTCAGCGAAGGACAAGGGCGCGCCGGGCGGCGGCGCAAAGACCGGCGCGGTTGAGGCGCGGATCACCGGCATGGACGGCCCAGACTTTTCAGCCAGGGTCAGGCCGACATCGGTGGCCGCCAGGGCGGCTGCGGCGACACCAATGCCGGCGACGGCGCCGAGAAGATAACCGGTCTTCTTAGAAGTCATGGGCCTTCGATTCCTTGCGGGCTCTTGGGGTCATAGCACATGCCCGCCTACCCCTAGCTAGGATGGATGCGCCGATGCGCAACCGATCACAACTTACCAATTCGCAAGCTATAGCGCGGGTTCACGGCGGCTATGAGGCCGAACCTCGGTCAGTCCCGGGATCATCGGCGAGCCGCGCCAGGGCGTCGGTCTCCGCGCCGGTGAGGTCGGATTCAGCCTCAGGTGTGCGCCAGCGGCCGATCAACAGGCCCGCCCCGGCCAGCACGACCACCAACGGGAACAGCCAAAGGGCGGCGTTGGCCCAGCTGAACCGGGGCTTCAGCAGCACGTACTCGCCGTAGCGGTCGGTCAGGAAGCGGCGAACCTCCACGTCGCTACGCCCCTGGGCCACCTCCTGACGCACGATGGCCCGCAGATCCTGGGCCAGTTCAGCATTGGAGGCGTCGATGGACTCGTTCTGGCAGACCAGGCAGCGGACTTCCTTGAAGAGGGCCCGCGCCCGGGCCTCCTGGGCCGGATCAGCCAGCCGCTCGCCGGGGTCAGACGCTGCGCCCAGGCAGAGGACGGCGCAGGCCACGACCAGCCAGCGGCCAAGGGCGGTCATGCCGGTTCTCCCAGAGGCTTGGGCGCCGGCTCGGGTCCCGCAGGCTGCGCCTGCGCCGCGCGACGCCCCACAGCGAGCCGCAGACGGCGATCCGAGAGGGACACAACGCCGCCCAGCGCCATCAGGCCAGGTCCCAGAAAGATCAGCAGGGCCCAGGGGTTCCAGTAGCCGGTCACAAGCCAGACGGGCTGCCCATCGGCGCCTGACCTCCGCTCGCCCAGGACGACATAGAGATGGCTGAGACCGCGGGTGCAGATGGCCACTTCCGAGGTGGTCTGTCCGCCCGCCGAATAGAGCCGCCGCTCGGGGCGCGCCATGCAGGCCAGGGTTCCGTCCGGCGCGAAGGCGCGCAGGGTGGCCTGCTCAGCCTCATAGTTGGGGCCCTGAACCGGCGCCACGTTCTCCAGGGCCACCACATAGCCGGCCACCTCCAGGCGCTGGCCAATGGCCAGGACCTCGGCGGTCTCGGCTTTCCAGGTGGTCTCGAAGACCGCCCCAAGGACGAAGACCCCCAGGCCGGCGTGGGCGAGCGTCATGCCCCAGGTCCCCCGGGGCAGGCCTCCCAGACGGCGAAGAACTTCGCCGCGGGGAGCGCGGAACAGGCGGATGCGTTCAGCGACCTCGGTCGCCGAGCCGATGATCAGCCACACCCCGAGCGCCAGGCCCGCGGCGCCGAACAGGCTGCGAGGCTCGGCCAGCGCCAGGGTCGCCACCGCCGCCATGGCCGCCAACAGGGCTGCGACCCAGAGCCGCTGGAGGGCGGCGCCGGCGTCCGCCCGCTTCCAGGCCAGCAGGGGCCCAGCCGGCAGCAGCAGCAGCAGGATGAACATCAGCGGGGTGAAGGTCAGATTGAAATAGGGCGGCCCCACCGAGATGGCTTCACCGGCCATGGCCTCGCGGATCAAGGGATAGAGGGTGCCCAACAGGACCGTGGCGGTGGCCGCCGCCAGCAGGATGTTGTTCAGCACCAGCGCGCTCTCGCGGCTGATGGGGGCGAACATGCCGCCCCTGGCCATGGCCGGCGCTCGCCAGGCGAACAGGGCGAAGCCGAGCCCCGCCGTCACCCCAAGGATGGTCAGCAGCAGCACGCCACGGGTGGGATCGACGGCGAAGGCATGAACCGAGGTCAGCACGCCCGAGCGCACCAGGAAGGCGCCGAGCATGGAGAAGGTGTAGCCCCCAAGCGCCAGGAAGATGGTCCAGCCTGGCAGGGCGCCGCGGCGCTCCGTCACCACGGCCGAATGCAGCAGGGCCGTGGCGATCAGCCAGGGCATGAAGCTGGCGTTCTCCACCGGATCCCAGAACCACCAGCCGCCCCAGCCAAGTTCGTAATAGGCCCAGAAGGCCCCGAGCGTGATGCCGACGGTGAGCGCGCTCCAGGCCGCCAGGGTCCAGGGCCGCACCCAGCGGGCCCAGGCGGCGTCGGCGCGACCCTCCACCAGCGCAGCGATGGCCAGGGAAAAGACCACCGACAGGCCCACATAGCCCACATAGAGGAAGGGCGGGTGCAGGATCAGGGCCGGGTCCTGCAGCAGGGGATTGAGCGAGCGGCCCTCCACCGGCGGGTCGGTCAGCCGCCAGAACGGATTGGAGGCGAACACCGTATAGGCCAGGAAGGCGATGCCCAGGGCGCCCTGGGTCGCCACCGCCACGGCCTTCAGCCCGGCGGTCAGGCCCCGACCGTAGCCCGCCAGCAGGGCCCCGAAGCCGGTCAGGGCCAGGCACCACATGAGCATGGAGCCTTCATGGCTGCCCCAGGCCCCGCCGACCCGGTAGAGCAACGGCTTGGCGCTGTGGGAGTTGGTGGCCACGTTGGCGACGCTGAAATCCGACACCACGAAGGCGTAGATCAGGGTGGCGAAGGAAACCGCCAGGGTGAAGAAGGCTGCGATCGCCGCTCCCTCCCCGACGGCCGCCAGGACCGGGGCGCGCCGGACCCGCGCGAGGGTCGAGGCGCCAGTCTGCAGCACGGACAGGATCAAAGAGAGGATAAGGGCGAAGGCGCCGACCTCGACGATCATCGGCCAGCCGCCCCGCCATAGGGCGCGCCCGCCGGATCCTGGGCGTCCGGCTCGCGCGCGGCGCCGTCGCCGCGCCACTCGCCCTGTTCCTTCAGCGCGTTCTGAAGGTCGCGGGGCATGTAGGTCTCATCGTGCTTGGCCAGCAGACGACGGGCTTCGAACACGCCGTCCTCGCGGAAGGCGCCGGTGGCCACCACCCCCTGGCCCTCGCGGAACAGATCGGGCGGATCGCCCTGGAACACCACGGGCGCGGCGGTGATCTGATCGGCGACCACGAATTCCAGCCGGCCGTCCGGATGCTTGACCACGCTGCCGCCCTGGACGAGCCCGCCGAGCTGGATGGTGCGGCCGGGCTCCGGCTTCGTCTCCGCCGCCTGGGCCGGGGTGTAGAAATAGGAGATCGAGTCCGACAGCCCCCAGAGCGTCAGACCGACGGCCAGCGCCAGCACGGGCGCCACCGCCGACAGGACCACCAGCCGACGCCGGGCCTTACGGGACTTGGGCAACCAACCGCTCATCTCATGGGCTCCGCTTCCGCCGCCTGGGCGAGTTCGCGCAATATCTGGGGATTGTCGGCGTAGCGCGCATTGGCCTGGGTCAAGGCCGCGTCCCGTCGCGCGGTGTCGCCCAGGACGCTGTAGGACCGGACCAGCCGGACCCAGCCCTCCGGATCGTCAGGCTCGGCGGCGAGCCTGGAGGCCAGCCCCTCGACCATGGCGGCGATCTCCGGCGCGCCGACGGTCCCGGCCGGGGGGGCGGGGGTTGGCCGCGGGCCTGCGGCCACGTCAGCGATCGCGGCCTGCAGCACTGGGCGGCGGGGGTCGGACGCGGGCAAATCGGCAAGCAAGGCGCGCCATTGAGTCAGCCCGGCCTGAACCTCGCCAGCCTCGATCTGGGCCCGAGCCAGATGGAACCTGGCGGTGGCCGCTGTTGGATCCTGCTCCAGGGCCCTCTGGAAGGCCGCGGCGGATTGAGGCGTCACCTCGCCCTCGGCGGCGACCATCAGGGCTTCGCCAAGGGACTCCCAGAGGTCGGACCGGTCGGGCGCCAGCCGAAGGGCCTCGCGCAGGGCGCGAGCGGCGGCCGGGGCGTCGCCGGAGGCCATTTCGGCGATCGCGAGAAACCGGAAGGGCTCGGGGTCATTCGGGCGCTCAGCGGTCACCGAGCGCAGGACGGCGGCCATCTGCGGGGCGTCCAGCTGGGTCGGTGGCGCAGCGCGCCACTGATCGAGACGCTGGGCGTAGGGCTGGTCGCTATACCCAGGCGAACCGAAGGCGAGATAGAGGCCAAGGGCCGCCACGGGCGCCACGACCGCGAGGCCGACGAGAATGGGACGAGAGGTCGCTGAAACGCTCCAGGCTGGGCCAGCGGCGTCGGCGGCCGACAGCAGACGGCGGGCCGCCTCGGCGTGGGCGCTGCGGCGTTCGTCAGCGGCGATCAGACCCCGCTCGGCGAGGTACTCGATCTCGGACAACTGGCGCTGATAGAGGGGCAGGGTCGAATCGGCGTCGCCGCCTCCGGCCGCCGCGCGGGCGGCGCGGCGCAGGATGAGACCCGCTACGGCGGCAGAGATCACCCCAACCGCAATCCAGAAGACGATCATGGGCGCCATTTAGCCCAAAGCCCCGCCCCGCGCGAGGGGGCAACCGCCCCCGCGACCGGAGGGCGCGCTAGATGGCCGCCAGGCGCCGGCGCAGGATGTCTGCGGCCTGACGATCCCGAGCCAGACCCACCAGTTCGATGGCGGCGCCCATCAGGCCCCGCGCAATGGCGGGATCCGGCGCATCGCCCTGTTTGAGATGGTCCAGGGCGTCGTCGATGAAGAGGTCCAGATGAGCGTCGAGGGCCTCCATCACCTTGGTCCGAGCCGCGGCGAAGCCGCCATAGTTGGCCGCCCCGCGCACTTCCTGGGCGAAGGCGACCAGGGTCTTGGCTTTCTGCAGGGCCACAGGGTCCAGCGGGGTGGTCAGGCGGGCTGCATCGCGGGACACGCGCCCGATCCACACTTCGGTCATGGGCAGGGTCTGGGCCACAGCCTTGTCGATCTCCCGCAGCCGAGCCTCCACATGGCGGGCCAGGGCGGTCTTCTGTTTGGCGAGCCGCGATCCCCAGGGCCCCTGACGGCTCAGCTCGACATTGCCTTCCAGCTCGGCGATCTGAGCGGTGACCCGGTCGATGGCCTGGGCAGCCGCGCGAACCGCGGGCATGCCGCCGCTCGAGTCGAACTTTTCGATTTCGGCAAGGCCGGCGTCCACGCCGTCCAGCACCCGAAGGCCGAAGTCCGCCAGCTCGGAGCCGGCCAGATAGCCCTCTGGCGGCTTGTCCATAACCGCGCTGATCAGCCGCAGAACCATCCAGGGATGAGTCAGGTGCGCCGACAGCATCTCGAAGAACCGGGGGCCGGCGTCCTCGGCGATGGCCACGGAGTCCTTGTAGGCGATCCGCGCCAGGGCGGCGTCTTCCTCGGTGACCCGCTGGATCCAGCTGGGCAGACGTCCCACCGCAGCGCGCACCACCGGCGCCATCTGCAGGCATTCGGCCAGCAGCCGCGCGCCATCGGGCCGGGCCGCGTCGGCCAGTTCGGCGGCCGCGGCGAATTTCGGATGATTGCGTTCGCGCACGCCGCGGGCGGCGCGGCGGGCCAGGATGTCGAAGGGCTCGGGCGAGCTCTGATCGGCCTGGAATTCCTCGAAAAGGGCTGCGGCGCGGCCCACCTCATGGGTCGCCTGATCCCGCAGGGCGCGCCAGACAAGGGCCAGCGCTCGGGCGGGAAAGGTCAGCCGGTCGGTCCGTCCGTCGCCCACGCAAAGCGGCGCGAGCGGATGCAGCACCGCATTGCGCAGCTGGCGGTCGCGGGCCTCGGTCTCCACAAGCATGCGCACATCGACCAGACCCGAATCGCCATCGGCGCCGGACAGGGCGCCGCGCAGGTCTCCGACCACCCGGTCTGGGGCGGACTCAACCATCTGCCGCAGGATGGCCAGCTTCTGTTCGGGCAGACCGCCCATTCGTTCCCCTCGACGCCGCAGGCTTGCGGACCTCTACCCTGCCCATGGCCCGGTTAAGGTTTCCCTTAACCCTGTCCGCAGACCGCGAGGTGACGTGACCGGCGTCCTGTGAAATCGTGACCCGGATGATTGGGAGCCCGCCCATGGATCGCCGCCAGGCCTGCGCCTTCTGGCTCAACCCCGCCTCGCCCACATCAGCCGATGGCCCGGCGGGGGCGGCCAAGGCGCGCCTTCAGGCGGCCTATGGCGAGCCGCACCGGCGCTATCATAACCTCCAGCACATCGCCGATTGTCTGGAGGAGCTGGCGGCCGCGGCGGGGCTGGAGACGGAGGACCGCCTGCGGCTCGCCTATGCGATCTGGTGGCACGACGCGGTCTATGACCCGACGCGCCAGGACAATGAGGCGGCGAGCGCCGACCTGGCGCGCCGGGATCTCGCAGCCCTCGGGGAGTCCGCTGAGACCTGCGCCGAGGTGGCCCGCCTGATCGCCCTGACAGCCGGCCACCAGGTCGGCGGTGACGACCCGACAGGCGCCCTGCTGGTGTCCATCGATCTGGCGATCCTCGGCCGGCCGCCGGAGGCCTACGACGCCTATGCGCGCGACATCCGCGCCGAATACGCCCACGTGCCCGACGCCTTTTTCCGGCCAGGCCGCGCTGGCGTTCTCAAGCGGATGCTCGAGGCCTCGCCCCTCTATCCGGACCTGGCCTATCGGACGCGGCTGGAGGAACAGGCCCGGGCCAATCTGACCCGGGAAATCACCGCCCTCAGCTAAGGCCTCAGGACTCGGCCCGAGGAAGGTCGAGGATCACCGACAGGCCGCCCAGGCGGGCGGCGTCCAGGCGGAGATCGCCCCCATAGGCCCGCGCCAGCTCATCGATGATGGACAGGCCAAGACCCGAACCCGGGGCGCTCTCGTCCAGGCGGGCCCCGCGGCGCAGAACCTCGGGCCGACGCTCTGGGGGCAGCCCTGGCCCGTCGTCATCGACGGTGACGCGGAAACGCTCGGCTGACAGCGGGATGGCCCGCACGCGGACCCGGCCCCGGCACCACTGGGCGGCGTTCTCCATGGCGTTGCCGACGATCTCCAGCAGATCCTGGCGCTCTCCCTGGAAGACCACGTCCTCATCGCAGTCCCAGTCGATGTCGACGCCCTTGTCCTGGAAGATACGCGACAGGGTGCGGGCGAGTTCGTCGAGCACCTCGGCCACATCGGTGCGCTCGCCCCGCCCGGGCGTGCGGGCCGCGGCCCGGGCGCGACGCAGGTGGTGATCGACCTGCTGGCGCATCACCTCGGCCTGTTGTTCGACGATCTCAGAAAGCGGACCAGCGGTCTGGCGGGCCTCGGTCAGCATCACCGAGAGCGGCGTCTTCAGCGCGTGGGCGAGATTGCCCACATGGGTGCGTTGGCGCTCGACGACCTCCTGGTTGTGGCTGACCAGGGCGTTGAGCTCCTGGGCCAGGGGCTCCAGCTCCACCGGATAGGCGCCGGCGATCCGCTCGGCCTTGCCCCGGCGGACGGACGCCACCTCCCGGCGCAGGGCGAACAGGGGGCGCAGGCCAAAGCGGACCTGGAACACGACGGCCCCGACGAGCCCGATCCCCAACAGCAGAAAGGCGAACGCAGTGGCGGTGATGAAGCCGCGCACGTCCCGGTCGATGGGCGAGCGATCCTCGGCCGCCATGAAGATCAGCGGCGCTTCCCGCCCAGGGAGGGTGGCGCGACTGGCGCGGGCGCGCAGCGGCTGGTCCAGGGGACCTGCAGTGTCGTAGGTCACCGGCTCGCCCGGCTCAGCCTCCAGCCGGCTGACCAGATCCTCCGGGGCGGCCAACTCGGCGTCCCAGAGGGAGCGCGAGCGGACGATGATCCGCCACTGGCCATTGGGCAGGGGTTCGACGACCTGCCAGTAACGACCGGAATAGGCCCGCAGAGCGCGCAGGTCCGTGAGCGCCGGGGCGAGCACCTCGCCGCTTGCGTCCACCGTGGTGCCGGCCAGCAGATTGTCGATCAGTTCGGCCAGGCCCTCGTCGAACCGCCGCAGAGCCGCCTGCTGGAACAGCAGCGACAGCACCACCGCCGAGATCAGCAGGACCGTGAGGCTCCACCCGGCCGCCAGGATCACCAGGCGACGGACCAGCGAGGCGCTTTGCAGGGCCGCCAGCTTCACGGCCGTGACAGGCCCGGCCTCAAGAGGCGCTCGGCTCGATTTCGTCGGCCGGGCAGGTCAGCCGGTAACCCAGGCCGCGGACCGTCTCGATCCGGTCGGACCCGATCTTCTTGCGGATGCGGCCGACGAAGACCTCGATGGTGTTGGAGTCGCGGTCGAAGTCCTGATCGTACAGGTGCTCGACCAGCTCGGTGCGGCTGATCACCCGGCCCTGGTGCATCATCAGATAGTGCAGCAGCCGGTATTCCAGCGAGGTCAGCCGCAGGGGCTCGCCGTTGACCGAGGCCCGCGCCGCCCGGGGATCGAGCCGCAGGCCGCCGCAGGTCAGATTAGGCGCCGCATGGCCGGCGGAGCGGCGCAGCAGGGCGCGCAGGCGGGCCAGCAGTTCCTCGGTGTGGAACGGCTTGGTCAGATAGTCATCGGCGCCGGCGTCGAAGCCGGCCACCTTCTCGCTCCAGGCGCCTCGGGCGGTGAGGATCAGCACCGGCGTGGCCACCTCGCCGCGGCGCCAACGCTCCAGCACCGAGACCCCGTCCACCTTGGGCAGGCCAAGGTCGAGGATCACCGCGTCATAGGGCTCGGTCTCGCCCAGGAACTGGGCTTCTTCCCCGTCTGGGGCATGGTCGACGGCGTAACCGGCGTCGGCCAGCGCGCCCTTGAGCTGACGGGCCAGGTCCGGATCATCTTCCACCAGCAGGATGCGCATGGCTGGGGCCTCCCCTATGAGTCTTCTCAGCCGCCCTGGCGGCCGATGATGGAGCCGGATTCGGCGTCGGCGATGAAGATGATCACCTTGCCGTCCGGGGTCTGCCACTGGACGAAATAGGCCGCTCGGCCCCCGTGGGTCCCCTGGGTGGTGTTCAGGTGGCGGCCTGGCGTGCGTTGGGCGATGGCTGACAGCACCTGCGACAGGGGCGCCTGGCGGCCGGCGCGCACCGCGGCGCGGGCGTCGTCCTGATCGCCGCGGCCGGCGCCGAAGGACGATCGCAGGTCAGCCCCATACTGGGCCTGGGCGACCCCTGGCGCGCCTGCGGTCAGCAGCGCGGCGATGAGCACAAGGTGTTTCATGACTGCCGATCTAGGCCCGGACGACTGAACCGTGGCTGAACGTCCTGCTTATGAAGCCGCGAGGCTGTGCTGTCACCCCAGCGGCCATTCCGTCAGGCGCTGCGGCGGGGGGCGGGCTTTGGCTGGTAGGGCCGCTTGGCCCGCCAGGCCTCAGCGAAGGCGGTCAGCTCGGCGTCGGGCTTATCGGGCAGGGTGATGACCAGCCGGGCCAGAAGGTCTCCCCGCTGACCGGCGGCGTCGGGCAGACCGCGGCCCTTGAGGCGCAGCATGGCGCCGGCGTTGGCGCCCTTGGGCACGGTCAGGGTGACTGGGCCCTCCGGAGTCGGCGCCTCGACCTTGCCCCCCAGGACCGCGTCATAGACGCTGACCGGCAGGTCCATGACCAGACGGTCGCCCTCCCGGTGGAAGATGGGATGCGGCCGCACGGTCAGTTCGATGAAGGCGTCGCCCGGACCCGCCCGGCCCGGCGACCCCTGACCCTTGAGGCGCAGGGTCTGGCCCTCGCCCGCCCCCTTGGGGATGGTGACGTCGATGGTGCGGCCGTCGGAGAAGGCGATGCGCTTCTTGCCGCCAGCGATGGCCTCTTCCAGGTCGATCTCGAGCTTGGCCCTGACATCGGCCCCGCGGGCGAAGCCGCCGCCGAAACCGGCTCCAGGGCCGCGCGCGCCGCCGCCGCCGCCGCCGCGGGCGCCGAACATTTCGCCGAGGATGTCGCCAAGATCGACGCCGTCAAAGGTCTCGGCCCGGGTCTGGCCCCGCCGGCCGCCCTCGAAGCCCCCCGGGCTCCAGCCGCCGCCGAACCCACGGCCCGTCT
This sequence comes from Caulobacteraceae bacterium, assembly GCA_027489335.1. Classification (GTDB taxonomy): domain Bacteria; phylum Pseudomonadota; class Alphaproteobacteria; order Caulobacterales; family Caulobacteraceae; genus Phenylobacterium. The sequence goes on along the minus strand of JAIXZX010000004.1, from coordinate 233,116 downwards.
CATGGCCATCGGCGTCGATCTCGCCGGCGTCGAACTTCTTGCGCTTGTCGGGGTCGCCCAGGATGTCGAAAGCTGCGCTGACGCGTTTGAAGCGCTCTTCAGCCGCCTTGTCCCCGGGGTTGGCGTCGGGGTGATGCTTCTTGGCGAGGTTGCGGAACGCCTTGCGAATCTCGTCCTCGCCTGCGCCGCGGGAAACGCCCAGTTCCTGGTAGGGGTCGCGCGCCAAGGGGATGAACCTCTTCTGTCGTCTGTCGTCCGGTGACTTCTATGGGCTCTAGATTGTGCAGGCCGCCAAGTCACGCAAGAGGCGATGTGACAATTTAGACACAGTGGTGTGCCGCCGAGGCGATGCGGCCCTAGTCGCCGCTGCGATCCTCCAGCAGATCCCAGGCGGCGTAGGACCAGGCGTCCTCGGGGTCGGCCAGCTCGTCCTCATTCAGGGTCTGACCCCGGATCGACACGCCCGCCTCATGCACGCTCTCGGGATCCCCGGTCACAAGGGGGTGCCAGGCCGGCAGATCCTTGCCCTCATGCAGCCGCCGGTAGGCGCAGCTGAGCGGCATCCAGGGCAGCTTGGCGATATTGCCCGGCGTCAGCTTGATGCAATCGGGCACGTGCTTTCGCCGTTCGGCATAGTTGGAGCAGGCGCAGGTCTGCGGATCGAACAGCCGGCAATGCACGCGGGTGGGGATAACCTGCCCGCTATCCTCGTCCTCGAAGCGAACCAGACAGCAGAGGCCGCAGCCATCGCATAGGCTCTCCCACTCCTGGGCCGTCATCTGCTGGAGGGTCTTGGCCTGCCAAAAGGGTTTGTGCCTGCTCACGGGACCGTCCTAAACCCAAAGCGCCTCCGCCACCAAACGCCCCGCCGCATCGCCCGCCCGGAACCGCCGACAGCCGTGAACGACTGGACCCTGGACCCCTATCGCTTTCCGGACGACGAGCCGGGCCGGCCGCGCAAGCCGCGCCCGCCACAGCCGCGCGCGCCTGTGGCTGAGACTGAGGCTCCGGAAGCGTCGTCGTCGCCTCCGAGGCCAGCGACCGAGGACGATGGCTTCGGCCGTCGCCCCCTGCCCCCGCCCATCGGGCCCGGCGCGGGTTCCGGGTCAGGCGGCGGCGACGGGGACGGCCCTGGCGGGCCCTTTGTCATGTCCCGTGAGCCGCGGCGCAGGCGGCGCTGGGGCTGGGTCTGGAAGACCCTGGCTGTGGTCGGCCTGCTGCTGGTGGCGGCGGTCATCGGCGGCGGTGTCTATCTGCAGCAGAAGTTCCTGCAGGACATTCCCGATCTGCCGCCCCGGGCGCAGCTCTATGCGTTCAATCGGGCGCCGGGGATCAAGTTCTTCGATCGCAATGGCGAGCTCATCGCCTCGCGCGGTCCGCGTTATGGCGACCGGGTGCGGCTGGCCGATCTGCCCGCCCATGTGCCTCTGGCCTTCATGGCCGCAGAGGATCACCGCTTCTATCAGCACGGCCCCATCGATCTGCAGGCCATCGCCCGGGCCACCTATGTCAACTGGCGCGCCGGCCGGGTGGTCCAGGGCGGTTCAACCCTGTCGCAGCAGATCGCCAAGAGCCTGTTCCTGACCCCGGACCAGACCTTCGAGCGCAAGCTGCAGGAGGCGGCGCTGGCCTGGCGGCTGGAGCGCATCCTGACCAAGGACGAGGTGCTGGAGCTTTACCTCAATCGGGTTTTCTTCGGCGCCAACACCTTCGGGGTCGACGGCGCGGCGCGCACCTATTTCGGCAAGCCCGCCAGCCAGCTGACCCTGGCGGAGTCTGCCCTGCTGGCGGCGCTGCCCAAGGCGCCCTCGCGGCTGGCGCTGACCAATGACATGCCCGCGGCCCTGGCGCGGTCGCGCTGGGTGCTGCAGCGGATGCAAGACACTGGCTGGATCACCCGCGAAGAGATGGAGATCGCCCAGGCCCAGACCCCAGCCCTGGCGCCGACCGCCACCTCCACGGACGGTCCCTATGGCTACCTGCTGGACCACGCCACCAACGAGGTGCTCGCCCGGATCGGCCCCAATTCCCCCGACCTTCTTGTGCGGCTCTCCATCGACCCCGTGCTGCAGGACCAGGCCGCCGCCATCCTCAGCCAGGTCATGGCCACCGACGGGGTCACCGCCGGCGCCGAACAGGCCGCCCTGGTGACCCTGGGGCCCGACGGCTCGGTGCGCGCCATGGTGGGCGGGGTGGACTATGCCCGCAGCGTGTTCAACCGCGCCACTCAGGCCAAGCGCCAGCCTGGCTCCACCTTCAAGCCCTTCGTCTACGCCGCCGCCCTGGAAAAGGGCGTGCTGCCCACAGATGTCAGGGTCGATGGGCCGGTCCGGTTCGGCGACTGGCGGCCAGGCAACTATGGCGGCGGCTACCGCGGCCCGGTCACGGTGGAGACGGCCCTGTCACGCTCCATCAACACGGTGGCGGTCAAGCTGGGGGCGGAGGCCGGCGGCCCGGCCCTGGGCGACATCGCCCAGCGGTTTGGCCTGACCTCGATCCCGCGCAATCCCGACCTGTCGGTGACGTTGGGCGCCTATGAGGTGAGCCTGCTGGAGCTGACCAGCGGCTTCCAGGTCTTTCAGCAGGCCGGCGGACGACTGACGCCCTCGATCATCGAGGAAATCCGTACGGTGGATGGCCAGGAAGTCTTCACCCGCGTGCCCTCTGGCCCCCTGCCTGCGTTGGACATCAGCCACGCCAGCATGATGGTCAAGATGATGACCAAGGTGCTTGCGCCGGGCGGCACCGGGGCGCGGGCGGCCTTCGACTGGCCCGCGGCGGGCAAGACCGGCACCAGCCAGAACTGGCGCGACGCCTGGTTCGTGGGCTTCACCCCGGAATACGTCACCGGCGTCTGGGTGGGGAATGACGACGACACGCCGATGAACCGCGTCACTGGCGGCGCGATCCCGGCGCAGATCTGGCGACAGCTGATGATCGAAGCCCACAAGAATCTGGAGATCCGCGAGTTCGACTGGCTGCTGCCCGACCCGGAGCCGATGTTCGACGAGGACCCGCGCAACGGATTCTACCAGGGACTGGCCAGCGAGTTCTCCGACGCGGCCGTACGGGCCGAGCCGCCGCCCCTGCCCCCGCCGCCCAGCCAGCCGCAGCCGCGGGACGAGTTCGACGCCAGCCGTCCCTTGCCGGAAGACGACATCCCCTTCTGAAGCCGCCCTGGTGGCGCAGCCTTGAACCTGACCTCAGTTCAGGGGACGGGCCAGCTGCAGCAGGATCTCCGGGATCCGGGAGGCCAGGACCGGCTTGGTGATCCAGCCCAGGGGCCTCGCCTCGGCGGCCCGGCGTCGGACCTCGCTGTCGTCGTGGGCGCTGACAAAGACGGAAGGAATGTCATAGAGGGCGCGGGCGTCCTGCGCCGCCTCGACCCCGTCGCGGTCTCCAAGCAGCCGGATATCCATCAGAATGAGGTCAGGGGATTCCTCGCGGCAGATCTCAAGGGATTCCTCGGCCGAGGCCGCGATCCCCACCACCTCGTAGCCTGCATCTTCCAGAGCCGCGCGCCACTCGCCGGCCACCAGCCAGTTGTCCTCGGTGATCAGGACCCGCCGACCCAGGGGAAAATCGGCGTCGGGGCCGCCGTCGCCGGCCGCGTATCGACCAGGACCCTCGTGCGGGCCACGGGACTGGAAGCGGTAGGCGTCAGGAAGGGGCATGGCTCGCCTCGGTAAGCGGAAACGACACGACGGCTACGGCGCCGCCGTCGGACTGGATGACAAGATGACCGCCGATCTGGCGACAGAGGCCTCGCACGAGCCCCAGGCCTGAAGAGGTGGGGCCTGAAGCGGTTGGCGCGAAGCCCGGTCCATTGTCCCGCACGGTCATGACTGCCTGGTCTCCGGAACAGACAAAATCCAGAGACACCGCTGCGCCTTCTCCGGCGGCGTACTTCACCGCATTGGTCAGCAGCTCGTTGGCGATCAGCGCCAGGGGGAAGGCCAGGTCATTGGGGGCGATCACCGGCTCGGCCCGCACCTGGATGGCGATCCGCACGCCGGCCAGAGACTGAACCGTTTCAGCCAGGGCGCTGAGCATCTGATCGACCCGAAGGCCGTGGGACGATTCCTCGGAATACATCAGCCGCTGGGCGTCAAAGAGCGCCGAGAGCTTGGATTGCAGCATCTTTACGAACTGCTTGCGGCCCGGATCCTCGCTCTCCCGGCCCGCGGAGGAGACCAGGGCGAGGATCATCTGCAGGTGATTTTTGACCCGGTGCTGAAGCTCCCGATAGAGCACCTTGTTGTGCGCCAGGGATTCTTCCAGCTCGGCCTGCACCCGCCGCCGCACATGGATTTCGGCGTTGAGTTCCCTGACCTGGGCGGTCAGGGCCGGGAACTGGTCGCCGACGATGTCGCGCAACTTGACGGCATAGCTGATCTCTTGCCCTTGCCGCAGGGCCAGGGCCTCGACCTTGGCGTCCGGTTCAGCCGGCACAGCCCCGGCCAGTCGCAGGGCGCCCAGGACCGGATCGGCTGAGCCAGAGGCGCGCTCCAGCAGGTTCTGAAGACCATGCAGGTCGGCGAAAACCTCGCGCCAGCTCTCGGCCCCCCCGCCGAAGCGGGCGCGCGCAGGCCGGTTCATGTCGGTGACCCGACCATCGCCGGCGAAGACGATCACCGGCTCGCGGATCAGCTTGGAGATGGGGTGCATGGTCAGCGGTCGGCCAGTTCCGGCCGCACGCGCCGGAAGTACTCCCGGGCCTCGCCGCCCCCCTCCTTGGGGGTGAGATAGACGGTGACGTGACAACCGGGATCGCCCCGGGCGATGGCCTTGTCGATCTGGACCCGGGCATAGCCGAGGTTCTCGCCGGTCACGTGACCGAACACATTGGACGTCATCATGCACAGGGCTGGGCGACCGGCGACGAACTCGCCGAACGGGCAGGAATTGCTGGCGAAGACGATCCGGTCCTCCCGCTGCTCGACGATGTAGAAATCGCCCTTGATCCGCTGCTTCAGGTCCACCAGCACCTGGGCCACCTGCTCGGCCGACAGACGATCGACCGCCAGGGCCGCCCGGTACTTCTCATCCAGGGCCTTGCCCACGGCGGCCCCGACCACGCTGATATAGCCAGACGCCTCCTCCAGGCCGACCACGTCCTGCAAGGCGCCCGACAGCTCCCGCAACAGGGTCCGCAGGAACATGTCCCGCTCAAGGTCGATATCCAGGTGATCCAGCGACATCAGGGGGCTCCAGCCGCGACCAAGGCCGCGCAATAGCAGCCGGGCACAACCTATAGATCGTCCGGCGCCTACCCAAAATGGTTTTCGCCCGCCTGCCGGGGCGAGCGCCGACGCGCCCTTGACGCGGCTCACCAATCAGCGGCCGGGATAGGGATGGCCAAAGAAACCGTGCACATCCTCCAGTCCTATGTCGCCGGGCGCGGAAAGGCCCTGAAGGCCGAGCAGCAGGTGGGCTGCGCCAGCGCCGAAGAGGCCCGCCGCAAGGCCGAGCGGCTGGCGCCCCTTCGGGTGGCGGTGGTCGCGTTTTCCGTCTCAGCCGACACCGAGATGGGCGACTATGACGAGAACCCGGTGATTCACTTCCGGTCAGGCCCCCTGCCCCCGCCTTTCGACGAGGCCTGACGCAAGGTTTGTCGGCTGCGCCCTTGCGGGGGCGTCAAAGCGCGCTATGTGCCTAGCCCCATGAAGCCCCCCATTCTTGCGCTGAAGAACGTCCGTCTCGCTGACGGGCCCCGTATGCTGTTCGACGGCGTCGATCTGGCCCTGGAGCCCCGCAGCCGCGCGGCCCTTGTCGGACGCAATGGCGCCGGCAAGTCGACCCTGATGCGCATCCTGGCGGGCCTGACCGAGGCCGATGACGGCGAGCGCGCCGTCACCCCGGGAACCAAGGTCGCCTATGTGCTGCAGGAGCCCCTGATCGAGGGCGAGACCCTGCTCGACCACGCCACGGCCGGCGGCGCGGCCCCCCATGAGGCTGCGGCAGCCCTGGAGAGCTTCGGCCTTGATCCGAACAAGGCCGCCAAGGGCCTGTCCGGCGGCGAGACCCGCCGGGTCGCCCTGGCCCGGGCCCTGGCTGAGGATCCCGACGTCCTGCTGCTGGACGAGCCCACCAACCACCTCGACATCCTGGCCATCGAAACCTTGGAAGGCGCCATCGCCGCCAGCCGGGCCAGCGTCCTGATCGTCAGCCACGACCGCGCTTTTCTGGAGCGGGTGACCCAGCGCTGTTTCTGGCTGGAGAACCGCAAGGTCCGAAAACTCGACCGGGGCTTCGCAGCCTTCGACGCCTGGGTGGAACAGCTCACCGCCGCCGAAGCCGATGAAGCCAGGCGCCTGGACAAGGCCCTCGAGCGTGAGACCCATTGGCTGGCCCGCGGCGTCACCGGCCGCCGCGCCCGCAACGAGGGGCGGCGGCGGCGGCTGATGGAGATGCGGGCGACCAAGGCCGACCGCCTGCGCGACACCCGCGGCTCCATGTCCATGGGCATGACGTCGGCCGGAACCTCCGGCCAGCGGGTGGTTGAGGTGAAGGGCCTTTCCAAGCGCTTCGGCGACCGGGTGATCCTGGAGGACTTCTCGACCCGCATCCTGCGCGGCGACCGGATCGCCGTGGTCGGTCCCAACGGGGCGGGCAAGACCACCCTGGTCAAGCTGCTGCTCGGCGACCTGCCGGCCGACTCCGGCGAGGTCACCCTCGGGACCAATCTGGAGGTGGCCTATATCGATCAGGCCAGGGCTGACCTGAAGGACGACATGCTGCTGAAGGACGCGCTCGCCCCGTTGGGCGGCGACCAGATCATGGTCCGCGGCGCGCCCAAGCATGTGGCTGCCTACGCCAAGGAATTCCTGTTCACCGACGCCCAGATCCGCCAGCCGGTCCGCAGCCTGTCGGGCGGGGAACGCAATCGCCTGCTGCTGGCGAGGGCCTTGGCCCAGCCGGCCAATCTGATGGTGCTCGACGAGCCCACCAACGACCTGGACATGGAGACCCTCGACCTCCTGGAGGAGATGCTCTCGGACTATGAGGGCACGCTGATCCTGGTCAGCCACGACCGCGACTTCGTCGATCGCCTGGCCACCTCGACCATCGGCCTCAATGGCCGCGGCCAAGTCGTCGAAACCCCCGGCGGCTGGCTGGACTTCCTGAGCCAGAATCCCGGCTTCTTCGGGGTGTCGCCCGCCAAGGCGCCGGGCGGGCGTCGCGGGGCTGCGGCTCAGGCGGCGGCTGCAGCTACGGCGGCGGCGGCGGCTCCCGCCGCAAGGGCCGCCAAGCTCTCCTACAAGGAGCAGCGCCGGCTGGAAGAGTTGACGGGCCTGGTCGCCGAACTGCCCAACAAGATCAGCCTGCTGGAAAGTCAGCTGGCTGATCCGGAACTCTATGCGCGGGACCCCGGCGCATTCGACCGGTTTGGCCAGGCCCTGGCGACCGCCCGCGAAAAGCTGGAGGCCGCCGAAATGGAATGGCTGGAGCTGGAAGAACGGCGCGAGGCCCTGGAGGCCGGTCGCTAGACCACCCCGACGTCATTCCTGGGGATAAGATTTACCGCAGATTTGGCTAAGGTTTTGCCGCGATTTCCCCAGGAAATCCACAACCTGTCCACCGGCTGATCACACGCTGCGCGCAATGGGTCGAACTCGGACGCTTGCTGCATAGCGGGTTCTGGCTCAAGGTCAAGGGGTCGAGAGGGACTGCAGCCCTGGCTAGCCGGGAAACCGGACAGCAGATGGAGCAGGAGGTTCCCGCACCGACGGCGACGGGGCGACCCGGCGCCTGGGTTCGAGGACACCGGCGTGACGGAAACCTGCGGGGAAGCCCGCGTTCGAAGTCGCACCGACCTTGCGATACAGGTCCGAAAGGACCTGGAATGAGGGCGACGCCGCGGCCTGCCGCAGCGCCGCCCTCTTGCCATGGGCGCTCACTCATTTCCGTCATGGCCCCGCTTAACGGTTTGGCGCCACACCTGCGCGATCATGACCCTCAAAATTCGGGGTGATGATCTATGGGGGTGGCCGGCGCGATGCGGAGGGATACAGCGCTCAGCGTGCTCTTGTGCGTTGGATTCGCCAGCTTTGCGCTGTTCAGCATCGCCCTGACCCGCGACAGCCACAGCGTCGCCGCCCTGTGGTTGGCCAACGGTCTGATGACCGCGGGATTTGTCCTTCTGCCCCTGGCCAGGGCGATCGCCGTCGGGGTGGCCTGCGCCACACTCAGCCTGACGATCAATATCCTGACCGGCGCGCCCCTGGACGCGGCCCCGATCTTCACAAGCCTCAATATCTTCGAGGCGGTTCTGGCGGCTCTGCTGATCCGTCGCTTCATCGGCGTGCGGCCGCGGATCAACGGCCTGCCGGCCTTGCTGCGGATCGCCTTCTGCGCCATCGCGCCAGCGACGGGCCTCGCAGCCATCCTGGCCGGGGCCTCCCTGGGCTATCTGGGCCGGCCATTCGACGAGGTCACATTCAACTGGTTCACGGCCCACGCCTTGGGCATGCTGATAACGCTCCCGGCCGTTCTGCTGATCATCGACCGCCGTGGCCGCCGGGAGTTCGTGCGCAGCCGGTGGGAGGAAGCCCTGCTCTACGGCGCCGTCGCCGCCCTCAGCCTCATCGCGTACGCGCCCTCCACCTTCCCGACCCCCATCCTGCTGACGCCGGTCATGGTGATCGCCGCCTTCCGCCTGGGCCCGCGCGGGGCCGCCCTGTCGGCGGTCATGATGGCGGTGATTTCAACGCTCGTGGTGACCCTTGGCCCACCACAGGGCATCTCCAGTCTCTGGACGCAGACCCAGCGCATTCACAACCTTCAGTTTGTCATCGCCGCGGCCTTCTTCACCAGCCTGTCTGTAGCCTTGATCCTCGCCGAGCAGGGGCGGGTGCGCCGGCTGCTGGCCATGCGCACCCGGGCGGCCAGGCGCGCCCAGGCCCGAGCGCAGGCGGCGGGAGCGGCCAAGGGGGAATTCCTGGCCACCATGAGCCACGAAATCCGCACGCCGATGAACTCCATCCTCGGCTTCACCCAGACCCTGCGCCGCCGTCAGGATCTGCCGGAGGAGGCGCGCCGGCAGCTGGAGCTGATTCACCGGGCTGGGGGCTCCCTGCTGGCGGTGGTCAACGACATCCTCGACTATTCCCGTCTGGAGACTGGCGAGGTGGAGCTCGCCCTCGCTCCCGGGACGGCCAGGGCCGTGGCCCAGGACACGCTGGAGATCATCTCCCCCTCAGCCGAGGCCCAGGGTCTAGAGCTGATCCTGGAGGAGGTCGGCCCCACGGATCTGTCGGTCATGGTGGACGATCTTCGGGTCCGGCAGATCCTGTTGAACCTCCTCAGCAATGCGGTGAAGTTCACCGCCGCCGGGCAGGTCCGGCTGAAGATCACCGCCCGCGATCAGGGGCCGGACGTTCTGCTGCGCTTCGAGGTTCAGGACACGGGGGTCGGCATCCCCCGCGAACTGATGCACCGCCTGTTCCGCCGTTTCTCCCAGGCCGACTCCTCTGTCGGGCGGGCCTTTGGCGGCTCTGGTCTGGGTCTGGCCATCTGCAAAGGCCTGGTGGAGGCAATGGGCGGCCTCATCGGCGTCAGAAGCCAGCCCGGCTCGGGCTCGGTCTTCTGGTTCGAGATTATCGTCGAGCATGCCGCCGCACCTCCGGTGACAGCCGAGCCCGACCATTCTGACGCCCTGGGACAGATCCGGGTGCTGCTGGTGGATGACCACGCCATGAACCGCGACCTGGGCGCGACGGTGCTCGATCTGTTGGGCTGCGAGGTCAGCCTGGCCTGCGACGGCGCCGAGGCGCTTGAAGCCGCGCGGGGCGGCGGCTTCGACGTCATCCTGATGGATATCCATATGCCGGTCATGGACGGGGTCGAAGCGACCCGCATGATCCGCGCCCTGGGCGGGGCCGAGGGCCAGGTTCCGATCATCGCCATGAGCGCCGACGTCATGCCCGAAATGATGGAGCGTTGCCGTCGCGCAGGCATGTCCGACACCCTGGGCAAGCCCATCCAGATCGAGGCTCTCCATGCGGCTCTCGCCCGATGGACAAAGGCCCCGGCCGCCGAGGGGGCCACGCCCACCCTCCCCGCCGTCGCCTGACGCCGATACGACTTGGCGCGCAAGCGGCTTGGCGCAGGCCCGGCGGAGCCCTACCTATAGGGCGGGCTTGTTCTCGGGGGATTTCATGGGACTTCTGCGCCATTTCGCCATTGCTCTGGCCGCTTTGGTCTGCGCCTGCGCGCCGGCCGCCGACACTGACGAGGTGACGGGCGCCGAGGGCCTCACCACCATCCGTTTCGCCACCGACTGGCGGGCTCAGGCCGAGCACGGCGGCTTCTACCAGGCGCTGGCCACCGGCGAGTATGAGAAGCGCGGGCTGAAGGTGGAGATCGTCCAGGGCGGTCCCGGCGTGAACGTCCCCCAGCTGCTGGCCGCCGGCGCCGTGGATGCGGGTATGGGCTCCAACAGCTTCATCGTCCTGAACCTCGCCCAGGAGAAGGCGCCGGTTAAGGCTGTCGCCGCCTTCATGCAGAAAGACCCCCAGGTCCTGATCGCCCACCCTGACCAGGGGATCGAGACCATCGCCGACCTCAAGGGCCGGCCGATCCTGTTGTCGGACGCCTCCGTCACCGCCTTCTGGGTGTGGCTGAAGGCCAAGTACGGCTTCACCGACGATCAGGTGCGCAAATACACCTTCAATTCCGCGCCCTTCCTCTCGGACAAGCGGGTGGCCCAGCAGGGCTATGTGACGTCTGAGCCCTACACGATCGAGAAGGAGGCCGGCTTCGCCCCGAAGGTCTTCCTGCTCGCTGACAACGGTTATCCCGGCTACGCCACCATGGTGCTGGCCAGGGACCAGCTGATCGCCGACAACCCCGAGGCGGTCCGCGCCTTCGTGGAAGGCAGCATCGCCGGCTGGCGATCCTATCTGGACGGCGATCCCGCGCCTGGCGACGCCCTGATCAAGGCCGATAATCCGGAAATGACCCAGGATGTGCTCGATCAGGCCCGGGCGAAGCTCAAGTCCTACGGCATCGTCGACGGCGGCGAGCCGGCGATGACTGGGCGGATGACCGAGGCCCGCTGGACCGAGTTCCTGGAGATGGCCAAGGCGCAAGGGGTCTATCCGGCAGATCTGGACGGGGCCTCGGCCTACACCCTCGACTTCCTGCCTTAGGCCACATCATCGATGGAGCCGTTCGTCGCCGAACTGGCGCAGGTCGAGGTCGAGTATGGGGCGTCAGGCCTGGCGCTCGGGCCTGTGGACCTCGCCCTCTCCCCAGGGGAGATCACCGCCCTGGTCGGCCCGTCCGGCTGTGGGAAGTCCACGGCCCTTCGGTTGCTGGCCGGACTTGAGAGTCCCACCCGGGGCGAGGTGCGCCGCACCGCCAGGCGCGGCGAAAGCGCCGTCGTCTTCCAGGCGCCGACCCTGGCGCCCTGGCTGTCGGCCCGGGACAATGTGGCCCTGCCCCTGGAGCTTTCGGGGGTCGCTCGGCGGGAGGCCCGCACGCGCGCCGAGGCCGCCCTTGCGAGGGTCGGCCTGGCCGGCGCCGCCGGCGCCCGGCCGGCCCAGCTATCGGGTGGCATGGCCATGCGCGTCTCCCTGGCCCGCGCCCTGGTCACCGAACCGCGCCTGCTCCTGCTCGATGAACCCTTCGCCGCCCTCGACGAGATCACCCGCCGGGCGCTGGCCGATGACGTCCTGCGGCTCTGGGCCGAGACGCGACCGGCCATCGTCTTCGTCACCCACAGCGTCGAAGAGGCCGTCTATATGGCCAGCCGCGTGGTGGTGTTCAGCCGTGGTCCGGGAAGGATCGCTGGCGAGATGAGCGTGGCGGGCCCCACCCCGCGCCCCGAAGGCTTCCGAACCACAGCGGGTTTCCGGGCGAGCGTGGAGGCGGTCTCGACAGTGCTGGCCAAGGGCATGGAGGCCCCGGCATGAAGCGCCTTGCTGACATCCTCGCGCCGCTAGTGCTGATCATCGCCCTGCTGGGCGCCTGGGAAGCCGCCTGCCGGCTTCTGGAGGTTCCGGCCTATTTCCTTCCGGCGCCGAGCGCAGTGGCCGCGAGCCTCTGGGCCGATGCGCCGACGCTCGCAACCTCGGCCTACAACACCCTGGCCATGGCCCTGGCGGCCCTGATCCTAGCCAGCCTCTCGGCTCAGGCGCTGGCCCTGCTGGTGGCGCTCAGCCCCATCCTGGAGCGGGCGATCAAGCCGCTGGCTGTGGTCCTGCAGGTCACCCCCGTCGTGGCCATCGCGCCCCTGGTGGTGATCTGGGCGGGCATCGATAACCCTGAGCGGGCGATCATCGCCCTGGCCGCCCTCGTAGCCTTCTTCCCGATCTTTTCCGGCGCGATCACCGGGCTGAAGGCGGCTGATCCGGATCTGGAGCGGTTGTTCGACCTCTATGGCGCCGGGCGGGTCAAGCGGTTGGTTCGCCTGCGTCTGCCGTCCGCGGTCCCCTTCCTGCTGGAAGGCCACAAGGTGGCCGCGGGCCTGGCCCTGATCGGGGCTGTGGTGGCCGAGTTCGTGGCCGGGTCGGGCGGCGCCCAGGGCTTGGCCTGGCGCATCCTCGAGGCCGGGAACCGGCTGCAGACCGCGCGCATGTTCGCCGCCCTCGTGGTGCTCGGGCTGATGGGCGCCCTGCTCTACGCCGGTCTGGCGCGTCTGGAGCGGTCAGGGCTACGCTGGTGGCGCGGCCGTTAGCCGCGGGTTAAGCCGCCTCCCCTAGAACGGAGGCGCATGATTTCGTCCCGCGCCCTTTTCACCCTGTCGGCCGGCCTGCTGCTGGCGAGCGCCGGTGTGGCGTCCGCCCAGTCGATGGTGCAGGACCGCTATGGCCCCCCGCCTGCCGCGGCCGCCCATCAGAGCCAGCCCGCCGCTCCGGGCGTAGGCGGGTATGGCGGCCAGATGCTCGGCTGGGCCGGAAAGCGGAGCCCCGCCGCAGCCTCGGCGGGTTCCCCTTCGCCCGCCCGCCCAGAACCCATGGCCCTTGCCCGGCAGTTTGCGCCCGCCTCTGCGGCATTTGCTCCGACTGCCACCGCTCCGCGGCCGACGCCCGGCGTCCAGCCTGGCTATGAGCCTGTGCTGCGTGCGTCCATTCCTGCAGCCGCCGATGCCGCCCCCGACCTGTTGGGCGGCCCGCCCACAGGGTCCCTGCCGACCAGCATCTATGGCGGTCCGGCCGTCCCCGCCCCTCAGCCGGCCCCGACACCCAGAACCTACGCCCAAGCCTCCGCTACGCCGCGGGCTGGCGGCAGCCAGCTTTATTCGCTGCACCGGGAATACGGCATGACCCCAGACGCCATTCCCGCCCCGCCCGCAGGGGACAATTTCATCCTGGTTGGCCCTCCCGAAACGCCCGACACCTCGGACGATGGGGAAGAGCCCGCCGAAGGCCTCGATCGTCAGTTCTGAGACCCACCATGACCCGGTCCAAGCTCCACGACCTGATCGAACTCGCCAACGAGCCCTCCAGCGCCAGGCGGCGGGAACTGCTGCGTGGCGTGACGGACCTGTTCTTCGCCGGCGATGGCGATCACGGAAGCTCCGAACTCGCCCTGTTCGACGATGTCATGGGCCAGCTGGCCACTGACATGGAAGAGGCGGTGCGCGGGGAACTTTCCAAACGCATGGCAGAGGCCTCGGCCCCGCCTCGTCACCTGCTGCGCGATCTCGCCCGAGACACGGCCATCTCTGTGGCCGAGCCCATTCTGACAGGCTCTTCGGCGCTGACCGACGACGACCTCCTGGCGGTGGCGCACACGCGCGGCCAGGACCATCTGCGCGCCATCAGCCAGCGCCGCCAGGTCTCCGCCGCGGTCTCCGAAGCCATCGTCGAGCGGGGGGATGATCGCACCCTCGACACCCTCCTGCGCAATGACGGCGCTGAACTCTCGCGGGAGTCCCACGAGCGTGTCATCGACCGGGCGATGGCCAATTCCGACCTGCATGCCGCCGTGGTCAGCCGCCGCGCGGTGCCGGTCGATCTGCTGAACGAGATGTATTTCGTCGTCGAGGCCCAGCTGCGGGACGCCATCCGCGACCGCAACAGCGAGGTCGATCCCGAGGCCCTGGAGGCCGCCCTTGCGGCCGGCCGCAAGAGTCTGGCCACCCGCGACGGCGCCCTGCCTGACGACTATGAGGAAGCCGAGCGCGCCGTGCGCCTGCTGAAGCTGCGCAATGGCATCACCCCGCCGGTGCTGGCCGCCTTCCTGCGCAATCGTGAGACCACAAAATTCCTCGTAGCGCTCTGCGAACTGGCCGACATCGATTTCGGCACCGCCCGGAAGATCCTGGAGCGACGCGACCTGGACGCCCTGTCCATCGTCTGTAAGGCCGCAGGCTTCGAGCGTTCCCTCTACCTGACCTTCGCCGTGCTGATCCTCGACCGGGAAGCCAACGCCATGGGCCGCGCCCGGGAATATGGCGAGCTGTTCGAGGCCCTGCCGCGGGAGGCCGCCCAGCGCACCATCCGCTTCTGGCGCATCCGCCGCCAGACCGGCGACGTGGCCGCGGCCTGATCAGGTCAAACAACGCCCCCGCAAGGCCTCGTCCGTTTCGGCAGGCGACAGCTTGATATGATAGCGATCCAGGTCGGTGATCGGCTCCAGATGGGCATAGGCCCCGCGCGCCGTCGCCAGCACCCGCATCTCGGCTTCGATCTGGGCGCCCACCACGGCCAGTCTGGCCTGTAGGTCCGCCCCTGAGTAGCGGGGGAGCCCCGGCAGCACGTCCAGGACCTCCCGCTGGGCCTTGAGGTCGCCCAACGCATCATTGATATGGGCCAGACAAGCGAGTTCAGGCGCGCGAGCGCGCCGCTCCAGGCGCGCCGCCTCGGCGCCGGCCCGCCCATCGCCAGCCCGCTGGGCCCGGCGATACCAGTCCAGCGCGAGGCTGAGATCGACCGAAAGGCCCCCCTCGCCGGTCTCATAAGCCTGGCCCAGCAGGCGCATCGCTTCCCCAACCCCAAGCTCGGCGGCCCGGCGACGCCAGACCTGCGACTGGGACCAGTCCTGGCTCAAACCGCCCCAACCTTGGGCATAGTAGGTGGCGAGTTGGTGCATCGCCCAGGGCTCGCCCGCCTCGGCCCCCTTGACGAACCAGCGCCGGGCCTCAGCACGATTTCGGGTCAGGCCGCCAAGGCCGTTCCCGTAATACAGGCCCAGGCGCAGCGCGCCGCGGCCGTCCCCGGCTTCCGCCGCCCGCCGATACCAAATCAGTCCCGCAGCCTCGTCAGCGGCCAAACCGCCCCAGCCGAACTGGTGATACTCACCCACCTGCCCCATGGCGACGCGGTCGCCGGCTTCAGCGGCGGCGAGCAGCCGACCCAGGACCTGCGGCGAGCGCTCGGTCGCTGCAGGCTGCGCCGCCTGTCCGGTCACAGGACTCAGAGCAGCTCCCACCATGGTGAGGGCCATGAGGACAGCACGCCACCTCGTCGGTAGAGACCGTCTCCAGCTCATGGCGCCGCCGCCTCCAGCCGCTCCATGACCCGGGTCTCGGCGTCCGACGGCCCCGTGGCGGAAGCCGCGACGCTGAGCAGGATGCGACTGCTGAAGTCCATGTCGCAGGGGTAGAAGTGGAGCCGCGCAGGGCGGCCTCTTTCGGTGATCTCGCCCATGATTGGCGTGGCGCCGTGAGGACACCAGCGTTCCCGACGGGAGTCCCCGGGCTCTGGACGACGCAAGGGCAAGGGCGATCCGGCCGCGCCCGGTTCCCAGACCCGGCAACGGTCGGACCAGGCCGTCTCCAGGGCTGAGGCTTGCACTGCGCTCAGCCTGCCGCTGGCGGGCGGGAAACGCTCGTCCATCGTCCTGGGGGGCGGTGGGCGCCAAGTCTCGCCGGGCGCGAGTGCGTTCGGAGGAATCGGCGGCGGTTCGGGCGCGCCCCAGTCGAGCTGCTGGCGCCAGAACCACCATTCGCCGTCCGGCTCCCGCCAGACCACGGCGCGAGACTCGGTCTGATAGTAGCGGTGGGTGGGGATATAGGCGCGAATGACGATGTCCGCCTCCGCTGACGGACGCAGCGTCGCCTCCGCGGGGATCATGGCGCGCGCCAAATAGGGTTGCAGCCGGGCCGCGTCGTCCGCCTCATTCGCTGGGGTTTGCCGCTCAAGACGGCGCCAGTCGATATTGGCGAGCCTGACGCATCGGTCTCTGGGCGGCGGCGCGGCGCGATCGCCCGCCTGAGGGACCGACTGCGCGCCCGCCAGGCCGGGAACCATAGCCTGCGCCACAAGGGACAGCGCCATGATCCACCCGATCAGAGGACGTGCCGGCGACGGGCTATTCATTCCGGCGCTCCGGAGCCGGCGACGAGATCGCGGGCGACACGGAATCCCAGGTCATTGGTGCGCATCCCGATGCTCATCTGTCCACGCCGAGCCGATCGGACGTCCTCGGCCGGCGAAGCTCCGCCCCCGCCCCGCATGACCCGGAGCCCGCACTCATCAGGCACGATAGGCGCCGCCCCGGCGAAGGTTGGCGCATAACAGTCGGCGACCCATTCCCAGACATTGCCGAGCATGTCGTAGAGACCAAAGGCGTTGGGCGGATACTGGCCCACAGGAACCGTCTGCCGCAGTCCGCTCACCTGATAGTTGGCGTCCTTCGGCGTGATGGCCTCGCCGGTGTAATGCAGGCCGCCGGTCGCCGCTCGGGCGGCGTATTCCCATTCCACCTCGTTGAGCAGCCGATACGGCTGACCGGTCCGCGCCGCGAGCCAGCGCACATAGGTCTGCGCCTCGTTCCAATCGACCTGGATCACCGGCCGCCGGCCCCGCCCCCAACCGGGCTGATCCTGCTCCCAAGGCGCCGCGCAGCCACCTTCGGCCATGCAGGCGTCCCATTCCTCAAACGTGACTTCGAAACGGCCTACAGCGATAGGCGCGGCGATTGTCATCGCCCGTTGGGGGCTCTCGTCGGGCTCGCCGGCGCCAGATTCAGACCCCATGAGGAAGACCCCCGACGGGATCACCACCATCTCGGGACAGACCGCCTCGCAGTCGCGAAACACCGCTCCGGGTGCAAGGGCGGGCTCGGCCCACGCCTCTGTCGCCACCAGGGACAGCGTCAACGCCAACGTCAGATGCACAAAGCCCATCCCTATCGCCCGGAGGACCAGGGGGTCTCGCGCCCGTCCCAGGGGGCTCGGTCATGGGGGCGATAGCGTCCATCCGACGACGGCCCCAATCGCGGCGGCCGCGCCACGACGCCGGGGGGAAGCGGACATAAGGTGGTCGTCTCACCGTTAGGGGACAGATGCCGGACGCAGCGGGCATCCTCTGCCATCTGGGCGGTTTCGGCGGCTATGGCGGTGGTCGCCATGGCAAGGCCTTCCAGAAACGCCGGGTCTGTGGCGCACGCTGAAAGGGACAGGGACAAGGCTCCCGTCACAACGAGGCGCCGCCATGCGCCTTGAAAGACCTGCATCCTCGCCCACTCCCCGCCGGCCGCTGCCGAGCCGGACCATTTCGGTGGAGCTTAGATGAAGCTTGGCTGAACGGCCAAGTGGGCAGCGGCGATCAAACCCCGTCGCGGGGCGCCACGCGGATGCGGAGGCGCTCCATGGCGTCGATGGCGATCAGGGTGAACGAGCGCAAGCCTTCTTCGGCGAAGACATCCAGGGCCGCCTGCAGGGCGAGCGCCGCCGAGGCGCGCTCGCCGCGGTCCTTGCCGGTGATGTCCAGGCGGGCTTCGTAGATCCGCGCCAGATTGACCTGGGCCAGCGCCCAGCTGACCGGATCGACGCCGGCCCGGCGGTGGGCGAGCTCGATCTTGAAGGCGGCTTCGGCCGCATCCAGGACCGCCAGATCGCCCGACAGCTCCGCCGACCGGGCCAGGCACAGGGCGCGGCCATTGGAAGCCTCGGCCCGCAGGGCGAGCGCGGGCGCATCGGCCAGGACAAGGCCTGCCCGCTCATAGCAGGTCACGGCCTGTTCGAAGGCCCGCTCGCCGGCGGTGGCTTCCCCCAGGATCTGCAGGGCCAGGCCCAGGGCCGCCTGCATCCGCGCCCAGTCCAGGGGGCTGTGATCGCGGGCCAGGTCCTCGACCACGTCGGCGAGACAGGTGACGGCCTCCAGGATCTGTTCGATATCGCCGCTGACCTCGCCCATCAGGGCCAGGATCTGTCCGCGCAGGGCTGCCGCCCTCGCATGGGCCAGAGGCTCATAGGCGCCGTCGAGGCCATCGGCCACGTCGGCGGCCTCATCCAGCGCCAGCTGCAGAATGTCGAGATCCTTCAGCCGGGCGCCCCAGCCGGCCAGCATGTCAGCGCGCAGGGTGCGGGCCTCGGCGATCAGCAGGTGGGCGGCCGAGCAGCGGCGGGTCAGGGCCTGCAAGGCGGCGATGGGGGCGGAAAACCGGGCGGCGGTGACCCGGGCGGCCTGGGCGTCTCCCAGGCTCATGCGGCGACGGCCTTCGATCAGGGCCAGGCCGACCTCGGCCAGGGGCGCGGCCAGTCCGCCGCGGGCGGCTTCACGGGCCTCGCGGAAGGCGATTTCGGCCGCGGCGTTCAGCCCCTCCTCGCCGAACAGCTCAGCGCCCAGCAGGGCGCAGAAGGCCTGTTCACAGCGGGCGCGGGCCCAGCCGTCGGGACGACGCTCCCGGTCAAAGGCGGTGGCGGCGGCTTCGGCCTGGGCCGCGGCCTTGCGAAGGGTGGCCGCATCCCCAGAGCGGCGGGCCACTTCGCGCCAGACGATGGCGGCTTCCAGACGACGTTGCGGCTTGTCCTTGGCGCTGATCCGGCCGGCGGCGACATCGGCGGCCTTGCCTTCGTTGCGCAACAGGGACAGGTCGAGCAGTTCCAGTAGGGCAGAGTCGCCCCCGGCCAGACCATCCCGCGCCGGACGCCAGCCCCCCTGGGCCCCAAAGATCCGCTTCAACTCCCGGCCGAACTCAAACATGCCGTGGCGCTCCGTCGTCATCAGAGTCCCGCGGCGGGACGCCCCGCGCAGGTTCAGGTGAGACAGAGCAAAGCCGGAGCCGCAGCGATTAACAAGTGATTAACTTTTGAACATGGTTAACGGAACCTTGTCTCCGTTAAGCAAAACCGCCCGTGGCCGCGTGCTTCTCGGCAGCTGAACCGCCAGGCGAGGCGCCGATATTCAGGCGAATATGGCGGCGAGCTCGTCTGGCTTCAGAATGCGCCAGGCGCCGGGCGCGAGGTCAGGCGGCAGGGTCAGTCCGCCGATCTGGTCCCGGTGCAGGGCCTCCACATGATTGCCGACGGCGGCGAACATGCGACGGACCTGATGATAGCGCCCCTCGGTGATGGTCAGATGGGCCTCGGTGTCCGACAGGGGCTCCAGCGTGGCCGGCGCGAGGGGCTCGGTCTCGGACTCCAGCATCAGGGTCCCGGCGGCGAACACCGCCGCCTCGTCGCCGCGTAAGGGTCGGGCGAGCTTCGCCACATAGCGCTTGGCCACATGGCTTCGCGGCGCGATCACCCGGTGCAGGAGCGGGCCGTCGTCGGTGATCAGCAAGAGGCCCGTGGTGTCCAGGTCCAGACGACCGATGGTGGAGAGGCCAGGCATCCGCGCCCGCCAGCGCCGGGGCAGCAGCTCATAGACGCTGCGGCCCGGCTCCCGGTGGGAGCAGACGACGCCGAGCGGCTTATGCATCAGCAGGGTCAGGGGCGCGGGCGGATCCACCGGCGCGCCCTCGATCGTCATGCGCTCGGGCAGCTCGGGAACCACGGGGATCTTCTGACCGCCATCGCTGAGGACTGCGCCGTCAAACATCACCGCGCCCTTGCGCAGCAGACCCTGGACCTCGCGCCGCGACCCGTAGCCCAGATTGGCCAGCAGGCGATCGAGCCTGGCCATCGGGACCTTGCTCACCGCCGCGCCTCATAGAGCTTGTAGCCGCCCTCCTCGGCCAGCAGCTTGACCTTGGCGCCGAAGCTGTCGGCCAGGGGCCGCTCATAGGGCAGGTGCCGATTGGCCACCATCAGCAGCTTGCCGCCATGCCGCAGCACCCTGGCCGCCTCGGCGATGAAGGCCGCGCCCAGGGCCCGGTCCTCGGCGCCGCCATCATGGAAGGGCGGGTTCATCACCACGAAGTCCAGGTCGCTCAAGGCCGGCTGGCCATGGCGGACATCGGCCCAGACCACCTTAGCCCGGGGATCGTTCACATTGCGGCTGGCGCAGTCTACAGCCCGGCGGTCGATATCGATCAGGGTCAGCCCCGTGACCGCCGAAGACGCCAGCACCCCGTGGGCCAGATAGCCCAGGCCACAGCCAAAGTCGGCGCCGACGCCGGTCTGGGGCGGCAGGCGGCCAAGCAGAAGGGCGGTGCCGGGATCGATCCGGTCCCAGCTGAAGACGCCAGGCTGGGTCCAGAGGCCGAGGTCTTGCGACAGACGCGGGGCGCCGGCCGCCAGGGCTTCGGCGATGTCGGGCTCGGCGGGTCGAACAACCTCGCAGATCCGGTGGTGGCGTCGGGCGTCCTCGGCCACCTCCAGCCCGAAGGCCTTGAGCTCCTTGGCCAGGCGCGAGCCGCCCTTGGCCTTGGGCGCCAGGACCATCATCGTCCCGCCGATCTTCAGGGCGCGCAGGCCCTGGGCCAGCACATAGCGCCGCTCCACCGTGCCCGGCGGCGCCAGGATAGTCAGGCTTTCGAGGGACTGGTCAGGAACGGCCTCGAGCGACTCCGAGCCGGGGATCAGCGGGGAAAGCTGAGCTGCGCCCGCAGACGGCTCGACCAGTTCCCGGGGCGGCAGGCCATAGACAGCGTCGGCCGCCATCGGTCAGGCCCGTTCCTTGGAGCGTTCGAACCGCACCTTGGGATAGCGCTCGGCCACATAGCCGATCTCCCAGGTCGACTTGGCGAGGAAGACCGGCTGTTCGTCGATGTCGCTGGCCATGGCCCCGCGATGCTTGCCGGCGAAGTCCTCCACATCGACCTTCTCGCCGCCGAGCCAGCGGGCCTCGGCATAGGGGGCCGGCTCGAAGGAGACCTCCAGCTGGTATTCGTTGGCCAAGCGGTCGGCCATGACTTCGAACTGCAGCTGGCCGACGGCGCCGACGATGAAGTCGGCCCCGATATTGGGACGGAACAGCTGGGTGACGCCCTCTTCGGCAAGGCCCTCCAGGGCTTTCTTCAGGTGCTTGGCCTTCAGCGGATCCTTGACCCGCACCCGCTGCAGGATTTCCGGGGCGAAGTTGGGCAGGCCGGCGAAGCGAAGGGCGCCGGTCTCGGACAGGCTGTCGCCCACCCGCAGAACCCCGTGATTGGGAATGCCGATGACGTCGCCGGCGAAGGCTTCCTCAGCCAGCTCCCGGTCCGAGGCGAAGAACATGATCGGCGAATTGACTGACAGCTGCCGGCCGGTGTTCTGCACCTTCAGCTTCATCCCCCGCGTGAACCGGCCGGAGGTCAGGCGCAGGAAGGCCACTCGGTCGCGGTGGTTGGGGTCCATGTTCGCCTGGATCTTGAACACGAAGCCCGACACCTCCCGGTCGCCCGGCGCCACATGGGTCGCCTCGCCGCCCTTGTGCGCCGCCACGGCCTTGGGCGGGGGCGCGTAGGCGCCCAGGCCTTCCAGCAGCTCGGCGACCCCGAACTTGCGCAGGGCCGAGCCGAAGAAGACCGGCGTCATATGCCCTTCCAGGAAGGACTGCGGGTCGAAGGGCTTGGAGGCCTCCTGCACCAGCATGGAGCCCTCCTCCACCTCGGCCTGTTCTTCGGGGTCGAGATAGGAGACGACCGCGTTGGACTTGAACGCGATCGGATCGGGATGGCCATCATCGTCGGCAGTCTTCTTGGCGAAGGGCAGGAAGCGGCCCCGACGCAGATCCACCATGCCCTTGAACCGCCCGCCCGACCCGGCCGGCCAGTAGAGCGGCGCCGGGTCCAGGGCCAGCTTGGTGGAGATCTCGTCCAGCAGCTCGAAGGGGTCCTGGGCCTCCCGGTCCATCTTGTTGATGAAGGTGACGATGGGAATGTCGCGCAGGCGGCAGACCTCGAACAGCTTCAAGGTCTGCGGCTCGATGCCCTTGGCCGCGTCCAGCACCATGACCGCGGCGTCGGCGGCCGTGAGCGTACGATAGGTGTCTTCGGAGAAGTCCTCGTGACCGGGTGTGTCGAGCAGGTTGAACATCAACCCCTCGTGGTCGAAGGTCATGACGCTCGCCGAGACCGAGATGCCCCGCTCGCGTTCGATCTTCATCCAGTCCGACCGGGTGCGGCGGTTCTCGCCCCGGGCGCGGACCTGGCCCGCCGCTCGGATCGCCCCGCCGGCGAGCAGCAGGTTTTCCGTCAGCGTGGTCTTGCCGGCGTCGGGGTGAGAAATGATCGCGAAGGTGCGGCGGCGCGCGGCCTGGGCGGCGGGAGATTGAGTCATGGGCTCGCGTTAGCGCGCGCGGCCCTCAGACGCAAACGGCGCGCGCGTCAGAGCGGCTTCAGGCCGCCAGCCGGCGCCAGACCTGGCGGTCGCAGGCCAGCATGTCGAGCTCGCCCTCGTCCTGGCGAACCTTCAGGTCTTCAAGGGCCGCCTGGCCAAGTTCGGCGAAGCGGATGGTCACATCGCCCGGATCGGCGTCGAAGCTTGGGACCACGAACAGGGCGCCGCTGATGGTCGGCGCCTTGGCCTGGATCAGCGCCGCCAGCCGCCGGGCGCGATTGGGACGCTCCAGATGCAGCAACGGCGTCTCGGCATAGAGTTCCTGGCCCATGCGCATGATCGACGGGAAGGACAGCGCCCGAAAGCGATCGGCCGTCAGGCGCGGCGTCAGCTTCATCTCGGCGAGATCGAGGACCACGTCGTTCATGAGGAAGAGCATCACCGTACGCCTGCACTGTTCGGGGGAGGACGCACCCTGCCCCAGGCCGGCTTTCGGTTCGGTGGACGAAAGGGGTTAACGGCGCAGCAAGGCTGAGATCACCCTTCCTCCACCGGCTCGGTGAGGAAGTGGCGACCCTGCTTGTCCTCGACCTCGACGACCCAGATGTCGGGGTCGATGCGGGCGGCGCGGGCGACATAGGCGTCGACCTCCGGCTCCTCGGTGGCCATGGTCGGGCGCATCCAGATGCGCTCGCCGTCGCCGCGGGTGGCCTCGGCATAGAGCCGCACGGTCTTGTCCGACAGGTTGACGGCCTTGACCAGGACCGCGCCGGCCCGCGCATCGCCCTTGCGCGCCACGACGCCAAAGCCGCCGGAAAGCTCGGCCCGTCGGATCAGGGCCGCGGCCCAGACGTCCGTCGACAGGATCATGTCGGTCCCTCCCTTGCGCGACCTGCTTAAGGGCACGGCTCGCAGGTCGCTGCAAGTCAGCGGCGCCGCTGCAAAACGTCAGCCGCTAACCGAACGACAACGGCTGTCGCGCCAGAGTGGGTCAAAGGCCGCAGAGCCGCAAAGCATGAAACGAGTTGGACGCATGACGATCAGGCGCGACACCGCGCGGCGTCGGGCGGTTCGGTGGATGGGATCGATGGTCGCGGTGGGGCTGTTCACAGCGCCCGTGGCGGCGTCCGCCGGACCGCTGGACCTTTATGTCGAACGCACCGCCATGGCTGCGGCCGACCTGCGCTGCGGGTTCTTCGACGCCGGCCTGCGCGCCGCCCTGGAGGCGGGCCGCGTTCAGACCCGCAACGCCGCCCTGCGCAGCGGCGCCAGCGCTGATGACCTCTCGCGGGCGGACGCCCGGGCGCGGGCCTCGGCCCGGACGGTGGTCTGCGATTCAGAGCCAGTGATCGCGGCCGCGGCCCATGTGCGTAACGCCTTCGCCGGCTTCGCCAAGCTGCGCCAGATCACCTATCCGGGCGAAACCGCCGACTGGCGGGCCGACCGCACCTCCAGCGCCGATGTCCATCGCTGGCGCCTGGCCCAGCAGACCGATTTCGCTGGCGGACAGATGGTGTTCGGCCTGGCCGGCCGGGACACTCGGCCCGTCCTGCTGGCGCTCGCCAGTTTCGCCGATGGGCAGGCGCCCTATGGGGCTCGTCTGGTGCTGCGTGACAGCGGGCGGGCGGGGCAGCCCTATCTGGACCTGCGAGGAGACCAGGATCTGTCCCGCCGTCTGCCCCCGGCGGGCGCTCTGCGCACCTATGCCGCCGAGGCCCGCAGCAAGGCGGGCCTCGACCTTCGACCCGAGACCATGGGCGCGGGCTGGGCGTTCCGGTTCCCGGCCGAAGCCGCCCAGCGGCTCTCGACCCTGCATCCGCGTGAGGCCGTGGCGGTTGAGTTCCTGTTCACCGAGGGCCCGCCGGTGCGCCGCGTCTATGTGGAGGTGGGCGACTTCGCTGTTGGCCACGCCTTCCTGCGGATGGCCGCGCGCTAGAACCTGAGCGCTTTCTCAGGAGACCGGGGCCTCGAACGGCTCGGCCTCGGGGACCGGCGCCTCAGCTGGCTTGTCTGATGGCGGCAGCAGCACCGGCATCCGCACTGTCACGGTGGTGCCTTCGCCCACGGCGCTTTCCAGGATCATCTCGCCGCCGTGCAACTCGGCGAAGCTGCGGACCAGGGACAGGCCTAGGCCGGTGCCCGCCGCCCGCCGCTCGGCGTCGCCGGCCTGCTCATAGGGTCGGCCGACCCTCGCGAGGTCCTCGGGGCTCATGCCCATGCCGGTGTCGGCGACCACCAGCTCCATCATGCCGCCCACCGCCTGCAGGCCGACGGTGACGGCCCCATTTCTGGGGGTGAACTTCAGAGCGTTGGAGACCAGATTCAGGGCGATCTGTTTCAGCGCCCGGCGGTCGGCGTCGATCTCCAGGGGCTCCCGGGGCAGGACGCCGCGCAGCTGTACGCCCGCCCGGTCAGCCTGGCCGCGCATGAGCCGCAGGACCGCATTGACCGCCTCGCGGCCGTCGAATTCCTCGCGGCTCAGCTCGAACCGCTCGGCCTCGATCTTCGACATGTCGAGGACGTCGTTGATGAGGTCTAGCAGATGGCGACCGGACTCGTGGATCAGCTCGGCATACTCGCCGTAGCGGTCCGGCAGGGGCCCGAACAGCCGCGAGCGCATGATATCGGAAAAGCCCATGATGGCGTTCAGGGGCGTACGCAGTTCATGGCTCATATTGGCGAGGAAGCGGGACTTGCCCGTGTTCTGGGCCTCGGCCTCGCCCCGGGCGGCCTCGAGCTCAGCCTCCTGGTCGCGGCGGGCCCGGCCGTCGGCGAGCACCGCCACAATGCGCATGGAGCGCCCACGGCGCAGGCGCGCCTCGAGCCAGCCGTCAGGGTCGGCGAGCGGCGCAAAGGCGAACGCCGCATGGCCATCGCGAAGGGCGACCTGGAAGCCCCGGGCGAGGTCATGGCGGCCCTCAGGCAGGCCAAGATCGAAGAAAGTGCGACCGGCAAGATCGCCCCCCGCCAGGGGACGGCCATAGGCGCCTGCCACCCGGCCATCGGGGAGCAGGTCGAGGATCTGGGTAGGCTGTTCGGCCAGGAGCCTCTGCAGCCGCGTCAGGCCGCTGGCCTGGACCCGTTCGCGGCGATCCAGGCGGCGTAGCAGGCTGACCACGCCGAGGGCCAAGCCGCCCACGGCGCTGACCAGAGCCACCGACTGCAGCACGAGAGACACTGGCGGCCCGGATGGCGGTGGTCCGCCCAGCAGGCTGACCAGCAGACCCAGGCCCATCAGACCCAGCGCCGCAGCGCCGGCTGCGGCCGCCCGCCGGGGTTCACCTTCGATAAGGGTGGCAGCGAGGGGCGCCAGACACCAGGCGCCCAACGGGCCCAGGGCGCCGCCGCTGAGCAGCATGGCCAGGCCAGGCCCCAGGCTCCAGGCCGCCAGCCGCAGTCTTCCGCCGGGATTACGCCGGGCCAGACCTAGTCCAAGATCAAGAAGCGCCGCGACGCCGCCGAGCGCCAGGGCGACGGTGGCCCGAGCCCCATCACCACCGCTGGCCAGGACAAACGCCCCGCCGCCGGCGACAAGCGCCAGCCAGCCCGCGCTCCACCAGAAAGCCTCCGCCGATGGGGTGGCCAAACCTGCAGGGCGGCGGTCGGGCGGAACGTCCATGGTCGGGGCGGGTCGCAGTCTGGCTCTCGCAGGGGCGGAATCGATAGAGATCAACGCAAGACTTTAGCCCTCGCTCCCATCTCAAGCGAGCCTGCTCGCCCCCTGGGCGACGGCCATGGGGTCGCAGCCCGCCCATATCGGGCGCCGAGCGCCTCGAAACCATTTCGTAAGTCCCCGCCCGCAGTCTGAGGGACTGGCCCATAGCTTACCCGAGCGAGCCCATCCGATGACCGATGCGGCCCCCCGTCCCCCGCCGCAGCCAGAGCCCAGGCTCTCCCGCGATGCGGCCGCCCGACGCGAGGCCCGGCGCGCGGTCCACAAGCGCCTGGAGGCCAGGGCCGAAGAGCAGCGGCGCTCCTTCCTGCGCATGGTCAGCCATGAACTGCGCACGCCCCTGAACTCCATCCTCGGCTTCTCGGAGCTGATCGGCGCAGAGATCTACGGCCCCCTGGGCGCCCCGGAATACAAGGAATATGCGGGGCTGATCCGCGACAGCGGTCAGAAGCTTCTGGCCCTGGCCAATCAGGTGTTGGAAATCGCCCGTCTGGACAGCGGAACCGCAGACCTCGCCGCCCGGCGCGAACCCCTCGACCATGTGCTGGACGACGTACTGGACGGTCTGGCCGAGGAGATCCGCACGCGGCGGATCCAGGTGATCGTCGCCGATCAGGGACGACTTCCTGACATCATCGCCGACCCCAAGGGCGTGCGCACCGCCCTGTCGGCCCTGGTGTCCAACGCCCTGGCCTATGGCCCAGAGGACGGAAAGGTGACGATCACCGCTGAATCAGCTGCCGAAATCGTCATCTTGACCCTGACAGACCAGGGTCCAGGCGTGGCGCCCCAGGATATTCCGCGCCTGTTGCGCCCGTTCGAGCAGGGAGAGAACGCCCTCATTCGCCGTGGCGAAGGCGCCGGGCTGGGCCTGCCGCTGGCCTATATGCTCTGCCGGGGGATGGGCGGCGGCCTGGCGCTTGGGCCGGGTCCGGATGGTGGGCTGAAGGTCGTCGTTCGCCTGCCAGCAGCGCGGGCCTTGCCCGACCACATGATCTGACGCGTTGCGCCCTGACCTCGGGGGGCTTAAGTGCGAGGCCAGATGGACGGCATCCAGAAGACCCTCGAAGACCTCGCCGACGAATTCGACCTCCTGGGCGATTGGGAGGAGCGCTATCGCTATGTCATCGAACTGGGCGGCGATCTCGCGCCCCTCAGCGAGGCCGAGCGATCAGAGGCCAACAAGGTGCGCGGCTGCGCCAGTCAGGTCTGGCTCGTCACCGAGCCCAAGGGCGACGGACGGGTAGAGTTTCGCGGGGACTCAGACGCCCACATCGTGCGCGGCCTGATCGCTATTCTGCTGCGTCTGTTCTCAGGGCGGCGGCCCGCCGACATCCTGGCCTTTGATGTCCGAGGAGCTTTCGCGCGACTGGGGCTGTCGGGCGCGCTCTCAACCCAGCGCTCTAACGGTCTGGCCGCCATGGCTGAGCGCATCGCCCGGGACGCCGCGGCCCTGAACGCCGCCAACGGCTGACGCGCTTTCCGAATTCAGGCGGCTCGGATGCCCGAGAAGCCGGACTCGCTCTGCAGGCCCACGACCGTGTCGTAGCCCATGATCATATCCACATCGCGCCCGTTGGAGGCCAGCGGCAGCCTCAGCCACAGGATCGAGACATGGCCGGCCCCGCGCCAGGCCAGGCTGTGGACGCCAACCCCTGGCCTGCGCTCCTGCACCACCGCCGACAGCTCCTCGCGCCAGTAGTCGGCGGCCGCAGAGTTGTACACTTCGCCCAGGGTGCGGCCGGTGATCTCTCGCCCGTAGATGCTGTAGAGCCCCGTACCGGCCAGGCGCACGCGGAAGTCCATGGGGTCGTGGCGGATGTCGATCAGGCTGACCGTCGGCAGCAGGCGCTTCAGCGCCGCTGGATCCACATCCCGGCGAGCGGGCAACCGCGCGCCACGGCGCAGGCCGGCCCAATAGCCGTAGATTTCTTCATGAGCACGAGCGGCAGCCGCCGAAGCCCCAATCTGAGCGGCCATATTCAGATTCCTTAACAACCCATTGGAATCGCGACGAATCACTTATCGCCCGTATGGCGAATCTTGGGCAAGTCGAAATCGCCGCCTGCGACGAAGAGGTTGTATAAATCGAAAAAAGCGCCCGCCTCCTGGGGAGGCGGGCGCTCTTTGTCATCAGTCAGGCGGTGAAGGATCAGCGCTTCTTGCGCGCCGCCTGCCGGCCGCCCTGGCCCAGGCCCATCTGCTTGGCCAGGTCCGAACGCGCCTTGGCGTAGTTCGGCGCGACCATGGGGTAGTCCTTGGGCAGGCCCCACTTGGCCCGGTATTCTTCGGGGCTCATATTGTACTTGGTGCGCAGGTGCCGCTTCAGCGACTTGAACTTGCGACCGTCTTCCAGGCAGATCAGGAAGTCCGGCGTAATGGAGCGACGAACGGGAACCGCGGGTTCCTTGGGCGGCGCTTCGACAGCTTCGGGAGCCGTGGTGACGCCAGCCAGCGCGCGATGCACAGCCTGGATCAGGTTCGGCAGGTCGGCTGCTGCGACCGAATTGTTGCCGACATAGGCCGACACGATATCGGCCGTCATCTCGATGACTTCTGCTTTTTCGTCCATTTGATTTACCCAGAACGGCGCAATGTGAGCGCCACAACATCTGATTCCCAGATCAGTTGTCAGCTACTTATCGCCCATAGTCCCAATGCACAAGACAATAGGGCTCAAAGCAGTCCTTGCCGCAGGACAAGCCTGAAAAATTACGTTCCAGAGTTGAGTAGGTGCGACCGGGCGTCACAGCGTCGAGATTTGAGCCGCGTCTTACGCTTGCTAGGCGGCTAGTTTCGACCCAGCTCTTTTGCAAAGGCCAGCATCGCTGCGCGCTGCGGCAGGGAGTATTCATCGATGACGCTGTCGTCGCCGTCGCGGATGGCCTGCAACAATTCCGGCGTCATGGCCGAAGACAGCGACCAGTTCCAGTAGCGCAACACAGTCTGAGCCCTGTCGACCGCCAGAGTGTCATAGATGATCATGGTCCGCTCAAAGGCGGGGTTGGGCGATCCGTCAGCCTCAGTCTCCGGCCGCCGCAGTCCGCGCCAAAGGGCGCGCAGGGCCGCCCGCGGCAGGCCGGTCGCCTTGCAGAGAATGGCCAGGGGCTCGCCGCCCGGATCGGTGAACAGCTTGGCGCCCGTCATCGGTTTGAGGCCGGCCAGGTACGAGATTTCCTCGGCCACCTCGCGGGTCATGCCGTGCTGGGCGGCCGATATCGCAGCCTCCAGACTGGTGAAGGGGCTCTTTTCAATCGCAGCCCGATTGCGCTGGCGGCGCTCAATGAACTGCAGGGCCTTGCGCGACATCGGATCCTGCCACCCCTCGGCGGCCGCCATCGGGAAGATGTCGCCAGCCGCGTCCTGCAGGATTTCACGGGACACGGCGAAGCGCTGGAGGATCGTGCGACGGGCCTCCGGATCGGCCCACCAGAACAGCACATAGGCCTGGGCTGGCCGCAGCTCCGGCCGGCGCAGCAGGGCCGGCGCGATCTGCGGCGCGTCCCGGCTGATGGCCACCAAGGCCTCCAGCCCGGCATGGCCGATCTTGGCCTCGCGATTTGCCAGGACCGCCTCGATGACCTGACGCTCGCCTGCGGCCACGAGGGCTTCGACCACCACCTCACTGAGCCCCTTGCGGGCGGCGATCATCAACCGGTGCTCAGACCCCGCCGTACGGGCGCAATCCAGAAGTTCGGCGTCCGACAGGCTTTCGCACTCTTCCAGGAGCGGCCGGGCGACCCTCGGCTCATCATGCAGGAGCAGGCGGGCCAGCTGGGCCGGCGGCTCTGTGAGACTGGCCAGGCGGCGGGAGACCTTCAGGCGCTCGTCGGGCGAGGCATCCCGCAGCATCTCGATCAGCAGATCAGCGGTAACGGCCCGCTCGAAGGCGTTGATCCGGCTGGACGGGAGGCACACCACATCGGCCAGACGTCGCAGCAAGGCGCCCCGTGCGCGGAACTGCGGGGACGGTGAGTCGTCCGGGTGGGGGGCGCTCTGGCTCATCTGGACGCCCACTCCAACACAGGGGCGTTAACCACGGGTTCCCGTGCGCCCGCGCGCCCCTACGAGAATTCGGGGGGCCTGCGCCCGGGCCAGATGTCGGGAAGACCATCGGAGACCTTGTCCGGGAAGGCGGGCGGTCGCTTCTGGAGGAAGGATTCGACGCCTTCTTTGGAATCCGCCGATGCGCCGCGCGCCTGGATGCCCCGGCTGTCGGCCCGGTGGGCGGCCATCGGATGATCGGCGCCGGCCATGCGCCACATGAGCTGTCGGGTCAGGGCCACTGAGACCGGGGCTGCGTTGTCGACGATTTCGCGGGCCAGGGCGCGGGCGGCGGGCAGCAGGTCTTCCGGCGCGTGCAGCGAGCGGACCAGGCCCCGGTCAAGCGCCTCCTGGGCGTTGAACACCCGTCCGGAATAGCACCACTCCAGGGCCGTCTGCATGCCCACCAGCCGGGGCAGGAACCAGGAGGAGCACGCCTCCGGCGTGATGCCGCGGCGGGCGAAGACGAAGCCGAAACGGGCCTCGGTGGAGGCCAGTCGGATGTCCATGGGCAGCTGCATGGTGGCGCCCACGCCCACGGCCGCGCCGTTCACGGCGGCGATCACCGGCTTGAGGCTGTCATAGATGCGCAGGGACACGAGGCCCCCGCCGTCCCGGTAGACCCCGGACTCCGTCCGTTGCCCCAGGGGATCGGCGTCCCGGCGATCAAAATCGAAGGTTGAGCCGCCGCCGGCCAGGTCCGCGCCGGCGCAGAAGCCGCGGCCGGCGCCCGTGACGATGACCGCCCGCACGTCGTCATCAGCATCGGTCACATCGAACGCCGCAATCAGCTCGCGGTTCATCAGCGGGTTGAAGGCGTTGAGCTTTTCCGGTCGGTTCAGGGTCAGCAGGACGATCCCGTCCTCCAGTTCGAGTTTCAAGGTCTCGAATTCGGCGAGGCTCTTGATGGCCATGACGTCTCCCTTTCGCTTTCCTGTCTTTGTGCCATCGGAGCCGCTTGACGGACGGGAGGTCAAGCACGCCATCATCCCTGAACAGTGATCATTTGAAGCGGTCGACGGCCCCGGCGAAGAGGGCTGCGACCCGGAGGAACAGGCCCATGCATCCGTCGCATCATGCGAAGTCCCATCCCGAGCGCGCCGCCTACATCATGGCCAGCTCCGGCGAGACGGTCACTTATGGCGAGCTTGAGGCCCGCTCGAACCAGGGCGCTCAACTGTTCCGGAAGCTGGGCCTGAAGGCCGGCGACGTGATCGCCATCCTGATGGAGAACCACCCGCGGTTCTTCGAGGTGGCCTGGGCGGCCCAGCGCGCCGGCCTCTACTACGCCTGCATCTCGTCCAAGCTCACAGCTGGCGAGATCGAATACATCATGAGCGATTGCGCCGCCCAGGTGCTGATCACCTCGGCCGGTGTCGGGCCGGTGGTGGACGAGTTGCCGGCCCTGCTGCCGGGCGTGAAGCTCTACATGGTGGGTGAGGCCCGCGCGCCCTATGAGAGCTTCGAGGCGGCCCGGGCGGCCATGCCCGAAACCCCGATCGCCGATGAGACGGCAGGCGCGGACATG
Organism: Caulobacteraceae bacterium; assembly: GCA_027489335.1. Lineage (GTDB taxonomy): Bacteria > Pseudomonadota > Alphaproteobacteria > Caulobacterales > Caulobacteraceae > Phenylobacterium. The sequence continues at coordinate 201,550 of JAIXZX010000004.1, read as the reverse complement.
CTCTATTCGTCGGGCACCACCGGCCGGCCCAAGGGGATCAAGCCGCCCCTGACCGGCGGCCCCATCGACGCGCCCAATGCGCTCTCCATGATGGCCGAGATGATGTTCGGCTTCCCGCCCGACGGAGCCTATCTGTCGCCCGCGCCCCTCTATCACGCCGCGCCCCTGCGCTGGTGCATGGGCTATCAGCGCCTGGGGGGCACGGTGGTGGTGATGGAGAAGTTCGATCCGGAACACGCCCTCCAGCTGATCGAAAAACACAAGATCGACTGCGGCCAGTTCGTGCCCACCCACTTCGTGCGGATGCTCAAACTGCCGCCGGAGGTGCGCACCCGCTATGACCTGTCGTCGATGAAGTCGGCCGTCCACGCCGCCGCGCCCTGCCCGATCCCGGTCAAGGAACAGATGATGGAGTGGTGGGGCCCGATCATCCACGAGTATTATGCCGGCAGCGAGGGCAACGGCTTCTGCCACATTGGCCCGCACGACTGGCTGACCCACAAGGGCTCTGTGGGCAAGGGCACGACCGCTGAGGTGAAGATCTGCGGCGACGACGGGGAGCCCCTGCCGCCGCGCACCGAAGGCGTGGTCTATTTCGCCGGCGGGACGCCGCTCACCTATCACAATGCCCCCGATAAGGTGGCCGAGAACACCAACCGTCACGGCTGGACGACGCTCGGCGATGTGGGCTGGGTGGACGAGGAAGGCTTCCTCTACCTGACCGACCGCAAGAGCTTCATGATCATTTCCGGCGGGGTGAACATCTATCCCCAGGAGCTGGAAAACCTGCTGATCACCCACCCCAAGGTCGCCGACGCCGCCGTGGTGGGCGCGCCTGACGAGGAGATGGGCGAGAAGGTGGTGGCCGTGATCCAGCCCATGAACTGGGCCGACGCCGGCGATGATCTGCGAGCCGAGCTGATGGCCTTCTGCCGGGCCAATCTCAGCCATGTGAAGTCGCCGCGCATGCTGGATTTCATGGCCGAGCTCCCCCGCCATCCCACTGGAAAACTCTATAAGCGGCTCATCCGGGACGCCTACTGGGGCAAGGAAGGCTCCAAGATCGTCTGATCCCAGGGCGGGTGGCGCGCGCAGCGCCCTTGCCCGCGCCGCCCCAGGTGATAGACCCGAACACCTGTTTCAAACCTATAGGGAGCAAGCGATGAACCCGGTGGAATTCAAGGATCTGCCCGGCCTGGTCGGCCAGGAAGTCGGCGTGTCGGACTGGGTCGAGATCACCCAGGAGCGGGTGAACCAGTTCGCCGAGGCGACCGGCGACCACCAGTGGATCCACGTGGACGTGGAGCGCGCCAACAAGGAAATGGGCGGCCCCATCGCCCACGGCTACCTCACCCTGTCGCTGATCCCCTTCCTGGGCGCCGGCATGCTGCCGATCAAGGGCGTGACCCGGGGCATCAACTATGGCTCCGACAAGGTGCGCTTCATCAACATGGTCCGCGTGGGCAAGCGCGTGCGCATGCGCCAGAAGCTGATCGGCGCCGAGCCGAAGTCCGGTGGCATGCAGCTGAAGAACGAATGCACCATCGAGATCGAAGGCGAGTCCAAGCCGGCCTGCGTGGCCGAGACCATTTCGGTCGTCTACGGCGCCTAAACACGCCGATTAGGCTGCGAGAGGCCCGCGTTTCGGCGCGGGCCTTTTTCGTGGCCGGAAGAGGCGCGCGGGCCTCAATAGTCGGGGGAGACCGCCTCAAGCGCGGAAGCCGCCTTGGCGCCGCCGACCCCCAGGTCGCCTTGCGCCACCGTGATCTCGGCCAGCGGATTGTCCAGCAGGGCCAGGGTCTCGTGGATGTAGCGGGCGTGGGTGACGATGCCGATCTCCAGCCGCTCGCTGTTCAACTCCACCTGCTGGGTGAGCAGACCGGCGATGAACTGAACCTCCTGGGTATCCCCGCCCCCAGGCCTGCGTCGGACGCCCTCGGCCATGAACACCGGCCCGCCGGAATTGCCCGGGAAGACGGTGAAGTCGAGCAGGAAGGTCGGGAAGGCCGCCGCTGGCGCCAGGGGGAAGGACGCCACTCGCCCTGAGCGCAGGATGGGGAAGCCGGCGGGGTTGGCGGACAGGCCCCGGGGGAAGCCCAGCGCCATCATCTGGTCGCCGGCCCCGACCGCATAGGTGGAAAAGGTCTCGTCGCCCGCCAGCCAGTCCTTGGGAATCGCCGCCTTGGCGAACTCCGGCGGGGCGGTGACCGTGATCGCCGCGACGTCGCGCTTGGGATGCTGCGTCCAGCGGGGATTGCCGTCAGCGTCACGGATGTCGAATTTCTGCGGGGCGTAGCTCCAGCTGCCGTCAGCGTTAGCGATCCGGTAGCCGATCCGGGCCTGGACGCCAGGCATCCGCTGCAGCACGTGGTTGGCGGTGACCAGGACGGTGCGCGGCTGGCCATCCAGGGTCGGCGCATTGATCAGGAACCCGGTGCCGACCGTGCGCGTTCCATCCCCCAGCGGCTGCTCGATCTGCACCGTGGCGTGGATCAGCTCGACAGCAAGATCCGCGATCATGGACGCCCCTCGACTGGTTGCTACGACGACGTGGCCAACTGAATCAGACCGGCCGCAGTGCGGCAAGACGCGAGGACGTGACCGCCCGCGCCCTATTGCCGCGCGCCATATTCTATAGCGGAAGTTCCCCTCGGCGTCTGCCTGACGCGCTCTCGCTACGGCACGCCTTGAGGCGGGCGCAGGATCGTCGCATCTAGCAGACATGACCCAGCGCCCCACGCCGCCCATCGCCACCAAGCAGCCTCAGCTTATCGAGCAGCTCGGCCGCACCCGCACCGACGATTACGCCTGGATGAAGGATGAGGCCTGGCAGAAGGTCCTGCGTGACCCCGCCACCTTGCGTCCCGACATCGCCGATCACCTGAAGGCCGAAAACGCCTATACCGAGGCCATGCTGGCCGGGACCAAGGACCTGCAGGCCGCCCTGTTCGCCGAGATGAAGGGGCGGATCAAGGAAGACGATTCCAGCGTGCCGGCCCCCGACGGTCCCTGGGACTACTATGTCCGCTACCAGGAAGGCGCCCAGCACCCGATCCGCGCCCGTCGCCCCCGGGGCGGAGAGATCGGCGAAGAGATCCTGCTGGACGAAGAGGCCCTGGCCAAGGGCAAGGCCTATTTCCAGGTGGGCGGCGCCGGCCACAGCCCCGACCACAGGCTCTATGCCTGGGCCGCCGACGAGCAAGGCTCAGAATACTACACCATCCGCATCCGCGATCTGGTGACCGGCGAGGACCTGCCCCAGCTCATCGAGAGCGCCTATGGCGACTTCACCTTCTCGCCGGATTCCGAATGGCTGTTCTGGATCTGGCGTGACGAGAACGCCCGGCCGGCCAAGGTCTTCCGGCGGCCCGTCCGCGGCGGCGAGGACGTGCTGGTCTATGAGGAAAAAGACGAGGGCATGTTCCTGGGCGTCGGGACCACGTCCGACGACGCCTATGTGGTCCTCCATGTGGGGGACCAGGAGACCACCGAGATCTGGATCATCCCGGCGGCTGAGCCCACCGCCGAGCCCGCCTGCGTCCAGCCCCGCGAAACCGGCGTCCGCTATGAGCTCGACCACTGGACCGACCGGTGGGTGATCCGAACCAACGCCGACGAGGCGGTGGACTTCAAGCTGTGCGTCTCCGCCGAGCCCCTGCCAGCCCGCACCACCTGGCGCGACTTCGTCCCCCATCTGCCTGGCCGCTACATCACCGGCTTTGCGGCCTATGCCGGCCACCTGGTGCGGATGGAGCGGGTCAATGCGCTCGACCAGATGGCGGTGATGACGCGGGACGGCGACGAGCACGTGGTCGCCTTCGACGAGGAGGCCTACGCCCTGCACCTGGAGGGCGGGCTGGAGTACGATACGACCCTGACCCGCTTCGTCTATCAGTCGCCGACCACGCCCCGGCAGTGGTTCGACTACGACATGGCCAACCGCCAGCGGACTTGGCGCAAGACGCAGGAAATCCCCTCAGGCCATGACACCGAGGCCTATGTGGCTCGCCGGCTCTATGCCCGCGCCGCCGACGGGGAAGAGGTGCCGATCACGCTCCTGATGCGCCGCGACACACCGCTCGATGGGACCGCGCCGCTGATGCTCTACGGCTACGGCTCCTATGGCCACGCCATGGAGCCCAGCTTCTCGATCCGCAATCTCTCCCTGGTGGACCGGGGCTGGATCTGGGCCACGGCCCATATCCGCGGCGGGTCGGACAAGGGCTGGGGCTGGTTCATGGACGGCCGCAAGGCCAAGAAGACCAACACCTTCACCGACTTCATCGCCTGCGCCGAACACCTGATCGCGCAGAACTACGCCACCAAGGGACAGATTGCGGCCTATGGCGGCTCGGCCGGCGGCATGCTGATGGGGGCGGTGGCCAATATGCGCCCCGACCTCTGGGGCGCGATCATCGCGGCCGTGCCCTTCGTCGACGTGCTCAACACCATGAGCGATGCGAGCCTGCCGCTGACCCCGCCGGAATGGCCCGAATGGGGCAATCCCCTGACCGACGCCGAGGCCTATGACGCCATCGCGGCCTACAGCCCCTATGATCAGGTGAGCGCCAAACCCTATCCGCCGATCCTCGCCACTGGCGGCCTGTCAGACCCGCGGGTGACCTATTGGGAGCCGGCCAAGTGGGTGGCGCGGCTTCGCGAGCACACCACCGGTGAGGCGCCCATCCTGCTGAAGATCAATATGGAGGCCGGCCACGGGGGCGCCTCTGGCCGGTTCGATTTCCTGAAGGAGATCGCGCTGGATTACGCTTTCGCCGTCTGGGCCATCGACAAGGGTTGGACCAAATGATCGTGCGTCCCGCAGAGGCCTCCGACATGGCCGCCCTGGCCGATATCTATGGCCACCACGTCCTGCATGGGTTCGGCACCTTCGAAGAGGTTCCGCCCTCGGCTGAGGAGTTGAACCAGCGTCGCGAGGCCATCGTCGCCCGCGGCCTGCCCTATCTGCTGGCCGAAGATCAGGGGACGGTCCTCGGCTACGCCTATGCCGGCCCTTTCCGCCTGCGGGCAGCCTATCGCTACACGGTGGAGGACAGCGTCTATGTGGCGCCGGACGCCCAGGGGCGCGGGGTCGGACGGGCGGTGCTGTCGGCCGTCATCGAGGCCTGCGAAACGATCGGAATCCGCCAGATGGTGGCGGTCATCGGCGACTCGGCCAACGCCGGCTCCATCGGCCTGCATACGGCGCTCGGCTTCACCCACCGGGGATCAGGCCTCGGTCTCGGCTACAAGCACGGCCGCTGGGTGGACATCGTCTGGATGCAGAAGGCGCTGAACGGCGGGATGGGCCGCGACCCGGACGCCCCTGGGCTGGCGCTCAGCGGGGTCTAGTTGGCCGCGCCGTCGAAGGCGATGTCGAGAAACCGCGCGAGCGTCGGGGTTCGGTCGTCCTGGCGCCAGACGAGGCCGGTCTCGAGCAAGGGCGCCTCGCCGGCTAGCTCCACATAGCGCACGCCGGTCCGCGCCAGATTGCGTAGCGAGGCCGGCGCCAGGGCCACCCCCATCTCGGCCGAGACCAGGCTGATGATGGTCTGCATCTGTATGGCTTCCTGGGCGATGCTGGCCGCGCCGCCGTGGGCGGTGAAGTAGTCCGTGACCAGGTCGTGGAAGGCCGGCGCGGCGCGTCTCGGAAAGAGGATCAGCGGCGACTGCACGATCACCGCGGGGTCGAGCTTGCCTGCCTGGAGCGGCAGGCGGCCCTCGGCGAGCCATGCCTCTGGCACGGCGGCCACCAGGGGCTCAACCAGCAGCCGGTGATAGGCGAGGCCCGCCGGCAGGGCGCCGCTGGGGGCGATCACCACGCCGGCATGACCGTGGCCCTCGAGCAACGCCGCGATCTGCACCTCGCTGGTGGCTTCGCGCAGGTCAATCTCGACGGCGGGATAGAGGGCGGCGTAGCGCCGGACCAGGGCTGGCAGGACGCTGTAGTCGGCGGTGCTGACGAAGGAGAGTTCCAGGCGCCCCGCCTCCCCGTCCCGCAGCCGCCGGGCGATATCCGGCAGGGCCGCCAGCTCGGCCAGCGCCGCGCGCACAGGGATCAGCAACTGCGCCCCAAAGGGCGTGAGGGCGACGCTGCGCTTGGTGCGGGCGAACAGGGCCGCGCCCAACTCCCGCTCCAGGGCCTGGATCGACTGGCTGAGCGGCGGCTGCGTCATGTTCAGCCGCGCTGCAGCCCGGCCGAAATGCAGGGTCTCGGCCACGGCCTCGAAGTGTCGGAGCTGACGGACATCCATCACTCATACCTACAGCGACCTAAAGTGGCTTCAAAAGTATATTTCTGCCTCGCGCCGCCCCGCGCTATCGGGAGGTGACGCAAGAAGGACGCCGACCATGCCCGCTTATCGCTCACGCACCTCGACCCACGGCCGCAACATGGCCGGCGCCCGTGGCCTGTGGCGGGCCACCGGCATGAAGGACGGCGATTTCGGCAAGCCGATCATCGCGGTGGTCAACTCCTTCACCCAGTTCGTGCCGGGCCACGTCCACCTGAAGGACCTGGGTCAGCTGGTCGCCCGCGAGATCGAACGGGCCGGCGGGGTGGCCAAGGAGTTCAACACCATCGCCGTGGATGACGGCATCGCCATGGGCCACGACGGCATGCTCTACAGCCTGCCGTCGCGCGAGCTGATCGCCGACAGCGTGGAGTACATGGCCAACGCCCACTGCGTGGACGCGCTGGTCTGCATCTCCAACTGCGACAAGATCACCCCGGGCATGCTGATGGCGTCGCTTCGCCTGAACATCCCCACCGTCTTCGTCTCCGGCGGGCCGATGGAGGCCGGCAAGGTGGTCCTCGGCGGCAAGGAAGTGGCGCTGGACCTCGTCGACGCCATGGTGGCGGCGGCCGACGAGTCGGTCAGCGATGAGGATGTGGCGACCATCGAGCGGTCTGCCTGCCCGACCTGCGGCTCCTGCTCGGGCATGTTCACCGCCAATTCCATGAACTGCCTGACCGAGGCGCTGGGCCTATCCCTGCCCGGCAACGGCTCGACGCTGGCCACCCACGCCGACCGGGAGCGCCTGTTCCTGGAGGCCGGCCACCTGATCGTCGACATCACCAAGCGCTATTACGAGCAGGAGGACGACAGCGTCCTGCCGCGTAATGTCGCCAGCTTCCGGGCCTTCGAGAACGCCATGAGCCTCGACATCGCCATGGGCGGCTCCACCAATACCGTCCTGCACCTGCTGGCCGCGGCCCACGAGGCCGAGGTGGACTTCACCATGACGGACATCGACCGCCTGTCGCGCAAGGTGCCCTGCCTGTCCAAGGTCGCGCCGGCCAAGGCCGACGTGCACATGGAGGACGTCCACCGGGCGGGGGGCGTCATGGCCATCCTCGGTCAGCTGGAGCGCGGCGGCCTGCTGCACACAGACCTGCCCACCATCCATTCCAAAACCATGGGCGAGGCCCTGGAGCGCTGGGACATCAGCCGCACCGAGAGCGAGGCGGTCCAGACCTTCTTCAAGGCCGCGCCGGGCGGGGTGCCCACCCAGGTCGCCTTCAGCCAGAGCCGCCGCTGGAAGGAGCTCGACCTCGACCGTAAGGACGGCGTCATCCGCAGCGTCGAGCACGCCTTCTCCCAGGACGGCGGCCTGGCCGTGCTGAGCGGCAACCTCGCCGAGGACGGTTGCATCGTGAAGACCGCCGGGGTCGACGACAGCATCCTGGTCTTTTCGGGACCTGCCCGGGTGTTCGAGAGCCAGGACGACGCCGTCAGCGCCATCCTGACCGGCAAGATCGTGGCCGGGGACGTGGTGGTCATCCGCTACGAAGGCCCCCGCGGCGGGCCGGGCATGCAGGAGATGCTCTATCCCACCAGCTATCTGAAATCGAAGGGCCTGGGGAAGGCCTGCGCCCTGATCACCGATGGCCGCTTCTCCGGCGGCACCTCGGGTCTGTCCATCGGCCACGTCTCGCCGGAAGCCGCCGAGGGCGGGCTGATCGGCCTGGTGGAGAACGGCGACCGGATCGAGATCGACATCCCCAAGCGCACCATCCGCCTGGCGGTGGACGACGCGGTCCTGGCCAGCCGCCGTGCGGCCATGGACGCCCGCGGCCCCGAGGCCTGGCATCCCGGCCCCCGCAAGCGCAAGGTCACCCCGGCGCTGCGGGCCTACGCGGCCTTCACCACCAGCGCCGCCCGGGGCGCCGTGCGGGACGTGGATCAGAAGCGCTAAGCCGCCCTGATCTGGCCATGTCCGGGGGCGAGGATGTCGGCATGAACGCCATCGCCCTCGCCGCCGCCCTGTCTGTCGCCGCCTTCGCCAGCGCAGCACTGGCCGATGACGAGCCGATCACGACGAGCCGCGCGGGCGATCCGCCCACCGCCCAGGCCCCGGCGGCGCCTATCAACCCAGGGCTCGAACCCACCCTGCGGGCCGAGGCCCCCGGCGACTGGGCCAGGCGCGTCATGGCCGGGGAGCCAGCCCCAGAAGAGGTGGCTCAGGCGCCGGAAGGGCGTTGCCCAGTCCGCGTCGACAATCGCCCCCATGGCGAGGTCTGGGCAGGCGCCGGCACCGGCGGCTATCGCGAGGTCGGCGGCGTCGTCACCCAGCGCATCGGCGACTGCGCCACCGTCACCATCGGCATGAGCCGCACCGAGGGCCGCTTCGCCGGGCCTCGCTACCCCTAGTCGGCCAGCACCAGATTGACTTATTCATAGCCATCGAATTATGGGAAATCCCATCACCTGTTGGTTATGAGTTTTGATGTCCGGCGCCCCTGACCTGATCTTCCGATCCCTGGCCGACCCAACCCGGCGGAGCCTGTTCGAGCGGCTGTGCCGGGAGGGCGAACTGACGGTCGGGGCGCTGACCGCCCAGGCCGGCGTCTCCCAGCCGGCGGTCTCCAAGCATCTGGCCCAGCTCAAGCAGGCGGGCCTGGTGCGCGACCGCCAGGAGGGCCGCCAGACCCACTATCGCGCCGAACCCGGCGCCCTGGTTCCCCTGATCGACTGGACCACCCAGCAGACCGCTTTCTGGCGCGCGCGGTTCGACGCCCTCGAAGACCTGCTCGGCCGGATGGACCAGTGAGCCACCCCACAGCTGCGTTGAAAGGACGCCCATGAGCGACACCCCGCCTGAAATGCGCTCCGTCGTGGTCGAGCGCGACCTCGCCCATCCGCCAGGGCGGATCTGGCGCGCCCTGACCCAGCCCCACCTAATGGCCGAATGGCTGATGCAGACGGACTTCGAGCCCGTCCTGGGCTGCAGCTTCAGCTTCCAGGCCGAGTGGGGCGCGGTGAACGGCCAGGTCACCGAGATCGAGCCCGAGCGGCGGCTCGCCTACAGCTGGGGCGACGGGGTCCTCGACACCGTCGTCACCTGGACCATCACGCCGACCTCGGAGGGCGCCCGCCTGCGGATGGAGCAGACCGGCTTCCGCAAGGATCAGCCTCGCTATCTGATGGGCGCCACCGCCGGCTGGCCGCGCTTCTTCGATAATCTCGAGCAGCTCCTGGCCCGGGAGTCCGCCTGATGACCCCCAACGCCCGGGTGCGACAGATCCACCGCTGGCTGTCGCTCGCCTTCACCCTCGCCGTCATCGCCAATCTCGCCGCCATGGCCGCCGGCCTGCAGGCGGCGTGGATCGGCCTTCTGGCGCTCGTCCCGCTCATTCCCCTTCTGGGGACGGGCCTCTACATGTTCGCCCTGCCCTATCTCGGGGGCCGAAGGGCGGGACACGCCGCGGAGGGCTCATGACGCAGAAGAACGGCGGCGCTCCGCGGCTCCTGTCGGGCGGCAATCCGCAGATCCCCAAGGGCTATGGCGATGAGCCAGTGCAGGCCTATATCGCCGCCCTGCCGGGCTGGAAGCGCGAGGCGGCGCGCGCCTGGACGCCTTGATCGTCAAGACCGTGCCGGATGTGCAGAAGGCGGTGAAGTGGAACTCGCCGCTCTATGGGCTGAAGGACCAGGGCTGGTTCCTCGGCCTGCACGTCTTCACCAGGTACATAAAGCTCGCCTTCTTCCGCGGCGGCGATCCAGACCCGCCGCCGCCGGTCGCCTCGAAAGCCGGGGCCACGCGCTATCTCCACATTCACGAGGACGAGGCGCTGGACGAGGCGCAGCTTGCCGACTGGATCACCCATGCCAGCCGGCTGCCGGGCGAGCGGATGTGACCGCCTGGTGATTCCGCCCGCGCGGCCGACGCGCTAGGCTAGCGGTCCGTAACGCAGGAGCCGCCATGTCCCCCCGATCGATCCCCCGTCGCAGCCTCGTCCTCGGCGCCGGCCTGGTCATGGCCGCCCCGCAGCTGGTCCTGGCCCAGGGCGCCAAGCCCCGGGTGACCCTGAAGACCAGCCAGGGGACCATCGTGATGGAGCTGGAGGACAAGAAGGCGCCGCTGACCAGCGCCAACTTCCTCCGTTATGTGGAGGCCAAAGCCTATGACGGCGGCAGCTTCTTCCGCGCCGCCCGCAGCCAATGGGCGCCCACTGAGGGCACCATCGTCGCCCAGCCCCCGGCCAGGTCCCGCCCCTTCGCGCCGATTCGTCATGAGAGCACGACCATGACGGGCCTGAGCCACGTCCATGGGGCGGTCTCGCTCGGCCGGTTCGCCCCGGGGACGGCCACCAGCACCTTCTTCATCTGCCTGGGCGATCAGACCTTCCTGGACGCCCAGCCGGGGCAGCCTGGCGACAATCTGGGCTATGCGGTGTTCGGCAAGGTGGTCTCGGGCCTGTCCACCGCCCAGAAGATCCTGGCCCAGCCCACCGGCGGCGAGACCAAGTTCGCCGACCAGAAGGACGAGTGGCTGAAGAAGCCGGTGATCATCGAAACCCTGCGTCGGGTCTGACGCCGCATCCGCCTGGACCCCCGCCATGTGCAACGAATATCAGAAGCGGATCGCCCGCGGTCCGCTCACCGAGCGCTTCTCCGAGATTAATATTCCCATCCGCTGGGCCGACGCCGAGCCGAACCGCGACCTGGACGAGCCGATCCGGCCCACCGACCGAGCCACCATCTTGCGCGCCGCGGACCCTGGCGATCCCGCAGCGGGCCTGGAGGGTGTGGAGATGCGCTGGTGGCTGGTGCCGGCCTTTCACCGCGGCCCGCTGAACGCGTGGCGCAGCATGTGCACCAATGCGCGGATCGAGACCGTGGACACCGCGCCCACCTTCCGCGACGCCTATCGGCGCCGGCGCTGCCTCGTGCCGCTCACCAGCTTCATCGAGTACTCCGAGCCGCCCGGCTGGAAGAAGGGCAAGCCCAAGACCCGCCATGAGATCAGCTGGGCGGACGAGGAGGTCCGGGTGTTCGCGGGCCTTTGGGAGCGCGCGACGCCGGAGGATCAGCCCGACGGCCTTGAGAGCTTCGCCTTCGTCACGGCGCCCGCGCCCCCCGACATCGCCCCCTTCCATGACCGCGCCCCGCCGACGCTCAGCCTTGCCCAGGGTCTGGCCTGGCTTGACCTGGAGGGACCGGGAAAGGGGATGCTGGAGGATCTGCCCGGCCCCGGCGCCTATCAGGTGGCCGAGCGCCCGCGTGACCAGCTGATGACTCCAGAGATGCGCCGCCTGCTCTGAGGTGGCGGTTCAGCTCTCCGCCATGGGCGATTTGGCCGCCCGGCAGCGGTCGGAGCAGTATTTCACCTGCGGCCAGTCCCGCGCCCACTTCTTCCGCCAGGCGAAGGGCCGCCCGCAGGCGGCGCAGATCTTGGTCGGCAGGTCGGCCTTCAGGCGCATCTTGGCCATGGGGGCGTCAGCCCTGATCCGGACCGGCGGAGGCGGCATCGACCATTCCCGCCACCATGTCGCGCAGAGGCAACCGCGCCCTCAGGCGGATGGCCAGCAGGGCCATGCCGCTCACCTTGCGCTGGACGAACAGGGTCTCGGCCGGAGGCGCATGCCAGGCGGCTCGGTCGGCGGCGATGGTTTCGGCTTGGGCGCGCACCTGCTCCACGAAGGCCCGGTCGGCGAAGTCGAACAGGCCTGGCCGGCCCAGGTGACGCAGCAGGATCCCGATCATCTCGTCGATGGCGGGGCCATGGCGCTGAAGCAGGACCGGCGACAGAAAGCCTGCCTCCACCAGCGCCAGCCGTAGAGCCGGCAGGTCCTCTGCCAGCCCGGCCTGCGCCACACGGCGATAGGCCCCCGCGGTGTGGTCGCTCACCGCCATGGCCGCGCCGAAGTCGAGCAGCACGATCTTCTGGCTCTTCGCCTGCCAGCGATAGTTGGCGAAGTTGGGATCGGTCTGCATGTAGCCGAATGCGAACAGCTCCTGCAGGGCCAGGCCGATGAGAGCGCCCATGGCGCCGTCGCGGACGGCCTGGGGGGCGGCCTGCAGCATCTCGATGGGGTCGCCGGGGATGTAGTCCATGACCAGCACCCGCTCGCGACACAGGTCCTCCACCGGCTCGGGCACGAGGAAGGCCGGGTCGTCGGCCAGCAGGGCGCGGTAGCGGCGCATCTGGTCGGCCTCGCGGAGGTAGTCGGCCTCTTCCCGCAGCTGGCGCTTGGCGTGGGCCAGCAGCGGGCCGATGTCGAGCCCGCCGGGCAGCAGGCCCGACATGCGCAGCAGGCTCGCCACATTGTCCACATCGGCGTCGATGCTGGCCGCCACGCCGGGGTACTGCACCTTGATGGCCAGCGGGCGGCCGTCGCGCAGGGTGGCGCGATGCACCTGGCCGATGGAGGCCGCGGCGATGGGTGTGGTCTCGAACTGGGCGAATCGCCGCCGCCAGTCCGGACCCCAGGCGGCTTCCAACACCCGATGGAGCTGGGCCGGGGGCATGAAGTGGGCCGCGTCGCGCAGGCGGGCGAGAATCGCCGTGAGCTCCGGGGGCAGGACGTCGCCGCCGTCCATGGAGATCATCTGGCCAAGCTTCATGGCCGCCCCGCGCAGGCGCGACAGCTGCTCGGTCACCCGCAGGGCGTTGGCCGGAGTCAGCATCAGGTCAGACAGTTGCGGACGCTGGCCATCAGCCAGCCGGCGCGCGCCCTCGGCGATCATCCCCCCGGCCACGCCCCCGGCCAGCTGGCCAAAGGAGGCCAGACGGGCCATCCGCCCCGATGGCACCTTGCGATAGCGTGACTGCGTCATTGCCGCCGATCCTTGGGCCTGGCCCCGGACGAACTCGGCGCCGCGATCGACGCGACCCTCGTCCCGCCGGCGCAGGCGACCTTCACCGGCGATGTGGTGACGCGCTTACGCCTTGGCCAGGGCGCGCGGATGTCGCGGGGAGAAAAGGTGTTGAAGGCTTAGACGAGGTCCGACGCGGTCGACTGCGACGGACGGGAAACCTTTGCTGGGGAACCAGGACTCGAACCTAGAATGACGGTACCAAAATCGCCGATTTCCCCTCATAAAACCGGTGGTTACGAGTAAAACTGCTCCTTAGCATGCTACCACATTTCAAAGGCTTACCGAGCTTCCGCAAATGGCTTGGAAGCGAATGGCCGCACTTCGAAAACCTGCGAGGAGACCTTTACGGTCCCCTTATGCGCAACGTCTCAGCGCCGTCTCGCGCCCTTATGCCGATCAGGAGGATGGTCCCGCATAGCTCAATGAAAGCGGCGGGACATGCTCGACATCCTCTATCTGGCCCTGGCGCTCGGCGCCTTTGGTCTGCTCGGCGCGCTGGTCGCCGGGCTTCGGCGGCTCTGACATGGCCGAACTCGTGCTCTGGGGCGCCGGCGCCCTCGTGATCGGCGGCTACATGCTGGCCGCCCTGCTGCGGCCCGACCGCTTCTGACGGAACTCACATCATGAACTGGCAAGGCTGGGCGGAAATCGCCCTGACCCTGGGGCTGCCGTTCCTTCTCGGCTGGCCCATAGGCATCTTCATCTCGCGGGTGTGGAACCGGGAGCGCACCTGGCTCGACCCGGTCATGGCGCCCGTCGAGCGGGGCTTCTACGCCGCGCTCGGCGTGCGACCTGACCAATCCCAGACCTGGACCGGCTATGCCGCCGCCCTGCTCGCCTTTAATGCGGCGGGCTTTGTCCTGCTCTATGGGATCCTGCGTCTGCAGGGTTTTCTGCCGCTGAACCCCCAGGGTTTCGGTGCGCTGTCTGAGCCGCTCGCCTTCAACACGGCCGTCAGCTTCGTCACCAACACCAACTGGCAGGCCTATAGCGGCGAAACGACCCTGACCCACCTCAGTCAGATGGCCGGCCTGACGGTGCAGAACTTTCTGTCGGCGGCCACCGGCGCGACCGTGGCCGCGGCCCTGGCCCGCGCCTTCGCCGCCGACCGCCAGACGGGCCTGGGCAACTTCTGGGCCGACCTGGTGCGCACGACGCTGTGGGTGCTGCTGCCCATCTCGATCGTGGTGGCGCTGCTCCTGGCCGTTCTGGGCGTGCCCCAGACGCTTTCGGCCTCGGCCAGCGCAGCCACGGTCGAGGGCGGCGAGCAGACCATTCCAATGTTCGCCGCGGCCAGTCAGCTCGCCATCAAGCAGCTTGGCATCAATGGCGGCGGCGTGTTCGGCGTGAACTCAGCCCATCCTCTGGAAGGCCCCACGCCGCTCGCCAACTTCATCGCCGCCGTGTCGATCAACGTCCTCGGCTGGGCGGCCTTCTTCGCCTTCGGGCGCACGGCCCTGGCGGGCCGAAATCTGCGGGCCATCGCCATCGCCGCCCTCGTCCTGCTGTCGGCTGGCGCCGCGACACTCTACTGGACCGAAACCCAAGCCCCGCCGGCCCTGGTCGCCGCCGGCGCCGAGGCCGCGGTCAATATGGAAGGCAAGGAGGTCCGCTTTGGCGCGCCGGCCTCGGCCGTCTGGGCGGCCATGACCACCGGCGCCTCCAATGGCTCGGTCAATTCCATGCACGCCAGCTACATGCCGCTCGGGGGCGGGGTGCAGATGTTCTTCATGCAGCTTGGCGAAATCCTGCCCGGCGGCATCGGCACCGGCGTCGGCTTCATGCTGATGATGGCCCTCCTGGCGGTCTTCGTGGCAGGCCTGATGGTGGGCCGTACGCCGGAATATCTGGGCAAGAAGATCGAGGCCCGCGAGGTTCAGTACGCCATGCTGGCCGTGCTGGTCCTGCCACTCACCATCCTGGGTTTCTCCGCGGCCGCTGCGGTGCTGCCCGTGGCGCTGGAAAGTCTGGCCAATCCCGGACCCCACGGGTTGTCGGAGATCCTCTATGCCTACACCTCGGCCAGCGCCAATAACGGCTCGGCCTTTGCGGGGCTCGCCGCCGACACGCCCTGGTGGAACACCACCCTGGGCCTAGCCATGCTGATGGGCCGCTTTCCCGGCATCGTCGTCATGCTGGCCATCGCCGGCGCCCTGGCGGCCAAGCCCAAGCTCGCCCCTTCGGCCGGCGCCCTGCCCACCGACAACGGACTTTTCATCGGCCTCCTGATCGGGGTGATCCTGATCCTGGGCGGCCTCCAGTTCTTCCCGGCCCTCGCGCTCGGCCCGATCGTCGAGCACTTCCAGGCGCTAGACGCCCTGGCCGGCCTCTAAGTCTCGCGGAGCACAGTCTCATGAGCACCACCGACATCCCGCTGGGCGACAATCGCCGCAGGGCCTCCAGCCTCGCCGCCAGCCTTGATGCCCCGGGCGTAGCGCGGGCCGCCAAGGACGCCTTCGTCAAGCTCGACCCACGCCGCCTGACCAGCAATCCGGTCATCTTCGCCACCTGGCTGGTGGCGGTGTTGAGCACCATTTCGGCCGCCATGCTGATCGGGCGGGGCGAAAATGGCGCCTTCGCCGTCCAACTGGCTGGCTGGCTCTGGGCCACCGTGCTGTTCGCCAATCTGGCCGAGAGCATCGCCGAGGGCCGCGGCAAGGCCGCCGCTGACAGTCTCCGCGCCAGCCGGGTCACCACCCGGGCCAAGCTGATCATCGACGAGGCTACCGGGACCATCGTCCCCACCCCAGCCCACGAACTGGGCGCTGGCCAGGTGGCGCTGGTGGAGGCCGGTGACGTTATCCCGGCCGACGGCGAGATCATCGAGGGCGTGGCCTCGGTCAACGAGGCGGCGATCACCGGCGAGAGCGCCCCGGTCATCCGTGAGAGCGGCGGCGACCGCTCGGCCGTCACCGGCGGCACCACCGTGGTCTCCGACTGGATCAAGGTGAAGATCACGTCGGAGCCTGGCGGGACCTTCCTGGACCGCATGATCGCCATGGTCGAAGGCGCCGACCGCCGCAAGACACCGAACGAGATCGCCCTGGCCGTCCTGCTGGCGGGCCTCAGCCTCGTCTTCCTGATCGCCGTGGTCACCCTGGTGGGGCTTGGCGCCTATTCGGGCATAACCCTTTCGCCCCTGGTGCTCGGCGCGCTGTTCGTCACGCTCATTCCGACCACCATCGGTGGCCTGCTGTCAGCCGTCGGCATCGCCGGCATGGACCGTTTGCTGAAGGTCAATGTGCTGGCCACCTCAGGCCGGGCGGTGGAGGCCGCGGGCGACGTCGACACCCTGCTGCTGGACAAGACCGGCACCATCACCTTCGGCAACCGCATGGCCACGGAGGTGATCCCGGCGCCAGGCGTGCGGCCCGAGCAGGCGTTACGGGCGGCGCTGATGGCCTCTCTGGCCGACGAAACGCCGGAAGGCCGCTCCATCGTCGAACTGGCCCGCGCCCAGGGCGAGGTCGCCGAGGCGCCGCAAGGCGCCGAACCCATCGCCTTCTCCGCCGTCACCCGCCTGTCGGGCCTGAACGCTGGCGCGCGCGCCTGGCGCAAGGGCGCGGTGGATGCGGTGCTGCGCACGGTGGGCCTGTCGGCCGACGCCATGCCGCCAGAGGTCGCCGCTGCGGTGGACCGTATCGCCCGCTCCGGCGGCACGCCCCTGGCGGTCAGCGAGGACGGGACCCTGGTCGGCGTCATCCACCTGAAGGATGTGGTCAAGCCCGGCGTGAAGGCCCGCTTCGCCGACCTGCGACGCATGGGTCTGCGCACGGTGATGATCACCGGCGACAATCCCGTCACCGCCGCGGCCATCGCCTCGGAGGCCGGGGTCGATGACTTCCTTGCCGAGGCGACGCCGGAGGACAAGCTGCGCCTGATCCGCGCCGAACAGGCCAAGGGGCGGCTGGTGGCCATGTGCGGCGACGGCGCCAACGACGCCCCGGCCCTGGCCCAGGCCGATGTGGGGGTCGCCATGCAGACCGGCGCCCAGGCCGCCCGCGAGGCCGGCAACATGGTCGATCTCGACTCCGACCCCACCAAAGTCATCGAGATCGTCGAGGTGGGCAAACAGATGCTGATCACCCGCGGCGCCCTGACCACCTTCTCTGTCGCCAACGATGTGGCCAAGTACTTCGCCATCATCCCGGCCATGTTCGTCACCGGCCTGCCGGCCCTGGGCGCGCTCAACATCATGGGCCTTTCGAGTCCGCAGAGCGCGATCCTCTCGGCGGTGATTTTCAACGCCCTGATCATCGTGCTGCTGATCCCGCTGGCCCTGCGCGGCGTCCGCTACCGGGCGCTTGGGGCCGCCAAGCTCCTGTCGCGCAACCTCGCGATCTATGGCCTGGGGGGGCTGATCGCCCCCTTCATCGGCATCAAGCTGATCGACCTGGCCCTGTCTTCCCTGGGGCTGGCCTGATGGACCGGGACCTGCTGCGTCGGCTGCTGGCCGCCGGCGTCTTCTTCGGTCTGGTCTTCGGCCTAGCCTTTCTGAGTGGGGCGGAGGGCTCAAGCCTGGCGCCTTTGACACCGGTCCTCGAAGGGGAGGCGCTGAGATGATCCGCCCCCTCGAAGGCCGCGGCTTCTGGTTCAAGCTGGTCTGCGTCCTCAGCCTCGCCTTCGGCGTCATGGTTCAGATCCTGGCCCACGTCCGGGACGAACCTTCATCGATAAAACGCCCTCACCCCCAACCGGCCCACGCCCCCGGCGGCGGCCCCATCCACTCAGATCAAGAGTAGCCCTATGCTCGCTCTCCTACGTCCGGCGCTTGTCTCATTAGGCCTGTTCACCCTCCTTCTGGGCTTGGCCTATCCCCTGGCCATCACCGGCGTCGCCCAGGCCGCCTTTCCGCAGCAGGCCGATGGAAGCCTGATCCTCCGGGATGGTCGCGTCATTGGCTCGGCCCTGGTGGGGCAGGCCTTCACCTCGCCGGCTTACCTGCAGGGGCGGCCGTCTGCGGTGAACTATGACGCCACCGGCTCCGGCGCCTCCAACCTTGGCCCCCTGAACGCTGACCTGATCGCCGAAACCTTAGACCGCGCGACCGCGTGGCGGGCGGAGACCGGAAGCGCCGAAGTCCCGGGCGATGCGGTCACCGCCTCGGCCTCGGGCCTGGATCCCCACATCTCGCCGGCCAATGCTATGGCCCAGGCTGAGCGCGTCGCAGCCGCCCGAGGCGCAGACATCAGCCAGGTCCGGGCCGTGATCGCCGCCCATGTGGAGGGGCGGACCTTCGGCATATTGGGACAACCTCGGGTCAACGTGCTTCAGACCAACCTCGCCCTCGACGACGCTTTCGCGCCGGAGCAACCTGACCGTCCATGACCGCCGAAGCCCCCCGCCGGCCCGATCCTGACGCCCTGCTCGCGGCCACGCGGGCGGGGCGAGGTCGGCTGAAGGTGTTCCTGGGCATGTCGCCGGGGGTGGGCAAGACCTATGAGATGCTCCGGGGCGCGCGACGCCGGAAGGCCGAGGGCCAGGACGTGGTGGTCGGCCTGGTCGAGACCCACGGACGCAAGGAGACCCAGGCCCTGCTCAGAGGGATGGAGGTCATGCCCAGGTCGCCCCTGGAGCACCGCGGGGCGACGCTGTTGGAGTTTGACCTCGACGGCGCTCTGGCTCGACGACCCGCCCTGCTCCTGGTCGATGAATACGCCCACTCCAACGCCCCAGGCTCGCGGCATGCCAAGCGGTGGCAGGATGTGGACGAACTCCTGGCCGCAGGGATCGACGTCTGGACGACGTTGAACATCCAGCACCTGGAAAGCCTGGTGGACGTGGTCTGGAAGATCACCGGGGTACGCCAGCGAGAGACCGTCCCGGACATGGCGCTCGACCGCGCCGACGAGATCGAACTGGTGGACATCACCCCAGCCGAACTGCGCGAGCGGATGGGCGAGGGAAAGGTCTATGTGCCGGAGACCGCCCGGTTGGCGGCCGAGCGGTTCTTCAAGGTCGAGAACCTGACCGCGCTGCGCGAACTCTCCCTGCGCCGGGCGGCCCAGGCGGTGGACGACCAGTTGATCGGCGCCATGAAGCGCGCCGGTGTCGAAGGCCCCTGGGCGGCGGGTGAGCGCATCCTGGTCCTGATCGGTCCAGATCCCATGGCCGGCTCATTGGTGCGCGCCGGCCGGCGGCTGTCGGACATGATGATGGATGCGCCGTGGAGCGTCGCCCATGTGGAGCAGCCCAACCGGGCCGGTATGTCGGGCGAGGCCGCCCAGCGGCTGCGCGAAGCGGTAAAACTCTCTGAGCAGCTCGGCGCCTCAAGCGTCACCCTGACCGGCGACGACATCGTCGCCGCCGTCCTCGACTACGCCCGGCGCAACAACGTCACCCAGATTGTCATCGGCAAGAGTCGAGCCAGACGCCCCTTCCGGCCAAGCCTCGTTGAAGCCCTGCTCACCCGCACCCAGGGCGCGGCGCTGCATGTCGTCACAGAAGGGTCCGAGCCGCCGGCCCAGGCGGCATCGCCCGTGGCCGCAGACAAGAGCTTGGCCTGGCGGCCACAGATCGCCGCCCTGGCCCTGGTCGGCGTGGCCTTCGCCATCGCCCACGGGCTGGACCGCTACATCCAGAGCGTGAACCTCGCCATGGTCTTCATGCTCAGCGTCCTGGTGGCGGGCCTGGCCTATGGCCTATGGCCGGCCGTCGTCGCCGCCGCGGCGTCGGCCTTTCTCTACAACTTCTTCTTCCTTGAGCCGCGGCTCACGGTGTGGATCGGCCATCCCGCAGACGTCCTGACCTTCGCGGTCTTCTTCGCCGTGGCCCTCACAACCGGCTGGCTGACCGGCCGGGTCCGCGATCAGGCCCGGCTGGTGGCCCGAAGGGCCTCGGGCATCGCGGCGGTCCTGGCCGCCACCCGTCAGATCTCATCGGCGCCCGACGCCCGGGCTGCGGCCGCGGCGCTCGCCGAGCAGCTGGCGGCGGCCACACGCGGAGACGCCGTCGTTCTGACCCCGGCGGGCGACGATCTGCAACTGAGCGGAGCCTCGCTCAGCGCTGCGGCCCTCACGCCCGGCGACATGGCTGCGGCCAGATGGGCCTGGGAGCGAGGGGAGCCGGCCGGCGCCGGGACCGGCACCATGCCCAACCTGCCCTGGGTCTTTCGCCCGCTTCAGGGGGTTAAGACGCGGGCCGGTGTGGCGGCGGTGAGCGCCCAGGCGGTGGCCTCGGAGGACGGGGAACGCTTCGTCGCCGCCCTGCTGGACCAGGGCGCCGTGGCCTTGGAGCGGGCGGAGTTCGCCGCGACGGCCGCAGACGCCGAGGCCCTGCGCCGCACCGACCGCCTCCGGGCCGCCCTGCTCAACTCCGTCAGCCACGACCTGCGCACGCCGCTTTCGACGGTGCTGGGCTCAGTCACCACCCTCATCGACTATGGGGCCGGGCTGTCGGCGGCGGTGCGCGATGACCTGCTTCAATCCATCCGCGAGGAGGCCGAGCGGTTGAGTCGCTATGTAGGCGACCTGCTGGACATGACCCGGCTGGAGGGCGGCGCCCTGGTGGCCCGCCGCGACTGGTTGGACGCCCGCGACGTGCTGCGGGCTGCCGTCGAACGGGTGACGCGCCGCCTGGGCGGGCGAAGGATCGAATGGGATTTTCCAGACAGGGTGACCCTGATCATGGCCGACCCGACCCTGCTGGAACAGGCCCTGGTGAACATCCTGGAGAACGCCATCGCCTACAGCCCCGACGCCAGCACGATCGAGGTCGCCGCCTACGAAGACCACAGGAACGTGGTCATCAGCGTTGAGGATGAGGGACGTGGCATTCCGACCGCCGAACTGGAGCGCGTGTTCGAGAAGTTCCGCAGGCTTGACGAGGCTAGCGACCGCGGCAAGGGATCGGGTTTGGGTCTGGCCATCGCCAAGGGCTTTATCGAGGTGATGGACGGCCGCATCGCCGCGGCTTCCCCGATCCATGAGGGGCGCGGCACACGTATCCTGATCAGCCTGCCCAAGTCGCGGGCCACCCCGGAAGGGCTCCTGTGAGCGGTTCGCGTCCCCGTATCCTGGTCATCGACGATGAACCGCAGATCCACCGGTTCCTGGGCCCGGCCCTGGATGCGGCGGGCTATGAGCCTGTGCGCGCCGATACCGCCGAAGCCGGCCTGCGCGAACTGGCGCGCCGGGCGCCCGACGCCGTGGTGCTCGACCTGGGCCTTCCCGACCTCGACGGCAAGGAGGTGCTCGGCAAGGCGCGGGCCTTCTATAGCGGCCCGATCCTGATCCTGTCGGCGCGGGACCGGGAGACCGAGAAGATCGACGCCCTGGACCTGGGCGCCGACGACTATGTGGAGAAACCATTCGGCGTCGGCGAACTGCTGGCCCGCCTCCGGGTCGCCCTGCGACACGCCGCCACCCGCGAAGGGGCCAAGCCGGTGGTTGTCGCGGGCGACCTGACCATCGATCTGGTCAAGCGACTGGTCACCCGCGCCGGAGAGCCTGTCCGCCTGTCGCCGCGGGAATACGATCTGCTGGCCCAGCTGGTCCAGGGCGCCGGCAAGGTGGTCACCCACCGCCAGTTGCTGACCGCCGTCTGGGGCCCCGCCCATGAGACCGACGTCCAGTATCTGCGCGTCTTCATTGGCCAGCTGCGCCAGAAGATCGAGCCCGACACCGTGACGCCGAGCCTGATCCTGACCGAGCCCGGCGTCGGCTACAGATGGATGGGCGAATGAAACCTTCCAAGACGGAGGCCGGCTGCGTCTTCTACCTGTTCTGCGCCGCCTGCCTCATTCTCGCAGCGGTCGCGGTTCTGCGCTGGAACGCCCCGCATACGGGCTTCATCCACCCGGCGCCTCACGCCCCTGGCGAGCAGACCCATCCCGGTGGAGGCTAGCTCTCGACGGCGAACTGATCGACCCGGCGGTCTCCTCAGCGAGAATCTCGCCAACCCGAGGCCAGCAGATCACCCTGCACAACCGGGCGCCAATCCGGCCCGAAAGATCGCTAAGTGATTGAAATCGTTGGCTGGGGAACTAGGACTCGAACCTAGAATGACGGTACCAAAAACCGCTGTGTTACCATTACACCATTCCCCAGCAGGAACGGCTGCGGAGGGTGTCCCCCCGCGGCGAGGGCGTGGGAATAGCAAAAGCCGATTCCAGATGCAACGGCCGTGCAGTCGCTTGCGGGCCTGAAATCGCTCCTCTATAAGGCCGCCTCCAAGTCGGAGTGTGGCTCAGTCTGGTAGAGCACCGCGTTCGGGACGCGGGGGTCGCAGGTTCGAATCCTGCCACTCCGACCATTCATCTCCCCGCCGCAAGCGGGTTCGAGACCTTCCCAGACCATCAGTCGTACGGCCGGCTCGCACGTCGCCACTCTTGTTGCGCCTGCAGGCCATGAAAGCGCTTGCCCTCATCGGAACAAACCAGCAACGTTTGAGCAAACGGAGGGGTGGCATGTCCTGGTTTGACAATCTGAAGTCCATGTTCACGGGCCACACCCCGCCGCGGGAGCCCCGGCCGGACCGGGTTCCGGAGGTCGTGGCCGAGATGGAGGCGCGGGCGACGGCCTGTATTCGCCTCGCGCCCGGCGGCGATGGGCGCTCCCGGCTGGGGGGCCTGCCCCAGATGACCAGCGACTGGCCGCGCTCGGACGGCCGGGCCCTGGGCCTTGTCGCCCAGCTTGATCTTCCGACCCTGCGAGCGGCAGGCGGGCCAGGCTGGCTGCCGACGGAGGGGCGCCTGCTGGTCTTCTACGACTTCGAGCACCAACCGTGGGGCATTGAGCCCAGCGACCTGGGAACCTTCGTGGTCCGCCATGAGGTCGGCGAGGCGCCGCTAGCCCAGGCGCCGGGGGACCTTCATGAGGATGCGCAGTTTCCGGCCTACCCGGTGACCTATGTTCAGGCGCGCTCCTATGCGGGATGGGAGCGGCTGAGCGTCGACTGGAACAGCTTGAGCAAACAGGAAGACCGCGAGCTCGAACGCATGCTTGATGAGCAGGCGCCGGCGGAGCCGGCCCATCAGATCGGCGGCTATCCGGCGCCCATCCAGGCCGACGGAATGGAGGAGGACTGCCAGAGGATCGTCTCAGGCCTGTTCGACGCCGCCATAGGCGCGCCTCAGAGCCGGAGCGAGGACTGGCGTCTGCTGCTGCAGGTCGACAGCGACAATGAGGTCGGCTTCATGTGGGGCGACACCGGCCGGATCTATATCTGGGTCCGCGAACAGGACGCCCGGGCCGGGGACTTCTCCAAGGCCTGGCTGATCCTGCAGTGCTACTGAGCCCGCGGGCGTCAGGCCGCCGCGTTCAGATCCCAGTCATAAGCGTAGCCGGCGATGGCCGGGCGGCGCGCCAGGACCGCACGCAAGGGCGGGGCGGCATAGCGGCCCAGATGGTTCAGGACCGCGGCATCATCGGCGCCGAAGTCCTCCGCGTACCACTTGTAGATCGATGAGAGGATCAGCCCCTTGGCCGTCACCTGCGCGGCGCGGGGATGGTTCACATAGGCCCGGGCGGCCTGGTCCAGATCCGCGGCCAGGGTCGCGCCGCGCCAGGCTCGCAGGGGCAGGTTAGGGCAGCTGATCGAGGCGCAGTTCAAGGCGTAGTGGATCATGGGATCGCCCATGGGGCGGAGGATCTCGTGCTCCACCTCGTGCAGCGACAGCCGCCGGCCATCCACCTGCAGGGTCTTGGCCTTCCAGGGGCCGACCGAGACCAGGGTCGGCCGGATCGCGCGGATCGACTTGACCGGATAGGCGTCCAGGACCACCCGCAGGGTCTCGGCGTTATAGAGATTGCTCCAGTAGGCGATCTGCTCAGACCGCGACCGCCCCTTGGACCCCAGCGCCTGCAGAGCCTCCAGGTAGGCGACAAGCCCAGCACGGTCGGCTGGGTTGGCGCGCCAGGCGCGATAGTTGACCCGGTTGACGCCATCTGCCCCAGCCCGCAGATAGCGACTGAGCAACCGGTCGAAGACCTGCGGCGCACCGGCGGCCCCCTGCGCCGCGACCGCTGTTGACACCGTGGCCGCCAGACCAGCGCCAAGGCCCAGGCCTACCAATCGCCGCCGGTCCATGCGCATCCCCTATCGCCGTGGTGTCCAGAGACCATACGCGCGCCAGGCCAGGGGCGTTACGGCTCGCGAGGCCATTTCAGAGCGACTGCCGTCGAAATCATTTTGAGATCAAAATGAGCTTCGCCATGGCTAGTTTTCGTGTGGAAACAACGCCTCTGATCAGGATTTTCGAGGTCGCTCTCGCCTGCGAAGCGAGATTCTTTCGCGCAAAATGCAGGGATTTGTTTGCCAGCGACCATTCTATCGGTACAGGGTAGCGCGCAAGCTACAGGAAATGAGCAAACTATGACGACCGGAACAGTGAAGTGGTTCAACGCCACGAAGGGCTATGGCTTCATTCAGCCCGATGATGGCGGAGCCGACGTGTTTCTTCACATCAGCGCCGTTGAACAAGCGGGCATGAGCTCGGTGAACGAAGGCGACAAGCTCTCCTTCGAGCTCGAAAAGGACCGTAAGTCGGGCAAGATGTCCGCCGGCCAGCTCCAGAAGGCCTAAAGGCTAACGGATTTGGGCCCCGGCCGGCGACGGCCGGGGCTTCGATCTTCTTGATATTGAGGCGCGACGGGACCTTCCCGCCCCTCTAGTCTGGCGGCCATGCTCGCCGGCCCTCCTCCCCTCGCCCCACCGCTAAAGATCGCTAACCTGGCCAAGAGCGTGCCGGGCGGTCGCCTGCTGTTCTCGAACCTGGCGCTCGACATGGCGCCTGGCGAGATCGTCGCCATCATGGGCGAGTCCGGCGTGGGCAAGTCGACCCTGCTGAACCTCATCGCCGGGCTGGACCGCGCCGACACCGGACGTATCGAGATCGACGGCGCCGACCTTTCCACCCTGGACGACGACGCCCGGACTGGCCTGCGCCGCGACCGCATCGGCTTTGTCTTCCAGGCCTTTCACATCCTGCCGCACCTGACTCTGGCTCAGAACGTGGCCCTGCCGCTGATCCTGGCCCGACGTCCGGAGGCCGAGGCGCTTAGAGCCGCCACCGTCATGCTCGACCAGGTCGGGCTGAGCGGCCGCGGTCAGGACTTCCCCGCCCAGGTATCTGGCGGCGAGATGCAACGCATCGCCCTGGCCCGGGCGCTGGTGCATCGCCCCGCCCTGGTCCTGGCCGACGAGCCCACCGGCAATCTCGATCCCCAGACCGCCGACGTCATCCTGGCCCTGCTGTGCGACCAGCTGCGCGCCTCGGGCGCCGCGGCGGTCATCGTCACCCACTCTGAGCGGGCCGCCGCAGCCGCCGACCGGGTGCTGACCCTCACCGCTCACGGCCTGGTCGCCCATGGCCGCTAGGCCAAGTCCTCCTCCGCCATCGGGGCTCAGCCCTCGCCTGCTGGTCTGGATGGTGTTGGGAGAGTGGCGCGCCCAGCCCGGTCGCACCCTGGCGGCGATCTTGGCCATCGCCGTGGGCGTCGGCCTTGGCCTGGCCATCCATCTGGTCAACCGCTCGGCCCTGGACGAGTTCGCCGGCGCCATCCGCAGCGTCAGCGGGGCGGCCGACCTGCAGGTGCAGGCCGCGAGCTCCGCAGGCTTCGACGAAGACCTCTATCCAACCCTCGCGCGACTGGAGGGGGTGGCCACCGCCAGCCCCGTCGTAGAGCTGCGCGCCCGCACGGACCGGGGCGAGCCCCTCACCGTGCTCGGCCTCGACCCCCTGCGCGCCGCCGCCGTCACGCCCAATCTGTTGGGCGGCGGCGCCGTCGGCGGCGGCGAGGGCGGTGTAACCACGGCCGAGGCGGTATTTGATCTGGACGCCATCACCCTGTCACCCGCCGCCCTGCAACAGAGCGGGCTGCGGGTCGGGGATCGGGTGCGGTTGAGCGCTGCAGGCCAGAGCGCCAGCTTCCGCATTGTCGGCGTCCTTGAGGGCGTCAGCGGCGACCGAGCCCTGGGGGTGATCGACATCGCCGCGGCCCAGTGGCGGTTCGACCAGCTGGGTCGGCTCCAGCGGCTGGACCTGCGGCTCAGCCCTGGCGTTGATCGCAGCGCCGTCGAACGGTTGGTCCAGGAGCGACTGCCGCCAGAGGCCGCCTTGGTCACGCCGCAGAGCGAGATGCGGCGCACCGAAAGCTTGTCCCGGGCCTATCGGGTCAATCTGCAGATGCTCGCTCTGGTGGCCCTGCTCACTGGCGGCTTCCTGGTTTATTCGGCCCAGTCCCTGTCGGTCACCCGACGGCGGCCGCAATTCGCCCTGCTGCGGGTCCTCGGCCTGCCGGCCCGGGGCATGCTGGGCCAGGTGCTCATCGAGGGCGTCGTCCTTGGCCTGGCGGGCGCCGCGCTGGGCGTGGTTCTGGGCGTCGCCCTGGCGGAGCTCGCCCTGCGGCTGCTCGGCGGAGACCTGGGGGGCGGCTACTTCAGCGGTGGGCGGCCGCCATTGGTCTTCACGCCCTTGGCCGCGGCGATCATCTTCGGGCTGGGCGTGGCCATCGCCGTCCTTGGCAGCCTGTTTCCGGCCCTGCAGGCCGAGCGCATCCCAGCCGCCGTCGCCCTCAAGACCGGCTCAGGCGAAGGCGCCGAGACCGCCGGCCAGCCGCTTCCCTGGATCAGCCTTGGCCTGCTGGCCGCAGGCGGACTGGCGGCCCTGGGTCCTCCAGTCGGCGGCGTTCCCCTGTTTGGCTATGGCGCCATCGCCTTGATTCTGGCCGGCGGAGTCGGCGCCATGCCCTGGCTGGCGCGGGGCCTGCTGGGGCCCTTGCGGCGGCTGAGGGCGCCGCCCCCGCCCATCGCCCTGGCCATCGCCCGCCTGTGGGGCGCGCCGCGTCAGGCGGCCGTGGCGCTTTGCGGCATCGTCGCCAGCACCAGCCTGATGGTGGCCATGGCGGTGATGGTCAACAGCTTCCGCGGCTCGGTGGAGGACTGGCTGATCCAGATCCTGCCGGCCGACATCTATATGCGGCTTGACCCCGGCCTCACCCTTGATCCTGAAGCCCAGGCCAGGCTCGCCGCGGCGCCGGAAGCCGCCGCCATCGAGTTTCGCCAGAGCTTCAATCTGCGCCTCAGTCCTGACCGCCCCCCGGTCCAGGTCAGCGCCCGGGGCCAGGCCGGCGCGGGCGCCGGCGAGGGCCTGCCGCTGGTGGGCCGCCAGGTGACGCCCGAAGGCCTGCCGGTCTGGATCTCCGAGCCCATGGCCAGGCTCTACGATCTGAGCCCCGGCGACCGGCTGACCCTGCCCATCGGGCCAGGCGCGCAGGCGCAGGTGACCGTGGCCGGCGTCTGGCGGGACTATTCCAATCAGTTCGGCGCGCTGATCCTCGATCAGGCCGCCTATACCCGCCTGACCGGCGACGCCGGCCGCGCCGAGGCCGCCATGACCCTGGCCCCCGGCGTCGAGCCCGCCACGGCGATCGAGGCCTTCCGCGCGCGCCTGCCGCCTTTGATCGCGCCGGGGGCGGACTTCGCCGAGCCCCGGGAAATCCGCGCCGTGGCGCTGCGGATCTTCGACCGCTCCTTCGCCGTGACCTACGCCCTGGAGGCCATCGCCATCCTGGTGGGCCTAGCCGGGGTGGCGACCACCTTCTCGGCCCAGACGCTGGCCCGTCGCAAGGAGTTCGGCATGCTGCGCCATGTGGGCGTGCGGCGGGGTCAGATCATGCAGATGCTGGCCACCGAGGGCGCCCTGCTCGGCGCCATCGGGGCCCTGGCGGGCCTGACACTCGGGGTAGTGATGAGCCAGGTGCTGATCCACGTGGTCAATCCGCAGTCGTTCAACTGGACCATGGAGACCCGACTGCCCTGGCCGTTGCTCGCCAGTCTGGCCGTAGCCCTGGTGGCCACCTCGGCCGGCGCAGCCGTCCTAGCCGGCCGCGGCGCCCTGGCCGACAGCGCCGTGCGCGCCGTGCGGGAGGACTGGTGATGATCCCCCGACGCGCGTTTGCCGGACTGCTGGCGGCGAACCTGATCCTGCCGGCCGGCCGCAGCCAGGCCCAGGACCGTGCGGGCGCGCCAGTCTTCGCCCCCGTGCGGCCTGGCCGCCCCTTGTCCTTCCCGGCCGACCACGGCGCCCACCCGGACTTCAGGACCGAGTGGTGGTACGTCACCGGCTGGTTGCAGGCGCAGGGCCAGCCGATCGGGTTCCAGATCACCTTCTTTCGGATCCGCACCGGCGCCGACACCCGCAATCCCAGCGCGTTCGCCCCCACCCAGGTGATCTTCGCCCATGCGGCCATCTCCGACCCCGCCATAGGGCGGCTGATCCACGCCCAGCGCATCGCCCGGGCAGGCTTTGGCCTGGCGCAGGCCAAGGTCGGCGACATGGACCTCGTCCTCGACGACTGGCGGCTGCGCCGGGCGGCTGGCGGCGTGCTGAAGGCTTCTGCCGGAGATCAGGCTTTCGCCCTGGATCTCTCCCTTGCCCCCACCCAGCCGCCCCTGCTGCAGGGCGAGCGGGGGTTCAGTCGCAAGGGGCCGCGCCCTGACCAGTCGAGCTACTATTACAGTCTGCCGCACCTGAAGGTCACCGGCGCCCTGACCCGGGAAGGCCGCCGCATCCCCGTCACCGGGGAGGCCTGGATGGATCAGGAATGGTCCTCCACCCTGCTGGACGCCCGGGCCGTGGGCTGGGACTGGGCGGGGATCAATCTGGACGGCGGGGGCGCGCTGACCGCCTTCCAGGTGCGTGACGGCAAGGGCGCTGCGGTGTGGGCCGGCGGCTCCCTGCGCAGATCCGATGGCCGAACAACCATCTTCGCCCCCGGCGATGTCCGGTTCGTCACCCGGCGGCAGTGGCGCTCCCCGCGCACCGGCGCCCGCTATCCGATCGCCCGGGACATCCAGGTGCGGACGCCGGGCGGTCCCCGGGTCTGGCGGCTGGAGCCCCTGTTCGATGATCAGGAACTCGACAGCCGGCCCATCGGCCCGGTCTATTGGGAAGGGGCGGTGCGCACCGAAGGCGGGCGAGGCTATCTCGAGCTGACGGGCTATGACGCCCCGCTGGCGCTCTAGGTCCTGCCTCTGTCCCTGAGCTAGACTGCTGGACCAAGATGTGGAGTGCGCCATGGCCTATTGGCTGCTGAAGTCCGAACCGGACGTGTTCTCCTGGAACGATCTCGTCGCCCGCGGCGCGGCGGGAGAACCCTGGAACGGGGTCCGCAACCACACAGCCAAGCTCAACATGATGGCCATGACGCGTGGCGATCAGGCGTTCTTCTATCACTCCCAGGCCGGCAAGGAGATCGTCGGTGTCTGCGAGGTCATCGCCGAGGCCTATCCCGACCCCACCGACCCCAAGGGCGTCTTCGTCTGCGTCGATGTGCGGGCCGTCGAACCTCTGCCGCGCCCCTTCACCCTGGCCGAGGCCAAGGCCGACCCCGCATTGAAAGGGATGTCCCTGGTCACCTCCTTCCGTCTGTCGGTGCAGCCCGTCACTGACGAAGAGTGGTCGCACATCCTGGCCTGCGTCGGCGTCGACCAGACGGCTTCACAATGAGCCGAAACGCAAAGCGGCTGCGGCTTGCTGCCGTCATCCTCGTAGTGGGGGTCGTCGCCGTCATCGCCCTGGTGCTGAGCCGTCAGCCGCCGGAGGTTCCTGTCGTCACCGTGCGTCCCCAGACGACGGAGCTCGTGCTGGCCGTGGTCGGGCGTGTTCGTCCCCTGGACCTGGTGGAGGTTCGCTCACCCAATCCGGGCGAGGTCATCGAACTGCTGGCGGACGACGGCGACCAGGTGGCTGAGGGCCAGCCCCTGGCCCGGCTGCGCGCCGCCGTCGAGGCGGCGCAGACCGAAGCGGAAGCCGCCCGGGTGCTGGCGGCTCAGGCTGAAGCCGCTGAGGCGCGCTTGGCCTTTCAGCGAACGCAAACTCTGGCGCGCCAAGGCTTCGCCGCCCAGGCGGCCCTCGATCAGGCCCGGGCGCGCCTTCGGTCGGCCGAAGCCTCGGTCGCCGCAGCCCAGGCGACCGCGCGCGCCTCGGCCGCACGCAGCCGCGAATTCGTCGTCCGCGCCCCGATGGCCGGCGTGATCCTGGTTCGGCCCATCGACAACGGCCAGGTGGTCAGCGCCACCACCACCCTGTTCGAGCTGGGCTCCCTCGACGGCGTAGAGATCCTCGCCGAAGTGGACGAGGCCTATGCCGACGCCTTGCGGCCTGGGATGGAAGCCCGCGCCGCGGCTTCCGGGGCTGAGACCCGGTTTTCCGCGGTGGTGAGCGAAGTTTCACCCAAGGTCGATTCCTCCACTGGCGGCCGTCAGGTCAAGGTCCGACCAACCGTGGGCGCCGTCCTCGCGCCAGGGCGGTCGGTGGACGTGACCATCGTTGTCGAGGTCCGCGACGGCGCGCTGGTGATCCCCCGTCAGGCGGTGGTCGACGCCACCACGGCGCCCAAGGTCTATGTGATCGACGCCGATGACCTCATCCAGGCCCGCGACATCACCATCGCCCGCTGGCCCTCCCAGGGCGCGATCATCGAGCAGGGTCTGGCGGCCGACGACCGGGTGGTGCTGAACCCCTCAGGCCTGCGCCCCGGGGACAAGGTCCGTCCGGTTTCGTCTCCGGATGCGGGCTGAGCCATGTTCGCCCTCAAGGTGGCCCGGCGCTACCTGACCTCCAATCCCGCCCAGACCGTGCTGCTGGTGACCGGCGTGGCGCTCGGGGTCACCGTCTTCATCTTCATCACCGCCCTGATCGAGGGGCTGGCGGTGCGGCTGACCGACGAGGTCACTGCCAACAGCGCCCATGTGAGCCTGGAGCCCGCCACCCGCCTGGCGGAAATCCTGCCCGGCGACCCGGCCGTCCGCACCGAGGGCGTGGCCCTGGTCTCCACCTTCCAGCGCCGCCAGATCCGCGCCTGGCGTTCCACCGCCGAGCTAATCACCCGCCAGCCGGGAATCTCGGCCCTGAGTCCGCAGATCAGCGGCAACGCCTTCCTGGTCAAGGGCGAGGCGGTCCAGCCGGTTTCGGTCACCGGACTGGAGCCGGAGGGGCTCGACGCCATCACCCCGATCACCCCCAACCTCGTCGCTGGCCAGGGGGCGCTGGGGGCTGATGGCCTGCTGATCGGCACGCAGCTCGCCGAGGACCTGGGCCTCACCGCCGGCCAGCCGGTGCTGCTGCGCACCGACCGGGGCGGCGAGCGCCTGTTGACCGTGCGCGGCGTCTTCAAGACCGGTCTGCAGAGCCTGGATTCCCGGGTCGCCTTCCTGTCCCTGCAGACCGCACGGCCCCTGTTCGATCTGCCCGAAGGGGTGACCAATATCGAGATCAAGCTGGATGATCCGGGGCGGGCGCGCGAGGTGGCCGACTTCCTCGCCGGCGCCACCGGCCTGCGCGCCACCCCCTGGCAGGACAAGAACCTGAACCTGGAAGACGCTCTGGAGGCCCAGGGACGCACCGGGACTCTGATTCAGATCTTCTCGCTGATCTCGATCATCATCGGCGTGGCCAGCGCGCTCGTCCTGTCGGCCTATCGGCGGCGCAGCGAGGTGGGGATCATGCGCGCCTTCGGTATCTCCGGCGGCTTCATCGTGGCGGTCTTCATGCTGCAGGGCCTGCTGATCGGGCTGGCGGGCGGACTGCTCGGTTGCGTCAGCGGCTATGGGCTTTGCAGCTTCCTGGCCTCTCTCACAGATGCTGAGGGAAATGCGCCCTTGCCGATCGCGCCGGAACGGGGCGGCTATGTCGCGGTGCTGATCCTGACCACCATTGGCGCGGTGCTGGCCTCGGCCTTCCCGGCCAGGTCCGCCTCGCGGATCGATCCCCTGGAGGCGATCCAGCAATGAGCCGGGTTCTGCAGGCCCGTGGGATCGTCATGACCTTCCGCAATGGCGATGAGGAGACCGAGGTGCTGCGCGGCGTCGACGTGGAACTGGCGACCGGCGAGCTGGTGGCGCTGGTTGGGGCGTCGGGGTCGGGGAAGTCCACCCTGTTGTCGATCCTGGGGCTTCTGTTGCGGCCCACCGCGGGCGAGATCGAGATCGCCGGCCAGCGCGTCGAAGGGATGAGCGAAAGGGCGCGGGCGGCCTTCCGCAATCAGCGCCTGGGCTTCGTCTTCCAGTTCCACCATCTGTTGCCCGACTTCACCGCCATGGAGAATGTGGCCTTTCCAGCCGCGGCGCCGGCTGGCGGCATAACCCCAGACATGCGTCGGCGCGCCCTGTCCCTGCTGGACCGCGTCGGCCTCGCCGATCGGGCTGACTTTCCCGCGACGCGGCTGTCGGGGGGGCAGAAACAACGGGTGGCGATCGCCCGGGCGCTGATGAACAAGCCAGACCTGATCATCGCCGATGAGCCGACGGGAAATCTCGACCTACGCTCGGCCGGCCAGGTCCTCGACCTGATGGGAGAGGTCAATCGCGAGGACGGCGGGACCTTCCTGATCTGCACCCACGACGAACATGTCGCCGCCCGCTGCGATCGCCGGATCCAGCTGGTGGACGGCCGGGTGCAGCCGCAGGACGAAGGGTCAGACCACCCGGACTGACGGTTCGCCTTCCACCATGCGCCCGACCACGGCCGCCGCTTCCGCGCCCAGTTCGCCGAGCCGCGCCATGACAGCCGGCAGCGCCGCCTCGCCCAGGGCGATCAGCAGGCCGCCGCTGGTCTGCGGGTCGCACAGGATGTCACGGCGCCATTCTGGAAAGGCCTCTGGCAGGTGGACGGCCTCGCCATAGCTGGCCCAGTTACGTCCAGATGCGCCGGTGCGGACGCCCGCCCGGGAGAGGGCTTCCACACCGCTCAGCAGGACCGGGGCCTCGGCGCGAATCTCGGCGGCGAGGCCAGCACCCCGGCACATTTCCAGGGTGTGACCCAAAAGGCCGAAGCCCGTGACATCTGTCACGGCATGCACGCCGGCGAACCCGCCCAGCTCGGCGCCGATCCGGTTGAGCTGGGTGGTCGAGGCGATCAGGGCCCCGTAACCTGCCTCATCCAGCCTCTGCTGCTTGAAGGCCGCGCTGAGCACCCCGACGCCGAGCCCCTTGGTGAGCAGCAGGATGTCTCCGGCCTTGGCAGTGCGGTTGGTCATCACCTGATCGGGGTGAACCAGGCCCAGGGCCACGAGACCATAGATCGGCTCGACGCTGTCAATGGAGTGGCCCCCGGCCACCGGAATGCCGGCGTCGGCGCAGACCGCCGCCCCGCCGGCCAGGATCCCGGAAATCTGTTCGGTCGACAGCTGGCCGATGGGCATGCCCACAATGGCCAGCGCAAAGATCGGCGTCGCCCCCATGGCGTAGACATCGGAGATCGCGTTGGTCGCGGCGATGCGGCCAAAGTCGTAGGGGTCATCCACCACCGGCATGAAGAAGTCGGTGGTCGCCACCAGGGCCTGCTGGTCGTTCAGCCGCCACACGGCCGCGTCGTCGGAGGTCTCGGTTCCCACCAGCAGATTCGGGAACAGGGCGGCCTGGGGCACGCCCGCCAGGATCTCCCGCAGGACGGCGGGCGACAGCTTGCAGCCACAGCCGCCGCCATGGGCCAGATCAGTCAACCGCACCTGCTGCGCCATCGGGTCTCGTCCTTGTGTCGAAGGGTCTTCGGTTCGTTGTATAGCACCGGGGCGGAGGCAAGAGCGCGTATGCCAGGATTTGACGTGACCGAGGCGGTGAGCGCCGCCGACCTGGCCCGCTATGACGCGGTCATCGATGTGCGCAGCCCGGCCGAGTTCGCCCTCGACCACCTGCCCGGCGCCGAGAACCTGCCGGTGCTGGACGACCAGCAACGGGCGCAGGTGGGGACCATCTATGTCCAGGAGTCCCGGTTCCTCGCCCGACGGATCGGCGCGGCCCATGTGGCCCGCAACATTGCGCTTCACCTGGAGACCGCCCTGGCCGACCGGCCAGCCAGCTTTCGTCCGCTGATCTATTGCTGGCGCGGCGGGCAGCGGTCGGAAGCCATGGCGACAATCCTGTCCCAGGTGGGATGGCCCGTGACCCTGCTGCGTGGCGGCTACCGCACCTATCGACGCCTGGTGACCGCCAGACTCTATGACAGCGCGCTGGACTTGAAACTGCTGCTGATCGACGGCCATACGGGGTCGGCCAAGACCGAAGTTCTGCATGAGCTGGCCGGGATGGGCGCGCAGGTGATCGATCTGGAGGGGCTGGCGGCGCACCGCGGCTCGCTGTTTGGCGCCCTCGCTGACCGGCCGCAGCCGAGCCAGAAACTGTTTGAGTCCCGCCTGCTTCAGGTCCTGGACGGCCTGGACCTCACGCGGCCGATCGTGGTGGAGGCCGAGGCCAGCAAGATCGGTGACCGGATGACCCCGCCCGTTCTGTGGCGGGCCATGCAGACAGCGCCGCGCATCGTGCTGGACGCGCCTCAGGCCAGCCGGGCGCAGTATCTGGCCGCCGCCTACGGCGACATCTCCGCCGATATCGACGCCCTGGAAGCGGCGTTCGACCGGCTGCCCGTGGCGCCCAGCCGGGAACGGCGGGAGGCTTGGCGGGCGATGATCGCGGCCGGCGCCTTCGCCGATCTCGCCCAGGCCCTCATCGATCTGCACTATGACCCGGCCTATGACCGCGCGGCGCGCAAGGCCGACGCGCCTGTGCTCGCCCGGCTGGACATAGAGCCCACTGATCCGTCAAGTCGCCGCGATGTGTCCGGCGCCATCGCCAGACTCGTCCGGGACCACTTCGGCGCCCTTTAGGTAGAGACAGCGCCCTGGGTCTCGCCACCGGGAACCGGGCCGGGGCCAGAGCGCTAAGCCCTGGGGCGTCGAGGGCGGCGGGCCAGACAGTCGAGCGATGGGTTTGACCCTGAAGATGAACCTCATCAACGGCCGCCTATGGCGGACGCCCCGGCTTCTCAGTGTGGCGATGGCCCTCACCCTCGCCGCGTGTTCAGGCGAACCTGATGAGGCGAGCCTAAGGCCACCCGCAGAGTGGCGCGCCAGTGTCGAGCAGACGGCGCGCAATACGGCCGACCAGGCCCGCGCCGCCTCCGAAGCCGCGCTTCGGCGCTCGCCGGTTGTCACAGGCCCTGCCCTTGTCCAGGCGATCCGGTTCTCCCGCACCCAGGCCATGGCGGCGCAAACGCCTCAGGCCATGCCGGACGAGATCCGCACCGCCCTCTCCCCCTATTTCGACGATGGAATTCTCGACAGCGCCCGCTGGACCACGGCAGGCCAGGACCTGGGTCTCGGCTCTCTGCTGGCCCGTTGGTATTACGAAGAAGGCGCGGTCACCCTGAAGGACCTGATCGTCTTCTCGGACGCCGCTGTGGCCGAAAACGTGTGGCTGTGGGCGCATGAGCTTGCACACATGGAGCAGTATCGCCGGCTGGGGACCGAGGGTTTCGCCGCAAGCTATGTGAGCGACTGGCGGGTTCTGGAGTCTGAGGCCAACCGCCGGGCCTTCGCCATCACCGCCGACATTCGGGCGCGCCGGGCGGCCCGCGCCTCGCCGGTCTCGGCTGTGGTCGACACCCTCAGCGAGATGCTCGACAGGGGCGCGCCGGATATCCCCCCGGACGAGTCGGCGCCCTCTGAAGAGGGCGAGCGGCTCCTGGAGCCACCCGGCGCAGGGGCGGACACGCCTGCCAATGAGATTTCGCCGCCCGAGGAGGCCACATCCGACCCCTGATCGGAAGGCAAGGCTTGCCAGGGCGCTCCGCATCGCGAAGCTAGGCGCAAATTCGCGGAGGGGTCAGCCGGATGGCTATGCAGTCAGGTGTCTTGGGGATGATCGAGAAGGTGGGCAATCGCCTGCCCGATCCGGTGGTCATCTTTGTCTGGATGATCGCGGCCCTGTTCTTGGGCAGCATGGTGGCCGCCGGCCTTGGCGTTTCAGCGCTGAATCCGGTCACCGGCGAGACCCTTGCAGCCGTCAGCCTGGCCACGTCCGAGAACCTTCGGCGGCTGTTCGTGGACATGCCCCGGACCCTGACCAGCTTTGCGCCCCTTGGGTTTGTCCTGACCGTCATGCTGGGCGCCGGGGTTGCAGAGCGGACCGGCCTGTTCTCTGCCGCCATGCGCGCCAGCGTCTCCAAGGCGCCCAAGGCTCTGCTGACCCCGATCATCATCTTCACCGCCATCATCGCCAACCATGCGGCAGACGCGGCCTATGTGGTTCTGATCCCGCTGGCCGGCGTGGTGTTCGCCGCCGCTGGCCGCCATCCCGTGGCCGGCATCGCCGCAGCCTTCGCCGGCGTGTCCGGCGGGTTTTCGGCCAACATCTTCCCCGGCCATCTGGACGCTCTGCTGCTCGGCATCACCGAGCCCGCAGCCCGCCTGCTGGATCCCACCTGGACGGCCAATATCGCCGGCAACTGGTGGTTCATCCTGGGTATGACCGTGGTCTTCACCCCCCTCGGTTGGTGGGTCACCGACAAGATCGTCGAGCCCCGCCTGGGCCCCTGGGTTTCGGCTGCGCCGGTCGAGGCGGCGGAGAGTGAGGCCGAGATCGAGGCGGCCAGCGCCCGGGAACGCAAGGGCCTGATCTGGGCGGGCCTGGGCGCCGTGGTCGTGATCGGCCTGTGGGCGGCCATGACTCTTGGTCCGGCGGCCCCCTTCATCGACGCCGAGGGTGGCCCCGGAGAGCGTCTGACGCCGTTCTACTCGTCCCTGGTGGCGGGTTTCTTCCTGCTCTTCCTGGTGTGCGGCGTCGCCTACGGGGCGGCGGTCGGGACGGTGAAGACCCAGGGCGACGTGGTGCGCCTGACCGGCCAGTCCATGGCCGAGATGGGCCCCTATATCGTGCTGGCCTTCGTCGCCGCGCACTTCGTCGCCATGTTCAACTGGTCGAACCTCGGAGCCATCATCGCCATCCATGGGGCTGAGGGCCTGCGGGCCTCGGGCCTGCCGCTGCCGCTCCTGCTGACCGCCATCGTTCTGCTCACAGCTACCATCAACATCTTCATCGGCTCGGCCTCGGCCAAATGGGCGGCGCTGGCGCCGATCCTGGTCCCGATGCTCATGCTGCTTGGGGTGAGCCCGGAAATGACCACGGCGGCCTTCCGTATGGGCGATTCCACCACCAACATCATCACCCCGTTGATGGTCTATTTCCCCCTGATCCTCGGCTTCGCCCAGCGCTACCAGCCCGACTTCCGGGTCGGATCGTTGATGGCGGTCATGGTCCCCTATTCCCTGACCTTCCTCGTGGCGGGGCTGGTCATGGTGCTGGGCTGGACCGCCCTCGACCTGCCCCTGGGTCCGGGGGCGAGCGTCGACTATGTGTTGCCGACGCAGATTCAGGCTGCGCCCTGAGCCTGCAAGCTGTTTCCTGACGGGCCGTCCGGTCCGGGCGGTCCGTCAGGCCTTCATTTCCCTGCAACGGGCCCCGATATAGGGTGGGATAGAAGCCTCCTCCCCGCACGGACCCTCGATGAAGCAGTTCCTGACCACCATGGGCGGCGTTTTCGCCGGCCTGACCCTCTTCCTGGTGGGCGTTCCCTTTCTGCTGATCGTCATTGCGGCCGGCGCCACCCGTCCGGCCCCGGTGCCGGGCGAGGTGGTTCTGCAACTCGACCTGCGCACAGCCCTCAGCGACCAGGACGTCCAGAACCCCTTCTCGGCCTTCACCGGCGGCTCAACCTCGGTGATGTCGGTCATTGAAACCCTGCACCGGGCCGAGACCGACCGGCGGGTGAAGGGACTGCTCGTGCGCCTGCCCGAGGTGGGCATGGAGCCGGGGGCGGCCGACGAGATCCGCCTGGCCCTGCGCCGCTTTGAGGCCGCGGGCAAGCCGGTGATCGCCCACAGCCAGGGCCTCTATCAGTCTGGCGTGGTGACCTCGACCTACATGGTGGGCGCCGCGGCCGGCGACCTCTGGATGCAGCCGGGCGCCTCGCTGCAGGCGACTGGCCTGGCGGTGGAGGATGTCTTCTTCAAGCGCTTCTTCGATGAGCACCAGATCCAGCCCGATTTCGAACAGCGCAAGGAGTTCAAGAACGCGGTCAACGGCTACCTGCACAGCGACTACACCGCCGCCCATCGCACGGCGCAGCTGTCCTGGATGAATTCCGTCTATTCCAGCGCCCTCGGCCTCGCCGCCAGCGACCGGGCGATGGAGCCCGCCGTCCTGCGGACTCGCCTGGAATCGGGGCCCTACTCCGCCGCCCAGGCGCTGGAGCTTGGGCTGATCGACAAGCTGGGCCACCTGCATGAGGCCGAGCAGACCCTGCTGGACGCCGCCGGTGATAACTCCCGACTGCTGGACCTGTCCGCCTACGCTCGCAGCATCGGTCCCCTCGAGCGCTCGGGTCCGACCATCGCTCTGATCGAGGCCGAGGGCCCGATCACCACGGGTCAGAACGGCCTGTCCAATCCGCTGGCCCCCAGCGCCATGATCTTCTCCGACGACGTGGCCGACGCCCTCTATGAGGCGGCCGAGGACGACGACATCAAGGCCGTGGTGCTGCGGGTCAATTCTCCTGGGGGGTCGGACACCGCCTCGGAACAGATTTTGGCCGCCGTCCGGGCCGCCAAGGCCGCCGACAAGCCCGTGGTGGTCAGCATGGGGACCTATGGCGCTTCCGGCGGCTACTGGATCGCCTCGGAAGCCTCGGCCATCGTCGCCCAGCCCACGACCCTGACGGGCTCCATCGGCGTCTATGGGGGCAAGCTCGCCCTGGGCCCTGCCCTGGCCGAGTTCGGCGTCGACATGCGCGAACTGGGCGTTGGTGGTGAGTTCGCGGGGGCTTATGGGGCCGGAGGAAGCTTCACGCCGGCCCAGGAAGCCGCCTTCTCAGCCATGATGGACAATGTCTATGACGAGTTCATCGTTCGCGTGGCCCGCGGCCGCAATCTGACGCCGCAGCGGGTCGATGAGATCGCCCGCGGGCGCGTGTGGACCGGCGCCCAGGCCAAGTCCCTGGGTCTTGTGGACGAGCTCGGCGGCTTCTATCAGGCCGTCGATAAGGCCAAGGCCCTGGCGGGTCTTGAAGGCGAGGTCCGTCTGCGGCGCATGACGCCCCAGGCCACGCCCCTGCAGGCCCTTGAGCGGGCCCTGGGCGTGGGGTCAATGTCTGTGAAGACCCTCGCGGCTGCGGCCTGGGTCCTGGGCGATCCCCGCGCCCAAGGGGTGCTGGACACCCTGGCCGCCGAACGGCTGCGCAGCCAGAACGCCGCGGCCGTCCTGGCGCCTAAGCCCATCCCCTGAAGCGATTGGTCCAGGTCCAGGGACGACGGCCAGCGCGGGCATCCGCCTGAGCTTAGGCCTCCCGACGCGGGCTTTAGCCTGGCGCGCAGGACGTGAAGATGGCTCGCCTCAGTTTCAGCTTGGATAGGTCTCCGATCGTTCGGGCGGTGCGCCTGCCGGGAACCACGGCTGGGTGACACCCGCCATATGGCCCTGAGGAGCGCGACCGGACGAACGCGTCAATCGCACAGGGGCAGATCCTGTGCCCTGGCCGCGCCATGTCCGGGCATCGACGCGCCTGCCGGAGCCACGAGCTCCAGACAGCCAGGCCCCAGACCTTGAGACAAAAAGAAAGGGCGGCGGACCGAAGTCCGCCGCCCCCGCTCCAGGTCTGACTGAGGTCTTTTAGAACCGCAGGTTCAGGCCGACCGCGAAGATGCGGCCGAGGGTGTCGTAGGCGCTGGGCAGGGTGTTGCCCGAGTTGGCCGAGGTGGTGGCCGCTTCGTTGCCGAGGACCGGGGGATCCTTCTCGAGCAGGTTCTGCACGGAGAAGGTCACCTTCGCCACGTCGTTGAAGGCGTAGCTCGCGGCCAGATCGATGTAGTTGTAGGCCTCGATTTCGCGGAAGGCCGCGAAGGTGTTCGGCTGTTGAACCGGCTCGATCTCGACCTTGTTCAGGTAACGCCACAGGTAGGACACCTGCAGGTCGCCCATGGTCCAGGTGGTCCGCTGGACGAAGCGGAACTTGTGGGTCGGGTTGCCGCACTGGGTGCCGTAGTAACCCAGGCAGTCGATTTCCGGCACGGTGGTGCTCGAGCGCGACTCGTTGGTCAGGTAGTAGTTACCGGTCCACGAGAAGGCCAGGCTGCCCCAGCGCTCATTCAGGCCGACGGTGTCGAGGTCGAGGCCGAAGTTGACCGCGGCTTCGATGCCTTCAGCGCGAATGTAGTTCAGGTTGGTGGTGTAGCGCTGGACGCCCGAACCCGGCGAGGCGATGTCGCCGTTGACGCGGACGATGCGGTCGCAGAACTGCTGGATGCCCGAGGTGTAGCAGCCGTCCAGGGTTTCCTGGGCGGAGAAGGCCCCGATGTAGTCCTTCACCTCGATGTCGTAGTAGTCGACCGAGACGATCGGGCTGCGCAGGGCGGTCAGGAAGGTCGGGCTCCAAACCATACCGACGGTGGTCGTGTCAGCCAGTTCCGCCGACGGCAGGTTCTGGAGATCGGTGCCTTCGAAGGTGTTGATCTGGCCAGACACGATGTCCTGGACCGTGCCGACTTGGGCGGCGGTCATGCCAGTCGCGATACAACGGGCGCGCACTTCGGCCGAGATCGCACGGGGGTTACCCAGCGAGCAGGGGTCGAAGTCGGCGTTCCGCAGGGCGGTGACCACCGGCGAGGCGATTTCACCGACGTTCGGAGCGCGGGCGGCGCGCTGACGCATGACACGCAGCAGCAGACCATCGAAGGGCTCGTAGTTCAGACCGGCCTTCCAGGTGCTGTAGGTCCCGGTCGGGTTGTAGTCCGAATAACGATAGCCGAGCTCCAGACCCAGGGACTGAGCCAGGGGCTGGTCCATGGCGATCGGAACGATCATTTCGCCGAAGATTTCGTGAGCGTCGAAGCCGCCCGCGATCGGGAGCTGGTTGCCGCCGGCGCCGCCGAGGCAGCTGACGGGGGCGAGCTTCCAGCACTCGTCGGGGGTGAAGCGGCCGTACTCTTCACGATATTCGACACCGACCGAAGCCACGACAGGCTGGGTGGCCCAGGGGCTCTGAAGGGCGCCGAGTTCGCCGTTCACAGACGCGTTGAACACGGTCTGCTCGTAGGCTTCGGAGATGATCGCCGTGGCGCTGGAATAGGCCGCCATGGCCGGGGTGATGGTGCCGTAAGCGCCAAAGACGTTGATCGGCACGCACGAGCCGGTGTCGACGCGGCAGGTGGTGGTGGAGACCGCGTTCAGCGCGTTGCCGAAGTTGGTGGTGTTGGTGTAGCCGGCCGAGATGTTGGTCCGGTCAACTTGACCCTTCTGGAGGTAGACGTTCCAGTTCCAGTTATCCATCAGCTGGCCACGCAGGCCGAGGGTGAACTGGAAGAGGTTGTTGTCGTAGGTGGTCGAACGCGCGCCCAGCTCGCCGGTGCGGCGACGGATGACCAGGCTCAGGTCATCGGCGGTGTCGACCACGCCGTTGGTGTTCAGGTCGCGCCAGCTGGTGGCCGGCAGGGTGCCGGCGGTGCGGGCGGCGTTGGCCGCCGTGATCAGGGTCGTACGCGCCTGGGCGGTCAGATAGGGGTTGGCCAGCGGCACGAAGAACGAGTTGCCGAAGATGCCCGACGGAGCGACCTGCTGGGTCACGTTGGTCGAGGAGTAGATGAAGCGGCCATAGGCCTCAACATTTTCGGCCAGCTCGTAATAGCCGATCGCGGTGGCGCCGTAACGCTCCTGCGGGGTCTGGTAGTAGTTGAAGGGGTTGAAGTTGAACACGCCGCAGTTGGCGCCCAGGTCGCCGTTTTCACGGAACTGGAACGCGGCCGCGCCGACGCCAGTGATCTGGGTGCGGGTCGGGACCGTGGTGGTCGAACCACCAGAAGCCACCGAACCGGGGCCGCCGCAGCCGGCCGGCGCCGCAACCGGCCCCTGACCATCCAGGAACTGCTGATAGTTGGCGCCCGAGGCGGTCACGATGCCGAGGTTGCCGAGCGGACGGGCGCCGAGCAGGACG
The DNA here is from genome assembly GCA_027489335.1 of Caulobacteraceae bacterium. Lineage (GTDB taxonomy): Bacteria > Pseudomonadota > Alphaproteobacteria > Caulobacterales > Caulobacteraceae > Phenylobacterium. The sequence goes on along the minus strand of JAIXZX010000004.1, from coordinate 159,685 downwards.
CCTTCACGCTTGGAGTAGTTCATGCTCATGGCGACGTTGCCGCGGCCATCGGCGATGTTGGAGCCGAAGGTCAGCGAGGTGGTGATGACCTCGCCATCGCCTTCGCCGGACACCGAGTACTTGCTGTCCAGTTCGACGCCTTCAAAATCCTTCTTCAGGATGAAGTTGACGGCGCCGGAGATGGCGTCCGAACCATACACGGCCGAGGCGCCGCCGGTGATGATGTCGATCCGCTCAAGGAAGGCGGTCGGGATGACCGAGACGTCGACTTCGCCGTCGGTGTTGTACGGGGTGACCCGCTGGCCGTCGATCAGGATCAGGTTCCGCTGGGCGCCGAGGCCGCGCAGGTTGATCGTGGACACGCCGGCGGTGCCGTTGTTCACCGCGTCGCCGTCCGAGGGGACGGAGATGGGCAGGAAGCGGATGATCTTTTCCACTTCCGGCTGCTGCTGCAGACCAATTTCGGCTGCGCCGACGGTCAGGATCGGGCTGGCCGACTCAAGGCCGGGCACCTGAATGCGCGAACCGGTGACGACCAGTTCTTCGACTTCGGCGACCTGGGCGGCGGCCGGCGAAACGGCCATGGCGGCAAAAGCCGCGCCACAGATCATCGATGACGCCATCAGGCGCTGTCGCTTGGATTTGATGTTCAAGGTCAGATCCTCCAGCGGGCCGATCACACATCCGATACGGACAGGCGCCGAGCCGCTCCCCACAAAAAAAGTGTCCCGCGGATCGAGACCGACCCGGGTTACGGGGGAGTTACGGGGGTTACGGAACGGGGGTCAACGGCCATTAACAAGCCGCAATGTTTTCGCGCCCTACCTGTCACATTCCAGACACAGACTGGTCACGGCTAAGGCGCTTGGCGATCAATTCATGCCCCGATCCGCACCCTGAGCATCCTTGACGCATAGATATCGCGTCCGGTGGTGGTCGATTATGTTGTCCACCCAACCGGTGATCTTGGGGTTCACCAGCGCCTTGGTGTTCAGGAAATAGACCGGAACGATGGGCGCGTCCTCGAGCATGATACGCTCGGCCTCGGCGAGATGGCCGGCCCTGATCTCGGCGTCAGGCTCATTGTCGGCCAGACGCAGCAGCTCGTCATAGCGGGGATTGCTATAGTCGCCGTAGTTCTGAGACCCGGCGTTCGAGCCGTTCAGGTACAGGAAGCTCATGGCGTCGTTATAGTCGGCGACCCAGCCCGCATCGGCGATCTGGAAGTCTCGCACCCGATAGGCCGCATAGGCGATCTGGACCTCGTTCTGCGCCAGGGCGAGATCAATGCCCACCTGCTTCAGGTCGGCCTGGATGGCGGGCATGAACAGGGTCGGGTCCGACGAATTCCGGTGCTTGATCTCAAGCTTCAGCGGGTTTGAGGGGCCATAGCCGGCCTGCGCCAGCAGACGCCTGGCCTCATCCTGTCGGCGCTCCAGCGGCCATTTCGACCATTCGGGCTCCGGGGGCGACACGTAGTTGGCCACGCCCGGCGGCACGTAGTTGTAGGCCGGGACCTGGCCGCCGCGCAGCAGCTTGTCGGTGATGAACTCCCGGTCCAGCGCCATGCTGATGGCCCGGCGCACCCGGACGTCCTTCAGGGGCTCCACATTGGAGTTGAAGGCCAGATAGGCGACGCCGAGATAGGTGTGGGTCCGCACATAGTCGGGGATTTCTTCCCGCAGGAAGGCGATCCGGTTGGACTGGACCTCATAGCTGATATCCAACTCGCCGCGCCGAACCCGGCGCTCGGAACTCGCCGCGTCGGAGGTCGGGTAGTAGTAGACCTGATCGACGCAGACCTTGTCGGCCTCATAGAAGAGCGGGTTCTTGGTCATCCGCACATGGTCGCCCAGTCGCCAGGTCGCGATGCGATAGGGGCCGTTGGTGACGATGTTCTGCGGCTGGACCCAGGCGTCGCCCAGGCGCTCCACCAGGTGCTTGGGCACCGGCGACATGGTCTGGTGCTTGGCCACCTCGGTCAGATAGGGGGCCGGGTGGACCAGGCGGATTTCCAGGGTGCGGGGGTCGATCGCCCTGACCCCCAGCGTTTCGACACCGGCCTTGCCCTCGTTCAGCGCCTGGGCGCCCTCGATGAAATAGAGCAGCGAGGAATATTCCGAGGCCGTCTCCGGCAGCAGGATACGCTGCAGGGAGAAGACGAAGTCGTCGGCGCTGACCGGCACGCCGTCCGACCAGACCGCCTCGCGCAGGTAGAAGGTCCAGACCAGGCCGTCATCGCTGACCTCCCAGCGCTCGGCCATGCCGGGAATGGCCTCGCCGCTGGCGTCGTCCTGGGTCAGGCCCATGAAGGCGTCGGCCAGGATGCGGCTTTCCCACGTGCCAGTCGCCTTATGGGGATCCAGCGTGGCGGGCTCTGAGCCGTTGCCGATCAGAAGGCAAACCTCCCCCTCGGGACAAGGGGGACGGACCGGCGCCTGGGGCGCACAGGCCACGGTGGCCGTGAGCAGCGCAGGGACGAGAACCGCCAGGGCGGCCTTGGGCGAAGAGAAGAGATTGCGCCGACCGCGGCGGACCTCTTCAATGAGGCTTGGAAAGATCATGAGGCAACCGATGACAGGTTTTTGGCCCGGGGCAAGACTCAGCCTGGCGCTCGCTGGCGCATGCGCGCTAGCGCCCCTAGGCGCCCAGGCGCAGTCCCCCGGCGTCCCGGGACGCGCGGCGATTCTGCAGTCCCTGCTCGATTGCCGGGGCCTCAGCGACGATGCGGCGAGGCTGGCCTGCTACGATCAGGCCGCCGGGGCCATGGATCAGGCCGAGGCGAAGGGCGACATCGTCGTGGTCGATCGCGAGCAGGCCCGCACGGTGCGCCGCCAGACCTTCGGCTTCACCATGCCGTCCATGGCGCTCTTCGAGCGCGGCGTCGCGCCCGAGGAGATGGACAACATCACCGGCGTGGCCAAGCGCGCCTATCAGGCCGACGGCAAGTGGGTGATCGAACTGGAGGACGGCGCGGTCTGGCAGCAGACCGACACCGAAGTGGTCGGCCGCCGCCCGCGAGCCGGATCCAAGGTGGAGATCCGCAAGGCCTCCCTGGGCAGCTACTTCATGAACCTGGACGGCCAGCGCGCCGTTCGGGCCAAACGGGTGCAATAGAGGCTGGGCTCAGGCGAAGGGGAGCCCGTCCAGCAGTCGGGCCACTTCATCTGGGTGGGTGAACATTGCCAGATGGGTGAGATCGGCGCGTCGCACCGGCCAGCCCATGGCCTCGGCTCTCAACGCATTGGCTTCATAACCGCGACTTAGCCGAACAAAGGCGCAGGGCGCGCCGGCCCAGAGGTCTGAGGCCGGCGCGGGGGCCTCCAACACCGCGAGCGGGGCCTGGGGCAGATCGGCCTGGAAGCGAGCTCTCATGCTGGCGTCGGGAATCCACCCCACAGTCGGATCCTTCGCGAACCACTGGTTCCACGGGGCGATCCGACCCGCCACCGACAGCTGGCGCAAGTGGTCGATCTGTTCGGGTGGGGAGATGTCGACCACCGCCCGCCCAGGGTGCGGCAGGACAGCATCGACAAAGACGAGCCCACGAAGGCCGGCGACCCGGGGGAAAAGCGCAGGGGCGAAACTCCCTGCGCTGCTGTGGAGGACCGCGATGCAGTCGTCCTGGCCGGCTATCTCGGCGACCCGCCCGGCGACCTCGCCGTAGACATCCTGCCCCGGTAGACCTCCGAGATCGACAACCAGCGCGTCTGACATGATCCGTCGAACAGGCTCCCAGGCGACCGCTCCCACAAACGGGCTGGGGATCAGGAGCGAGCGCACCCCCGCGCCTATCGGTCCTTGGGATCGATGGCGTCGCGCAGGCCGTCGCCGATGAAGTTGAAGCTCATCAGAGTGACGACCATGGTCAGGGACGGGAAGACCAGCAGCCACCAGGCCAGCTCCATGTCCTGGGCCCCATTGGCGATCAGAGTGCCCAGTGAAGCCATGGGCGGTTGAACGCCAAGTCCCAGGAAAGACAGGAAGCTTTCGGCCAGGATCACGGCGGGGATGGTCAGAGTCACATAGACCACCACAGGGCCCAGCAGGTTGGGGATGATGTGCTTGGCGATAATGCCGCCGTCGCCCAGGCCTGCGGCGCGGGCGGCCTCGACGAACTCCTTGTGCTTCAGCGACAGGGTCTGGCCCCGCACGATCCGCGACATGGTCAGCCATTCCACCGCCCCAATGGCGACGAAGATCAGGATGATGTTCGAGCCGAAGGTGACCATCAGCAGGATGACGAAGAAGATGAAGGGCAGCGAATAGAGCACGTCGACGACGCGCATCATGATCTCGTCGATCCGCCCCCCAAGATAGCCGGCGACCGCCCCCCAGGCGACGCCGATGATCAGCGACACGGTGGTGGCCACCAGACCGATGGCGAGCGAGACCCGCAGGCCGGTCAGAAGGCGCGCCAGCAGGTCGCGGCCGAGCGAGTCAGCGCCCAACAGGTGGCCTTGGGTGAGCGGCGGGGCCCACACGTGGTCCTTGTTGATCTGGTCATAGGCATAGGGCGTGAAATAGGGCCCGATAATCGCCGCCAGCACCAGCAGGCCCAGCACGATCATGCCGCCCACGGCCGCCTTGTTGCGCAACAACCGGCGCCGCGCGTCGTCCCAGAGGCTGCGGCCCCGGGCGGCCTTTTCCATGGTCTCGGCGCCGACCCGCGAGCCGGGCGTCAGGATGGTTCCGGTCATGACAGGCGCACCCGCGGATCGAGAACCGCGTGCAGCAGGTCGGCGATCAGATTGAGGATCAGGATCAGGGCGGCGTAGAAGATCACCATGCCCATGACCACGGTGTAGTCGCGCTGAAGCGCGCTGATGACGAAGAACTTGCCCAGACCCGGCAGATTGAAAATCTTCTCCACCACCAGGGAGCCGGTGATCAGCCCCGCCGCCGCCGGCCCCAGATAGCTGACCAGGGGCAGGATGGCGGCGCGCAGGGCGTGGCGGCGCACGATGCGATTTTCCGGCAGGCCCTTGGCCCGGGCGGTGCGGATATAGTTCGACCGCAGCACCTCGACCATGCCGGCCCGGGTCAGACGCGAAATGATCGCCACCTGCGGCAGGGTCAGCACCACGATGGGCAGAATCAGGTTGGGCAGCGCCCCGCCATTCCAGCCGGCGCTGGGCAGCCATCCCAGCTTGGAGGCGATCACCAGCACCAGCACCGGGGCGGTGACGAAGGTCGGGATACAGACCCCCAATATGGCGATGGTCATCACCACATAGTCGGTGGTCTGGTTCTGTCGAAGCGCCGCAAGCACCCCGAGGCTGACGCCGATCACGGTGGCCAGGATGATGGAGGACAGGCCAAGCGTCAGGCTGACGCGATAATTCTCCTGCAGGATCTGCAGGACGGTCTTGTCCTTGTATTTCAGGGACGGCCCCAGGTCCCCCTGGACCACGCCGGCCAGATAGGCGCCGTACTGTTCATGCAGCGGCCGGTCCATGCCGTACTTGGCCATGACGTTGGCCTCGATCTCCGGCGACAGCTTGCGGTCCCCGTCAAACGGGCTGCCTGGGGCGGCGCGCATCATGAAGAAGGCCACCGTGATCACCAGGAACAGGGTGGGAATGGCGATGAGAAGGCGTCGGCCTATGAAACGCAGCATGAGGGGTGGCTTGGTCTTCCGCTGAAGGCCTGCGGCCTGGGGGCCGGGCGTTGCGAAACTTTCATCGCGCCCCGATGATGTCAAACAATGCCGTAACCTTCGTCACACCCCAAGGCTTCCATGACCCAGTTCCGACGCGTCACCGACCAGTTCTCCGTCAGCCCGCAGATCGCCGTGGGCGACGTGGCGCAGGCTGCGGCGGAAGGGTTTGTCCTGATCATCAACAACCGCCCGGATGGCGAAGACCCCGCCCAGCCTGATGGGGCGGAAATCGAGGCCGCAGCGCGGGCGGCGGGTCTCGACTATGTGGCGATCCCGGTGCGGGGCGGTCCGGACGCCGCCCAGGTGCTGGCGCAGCGGCAGGCCGTTGAAGCCGCTAATGGGCCGGTGCTGGCCTTTTGCCGGTCGGGCACGCGCTCCATCGTCACCTGGGCCATCGGTCAGGCGCAGGCCGGGACTGTCGACCGCCAGACGCTGATCAGCCAGGGCGCCGAAGCCGGCTATGATCTCTCCGGCGTGGTCGGGTGAGGTTGGTCAGAGCCTAGCGCAGCTCCGCCAGGCTCACCCGCGCGGCCATGGCGGCGGGCTCGGCCTCGCAACTGGCTAGCGCCAGGGTCAGCTGAGCCGCCATGAGACACAGCATGGCGAAAGCCGCCCGCTGGAGCCGTTTTGAGACAAAAATGGCGGCATCTGCGATCATGTCTGACTTCCCTGCCCTATCACCGCCTCTGTTCCGCAACTTCGGCGCCGCCAGGATCGCCGCCACCGGGAGCCCCTGCTGATGATTCCCTATGTCCGCGAGATCCAGTTCGAGTACGGGGTCTGCGATCAGGTCTCCCCCCTGATCCGCCGGGTGGTGGCCCGCAATCCAGGCCCCTTCACCTTCATGGGCACCGGCACCTACATCGTCGGCCGCGGCGAAGTGGCGGTGATCGATCCGGGGCCGGATCTGCCCGAGCACCTGGAGGCGATCCTGGCGGCCCTGGAGCCCGGCGAACGGGTCACCCACATCCTGGTCACCCATCACCACAGCGACCATTCGCCCCTGGCCCGGCCGCTGAAGGCCAGGACCGGGGCGGCCATCTATGGGTGCGCGGTGGGGGCTGCGGCCGAGGAGTCCACCATCCGCACCGAGGCCGGCGCCGATTTCGACTTCGCCCCGGATGTCAGCCTGTGCGGCGGCGGTCAGGTTCTGGAAGGTCCCGGCTGGACGCTGGAGGCGGTGGCCACGCCAGGCCACACCTCAAACCACATCTGCTTCGCCCTGAAGGAGGAGAACGCCCTGTTCTCCGGCGACCACATCATGGGCTGGTCGACCACGGTGATCACGCCCCCCGACGGGGACATGACCGACTATATGGACAGCCTGGAGCGGGTGAAGGCCCGGAACTTCGATGTGCTCTGGCCGACCCACGGGCCGCCAATTCTAGAGGTCACCCCGTTCATTGAGGCCTACGCCGCCCACCGCCGCGCCCGGGAGGCCCAGGTGCTTGCCGCCGTCGGCGAGGGCTACGAGCGGATCGTCGAGATGGTGCCGAAGCTCTATGCCGACGTGGATTCCCGGCTGCACCCCGCTGCGGCGAGGTCGGTTCTCGGGCACATGATCGACCTGGTCCGCCGGGGCAAGGTGGCCACCGACGGACCGGCGCAGATCGACAGTCGCTATCGCCTGGCGGACTAGCTCTAGACGCCCAACCCACCGCTGGCGGCCAGCACCGCCAGGGTGACGACGCTGATCAGGATGGCGATAAAGGCCGGCGCCCAGAAGCGGCGGAAGTTCGAGACCGCCGCCACCACAATGGCCATCACGCCGGTGAAGGCGCTGGCCATGGCCACCTGCGGGAACCAGGCCAGGAGCGCGCGCGCCACATCGCCACCGACCCAGCCATAGCTCCACCCGTAGGTCCCAGCCGTCCACATGGCGGCAGGCGCCAGGGCGATCAGGATGGCGATCACCATGAACAGGCCCGGCACAGGCGAGGACCTGCGTCGCCGCGAGGGCGAAGTCGGCATGAAGATCGGCGAGTCCGCCGAGCTGGACTCGCCCGGCGCCGGGGCTTGTTCGGCCTCTGGGGCGAAGGCGGGCCACGGGGCCGCCGGCGCCTCAGGGGTCGCCTTGGCCTCTACGGCCTCATCGGGAAAAGGGCCGAGGGCTTCCGCCACGGCCTCCCCGGTCGAGGTCGCCGCCGGCTCGGTGGTCGGCTCCTCGACGCCAAGCACGGTCAGGCCGTCAGGCGTCGGCTGGGACTCCCCAGGGCCAGGGGCTGGCGTCCACACTGACGCGTGTGTTTCGGGCTCGGGCTCGGTCACCTCGGGTTCCGGGGCGTAGAGCTTGGGCGAGGATGCCAGCAGCGGCGCGGCCGGGGCCGGTTCGGCGGTGGGCAGCCGGTAGTCGGCCATCTGGTCGCGGATCAGCTTCTTGTCGATCTTGCCGGTGGCGCCCAGGGGAATATCGTCCACGAAGACCACGTCGTCGGGCATCCACCACTTGGCGATCTTGCCCTCCAGGAACTCCAGGAACTCCTGCTTGGTGGCGCTCTGGCCCTCCTTCAGCTTGACCAGCAGAAGGGGACGCTCGTCCCACTTGGGATGGGCGACGCCGATGACCGCGGCGAGCACGGCCTTGGGATGGCCGGCGGCCAGGTTCTCGATCTCGATGGAGCTGATCCATTCGCCGCCGGACTTGATGACGTCCTTGGCGCGGTCGGTGATCTGCATGTAGCCGTGGTCGTCGATGGTCGCCACGTCGCCGGTGTCGAAAAAGCCTTCGCCATCGAGGATCTTGCCGCCGTCAGCCTTGAAGTACTCGCCGACCACGAAGGGGCCCTTGACCTTCAGCCGCCCGAAGGTGGTCCCGTCATGGGGCAGACGCTTTTCCTCGTCGTCCACCAGCTTCATCTCGATGCCCAGCGGCGGACGGCCCTGCTTCAGCTTGAAGCGAAGCTGCTCCTCTTCGCTCATGGCGGCGATCTTGTGGTTGGGCGTGGCCTGGGTGCCGAGCGGCGAGGTCTCGGTCATGCCCCAGGCATGGGTCACGTCGACGCCATACTCGTCGCGGAAGCCGCGCACGATGGCTTCGGGCACGGCCGAACCGCCGATCACCACGCGCTTGAGGCTGGACAGCTTGCCGCCAGTGTCGCGCAGGTGCTGCAGCAGCATCTGCCAGACGGTAGGCACGGCGGCCGAGAAGTTGACCTGCTCGCTCTCCAGCAGTTCGTGAACTGAGGCGCCGTCGAGCTTCGGGCCCGGCATGACCAGCTTGGCCCCCACGGCCGGCGCTGAGAAGGCGATGCCCCAGGCGTTGGCATGGAACATGGGCACCACCGGCAGGATGGAGTCCGCCGCGCCGACGCCCAGCACGTCTGCGCCCATGGTGGTCAGGGTGTGCAGGAAGTTGGACCGGTGCGAATAGAGCACGCCCTTGGGATTGCCCGTGGTGCCGGAGGTGTAGCAGAGGCCCGCAGCCGTATTCTCATCGAAGCCGCCCCAGGCGCAGTCGGGCGACGCTTCCGCAACCAGGGTTTCGAAGCACAGGGCGCCCTCGATGGGGCAGTCGGCCATGTGCGCCTCGTCGGTCATGACGATGATCTTCTCGACCGTCGGCAGCTTGTCCTTCAGCGCGGCGAGGATCGGCAGGAAGGTCAGGTCGGTGAAGATGACCCGGTCTTCGGCATGGTTGATGATGTAGGCGAGCTGTTCGGGGAACAGGCGGGGATTGAGGGTGTGGCAGACCATGCCGACCCCCATGATCCCGTACCAGGCCTCCAGGTGGCGGGCGGTGTTCCAGGCCAGCGTCGCGATCCGGTCGCCGGGCTTCATGCCCAGGCTCAGCAGGGCGTTGGACAGGCGCTTGGCCCGGCCATGAACCTCGGCATAGGTGGTGCGGACGATCGGACCTTCGACACTGCGGCTGACGATCTCCCGGTCCCCATGCCATTCCTTCGCATGGTCCAGGATCTTGTCGACCGTCAGCGGCCAGTCCTGCATCAAGCCCAGCATCAATTCGCTCCCTAGGTTATCGGCGTTCTTGCGGGCTAAGCTAGTTTTGCGACGGCCGTTAGGCAACGAGAGTCGCCCACCAGGGGCGCGAAGGGATGATCCTTGCGCGAATGGGGTGACAGGGCGGCGTTCCTGGGTTAAATCACCCCCATCATGTCGCCGAACGCCGCCACCTATCTCTTTTGGTATTTTGGCTATCCGACGCCCCTGGCGACGGACGGAGTTCTGCTGACGTGACCCAGACGTAAGACGAACCCCACCGCCGCCGCCGATCCGGCGGCTTTTTTTATGGCCCGTCGGACCGCTCCGCCAAAGCGCCCATCCCAGAGAGCCATTCCATGACCGCCACCGACCCCACCACCACCGACGACCTGCGCATCGGCTCGATCAAGCCCCTGACGCCGCCAGCCGAGATCATGGCCGCCCAGCCGCGCACGGCCCGCGCCACCGCCACGGTGACAGGCGCGCGCAAGGCCGCCCAGGACATCATCCAAGGCCGGGATGACCGCCTGCTGGTGGTGATCGGCCCGTGCTCCATCCATGACCCCGACGCAGCCATGGAATACGCCCACCGGCTGGCGGCCGAGCGGACGCGGTTCGCCGGCGATCTGGAAATCCTGATGCGGGTCTATTTCGAGAAGCCGCGCACCACGGTGGGCTGGAAGGGGCTGATCAATGATCCGGGCCTGGATGGCGGGTTCCAGATCGACCAAGGCCTGCGGATCGCCCGGGGCCTGCTGGCTGACATCAACGACATGGGCCTGCCTGCGGCGTGCGAGTTCCTGGACGTGACCACCCCGCAGTACATCGCCGACCTGGTGGCCTGGGGCGCCATCGGGGCGCGCACGACGGAAAGCCAGATCCATCGGGAGCTGGCCTCGGGCCTCTCCTGCCCCGTGGGCTTCAAGAACGGCACCGACGGCAATGTGCAGATCGCCGTGGACGCGGTGCGCGCCGCCAGCCAGCCGCACCATTTCCTGGCCGTCACCAAGGAAGGCCGCTCAGCCATCGCCGCCACCACCGGCAATGGCGACTGCCACGTGGTCCTGCGCGGCGGATCAGTTCCAAACCATGACGCCGAAAGCGTCGCAGCCGCCTGCGCCCTGATCGAAAAGGCCGGGCTCGCCCCGCGTCTGATGGTCGACGCCAGCCACGCCAACAGCCTCAAGAAGCCCGAGAACCAGCCCGGCGTCGTCGCCGAGCTCGCCGCCCGCCTCGGCGCCGGCGACCAGAAGGTCATGGGCGTGATGGTGGAGAGCCATCTGGTGGCCGGCCGCCAGGATCTGGTTCCTGGCAAGCCCCTGACCTATGGCCAGTCGATCACCGATGGCTGCATCGGCTGGGACGATTCCGTCGCCGTCCTGGAGACCCTGGCCAGCGCCGTTCGGACCCGCCGCGAGGTTCTGGCCCGGGAGCCCGCCCAGGCTTGAGGCCTCAGGCCGGGGTCTGGAGGTGGCTCCAGGCCTCGGCGGCCTCGTCGGCCGAGCCTGAGGCGTCGATCCGCGCCCATTGGACGGAGCCGACCTCCTGATCGAGCTGCTTGCGCAGCGTCTCAACCGTGGCGTCGGACGCGTCCCCGTGCCGGGCGTCGATCCGTGCGGCGAGAATCTCCACCGGCGCCTCAAGCCAGACGCCGTCGAAGGCGACGCCTTGGCTGGCCGCAAGGACTTCAGCCCTTCGGCGCAGGGCCGGTGAGATGAAGGTGGCGTCCAGGACCACGGCCCGGCCGGCCGCCAGGGCCTGGCCCGCCTCGCTGAACAGGGTGTCATAGACCTGCTCATAGAAGCCTGGCCCATAGGCGCTGGCCGGCAGACGACTGTCGGGGGCCACCCCCATCAGTCGCTTGCGGACCTCATCGGTGCGCAGGACGATAGCGCCGGGCGCAGCCCCGACGCCAGGCGCCACCAGTCGTGCGAAGGTGGACTTGCCGGTCCCCGACATCCCGCCCACAGCCAGCAGCCTGGCCTTCGGCGGCGACAGATGGGTCAGGGCCGCGTCCAGATAGGCGCCGGCCGCGGCGTCGTCGCCGGTATGGGCCCAGACATGGGCGCGGACCGCGGCCCGGACCGCCAGCATCAGCGGCAGGGTCGCCAATCCATCCCAGAGTTCGGGCCCGAAGTGGCGGGCGGCCTCGTCCAGATAAGCCGATAGCACCCGCACCGCCGCATCGCGCCGTCGGCGGAAGTCCAGGTCCATCAGCAGGAAGGCGATGTCGTACTGAACGTCAACATCCGACAGGGTGTCGTTGAACTCGATGCAGTCGAACAGGATCGGTCGCCCATCCTCCAGCAGGATGTTCCCCAGATGGAGATCCCCGTGGCAATGCCGGGCGAACCCGCCCAGCGCCCGGGCGTCCAGCAGGGCCTGGTGCTGGAAGAAGGCCGCATCAGTGGCCGCGATCACGGCCTCGACCCGCTCCGCCCCCAGCCGCGGCGCCAACTCGCGCAGCAGGTGGGCGTTGGAGTCGATGGTGAATTTCAGGGCACGGCCGCCGCCGCCCTCGGGGCGCAGAGGGGCTGCGGCGTGGAAGCCGGCCACCGCGCGACCCAGGCTGTCGGCCAGGGGGCCATCGACCGCCCAGGGCTGAGCCGAGAGCACGGCGCTCTCGTCGAAGCGGCGCATCTCCAGCGCGAACTCCACCGGCTCGCCCTCGCCATCGAACTCAAGGCCGCCCTCGGCCGTCCGGGTGATCGCCCGGACGGTCCGATAGATGTCGGGCGCCGCGGCCCGGTTGAACCGCAGCTCCCGGTCCAGCGCCCAGCGCCGCAGCTCCAGGGTGGAATAGTCGAGATAGCCCAGGTCGAGCCGCCGTTTGACCTTGAACGCCCGCTCCGGCGTAAGGAAGACCCGCGCGCACGCGGTGTCGATGCGTCGCTCAGCCTGGCCTTCCAGCCAGGCGGCGACCTCGGCCTCTTCCGGGTCGGTCAAGGGACGGCCGCCTTGAAACGGGGAGCGATCATCAGGGGTAGAGCCGCTCGGTGGTCCAGCCCTGCCCGCTGCGGCGGAACACCAGCCGCTCGTGGAGGCGGAAGGGCCGATCCCGCCAGAACTCGATCGCGATCGGCGCCAGGCGGAAGCCGGACCAGTGCGGCGGGCGCACCACCTTTCCGAGGCCAAATCTCAGACCAGCCTCAGCGATACGTTTTTCCAGGGCGAGGCGGTCGGGCAGAACCCGCGACTGCTCCGAGGCCCAGGCGCCCAGCTGCGAGGCGCGCGCGCGCGTGGCGAAGTAGGCGTCGGCCTCCTGCGCGCTTACCGGGCTTATCTGGCCACGGACGCGAACCTGCCGGCGCAGGGATTTCCAGTGAAACAGCAAGGCGGCGTGAGGGTTTTCAGCCAGCTGGCGGCCCTTGGCGCTCTCCAGGTTCGTGTAGAAGACGAAACCGGCCGGATCGACGTCCTTCAACAGCACCATCCGCACGTCCGGGACGCCGTCGGCGTCGGCGGTGGCGAGCGCCATGGCGTTGGGATCGTTCGGCTCCTTGCCGCCCGCCTCCTGCAGCCACTGGCTGAACAGGGCGAAGGGGTCGGTTTCGCTCAGAAGCGGCGGCGGCTCGGCCTGGGTGACCTGGGCCACATAGTCGTCCTCGGTGGGCGACGCCGGGATCAGCGAGTCTGATGGCGGTGAGTCAGGGGGGCGCTTTGACATGACCTGCGCCCTATAGCGCGCAGGCGGGCGGCCGTCAGGGGTTTAACGCGCCGTTGACGGCCCAGGCGCTAGGACCTTCACCCTATGAGCGGGACGGATCAGGCCCTGACGACGCGCCGGGCGCGGGAGCTGCTGGGCGTCGCCGCCAGCGCTTCCCCCGGTGAGCTGCGCCGCGCCTTCCGCAACCGGGCCAAGAGCGTACATCCTGACCGTGACGGAGGGGACGCGGACTCCTTCCGCCGACTGGTCGAGGCCTACGACGTCCTCCGCGGAGGGGCGGGATCGGGCCAGACTGAACGCCTTCACCAGCCTCCGAGTGTTCCCGAAAGACGCAGAGCGCAGGATGCCTCCACCCTCAGCCTTACCCCGCAACTGGCCTTGCGGGGCGGTCGGGTGGATCATGAGCTGGCGGACGGACGTCGCGTGAGGATCACCGCGCCAGCCGGCCTGCGAAGCGGTGATCGGCTGCGGGCCGGGGGCGAGGTCCTGACCATCGCCGTGCGGGGGGACGGTCAGCTGATCGTTCGTGGGAATGACCTCTGGATCACCGCGGTGTTGGATCGGGCGCTGCTGGATCAGGGGGGACGCGTCAGCCTCGACACGCCGGTTGGCCCGCGAGAGGTCTGGATCACCCGCAAGGCCTCGGCCCGCGGACTGATCCGCCTGGCTGGCGATGGCCTGCCTGCCCGAGGGCGTCACCGCCAGGGCGACCTCTTCATCCGCCTCCAGGCCGCCAGCGAAACCGCGTCGAGCGCTGCGCGCACCCTGCTTCGCCGGTTTGCGGCGGCCTGGGCGGCCTGACGCTAGTCGCGGTCGCGATCGGTGATGTTGAAGTTCACGTCCAGGTCGAAGTCATAGACGCCGTCCGCACACTTGGCGTCCTCGACCTCATAGCCCTCGATCACCCCGTCATCCTCCTCACGCTCGATCTCCCGCGGATCGCTGCAACCCACGGCGGCCAGGGCGGCCATGACCCGCGCGCGTTCCTGGCCCGAGGGCGGCGCATCAGCGAAGCTGGCGGTGGCGGGCAGCATGAGCGCGGCGAGGGAGATGACGACGAGGCGCATGGGCTTGAACTCCTGTAGCGTTTTCATGCCCTAACAGCGCCGCTGAACCCCGCGGGTTCCCGATCCTGGACGTGGCGCCTGCGTGGAAATGCGCTAAGAGCGCGGCTATGTCGCACAATACCTTCGGTCATCTTTTCCGCGTCACCACCTGGGGTGAAAGCCACGGCCCGGCGCTCGGCTGCGTCATCGACGGCTGCCCTCCGGGCCTGTCCCTGCGCCCTGAAGATGTTCAGGTCTGGCTCGACCAGCGCCGCCCTGGCCAGGGCAAGTTTGTCACCCAGCGGCAGGAACCGGATGCCGTTCGCATCCTTTCAGGCGTCTTCGAAGATGATCGCACCGGCGGCCCGGTCACCACCGGCACGCCGATCTCAATGATGATTGAGAACACCGACCAGCGCAGCCGCGACTATTCGGAAATCGCCCAGGCCTTCCGGCCAGGTCACGCCGACTACGCCTATTTCGCCAAGTATGGGGTGCGCGACTATCGGGGCGGCGGACGCGCCTCAGCCCGGGAGACGGCCGCCCGGGTGGCGGCCGGCGCCGTGGCGCGAAAAATCCTGGCCGACGTGACGATCCGCGCCGCGGTCGTCCAGATCGGGCCCCACGAAATCGACCGCAGCCGCTTTGACTGGGACGAGACCCACAATAATCCCTTCTGGTGTCCCGACGCCGAGACCGTGCCGGTCTGGGAGGCGCACCTCGAGAAGGTCCGCAAAGGCGGCTCATCGACCGGCGCTGTGGTCGAGGTGGAGGCCGTGGGCGTGCCGGCCGGATGGGGCGCGCCCATCTATGGCAAGCTGGACGCTGAACTGGCCGGCGCGCTGATGTCGATCAACGCCGCCAAGGGGGTTGAGATCGGGGCGGGCTTCGCCTCGGCCGCCCTGTCGGGGGAAGAAAACGCCGACGAGATGCGGATGGGGAACAACGGAGAACCTGTCTTCCTGTCGAACAAGGCCGGCGGGGTCCTCGGGGGAATTTCCACGGGCCAGGCGGTCACCGCCAAGGTCGCCTTCAAGCCGACCTCCTCCATCCTGACGCCCCGCCGCAGTCTCGATGAGGCCGGCCATGAGATCGAACTTCGCACCAAAGGCCGCCACGACCCCTGTGTCGGCATCCGCGCTGTGCCCGTCGTCGAGGCGATGGTCGCCTGCGTTCTGGCCGACGCCTATCTTCGCCACCGGGGCCAGCTCGGCGAGGCGCGTTTCACGCCCGGCGCGGCCCTCTAGAACCTGAAACTCGGGTTTGCCGTCGGGGTCAAAAATCGACGGTTTTCAGATTGACCCTGCGATGGACTTGCCTGAAATGAGCCCCCTCGCGATCGGCGGTTTCGCCGCCTGACCTTTGACCTGACCGCGAAAGACCGACCTTGCGATACGAACTGCTCAGGATCCTGCTCGTCGATGACAACCACCACATGCGGGTGCTGTTGACCGAGATCCTGCGCGCCATCGGCGTCGTTCATATCCACGAGGGCGCTGATGGCGCTGAAGGCCTGCAGCAACTGCGCAACCACCCCATCGACATCGTCATGACCGACCTGTCGATGCAGCCCCTCGACGGCATCGACTTCGTACGCCTGCTGCGAAATTCTTCCGACAGCCCCAATCAGATGATCCCGGTGATCATGATTACGGGGCATTCGACCATGCGACGTGTGGCTGAAGCGCGGGACGCCGGCGTCAACGAGTTCCTGGCCAAGCCGCTCACCGCCCGCGGCGTTCTGGAACGCCTCAACCGGATCGTGGAGCACCCCCGGCCCTATATCCGCACACAGGACTATTTCGGACCAGACCGCCGCCGCCGGGCCGACCCGAACTTCGCCGGTCCCTGGCGCCGCCAGGGGGACGCGGCGGTCTCGCTTTCCCACCAGCTGGACTGAGGATCGCCACCATTTGGTGATGATTTGCGCGTCATCTGGGGCCTGACCCCGGGGGATTCACCATGACTGCGCCACAGCTTCTTCGCTTCAGCCTGATCGGGGTCCTGGCGCTCAGCCAGGCCGGCTGCCTCGCCGCCGCCGTCGTGGGCACGACGGCTGGCGTCGCCATCGGCGTCACAGGCGCCGCTGTCGGCGCGACCGCCAAGGGGGTGGGCATGGCTGCAGGCGCAGTGATCCCTGGCGGCGACGACGACGATGACGACGACCGCAAACGCCGCCGCGACCGCTAGAGGGTCAGGGCGCAGCTTTCGCCAATGGTCGGCCGCGAGACCTTGATCTTCGACAGGCCGGGAAACTGCCCCTTCAGGCGCTCGGCGAAATAGAGGCAGAGGTTCTCAAGGGTCGGGCTGTCGAGGCCCGGCTTTTCATTGAGCAGGCCGTGATCCAGCTCCAGGGCGACCGCCCGCAGGGCTGCGTCCAGTTCGGCCAGGTCGGCGACCCAGCCCACAGGGGGCTGAGGCGCCCCGGCCACGGTCGCCTCCACCTGGAAGGAATGCCCATGCAGCCGAGTGTAGGGGCTCTGGGCCGGGCCGTCGGGCAGGTAGTGGGCCGCGTCGAAGGTGGCCACCTTGGTGATCTCAAAAATGTGCGATGTCATCGGCGCGCTCGGGCGGTCCGTCCAGCCTGTCGGCCGTCAGGGAATGCCCAGATATTTGTGGGTTTGCACGCTTAAACGCCACTGAGGGTGGGCGAGGCAATAGGCGATCGCCGCCTCGGTGTTGGCGAGCCGGTCGGGCCCGTCCATGGGCTGCAGATAGAAGCGCTCGAAATCAAGGTCTGCGAACCGCCCCGGATCGACCCCCGCCTGCGGGAAGACCAGCTTCAGTTCCTGCCCGGAGGTCTGGATCACAGGCGCCTGCGCCTTGGGGCTGACGCAGATCCAGTCGACGCCGGCGGGCGCAGCCAGGGTGCCGTTGGTCTCCACCGCGATTGTGAAACCGCGGGCATGCAGGGCGCCGATCAGCGGGGCGTCCAGTTGCAACAGAGGCTCGCCCCCCGTGCAGACCACAAGCCGGTTGTCGGCTCCGCCGGTCCAGGCCGCGGCGATGGCGTCAGCGAGCGCCTCGGCGTCAGGGAACCGGCCGCCACCAGGGCCATCCATGCCCACGAAATCGGTGTCACAGAAGGTGCAGACCGCCTTGGCGCGGTCGACCTCCCGGCCCGACCACAGGTTGCAGCCGGCGAAGCGGCAGAACACCGCTGGGCGTCCGGCCTGTCCGCCCTCCCCCTGGAGGGTGAGGAAGATTTCCTTGACCGAATAGGTCACGCCGTAAGCTCCGGACGCCCCTGAGCCACCCAGCCATCCCAGCCCTTGGCCCGCAGTTCGCAGGCGGGACAGTCACCGCAGCCATGGCCCCAGTCATGCCGCACGCCGCGCTCGCCGCGATAGCAGGTGTGGCTCTCCTCGCAGATCAGCTCCACAAGGGCCTCTCCGCCCAGGGCCTTGGACAGGGCCCAGGTCTCCGCCTTTGTGAGCGACATAAGCGGCGTCTGGATCCGGAAATCCTGCGCCATGCCGAGATTCAGCGCCTGCTCCAGGGCCTCGATCGTGTCCCTGCGGCAGTCGGGGTAGCCAGAAAAATCGGTCTCGCACATGCCGCCCACCAAATCGCGGACCCCGCGACGATCGGCCAGAGCCGCCCCATAGGTCAGGAACACCAGATTTCGGCCGGGGACGAATGTGGAGGGCAGGCCCTTGTCGGTCACCTCAAAGGCTCGCTCAGCGGTCATGGCCGTCTCGGCGATCGCGCCGAAGCCTGTGAGGTCGATGAGGTGGTCGGGCCCTAACCGCGACGCCCAGGCTGGAAACCGGGCGGCCAAGGCCTCACGGACCACCTGGCGCGCCGTCATCTCCACGGCGTGTCGCTGGCCGTAGTCAAAGCCGACCGTCTCCACATGGTCATATCGGGCAAGCGCCCAGGCCAGGCAGACCGAGGAGTCCTGCCCCCCGGAAAACAGCACGAGGGCGCGCCGATCACGATGGGTGTCCGTCATGGCCCCCATATGCGCGCCTGGGAGCCGGAGGGGAAGTCCGCGATCAGGCCTCCGCCCGCGCTCCAGGGCGAGTCGTGAGCCCGGCTCAACCCGCATTTTCCTAGATACGGTATGCCGTACAGCCACTCCGCAGGGCAGTCCGAATCGTTCCCGCGCAAGGGGAAGCTCGAATAACGTCGGTCAGTTTTATACGCCGAGTTTGAAAGCGCGGTATTTCCGCCACGTCTCGCGCAAACCTTGGTCATATTTGGCGCCTGAACGCAGATAAGTTTGACTGATACGTCGGTTGGAACGAGGTTCCCGGCCCTGATCGCCCTCCCCGGCGGTCATTGTCACACATTGAAAACAACGAGCGGCGCGAAAGCCGCTTGGGAGGACCTATGTTGTCTGTCTCGCACAACCGTCTGCGTCGCCTGCTGGCGGCCAGCGCCTCGGTCGCCGTCCTCGCCAGCGCCGGCGCCGCCGCCGCGCAGTCCGCCGCCCCCGTCGCCGAGCCCTTCACCATCCAGGAACTGGTCATCACCGCTGAGAAGCGTGAGCAGGCCCTGCAGGACGTCCCCGTCGCCGTCTCGGCCTTCACCTCGGAGCAGCGCGACACCCAGGGCATCACGAATATCCAGGACTTCGTGAACTTCACCCCGGGCATGAACTATTCCGGCGCCGACCGGGTGTCCCTGCGCGGTTCGGGCCGCAACACCTTCTATATCGGCAACGATCCCGGCGTGGCGGCCTACTCGGACGGCTTCTATTCGGCCAGCTCCTCGGAGCTGTTCAAGTCGCCCTTGTTCATTGAACGGACCGAGATTCTTCGCGGGCCTCAGGGCACGCTCTATGGCCGAAACGCCATGGGCGGGGCGATCAACCAGATTTCCAAGCGTCCCGACTATGAGTTCTCCGGCGAAATCCGCGCCGCTGTCGCCAACTATGACTACACCCGCATCGAAGGCGTGGTCTCCCTCCCCGTCGCCGAAAACCTGCGCTTCAAAGTGGGTGGCAGCCAGGACTGGCAGCGCAAGGGCTTCATCGAGAATATCGGCGGCGCCAACGAAGGCGCCTCGATCAAGCGGACCTATTTCGAAGCGCAGATGGAAGCCGAGCTCGGCGAAGATGTGGACGTCTGGGTCCGCTACAACCGCTCCAACTGGGACGACAGCATGGGCGTCGGCGACCGCCTGTCCAATCTGGTCAGCCCCTATGACACCACCCGCGCCTTCCAGCCTATCGGCGGCCTGGTGACCGGCTTCCAGTTCGGCGAGACGGTGGCCAATCCCGGCGTCCGCGACCCCTATGTGCAGAACACCAACCGCGACGGCTACGGCGCCCTGCGCGGCAACCACGTCCTCACCGGTCAGGTGACCTGGGACCTGGGCTTCGCCGACCTGAAGTACATCGGCGGCTTCCAGCAGTACGACTATCAAACCGGCGGGGACTACGACAGCACCAGCCGAACCGCGCCGATCACCGTGGCTGGCGTGCCCGGCATCTTCGTCGACTACACCACCGACTTCTATGAGACGAAGAAGTACTATTCCAACGAGCTGAACCTGACCTCCAATTCGGACGGGCCGCTCAACTGGATCCTCGGGGTCTACCAGTACGAGGAGGACTACAGCCAGCGCATCCAGCTGGGAAATCCCCAGCAGTCGCAGATGGCCAACCCCTGCTACTTCGGCGGTCCGGCCAACCCCTGCATCCTTGCGCCGGCCAACCCGACCCGCAATTTCGCCGACAACTATGCGGAGTTGAACTCCAAGGCTCTGGCCGCCTTCGGTCAGTTCACCTACGCCTTCAACGACGCCTTCGCCCTGACCGCGGGTCTGCGTTACAGCAAGGATGAGAAGGACGGCTTCGAGAGCCAGCGTCTGGTTCTGTTCTCGCCGGCCGGTCCGTTCGGCCCGGTGCTGGGCGGCCGCTTCGCCTTCGACGTCTCCACCGACCTGCAGCCCGGCGTGCCGGGCGTCCAGAACAGCCGCACCCTGTCGAACACCTGGGACGCCATCACCGGCGTGGTCAACCTCGACTGGACTCCGGACGACGACAGCCTGTTCTACGCGAAATACAGCCGCGGCTATAAGTCCGGCGGCTTCCTGCTTGGCACCCTGGCGCCCAACCCGGAAGGTGAGGCGGAGTTCGTCAACGCCTACGAGCTGGGGATGAAGAAGACCATCGCCCGCCAGCTGATCGTCAACGGCTCGCTCTATTACAACGACTATTCGGACCTGCAGCTGAACCTGCAGCAGCTGAATGCGGCGGGCACGGCCTCGGCCAACAACTTCATCAATGTCGACGCCCGGGCCTATGGGCTTGAGCTGGAGACCATCTGGCAGCCGAGCCGCAACCTGCAGGTGTCGGTGAGCTACGGCTATCTGAACACCGAGATCACCGAGGGCTGCTGCTTCTACGACCCGGCCGATCCGAGCGCCCGCCTGCCGAGCGCCCGCCCGGCCGGCGGCACGGCGGTGCAGAACGGCGTCCTGCTGGTGTTCCAGGACCTGGAGGGCTCGCGCCTGTTCCAGTCGCCGGAGCACAAGGTCGCCCTGAACGGCAACTATACCTGGGACTTCGCCGCCGGCTCGCTGATCGCCTCGGCGACGGCCTTCTGGACGGACGAGACCACCTATCAGCCCTTCGACAACCCGGCCTTCGCGGTGCCCGCCTATTCGGTGGCCGACTTCCGCCTGATCTGGCGCGACCTCGACGAGCGCTATGCGGTGATCGGCTATGTGAAGAACGCCTTCGAAGAAGAGGGCTTCACCTCCACGGGCACCACCAATCCGACGGCGGTCTTCGCCAATCCGAACCCGGGCCTGGTGGTGGGCGGCCAAGCCTTCCTGCAGCAGACCGGCACGGCGGTCACCCGCGGCCTGATTCAGCCCCGCACCTTCGGCCTGGAGCTTCAGTACCGCTTCTAAGCCCCGCGGAGACGCAGTTACATCTGGAACGGGCGGCAGGGCGACCTGCCGCCCGTTCTGCGTTTTGGCGCCCGCGCACAAAGCCCCCGTCAGGCTTAACGTCTCTGCAAAAGGTTTCCGCCATCCTGGGTGGAAGATTCAAATGGTGCCCCCATACATGTCTCCGTCCGAGTTCTTCTTCGACCAAGTCACGGAGGAAATCCGCATCCAGGTCGAGGGCGTGCGGGCCCTGGCCGATCGGCTGGGCCGACAGCACCTCTCCGCCGATGCGTCCGCCTGCGTCGAAGGTATCGGCGAGGCGGCCAGCACCGTCTCGCGGCTCCTGGCCACGGCCCACGACCTGAAGGCCGCCGCCGCCGAGCAGCTACCTCTCAATCCCGCGCCCCACCCCCTCCGCGAACTGATGGATGAGGTCCAAGAGCGCTGGATCAGCCGGGCCCGGGAGAGCGGCGTCACCCTTCTGGTGGCCTATGAGGGCGATCCCGCAGCCGCCGCCCTGGTGGACGCCCACCGACTGCATCAGATTTTTGACGGGTTTATCGGCCAGGCTGTCTCAGGGGTCCGTCGCGGGGCGGTGGAAGCCTCCCTTGAGGTCATCCCGTCCCCGTCTGAAACCCTGCGGCTCGTGGGGCGGATTCGCGGCGCCGGCGACGTCACTGACGGCAGCCTCTCGGGCAGCATCGAAGAGATCACCGCACGCTTTGGCCTGGAGACCGCCCTGAGCGCAGCTCTGGGCCAGCGGATCCTGCAGGCCTTTGAGGGCCAGGGCCGCACTGAACTGAACGCCGGCGGCGGGGAGACGGTGGTCTTCACCCTGACGGTCCCCTGTGCGCCGGATGTCGTCGCCGCGCCCGCCGAGGCCGCCGCTGACCGGGCCGCGCACGTTCTCATCGTCGATGACAACGCCACCAACCGCATGGTGGCCGAGACGCTTTGCGAGATGTTCGACTGCACCGCCGAGACCGCTGTCGACGGGGTGGAAGCGGTGGAGCTCGCACGGTCTGGCCGTTTCGATCTGATCCTGATGGACATCAAGATGCCGCGGATGGACGGCGTCGCAGCCACCCGCGCCATTCGCGCGCTTTCGGGACCCGCCGGTCAGACCCCGATCATCGCCCTGACGGCCAATGCAGACCCTGAGGACGCGGCGGGCTATATCGCGGCCGGCATGATCGGGGTGGTGGAAAAGCCCATGAAGCCGGAAAACCTGCTGCGCGCCCTTCAGCAGGCGTTGAACCCAGGCGACGCCAAGGCGGCCTGAAGACGCCCGAAGCGCTGCGGTCTGGCCTCAGCCGCCGGCTCAGGCGATGATCCCCTCAACTGAGCTTGGGGGCGTGATGGCCAGCTTCTATGAGAGACGCATTCTTCCAGGCCTGCTGACCTGCGCCTGCGGATCGCCGGGCATCATGCGGCAGCGCGCCCGGGTCGTGCCGCAGGCCAGGGGCGAAGTGCTGGAACTCGGCGTCGGCGGCGGCCTGAACCTCGCCTTCTATGACCCGGCCAAGGTCACCCAGGTTACCGGCATCGATCCTTCGGCTGAATTGCGCGCGATCGCCCTTTCGGCGCCTCGCGCTCCAGACCTCAAGGTCTCGGTGGAAGCCGGCGCGGCCGAGGCGCTGCCCTTTGCGGACCGCAGCTTTGACAGCGTCGTCTGCACCTTCACCCTCTGCTCGGTGAGCGAGCCCGCCAAGGCGTTGGCGGAAGCGCGGCGTGTGCTGCGCCCTGGGGGGCAGTTTCTGTTCTGCGAACATGGTCTCTCACCCGAACCGGAGGTCGCCCGCTGGCAGAGACGGCTCGATCCCCTGTGGAGCCGGCTGGCCGGCGGATGCCATCTGAACCGGCCAGTGAGCGCGACCCTGGCGGCGGCCGGGTTTCGTCTGGGGTCGATCGAGAAGGCCTATCTGCCGAAAACGCCGCGGTTCGCAGGCTGGAACGAATGGGGCGCGGCTCAGCCTGGCTGAACCGCGCCCCGTCGGCGAAGCTGACCTGACGCCAGGCTTTACATGTCCGAAGCCGGCGCCTCGGTCACAGGATCGGCGGCGTCCTGCGTCTGGTCGTCCATCTCGGTCGCGGGCTGATCCCCGGCCTGGGCCGAGGCGTCGGCGCTGGCGCCGGCGTCAGCCTGCATCGCCTGGCCGATACGCGTCCGAAGCGTCGCGTCGCCCTGGGCGGCGGCGGCGATCTGATTGTACTCCTCAGCGGTCAGACCGGCGTCAGTGACGGCCGCCGTCATTTCGGTGGTCATCTGCTGCTGGATCGTGGCGCGGGCGGTGGCGTCGGACTCACCGGCGACCTTTGGCCCATACGTCTCATTGAGCGCCTGAATGTCGGTCATGGCCTCAGCGAAGCTGTCGATCTGCGCGTCGGTGAAGGTCGCGGCGCCTTCGGGCGTAGGCTCGCCAACGGCCGGCGGCGTCGTAGCCGCGCCGTCCATGTCCTGGGCGAAAGCAGCAGGGGCGCCGATCAGGGCGACGGTGGCGGCGGCGGCAAAAAACGCGGTCTTGAGGGTCATGTCAGTGGGTCTCCTGTTTCTGTCCACTCCCCTCACAAACCCGTGAGCTCGGCCGAAAGTTTCCCGATCAGGCTGTTTTGTCACGCCGCCGTGATCCCACTTCGGGCGCGCGCGCCGTCCGCCCTGAGGGCCGATGGCGCGCGCGGCCGGTCAGGAAAGCGCTGCGGCGTCCAGGTCGACCTTCATCTCCCGCGCCCAGAGACGGATGGCGCGACAGGTCTCAACGAAGGTCTTGGCGTCCTTCGCCGAAGAGAGGCTGACAAAGCCCTCATCCATGTCATCGGCCACACCCGCCTTGGCGAACAGGACCTTGGCCGCAGACGTATGGGCGATGAACTTGCAGTGGGCGAAGGCGTCGTTGACGAAGTCCTTGGCCGTCTTGTCCTTGGAGAGCATGGCCGCGCCCTCCTCCGACACCAGGATCGCGACGGCGTCGTAGAGCACCGATGGCCCGCCATCGATCTTCTGGTCGGCCGCCAGAAGCACGCCGTCGCCCAGCTTTACGCCCCCGATATGCGGCGCGATCACCTCGAAGATGGCGCCCTCGGCCTTGATGGCGTCCGTAAGGGCCTTGAACAGCCCCGCATCGGCGCCGTCGGTCATCAGCAGGCCGAACTTGCGGCCCTCGAACTTGGCCAGCGGCCGCTTCAGCATGCTGAGCGCGTCGGAGGCCGGGAGATCGTCGATCACCGGGCGCGCCGGCTTCAAGGCCGCGGGCATTTTGGCGAGCCCTAGCCCCGTGGCGACGGTCTTGGCCAGACCTTCATCGATGTTGCGCAGGTGGCCGACCATGCGCTCGCGGATGTCCAGGCGCTCGACCTTGCTGAGCTCGAACACCAGGGCGTCACCCATATGCTTCTGCTCGATCGGCGTCTGACTGACGAAGAACTGCCGCGCCTGGCTGTAATGGTCGGCGAAGGTCTCGGCGCGGATCTGGCGGGTCTCGCCGGATTCGGCGGCCGCGAAGTGGGGATAGCCTCGCTCCGGGCTCTCCCGCGGGCCGCCCTGATCACCCCAGCTGTTGGGCTCGTAGTTGGCGCGGCCGACGGGATTGCGCATGGCCATGTGGCCATCCTGCTGGAAGTTGTGCACGGGGCAGCGCGGCGCGTTCACCGGGATATGGGTGAAGTTGGGTCCGCCCAGGCGCTTCAGCTGGGTGTCGAGATAGGAGAAGTTGCGACCCTGCAGCAGCGGGTCATTGGTGAAGCCAATGCCCGGCACGACATTCTGGGTGCAGAAGGCCACCTGCTCGGTCTCGGCGAAGAAGTTCTGGACGTTGTTGTCCAGAACCATGCGGCCAATGATCCGCACGGGAACCCGCTCCTCGGGGATGATCTTGGTGGGATCGAGGATGTCGAACTCGAATTCGTCGGCGAAGGCCTCGTCAAACACCTGAACGCCCAGTTCCCACTCCGGCGGCTGGCCGCTGTCGACCGCATCCCACAGGTCGCGGCGGTGGAAGTCGGGATCGGCGCCGTTGATCTTCAGGGCCTCGTTCCACAGCACCGACTGAAGACCGAGCTTGGGCTTCCAGTGGAACTTCACGAAGCTCGACTTCCCTTCGGCGTTGATGAACCGGAAGGTGTGGACGCCGAAGCCTTCCATGAACCGCAGGGACCGCGGGATGGCCCGGTCCGACATGGCCCACATGATCATGTGCATGGACTCCGGGCTCAGGGTGATGAAGTCCCAGAAGTTGTCGTGCGCCGTCTGGGCCTGCGGAAATCCGCGGTCGGGCGCAGGCTTGGCCGCATGGATCAGGTCGGGGAACTTGATGGCGTCCTGGATGAAGAAGACCGGGATGTTGTTGCCCACCAGGTCCCAGTTGCCCTCCTGGGTATAGAACTTCACGGCGAAACCGCGCACGTCCCTGGGCAGATCCGGCGAACCCTTGGAGCCGGCGACCGTGGAGAACCGCACGAAGACCGGCGTCCGCTGCCCCGCCTTCTGGAAGGGTTCCGCGCGCGTCAGGTCAGAGAGGGACTCCGCGGCCTCGAAATAGCCGTGCACGCCGAAGCCTCGGGCATGGACCACCCGCTCGGGGATCCGCTCGTGGTCGAAATGGAAGAGCTTCTCGCGCAGGTGGAAGTCGTCCAGCAGGGTCGGGCCGCGGGCGCCGATCTTCAGGCTGTTCTGGTCGTCGGCGACCGGCGTACCTTGCTGGGTGGTCAGGACCAGCGTGTCGCCAGAGGCAGTCTGGTGGGTTTCGCCCCCTGCGCCAGGGTTGCGCGTCCCGTAGATGTCGTCGGCCATGGCGTGATCCTCCTCTGGAGCCGACGCAGAAGCGCGCGAGACAACAGAAGGGTCCATCGACCAGGGCTTTCACGCGCCCAGGCTGGCCAACACGTCAGGCTATACGGGCTGCGGGGGCCGAGATCAGGACCGTCGCGCCGGGCTTGCGTCCGGCCATGACCTGCTCGATCTGGCTGAGCAGAGCCTCAAACTGGACCGGTTTGGCCGCCACCGCATCGATCCCCGCCCCGGTATAGCGACGGATCTCGTCGGCCATGACGCTTGCGGTGACCGCGATCACCGGGGTTCGATCAAGCGATCGGGCGCGTTCCAGGGCGCGGATCTGACGCACGGCGCCCAGGCCGTCGAGCTTGGGCATATGGATGTCCATCAGAATGACGTCCCAGGCGCCGACCTCCCAGGCCTCGACCGCCTCAAGGCCGTCAGCGGCCAGGCCGCACTCGGCGCCTTCGCCCTCAAGCAGGGTCTGCAGTACGGCCCGGTTGGCCAGGTTGTCGTCGGCGATCAGCAACCGCCGGCCGGACAATATCGCCGCCGCTGGCGCCGGCTGAGCTGGCTCGATCTGATGGCGGCCGGGGTCAACCGCCGCAGCCTCGGCGGCGACGGCCGGCAGCGGCAGGTCCAGGCTGAAGCGGCTTCCCAGTCCAGGCTGGCTGGAGAAGGTGATCTGGCCGCCCATCAGTTCCGCCAGTTCGCGACAGATGGCCAGACCAAGCCCGGTCCCTCCGCTGCGGCGGGTGTTGGAGGCGTCCGCCTGGACAAACTTGTCGAAGATGCGGGCCTGCTGATCCTGCGGGATGCCCATGCCGGTGTCCTGCACGTCGCAGATCAGCCGGCGGTCATCCCCGCCGATCCGCACCGTAACCGATCCGGTCTCGGTGAACTTCAGCGCGTTGGAGATCAGATTGCTCAGAATCTGGCGCACCCGCACCTCGTCGCCGAGGCGCTGGCCTGACACCAGGGGCGACACATCGAGCCGGAAGGCCAGCCCCCGATCGGCGGCCAGCGGCCCGTACAGCCTGCGCAGGGTTTCAGCGAAGTGATCCAGGTCGAATGGCGCGGCATCGAGCGACATTTCCCCCGCCTCGATGCGGGAGACGTCCAGGATGGCGTTCAGGATGTCGAGGAGATCGACGGCGGACCCTCTGACGGTGGCCAGCCGCTCCCGCTGCGCCGGGGCCAGTTCACCGCGCTCCATCACCTGAACCATGCCCAGGACCCCGTTTAGAGGCGTGCGGATCTCGTGGCTCATGGTGGCGAGGAACTCGCTCTTGGCGCGGTCGGCGGCCCTGGCCGCCACCGCCAGGCCCTGAGCCTCCCGGGCCAAGTCCTGATGGCGGGCCAGCTCGTGGCGCAGAGCGCGGTTCAGCTTGTCGGTGGCCAGCCGCGCGCGGATCTCCCGCATCACCGCAGCCCGCATGAGCGAGGAAATGCCGACCGCAGCGAACAGGCTGGCGACCCCCACATAGACATAGTCGCCGATCAGGTTGCCGGGCGCCGCGCGCGCCATCAGCACAAGTCCGGCCAGGGACACGACTGCGGCCCCATAACCCACCCGCCGGGTTGGAGCGGAGGTGGCGAAGGCCAGGGCGAGCAGCACGTAGTAGATCAGCTTGAGCGGCTCGAAGTGAAAGGTGAGTTGCGTGGTCACGTTGGCCAGGAACAGGCCAAACAGCAGCACAGCCGCCGCCTCCAGGCGCGGCAGACTCATGGGATCACGCAGCCGTCGCCAGATCAGGAACCCGACGACGGTGGTGGTCGTCGACAGACCGACGAGCACGCGCAAGGGGAGTCCGTGCTCGAAGAACGGATGCGAGAGCGTAATGACCAGGTAATAGACGGTCGCAAAGGCCGCGCACATCCGCAGGATCGGCGTCTGGGACTCAGCCAGCACCGCGGGTTCGACCTTGATGTCGTCGGCGCGGGGGATGGTCAGATTCGGCAATACGGCCTCGGCGTTCTGCGCTGCTGGCGGAACGATGGCATATGAATGCCTACGAATTGATTTCCGCAGAACAATCAGCCTTTGGCCTCAGAACGGACCCGTCGCTGGATCGGCGCTGGGAACGCCACCAGAAGAGAAGACCACCATGGCGCATGAGCGCATTCTAGACCCTGACCTGCCGATCATCGATCCGCACCACCACCTGTGGGACATGCGCGGCCGCTTCGGCGCCGACGCGCCAGCGCCGCGCCACGGCTTCGAGGCCCTGCTGCGTCGTTCGCCCCACTATCTGCTGGACCAGTTGCTGGCCGACCTTGGCGCCGGCCACAATGTGCGGGGTACGGTCTTCATCGAATGCGGCGCCATGTACCGGGCCGGCGCGCCTGAGGCCCTGGCGCCGGTGGGCGAGACCGAGTTCGTCAACGGTGTGGCGGCCATGAGCGCCAGCGGCCTCTATGGCGAGGCCCGGGCCTGCGCCGGCATCGTCGGCCACGCCGACCTCACGCTTGGGGATGCGGTGGCGCCGGTTCTGGAGGCCCACATGAACGCGGGCGGCGGGCGGTTCCGCGGCGTTCGTCAGAGCGCGCGCCACGATCCCGACCCGGCGGTGCTGGGTCCCCTGGGCGGGCTGGCGGCCGGGCTCTATCGCAGCGACGCCTTCCGGACGGGATTCGCCCACCTCGCCCGCCACGGCCTGTCCTTTGACGCCTGGCTGCTGGAGCCTCAGCTCCCTGACCTCGTCGATCTGGCGAGCGCCTTTCCGGACACGACCATCGTGCTCGACCATGTGGGGACGCCGCTGGGCATCGGCGCCTATGCCGGCCAGCGCGAGGCGCGGTTCGGGGTGTGGCGCGACAACATCACGGCCCTGGCCGAGCGCCCCAATGTGGTCTGCAAGATCGGCGGGCTGGCCATGCCCTTCCTGGGCTTCGAGAGCTTCCTGGCCGAGCCGCCGGCGACTTCGGAGACGCTCGCCCAGGAATGGCGGCCCTATGTGGAGACCGCCATCGAGGCCTTTGGGGCCGAGCGATGCATGTTCGAAAGCAACTTCCCGGTCGATGCGGGGACCTGCGACTACGCCACCCTCTGGAACGCGTTCAAGCGGCTGGCCTCGAGCGCCTCGGCTGACGAGAAGGCGGCCCTGTTCCATGACACGGCGCGTCGGGCCTACCGGCTGGAAATCTGAGCGGAGCGGCCGGAGACGATTTGGCCGCTCCGTTCTCTGACTTCAGGCCGCGACCAGGTGCTTGCTGAGGACCTCGGCCAGCCTGGTCTCGGCGCCAGCGATGGCCGCCGCCCGCGCCTCAGGCCCGAAGCCGATCTTCTCGGCATGGACGAAGGTGACGTCGGTCAGACCGATGAAGCCCAGCAGGTGGCGCAGATAGGGTTCCTGGAAGTCGGCGACCTGACCGGGACCTTCGCTGTAGAAGCCGCCGCGGCTCTCAATGACGATCACCCGCTTGCCGTCCAGCAGGCCCTTGGGACCGGCTTCGGAATAGGTGAAGGTCTCGCCGGCCCGCAGGACGTGGTCGAGCCAGGCCCGCAGCGTGGTCGGCAGACTGAAATTGTACATGGGCGCACCGATGATGATCGTGTCGGCGGCCCGCAGCTCGGCGATCAGCGTGTCCGACAGGGTCCGGGCGGCATGTTCGGCCGGCGTCGAGGCCACGCCGCGTACGCCGGCCAGGGTGTCGCGAACGAGGTGCGGCACCGGGTCTTCGCCCAGCTCGCGACGCACGACGGTGACGCCCGGGTCGGCGCGTTGAACCGTGGCCACCGCGGTGGCCACCAACTGGCGCGAGACCGACTGTTCGCCGGCCGAGGAACTGTTGATTACGAGAAGGTTGGACATGACGCACTCCTGTCGTCGGGGGGTGTTCGATGTCCAGGAATTGGCGTCTCGATATCCGCAACACTAGATAGGATTTGCGGGAATGACTGTTCCGAATTAGGCAACAAATATGCTCGACCTGGAAGACGTCCGCACCTTTGTCGAGGTGGCCGAATCCGGCGGCCTCACCCAGGCCGCCCGGCGCTTCAACCTGTCCAAATCCATGATCAGCCGGCGCCTGTCGCGGCTGGAGGACGAACTGGGCGCCCAGCTGCTGGCGCGCACCACCCGTGGAGTCGCCCTGACCGAGGCCGGCGCCACCTTCCGCCTCCACGCAGACACCCTGCTGGCCAGCGCCGAGGCGGCCCGCGCCGCCGTCGCCCAGGGCGAGGAGGTCACCGGCCGCCTGCGCATCGCCGCCCCCTTGAGCTTCGGCGCCACCCATCTCAGCTCCGTCCTGACCGAGCTCGCCCATCGTCACCCGCGGCTGGAGATCCAGGCCTCATTCAGCGACCGCTTCGTGGATCTGGTGGGCGAGCGCTTCGACGCCGCCATCCGTATCGGGCGTCTGGCGGACTCAAGCCTTGTGGCCCGCAAGATCGCGACGATCACCGCCGCCGTGGTGGCCAGCCCTGGCTATCTGGCCGCCCACGGGACGCCCCAGCGGCCGGAGGACTTGGCCGCCCATGCCGCCGTCGGCCAGCCGGACGAGGTCTGGCGCTTCGGCTCAGGCCCCCGCGCCCTGGTGATCCGGCCCAAGACGCGATTCCAGGCCGACAGTGGTCAGGCCCTGCTGGCGGCGGTCACCTCCGGGCTCGGGATCGCCGTCCTGCCCACCTTCCTCTGCGGTCACGCCATCGCCGCCGGCGAGCTGAACCTTCTTATCCAGGATCATCCGATACCGGAGGCGGGGCTCTATGTCGTGCGCCCACCGCCGGCCGATCACGCCCCGCGCAAGGTCCAGGCCCTGACCCAGCTGATGGTGGAACATTTCGGCGGCGAGCCGTCCTGGGACGCCTGCTACATGGCGCAAAAGGCGGCGGCGGGCTGAGCGGCCGCCTGCCAGCCTCAGCGGAACTCGAGACCCTCGAAGGCGCCAGAGGACCGCCAGCCGTCGATGTACTTGAAGAAGGCGCTGGCCCCCTGGGGGTAGCCGACATTAAGCCGCGCCGCCGGCCCCGGGTCCTGGCCCTCATTGTTGTAGTAGCCAGGGGTGCAGTCCGGCGCGCCTAGCATGCGGCCCATACCGGTGAGCAGCAGATTGACCCAGGCTTCCTGCGCCTCCGGCGTCACCTCCACGGTCTTGGCGCCCTGATCGAGGGCGTGGCGGATCGTCATGGCGATGGTGCGGCCCGACTCCGTCAGATTGTGCGGAATATTGGAGATCAGGTTGGCGCCCTGGGTGGGCTGCACGAAGAAGGCGTTGGGAAAGTCGCGCACATGGATGCCGTGCAGGCTCTTCATGCCCTCAGCCCAAGCGTCGGACAGTTTCAGCCCGCCGCGGCCGGTCAGGTCGAACCCCGCCCGCTGCTCGAAGGGCGTGCCCACCTCGAAGCCCGAGGCGTAGATGATGCAGTCGACCTCGTACTCGACGCCCCCAACCACGAAGCCCTTTTCCGTGATCCCCTCGACACCCTTGCCATCGGTGTCGACCAGATGGGTCCCGGGCGTGTTGAAGGCCTGCAGATAGGCGTCGTGGAAGCAGGGTCGCTTGCAGAGCTGGCGATACCAGGCCTTGAGCTTCTGAGCGGTCTCGGTGTCGGCGACGATGGAGTCCACCCGGGCGCGGATCTCTTCCATCTTCTCGAAGTCGGAATCCTCGAAGGCGGCCAGCATCTTGAAGGGCGTGCGCTCTTCTGGCGGCAGCTCGTTGATCCGGCTGCGGATACGGCGGGACAGGTCTGTCCAGCCATCCATGACCAGATCGACCTCGGTGATATTGCCACCCTGGTTGGCGGTGAAGTTCTCCAGCCAGCGCTGCTGCCAGCCGGGTTCGGCCACCGACTTGAACCAGTCGGGATCGATGGGGGCGTTGGCGCGGACATCCACCGAGGACGGCGTGCGCTGGACCACATAGAGGGTCTGGCAGGCGCGGGCCAGGTGGGGCACGGCCTGGACCGAGGTAGCCCCGGTGCCGATGATCGCCACCCGCTTGTCCGCCAGCTTCTCCATCAGGCCGCCGCGCGGATCACCGCCCGTATAGTCATAGTCCCACCGGCTGGTGTGGAAGGCGTGACCCTTGAAGTCCTCAATCCCGGGAATGCCGGGCAGCTTGGGCACATGCAGCGGCCCGGTGCCCAGGCCAATGAAGCTGGCGGTAAAGGCGTCGCCGCGATTGGTGCGGATCATCCAACGGCTTTGCGCCTCGTCCCAGGAGAGGTCCTCGACCTCCGTATGGAACAGCGCGTTGTCATAGAGGCCGTACTGACGGCCGATCCGCTGGCACTGCTCGAGAATTTCCGGGGCGTGAGCGTACTTCTCGCTCGGCATATGCCCGGTCTCTTCCAGCAGGGGCATATAGATCATCGAGGCCGTATCGCACTGGGCGCCCGGATAGCGGTTCCAGTACCAGGTGCCGCCGAAGTCGCCGGCCTTGTCGAGGATGCGCACGTCGGTGACGCCGGCCTCCACCAGCCGCGCTCCGGTCACCAGGCCCGCGAACCCGCCGCCGATGAAGGCGAAGGTCACATGGTCGGTCTTGGGCTCCCGCTCGACCCGCGGCGTATAGGGATCTTCCAGATAGTCGGCGAACCGGCCGGTCAGCCGGACATACTGGGCGTTGCCATCGGCCCGCAGGCGCTTGTCCCGCTCGGCGACATACTTGGCGAGCAGGGCCTGCTTGTCGATCGTCCGACCCGCCGAACCCGACGCTGTTTCAGTGCCCATGGTCGCATCCCCAAAATATTCTCATGCATCAGCAATTCAGCCACAAGGCGGACGCCGCTGACCGCGCCGCCCGCCCCTTATGGCTTCGAATATAGGGTTTGCGCAGGGCGCGAGCCAAGCGCTTAGAGGCGCCCTCAGAAGGCGACGTTGGCGCCCACCAGCAAGACCTGGGTCTTGGCGTCGGCGTCGCTCCAGCTGACGCCTGGGCCGAGGTTGCCGCCGCTGAGGAAGTTCAGCGGCACATAGCCCTCCACCAGCACCACCTCGGAGAACAGCTTCACGTGGCTGGCCGGAAAGGCCGCCAGGCCGAAC
This sequence comes from Caulobacteraceae bacterium, assembly GCA_027489335.1. GTDB lineage: Bacteria > Pseudomonadota > Alphaproteobacteria > Caulobacterales > Caulobacteraceae > Phenylobacterium. The sequence continues at coordinate 126,765 of JAIXZX010000004.1, read as the reverse complement.
ACCAGCTGATCCTGGCGCCGCCAGGGCGAGCCCTTGGGTCCGGCCACATAGGTGGAGAATTCGGTGGAGAGGTGAACCTCCTGGCCGGCCAGCTCGGCGGCGTAGCGGGCGCCCACCCCCCAGCTCGACACCTTGCTGGCGGCGAACTGGTTGAGCGGCGGGGTCGGGTTGAAGGTGCCCGGCCATTCCTCCAGCGTCTTGGCGAACTCGGCGTTGGCGGTCCAGCGGTCGTAATGCAGCTGGCCATAGACGGCGTAGGCCGGGTTGTCGTCGACGCACGGGTTGAAGTGCACCACCGGGAAGCCGTGGCAATAGGCGCTGCCATGCACATAGGAGGCGCCGGCCATCAGGTCGCGCCCCTCCCCGCCCAGGTCGAAGGTGTAGTTGGCGTCGGCGACGAAGTTGTTCAGGCGGGAGGGGACATTGGTACCCTCCACCGAGGTGGCCAGGGAGCGGAACTGCGAGCCCCCCTGCACCGCCTCTATGGCGATGTTCAGGCCGTCCTTGGAATAGCCGGCCAGCGCCCCCCAGGCGAGGCCGCCAAAGGCGTGCCAGACGGTCGAGGCGGTGAACGGGCTGACCGTGTCCATCAGGCCGAAGGGGGCCTCCATCTTGCCGATGGCCGCGTAATAGGGGCTCTCCTCCAGGTCCCCGAACATCACATAGCCCTTGCGCAGCTGCACCTGGTTGCGGCTGACGGCGGTGATGGTGCCGGCGCCGAAGCTCTGCTCGGGATCATAGAGCAGCTCGGCATAGGCGGTGATCCACGGGGTCACATTGGCGGTGACGCTGAGCTGGGCCGAATGCAGCACGGCCTCCGAGGCCGTCTCGCCGATCTGATTGGCCGAGGTGGGATGGCGCATCAGATAGCCGAACTTGGAGTTCCGGTTGGTCTCCTGATAGTTGGCTAGCGCCGTGATCGCCCCGCCCAGATAGACCCCGCCATCGCGCAGGTCGCCTTGGCGCCGGGCGTCCAGCAGCATCAGCGGCTTGCGGCTGGTATGGGTGGTGGGGTCCAGCATGCGGTAGCTGACGTCGCTGGCGCGGCTGATGAACTGCCCGGAGTTCAGCTCGACGGCGGCGCGGGCCTGGTCGTTTTCCGGGACCGGCGCTTCGACGGTGCGCATCGGCGTCGCCGCAGGCTCGGTCTCTGTCGACATGGCCACCGGCGTCGGGGCGGCGCTGATCGGCGCTGCGCCCTTCAGGCTGTCCACCTCCTGGCGAAGTTGCCGGTTTTCCTGCTCCAGCCGTTCCAGGCGCGCCAGCACATCTTCCAGGCTCTGAGCCTGCACGACGCCGGGCGCCAGGCAGAGGCCCAGCGCCACGGCCGAGGCCGCGGTCTTCCAATTGGTCACGATAAATCCCCCCCGGGCGCCCGAAATGCGGGCAAATCACAACTTAGGGGGTGGGACCTAGGCCGAGAATCTGACCAATTCCTTAAGGCTTGGCCGGCGCCGCGGCCCTCGGATCGGTGGCGCAGGTGGCCACGCCGTCGCGGATGGTGACGATGGCCGGCTTGCCGACACCCGGCCGATAGGTGGTCTCCTGGTCGCCCACCTTGACCCGCACAAAGTCGGGGCCGGTGAAGTGACAGGCCTGATAGACCCCTCCGCCAGGCAGGGCGGTCTTGTACAGCTCAACGCAGTTGGCGTGACCGAACCAGCGGCCGAGCGTCACCCCGGCATAGTCGAAGCTCTGCAGGTCAGGACGGCTCTTGGAGACTGGCAGGGCACCTTCCCAGACGGGACATTCCGGCCCCTGCGGCGTCCAGCGCTCGGCCGCGGCCATCCGCTGCTGTCCCAGGGCGGCCAGCACCCCGCCGATCAGCACCACGGCGGCGACGCCCACCACCCCCAGCATGGCGAGCCCGCGCCCCTTTTTCACCGGGGCGTCATACACATTCCGCGCCATTGAAGGCCTCCCACTCGCAAGAGGCCGCAAGGGGCCTTCAGACGCGGGGAAAAGCAAGAGGGGACGGTCTTGACGGGAACCTAGGCCAGACTGGGCGGCGGCGCGAATTGTGGCTGCGTCTGTCTCCGGTGGGAGCGAAGGCCACTGGCTGCAGATCAGGCGTCGTCATAGGTTGCTGAGCACGACTGTCGGCTGGGGCCCAGATGTTCGCTTATCAATGCTGTTTCTGCGCCACCGACATCGACAAGCCGCGCAGCGAGGGCGTCGAGATTAGCCTCGTCGCCATGCGCAAGGACCCGCCCGGGCAGGCCCTCTACGCCCACATCGACTGCCTGGAGCGCTGCTTTGCCCCAACGCTGGCGCCTCAGACGCCCTTTGACGCGCGCGCATTCGAGCCAGATTAGGGTGCGTTTGCGATCGGAGCCTACCGCGCTCTGGAGCCAATAGATCGAAGGCTCGGATTGACCCTGTTGCGGCCGGGAAGCCGTGGTAGCTGGGGGCGGGCTCGAACCGCCGACCTGTGGGTTATGAATCCACCGCTCTAACCAGCTGAGCTACCCAGCCACGGGTTCGCGCCGCTGACGCGCGAGGCGCGGGTTATAGGGATTTCAGATCGCCGCATCAAGCGGCTTGGGCGCAGGCCAAAGCGAGGCTAGGTTCGCGCCCGCATGAGCGTGCTTCATCTTCTGGGAACGGCCGGCGAAGGCGGGGCGGAGACCTATTTCGTCGACCTGGTCCTGGCGCTCGCCGGCGACGGGGTGGCGCAGGCCGCAGCCCTGCGCGCGCACCCGGTTCGCCAGCAGGTCCTGAGCCGCGCCGGCGTGGCGGTGGAGACCTTCGGGTTCGGCGGCCCGCTGGACCTGATGACCCGGCGCAGGGTCGGCCGTTTCGCGCAGGCGCAGACGGTGAGCGTGGCGCTCGCCTGGATGAACCGGGCCGCGCGGCATACGCCCAAGGGTCCCTGGGCGCGGATCGGGCGCCTCGGGGGCTACTACAATCTGAAATATTACGCCGGCTTCGACTTCCTGGTGGCCAACACCGAGGACATCGCCGAGTGGGTGGTGGGTCAGGGCTGGCCGGCCGGCCAGGTGGCCTACATCCCCAACTTCGCCGAGGCGCCGGCTGAGGCCGCGCCGGTCGAGCGCGCCAGCCTGGATACCCCGGCTGAGGCCCCCCTGCTGCTGGCCATGGGCCGGCTGCATGAGGCCAAGGCCCATGACGTCACCCTCAATGCGCTGACGAAGTTGCCGGACGCCTATCTGTGGATCGCCGGCACGGGGCCGGAGGAGGCGCGGCTGAAGGCCCTGGCCGTGGCCTTAGGGGTCGCGCCCCGGGTGCGGTTTCTGGGTTGGCGCAATGATCCCTCGGCGCTCTATCGGGCGGCCGATGTCTGCGTCTTTCCCTCGCGCTTCGAGCCCCTGGGCAATGTTGTGATCCAGGCCTGGGCGCATGGCCTGCCGGTGGCCGCGGCCGCCAGCCAGGGCCCCGGCGCCCTGATCCGCGACGGCGAGGACGGCCTGCTGGTCCCGGTGGATGATCCCGAGGCCCTGGCCGTGGCCGTACGTCGGCTGCTGGATGATCCCATGCTGCGCATCCGCCTGGCTCAGAACGGCCTGGCCCGCGTGGAGGCCGATTTCTCGCAAGCCTCAGTGGTCGCCCAATGGCGCGACCTCTTCGCCCGATTTGGCGGCGCCTGATGTGCGGCATAGCCGGCATTCTGGACGGCGAGATTTCCGCCCGCCCTCTCATTGAGGCCATGACCCACAGGGGCCCCGACGGGATCACCGTAGAGGAGGCGCCCGGACGCTCGCTGGCCCATGCGCGGCTATCGGTCATCGACCTGGAGGGCGGCTGGCAGCCCCTGCACGCGGCGGGCGGGATCGTGGTCGGCAATGGGGAGATCTACAACTATCTGGAGCTGGCCGAAGAGTTCGGACTTGAGAGCGCGCTGTCCACTGGCTCGGACTTCGAACCCCTCCTGCACCTCTACGCCAAGGAGGGACCCGCCGCGTTCCACCGCCTGCGGGGCATGTACGCCTTTTGCCTGGTGGGGCCGGATGGCCGCACCTGGCTGGTGCGCGACCCCTTCGGCATCAAGCCGCTCTATGTGATGGAGCTGGAGACGGGCCTGGCCTTCGGCTCCGAAGCCGGCGCCTTCGTTAAGGCCGGCCTCGCCCCGCCCGCCATCACCACCGAGGGCGCCCGGGAGATGCTGGCCTTCAGCTACACCCTGGGGGAAGAGACCGCCCTCTACGGCCCCCGCCGCGTGGCCCCAGGCGCGATCATCGAGGTGGTGGGCGGCCGGCTGGTCCTCCATGAGATCCGCCCGGCCCTGCCCCCGCCCCGGACACGGCCGGCGGCCAGCGGTCAAACGGCCCTGCTGAAGCGGCTGGATGCGGTGCTGGAGGACAGCGTGCGCGTCCATCAGCGGGCCGACGTGCCCTATGGACTGTTTCTGTCCGGTGGGATCGATTCCGCCGCCATAGCCACCCTCATGTCCCGGCTCAACAGCCGGCCGGTCACCGCCTTCACCTGCGGGTTCGATGCGCCCGGGGCCCGGGACGAGCGCGGCCAGGCCGAGCGGGTGGCCCGGGCGCTGAACCTCGACTGGCGGGAGACCACCTTCACCGAGGAGGACTTCTGGACGCTCCTGCCCCAGGTGGCGAACGCCCTGGACGATCCCACCGCCGACTACGCCATCCTGCCAACCTTCAAGCTGGCCAAGGCCGCCCGGGGAACCCTGACCGTGGTTCTCACCGGCGAGGGGGGCGACGAGCTGTTCGGCGGCTATGGTCGCTATCGCCGCGCCCTTCGGCCCGCCTGGCTGGGCGGCCGCCCGGCCGAACCCCGGGGTGTCCAACCCGCACTCCTGCAGCGCTGGCGCGAGCAGGCTCAGGCGCCCGCCGGCCTCACCCGCCTGCAACAGGCCCAATATGCCGACATCGCCACATGGCTGCCCAATGACCTGCTGACCAAGCTCGACCGCTGCCTGATGGCGCACGGGCTGGAGGGGCGCACCCCCTTCCTGGACCCCGTCGTCGCCGAGTTCGCCTTCGCCCTGCCCGACAGGTTCAAGGTGCGCGGCCGCCATGGCAAATGGCTGCTGCGCAAGTGGCTGGAGACCGCCTGCCCGGCAGCCTCCCCCTGGGCTCGCAAACAAGGCTTCACCGTGCCGGTGGAAGCCTGGATCGCACCCCGGGCCCGGGCCATCGCCGAACGGATCGGCTACGTCATCCCCATCGGCGTCGCCATCAGCGCGCATGAGGCCCAGCACGTCTTCCTGGACGAAAACGACGCCCGACGCTGGCCCCTGCTCTTCCTTGCGGTCTGGTCACTCATACATGTGGACGGCGCCACACCCCAGGAGGCCCTGGGGGCGGTGGTGGGAACGAACTGAGGCGCTCGCGCCTTCAAAGCTCGACCATAGGGAGATCTGTCCATGCGAAACCTGCTTCTCACCACCGCGCTCGCCGTGGTCCTGGCCGCCTGCGGCGGAACCGACGGCGCGGCCCAGCCGGCGGCGCAGTCCGCCCCTGGCGGTGAACCGTGGGAGACGCGGCCAGCAAATGCACCCTCCCAGACCCCGGCCTTCCCAGGCCAGACCCGCGCGCCGGAAGTCAGCGCCGATGTGGCCTATGAGGTGGTCACCGTCGCCGAAGGCCTCGACAAGCCCTGGGCCATCGCCTTCCTGCCGGACGGCCGCATGCTGGTGACCGAAAAACCTGGACGGCTGCGCATCGTCACCCAGGAGGGTCAGCTGTCAGACCCCGTCGCCGGCCTGCCGGAGATGGACGCCCGCGACCAGGGCGGCCTGCTGGACGTGGTCCTCGACCCTGATTTCGCACAGAACAAGCTGATCTACTGGAGCTATGCCGAGCCCCGCGGGAACGGGACCAACTCCACCGCGGTCGCCCGCGGCCAGCTGGTGGAGGACGGCGCCAGCGCCCGGGTGGCCGATGTGCAGGTCATCTTCCAGCAGAACCCGGCCATGGACTCCACCAAGCACTATGGCAACCGCCTGGTCTTCGACCGCGAGGGCCATCTGCTGATTGCGCTGGGCGAGCGCTCGATCATGGCCGGCCGGGTGCAGGCTCAGGACATGAGCTCGGCCCTGGGCAAGGTCGTCCGCATCAACCGCGACGGCTCCATCCCCGCCGACAATCCCTTCGTCGGCCAGGACGGCGTGCGGCCCGAAATCTTCGCCTCAGGCGTGCGCAACGTGCAGGCCGCGGCCCTGCATCCCACGACCGGCCAGCTGTGGGAAATCGAACACGGCGCCCGGGGCGGCGATGAGCTGAACATCATCGAGGCCGGCAAGAACTATGGCTGGCCGACCATCACCTATGGGCTGGAATATTCCGGCCAGCCGATCGGCGAGGGCCTGACCGCCAAGGCGGGCCTGGAGCAGCCGGCCTACTACTGGGATCCGGTCATCGGCCCCTCGGGCATGATCTTCTACCAGGGCGACCTGTTCCCGGCTTGGAAAGACAGCCTGTTCGTCGGCGCCCTGCGCGACAAGCAGCTGGTCCGCCTGACCCTGGACGGCGACCGGGTCGTGGGCGAGGAGCGTCTGCTCACCGACGTCAACGCCCGCATCCGCGAGGTGGAGCAAGGTCCAGACGGCGCCATCTACGTCGCCACGGACAGCGCCGAGGGCAAGATCCTGAAGCTCGTTCCCAAGGCCAACTGAGGCAAACCTACTCCCACCCCGTCATGCTGGGCCTTGTGCCCAGCATCCCTCGCGCCGCCTGCGCCCGCCCTCGACAGGGATGCTCGCCACAAGGGCGAGCATGACGGAGGGATTGGATCAGGCCTTCGCCAGCCCCAACCTCAAGGCCACCTCTTCCCCGATGGCCAGGGACGAGGTGAGCCCGGGGCTTTCGATCCCGAACAGGGCGACCAGACCTTCGAGGCCGTGGGCCTCGGGGCCGTCGATGCGGAAGTCGGAGTGCGGCTCGCCGGGGCCGTGCAGTTTGGGCCGGATGCCGGCATAGTCTGGCGTCAGCGCGTCGTCAGGCAGAGCCGGCCAGAACTTGCGGACATAGGCGTAGAAGCCCGCCGCAGCGTCCGGCTCGACGCTGTAGTCCAGTTCATCGACGAAGATCAGGTCCGGCCCGAACACCGCCTGGCCGCCCAGGTCGCGGCGGTAGTGGGTGCCCAGCGCGCCCGGGATCGGCGGCGGATAGATCAGCCGGGCGAAGGGCGCCTTGCCCTGCAGGCGGAAATAGCGGCCCTTTCCATAGTGGCCCGCAGGGATCTCGGCCTTGGGAAAACCCTCGATCTCGCCGGCCACGGCCTGGGCCGACAGGCCCGGCGCGGTGATCAAGAGGCGCACGGTGAGCGTCGTGGGCTCGGCCCCGCCAGCCCGCACCTTCCAGCCGCCGCCGACCAGAGGTTCAGCGCCCTCGAAGGGCGTGGAGACCACCACCGCCCCGCCGGCGGCCTCGATCTCGCCCTGCAGGGCCAGCATGTAGCCGTGGCTGTCGAACACCCCGCTCTGGGGGGAGATCAGGGCCGCGTCACAGGACAGATTGGGCTCCAGCGCCAGGGCCTGGGCCTTGGTCAGCAGGGCCATGCCTTCGACATCGTTGGTCTGGGCCTGGGCGAGGATGGGCTCAAGCCGGGCGACCTCCTCAGGCCCGTTGGCCACCACCAGCTTGCCGCATCGGTCGAAGGCCACGTTCCGCGCCTCCAGGAACGGATAGAGCATGCGGCGTCCCTGCACGCAGAGCCGGGCCTTCAGCGAGCCGGTGGGATAGTAGAGCCCCCCGTGGATCACCTCGGAATTGCGCGAGGAGACCCCCTGGCCAATGGCCTGGTCAGCCTCCAGCACAACCGCAGTCAGGCCGCGGCGGGCAAGGGCGTAGCCGCAGGCCAGGCCCACGGCGCCGGCCCCCACCACCAGGGCGTCGAAATCGAAATCAGCCATGCCCCCTGGCTACCCCGAGGGGCGGCCCAGGGAAACGGTTTTCACCGGCTCTCAGGCGTCGACGGTGGCGCCGGCATCCTCCCATTGCGCCCACAGGGCCTCGCGCTTGGCCATGGCCGGCGCGACTGAGGCCTGTTTGACGTGGCCAAAGCCGCGGATGTCCTGCGGGACCTGGGCGATCTCGGCCGCCAGGGCCAGGCGCTCGGGCGTCAGTTCGCGGGCGATCCGGTCGAGATCGACCTCATAGGTCGCGATCAGACCGCGCTCCATCTGGCGTTCCGCCGAATAGCCGAACAGGTCCAGCGCCGTGCCCCGCAACCCCTTCAGCCTGGCCAGCACCGGGAAGCCATAGTCCAGCATCCAGCCGCCGAAGGCGATCTTGCGGGGATGGCCCTGGTCATCCTTGGCGCCGAGGATCGGCGGCGCCAGCCAGACCTTGGCCTTGCCGCCCTGGAAGCTCTGACTGCGATAGGCGTCGAAGCGGCCGTCGGCATAGAGGCGAGCCACCTCATACTCGTCCTTATAGGCCATCAGCTTGTAGAGGTTGATCGCCACGGCCCGGGTCAGGGCCGCCGAACCCGAGGCGCCCTCAAGGCGGCCGATGGTCTCCACGCGATCCTGGTAGCGCCGGGCGTAGGCCGCGTTCTGATAGGCCGCCAGCTCACGGGCGCGATGGGCGATCAGCTCCGCCAGGGGCAGGGTCTCAGGCGTCGCCACATCAGCCTCCCGCCGTCCGCGGCTCTCGGGATCATGGGCCGCCCGGCGCCCCATCTCGAAGGCCTGCAGATTCTGTTCGGCCGCCACGCCGTTCAGCCGGATGGCGCGATAAAGGGCTCGGCTGGAGATGGGGATCACGCCCTTCTGCCAGGCGAAGCCCAGCATGATCATGTTGGCGTAGATCGCGTCGCCGAGCTCGCTCTCGGCCATGTGGTGGGCCGGGGTCTCGTCATAGGACCGGGCGGCCGCCGCAATCCGCCTGGCCATGCCGCCGGAATCGAAGCGCACGTCCCGGTCGGTGACGAAGTCGGCGGTGGGCGATAGGTCGGCGTTGCCGAAGGCGACCGTCCGGTCCTTGGCATAGAGGGCGAGCGCATCAGCCCCGGCCGCCACCATGACGTCGCAGGCGATCAGCACATGGGCGCTGGCCGCGGGCGTGCGGCCGCCGACGATGCTCTCTTCGTCCTCGCCGATGCGGACATGGCTGAACACCGCCCCGCCCTTCTGGGCGAGCCCCGTCATGTCTACGACCGAGGCCGCCTTGCCGTCCACATGGGCGGCCATGGCCAGGATGGAGGACGTGGTGGTCACGCCGGTGCCGCCGACGCCGGTGAAGACGATATTGCGCACGCCGGGCGAGGCCTCGAAGGTCGGCAGCGGCGTGGAGTCGGCCGTGAGCGCCGGCAGGCGCACCCCGTGCGGGTTCTCCGCCCCCTCCAGGGTCACGAAGGAGGGGCAGAAGCCGTCCAGGCAGGAATAGTCCTGGTTGCAGGTGGATTGGTTGATCTTGCGCTTGCGGCCAAACTCGGTGTTCAGCGGCTCCACCGACACGCAGTTGGACGCCTTCGAACAGTCGCCGCAGCCTTCACAGACCAGGGGGTTGATGATCACCCGTTTCTCGGCCGCGGCCAGCTTGCCGCGCTTGCGCCGCCGACGCTTCTCGGTGGCGCAGACCTGATCATAGAGCAGGACCGTGACGCCTGGGGTGTCGCGCAAGGCCCGCTGGACGGCCATCAGGTCGGCCCGCGGCTTGACCTCAACGCCGGGAGCCAGGTCGCGGACGCCGTCATAGCGGCCGGGATCGTCCGCGACGATCACCGTGCGGGCCACCCCTTCGGAGGCCAGCTGGCGGGTGATCTGGGCCGGCGTGAAACCGCTCTCGGCCGCCTGGCCGCCAGTCATGGCGACGGCGTCATTGAACAGCAGCTTGTAGGTGACGTTGGCCCCGGCCGCGATCGCTGCGCGGATGGCGAGCGAACCGGAGTGGTTGTAGGTCCCGTCCCCCAGATTGACGAAAACGTGCTTCTCGGTGGTGAAGGGCGCAGCCCCCACCCAGCTCAGGCCCTCCCCGCCCATATGGCTGTTCAAGTCAGTATTGGGGTCAGAGAAGCTGGCCATATAGTGGCAGCCGATGCCGGCCAGGGCCCGGGAGCCTTCCGGCAGGCGGGTCGAGGTGTTGTGCGGGCAACCCGAGCAGAAGAACGGCTTGCGCTGCTGGTCCGAGGACAGGCTGACGGCGGCGACGCCGGCGGCCGAGACCCGGTTCAGATAGTCATAGACCCCGTCCATGTGCGGGCCCGGCGGCAGGCGGTCGGCGATGGCCAGCGCCACCTCGGCCACCGAAAGCGCGCCCAGGTCCGACAGCAGGGGATGGCCCTGTTCGTCGGTCTTGCCGATGATCCTGGGGCGGGCGTGGGCCGGCAGATCATAGAGGGCGGCGCGGGCCTGACCCTCGATCAGGGGCCGCTTGTGCTCGATGACCATCAGCGTCTCAAGGCCGGCGGCAAACGCGCGCAGCCCCGTGGGCTCCAGCGGCCAGGGCATGCCGATCTTATAGATCGAGACGCCCAGATCGGCGGCCTGAGCGGGACTGATCCCCATGGCGGCGAAGGCCTCGATCACGTCCTTGTAGGCCTGGCCCTGGCAGGCGATGCCCAGGCGCGGCCGGGCTGAGGCCAGCGTCACCCGGTCGATCCGGTTGGCCCGCGCAAACGCCAGGGCCGCGGGGATCTTGTAGCTCCGCAGCCTGCGCTCCTTGTCCATCGGCTGGTCCTTCAGCCGGATGCCCAGGCCCCCGGCTGGCATGTCGAACCGGGGCAGAACAAAGCGGTGGCGCTCCAGCGCCACGTCGATGGTCATGCCGGAGTCCATAGTGTCGGCGAGCGCGATCAGCCCAACCCAAAGCCCTGAGAAACGCGACAGGGCGTAGCCCATCAGGCCGTAGTCCAGCACCTCCTGCACGTCGGCCGGGGACAGGACCGGCATCTCGAAGTCCTGGAAGGCGAACTCGGACTGGGACGGCAGGGTGGAGGACTTGCAGTTGTGGTCATCGCCGGCCACCGCCACCACGCCGCCCTGGCCCCAGGTCCCGGCGAAGTTGGCGTGCTTGAAAGCATCGCCTGTGCGATCGACGCCCGGGGCCTTGCCGTACCACATGCCAAAGACGCCATCATACCTGGCGCCGGGGAAGAGATTGGCCTGCTGGCTTCCCCAGACGGCGGTGGCGGCCAGGTCCTCGTTCAGACCTTCCTTGAACACCACCTGGGCGGCGTCCAGATGCTTGGAGGCCCGGTGCGCCTGCTGGTCGAGGCCGCCGAGCGGCGAGCCGCGATAGCCCGACAGAAAGCCGGCCGTATTGAGGCCCGCGGCCTCATCCAGCCGTCGCTGGTCCATCAGGACCCGCAGCAGGGCCTGGACCCCGGTGATGAAAACCCGACCCTCGTTGAGCAGAAACTTGTCGTCGAGCGTCACTTCGGTGTGCCGCATCGCAATATCTTTCCCTTTGGGGCTCCCTATAGGCTTGCAAGATCATATAAGAACGCCGCAATTGCTTACCTAAGGCGTGCCCCTGACATCCGGTTCCAGGGCACGAACCGGGCGCATATGCGGATAATTGGGGAGAAAAGCGTGCCTGAGACCCTCGATGCGGTTGATGCCAAGATCCTGGACCTAATTCAGCACGACGCCGGTCTGTCAGTGGCCGAGATCGCCGAGCGGGTCGGATTGTCCTCCAGCCCCTGCTGGCGCCGGATCAAGCGCCTCGAAGACGCCGGGGTGATCCAGCGGCGGGTGACCATCCTGGATCGCGAACGCCTGGGCCTGAACTTCGAGGTCTATTGCACCGTCAAGCTGTCCCTGCCGACCCGGGACAATCTGGACGCCTTCGAGACCGCCATCACCAAGCTGCACGAGGTGGTCCAGTGCGCCACCGTCACCGGCTCGGCCGACTATGAGCTGCGCATCGTCACCCGGGACATGCACGCCTTCGACAACTTCCTGCGCGACCAGATCCTGTCGCTGGGTCTCGTCTCCAACATCGAGAGCCGCATCGTCATCCGCGCGGTGAAGAACACCACCGCCGCGCCCCTGGGCCTCATCAGCCCCTATGTGAGCAGCCAGGGCTAAGCCTACCGATGACCGCCAACAGACGCATCGTCCTGTCCAGCGACCACGCCGCCATCCCCCTTCGCCAGGCCATCGCCGCCCATGTGGCGGCCAAGGGGTGGGAGGTGGTCGATATCGGACCGACCAAGCCCGAAAGCACCGACTATCCCAAGCACGGCGAGGCCGCCGCCCGCCGCGTCGCCTCGGGCGACTGCGCCTTGGGGATCGTGGTCTGCGGCACCGGCCAGGGGATCATGATGGCCGCCAACAAGGTGAAGGGCGTGCGCTGCGGCGTCTGCGCCGACACCTTCTCGGCCCGGATGATCTGGGCGCACAACGACGCCAATATGCTGGCCCTGGGCGCCCGGGTGGTGGGCGAAGGCCTGGCGCTGGAGATCGTCGACGCCTTCCTCGCCACCGAATTCGAAGGCGGCCGGCACGCCCCGCGAGTGGCGATGATCAAGGCTCTGGAGGCCTGACCACAACCGCCTCGACCCTGACATTCCGCCGCGCAGGCCCCTTCATTCCCCGCTAGGCTTGGCAAGAAGCTGCGCCGGAGAAGGACCTGTGATGTTGAATGGAAGCTGTCTGTGTGGCCGCGTGGCCTATGAGGCCGAGGCCGAGGTCGAGACCATCGCCCACTGTCATTGCGAGACCTGCCGCAAGGCCCATGGCGCGGCGTTTTCCAGCATCGCCTCGGTTCCGCGAGACCGACTGCGCTGGGTGCGGGGCGAGGACCTGCTCAGCGCCTATGAATCTTCGCCCGGCAAGGTGAGACGGTTCTGCTCGGTCTGCGGATCGCAGCTGGTCGCTGAGCGGGACGGCGCCCCCAATGTGATGCTCCGGCTCGGCTGCCTGGACACCCCTGTGACGGTCGACCGCCAGTGGCACATCTGGCGCTCGGACGGCGCGAGCTGGTACGATCCCAGCGTGGCCCATCCCGAACTGGCCGAGGGCTTCCCGCCGGCCTAACGAAGCTCGGCCAGAAAGGCTGCGTGGCTCGGGATGGCGTCGTCGGTCAGGCCGACGGCCAGGGACTCGGCCTCGACGATCAGGTCGGCCACCTCGTCATTGAAGCCGGCCCCGAGGCGCCGCAGGGCCAGCGCCCGGGCGCGCACCAGCAGCAGGGCCGCCTGGGGGTGGCGGGCCGAGAGCCGCTCGGCCCAGGACGGCAGGTCATTGTGAGCGCCGCGCAGTTCAGCGCGCCGTTTCAGGACCAGGGCTGCGGCCTCCCGGTGGGCGGGCCAGTCCATCAGGAAGGCCAGGGCCCGCATCAGGTCCCCGTGGCCGGCGGCGATCTCGAAGGCGCGGTCCAGCGCCACCACATCCTCAAAGTCCGCGAGCTTGGCCAGCAGGGCCCGCAGCGCCTCAGGCGACAGGGTGCGTTCGAACAGGCGCCACCGCGCCGCATCGGCGGCCGCGGTCGCACCCTCGGCCTCCAGCACGGCGATCTCCGCGGCGTACCAGGCTTCCCCTTGGGGCTCCGGGCCGGCGGCCTTGCCCTTGGCCGGACGGGCCTGCGGGTGGGCGGCCCGCGCCGCCTCCAGGGCCTCTCGAGCTGGTCCCGCCCGTCCGGCTTCGGCCAGGCGCCTGGCGATGTCGGCGGCGGTGTCTGGCTTTTTCCGGTCAGCGTCCGACAGGGAGAGGATCCAGGCGTCCAGGTCGCCGGCCCGGTCGGCGAGCCGTCGCACCACCAGGGCCAGCCGCCCCGTGGGTTGGGACTTTCCCGCCGTCAGATCAACCAGGAGCCGGCGGGCGAGCTCGGGGCTCAGAGCGCCGACGCCACGGCCGATCCACACCGCCCATTCCGACAGCCGGGTGGCGAGCGCCTCACCCAGGACCGGTCCCGCGACCTCTGGCCCCAGTTGCGTAGCCAGGGCTGTCAGGTCGCTGGAGGCCGCGTCGAAGATCAGGGCCAGCTCCCCCTTTGGATCCTGCACCCGGCGGGTGAGTGCGGGATAGAGGTCGAACCAAGCGACCAGCCGGTCCAGCGCCAGGCCCGGATCCAGCGCCGCGAGCCGCTCGGCGATCATGATCTCCAGCGCTTTCAGCTCGGTCAGCAACTCGGGCCGCTTGCGCCAGGAGACCCGCGTCTTGCTGGCCTCCAGGGCGGCCAGGCGCTTGTCCAGTTCGAAGGCCAGGTCGGCGGCGCCCGCCTCGGCGGCGAGCTCCAGGCGCAGGCGTCGCTTCAGGGCCGGGCTCGCCGTCTCCATCAGCAGGGCGGCCAGACGCTCGGCGCCAAGGGCGGCCAGATTGGCCTCTGACAGGGCCTTCTTGGCGCTGGCTGGGCGACGGGCCATCAGACCGCGCCCCGCGCCGCCCGCCTGCGCCTCTCGGGGTCGCCGAACCGTTCATGTCTGCCCATGCCCCTAGAACACGCGAAAGCCCCGCCTTGGCAAGGCGGGCGACGCCGCCCGCGCCGGAGAGCCCGTGTTGACCCATGCCGCCATTTGTCCCACCACCGGGACATGACCGAGCTTTCCCGCCTCACCGGCCCCAGCGCCGCCCCGGCCAGCGGCCGCGATCCGCAGTCCCTGGTGATCCTGCTGCATGGCTATGGCTCCAATGGCGCGGACCTGATGGGGCTGGTCCCCTATTGGCGCGACGCCCTGCCTGACACCGCTTTCATGGCCCCCAATGCGCCTGAGCCCTGCCCCGCAGCCCCTGGCGGCTATCAGTGGTGGGCGCTCACCGACCTTGGGCGGGAAAGCCGGGCGGCCGGCGTGCGTCAGGCCGCACCGTTGGTGAACGCCTTCATCGACATGCACCGGGCCGCCTATGACCTGCCCAACCGCAGGGTCGCCCTGGTGGGCTTCAGCCAGGGAACCATGATGGCCCTGCATGTGGCCCCCCGGCGTCCTGAGACCCTGGCGGGCGTCGTCGGCTATTCCGGCATGCTGGCCGATCCCGAGGCCCTGGCCGCCGAGGTTGCGACCCGGCCGCCCCTGCTGCTGATCCACGGGGACGCCGATCCCATGGTGCCATTCGCCGCCATGGGCCAGGCGCAGGCGGACTTTGAAGCGCTGAACTTCGAGGTCGCCACCCACACCGCCCGCGGCCTTGGCCACAGTATCGACGAAACCGGCCTCAGGCTGGGCGGAGACTTTCTGGCGCGGGTGCTGCGGGGGTCCGACTAAGGGCGGCCGCGCTTCTCAGAGCTCGCGGCCGAGGCGCTTCTCCACCTGCCGCTTCTCCCAGTCGCCGTTCAGGAACGGGAAGATGTCGAACACGCTGGCGGCGTGGGCCGCGACGCCTAGCCCCCAGCCGAGCGCGGGCCAGACGAACCACAGGTAGCCCGGCTGCCCGACCAGATTGATCAGGGCGAGGATCGGGATAACCACAGCGTACTGGGCGAGGTGCACGTAAAACGCCTTCAACTTTCGCACCTGGGCAAGCGCGAGGGCCTCATCGGCTCTGACGGTCTCGGTACGGGGCATGTCCATGTCTGGCTCCTTGAGGCGGGAGATGTCGATCTCGAAGACCGCCGCCAGGGCGTTCAGGGACTCAAGGCTGCCGGTCTGGCCGCGCTCCAGCCGCTGAACCGTGCGAACGCTGAGCCCGGACACTTCGGCGAGCTGCTCCTGCGACCAGCCCCGCTGCAACCTCAGTTTCTGGATCAACACGCGCTCTTCCCCCTGTCGGCGATCGCCAGGACCCTGCCGCCTTCGCCCATTCAGACGCCACGACAGCCCCCCGTCAACGACCCGACACCGCCCGCCAGCAGGGCGACAAGGCCGCCCCGGCTTACTATGTTCTGGCTCTCAACCTCACGGAGCCGCCCCATGATCGACCTCGTCATTGACCAGCGCCGCAAGGATCTTGGGGGATTTGAGGTGGGGCGGGTCCTGCCCTACTCGCGGCGGCGGATGGTCGGGCCCTTCATCTTCTTCGACCACATGGGCCCGGCGCGGTTCGACCCTGGCTTTCCAGCCAATGTGGACGTGCGGCCCCATCCGCATATCGGGCTCTCGACCCTGTCCTATCTGTTCGACGGTCAGATGACCCACCGCGACAGCGTCGGCGCGGTGCAGGAGATCAAGCCCGGCGAGGTCAACTGGATGACGGCGGGCAAGGGCACCACTCATTCGGGGCGGTTCGAGCACCTGCGCGGCCACGGTGGCCGGATGGACGGCATTCAGGCCTGGCTGGCCCTGCCCGAAGCCCAGGAGGAGATCGACCCAAGCTTCGTCCACTTCGGGACCGGCGATCTGGTGACCCATGCGGAGGCGGACGGGCTGAAGGCGGTGCTGATCGCCGGCGAGGCCTTCGGCGCCAAGTCCAAGGTGCCGGTGCATTCGCCGCTCTTCTACGTCCACTGGACCCTGCCGGCCGGCGCCCGGGGGCAGCTGCCGGCAGAGTATCCAGAGCGGGCGGCCTATGTGGCCCGCGGCGAGGTGGAGGTGGACGGCCACACCTATGGCGAGGGCAAGATGCTGGTCTTCGCGCCGGGTCAGCCGGTGCTGTTCACCGGCGTCACTGACGCCATCGTCATGCTGCTGGGCGGAGAGCCGGTGGGCGAGCGGTTCATCGAGTGGAACTTTGTCTCGTCCTCCAAGGACCGGATCGAGCAGGCCAAGGCCGACTGGCGGGCCGGGCGCATGACGCTGCCCGACGCCGACGATGGCGAGTTCATCCCCCTGCCCGGCGATCCGCCGCCGGAAGCCAATCCCATGTCGTGATACGAAAAGGCCCGGGGCGAAACCCCGGGCCTTGATCGTTGTGAACGCGCTTAAGATCAGGCGGCGCTGAGGCGCCAGCCGCCGCCGGCGTCGGGGCAGGCGGTGTAGCGTTCGGTGGTGGCCCGGCCCATGCGGGGCTGGATGGTCTGCTGGACAACCTTGCAATTGACGCTGGCATAGCCGCCGCCGCTCGCCACGGGCTGGACGACCCACTCGGCCACATAGCCGGTGACATAGCCGTTCTGTTCGACCAGCAGCCAGCGATCGCCCGCCACCCGTCCCACGACGTTGAACGACTGCCCGCCGCGCAGCTGGCCCACCACCGCGGCGTTGGCCGCAGGCGAGGCGCGCAGATTGACGGTGTTGCGCGTGGTGTACTGGGCGTTGGTCGGCTCGAACGAGGTCCGCAGGGGTTGGGCGCGGCCGCTGAAGCGCAGATTGGCCGCCGAGGTCGGCTGGCCGAAGCTCGCGCCGGCGCTGGCGCCGCCGCCATAGTTGGCGTTGATGATGTCGACCCGGCCGGTGGTACCAGTGGTCGGATCGCTCCAGGTCTGGCTCTGGTTGGTGTTGAGCGCGGTCTCGACGGCGTTGACCACACGCTGCTGCTCGCTCACCTGCATGCGGCAGCCGATCCAGGAGCCCGCCGCAGCCCCCAGGCCAGCGCCGAGGACGGCGCCCAGCGCCCGCTCATTCTTGCTCACCTGGCTGCCCAGCAGGGCGCCGGCGACGCCGCCGAGCAGGGCGCCGGTCTCCTGACGCTGACCGCTGGCCTCACAGGCGAAGAAGTTGCCGAGTGGCGTGCCGGCCGCCTGGGCGGAGGCGAGCCCAGGGGCTGAGGAAAGGGCGAGGGCCGCGACCAGGGAATAGGCGATAGGGCGCATGGGAAATGTCTCTTCGGTTGATTGCCCCACCCTAACGCATCCAGCCCCCATTAGCTCCACAGTAGAGCTGACCCTTGACCATAACTGCGATTCATTCGCATTATCGCTTCCTGATCGGCGCAGGGAGAGACCCAATGATGCTGCGAATGACCGGCGAGGCCCTGCTGGTGCGGCTGATGCAGATGGACCGCCCGGCGGCGCCCACGCCCCGCCCGCCGCAGCCCGCCTCGCCGCTCAGCCCGCGAGCGCCTTGCGGGTCTGCTCCCAGTACTGGGCGCCGGTGATCACGGTCACGAGGGCGGCCAGCCAGAACAGAGTGTGAGCGACAAGGCTCGCCGGTCCCAGCAATTCGGGCGTATGCGGCAGGCCAAACGCTCCCCAGCTCGCCACGAACAGCTCGGCGGCCAGAGCGGTCATCTGCAGGGCGGTCTTCCACTTGGCCAGCATGGTCACCGGCAGGACGATCCCCTTCCCGGCGCCCACCTCGCGCAAGGCGCTGACCGTGAATTCGCGGAACAGGATCAGGCCGGCCGGAAGCAGGACCAGAGGCTGGGGACCCAGGGACATCAGCCCGAGCACCGCGCCACAGACCAGAACCTTGTCGCCGATCGGATCGAGGATGGAGCCCCAGACCGTGACCGCGTCGTATTTTCGCGCCAGCCAGCCGTCGAACCAGTCGGTCACCGCGGCCACCACGAAGGCGTAGAAGGCCCACCGCTGCAGGGTGAACTGCGCCTCAAGCGTCAGGCGCTCGCTGATCCAGGGTGTGGCGCCGGCCGCCGTGGCCAAGGCCACGAACATGAACAGGGCCAGCACCAGACGCATGGAGGTCAGAATGTTCGGAAGGGCTTTCATCGCACGCCTTGAATGGTCGATCAGGTGAGTTCGACGGCCTTGGTGGCCTTGTTGAAGACGCAGATCCGCTTGTCGTCTCCCTCCCGTAGCACGGCGATCCCGTAGGAGGCCGAGCCGAACGGATGAACGATCACCTCTGGCGAGGTCATCCCTTGGGCCTTGGCCGCAGCCAGACAGGTGTCGCGGACCTCGATCCGGAAGTCGGCCCAGGCGTCGGGGGAGCTGGCCAGCGCGGGGCCCGACAGGGCGGCGGCGGCGGCGGTGATCAGAGCAAGGCGAAGGACCATGGTCGTCTCCGGACAGATGGCTCACGGGGTTGGCCTGCGACCATAGCCGACCCGCGGGCGATGCGGCGCCTATTTGCGGAAACGCTCGTAAATCCGCTGAGCCAGGGCCTGGCTCACCCCGTCCACCTTGGCCAGATCCTCGACAGACGCACGGGACACGCCCTTGGCCGAGCCGAAGGCGTGCAGCAGAGCGCGCTTACGGCCAGGCCCGACCCCCTCGATCTCATCCAGGGGGTTCTTCTTCATGTCGATGGCCCGGCGGACCCGGTGGCTGCCGATGGCGAAGCGGTGGGCCTCATCCCGCAGCCGCTGCAGATAGTAGAGCACCGGCGATTTGGGCTCGAGCATGAAGGGGGTGCGCCCGGCCATGAAGAAGCGCTCCAGGCCGGCGTCCCGGTCCGGCCCCTTGGCCACGCCCACCACCGCGATGTCGTCGACACCGAGATCGGCCATGATCTCCTGCGCCGCGGCCAGCTGGCCTGCCCCGCCGTCGATCAGCACCAGATCCGGGCGCGGAGCGGCCTCGCCGGCCTCCTCGTCCTTGACCATCCGGGCGAAGCGCCGGCGCAGCACCTCGCGCATCATGCCGTAGTCGTCGCCCGGGGTGAGCTCGGTCCCCTTGATGTTGAACTTGCGATACTGGTTTTTGAGGAAGCCCTCGGGGCCGGCCACGATCATGCCGCCGACGGCGTTGGTCCCCATGATGTGGCTGTTGTCATAGACCTCGATCCGCTCCGGCGGGGCGTCCAGGCCAAAGGCCTCACAGACCCCGATCAGCAGCTTGGACTGGGCCGAGCTTTCAGCCATTCGCCGGCCGAGCGCCTCGCGCGCATTGGTCAGGGCGTGCTCCACCAGCTGGCGCTTTTCCCCGCGAACGGGCCTGAGGATCTCCACCTTTCGGCCAGCCTTCAGGGCGAAAGCCTCGCACAGCAGGTCCCGGTCGGCGGGCTCCACATTGGTCAGGATCAGCTTGGGGATCGGCTTGTCCTCGTAGAACTGACCGAGGAAGGCGGCCATGACATCGGCGGCCTCGTCGCTCTTGTCCACCCGGGGGAAATAGGCGCGGTTGCCCCAGTTCTGGCCGCCGCGGAAGAAGAAGACCTGGACGCAGGCCTGTCCGCCCTCGCCGTGCAGGGCGATGATGTCGCCCTCCTCCAGGCTCTCGGGATTGATCTGCTGTTCCTGGGCGACGGAGGCGAGCGCCCGGATGCGGTCGCGCAGGCGCGCGGCCCGCTCGAATTCCATCTCGTCCGACGCGGTCTGCATCTCGGTCGACAGCTTGGCCATCACCGCCCGGCTCTTGCCCCTCAGGAAGGCCTCAGCCTCGTCCACCAGGGCGCCGTAGTCCTCCAGGGACACCAGGCCCGTGCAGGGCGCCGCGCAGCGCTTGATCTGGTGCAGCATGCAGGGGCGCGTGCGGCTGTCATAGACGCTGTCCGAACACGACCGCAGCAGGAAGGCCTTCTGCAGGGTGTTCAGCGTCCGGTTCACCGCCCAGGCGCTGGCGAAGGGGCCGAAATAGTCCCCCTTGATCGAATGCGCCCCCCGGTGCTTGCGCAGCTGCGGGGCGTCATGGTCGCGGCGGATGACGATCTCGGGGAAGGACTTGTCGTCCCGCAGCAGGACGTTGAACCGGGGCTTGAGCTGCTTGATCAGATTGATCTCGAGCAGCAGGGCGTCGGTCTCGGTGCGGGTGGTGACGAATTCCATCGACCGGGTCAGGTCGACCATCAGGGCGATGCGTTGGGTGTGGAAGCGGCCCTGGGCGTATTGCGTCACCCGCTTCTTCAGCGAGCGGGCCTTGCCCACATAGAGCACCTCGCCGTCCTCGCCGAACATCCGGTAGACGCCGGGCGCATCGGGAAGCCGCTTGACCTGATCCTTGATGAGGGCGGCGCCGATCAGCGGCGCGGCGTCGCGTTCAACCATGGCGACGATATAGGCGACTCCCGCCGCCAGACCCAGAGGCGCGGCGTTTGCACGCGGACGGGAACATTGATGTCTGAGGGGTGGCCGGCTATGGCCATCTGACGCCTATGGATCGCTTCCCCGGTGAGAGCGTTACCGGAAACAACGGGGGCTAGCGTTGCCGCAAATCGACTTCAGGGCGTTGTTCGAGACCTTGCCGAGTCCGCACATGGTGCTGGACCGCGACCTCTGCTTCGTCGAAGCCAATCTCGCCTATCAGCGGGTGACGGAGCGGACGCGCGACCAGCTCATCGGCGGCAACATCTTCGATCTGTTTCCCAACCCAGGCGAAGGCGGACGACGGCTGCGGGACTCCTTTGAGCGGGTCCTGGCCACCGGTCAGCCCGACACCCTTGCGCTCATCCCATATGCGATTGCGCTGCCGGTCTCCCGGGGCGGCGGATTTGAGATGCGGTTCTGGTCGGCCGTGCACACTCCCCTGTTCGATGAGGGCGGCAAGGTCGCCTACATCCTTCAGAACACGGTGGACGTCACCGAAATCCAGCGCCTGAAGGACATGGCCTTTGGTCCCGCCGGCGCGCTGGACGCCCCCCTGGAAAGCGCCACCCAGCTCTATCAGCGGGCTCAGGAGCTGCAGGAGACCAATCTGATCCTGGTCGAGGAGACCAATCAGATCCGCAACCTGTTCATGCAGGCGCCGGGCTTCATGGCGGTCCTGATCGGCCCTGACTTCGTCTTCCGGCTGGTGAACAACGCCTATCAGAACCTGATCGGCGGACGCGCGGTGATCGGCCGGCCGTTGGCGGAGGCGCTTCCGGAACTGGAGGGCCAGGCCTTCCAGGACATCCTGCATGACGTGATGGTGACCGGTCAGCCCTATCTCGGTCAGGCCGCCAGCGTGATGCTGCAACGACAGGCGGAGGGGCCGCCGGAAGAGCGCTTCGTAGATTTCATCTACCAGCCGATCCTTGACGCCCGCGGTGCGCCCTGGGGCGTCTTCGTCGAGGGCAGCGACGTCACCGACCGGGTGCGGGCCGAACGCCAGCAGAAGCTGCTGCTGGACGAGCTGAACCATCGTGTGAAGAACACGCTCGCCACCGTCCAGGCCATCGCCGCCCAGACCCTGCGCACCACCGCCAGCCCCGCCGCCTTCCGGGAATCTTTTGAGGCCAGGCTACTGGCGCTCTCGGCGACCCATGACCTGCTGACCCAGTCCGTCTGGCAGGGGGCGCCCCTGGAAGACGTGATCCTGATGGAGCTGCGGCCGCATGGGGTCGAACGCTACCAGCTGGAAGGCCCTGAGGTCGCCCTGTCGCCGGCGGAGACCCTGACGCTCGGCCTCGTCTTCCACGAACTGGTGACCAACGCGGCCAAGTACGGCGCGCTGTCCACGTCGGAGGGGTGTGTGCGGGTGCGCTGGCAGGTGCGTGATCAGGATGGGCGGCGCCTGGAGCTCACCTGGTCTGAGGAGGGCGGCCCAAAGGTCTCGCCCCCGACCCGGCAGGGGTTTGGCTCACGCCTTATCGAACGGAGCCTGCAAGGCGATATCGACGGCGAGGCTCGGCTGGATTTCGACGAGGGCGGCCTGAAGTGCCATCTCAGGATGCGGCTTCAGGCGCAGCAGACCGGGGACGCGGCGGCGGCCTGATCAGCTCGCAGGCCTAGATCCTGTATCCCCCGGCGGTCAGTTTTGTGAACACCGTCTTGGTGACCTTCACATAGCCCTTATCGGGGTCCTTGAAGTAGAGCGGCGTCTTCACCTTGGCGGGATCGAACCCCTCGCTGACCAGGTCCACCTTGCGCTGCTTGAAGGTGCCGGTGGTCTCCATGGCCGGCATCATTCGCAGGAACAGCGGCTGGGCGTAGGCCGGCAGCTCTCGCGACACGTGCTCGCCGAAGGTCGCCAGATCAAAGTCGCCATCGGTGACCAGGGCGGCCATGCCGGCGCGTCCGTCGGCGCCGGGAATCTCCACCCCATAGACATTGGCCTCCAGAACCCCTGGCGCCTCCTGCAGGCGGGCCGACACCTCATTGGTCGAGACGTTCTCGCCCTTCCAGCGGAAGGTGTCGCCGATCCGGTCGACGAAATAGAAGTAGCCCTCTGCGTCCTGCTGCATGAGGTCGCCGGTGCGGAACCAGGCGTCGCCCCGCTCAAAGACGTCGCGCAGGACCTTCTTGTCGCTGGCCGCCTTATCCACATAGCCGGTGAACTCGGCGCGGGCGTCACCGCCGATGCGGCCGATGCACTCGCCGATCTGGCCGGGACCACATTCGATGCAGAAGCCGTCGACCCCGCGGATCGGCGCCTCGTTCTCCACGTCGAACTGAACCAGACGGAAGTTGAAGCGCTTGCGCAGATAGCGCGGCACGCGGCCGATGGCCCCGACCTTCCCGTCGAAATTGAACATCGACACATTGCCCTCCGTGGAGCCGTAGAACTCCAGGATGTCGGGAATGCGGAAGCGGCTCTTGAGCACCGGCCAGACGTCAGGGCGAAGGCCGTTGCCGAAGGCCAGGCGCAGCTTGTGCCGGGTCTCGTCGGCGGACTCCGGGTGGTTCACCAGGTAGCGGCACAGCTCGCCGATATAGACGAACATGGTCGCGCCTTCAGCCACGATGTCTGGCCAGAACTGGGTTGCTGAGAACTTCTTTTTCAGCACCACCGAGCCGCCGTTCAGCAGGGCGGCGCCCAGCGCGCAGAGGCCGCCGGTGGCGTGGTAGAGCGGGAGCGCCACATAGATCCGGTCGCTGTCGCGAGCGCCTGTCGAGCCGGCGAAACCCCGCATGTAGAGCTGGGCCCGCACATGGGTGATCCGGGCGGCCTTGGGCAGACCCGTGGTGCCGCTGGTGTAGATGAACAGGCAGGTGTCTCGCGCGGTCATCCCCTCGCGGACGCTGCGGTCGGGGGGCAGCTGGCTGCAGCTCTTGAGCGCCTGGATCAGATCGCGCTGCTCATTGCGCGCCTCGCCAAGCACCCATTGCTGGACATGGGTTTCCAGCCCGTCCTTGACCTCTTCAAACGCCGGAGAGGTTTCAGGATCGACGATACAGTGGCTGGCCCCGGAGATGTTCAAACAGTGGGCCAGCGCCGCGCCGGTGAGCTGATTGTTGATCAGGGCGGTGATGACACCGACCTTGGACAGGCCATACCAGACGCAGAAATATTCCAGCCGATTGGGCATGAACAGGGCCACAGTCTGGCCTCGCCGCAGGTTCAGCCCCTTGGCCCAGTGGGCGTAGCGATTGGCGATGCCGTCCAGCTCGGCATAGGTGACGGTGCGGCCTTCGAAGGTCATGGCCGGCCGGTCACGCCATTGCTCCACCGCCGCCTGGAGGTCGTCGCAGATCAGGTTGGAGGAGTCCGGGGCGATCGATTTCACCCGCGTGAGGGTGCGGCGCAGCTTGCGGATAAACCGCAACTCACGACCTAGCCGGGCTTTCCAACGCATAAGCACCCCCTGAATACGCCTTACCTTGGCGGTCGGTTCCCCGAAGGGTCAAGCTACAGCGTGGCGGTTTGGCCGAGTTGGGCGCCGAATGCCTGGGCGCGACGCCCAGGCGCCCGCCCCCGGGGTGCGTCGAGACGACGCAGCAAGGCCGCATGTAAGGAATGCCTAAGCACGCCCAGGCGATACCCCTATGACCGCAGAAGGTGGATGATCAGATGTTCAAGGGGCTGTTTTCTCAAGGTATGGCCGAGTGGGGCACCGCGAGCCTCGTCTTCGTCTCTGGCGCCATGACAGGACGGCTGCTGGCCACCGGCATGTCTGACGTCCAGGCGCTCGGCGCGATCATGGCTGTGCTCGGTTCGCTGACCGCCGCCGTAGCCGTCCGCGCCTGGCCGCCCAGCGATCCCGTCAGGGCGCCCCGCCAGCGCCAGGACTAGACCAGACCAAGCGCTCAGCCTATTTGGGCTAACCTTGGTTTTCGGATTCGGGAGAGCTTGTCTCTGAACACGCTCGGGGCACTTGGGGACAGCGAAATGCGACGCCTCAGTAATCGTAACCTGCTTGTTCCCGCTGTGGCCATCGCCCTGGCCGCGATGACCGTTTTTGTCCTCAGCCTGGTGCTCTGGAGCCAGAGCGTCGACCAGCAGACCCGCGCCCGCGAGGAAGAGCTGGTGCGGCAAGGCCTCGTTTCCGCCATCGCCGAGGTCGAGGCCGCCAAGGTCTCGGAAACCACCTGGGACGAGGTCGTCCTCTTCCTGGACAACCGCCGCGACCTGGCCTGGACCGACGCCAACCTCGACGACTTCTACGCGCTCGGCTTCAACTTCAGCCAGCTGACGATCCTCGATTCCCGCGATCAGCCCATCTACCACAGGCACGGCCGCGAACGCGCAGCGCTGGACCTGGCGACCACCGACATTTTCCAGGGACTCGTGGCGAACGTCCGGGCCGCTGAACAGGCGCGCGGTCCATTGCCGGACTCAACCGATGCGTGGACCACGCCGCCGGCGCCGATCCAGGCTAGCGGCTTCGCCGTGGTCGACGGGCGTAACGTCCTGGCCACCGCCACCCTTATCCAGCCTCACACCGGCGCCGTTCAGCCGGCTGCCGATCGCGGCCTGATCATGCTGACCCTGCTGCCGGTGCGGGAAGTCTCGATCGACCTGCTCGCGGGCCGATACCAGCTCGCCGATCTGCGCACCGGCCTTGGAGAGAGCCATCTCCGGCCTGGCGACGCCCAGGTGCGTATGGACGTGCTGGACTCCGAGTCTCCGCTCATCCTGGCCTGGACCCCGCAGCGGCCCGGCGCGATGCTCTTGCGCAATTCCATCCTGCCCATCCTCGCGGTTCTGCTGACCTTCGGCGCGGTGGGGGCGGTGATGGTCGCCCGGGCCCGCAGCGCCTGGCGGCGGCAACTGGAGGCCCAGCGCACCCAGACCGAATTCCTGGCCAATATGAGCCACGAGATCCGCACGCCGCTGAACGGGGTCTGCGCCATCGCTGCGGCCCTGGAGGCCACGCCCCTCACCCCGGTCCAGCGGAACATGGTGGAGATCATCCGCTCCTCAGGGATCAGTCTCGAACGGCTCCTGTCGGACCTGCTGGATGTGGCGCGGATGGAGACCGGCTCGGTGCGCATCAGCCGCGAGCCTTTCAACCTGGCCGACGCCGCCCGCACGATCGACACCCTTCTGCGGCCCCGGGCCGAAGAAAAGGGCCTGAACCTCACCCTGGATATCGCGCCTGAGGCCGAGACGAGGGTGATGGGCGACCCGGTGCGGCTGAAGCAGGTTCTGGCCAATCTGCTGACCAACGCCATCAAGTTCACCGAGTCCGGCGATATCCGGGTGAGCCTGCAGCCGGTGGGAGAAGGTCGCTGGCGCTTGCAGGTGGCTGACCAGGGCATGGGCTTCGATCCGGCTCGCAAGGCCGAACTCTTCAAGCGGTTCGCCCAGGGCGACGCCAGCATTGGCCGCCGCTATGGCGGCATGGGCCTGGGCCTGGCGATCAGCCGCGAGCTGGTGGAGCTGATGGGCGGGACGATCGACGCCGAAGGCAGGCCAGGCCTGGGCGCCACCTTCTGGGCCGATATCCCCCTGCCCGTGGCCGAGGGCGCGGCAGAGGCCGCGCCCACCGATCGGGAGGCCATCCAGACCCGCCCTTTGCGCATCCTGGTGGCCGATGATCATCCGGTGAACCGTCAGGTGGTGGAGGTTCTACTCTCCGAATTCGATGTAGAGCTGGTGCTCGCCGAAAACGGACTGGAAGCCTGTCAGGCCTTCGAGGCGGCGCCCTTCGACATGGTGTTGATGGACATGCAGATGCCGGTGATGGACGGCCTGACCGCCATCCGGAACATCCGGGCCAAGGAAGACGCCGCCCATCAGGGCCGCACCCCCATCGTCATGTTGACCGCCAACACCCTGCCCGAACACCGGGCCGCCAGCCTTGAGGCCGGCGCTGATCTGCACATGCCCAAACCCATAGAGCCTGAACGGCTCATCGCCGTGCTTCAGAGCGTCGCCGAGGGCCAGGGCGCGGCTGCGGCCTAAGGTTTTAGAAGCTCGACGACAGGGAGATGAAGCCCCGCAGGCCCTTGGTTTCATGGGCGTAGGGCTTGCGTGTCAGAGGCTTGGCCAGCTCAAAGCGCAGGCTCAGCCGGTCCTTGAACACCAGCCGGACCCCGGCACCCGCTGAGGCGAGATCGACTGACTCCCAGCCCGGGGCGGCGTTGTAGTTCCAGACCTTCGCCGCATCGACGAAGCCGTAGGTCTGGAAGAAGGTCATCGGCCGCAGCTGAGGATCCCAGCCCGCCCGGATTTCGACCTGCCCGGCCACGCCGCGATCGCCCATGATCTCGGCATAGTCATAGGCCCGGCCTACAGGCAGCCCGCCTGCCGAGAACTCCTCCGAAGCCAGGAGAGGATCAGGGGACCATTGGCCGCTGGCGGACATGAACAGACCAGCCCGCGGTCCAAGATCACGGTAGTGCGAGCCGTGCAGGTAGAGCTTCCAGAAGCGGCCGCTGGCGTCCCAGCGGGTGCGACCATCCCGGGCATCGCCGCCCAGGCCGCCAAAGCCGCGGCTGATCTGAGCAAAGGCGGTGGAGTAGCGGCCCTCCCCCCGTTGCTCGCCCTGCAACGCCAGCCGCGCCACCGCCAGCTCGTCCACAAGCTCGGCCGTGGTCCAGTTCTGCTCGACGCGGCGGACATCGGCCTGGGCCAGCATCCACAGGGCATGATCCTGCCGGCGCACGGCGGGCAGTGAGAGCCGGACGCTGGCCGACTGACTTTCATTGCCCAGGGCTGCAGCCAGCCCGTCCGGATCGCCATCGGCCTTGGAGGCGGCCAGCGCTCCGCGAAGCTGACCGCCGCCGGGCAGGGGCGCGGCGTAGGAGACATCCACCTGGGTGAACCGGGGCGCCGGCCCTGGTGTGGTCAGGACGCCAAGACCCAGCTGGTCGCCGGATCGGACCGCGGAATTGACCGCGCCGCGGGCGTAGACCTGCCAGGGTCCTGCCTGCTCGCCCCCACGGTTGTCGGCATAGACCTGGCCCTCCAGGGGGCGAAGCCGAGTGTGCACCACCAGCCTGTGTCGGGCTGGATCATCGAAGTCCGGCTCCAGCTTGGCGCTCACCTTGACCCCCGGCAGGTCATTGGCCAGCGCCAGGCGGCGATCCAGGTCAGACAGCTTCAGGGGACGAATATCGACAATGTCGCCCAGCAGGGCGCCAACGGCGGGGACGGCGTCCCCCTCGAAGGCGACCTCACCCACATAGCCCTCATAGACAACCAGCCGCGCATGCCCCTCGTCGCCGACCTGTCGGGGGGTCGCGGCGCGGGCCAGGAAATAGCCGTCCTTACGGTAGCGATCGGTCAGGGCCTGAGCGACGCCGGCCAGATCAGAGACACCAATCTCGGTGGCCAGGGCGTTGGCGTAGAGCGGCGCCAGATCGCTTTGCGGATAGGCGCTCACCCCGTCGATAGTCAGGCCATTGAGGACAAATCGACCTTCGGCCATCGCCTCCTCGGCCGCCGCCGCCTGAGCTTGATCCTCGGCCCGCGCCAAGGCGCGATCGGCCGGACCGCCCCCGAACCCAGCGGTCAGGACGGCCGCAACAGACGCCAGAGCGGGCGTCGCACGACGCAGAACCAGACGCGCAGACAAAGCCGGCCTCGAGGTTGTGATTAAGGTTAATCAGGGTCGGCCAAGAAGGTGAACAGCCTGCTAACGATATAAATTTGCTCAAACATTAGGCCTCGGTTAGCCCTGATCGCCTAACTTTCCGGTTCGATCCACCGCCGCCAAAGCGCGGCTGGCCGGAAGGCATAGAAGATGTACCGCTACAAGTGGGCCCTGACGGCCCTCACGGGAACAGTCCTGGTTCTGAGCGCGGGCGCCGCAGCCGCCGCTGAATGGCGTCTGACGGAGGTCACCGGACGGGTGCGGGTCGCCGCACCCGGTGAGGACCCCAAGGCCGGCGCCGCCAATCTGATCATCCCGCCCGGCGCGGACATCACCACCGCCGCGGGCGGACGGGCCGTGCTGAGCAACGGCGAAAAGCGCATCGTGATCGGGCCCAACAGCCGCATGACCGTGGCCGCCGGGCAGCCGGCGGGCATGACCCGGATCATGCAGGACCTCGGCTCTATCGTCTTCCAGGTCAACAAGCAGGCCCAGCCCCACTTCCGTGTCGACACCCCGCTCTTGGCCGCCGTGGTCAAGGGCACCACCTTTACCGTCTCGGTCGGCGCAGTCAGCGATACCGTCCACGTGGCCGAGGGCCTGGTGGAGGTTCGCGCCAATGCTGGCGGCCCGCCCAACGACATCCCCTCCGGCGTGACGGGCCGCGTGAGCCGCGACGCCCCCGACCAGGTGGGCGTCATTGCTCCGGCCGCGATCGCCACGCCGGAGCCCGCCGCTCAAGACCTGCCCGCCCTGGACTACAGCCAGGTCTCCGACGGCGTTGTGGCTGGGCCTGACGCCCCCCTGACCCGCGACGTTGCGACGGCTCAGGCGCCGACACTCGGCGCAAGCCCGCCGTCGGCTGAGGCTTCCAATGGCGGGGATCAAGCCGTGACCCTGGCCAGCGCCTCCGTCGCCGCCATGGCGCAGTCTGCGGCACAGGCGGCCAACAGCAATGCGCCGGCCCTCGGCGCCGATCTCGCGAACGGCGCCGGAAACGGCCCCCCTGCGGGCGTCCCTGCCGACCCCGGCGCCAACAACGGCAATGGAAGCGGCCCCCCTGCGAATGTTCCCGCAGGTCCTGGCGCCGACATTGGCAATGGCGGCGGTCCGCCTGCCGACGCCCCCGTTGGCCCTGGGGCGAATAACGGCGCCGGAAACGGCCCCCCTTCGAGCGTTCCCGCTGGCCCCGGCGCCAACAATGGCAATGGCGGCGGTCCGCCCGCCGCCGTCCCCGCTGGCCCCGGCGCCAATAACGGCAATGGAAACGGCCCCCCTGCGAACGTCCCCTCTGGCCCCGGCGCCAACAACGGCAATGGCGGCGGCCCGCCGGCGGATGGCCCCGCCGGCGCAGCCGCCAACAGCGGCAACGGCGCCGGCCCGCCTGCGGACGTCCCCGCTGGCCCCGGCGCGAATAACGGCAATGGGAATGGTCCCCCTGCGGACGTCCCCGCTGGTCCGGGCGCCAACAACGGCAATAGCGGCGGCCCCCCGGCCGATGGCCCTGCCGGCGCAGGCTCCAATAACGGTAATGGAAACGGACCTCCTGCCAACGTCCCTGCTGGTCCGGGCGCCAACAACGGCAATGGTGGCGGCCCGCCCGCCGACAGCCCCGCCGGCTCAGGCGCAAATAGCGGCAATGGAAACGGCCCCCCTGCGGACGTCCCCACCGGCGGCGGCGGCAACAACGGGAACGGCGGCGGCGCCAATAATGGCAATGGCGGGGGTCAGGGCCGACAGCCCTAGACGCCATGACCCCGCCCACTGCGCCCCTGGGGGTCTCACTGACCCGCTGCATGGCCACCGTCGCCGTCATCGTCGCCATCGTGGCGGCGATTACGGCGAGCGGCGCCCTTCGGCCAGTGGAAGACGCCCTGGCCAGCCAGCGGTTCGCGCTGATCCAGCGGTCGGCGAGCCAGGACTTGGTTCTGGTGGAGATCGACGCCAATAGCCTGAGCGTCGCCGACGTCTGGCCCTGGGACCGTGACCGTTATGCTCAGGCGCTCGACAATCTGAGCGCTGCGGGCGCCGAGCTGGTGGGTTTCGACGTGGACTTCAGCGCCAGGTCGACCCTGACCATGGATCGCGCCTTCGCCGAGGTGATCGCCAAAACCCCCGGCGCGGTAGTCCTTCCCACCTTTGTACAGCCCGCCCAGCGCAGCACGGCTGGCGCGCCGATGGTCGAGAACACGCCCCTGGCGGCGCTGTCCGACGAAGCCCTGCTGGCCAGCGTCAATGTGGTCGCTGATTCTGACGGTCGGGTGCGGCGATATCTGAGAGGCTTCGCCGCCGAGGACGCCTTCCGGCCTTCCATGGCCGCCCTGATGGCTGGCGAGCCCTACGGCCGCACGACGGCCTTCTCCATCGACTATGGCATCCAGCCCGGCAGCATCCCGACCCTGAGCTTCCAGGACGTCTATGAGAACCGGTTCGACCCGGCGCTCGTCCGGGGGCGCAAGGTGCTGATCGGGGCCACCGCCCTGGAGCTGGGGGACAATCTTGCGACCCCCCGGCACGGGATCCTGCCAGGGGTGTTCGTCCACGCCCTGGCCTACGAAAGTCTGGCCCAGGGTCGCGCCCTCCATGCGCCCCACCCCCTCGTCATTCTGGTCCTGATCATCGCCGTCGCCTTTGCGCTCCGTCCGACCCGGCGGACGATCGCTCTGGAAGGGCTGGCCCGCCGGCATCTGCTGGTCCTGGTGCTGACCCTGGGGGCGCCGGTCGTCGTGCAGGCGCTGGCTCCGGTCATACTGCCGGTGAGCCCGCTGCTGCTGACCCAGCTGCTTTGCCTGGCGGTCGCCATTCAGCTGGAACTGCGGCGACGCGGAGAAGACATCGTGCGGGCCCGGGAAGCCGGTCTGCTGCATCTGGCCATGCATGAGCCTGAGACCGAGCTGCCGAACCGGCGGGCGCTACTTGACGAAATCGCCCGCGCGCGCCGCGGAGACGCTGGCGCTGTCGCGGTCGTGGCGATCGGGGTGGATCGCTATGCGCAGATGCGGGCCGCCATCGGCTATGGCATGGCAAACGATGTGGTGCGTGCGGTCGCCGCCCGGCTCTTGAGGACCTGCCACGCCAGCCGGCTCGGCTACCTTTCCACCGGCGTCCTTGGCCTGGTGGTGCGCCGGGGCGATGTGGCGGCGCTGGAGACCGAACTTGCACGCCTGGAGGCCCTGGACCCGGCCTATCAGGTGAACGGCGCCCTGGTGGACGCCTTCCTTCGCCTAGGCGTGGCCTATGACTGGAATCCGTCCGAGACGGACGAGCGGCTGCTCGAACAGGCCACGATCGCCCTGGACGAGGCTCGGCGGCAGACCCGCCGGCGCCTTATGTTCCAACCGGCGGCCTTCCCCGATCCGACCCTGAACCTCTCCCTGATGAGCGACCTCCGGCAGGGTCTCGAAGAAGGTCAGATCGCCCTGCACTATCAGCCCAAGCGGGCGGCGGACGGCGCGATTGTCGGGGTTGAGGCGCTGATGCGCTGGACCCATCCGACACGGGGCGCCATCCGGCCCGACATCTTCATCCTCGCCGCGGAGGAGACCGGCAGCATCCGGGAGCTGACCGAGTGGACCCTGACCCAGGCCCTGGCCGACAGCGCAGCGCTGCGACAGGCCGGGCATGATCTGACAGTTTCGGTGAACGTCTCAGGTCGGGTGCTCGGCGACCTGGCTTTCCGGGACTTCGTCCTCCACACCGTCGGCGCACGGGCCCATGAGCTGTGCCTGGAGGTCACCGAGACCGCCGTCATCGAGAGCCCGCAGGCGGCCATTGCGGCGGTGACGGCTTTCCGGCAGGCGGGGCTGGCCATCTCCATCGACGACTATGGCGTCGGGCTGTCTTCGCTATCCTATCTGAAGACCCTCGAGGCCGACGAACTCAAGCTTGACCGGAGCATCGCTACGGCGGTGTCCACTGAGCGTGACCGCTTGATCCTGCGTTCGACCATCGAATTGGCCCACAGTCTCAACATGAAGGTCGTTGCGGAAGGTGTGGAAGACGCCGCAGTCGAAGCGGTTCTTCTCGGGCTGGGATGCGACCTCATCCAGGGCTATCTGGTCGCCCGCGCCCTGCCGCTGGCCGATCTGAAGACCTTCCTGGCCGCTACGGCGCCCTCTCCAGCGCTGGCCGCCGCGTCCTAGAGGCGCTGAAGCCCGTCGCGCCATGCGACGATTTGCGACGTGTTTTCAACGTGCTTAACGTGTGTACTAGGGTGTCGCGATCCCCACATCGGGGACTGGATCGGCAGTCGAGGATCACCGCCCGTATCAGCGGCCCTCTCGCACCTGTCCGCCGACATCCGCAGCCCTAGATCGCAAGTCCTGCCGCCTCACCCACAAGGGAGTCGCGCCGCGCCATTTGTTCTGCTTTTGTTCGAATGATGGAGGTGGTTATGACAACGCGATCACGGGGGTTTGAAGAGCAGGGCGCCACGGCCTTTGTTGCAGACCAGAAATGCCCTGAGGGATGGGTGTGGGCCTATTGCGAGGCGGCGAACTGCGGCGGGGTGGCGGCGATCGACCTTGCCCGCTGGCCCCTGCCAACGACCGCCATCGGCAACCTGGCGTCGCTAGAAACGCGTATGAGATGCATTTGCGGCGCAAGACAGGCCCGTCTGTCACGTATTTGTCCAACCGCGACATCCCGACACGTCACGATCTACCCATTTTCGTAGAACGTCATTCTTGCAACTCATGGGTTACCGACGCTAGGCGGGTGGTGAGGAGCGACCACAACTTCTCACGCGTGAAACATTTCAGCTCGACGGTCTTTCCGTTGGGACAACCCGCAGAACGAGGAGACGGATTTGACGGAGTCCACGACCAAGAGCCCCGATCCCATGGACATCGCCCTGGGGGCGGCCGTGCGCATTCGCCGCCGGACCATCGGCATGTCGCAGGAGGCCCTTGCGGAACAGTGCGGCGTGAGCTTCCAGCAGATCCAGAAATACGAGAACGGCGCCAACCGGATTTCATTCTCCCGCCTGGTTCAGATCGCCCGCGCTCTGCGCTGCAGGGTGACTGACCTGCTGGACGTGCTCGACACGCCGGACGAGGAGCCGAGCGTGGATCTGGACCTGCTTTCGCGGATGCGCACTCCCGGCGCCCTGGAACTGCTCACCGTCTATGAGCAATTGCCGCAGGACGCCCGCACGGCCCTGGTCAGTTTCCTGCGCATCCTGGCGCCTGGGGCGGCCGCTCCGGCCCCGGCGGCCAGCGGCGCTCGAAAACGCGAACCGGCCTGAGGCCAAATCTCTCCAGCCGGCCACGAAAAAGGGCGCGACGTGACCGCCGCGCCCTCTTCCGCCTGATCGGCTGTGGCGTCGATCAGAGGGTCTTCAGATCCACCGCGGCGGTCTTGCCGCGCTCTTCGCGCAGCTGATAGCTGACCTTGTCGCCTTCATTGAGGGCGCGCATGCCGGCCTGCTCCACGGCGGAGATATGGACGAACACGTCCTTGCCGCCGTCATCTGGCTGGATGAAGCCGTAACCCTTGGTGGTGTTGAACCACTTGACCGTACCTGAGGCCATAATCTGTCGTCTCCCGACTAGCTGACGAAACGTGACGCCGCGGGAAACCGGGCGCCCGTCAACAATCTCAGTCCTCGGGAAACGCAGCGTAGCTCGGCCCAAATCTCGGATTGTCGCCCGTCAAATTTCGACGACGACCTTTCGCTGGTCAATCCGAAAAGGCCGCCTATTCGGCGCCGAGAACGTGATCCACCACGGCCTTCGCATCCTCGCCGCCCCAGTCCGCCCCGCCAGAAAGCCGGGCGCGTTCAATGCCGTCGGCCCCGTAGATCACGGTGGTGGGCATGCCGGGCGCCGGGGGGATCAGGTCGAAGGCGAGCTTCATATTGGGGTCGCTGTAGAAGGCCAGCGGGGCGTGCTGGCCGATGAAGGCCCGCGCCTTGTCGATCTCTGTGGGGCGGTCGATGCTGACGGCCAGCACCCGCACCGGTTGGCCCTCATAGTGCTTGGCGAGCGCCGCCAGGGTCGGCATTTCGGCGACGCAGGGCGGACACCAGGTCGCCCACAGGTTCAGCACCACCACCTCGCCTCGGTAGTCCCCGAGCCGCACGGGCTGGCCCTCGGGATCATAGATGGTGGTCACCGGCGCCGGCCGTGGATCCTTGGGCGTCTGCAGGGCGGCCATCTCGCCCTTGGCGAAGGCCCGCATCCCCCGGCTCGCATCGGGATTGGTGGAAGCCTGGCCGATGATGTAGACCACCGCCGCGACGCCGAGGGCGGCGACGCCCCACAGGACCTTGCCGAACAGGCGTGGTCTGGGTTTCGCCGCTGACTGATCGCTCATATGTCCGACAAAGCCTCTGAAACACCGCAACACGACGTCCATATGGCGAAGGCCGAGCCCTCCGGCCAGGGTCAGGCCATGTGGGGCGGTCGATTTTCCGCCAAGCCCGCCGACCTGATGCAGGCGATCAACGTCTCCATCGGCTTCGACAAGCGTCTGGCGCCGCAGGATCTGGCCGGCTCGCGGGCGCACGCGGCCATGCTGAAGGTCCAGGGGGTCATCTCCGCTGAGGACGAGGCGGCCATCCAAGGCGGCCTTGCCCGCATTGAAGCCGAGATCGCCGACGGGACCTTCCCCTTCCGCGACGAATACGAAGACATCCACATGAATGTGGAGGCCCGCCTGCGGGAACTGATCGGGCCAGCGGCCGGCCGGCTTCATACGGCGCGCTCACGCAACGACCAGGTGGCGCTGGACTTCCGCATGTGGGTCCGCGAGGCCTGCCATCGCACGGCCGGGCAATTGCAGGCCCTGCAGCGGGCGCTCGTGGCACAGGCCGAGGCCCATGCCGACACCCTGATGCCGGGCTTCACCCACCTGCAGCCGGCCCAGCCTGTGACCTTCGGCCATCACCTGATGGCCTATGTGGAGATGTTCGGCCGCGACGCCTCGCGCTTCACCGACGCGGCCGCCCGCATGAACGAATGCCCCCTGGGCGCCGCCGCCCTGGCCGGCTCGCCCTTCCCCATCGACCGGCACGCCACGGCCAAGGCCCTGGGCTTCGCCCGCCCCACGGCCAATTCGCTGGACAGCGTCTCCTCACGAGACTTCGCGCTGGAGGCCCTGGCGGCCGGCGCCATCTGCGCCACGCACCTGTCGCGCCTGGCCGAGGAGATCGTCATCTGGATGACGCCGCAGTTCGGCTTCATCGCCCTGTCGGACGCCTTCACCACCGGCTCGTCCATCATGCCGCAGAAGAAGAACCCGGACGCCGCCGAGCTCGTCCGGGCCAAGGCCGGCCGGATGCTGGCGGCCTTCACCCAGCTCGCCGTGGTGATGAAGGGCCTGCCACTGGCCTATTCGAAGGACATGCAGGAGGACAAGGTCCCGACCTTCGAGGCCTTCGACGTCCTGGACCTGTCGCTGGGCGCCATGACCGGCATGGTCGCTGACCTGACCCCCAACGCCGAGCGGATGGCCGCGGCCGCCGGCGCCGGCTTCTCCACCGCCACCGATCTCGCCGACTGGCTGGTGCGGACCCTCGACATGCCCTTCCGCGACGCCCACCACATTACAGGCGCTGCGGTGAAGCGGGCCGAGCAACTGGCCTGCGACCTGGCCGACCTGCCCCTGGACGACATGAAGGCCCTGGACCCGCGCATCAGCTCTGGCGTTTATGAGGTTCTGACACCGGCCGCATCCGTGGCCAGCCGCAAAAGCTATGGCGGCGCCGCTCCCGACCAGGTTCGCGCCCAGGTCGCTCGCTGGAAGGACTTGCTGAAATGAACCTCCGCGTCCCGCTGCTCATGGCCCTGGCCAGCACCCTGACGGTCGCCGCCTGCGGCAAGGCCGGCGCCCTCGATCGTCCGCCGCCCCTGTGGGGGGATCCGGCCACCGGCGAGGTGGTCGGCCCACGGCCAGCCGCCGGCAAGCCGGTGGACACGGTCGATCCGCGCACCC
Organism: Caulobacteraceae bacterium; assembly: GCA_027489335.1. Classification (GTDB taxonomy): domain Bacteria; phylum Pseudomonadota; class Alphaproteobacteria; order Caulobacterales; family Caulobacteraceae; genus Phenylobacterium. The sequence continues at coordinate 90,624 of JAIXZX010000004.1, read as the reverse complement.
GGTCCACCAACCCGGCCCCATCACGCACCCTGCCCATCGACGGGACCTCGTCCAATCCGAGCTCCTCGGGACCGCAGGGCGCCTTGCCCGACCCTTACGCCAATCCCCGATGAACCACTTCGAGCTGCGGGACGGCGAGCTCTACTGCGAGGACGTCCCCCTGGCGGTCATCGCCCAGGCGGTAGGCACGCCGGTCTATGTCTATTCCACCGCCACCTTCGAGCGGCACTACACGGTCCTGCGCGAGGCCCTGGAAGCCGAAGGCGTGCGCGACCCGCTGATCGCGTTCGCGGTGAAGGCCAACTCCAACCTCGCCGTGCTCAGGACGCTGGCGAAGCTCGGCGCCGGGGCCGACACGGTGTCCGAGGGCGAGATTCGCAGGGCGCTCGCCGCTGGCGTGCCGCCTGAGCGCATCGTCTTTTCCGGCGTCGGCAAGACCCGCGCGGAGATCGCCTTCGCCCTCGAGGCCGGGGTCTGCGAGATCAATGTCGAGTCCGAGCCTGAAATGCTGGCCATCGCGCAGGTGGCGCAAAGCCTGGGCAAGCGGGCCACCATCGCCTTTCGGGTCAATCCCGACGTGGCCGCTGGCGGACACGCCAAGATCGCCACCGGCAAGTCGGAGAACAAGTTCGGGGTCTCCTTCGCCGAAGCCGAGCGGCTCTACGCCCAGGCCTCCAACAACGCCTGGCTGAAGCCCGTGGGCGTCGCCTGTCACATCGGCAGCCAGATCACCGACCTTGCCCCCATGGCTGAGGCCTTCGAAAAGATGGCCGGCCTCGTCCGTCGTCTGAAGGGCGAGGGCCTCCATGTGGAGCGTCTGGACCTGGGCGGCGGCCTGGGCGTGCCCTATTTCAACCAGCCAGAGCCCCCATCGCCGGCCGACTACGCCAAGGTCGTCGCGCAGGCGACCCGCGGTCTGGACGTGACGCTCGCCTTCGAACCCGGCCGGGTGATCGCCGCTAACGCCGGGGTGCTGCTCGCCCAGGTCGTCCACGTGCATGAGCGGCCCGAGGGCCGGCGTTTCCTGGTCCTGGACGCGGCCATGAACGACCTGCTGCGCCCAGCCATGTACGACGCCTATCACGACATCCGCGCCGTCCGACCCCGTGAGGGCGAGGCCAAGCCCTATGACGTGGTCGGCCCCGTCTGTGAGACCGGCGACACCTTCACCCGCGACCGCGCCTTGCCCGCCTTCGAATCCGGCGACCTTGTGGCCTTTATGAGCGCTGGGGCCTACGGCGCCTCCATGGCCAGCGAGTACAACAGCCGGCCCCTGGTCCCCGAGGTGATGGTCAAGGGCGGCGACTACGCGATCGTCCGCCCGCGGCCGACCTACGACGAGATGTTGGCCCGGGAAACGCCGGCCCCCTGGCTGTGACGCCTCAGTCCATCGCCCCGACATAGGGCAGGCCGCGCAGGCGGCCTGCGGCGTCCATGCCGTAGCCGACCAGGAAGCGCGGCGGGGCGGTCCAGGCGACGAAGTCCGGCTCGATGGCCCGTGGCGTCGGCCAGGGCTTGGTGGCGAAGACGCAGGTCAGCACCTCGGAGGCGCCGGAGTCCCGCACCAGGCGCGCGGCCTCGCTCAGCGACAGGCCGGTGTCGATCACATCGTCGACGATCAGAGCGCGGCGGCCCTCCAGCGGACGCTGCAGGTCAGCGCGCACTTCGCAGCGGCCGAGACTGGCCCGGGCGTCGCCATAGGAGGCCAGCCACAGGGCGTCAAAGCGAACATGGCGTCCAGCCCGCGCCAGGGCTCGGGTCAGATCGGCGCAGAACCACAGGCCGCCGGTGAGCAGGCAGATGACCACCGTGTCGTCATCGATCCGGGGAGCGATGGTCTTGGCCAGCGCCTCCACCCGGGCGGCGACCTCGGCCTCGTCCAGCAGGATCTCGGCGACCGGCTCAGTCATGGTGCTCCCCCTCATGCTCCGCCGCGGGGGCATGCGCCGGCTCGGCCAGAGGGACAGCGTCGCGCACCGGCGGATGGGCCGCCTCCGGCAGGCTGGCCTCGGCCGCGCCGCGCAGGTCGAGCATCTCGGCCGGGGCCGCGGGGGGTTCAGCGGCGGCGCGCAACTCGGCGAACGTGATTTCCAGGTCCGCCGCCGCGCCCGGAGGATCGATCAGGGAGATGGCGAAATGGCGGGTCTCGCCCGGCGGGATCACAGGGTCGGCCGGACGGGCGATCTTGGTGGCCACGGCCACCCCGGCCTTGTCCAGCAGACGGATTTGCAGGGGCGGGGCGGTGATGGTGCGGTCCTCGATGTTGCGGATCATGCCCGAGACCGAGAGGGCTGCATGACCGTCATGCAGAGCGGGTTCGAACTCCACCCCCTCAATGGCCAGGCCGACACTGTTCACCGGCAGGCCGACACTGGCGAAGGCGCCCGCCGCGCTGGGCCACAGGCGCACCACATCGACCCGGAACACCACGGCCACCACGATCATCAGGGCCAAGGCCGCCGACATGCCGGCCCAGACCACGCCGGTGGCGGCGGCCTCCCGCAGGCGACGGGAATCATCGGCCTTGGCCCGGAAAGCGCGCGGCAAGGCTTCGCCGGCCCGGCCCGTGGGCTCGACCTCGGCGGCCGGCGCGACCTCTGGCGTGGGTTGATCGACTGGCGCAGGGGGGCTATCGGCGGGGGCGGGCGCAGGGCTTGCGACCGGCTCAGGCGCCGCCGCAGGCGCTTCGCGGCGGGCCGTCCACCGGTTTCCGCAGCTCGCGCACTTCACGACGCGCCCTTGTTCAGGGATCTTTGCGTCGTCCACGAAATAGCTGGTGGAGCAGTCTGGACAGGTCAGTATCATGGCCGCTGTATCGGACCCTCCAGCCCACCGTATCGAGGTCGCCGATTCCGGTCTCCATGTCCAGAAACCCGAACGCCACGGAACCGGCCGACGCCTGGGACGCCGTCGTGCGCTTCGACGACGTGTCCATGCGTTACGGACGCGAGCCTGAGACGCTCAGGGACCTCTCCTTCTCCTTGCCGCAAGGGTCTTTCCATTTCGTCACCGGCCCGTCGGGGGCGGGAAAGACCTCTCTCTTGAAGCTGATCTATCTGGCCGCCCAGCCATCCAAGGGACTTCTGCACCTGTTCGGCCAGGATGTGGCCCAAACTCCGGCCGAGGTGCGTCCTTTCCTGCGCCGGCGGATCGGCGTGGTGTTTCAGGAATTCCGCCTGCTCGATCATCTGAGCGCCTTCGACAATGCGGCCGTGCCGCTGCGGATCGCCGGTCGCAAGCCCGATTCCTACCGCCAGGACGTGGCCGAGCTCCTGACCTGGGTCGGCCTCAAGGACCGGATGCACGCCCTGCCCCCCACCCTGGCCGGCGGCGAGAAGCAGCGGCTGGCCATCGCCCGCGCGGTGGTGGGGCGTCCCGACATCCTGCTCGCCGACGAGCCCACCGGCAATGTGGACCACGAGATGGGCCTGCGCATCCTGCGTCTGTTCCTGGAGCTGAACCGCCTGGGCACCACCGTGCTGATCGCCACCCACGACCAGGACCTGGTCGCCCGCTCAGGCATGCCGGTGCTGCATCTGGAGGACGGGCGACTGGCGCACATGGGCCCGCTCTCCGCCGGGGCGCGACCATGAGCCGGCGCAGGCGCAGCGGTCCCTTCGAGCTCGAGCGGTGGCGGCCCGCCCCCTTCCTGCCTGAGCGGGACACCCGCGACAGCGCCCTGGTCTTCGTGGTCGCCGTGCTCTGTTTCCTGGCATGCCTGACCGCGCTGGGCGTCATCGCCTCGGACCGGGCGGCCCGGGGCTGGTCCCACCAGCTCAGCGGGGAGATGACGGTCATCGTCCGGCCCAAGGCCAACGAAACCCCCGACTCCGCCGCCGCCCGCGCCGCTGAAACCCTGGCGGGCGTGCCTGGCGTCGCCGAGGCCCGCGCCCTGGAGCGTGAGAAGGCCGAGGCCCTGATCGCCCCCTGGCTGGGGGAGGCCGCCGATCTCGCCGACCTGCCGGTGCCCCGCCTCGTCGCTGTCGTGCTCGACCGCGAGAGCCCCGCATCAGCGCGCAGTCTGGAGCAGGCCCTACTGGCCCGGGGTCTGGACGCGGTGGTGGATGATCACACCACCTGGCTGGCCGACATCCAGCGCGGCGCGGCGATCGCCCGCTGGGTCGGCCTGGGCGTCTTCCTGTTGATTTCCGCCGCGGCCGCGGCCGTCGTCGCCTTCGCCACCCGGGCGGGGCTGGCCGCCCGGCGCGAGGTGGTCGAGCTTCTGCACCTGACCGGAGCCGAGGACGCCTTCATCGCAAGACTGTTTCAGGTCCGCTTCGCTCAGATGGCGGCCGGCGCCGGCCTGGTGGGCGCCGTCTTCGCCGCGGCCCTCGGCGCCGCCCTCCGGCTCGGCGGCGGCGGCGATGGCCTGACGCCGGTGCTGCCGGTGGCTTGGAGCGATCTGCTGGCTGTTCTACCTTGTCCATTGGCCGCGGCCCTGGTGGCGGCGGTGGCGGCGCGGATGACGGCCGTGAATCTCATTCGCGAGCTGTCCTGAGAGCCCCATGAAAACGCTCGCCCTCCTCTTCGTGGCCGCTCTGATCTGGGCCGCCGGCCTGCTGGCCTTCGCCATTCGCGTCGAGCAGTCCACGCCGGCCGCGGAGCCCGAGGTCGCCGACGGCATCGTCGCCCTCACCGGCGCGGGATCGAACGAACGAATCGCCGCGGGCATGCGCCTGTTGGAGGCCGGCAAGGGGGACCGGATGCTGGTCTCCGGCGTCAACCGCGAGGCCAGCCGCGAGGACATCCGCAATGTCAGCCGGGCGGTCCAGCTGCTCTACGACTGCTGCGTCGATCTGGGGTTTGAGGCCGCCGACACCTTTGGCAACGCCCAGGAGACTGCCGGCTGGGTGCGGGCCAGGCGCTATGACAGCCTGATCATCGTCACCGCCGACTACCACATGCCGCGGGCCATGCTGGAGCTGGGCTCGGCCCTGCCCGGCATTGAGCTCCAGGCCTATCCGGTGGCCACGCCGAGCCTCGACGCCACGCGTTGGTGGCGCACGGCCGGCGGCGCCCGGCTGATGGTGATGGAATACTCCAAGTATCTGGCCATTCTCGGCCGCGAGCTGGTCCTGCGCCTAGGTCCCAAGGACGAGGCCGAGCCGGAACCTGCGCCTCAGGGCGGTTGATCTTTCGCTGGCGAGCGGCGAACCAGGGACCAACGACAATGCAAGAAAGAGGCTCGCCGTGACAGCCCTGCGCTCCCTGCTTTTCGTGGCCCTCTTCTATCTGTGGTCCGCCACCGTGGCGATCCTGATCACCCCGCTGCTGCTGGCGCCCCGGACGTGGGTTCTGCGGGCGCTCGATTTCTGGAGCCGGGGCGTCATCGCCCTGCTGCGGATCTGCGACATCCGCGTCGAGGTCCGGGGACTGGAGCACCTGCCCAAGGGCAAGGCCCTGGTGGCGCCCAAGCATCAGTGCATGTTCGACGTCTTCGCCCAGTTCGCCTGGCTGCCGGACTCCTGCTTCGTCCTGAAGAAGGAGCTCATGTGGATCCCGTTCTTCGGCTGGTACGCCCAGAAGGCGCGCATGATCGTGGTCGACCGCGAAGCCCAGGCCGCGGCGCTCAAGAAGCTGGTGCGCGACACCGAAGACCGGCTGACCGAAGACCGGCAGCTGGTGATCTTCCCGGAAGGCACCCGGGGCGAGCCCGGCGTACGGGGCAGCTACAAGCCCGGCATCGCGGCCCTCTACCGGGAGCTGAACCTGCCGGTGCATCCGGTGGCCACCAATTCCGGCGTCCACTGGCCCAAGCACGGCTTCCTGCGCAAACCCGGCGTGATCGTCTTCGAATATCTGGAGCCCATTCCGCCAGGCCTCAAGCGCGCCGAGTTCATGCGCACCCTGGAGGAGCGGATCGAAACGGCGTCGATGAAGCTGTTGGAGCTTTAGGCCAGCGCGGCTCTGGTGCGAGTCTCGACCTGGATCAGCAGGTCTTCCATGGCCCGGTCGCGCACGCCCTCGTCGCGGAGGTGACCTAAAAGGTCGCGCAGATAGTCCTCGTTCGGCCCCGATAGACCGACCGCGCCGGTGATGAGCTCGGCCTGTCGCTCCAGGGTGAGGGCCCCGGCCCACTGGGGGTGGCTGAGGTCGGAGAGGAAGACCAGGCTCTGCACCCGGCGGCCATCGGCCAGGCGCACGGGTCGCCAGGCCTCCACATAGGTCTCGGTGGGCTGCTCGCGTTCCATCAGATAGGCGTAGACCTCGGGCCAGTCAGCCTCGGCCACCCGATAGGCCGCGCCGCGGACCGCGCCGCCGGGGGCGAGCCCCAGCACCAGACCCGGCCGCTCATAGGTGCCCCGATGATGGACCGAATAGATGCAGAAGGCCCGGCGACGGCCGTGTAGGATGGCGCTTGAGCGCTCGACAAAGCTGAAGCCCGGCCGCCACATGAGCGACCCATAGCCGAACACCCACCGCCCCTCGCCGTCCGCCATTCCTGACCTGTTCGTAGAAAGCCTGCAAAGCCGTCCATGTCTGTGCCCGATCCCGCCCCCGCCCGCAAACCCCGCCGCCTGGGCCTGATCCTGCCCTTCGCTCTCCTGTTCCTGGCGATGATCGTCTGGAGCGGATTCTGGTTCTGGACCCGCATTCAGGTCGGCGACCGGATGGACGCGACGGCGGAAAACTTGCGCAGCGCGGGCTACGAAGTCAGCTGGGGGACGCGCAGCATCGGCGGCTACCCCTTCCGCCTCAATGTCACCCTGACCGACGCGGTGATCCGCGAGCCCTCGGGATGGGCGCTGGCCACCCCGCGCCTGGAATCCGAAGCCTATATGCATGCGCTGGGCCGCTGGATCTTTGCGGCCCCCGACGGCCTGACCTTCACCCGGCCTCGCTCCGGCGCGGTCCAGGTGACCGGCAAGATGATCCGCGCAAGTCTGGGGGACGCCGAGGCCAAGCCGCCGCGTTTCGACTTCGAGGGCCGGGAGCTGATCTTCACCCCGGCGCCGGGCGCCCAGCCCTTCGCCCTCTCGCAGGCCCAGAAGGTGGCCTTCCACCTGCGGCCCGGCCCCGAGGACCAGGGCGCCCTGTTCCTGGAGGTCGAGGATGGTCAGGCGCAGATGTCGGGCCTCTTCGCCCGCATCGCCCAGGACGGCGACATCGACCTGAAGTGGGACGCCCTGCTGACCAAGATGAGCGACTTCAGCGGCCCCGACTGGCCCAACGCCGTGCGCAACTGGAGCCAGGCTGGCGGCATGGCGCAGGTTCGCGAAGCCGGCCTGACCGCAGGCGAAGCGGTGATCGGCGTCAATCGTGGTCAGCTGTTCGTCGGCCCGGACGGTCGTCTGCGGGGCACGCTCGACGTGACCTTGCGCCAAGCGCCTGAAGCCCTGGCGGCGCTGGGCGCCGGCGGTGTCCTGCCCCCTGAAACCGCCGAGACCGCCGCTGCGGTCACCGCCGCGCGCCAGGGCGCCGACAATGTCGCCCAGGCGGCCATCACCTTCCAGGCGGGCCAGACGACTCTCGGCCCCGTCGCCATCGGGCCGGCGCCGCGGGTCTATTGAGGTCGATGGTTTCGCTTGCAACTTTCTTGCGCGAAGGCGGCCTATTGCGCCCCTTCGCGCAATGATTTAGGTCGCGGCTTTCGTTTCGGGAATAGAAATGGCCGACGCCCAGCAAGCCGCGCCCGCAGCAATGTCCGGAGGCGCCCTGCCCCTGGAGGCCGTGCGCGCGCGGATCGACGAGATCGACGCGGGCCTGCTGGCCCTGCTGGACGAGCGTACGGCGCTGGGCAAGCAGGTGGCCGCCGCCAAGGCCGCCGCCGGTCAGGCCGACCGCTTCGGCCTGCGCCCCGGCCGCGAGACCGAGATCCTGCGCCGCCTGCTGGCCATGCCCCGCACCGGCGCCAGCGACGCCCTGGTCATCCGCATCTGGCGCGAGCTGATGGGTCAGAGCCTGGCCCTGCAGGGGCCTTTCAACCTGACCGTCTGGGGCGGCCCGACTCAGGCCCGCGCCCTGGAGCTGACTCGGCTTCGCTTTGGCGCAGCGCCAGCCCTGCGCATGGCTCAGAAGCCGGAGGAGACCCTCGCTGCGGCCAAGATCAAAGGCGGCGTCGGCGTGGCCATGCTGACCGGCGACTCCGCCTGGTGGGGCCGGTTGCTGGCCGAGCCGAAGCTGAAGGTCTTCGCCGTCCTGCCCTGCCTCAACGCCTGGGGGCCGCCCTCGGCCCTGGCCTTCGCCGAGGTGGAGGTGGAGCCCACCGGCGCCGATGTCACCCTCTGGGTCACCGATGCGCCCGGCCCGGCCGCCAAGGTGGCCGAAACCCTGAGCCGCGACGGGGTGGCCGCCGAGTTGCTGAGTGAGGCCGGCGGCCTGAAGCTCTTCACCCTGGCGGGCTATTATCAGGCCGATGATGAGCGCCTGGCCCGGGCGCCGGGGCGACTGAGCGGCGTCATCGGGGCTGCGCCGGAACCGTTCGACGTGTAAGAGCCAGGGCCTGATACGTCCAAACCCAGGCCCGCCCATGTCCCAGTCCCCCGATCGCGCCGCCGCCGACCGTCCGGTTCCCAAGCCGGGCATCCTCGATATCTCGGCCTATGTCCCCGGCAAGGCCAAGGTCGATGGGATCGAGCATCCGCTGAAGCTGTCGGCCAATGAGAACATCCTGGGCTGCAGCCCCCGGGCCAAGGCGGCCTATGGGGCGGCCATCGACCAGCTGCACATCTATCCCGACAGCCGCGCCACCCCCCTTCGCCAAGCCATCGCCGCGGAATTCCGCCTGGAGCCCGAGCAGCTGATCTTCGGCTGCGGCTCGGACGAGATCTTCCACATGCTATGCCAGGTCTATCTGGAGCCTGGCGACAATATCGTTCAGGGGGAGTTCGCTTTTGGCGCCTACGCCATCGGGGCCCGCGCCTGCCAGGCCGAAGTGCTCAGCGCGCCCGAGCCCGACTACCGCGTCGATGTGGATGAGCTCCTGAAGCTGGTGAACGACCGCACCCGCCTGGTCTTCATCGCCAATCCCGGCAATCCCACCGGCACCTATGTCGGCGGCGAGGAGATCCGTTGCCTGCACGCGGCCCTGCCGAAAAGCGTGGTGCTGGTGCTGGACGGCGCCTATGCCGAGTTCGTCGATGATCCCGCCTTTGAGGATGGGACGGATCTGGCCCGCACCAGCGACAATGTCATCGTCACCCGCACCTTCTCAAAGCTGCACGGCCTGGCGACCCTGCGGGTGGGATGGGCCTATGGCCCGGCCGAGATGATCAGCGCCCTGGACCGCATCCGCCAGCCCTTCAACACCTCCATTCCAGGCCAGATGGCCGCGGTGGAAGCCCTGGCCGACAAGGACTTCCAGAAGGCCTCCCTGGACCTGCTCGCCCAGTGGCGCCCCTGGCTCGCCCAGCAGCTGGGCGGGCTTGGCCTGTCGCCAGTGCCCAGCGCCACCAACTTCGTCCTGGTGGGCTTCCCGACGACCGGCCCCAAGAGCGCCCAGGCGGCCGAGGCCTATCTGGCCAGCCGCGGCCTGATCGTGCGGGGCGTCGGCGGCTATGGCCTGCCCCACCACCTGCGCATGACCATCGGACTGGAGGAGCACAACCGCGCCGTCATCGAGGCCCTCGCCGACTTCATGCAGGCCCATTGATGGCGGCCCCTGTCTTCGCCCGCCTGGCCATCATCGGCTGCGGCCTCATCGGCTCGTCCCTGGCCCGGGGCGCGCGGGCGTCCGGCGCGGCGGCCGAGATCGTCATCCATGACGCCAGCCCCTTTGCGAGGGCCCGCATCGCTGAGCTGGGCCTCGCCGATCAGGTGACGCTAAGCGCCGAAGAGGCCGTGACCGGCGCCGACCTGATCATCTTCGCCACCCCGGTGCGCGCCATCGGCGAGGCGGCGGCCGCCTGCGCCCACGCCATCTCGCCCGGCGCCATCGTCAGCGATGTGGGGTCGGTGAAGGCCGCCGTCAGCGAGGCGCTCTCCGCAGCCCTGCCCGACACCGTCCACATCGTGCCCGGCCACCCCATAGCCGGCACCGAGGAGTCTGGCCCCGACGCCGGCTTCGCCGAGCTGTTCCACCAGCGCTGGGTGATCCTCACCCCCCAGGCCCGGGAGGACGACGCCTATCTCGAGGCCGTCCAGCGGCTGGCCGACTTCTGGACCGCGCTGGGGGCCCAGGTCGAGCGGATGGACGACAAGCACCACGACCTCGTCCTTGCCGTCACCAGCCACCTGCCCCACCTGATCGCCTACAACATCGTCGGCACCGCCGCCGACATGGAGGAGGTCACCCGGGCCGAGGTGATGAAGTACTCCGCCGGCGGTTTCCGCGACTTCACCCGTATCGCGGCGTCCGACCCGACCATGTGGCGCGACATCTTCCTGACCAACAAGGACGCGGTGCTGGAGGTTCTGGGCCGCTTCACCGAGGATCTGCAGGCCCTATCGCGGGCGATCCGCTGGGGTGAGGGCGACAAGCTGTTCGACCTGTTCAGCCGCACCCGGGAAATCCGCCGCGGCGTCATTGAGGCCGGGCAGGAAAGCGCCGAGCCCGACTTCGGCCGGAAGCGCGGCGGCTCATGAACGGCATGGCCTGGCTCGCCATCGCCATCGTCGCCGAGGTGATCGCCACCACGGCGCTGAAGGCCTCCGATGGTTTCCGCAACACCGCGCCCTCGGTGATCACCGCCATCGGCTATGGGATCGCCTTCTGGTGCATGTCCCAGGCCATGCGGACCGTGCCAGTGGGGATCGTCTACGCCCTGTGGTCAGGGGTCGGCATCGTCCTGATCACCGCCATCGCCTGGGTCCTCTACCGCCAGCAGATCGACACCGCCGGCCTCATCGGCATCGGCCTGATCCTGGCCGGCGTGGTGGTCATCCAGGTGTTCTCAAAGGCGACCGCTTAGCCCTCCGCCCCCTCACCGCCCCCCGCGTCATGCTCGGGCGTGTCTCGAGCATCCCTCGTCGGGGCGGGCGCCAGCGTCGAGACGGATCCTGGGCACAAGGCCCAGGATGACGTGGGAGGAAGAGTTCTCCCAGCTTCTCGTCACCCTCGGGCTTGACCCGAGGGTCCATGAACACAGCCGTTCGCCGGTGGTCATGGATGGCCCGGTCAAGCCGGGCCATGACGGATGATGGGGTGACAGGGCGCACGCGCCCTTGGCGGATCACGCCTCCGGCGCAGCCACTCCCGGCCCGTCGGTCTTCAAGAACTCAGCCGTCGCCTCAATGGCCTCCACCAGGCCCATGCGCTGGATCTCGACGCCGGGCGGTAGGCTGGAGAAGAGGCGGGTGGGGGCTGCGGCGTCCAGCATGACGCAGACCCCCTTGTCGTCGGCCCGGCGGATCAGGCGGCCAAAGGCCTGGGCGATGCGGCCCCGCGCAATCGAGTCGTCATAGCCCTTGCCGCCGAAGCGGACCCGGCGGGCCTTGTGCAGGATGTCGGGACGCGGCCAGGGCACCCGGTCGAAGACCAGCAGGCGCAGGGAGCGGCCCGGCACGTCGACGCCGTCCCGGACCGCGTCGGTGCCCAGCAGGCAGGCGTCCTCCTCGGCGCGGAAGATGTCCACCAGGGCGCCGACCTCGAGGGCGTCCACATGCTGGGCGTAGAGGGCCAGGCCCTTGTCGGCCAGGGGGCCTGCGATCCGCTCATGCACCGCGCGCAGCCGGCGGATGGCGGTGAACAGGCCAAGGCCGCCACCGCCGGCCGCCAGGAACAGCTCGCGCATGGCCGCGGCCACCTGGCGGGGGTCGTCCTTCCCGACGTCTGTGACCACAAAGGCCCGGGCGTTGGCGGCGTAGTCGAAGGGCGAGGCGAGCTTCAGGGTCTTGGGCCGGTCGGGCAGGCGCGCGGCGCCCGTACGCATCTCGGCCAGCGCAAACGGATCGTCCAGTCCCGGATCGGCCAGGGTAGCGCTGGTCACCAGCACTCCATGGGCCGGCGCGATGACGGCGTTGGTCAGGGGCTCGGTGGGATCGACCCAGTGCCGGCGGCAGGCGGCGTCCACCACCCGGCCGTAGAGGAAGGTGGCGTCGAACCAGTCGACGAAATCCGGGTCGTCCTCGGCGTCCTCATCGATGGCCCGCAACATGGAGCGCCAGGCCGGCAGAGTCATCCGCGCCCGGCGATCCAGCCCCCGCAGCGCCCCTTCGATCCGCGCCCGTTCGCTCGGCCCCAGCGTCGCGGCCTCGGCGTCCAGCAGGTCCTCCAGGTGACGGGCGAGCGCCAGCAGGGGCGCCTCGATGCGGGCGAGCGCCACGGCCGCCTCCCGGGCGGTGTCGCGCACCAGGTCGAGCGCCGGCCGGGCGGCGCACTCCATCCCCACCTCCGACGGGGCGGCCCGGGCGCGGAGCTGCTCCAGCACCGCGACCAGAAAGGCCTCGATGGCGCCGATCGGGTTCACCTCGCCGGTGGCTGGCGCGACGCGCCCAGACCAGCCTTCCCCCGGCAGGGCGGCGGCGGCCTGCAAGGCCGCCAGCAGGGCGCGCTTGGCCTCGTCAGCGTCGCCCAGCACGTCCATCAGCCGGGCCTCCAGCCCGCGCCCCCGGCGGCCGCGACCCTCAGGCCCCCGCAGCCAGCGGCGCAGCTCGGCGGCCTCGGCGCCGGAGATGGCGGCGGAAAAGGCGCTGTCGGCGGCCTCGAACAGGTGGTGGCCCTCGTCGAACACCAGGCGCTTCAGATGCGCGGTCTCGCTGTCGGCCTTGGAGCCCCGGGCCGCGCGCGCGCCGTCGAACGCCGCCTGGGTCAAAACGAGCGCATGGTTGGCGATCACCAAGTCAGCACGGCGCGACCCGCGGATCGCCTTCTCCACGAAACAGGTCCGGTAGTGCTGGCAGCCGGCGTGCACGCACTCGCCACGGCGGTCCACCAGATTGGCGGCCGAGGCCTGCATCGGCGTGGGCAGGCCAAACAGGGTCGGCAGCCAGGCCGGGAAGTCGCCGCCGGTCATGTCCCCGTCCCGGCTGGCCCGGGCCCAGCGGGCCGCAAGGGTCAGGCCCACCAGATCCCCATTGCCCAGCTGGGCGGCGTTGATCGCGTCCTGCAGGTTCAGAAGGCAGAGATAGTTCTCCCGACCTTTTCGGACCACGGCCTTGCGGGCGCGGGTCTTTTCGTCGGGATAGATGGCGTGGCTCTCGCGCTCGATCTGCCGCTGCAGGGCGCGGGTATAGGTCGAGACCCAGACCGCCGGCCCATTGGCCTCGGCCCACAGCGAGGCGGGCGCCAGATAGCCCATGGTCTTGCCGATGCCGGTGCCGGCCTCGGCCAGCATCATGCGCGGCTCGCCCTCCTTCTCCCGGGGCTGGAAGGCGTAGGCGGCCTCGGTGGCGAACTCGGCCTGGGACGGCCGGGCCTCATCCAGGCCTGCGCGGTGCAACAATTCCGACAGCCGCTGGGCGGCCTCAGGGCCTGCGATGGGGCGCGAGCCCGCCTCGCCGGGCGGCGCCTGGTCTTCCCACTCCGGAATCCGGCTCCAGACGTCGAGACCCGATCCCCGAAAGGCGTTGCCCACCGGGGCTGAGCGCAGAGCGCCGATCACGGCCGCCCCCCAGGCCCAGCCGCCCCGGGCCAGGGTCTCGGCCTGGGCCAGCGCCTCTTCCCGATTGGGCTGCGGCGTGCGGGCCAGTTCCTCCAGCAGCAGCAGGCAGGCCTGGCGCAGGGCGCGGGCCTGGGCCGGCGCGCCCTTGGGCTCGGGAAGGCCGAGCGTCTGAGCCAGCCCCGCGGCCGAGGGCGCACAGAACTTCGCCGGCCGCACGAAGGCGAACAGCTCGAGCGCATCGAAGGTGCGCGGACTCCGCTGCGGCGGGTTCAGGGCCAGCCGCCGGGCGGTCATGGCCGCATGGGCCACCAGGACCGGGCCACGCTCGAACAGGTCCCGGGCGTCGGGCGCGCGCAGGGCCTCGGCCCGCTCGGCGTCGGCCGCCCCGGCGCGGGGGCCCGGCAGGACCACCAGGGCGGGCGCCAGATCGAGGGCGGGGGCGAGCGCGTTCACGGCTGCGACTCCTAGCGGGATTTGGCGTGAAACGGAACGGGAACATGTTATGAGGCAGGCTGATGGCAGATGACGCCGCCCTCCCCGCAGACCTGCTGCCGGCCGCCTTCACCGGCTGGTTCGCCACGCGTGGCTGGGCGCCCAGGACCCACCAGCTGGAGATGGTCGCCCGCGCCCGGGCCGGCCGCGACGCCCTGCTGATCGCGCCCACCGGCGGGGGCAAGACCCTGGCCGGCTTCCTGCCCAGCCTGATCGAGCTTTCGCAGCGGCCCCCGGCCAATACGCCGCGGGGCATCCACACCCTCTATATCTCGCCCCTGAAGGCCCTGGCCGTCGATGTGGAGCGCAACCTGGCCACGCCGATCCGCGAGATGGGGCTTTCCATCGTGGCGGAGTCCCGCACGGGCGACACCGGCGCGGCGCGGCGACAGCGCCAGCGGGTCAAGCCGCCGGACATCCTGCTGACCACGCCCGAGCAACTGGCCCTGTTCTGCGCCTGGGAAGGGGCGCGGGCCTATTTCGAGGACCTGTCCTGCATCATCCTCGATGAGATCCACACCCTGCATTCCACCAAGCGGGGCGACCTGCTGGCCCTGGACATCGCCCGCCTGCAGACCTTTAGCCCCCACCTTCGCAGGGTAGGCCTGTCGGCGACGGTGGATGATCCCGACGTCATCCGCCGCTGGATGGGCTTTCACGCGGGCGAGGGCGACGGCGCGCCGCCGGCCGTCGATCTGGTGCTGGGTCCGGCTGGAACCCCACCCATCGTCGATGTGCTGCTCTCCGAGGGCCGGGTGCCCTGGGCGGGCCACACCGCCCAGCACGCCATGGCCGAGGTCTATGAGGTCATCAAGAAGGCCAGGACGGCGCTGGTCTTCGTCAACACCCGCTTTCAGGCCGAGTTCGCCTTCCAGGAGCTCTGGCGGCTGAACGAGGACGCTCTGCCCATCGCCCTGCACCACGGCTCGCTGGCCGCCGAGCAGCGCCGCCGCGTGGAGGCGGCCATGGCGCGGGGGGAGCTTAGGGCCGTGGTCTGCACCTCGACCCTCGATCTCGGCATCGACTGGGGGGACGTGGACCTGGTGATCCAGCTCGCCTCGCCCAAGGGCGCCTCGCGCATGGTGCAGCGGATCGGCCGGGCCAATCACCGGATGGACGAGGCCAGCCGAGCTCTGTTCGTGCCCGCCAACCGCTTCGAGATGCTGGAATGCCAGGCCGCCCGCGAAGCCATCGCCGAGAACCGGTTCGACGGTGACCCGCCGAGGGTCGGCGCCCTGGACATCCTGGCCCAGCACATCATGGGCTGCGCCTGCTCCGAGCCCTTCGACGCGCTCGCCCTCTATGAGGAGATCCGCACCGCCGGCCCCTACCGCGCGCTGGCCTGGGAGGACTTCGAGCAGGTGGTCGATTTCGTCTCTACCGGCGGCTATGCGCTGCGGGCCTATGACCGGTTCCGTCGGATCGTGAAGGGCCAGGATGGCCTGTGGCGAGCCCGCAACGCCGACACCATCCTGCGCCACCGGCTTAATGTCGGCGCCATCCTCTCGCCCGCCGTGCTCAGCGTCCGCCTAGCCGGACGTGGGGGCCGCGCTGGCCGCAAGATCGGCGAGGTGGAGGAAGGCTATCTGGAGGCCCTGGAGCCCGGCGACACCTTCGTCTTCGCCGGCCAGGTCTGGCGGCTGGTGGGGGTGACGGCCCTGGATGTGCTGGTGACGCCAGCCCCGGCCAGCGACCCCAAACTACCCTCCTGGGGCGGGTCGAAATTCGCCCTGTCCACCTTCCTGGCCAGGCGGGTGCGCGAGCTGATGTTCGACCAGAGCCACTGGTCGGTCCTGCCGGGCGATGTGCGCGAATGGCTGGAGCTGCAGCGGGACCGCTCGCTGATCCCGGCCGAGGACGAGATGCTGGTGGAGACCTTCCCGCGGGGCAAACGCCACTTCATGGTCTGCTACCCCTTCGAGGGGCGGCTGGCCCACACAACGCTCGCCATGCTGATGACAAGGCGGCTGGAGCGGATGGGGGCGGCCCCCCTGGGCTTTGTCTGCAACGACTATGCGCTGGCGGTCTGGTCGCTCAACCCCATGGACGGGGTCGATCTCGACGCCCTGTTTGACCAGGACATGCTGGGCGATGACCTCGAGGACTGGCTGGCCGAAAGCTACATGATGAAGCGGTCATTCAAGGGCTGCGCCATCCTGGCGGGCCTGATCGAGCGGCGGTTCCCCGGCGCAGAGAAGTCCGGGCGCCAGGTCACCTTCTCGGCCGACCTCGTCTATGACGTTCTGCGCCGGCACGAGCCCGATCACCTGTTGTTGCGCTGCGCCCGGGAGGATGCGGCCACCGGCCTTATCGACGTGGCCCGGGTGGGCCATATGCTGGCCCGTATCCAGGGCAAGATTCGCCACGCCGTCCTTGACCATCTCTCGCCCTTTTCGGTCCCCATGCTGCTGGAGATCGGCAAGGAGCGGGTGCCTGGGGCGGCCGGCGAGATGATCCTGGCCGAAGCCGCCGAAGACCTTATCGCCGAAGCCAGCTCATGACCGCCCTCGCCCGCACGCCCGCCCCCTACACCTTCGCCCAGAGCCCGTGCGGCGGGCTGGAGATGGAGATCATGGGCGCGGCCCTGCGCATGCGGGCCTCCGGGGCGCTGCTGGATCTCGCCCACCAGGCCCTGATCGTCGCCGACCTGCACTTCGAGAAGGGCTCGGCCTACGGCATGCGCGGCCAGTTCCTGCCGCCCTATGACACCCGCGACACCCTGGATCGGCTGGAGGCCGAGGTGGCGGCGCTGGAGCCGCGGGTGGTGGTCTTCTTGGGCGACAGCTTCCACGACGGCCGGGCCGAGGACCGCCTCTCAGCCGACGACGCCGCACGGCTGGTGGCGATGGCGCAGGGCCGCACCCTGATCTGGCTGGTGGGCAATCACGACGCCGATGGCCCTCGCCGCCTGCCGGGCCAGGTGGTCGACACCATGACCCTGGGACCTCTGATCCTGCGCCATGAGCCCGAGCCCGGCGAACAGCCCGGCGAGTTGTCGGGCCACCTGCACCCCTGCGCCCGTGTCAGTTCCGGCCGTGGCACCGTGCGCCGGCGCTGCTTCGCCACCGACGGAACACGGATGATCCTGCCGGCCTTCGGGGCCTATGCCGGGGGACTGAACCTGAAAGACCAAGCCTTCGCCGGCCTGTTCGCCCGTCCGCCCCTGGCCGGGGCGCTCGGTCGCGACCGGGTGCACGCGGTGGGCTGGCGCTCGCTGACCGGCGACTGACGCGGCCTAGCGCCTGCGGAAGACCACCGAAGCCAGCCAGCCCGAGGTGAGCGCGATGAGCACCGAGACGATGCCGTAGAGCCAGGGCCGTTCATTGGCGAACAGGAAAAGCCAGCGCTCCAGGCCGGCCTTCTCCACCGTGATGGTCCGAGCCCGCCGCGAGACCGGCTCGCCGTCCTGGAAGAGGATGATCTCGGTCTGGTATTCGCCGATGGGGGCCGAGGTCGGCAGGTCGATCTCGGCGCGGAACAGGCCCCGGTCCACAAACCGCACGCCTTCGTGGTCGGTGGCGTAGAGGTCGGCCTTTTCCTTCAGACGGATGACCGCCCGGCGCCAGTCGAGATAGTCGCCGCCCAGGCGGCTGACCACCACGTCGCGCACGCCGTAGCGGGTCTCGATCCGCTCCTCCTCCGGCGCGTTCATGGGCAGATGGTCGATGCCTGCGCCCAGCCTGCGCAGAGTGGAGAAGCTGGCGATCTCGGTGAGCGGCCGAGATGAGGCGGCCATGTAGAAGCCGGGCGCGCCTTCGAAGACCACAGGGCGGGAATTGACCCACAAGCCCGCCACCCGGACCTTGCGCGCGATGCGGATCGGCTGGTCTGGACCGCGGACGATGACCACCACGTCCGAGGGCCGCGTCTCCGGATCGAAGACCGCCCCGTAGAGCACGATCTGGGCCCCGGAAAAGGCCGAGGTCACCCGCACATTGGCGTCGGTGAGGGCGGCTGAGACGGTGGGGCCAGGCTCGGGCGCGACGATGGCCGGCGGCGGCAGGGCGGGCGGGATCATTACTTGCCGCTCCCCACCAGAATGAACGGATCTTCGGGCGTGATGAACAGCACCAGCCCCATCTGCAGTCCCATGATCAGCACGATCAGGCCCAGCAGAGCCCGCAGTTCCTCGGCCCTGAACCGCGAGGAGGCCCGGGCGCCGAACTGGGCGCCCAGCACCCCGCCGAGCAGCAGGAGGGTGGCCAGCACGATGTCCACCGACTGGTTGCGGCCCGCCTGCAGGATGCTGGCCAAGGATGTGGTGATGATGATCTGGAACAGGCTGGTGCCCACCACCACGCCGGCGGGCATGCGCAGGATGTAGACCATGGCCGGGACCAGGATGAAGCCGCCGCCGACCCCCATGATGGCCGAGAGAATACCGACGAAAACCCCCAGAATCACCGGCGGAATGACGCTGATATAGAGCCTGGAGCGGGGAAATCGGACCTTGAAGGGCAGGCCGTAGAGCCAGACCGGCCGGCGATCGCGCCGCTTGGCCGGCGGCTGGCCGCGGCGCTGGCGCAGCACCGAGCCCACCGATTCCACCAGCATCAGGCCGCCGATCAGGCCCAGGAAGATCAGATAGGAGAGCGAGACCACCAGGTCGGCCTGCCCCATCAGGCGCAGCCAGCGGAACACCTCCACCCCCAGAAGCGCCCCCACCGCCCCGCCGGCGGCCAGCACCCCGCCCATGCGGAAGTCCACCTGGCGCTTGCGACTGTAGGAGATGACGCTGGAGGCGGAGGAAGCGGCCACATGGTTGGCCTCGCTGGCCACCGCCACCACCGGGGGAATGCCCATCCACAGGAGGATCGGCGTCATCAGGAAGCCGCCGCCGATGCCGAACAGGCCGGAGATGAACCCCACCACCGCCCCGAGCAGCACGAGAATCCCGGCGTTCACCGAGACCTCTGCTATGGGCAGGTAGATGTCCACGCCTTCAGCGCCTCACAGATCTGGGGACGCCTGACGGCGTCCAAGCGGTCGGCCCGCCCCGGCCGATCAACGCGTGAAGACGGAGAGCTTCGAAACCGTCGTCTGGTCGAGGGCGCCGGTGGCGGCCAGCCCTTGATCGCGCTGATAGGCGGCGACCGCAAGGCGGAGAGCCGGAGAAGCGGTCCCGTCGGTGGGGCCCTGATAATAGCCCAGACGCGAAAGCGCCCGCTGGGCGGTCTGCAGGGCCTGTGGCGAAACCCCGGCTGCGGCGGCGGCGGCGGGCGGAGCGGCCTCGGTCGGTCGGAAGGCGCTGGCGGCCCGTTCGGCGACGGCCTGGGCGGCCGGCGTCAGGGAGTCCTTGATCCGCTCGGCGCTGGCCGCGGCGTCCTTGTCGCCGGCCTTGCCGGCGATCATGAACCACTTGTAGGCCTCGGCGGCGTTCTGGCTGACGCCGAAGCCCTCCTCATAGAGGCGGCCAAGATTGTACTGGCTGTCCACCAGGCCGAGATCGGCCGCCCGGCGGAACCACTGGGCCGCTGTGGTGGAGTTCTTCGGTCCGCCCTGGCCCTCGAAATAGTAGAGGGCCAGATTGTGCATGGCCTTGCGGTCGCCGCCCTGGGCCGCGCGCTCGGTCCAGCGGCGGGCCTCGGTCAGGTCCTTGGCCACGCCTGCGCCGCCGTTCTCATACAGCTTGGCAAGATAGAACTGGGCCGGGGCGTAGCCGAGATTGGCCACCCGGCGGACCTCGTCGACTCCGCCCGCGGCGCCTTCTTCCACCTGTCGGACAGCCTCGGCGTAGAGGGCCGGGAAGTCGTCGCGCATCTGGCCTGTGGGGCCGGTATCCTCGTCGCCCAAGGCCGGCTGCGGCGACAGGGCGACCGCCGCGCGGGGCGTGACGCCGTCGGCCTCGAGACCGGCCAGTTCATCGGGCGCCGTACGCCCGGCCGACACCGCCTGGGCCACCCGGGCAGGGAGGTCGCCGGACGGATCGCCGCCGATCAGCACCATGCCGCCCGCGGCCATGCCGAGGAAGGCCGCGCCGCCGGAGATCAGGAGGGCGGTTTGAAGCGTGGAGCTGGCTCGCTTCTTGGGTCGGACGGAGAAGCTGCTGAACAGGGAGCCGCCGGCTTCCTTGGGCTCAGCGGCCGGCTTGGCCTTACCCTTGTCCTTCGCCTTGCGGCCCTTGGGCTCGACCGCCGGGGTGGCGCGGGCCGCGGCCCGGGCCTGGGCGATCACCTCCCGGGTGGACAGGGCCTGCGGGGTGGTGGCGGCGCGGCTTGCAGCCGGCGACGGGGTGACGAACTCCGACTCGTCCTCGAAGCCAAAGTCGTCCTCGAAGTCGGCGCGAAGCTGCGGGGCCGGGGCCGCGACTTCGGGCGCGGCGCGCCGCGGCGCCGGGGGCTCCGGATCGGTGAACGGGTCGGGCTCAGCGACCGGCGGCGGCGCGGCGCGGCGGCTCTGGACGGGCGGCGGCGGGGCGAAACCGTCGGCGGCTTCGAAATCCTCATGCGACAGAGGCGGCCGCTCGGCCTCGACCGAAAAGGCCTGGGGCGCAGGGAAGCCGTCGTCGGCGTCGGCGAAAGGCTGACGGACCAGGGTCTCAGAACGCGGCTCGCGGGCGCCGAAGCCGGCGAAGTCCTCCAGGCCGAAGGGCGAGTCGTCCCTGGCGACCGGATTCGCCGGGGCGGGCGTGAGGGATGGGGCAGGCGCCTCGACCTCACGGGGCGCCTCGGCCAGGCGCCGGTCGATGCGTTCGCGGGCCTCTTCCAGCAGGCGGGCGGTGCGCTCCTCGCTCAGACGGATCCGTTCGGACAGTTCCTCGGCGGCGCGGTCCTGGCGGCTGCTGATCCGCTCGGTGACCCGCGCGACCTGGTCGCCGACGTCGTCGATGGCCTGGGCCGACCGGCGCTCGGCGGTGGCGATCTTCTCGCCCAGACGCTCAGTGATCTTGGCGATCTCGCCGCCCAGACGTTCCAGCGCCTCGGCGTGCAGGGAGTCTGAGCGCCCAAGACGCGTTTCCATGGCGGTGGCGATGCGGGCGACTTCGCCGCCCACCGTCTGAATGGCCTGAGCGCTGTGGTGTTCGGCGGTCTGGACCCGACGGTTCAGGTTCTCGGCCATGCTGAGCACCTCGCGCCCCATGGCCTCGATCGCCTGAGCCGAGCGCTGCTCGGCGGCGCGGACATGGTTGGTCATTTCACCCAGCCGGCGCTCCATGCGGTCAAAGCGACCGTCGGCCGCGGCATGGAGCTTCTGGGTCATCTCGCCCCGGGCGGCCTCGACCCGCTCGGTAAGCCGGGCGGCCATCTCCTCGAGGCGACGGTCTATGCCCGGCGCCTGACCAGATTCCACCGACTGCATGCGGCCGTCCAGATGGGCGAAGGACTCCCGAAGGCTCTCCAGCGCCTCGGCGGTGCGGGTCTCGGCCTCGCTCAGCCGTTGCGAGACGCGGCCGACGACTTCCTCGATCAGCCCCGGCGACTCAGATCCGCCCTGGGCCTCCACGCGATCCACCCGAGCCTCGATGGCGCCCAGCGCCTCGCGGGTGCGGGTTTCGCCGTCATAGAGATGGTTGGCGACCTTGGCGACGGCCCCCTCAAGGGCGCGCAGGGCCTCGGCCGAACGGGGGCCGGCGGCCTCGGCCTCCATGCGCCGCAGCCGTTCAGCGATCCGCGCCTGCTCGCTGGACACGCCCTCGACAGCGCCCTCGAAGCGGGCCGCTACGGCGATGTGCTCCCGTTCGGCCGCTTCGATGCGGGCGAGGGCGGCGCGGACGGAGTGCTCGACGCCGGACACGGCGAGACCCGTGCGGCTCTCCGAGACTTCCAGGCGTTCGCTCAGACGGTCGAGCGCCAGAGCGATCCGCCCCATCTCGTCGGCTGGATGTTCGGCGGCCTCGACGCGGGTGGGGGCGTCGTCGGTGCGGCGGGCGCTTTCGAAATACAGGGGGGTGGGTCGACGTGCGATATCAGCCTCGGAGACGGCGTCCTCCGGGCCTTCATCGTCCAGGATCATTCGATTGAGCCACTCGCCCAAGGTCATGCCCGAGCGTCGGGCGAGGTCCTTGGCGACCTCCCGAGCCTTCGGGTCAATGCCCTTGACGCTCCATGGCGTCGCCACGCTCATTCGAATCGATCTCCTACCCGCCGATTCGACGCTAGCCACCGAACCTTGGGGTGTAAACGCAAGGTTAACGCTAGATATAGCGTTTGCCGCGATGAGCTGTGGATGACGGGCCGCTCGCGGAAACCCTTAGCCTGCAACAGGGGGCGAGAGGGTTAACGAAGGGTAAACGGCGCCGTTTGCGCCCAGCCCGCCGCTGCGCTACGGCGTCGCACATGGACCTCACCGTGACCCTGGCCCTCGGCGCCGCCCTGCTGGCCCTGACCGTCTTTTCCGGCTGGATGGGGGCGCGGCCGCCGGATTTCCGACGGGGGCCGCGGCTGGTCCCCTACAGATTCATCATGCTGATGGGGGCGGCCGGCCTGATCGTGGTCCTGGTCCACCTGGTCAATCTGATGGGGGTCTCCACGGGCCCCACGCGCTTCTAGGCCTCAGCCGCCGCGCCCTCGGGGCGGGGCTCGGCCTTGCGCGGTCGCTTGGCCAGCGCGGCCATGCCGCCGGAGGACAACAGGCCCACATCGGCCAGCAGCAGAGGAATGGCCCACTTGTGCGGCGCCGCCAGATAGCGGGGCTGCCACAGGGGGTCGTACTTGTCCTTGTACCGGCGAACCCCCTGGAAATTGTAGATCTCCTCGCCGCGCTCATAGAGGAGCCGGCCGACCCGGGACATGATCGGCGCGAACGGCCGGTCCTCAAGCCCGGCCAGGGGGGCCATGCCGAACTCGAAGGCCTGATAGCCCTGGGCCTTGCCCCAGGCGATCAGCTCGACGAACAGGTAGTCCATGATGTTCTTCGGCGCGGCATCCGAATAGCGCATCAGATCCATGGAGAAGGCGGTGCGTCCGCTGGTGGTCCAGAGGGTGGCGAAGGCGACGATCCTTCCGTCCTGGCGCACCAGGGCGATGGGGAACTCCGCCACATAGGCCGGGGTGAAGGCGCCCATGGTGAACCGCTTTTCGCCGCCAGCGTGGTGATCCAGCCACTCGTCTGAGACCTGCTGCAGCTCATCCAGCACGGCGGGGACACCAGCCGGGCTGATCACCTCGAAGGTCGCGCCCTCCTCCCCGGCCTTGCGCCAGGCCCGGCGCAGATTGCCGCGCTTGCGGCCCTCCACCGAGAAGGTCTCCAGCGGCACGACGGCGGACTCGCCGATCTTCTGTAGGGAGAAGCCAAGCTCCACCACCTCGGGCAGGTCATCGGCGCCCAGGGCGTAGATTCCAGGTCGGGCGGCATGGGCGTCCGCCATTTCACGGAACCGCCAGAACAGCTCCAAGCGCTCGTCCCGGCGCCCGACCGGCGCCCCCAGGGCGATCCAGGAGCGGCCACGCACCCCGAACATCAGGAAGGACTCTCCGCTCTGGGAGAATAGGAACCGCTTGTCCCCCAGGAGGGCGAGATTGGAGGCGGGCTCGGCGGCCTGGGCCGAGGCGAGGATCGTGCGGACCTGCTGGAAGTCCTGATCATGGGGTGTGACCACCCGCGGGGTGGCGGCCGAAGCGAACAGACGCCATACGCCAAAGGCCAGCAGGCCGAGCGCGGCGCCGACCCAGGCGCGGATGGCGCGGGCCGCATCATCCTCGACCATCACGCTGATCCAGCTGCGGTGCCCATAGTCGGCGTTCTGGAAGGACCAAAGGCCCAGCAGACCCGCCCCGAGCACCAGGGCGGCGGCCGAGACCAGCCAGCCCGGCGTGATCTCCATCCGCGACAGACGGGCCTCCCGCGTGAAGGCGTCGCGGAAGGGGGCCAGCAGCAGCAACAGCGCGCCGAGCCAAGCGGTTTCCTCCCAGACGATGCCTTTGAGCAGGGTCAGCGGCAGGGACACGGCCAGGGCGACCATGGTGGCGATCCAGGCGGCGTCCAGGCGGGCGCGCAGGCCAAAGGCCAGAAAGATCAGAATCAGGCCCAGCACGCTGGACAGGAAGTGGGACAGCTCGATCAGGATGACCGGCGCCAGCTCGGCCAGCAGGAGAAATCGGTTGGGCACCGACGGTGTGGCAGCAGAGACCACCAGCATGACCCCGGCGGCCAGGGTGAGGATGGCGCCGGTCAGCGGGGCCGCGGCCAGGCCGGCGGGCCGCAGTTCGCGCAAGAGCCTCATGAAGCGGAGCGTCCTGATGAAGAGTCGGCCCGTATATAGACCGGATTCGTTAAGGACGGCGCCGGTGAGGCTTCAAACACGTGTTCGCAAGGCGGCTTGCCCTACGTCCGCTCAGCGCTAATGTGGCGCGCAAAATCGGGTTCCATCATTGGGAGACAGCCATGGCCGACTTCGGCAGCGCAGACCTCGACACCTTCCGGGCCGACGTCCGCACCTGGCTGGAGGCCAACTATCCGGCTGAGCTGCGCGACCCGAAGGCCAAGGTCGATCCCGAGGCCATGTGGGGCGGCCAGGCCTTCCTCGACTCCGACGACCTGCAGATCGCCTGGATGCGCAAGATGGGCGAGAAGGGCTGGACCGCGCCCACCTGGCCGGCCCAGTACGGCGGCGGGGGACTGAGCCCCGCCCAGGCCCGCATCCTGGACCAGGAGCTGACAGCTGGCCGCTATCGCACGCCGCTGGCTTCGTTCGGCGTCTGGATGCTGGGTCCCGTCCTGCTGGAATACGCCAACGAAGAGCAGAAGCAGGCGCACCTGCCCAAGATCATCAAGGGTGAGGTCCGCTGGTGCCAGGGCTATTCCGAACCCGGCGCCGGCTCTGACCTGGCCTCCCTGCAGACCCGCTGCGAGGACAAGGGCGACCACTGGCTGATCAATGGCCAGAAGATCTGGACCTCCTACGCCGACAAGGCCGACTGGTGCTTCTGCCTGGTGCGGACCGATACCTCGAAGAAGCATGAGGGCGTCTCCTTCGTGCTCATCGACATGCGCACGCAAGGCGTGGAGACGCGCCCGATCCAGCTGATCTCTGGCGAGAGCCCCTTCTGCGAGACCTTCTTCACCGACGTGAAGATCCCCAAGGGCAATCTGGTGGGCAAGGTCAATGGCGGCTGGGAGATCGCCAAGCGCCTGCTGCAGTACGAGCGCCAGAACATTTCCGGCGGCTTCGGCGGCGGCGGTGGGGCCGGCGGCACGGCGGGCGACCTGTCCGAGGTGGCCAAGACCTATTTCGGCCTCGACGCCAGCGGCGCCCTTGCCGACACCGATCTGCGCAGCCGGATCACCCAGAACAAAATGAACATGCAGTGCCTGGGCCTGACCATCAGCCGTACGGCGGCCGAGGCCAAGGCCAGCAATGGCCCCAGCGCCGCAGTCTCGATCATCAAGTACGCCGCCGCCAGCTTCGCCCAGGACCGGTCGGAACTGATGATCGAAGCCATGGGCCACCAGGGCCTGGGCTGGGACGGCGAGACCTACAAGCCCGGCGAGCTTCTGGCGACCCGGGGCTGGCTGCGTTCGAAGGGCAATTCCATCGAAGGCGGCACCAGCGAAGTGAACCTGAACGTCATCTCCAAGCGTGTTCTGGGGCTGCCCGACCCGAAATAGGCGGTCGCGCAAAGCCGCCGGTCGCATTTTCGGCCGGCGGACACTCCGGACGATTTTTTGCAAAGGCGGATTTCCATGGCTGATTTTGGCGGCGATCTCGAAACCTTCCGCAGCGAGGCCAAGGCCTGGCTGAGCGCGAACTTCCCTGCCGCCCTCAAGGGCGACACCGCCGCCCAGACCGCTGCGGCGGCCGGCGGCAAGGAGAGCCCCGAGGCGCGCCAGTGGCGCGAGGCCATGGGCGCCAAGGGCTGGGGCGTGCCCACCTGGCCCAAGGAGCACGGCGGCGGCGGCCTGTCGCGCCAGGAGGCCCGGGTGCTGGCCGAGGAGATGGCCGCCATCGGCGCCCGCAACCCGATCGGCGGCATGGGCGTGATGATGTTCGGCCCAACCCTGCTGGAATACGGGACTGAAGCGCTGAAGAAGCAGCACATGCCGGGCATCGTCACCGGGTCGGTGCGCTGGTGCCAGGGCTATTCCGAGCCGGGTTCGGGCTCCGACCTCGCCTCCCTGCAGACCCGCGCCGAGGACA
Source organism: Caulobacteraceae bacterium (assembly GCA_027489335.1). Lineage (GTDB taxonomy): Bacteria > Pseudomonadota > Alphaproteobacteria > Caulobacterales > Caulobacteraceae > Phenylobacterium. Next base: position 64,575 of record JAIXZX010000004.1, on the reverse strand, counting down.
AGGGCGACCACTATCTGGTCAATGGCCAGAAGATCTGGACCTCGGGCGCCAACCTCGCCGACTGGTGCTTCTGCCTGGTGCGCACCGACACCTCGAAGAAGCACGAGGGCATCTCCTTCCTGCTGATCGACATGAAGAGCCCGGGCGTCGAGGTCCGGCCGATCCTGCTGATCAATGGCGGCTCGCCCTTCTGCGAAACCTTCTTCACCGATGTGAAGGTGCCCAAGGACCAGCTGTTCGGCCCGCTGAACGGCGGCTGGACGGTCGCCAAGCGGCTGCTGCAGTTCGAACGCGACAACATCTCGGCGGGCCTGGGCGGCGGCAATATCGGCGCGCCGGCCGCGGTGATGAGCGTCGAGGACGCGGCCAAGAAGTATGTCGGCCTCGATGAGACCGGCCGGATCGCCGACCACGACCTGCGCCGCCGGATCATCGAGCATCGGATGGAGGCCCGGGCGTTCCAGCTGACCGTTCGCCGCGCCGCCGACGAGGCCAAGTCGAACGCCGGCCCCAGCGCCGCAACCTCGATCATGAAGTATGCCGGGGCCAAGATCGCCCAGGACCGCAATGAACTGATGATCGAGGCCTTCGGCCACCAGGGTCTGGGCTGGGCGGGCGAGGCCTATGACGAGAGCGAGCTGAACCTCGTTCGCGCCTGGCTCCGGTCCAAGGGCAATTCCATCGAGGGCGGAACCTCGGAAATCAATCTGAACGTGGTCTCCAAGCGGGTGCTCGGCCTGCCGGACCCGAAGTAAGCGCACGACTCCCCGAGCCACGAACTTCATGCTATAATGAATGATAACATAATGAATTTAAGGGAGAATATTCATGGCTGACTTTGGCGGCGCCGATCTGGACGGGTTCCGGACGCAGGCGCGTGAATGGCTCGAGGCCAATTTCCCCAAGTCGCTGGCCCATGATACCGAAGCCCAGACACGGGCCATGGCCGGCGGCGTCGAACTGACCGGCGACATGGCGCTCTGGCGCGACCGGATGGGCGAAAAGGGCTGGGGCGTGCCTACCTGGCCCGCTCAGTACGGCGGCGGTGGGCTCTCGCCCCAGGAGGCCCGCGTTCTGAACCAGGAAATGGCCGCCCTGGGCGCCTGGAACCCCATCGGCGGCATGGGCGTGGGCATGTTCGGCCCCACCCTGCTGGAATACGGCACCGAGGATCAGAAGAAGAAATACATCCCCGACATCGCCACGGCCAAGGTGCGCTGGTGCCAGGGCTTCTCCGAACCGGGCGCCGGTTCCGACCTCGCCGCCCTGCAGACCAAGGCCGAGGACAAGGGCGATCACTGGCTGGTCAACGGTCAGAAGATCTGGACCTCCGGCGGCCAGTGGGCGGACATGATCTTCTGTCTGGTGCGCACCGATCAGACCAAGAAGCATGAGGGGATTTCCTTCGTGGTGTTTTCCATGCATCAGCCCGGGGTCGAGGTTCGCCCGATCCGCCTGATCGCCGGCTCCTCGCCCTTCTGCGAGACCTTCTTCACCGACGTGAAGGTGCCGAAGGAGAACCTGATCGGCCCGCTGAACGGCGGCTGGACGGTGGCCAAGCGCCTGCTGCAGCATGAACGCAGCGGCATGGGCGGCCGGGCCGGCGAAGGCGGCAAGCGTGAGGCGCTGGGAGTCATCGCCAAGAAGTATGTGGGTGAGGACGAGCAGGGCCGGCTGGCCGATCTCGACCTGCGCACCCGCATCGTGATGAACGACATGGACCTCAAGGCCCTGCAGCAGACCGTCAAGCGCGCGGCTCTCGAAGCCAAGGGGAATTCCGGTCCTTCGGCCACGACCTCGATCATGAAGAACGCCAACATGAAGGTGGCGCAGGACCGGGCCGAGCTGACCCTGGAGTTCATGGGTCATCAGGGTCTCGGTTGGGAAGGCGCAGATTTCACCGAGGAAGAACTGGCCGCCGTCCGCGGCTGGCTGGCCGGCAAGGCGGGCTCGATTTACGGCGGGTCCAATGAGGTGCAGAACAACATCATTTCCAAGCGCATCCTCGGCCTGCCGGACGCTGCGCCGTCGAAATGATTACAACGACTGATTTTCAAGGAGAAATTTGATGGCTGATTTTGGCGGCTCTGATCTGGACGCCTTCCGCACGGAAGCGCGCGACTGGATCGAAGCCAACTTCCCCAAGTCCCTGAAGGGCAAGGGGAGCATGATGATGCGCGAGGAGCGGTCCGAACCGACCCCCGACATGGACGCCTGGCGCAAGGCCATGGGCGAAAAGGGCTGGGGCGTTCCCACCTGGCCGGCCCAGTACGGCGGCGGTGGTCTGACCCCGGCGCATGCGCGCATCATCCAGCAGGAGCTGGGCCGCGTGGGGGCCTACAACCCCATCGGCGGCATGGGCGTCATGATGTTCGGCCCCACCCTGCTGGAATACGGCACCGAGGCTCAGAAGAAGCAGCACATCCCGCCCATCGTGAAGGGCGAACTGCAATGGTGCCAGGGCTTCTCCGAGCCGGGCGCCGGCTCTGACCTGGCCTCGCTGCAGACCCGCGCCGAGGACAAGGGCGATCATTACATCGTCAATGGCCAGAAGATCTGGACCTCGGGCGCCCAGTGGGCCCAGTGGTGCTTCTGCCTGGTGCGCACCGACACCACCAAGAAGCACGAGGGCATTTCCTTCGTGCTGTTCCCGATGGACACCCCTGGGGTGGAAGTCCGCCCGATCCCGCTGATCGCCGGCAACTCGCCCTTCTGCGAGACCTTCCTGACCGACGTCCGCGTCGAAAAGGACCAGGTGGTCGGCCCGGTGAACGGCGGCTGGACGGTGGCCAAGCGCCTCCTGCAGCATGAGCGTTCGGGCCTGTCGGGCGCTGGCGGCGGTGGCGGCGGCGGTCGTTCGCTGGTCAAGCTGGCCAAGGACTATGTGGGCGCCGACGAGTCGGGCCGCCTGTCGGACTCCGACCTGCGCACCCGCGTGATCATGAACGAAATCGACGGTCGCGCCTTCCAGCTGACCGCCATGCGCGCCATGGCCGAATCCAAGGCCAATTCCGGGCCTTCGGCGGCCACCTCGATCATGAAGAACGCCGGCACCCGTTGGATGCAGGACCGCGCTGAACTGACCATCGAGCTCATGGGCCACCAGGGCCTGGGCTGGGAAGGCGACGACTTCACCGCTGAAGAGCTGGGCGCCGTGCGCTCCTGGTTGGGCGGCAAGGCGACGACCATCTATGGCGGTTCGCAGGAGGTGCAGAACAACATCATCTCCAAGCGCATCCTCGGCCTGCCCGACCCGAAATAAGCACTCATACGAATTTTATAGGGATTACAATAAGATGGCCGTTCTCAACGAAGAACAGACAATGCTTCGCGACGCCGCGAAGAGCTGGGTGCAGGAAAAGTCCCCCGTCACCGCCTTCCGCAAGATGCGCGATAGCGGGGTCGAGCTGGGCTACGACGCCAACGCCTGGAACGAAATGGCCGAGATGGGCTGGGCCGGGGTGATCATTCCCGAGGAATACGGCGGCTCTGACTTCGGCTACCTCTCCATGGGCCTGATCCTGGAGGAAACCGGCCGCACCCTGACCGCGTCTCCGCTGCTGGCCTCTGGCCTGGCCGCGGCCTCGGCCCTAGTGCTGGGCGGCTCCGACGCCCAGAAGTCCGAATGGCTGCCGAAGATCGCCGGCGGTGAAGTCGTTGGCGCCCTGGCGATCGACGAAGGTGCGCATCACGCCCCTGAAAAGGTCGCCCTGAAGGCTGAAAAGTCTGGTTCGGGCTATAAGCTGTCGGGCTCCAAGTCCTTCGTGCTGGAAGGCATGGCGGCTGGCCTGCTGATCGTCTCGGCCCGCACCTCGGGCAAGCCGGGCGACACCGACGGGATCACCCTGTTCCTGGTCGCTGGCGACGCCAAGGGCGTTAGCCGCAAGCGTCTGCACCTGGCCGACAGCCGCGGCGCCGCCAACATCACCTTCGACGGCGTCGAAGTGGGCGCTGACGCGGTGCTGGGCGAAGTCGACAAGGGCTACGCCCTGCTGGAGAAGACCCTCGACCGCGCCCGCGCCGGCCTCTGCGCCGAAATGCTCGGCTCGGCCGTCCAGGCCTTCGAAGTGACCCTCGACTACCTCAAGGTCCGGGTTCAGTTCGGTCAGGTCATCGGCTCCTTCCAGGCCCTGCAGCACCGCGCGGCCAAGATGTTCACCGATCTCGAACTGGCCCGTTCGGCCGTCGAAGCCGCCCTTCAGGCGATCGACGCCGACACCCCGGACGTTCCGGAGCTGGTCAGCCTTGCCAAGGCGAAAATGGGCGACGTCTTCCACCTCGTGTCCAACGAGATGGTTCAGATGCATGGCGGCATCGGCATGACCGACGCCCACGACGCGGGCTTCTACATGAAGCGCGCCCGTGCGGCCGAGGCGGCCTTTGGCAACCAGGCCTATCATCGCGACCGCTACGCCCGCATCCAGGGCTACTAAGACGCCGCCCGGCTCCGGTCGGGATCGTCAGACCACATGGACCCCCGGCCGCGAGGCCGGGGGTTTTCATTTGGGGAAAGCCTGCGCCGCCTCGGCCTGAAGCCGGTCGATATGCTGGCGGATATGGGCGGCTTCCGCCGGGGTCCGCGCCAGGGCGATAGCGCGGTCAAAGGCTTCCCTCGCCTCGCCCGAACGGCCCTCTTCCAGCAACATGGCCCCGCGCACGCCGTGGAAATGAAAATAGGCCGACAGCCGCTCGCCCAGGGGTTCGATCAGGGCCAGCGCGGCCTGCGCCCCCTCGGTCTTGGACACGGCCACGGCGCGGTTCAGCGTCACCACCGGCGAGGGCATGTGATGCTCCAGGGCCTGGTAGAGGCCAGCAATCTGCGGCCAGTCGGTGTCCGCCGACCGGGGGGATCGAGCATGCAGGGCGGCGATAGCCGCCTGGATCTGATAGGCGCCGGGCTGGCGATGGCGAACGGCCTTGTCGATCAGGGCCAGGCCCTCGGCGATCATTCGCCCATTCCAGCGGCTGCGGTCCTGATCCTCCATCAGGATGATGGCGCCGTCGGCGTCGAAACGGGCCTGGGCCCGGGCGTGCTGCAGCAGCATCAGGGCGTTCAGCCCCATGACTTCCGGCTCGGCGGGAAACAGCCGCAGCAGCAGGCGGCCAAGGCGGATGGCCTCATCGCAGAGACCGCTACGCAGGGGCGCCTCGCCGCCGCTGGCCGAATAGCCCTCATTGAACAGCAGGTAGACCATGGCCATCACCGCGGCCAGGCGCTCGGCTCGCTCCACCGCGCCTGGGGTCTCGAAGGGCGTGCCGGCCTTGGCCACCCTGGCCTTGGCCCTGGTGATCCGCTGCTCCATGGCGCTCTCGCCTACCAGAAAGGCTCGGGCGATCTCGGAGACGCTCAGCCCACAGACGATCCGCAGGGCCAGGGCGATCTGCTGGGTGGCCGGCAGGTCGGGATGGCAGCAGATGAACAGCAGGCGAAGCACGTCGTCACGATAGTCGGCGCCGTCCAGCCGCTCGGCCAGATCGGCCTCGGCATCCTCCAGGTCGGAGATCAGCACCTCCTGGGGAAGCGGCGCCTCCCGCGCCTTTCGCCGCACAGAATCCAGCGCCGCATTGCGCCCGACAAAGATCAGCCAGGCGGTGGGGTCCCGGGGCGGGCCCTTTTCCGGCCAGTTCCGCAAGGCCCGCAGGCTCGCCTCCTGGAAGGCCTCCTCGGCGGTGTCCAGATCCCGGAAGTAACGGAGCAAGGCGGCCATGGCCTGGGGGCGAGCGGCGGCGAGCGCCCCGTTGATCCAGGCCAGGTCGCTCATCAGCCCGCGTCCTGCGGCAGGCTGCTGGGGTAGAAAACGCCGATCGGCCGAAGCTCATAGGCGCCGCCCGGATTGGCTCGACCAAGCTCCTGCGCCACGGAGAGGGCCTGATCGAGATCGTCGCAGTCGACGATGTAGAAGCCGAGCAGCTGCTCCTTGGTCTCCGCGAACGGACCATCCAGCACCAGAGGCGGCTCGCTGTCCTTGCGAAGGGTCGTCGCCGCCGAGGTGGGCAGCAAACGGGCCACGGGACCCAGCCGCCCCTCGGCGGCCAGCCTCTGGTGGACGACCTCCAGCTTTCCCATCACCGCGTCGTCCTCATCCTTGGACCAGCCGCCGACGATGGCTTCGGAGTGATAGCAGAGGATGGCGTAGAGCATGGGCGAGCCTTCTGTTGATCCAAGGACGCCCGATTATGCCGCGGTCCGACAGGGTGTCTGCGGAAATTGCATCCTTTCCCGAGGCTGGGCGCCCCGCCGTCTCGCCAAGCCCGGGGATATTCGCTATCGCAGCCCCTGGACATGCGGGGGCCGGCTTGGACCAGAATTCTCTCATCAGCGTCATCATCCTCGGCATCATCGAGGGTCTGACGGAGTTCCTGCCCGTCTCCTCCACTGGCCACCTGATCCTGGCCGCCGAACTCCTCGGCTTTAAAGGCCCGGCCGAGAGCACGTTCAAGATCGTCGTGCAGCTGGGCGCCATCCTGGCGGTGCTGGTGGTCTACGCTCAACGCTTCATCGGCGTCGGTCTCGGCGCCCTGCAGGCCAAGCCCGCCGACCTCGCCTTCGTCCGAAACCTCGCCCTGGCGGTGCTGCCGGCCATGGTGATCGGCGTGTTCGCCTATGACGCCATCAAGCTGATGCTGGAGAACCCCACCATCGTGGCGGTGATGCTGATCGTGGGCGGGGTGGCGATCCTGATCATCGAGCGCATCGCCCCGCCGCCGGTGATCCACGGGATCGAGGAGCTGTCCTGGCGCAACGCCCTGCTGATCGGCCTCTTCCAGTGCATGGCGATGATCCCGGGGGTGTCCCGATCGGGGGCCACCATCATGGGGTCGCTGATGCTGGGAGTGGAGCGTAAGACCGCCGCGGAGTTCACCTTTTTCCTGGCGGCGCCGACCATGGTCGCGGCGACCGCCTATGACCTGCTGCAGTCTTGGGACCAGCTGAACTTTGACGACTTCACCGGCATCGCCATCGGCTTCACGGTCGCGTTCCTCACCGCCCTTCTGGTGGTCAAGAGCCTGATCGCCGTGGTCGGCCGCTACGGCTTCGCGCCGTTCGCCTGGTACCGGATCGCCCTGGGCTCCGCCGCCCTGGCCTTCCTCTACCTGGCCTGATCCCTCCGCCGCCCCAGGAACCTTGGCCGAGGCGCCGGGTTCCGTCCCTGGGGGCCATCGGAGGCTTGATATGACCACTGACATCAAAGATCCGGCCGCGGTCGAACGCAGGCTTTGGGACGAGATCGAAAAGGACCAGGTTGGCATGCTGGGCGTGGTGGGTGGCGCGGCCCATCATCTGCAACCCATGACCGCCTTTGTCGAACCGGCCGCCAACCGGCTCTGGTTCTTCACCCGCACCGACACAGATCTGGTCGGTGAGATCGGGCCTGGCCACAAGGCGATGTTCGTTTTCCAGCAGCGTGATCTGCGCGCCTGCATCGGCGGCCATCTCACGCTCACCCAGGACCGGGAGCGCATGGACCGCTATTGGAACGCCGTCGTCGCCGCCTGGTATCCGGAGGGTAAGGACGACCCCAGCCTCACCCTGCTGCGCCTGGACTGCGACGACGCCCAGGTCTGGCTCTCGCAGGTCGGTCCCGTACGTTTCGCCTGGGAGATCGCCAAGGCCAACGCCACGGGTACGCCCCCCGACCTTGGGGGGCGGGCGGAGGTGCGGTTCACCTAGCGCCTGTTCCGATAGGTGTGACGCGGTTATCGGGTCGAAAATGCTCTAAATTTATGACCGCGCAAAACCCCCTGGTCCTCACGGACCAGGGGGTTTGTCGTTTCAGGCCCGATGAGGACGAGGTGAGGCCACCCCGCCCTGCTCTGGCGTGCTAGCGGTCGACGCCGGGGATCGGCCGGACGACCGGATCAGCGGTCCGCCCGGTGGCCACATCGGCGTCCCCAAGGGGCTCGACGCCGCCCTGGCTGGCGAAGGATCGGTCCTCGGCGAATCGGCGGCGCTCAACCTGGATTTCCTCAACGGTATAGGGCTGGGCCTCAGGGTCGAACCGCGTCCAGCCGGCGTCGCGATAGGCCGGGCCACGGACCTGGGCGCTCACGCCCCGTTGCTGGTCGAGAATCTGCTCCAGACGCGGGGCGTCATCGCCCTCCACCTTCACGCTCACCAGGGCGCCGCCGCGGCGAACGCCCTCGGCATAGACATGGGCCTCGTCGTCGGAGTGTCCGGCCTCCTTCAGGGCGCCCAGCAGGCCGCCCGTGGCGCCGCCGGCGGCCGCGCCGATGGCCGCGCCCACGGCGGTGGAGGCCAGCCAGCCGGCCGCCACCACAGGCCCGAGGCCCGGAATGGCGAGCATGCCGAGGCCGGCGAGAAGACCACCTGCGCCGCCGATCAGGCCGCCGGTAGCCGCACCCTTGCCGGCGCCGTCGGCGACATCGTTCTCACCATCGCCGTTGCGGTCGCCGAGCGGCCCGCCGCCAATTTTGGCTTCGTCATGGTGATGGCCCGCATGCCAGTTGTCGGCATTGTTGGACACCAGGCTGATGCGGTCATGATGGACGCCCGCGCGCTCCAGATCGTCAACGGCGCGGAGAGCTTCGGTGTGGCTGTCGAACAGCCGAGTCACGGTCTTGGTCATGGGGAAGTTCCTACGAATTGGGGTTTAGTTGGCGGCCGGCGTCACGGCGCCGCGGTAATCGACGGAAACCTCAACCGGGGCGCCATCGCGCTGGGCGGTCGCCATCCACACGCCCTGATCGTTCTGTGTGAGCGGCCCGACCTCGGTGTAACCGGCGGACTCGATCGCGCCGCGAGCCTGCTCCTCGGTGAAGGAATTGGCGCCCGGGGTCAGAGCCCCGTCAGCCATGTTCGGATCGGTGTTGACCGCCTCGTTGCGCGGGGCCTCTGAACTCGAGACCACGGGCCCCTGGGTGTTGTCGACATCGGCGTTGTCGTCCTGACCGCCGCACGCAGCCAGAAGGGCTGCGACGGCGGTGAGGCTGAGAATGGATTTGATCATGTGGCTGGCTCCCTTGTTGCCGGGAGGAAGCCGTCAGCCGAAGCATGGTTCCCCACGATCGTCCGGTGTCGGGATCGCCGTGGGGTTGTGAGCGCGCGCTAGAGCTTGAAGTCTAGCTGGGCTGTAAGCCCCCCCGCCGGGGCCGGCAGAAGCACGAGCTGGCCCGAGACCTGGGCGGTCAGACTGCGCGCCAGCCAAAGACCAAATCGCTCCCGCGATTCAGGTTGGTCGGCCCGCAGACCTGGCCCGGCGTCGGTGACGCTGAGCCGCGCGCCTTCGCCGTTGCGGGCGAGGTCGATGATGATCCGGCGCACCGCCGCGCCCTGCAGACCATGGGTGAGGGCGTTGGCCATCAGCTCGTTGAGGATCAGCGCCAGGGTCGACGCGGCCTGATCGCGGATGTGGATCGGCTCCAGCCACACCACGACGTCCACGGCCTGGCCGCCTTGGCGGCGACGCCAGACCGGCGCCATCTCGTCGATATAGCCGGCGAAATCGATGCCGTCAGGCGTCCTGCGCCGCTCCAGGGAGCCCACCGCGCCGATCGCCTCAGCCATCCAGATCATCTGCCGCCGGAGCTCGGCGTCGCTGGCCTTCTGCCCGCGCATGCGCGCCAGGGTGGCCAGCAGTTGCAAGGTGTTGGCCGTGCGGTGACGCACCTCCGAAGCCAGTTCGGCGGCTGGTCCCTCCGGGTTCTCAGACATGCGATCACGCCCCCTCACATCGGCCGTGAACATGGCCGCGCTTGAGGCGTTTGTCACACGCCGATGCGAGTCGTCCCGCGGGCGCGAAGACCCCCGAGCGCGTCCGCGCGGTTTGGATGATCGTAAATCAAGGCGCACAGAGGGAGGCCCCAGATGGCTGAGAGACACCTTGGACGGAAGCTGGCCGTGATCGGGGCGGTGGCCTTCGCCATTCTGGTTCCAGCCATCCAGGCCCTGACAGGCTGGGGCCAGAGCGCGGCGGAGTTTTCCGCCGGCGGTGACGGCACCTTGAGAGCGGCGGGCTACGCCTTTTCGATCTGGAGCGTCATCTATGCCGGACTGGTGGCCTATGCCGTCTACCAGGTCCTTCCGCGGCGCGCCGAGCCCGCTTTGCTGGATGCCGTGGGCTGGCCCTCCGTTGTTGCGACCCTCGGCTGCGGCCTCTGGATCATCGCCTCGGCCGCCGACCTGGACTGGGCCTCGGTAGCCATCATCCTGACCTCGGCGGCGGCGGCGAATCTAGGCCTGGCGCGCGCCCGGACCGCTGGGCTCGGGCGGACAGGCTGGCCCCGGCGTCTGGTCGTCTGGCCCATCGGCCTGTTGGCTGGGTGGCTGACGGCGGCCGCGGCCCTGAACATTCTGACCGTGATGACAGCTGAAGGCCTCATCGGCCCCGACAACGCCCGAGTCGCCGCCCTGGTGGGCGTCGCCGCCGTAACGCTCGCCGCTCTGCTCAGCGCCGTGGCCGTCCGGGTCGCCACCTATGGTCTGGCGGTGAGCTGGGGCCTCGCCGCGGTCGCCGTTGCGGAATTCGGACCAAAGCCTGAGGTCGCCCTGGCGGCCATCGCCGCAGCCGTCCTGGTGCTCGGCCTCACCGTGGTCCTTGCCCTGCGGCGTCCTGGAGGTCTGCGCGCATAGAAAAAGCGGCCTGGAGCGTCTGCTCCAGGCCGCCTTGTCTGTCGTCCTTCAGGACGAACCCGTCAGGCTTAGCCGAACTGGTTCATCGTGTTGTGGACGCCGCCGGCCTTCAGCGCGGCTTCGCCGGCGAAGTACTCCTTGTGATCGTCACCGATGTCGGAGCCCGACATGTTCTGGTGCTTCACGCAGGCGATGCCCTGGCGAATTTCCTGACGCTGAACGCCGAGGACGTAGCCGAGCATGCCCTGGGTCCCGAAGTACTCCTTGGCCAGGTTGTCAGTCGACAGGGCCGCGGTGTGGTAGGTCGGCAGGGTGATCAGGTGGTGGAAGATGCCGGCCCGCTTGGCGCCATCGGCCTGGAAGGTGCGGATCTTCTCATCAGCCTCGATGGCCAGCTCGGTGGTGTCGTAGTCGACGCTCATCAGCTTGTCGCGGTCATAGGCCGAGACGTCCTTACCGGCCGCCTTGTAGGCGTCATAGACCTGCTGGCGGAAGTTCAGGGTCCAGTTGAACGACGGGCTGTTGTTGTAGACCAGCTTGGCGTTCGGGATCACTTCGCGGACGCGATCCATCATCGAGGCGATCTGCTCGACGTGGGGCTTTTCGGTTTCGATCCAGAGCAGATCGGCGCCGTTCTGCAGCGAAGTGATGGAGTCCAGGACGCAGCGATCGGCGCCGGTGCCTTCACGGAACTGGAACAGGTTGGACGGCAGGCGCTTGGGACGCAGCAGCTTGCCATTGCGGCTGATGATGACGTCGCCGTTGCCGACCTGCGAGGCGTCGACTTCGTCGCAGTCCAGGAAGCTGTTGTACTGGTCGCCCAGGTCGCCCGGCTCATGGCTGACGGCGATCTGCTTGGTCAGACCAGCGCCGAGCGAGTCGGTGCGGGTGACGATGATGCCGTCCTCGACGCCCAGCTCCAGGAAGGCGTAGCGGCAGGCGCGGACCTTCTGGATGAAGTCCTCGTGCGGCACGGTGACCTTGCCGTCCTGGTGACCGCACTGCTTTTCGTCGGAAACCTGGTTTTCGATCTGCAGGGCGCAGGCGCCGGCTTCGATCATCTTCTTGGCCAGGAGATAGGTCGCCTCGGCGTTGCCGAAGCCCGCATCGATGTCGGCGATGATCGGAACCACGTGGGTCTGATAGTTGTCGACGGCGTCCAGCAGGGCCTTTTCCTTGGCCTTGTCGCCGGCGGCGCGGGCGGCGTCGATGTCGCGGAACATCATGCCCAGCTCGCGGGCGTCAGCCTGACGCAGGAAGGTGTAGAGCTCTTCGATCAGGGCCGGGACCGAGGTCTTCTCGTGCATCGACTGGTCGGGCAGCGGACCGAACTCCGAGCGCAGAGCCGCGACCATCCAGCCCGACAGGTAGAGGTAGCGCCGGTCGGTGTTGCCGAAGTGCTTCTTGATCGAGATCATCTTCTGCTGGCCGATGAAGCCGTGCCAGCAGCCGAGCGACTGGGTGTACAGGGACGGGTCGGCGTCATAGGCCGCCATGTCCTTGCGCATGATCGCGGCGGTGTAGCGGGCGATGTCCAGGCCAGTCTGGAAGCGGTTCTGCAGCCGCATCCGGGCCACGGATTCGGCGTTGATGCCGTCCCACGTACCGTTCTTGCTCTTGATGAGCTCGCTCATCTTGGTGGTGTGTTCTTGGTAGGCCATGTCGCTTCTCCTCGAAATCCGCCGGGGATTTGAGGCGCTGCCTACAGGGTCGGGCGGGGGGGCCGAAACCCCCCGCGCGGTTGGGATGTCAAACTTTACAGAATTTGCGTGTAATGTTGTAAGGACGCCACCGAGCAAGGGATCCTGAGCATGTCCAGCGAACGTCGCCTCTATGTGGGCGCCAACCTGCGAAGGATGCGCCGCGACCTGGGCCTGACCCAGGCGGACATGGCCTCGGACCTGGACGTTTCGGCCTCCTATATCGCGCTGCTGGAACGCAACCACCGGCCGCTCAGCGCCGAGATGCTGCTGCGGCTGGCCCAGACCTATCGCATCGATGTGGCCGCCCTGGCCGGCAACGCCGATTCCGACGACGCCGCCCGGCTGCAGGCGGTGCTGAAGGACCCGATGTTCGCCGACATCGATCTTCCCGCCCTGGAGACCGCCGACGCCGCCACCAATTTTCCGGGGGTCACCGAGGCGCTGCTGCGCCTCTACACCGCCTATCAGGAAGAGCAGCTGGCCCTGGCCGACCGCAGCGCCGAGGCCCACGCCACCGGCTCGGGCGCGGCCTTCGACGCCCCGGACCCGGTGGCGGAGTCCCGCAGGTTCCTGGCCGCCCGGCGCAACAACTTCCCGACCCTGGATGATGCGGCCGAGCGCCTGGCTCAGAACGTCGCCAGTCATGAGGGCCTGGCCGGGTACCTGAAGGCCCGCCATGGCCTGCGGGTGCGCCGGCTGCCGGCCAATGTCATGGTCGGCTCAGTCCGCAGGCTCGACCAGCACCGCAAGGAAATCCTGCTCGACGACTCCCTCGACACCGCCAGCCAGACCTTTCAGCTGGCCCTCCAGCTCGCCTATCTGGAGATGCGCGGCGAGGTGGCCAGCGTGCTGTCGGAGGGCGGCTTCGCCACCGAAAGCGGCGAGCGGCTGACGCGGCGGGCGCTCGCCAGCTATGCGGCCGCCGCCATCCTGATGCCCTACACCGCCTTCGCCCGGGCGGTTGAGGCCCGGCGCTATGACGTGGAGGCCCTGGCCCGGCAGTTCGCCGCCAGCTTCGAACAGACCGCCCACCGGATGACCACCCTGCAGAAGCCCGGCCAGGAGCGGGTGCCCTTCTTCTTCATCCGGGTGGACGAGGCGGGCAATGTCTCCAAGCGCCTGGATGGGGCGGGCTTTCCCTTCGCTCGGCATGGGGGCGGCTGTCCTCTGTGGTCGGTGCACCACGCCTTTCGCACCCCCCGCCAGATCGTCACCCAATGGCTGGAACTGCCAGACGGGCACCGCTTCTTCTCCATCGCCCGCACTGTTAGCGCCGGCGGCGGGGCCTTTGGCGCCCAGCGGGTGGAGCGGGCCATCGCGCTCGGCTGCGCAGCCGAGCACGCCGACCGGCTGATCTACACCCAGGGTCGCCCTGGGCTGGGCGCCGACGCCGCCACGCCGATCGGCGTCACCTGCCGGCTCTGCCACCGGACCGACTGCACAGCCCGTTCGGCGCCGCCGATTGGCCGGCAGATCCTGGTGGACGATATCCGCCGGACCAGCGCGCCGTTCGGATTCTCCGACAACTGAGGCTTGAGGGCGGGACCTTCCCGCCCGCCCGCTCAGACGCGCAAGAAATCCCACCCACCCGGGGCGGCGCGCGCAAGCTTCATCCCGCGCCTACGCCGCCCTACGTGGGCGCAGGGGGCGTTGCGAGGCGGAACTTGTTCACATTTGGGGCTTCAAAGCGCGGCGCTTCCGTGCAGTAAAGCGGCCGAGCAGGAACGCCTCAGCCCCTGAGGCGTCTCCCCGAACGCCTTATCGAGAGCCCGGTTACGCGCATGGACATCAGCAACACCCTTTCGGTCGACGATCTTCTGCACGCCTTCGTGGAAGGCGAGCTGCTGCCGGGAACGGGCGTAGAGCCGAAGGCCTTCTGGGCGGCGCTGGAGAGCATCCTGGCCGATTTCACCCCGCGCAACGCCGAGCTGCTCAAGCGTCGGGACGAGTTGCAGACCACCATCGACGCCTGGTGGCGCGAACGCCGCGGCAAGGAGGTCAGCGTCGCCGAACAGACCGCCTTCCTGCGTGAGATCGGCTATCTCTTGCCCGCCCCGCCGGCCTTCAAGATCGACACCCAGAACGTCGATCCCGAGATCGCCCGCCTGGCTGGCCCGCAGCTCGTCGTGCCGGTGTCCAACGCCCGCTACGCCCTGAACGCCGCCAACGCCCGCTGGGGCAGCCTCTATGACGCGCTCTACGGCACCGACGCCCTGGAACCGCCCACCGGCGGCAAGGGCTATGATCCCGAGCGTGGCGGCAAGGTGATCGCCTATGCCCGCCAGCTGCTGGATCAGGTCGCGCCGCTTACGGCCGGCTCGCACGCCGACGCGGTCAGCTACGCCATCAAGGGTTCCGACCTCGTCGTTCGCCTGAAGGACGGGGCCGAGGCCGGCCTCGCCACCGACGGCCAGCTGGCCGGCTGGCGCGGATCGAAGGACGCCCCCGAAGGCGTGCTGCTGCGCCACAACGGCCTTCACCTGGAGATCCTGGTCGATCGGTCGAGCAATATCGGCAAGGACGACCCCGCCGGCGTCGCCGACGTGCTGGTGGAAGCGGCCCTGACCGCCATCCAGGACTGCGAGGATTCCGTCGCCGCCGTGGACGCCGAGGACAAGACGGGCGTCTATCGCAACTGGCTGGGCCTGATGCGCGGCGACCTGGAGGCGAGCTTCTCCAAGGGCGGCCGCACCGAGACCCGCCGCCTGGACCCTGACCGGACCTACACCGCCCCGGACGGCTCAGACCTGACCCTGCGCGGCCGCAGCCTGCTGCTGGTGCGCAATGTCGGCCACCACATGACCACCGACATGGTGCGCTTCGGCGGCCAGGACGCCTATGAGACCGCCGTCGACGCCCTGATCACCGTGGCGGCGGCCCTGCACGACTTGAAGGGCGCGAAGGCCAACAGCCCGGCCGGCTCCATCTATGTGGTGAAGCCCAAGATGCATGGCCCCGACGAGGTGGCGCTGGCCGTCCATCTGTTCGACCTGGTCGAGGATGCGCTTGGCATCCCCCGCAACACGGTCAAGATCGGCGTCATGGACGAGGAGCGCCGCACCAGCGCCAACCTCAAGGCCTGCATCTACGCCGCCCGCGAGCGGATCGTGTTCATCAACACCGGCTTCCTCGACCGCACCGGCGATGAAATCCACACCGCCATGGAAGCCGGTCCCATGGTCCGCAAGGACGCCATGAAGGCCGAGCCCTGGCTGCCGGCCTATGAGAAGCGCAATGTGGAGATCGGTCTGGCCACCGGCTTCCCCGGCCGCGCGCAGATCGGCAAGGGCATGTGGGCCGCGCCCGACATGATGAAGGACATGCTGGCCGCCAAGATCGGCCACCCCAAGGCCGGCGCCAACACCGCCTGGGTGCCCTCGCCCACCGCCGCCGTCCTGCACGCCCTGCACTATCATCAGGTGGATGTGGCCGCCCTGCAGGCCTCCATGGACGCAACCGAGCCCACCGGGCTTGAGGGCCTGCTGACGGTGCCGCTGGCCAAGTCCAACTGGAACGCCGCCGACGTGGCCCAGGAGCTGGACAACAACGTCCAGGGCATTCTCGGCTATGTGGTCCGCTGGATCGACCAGGGGGTGGGCTGCTCCAAGGTGCCGGACATCCACGACGTCGGGCTGATGGAAGACCGAGCGACCCTGCGCATCTCCAGCCAGCATATCGCCAACTGGCTGCACCACGGGGTCTGCACCGAGGCGCAGGTGCGCGAAACCTTCGCGCGCATGGCCAAGGTGGTGGACGGCCAGAACGCCGGCGACGTGCTCTACCAGCCGATGAGCCCTGATCTCGACGCCAGCGTCGCCTATCAGGCGGCCCTGGAACTGGTGTTCGAAGGCCGCGCCCAGCCCAACGGCTATACCGAGCACATCCTCACCCGCCGCCGGCGGGAGCGGAAGGCGCAGGCCGCCGGCTGATCCACCCGCATGGATTGACCCTGATCATGGCGTAGCCGTCCGCCGGGACGTCAGGCTGCGGTGTGGTCAGGAGATCGCCCTATGACGCCGATCCACTGGGTCGTCACCGCCGTCATCCTCGCCGCCCTGGCGTCCATCGGGGTGGCCCTCGACGCCTTCACGCAGGACATGGTCTCGGCGCGGGCGCGCCTGACGGGCAGTCAGGTCGTGGACAGTCCGTTCGGCCCGATCGAATATGCTGATGTGGGTCAGGGACCCGTCGTGCTCATCATCCACGGCAGCGGGGGCGGTTTCGACCAGGGCCTGGCCTTCTCCGCGCCGCTGGACCGCACCCGGTTCCGCATCATCGCGCCCTCCCGGTTCGGCTATCTGCGCAGCGCCATGCCGCCAGACGCCACGCCAGAGATGCAGGCCGACGCCCTGGGCTATCTGCTCGATCATCTGGAGGTGGACCAGGCGGTGATCTTCGGCGGCTCGGCCGGCGCGCTCTCGGCGGCCCAACTGGCCCTGCGTCACCCGGAGCGCTGCCGAGGTCTTGTTCTCGGCGTTCCAGCCCTCTACGGACCAAACCGGGCGCCGGAGGAACGGGCGCCCGCCCCCTGGCCGGTCCGCGCCCTGACAGACCTGGCCCTGCGATCCGATCTCGTCTTCTGGATGGCCATTCGTATCGCGCCGGACCTGATGACCCGCATGGTCCTGGCGACCGAACCCGCCGTGCTGGCGGCCGCAGGTCCGGAAGAGGCGGCGCGGGCCCGACAGGTCCTGCGCCACATCCTGCCCATCAGCGTGCGCCACGCCGGCATCGCGCTCGACTCCGCCACCGCGGGCAGCCCGCCACCCTACCCGCTTGAGCAGTTGAGCTGTCCGCTGCTGGCGATCAGCGCTCGTGACGATCTTTATGGGACGGCCGACGCGGCTGTTCACGCCGTGGCCCTGGCGCCCCGGGGGCGGCTGATCCTGTTCGATGAGGGCGGTCACCTCTGGGCTGGCCACGACGCCGAGGTCTGGGCCGCGGTCGCCGGTTTCGTCGCCGATCTGGACCGGGTTGTAACCCCGTAGCCTCCCGCCTCGAACGCTGTCAGACAGCCGCTGAAGCTTGGAGACACGCCCCACATGACCGTCATGGGACTGGACAACGCCCGCACCTACTACGGTGAGGTGCTGACAAGCTCCGGCGATCTGCGCACCGACGCCTGCGCCACGGCCGAAGCGCCGCCCCTGGCCATCCGCCAGGCCCTGGCCCAGGTCCATGACGAAGTTAGCGCCCGCTACTATGGCTGCGGTCTGGTGGCGCCCCAGGCCCTGGAAGGCGCGCGCATCCTCGACCTGGGCTGCGGCTCGGGCCAGGATGTCTATGTGCTGGCGCAGTTGACCGGACCTGCGGGCCATGTGGTCGGAGTGGACGCCACGCCGCAGCAGCTGGAGGTCGCCCGGCGGCACGAGGGCTGGCATGCGGCGAAGTTCGGCTATCCCGCCTCAAACGTCACCTTCCTGGACGGCGACATCGCCAGGCTTGAAGACCTCGACCTGGAGCCCGGCAGCTTCGACGTCATCGTCTCCAACTGCGTGATCAATCTGGTGGAGGACAAGGCGGCTGTCTTCGCCGCAGCCTGGCGGCTGCTGAAGCCGGGCGGCGAGCTCTACTTCTCCGACGTCTATGCGGACCGCCGCGTTCCCGACGCCCTGCGCCGTGACCCCGTGCTACACGGGGAGTGCCTGGCCGGCGCGCTCTATTGGGGCGACTTCCTCAGCCTCGCCAAGGCCGCCGGCTTCGGCGATCCACGCCTGGTTTCCGACCGGCCGCTCGGCCTCCGTGACCTGAGGGTCAAGGAGATGGTGGCGCCCATCGCCTTCTTTTCGGCTACCTACCGCCTGTTCAAGCTCGAAGACCTGGAGCCGGCCTGCGAGGACTATGGGCAGGCGGTCCGCTATCTGGGGACCATTCCGGGCTCGCCGGAGGTCTTCAACCTCGACAAGCACCACGTCATCGAGGCCGGCCGGATGTTCCCGGTATGCGGCAACACCTGGCGGATGCTGGCCGAAAGCCGGCTGGCGCCCCACTTCGTCTTCATGGGCGACCGCAGCCGGCACTTCGGCGTCTTCAAGGGCTGCGGCCTTGACCTGCCCTTCAGTCCCCCCACCGAGGCGGGCGCGGCGGGGGGTTGCTGCTAGCGCCTTTGGTTCAGGGCTGGACGTCGCGGACGAAGCGCTCCAGCAGGCGCACGCTGTAGCCGGCTGAGCCGGCAGGCCCGGTGTCGGTCGCCGCCCCATAGGCGACGCCGGCTATGTCCAGATGGGCCCAGGGGGTGTCACGGCTGATGAACTCACCGATGAAGTGAGCGCCTGTGCCGGCGCCGGCGCCCTCGCCGCCGCCGTTCTTCAGGTCGGCGATGGTGGAGCTGATATCGACGCCATAGCTGGGATGCAGGGGCAGGCGCCACAGGGGCTCGCCCACCGCCTCGCCGGCGGCGGCCAGTTGGTCGGCCAGGACGTCATGGCGGCTGAACAGGCCTGCATACTCATCCCCGAGCGCCCCGCGCACGGCGCCGGTCAGAGTGGCCACATCGACCACGGCGGCCGGCTGCAGATTGGCGTCCACCCAGGACAGGGCGTCCGCCAGGACGAGCCGGCCTTCGGCGTCGGTGGAGACGATCTCGATGGTCTTGCCGTTCATGGCGGTGAGCACGTCAGCCGGGCGGATAGAGCGACCATCGGGCATGTTCTCGGCCAGGGCGGCGACCGCCACCACATTGACCGGCGCTCCAGATTTGGCCAGGGCCATGAGGGCGCCCGTCACGCTGGCGGCCCCGGACATGTCCATTTTCATATTGCCCATGTTGGCGCTGGGCTTGATGGAGATGCCGCCCGTATCGAAGGTGATCCCCTTGCCCACCAGCACCACCGGGGCGGCCGGCGCGCCGGCGCCTCGATAACGCAGGATCAACATCCGTGGCGGCCGCGCCGAACCCTGGCCGACCCCAAGGATGGCGCCCATGCCCAGGCGCTCCATGGCCGGGACATCCAGCACCTCAATGGTGACGCCGGGCACGCCGGCAAGGGCCGCGCGGGCACGCTCGACGAAGGTCTCCGGATAGAGCTTGTTGGCCGGCTCATTGGAGACGTCCCGGGCCCAGGCCATGGCCGTCACGAGGGCCTCGCCCCGGGGACGGAACAGGAATTCGGCGGCGGGAACCTGTCCCGTGACCACGATCACCGGGCCCGTAGGGGTCCGCTCCCGGGCCTTGGCCTGATGAAAGTCGGAACGATACTCGCCAAGACCAAGACCGATGGCCAGTTCGGCGGCGGCTTCCGCTGGCAGGCCGCCGGCCAGGACGGTCAGACCGCCGGCTTCGTCCCGCAGGGCGCGACCAGCGACGGCGCCCGCCGACTGCCAGGCCTTGGGCCCAGGCGTCTCGCCAAGACCGACCACCAGGATCGCATCCCAGGCGCCGACCCCCCTTAGCATCAGGGTCTTGCCTCCCTCATAGCTGAACTTCGATGAGGTGAGCGCCCGGCCCACAGCCCCACGATCGGCCTCGCTGAGGCTCGCAGCCCGCCCGGCGAGCTCGCCCTCGGCGCTCAGGGGCAGAACCAGGACTCCGCCTGCCGCCGGCGCCTCAGCCACAAAGCTCACGGCGCGCTGGGTCGCGGGAACGGCGGCCGCGGGCGGGCGGGCGCTGGCGGCCCCACGGCCCTGGGCCTCGGCGGCGGCCGGCAGGCACAGAGCCAGGGCGAGCGCGCCAGGGGCGGCGAAGGCGAACAGGAAACGAGGGATCATGCGGCAGGCTCCGGATCTGTGGGGTCGTCGCAGCGCCGAGTCGCGGGCGCTCAAGCGACAGCTTGACCGCCAATGAAGAGGCTCTGCGACCTCCGGACAAGCCCTGCGCCCGCGCTCGCGCCCGCCGATCCTAGTGGGAGGCGAAGATCGGGATGGGGCTGGCCGTCACCATGGCCCGGCTGACCCCGCCCAGCAGCAGTTCCTGAAGGCGCGGCCGGCCATAGAGCCCCATGACCAACAGGTCAGCCCCCCGTTCAGCGACGTGCCGTGCGATCACGTCGACCGCAGCCTCGTCCTGGCTGGGATCGGTGAACAGCTCAGCCTTGACTCCACGCTTGGCAAACAGCGCGCTCAGAAGGCCGTCGGCATCGGACTCGCCCTCGGGGGAAACGGTCAGCACGTGTACGGCTTCGGCCTGTTCCAGGATCGGCCAGGCGTCATGCAGGGCGCGGGCGGCCTCCCGGCCCCCGTTCCAGGCCACCAGCACGCGGCGCCCCACCGGCGGCGCATAGTCGTCATCCGGGGTGATCAGCACCGGACCTCCGCTGGCCAGGGCGACCTGGGCGGCGCTTAGGCTATGCTCGCTGAGGCAAGCCTTGGCCTGGCGGGGGAAGATGGTCAGGTCGCTGCGCCGGGCCACCGCCACTAAGGGCTGGGGCGAATCCCCGCCGACCATCTGCCAGCCATGGGCCACGCCGTTCTGCGCGCAGGCGGCCTCGAACTGCGCCCTGGCTTCCTCCGCCACCTTGGCGACCGCGGCGTCGTGTCCGGTGAGCACCTGCTGGACGACGTCAGCGGGCAAGGCCGACAGACTTTCGGCCGCCATGTATTGGCGGATGTAGACGCTGGTCAGGAAAACGCCGGTCAGATGCGCCCCGTGTCGCTGGGCCAGGTCAGCCGCCGCCCTCGCCCGCAGGCCAGACGCCGGGCTCTCGTCGATCTGCACAATGATTTGACGAAATGGCATCGAAAATCTCCTTGAGGTTGTTTTCATCCTGCCTCGGCCCGGGTGTCGAGGCCAGGGTCTGACTCAGGCGGTGGCTCACCTTGGCGGCTGAGCACATCAGCCAGGCGGGCCAATAGCTCTTCGCGCGCCGCGTCGGTGGGCGCGTTGGCCAGGGCGGCGTTCAGCGTCATGTTCAAGGCGACCCGGGCGTTGTGCCAGTCGGCCTTCACCGCCGCGCCGGGGGCGAGCCGCGCCGCGCGTCGCGGCGACTGGGCCGGGTCTTCCCCAACAGCGGCGCCGGAAACGCCGTAAGCGGAGTCCAGATCAGGAATACGGATGGAGGCCCCGTCGAACCCTGCGGCGACCAGACGGGCATTGAGACCCTCCAAGGCCTCCGGCTCCCCATGGCAGAGGAAGACAGCGCCCGCGACCGGCTCCCGCGCCTTGGCCCAGGCCACCAGACCGCCAGCGTCGGCATGGCCCGAATAGATGTCCAGAGCCCGGATGCGGGCGCGGACCTGCACCTCGTCGCCTTGAATGCTGACCCGGCTGGCCCCCTCCTCAAGGATGCGTCCCAAGGTGCCGACCGCCTGGTAGCCTGACAGAAGGACGGTGACCTCCCGCCGCCAGAGCAGCCGCTTCAGGTGCCCTCTGACCCGGCCAGCGTCGCACATGCCACTGCCTGCCA
The DNA here is from genome assembly GCA_027489335.1 of Caulobacteraceae bacterium. Taxonomy (GTDB): domain Bacteria; phylum Pseudomonadota; class Alphaproteobacteria; order Caulobacterales; family Caulobacteraceae; genus Phenylobacterium. The sequence continues at coordinate 42,940 of JAIXZX010000004.1, read as the reverse complement.
GGATGATGTGCCAGCCACGCAGGCGCTCGATCCGGTCGCTTTCGGCGGGCTTGCGAAGGAAGTTGAGCCGTCCTCCGGCCCGCAGGCGGTCAAAGGGGTTCAACCCTGTCGTGCGGTTATAGCCCCGCTGCTGGAAGACCTCGGTGGCTTCGATGGCCAGGGGGGAGTCCAGGAAGATGTCGGCCTCCGGAACCTCGCCAGACTCCATCAGAGCGACCAGGTCGGCGATGATTTCCTGGGCCCGTTCCACGGCGAAGGTCGGGATCAGCACGGGCCCGCCGGCCGCATGGGCGTCCCGTAGTTCCTGGGCGAGCACGGCGCGGCGTTCCGGCGGCGCGAGGTTCAGCCGGTCGCGGTTCCCGTAGGTGGATTCCAGGATCAGGTGGTCGACGCCAGCCGGCCCTTCCGGATCGGCGGCATAGTCGCGACCACCCTGGCCGATGTCCCCGGAAAAGAGGAACGAGGTCTCACCATCCTCGGTGTCCACCCGCAGTTCGATGGAGGTCGCGCCCAGGATGTGGCCGGCCTCCCAATAGATGGCCCGGACGCCGGGCGCGATTTCGACCGGGACCCCGAGCTTGACCTTGGAGAACTGGCGGATCGTTCGCTCGCCGTCCCGGGCGGTATAGATCGGCTCCACCTGGGGCAGGCCCCGCCGGAGGTTGCGCCGGTTCAGGTGGCGAACCTCGGTCTCCTGAATGCCGCCGGCGTCTGGCAACATCACCCCGCAGAGATCCCGGGTGGCGGCCGTGGCGTGGATCGGCCCCTTGAACCCCGCCTTCACCAGCTTGGGCAGCAGGCCGGCATGGTCGAGATGGGCGTGGGTCAGCAGCACGGCGTCGACTGTCTTTGGATCGAAGGGGAAGTCGCCGTAGTTCAGGGCCTTGAGGGTCTTTGGCCCCTGGAACATGCCGCAGTCGATCAGTAGCCGCACCCCAGGCGTTTCGACCTCGACGCAGGATCCGGTCACGCAACCAGCGGCGCCGTGGAACGTCAGGGTGATGGACATGGGGGACGCCTTCGACAGCCGGAACCAACCGGCCGTGACCATCGGCCACCTGCTCGTCTCTCCCTGTGATTCAGATCAAGGGCGGGGCCGGAACGACGGCCGGTCCCGTCCCGCGCCAATCTGGTCTAGGAGTGGGTCCGCCAGACAAGGAGCCCGCCGTGAGCCGCAAGCCCATCGAGATCTTCATCGACGCCGACGCTTGCCCGGTGAAGGATGAGGTCTACAAGGTGGCCCAGCGCTACGGCCTGAAGACCTGGGTGGTCTCCAACGCCTTCATGATGATCCCGACCTCGCCGATGGTGGAGCGGGTGATCGTCGACGCCGGCCCCGACGTGGCCGACGACTGGATCGCCGAGCACGTGGCGCCGGGCGACGTGGCGATCACCAACGACATCCCCCTGGCCGAGCGGGTGCTGCAGGCCGGCGCCCACGCCATTGCGCCCAACGGCAAGCCTTTCACCGAGGACTCCATCGGTTCAGCCATCGCCCAGCGGGCGCTGATGGAGCAGCTGCGCTCCACCGGCGACATCTATGGCGGCCCCAAACCCTTCGACCGCAACGACCGATCGCGCTTCCTGCAGGCCCTGGACGAAGTGATCCAGAAGGAGCGCCGCCGCCGCGGTTAGTCCTGGCCCTCGGTGTTCAGAACCGACTTCAGGAACTGGACCTCGGTGGCGCGCACGGCCTCCTGGTTGGACTTCTTGTGGACGCCATGGCCCTCGTCCTTGGCCAGGACGTACCAGACCTCGGTGCCCTGGGCCCGCAGACGTTCGACCATCTGCTCGGATTCAGAGGCCGGGACACGGGGGTCGTTGGCGCCCTGGTAGATCATCATCGGCTTCTTCATCCGGTCGGACATGTTGATCGGCGCGATACTCTCAAACACCGCCCGCATGGCCGGATCGCGCTCATCGCCGTACTCGGCCCGCCGCAGGTCCCTTCGATAGCCCTCGGTGTTTTCAAGGAAGGTGATGAAGTCGGAGATGCCGTAGAGGTCGATCACCCCCACCAGCCGGTCGTTGTAATGGGCGGCTACGGCGAGCGCCATGTAGCCCCCGTAGGACTGACCCACCACGGCCACGCGGCTGGCGTCCAGGTCCGGCTGGGTCGCCACCCAGTCCAGCAGGGCGCCGATGTCCTTGACCGAGTCCTCGCGCTTCTCGGCGTTGTCGAGAGACAGATAGGTTTTTCCGTAGCCGGTGGAGCCGCGGACATTGGGGATGATCACCGCGGCGCCCAGTTCGTTCACCCAGGACTGCCGACGGGGATTGAAGCTCGGCTGCTCCTGTCCCTCGGGTCCGCCATGGATCTGGATCACCACGGGCAGCTTTCCGCTCACCCCTTGGGGCCGATAGATGAAGGCCGGAATCGAACGCTGGTCAAAGGTTGGATAGCGGAACAGGTCGGGCTCGACGAGCTTCGCGGCGTCCAGGCCGCCCAGTTCACTTTGGGTCCAACGGGTCAGCTGGCCGCTGGCCAGCTCGTAGTCCCAGACATCGCCCGAGGTCGTCGAGGTGGACAGGCTGAGGCCCAGCCGGGCGCCGTCCTTGGAGAACTTCAGGGCGGTCAGGACACCTTTCGGGAGATCTGGTCCATTCAGCAGGCGGCCGCTGGCGACGTCCCGCAGCAGGACTTTCGAATACCCCTCCTCGTTGACCATGTAGGCCACGGTCTTTCCGTCCGGCGACATATCGAAGGCTTCGGCGCCCCATTGCGAGTCCGGCGCGAGGTCGCGCATGGCGCCGGTGGCGAGATCAAACACCACCGGTCGGGCGACTTCCGAGCCGTCGTCGGACAGGGTCAGCACACCTGCGCCGCCATCGACGAAGGCCGCGCCCTCATAGAAGACCTGGCGGTCGGCGGGGCCTACCGGTGTCAGCTGACCGGACGCCACGTCGAGCACGAACAGCTCCACGAAGGCGATGGAGTTATAGCGGCTGATCAGGATGCGCCGGCCATCGGGGGAGATGGCCGTCGGCGCCATGGCGCCCTGACCCTCAAGCACCACGCGGCGCGCCTCTGGCGCCGAAGTCTGGGCCAGCATGATGTCATAGTTGGGATCGCCGGGGGTCACCTGGCTCCAGACCACCACCGCACCGTCCTTGGAAAAGACGAAGTCGCCGTTGCGGGTGCCGGGCGCGGTGATCCGCACCTCCTGACCGTTCAGGTCGCGCAGGAAGCCCTGGTAGTATTCCGAGCCGCCCTCGTCCCGCCGGTAGACGAAACGGGAAGCGCCGGGCTGGACCTTGGCGGCGGTGATCGGCTCATCGAAGAAGGTGAGCTGGGTGCGCGCCGCCCCGGGCGCCGCCAGCTTGTGGATCTGGGTCGTCTCGCCGAACCGGGTGGAGATCAGCATGGAGCCGTCGGCCAGCCAGTCCTTCAGTTCGGCCGAACGCACCTCGTAATAGGGGGAAATGGTCGCCTGAAGGCCGTCGGGTGCGGCCGGCACGCCTTCATAGACCAGCTGGCCGATCTCGCGACGCTCGACCTGAGCCATCGCCCCGCTGGCTACCAGCAGGGCGAGGCCCGCTCCGACGACGACTGAACGCAAAACCATGGGCGGCCCCTGACTGTGGAAGGGGGCGAGCCTTTCCCCTTGCAGGCCCCGCGTCAATGGCGCGGGTCCAGAAGTTCACCGCCGATGGCGCAGCGCGCTCCAAAGCAAGGCTAACCCGCCAAGGATCAGGACCTGACCCACCGCGGCGATCAGGGCCGTCGCCCCAAGACCGAGCTGGAAGAGCGCCTTTTCGAGCTCGGGCGTGCGTCCATGGGCCACCGCCAGCATGGCGCTGACCAGGGCGAGGCCGATCAGCGCTGAGACCATCCCCCACCCCGCCCGGCGCAAGGTGTGGCGGCTGTGGCGTTCTTCATCAGGGTGTTCGCGAGCCATGACCAAGGTCCCTCCACAGGGTCAGGTTCGCCGCGATCAGCCTGGACCGCCTTGATCGGCGTCAAGCATCCGGACCCCGTCAGGCCAGGGAGCCTTTGCCCCGCCAACGTGTTGCTCCGCCATGCATCACCCCGGAAACCACCTCCATGGACGCTGACGCCCTGTTCACAGGCTGGGAGCCGATCCTCCGCATCCTGGTGGTGGGGACGGCGGCCTATATCGCCCTGGTGATCGTGCTGCGGGCCTCAGGCAAGCGGACCCTGTCCAAGCTGAACGCCTTCGACCTGGTCGTCACCGTGGCCATCGGCTCGACCTTTTCCAGCATCCTGACGTCGAAGGACCTGGCCCTGGCCGAAGGCGTGGCGGCCCTGGCCCTGCTGGTGGGTCTGCAGTACGCGGTCACCTTCCTGTCGGTGCGGATCAGGGCGGTGGACCGGCTGGTCAAGTCCGAGCCCAGCCTGTTGCTGAAGGACGGCGAGCCCCTGTCCGGCGCCCTGCGTCAGCAGCGGGTGACGCAGGAGGAGCTGCTGGCGGCCATCCGCACCTCGGGCGGCGCCGAGCTTTCGGACGCCGCCTTCGTGGTCCTGGAGTCGGACGGCAGCCTGAGCGCCGTCCTCAAGGGCTGAGGCCTCAGCTCTTGGTGGGGACGTAGACCTCGCCGCCGGTGGCGCGGAACTTCTCGCTCATCTCGGCCATGCCCTGGTCGGCCACCGCGTTCTGGCCGCGGGCGGCCTCGCGGATGTCCTGGCTGATCTTCATCGAACAGAACTTGGGGCCGCACATGGAGCAGAAGTGCGCCATCTTGTGCGCCTCCTTGGGCATGGTCTCGTCGTGATAAAGGCGCGCCGTCTCCGGATCGAGGCCGAGGTTGAACTGGTCCTCCCAGCGGAATTCGAACCGCGCCCGCGAAAGGGCGTCGTCCCACGCCCGGGCCGAGGGGTGGCCCTTGGCGAGGTCGGCGGCGTGGGCGGCGATCTTGTAGGTGATCACGCCGTCCTTCACGTCCTTGCGGTCGGGCAGGCCCAGATGCTCCTTGGGCGTGACGTAGCAGAGCATGGCGGTGCCGAACCAGCCGATCATGGCCGCGCCGATGGCGCTGGTGATGTGGTCATAGCCCGGCGCCACGTCAGTGGTGAGCGGGCCCAAAGTGTAGAAGGGCGCCTCGCCGCAGACGGCCAGCTGCTTGTCCATATTGGCCTTGATCTTGTGCATGGGCACGTGGCCCGGGCCCTCGATCATGGTCTGGACGCCATACTTCCAGGCCACCTGGGTCAGCTCGCCCAGGGTCTCCAGCTCGGCGAACTGCGCCGCATCATTGGCGTCGGCGATCGAGCCGGGACGCAGGCCATCGCCCAAGCTGAAGCTGATGTCATAGGCCCGCATGATCTCGCAGATGTCTTCGAAGTGCTCGTAGAGGAAGCTCTCGCGGTGGTGGGCCAGGCACCACTTGGCCATGATCGAGCCGCCGCGGGAGACGATTCCGGTCACCCGGTTGGCGGTGAGCGGCACATAGGGCAGGCGCACGCCCGCATGGATGGTGAAATAGTCCACCCCTTGCTCGGCCTGCTCGATCAGGGTGTCGCGGAACACCTCCCAGTTCAGGTCCTCGGCGACGCCGTTCACCTTCTCCAGGGCCTGGTAGATGGGCACCGTGCCGATAGGCACGGGGCTGTTGCGGATGATCCAGTCGCGAATGTTGTGGATGTTACGGCCGGTGGACAGGTCCATGACCGTGTCGGCGCCCCAGCGGATGGCCCAGACCATCTTGTCCACCTCGTCGGCGACGGTGGAGAGCACCGCGGAATTGCCGATATTGGCGTTGATCTTGACCAGGAAGTTCCGGCCGATCGCCATCGGCTCCAGCTCGGTGTGGTTGATATTGGCCGGGATGATCGCCCGGCCGCGGGCCACCTCGTCGCGGACGAACTCAGGCGTCACAAGGTCCGGAATGGAGGCGCCGAAGTCCTCGCCGTCGCGGATGAAGGCCTCGCCCTCCTTGCGTCGCAGGTTCTCGCGGATGGCGACATACTCCATCTCCGGCGTGACGATGCCGCGGCGGGCATAGTCCATCTGGGTGACGCTGACGCCGGGCCGGGCGCGATAGATTCGGCGGGGCTGGCTGAACTCCGGCGCCAGATGGGCGCCGCGGGCAAAGCCATTGTCCTCGGGCTTCACGTTCCGCGGCTCGGCGACAATCTCCACATCCCCGCGGGAGACGACCCAGGGCTCGCGGGTGCGAGGCAGACCCTTATCGATGTCGATGCTGGCGGCCGGATCGGTATAGGGGCCGGACGGATCATACAGGGTCACCGGCGGCTCGCCGGCGCTCTCATGCACCGCCACCTCGCGGAAGGGGACCCGGATGTCTGGCCAGAGCCGCCCGGCCTCATAGACCTTTCTCGAGCCGGGACGCTCCCCGGTCGGGATGGCGTCGGCGTCGAGACTGGGGGTCAGCGGCTTGTTCATCGGGTGTCCCTGAGGAGGTTTGAGAAAAGGGGGGCCTATCCGGCCGCGCGGCGGTAGCCGACCAGGGTCAGCCAGACCCCGACGCCCACGGCGGCGAGGCCTGCGGCCACCACCAGGGGCGTCCTGGCCATCACATTGTCGGCGAGGTCGAAGATTACGCTGGGGGCGAACAGCAGGAAGACCCCGCGCAGGGTCAGCAGCCAGATGGTCAAGCTGAGGGCGATTTCAGCTGGCGTTCGCCAGCGCTGATGGACCGCCATCAACGCCAGTCCCGCCAGAACCAGCATCATGCCTGTGACGAAGGTCAGGGCAGGATCGGTCTGAAACCCCTCAATGAGCGCCAGCAGGTCGTCACGGCGCAGCACCGCGGCCGCCCCGGCCACGGTCAGGAACGGCCCGAGAATTCGGGCGGTCAGTCGTGTTGAGTCCAATACACGCGCCATGGCGCTCTCCCTTCCCTTCGCCGGCATGACCCGGATCAGGTTCTACGGGTCGCGGGCTTACCCGCCTCTCAGCCGCTTAAGCGCGGCCCCCCGAGGATGAGGCGAACTCTACCCCTCCCGAGGAACATCGCCAAGGGTTGGCTAAGGCCCAGCTTCAGCCCCAATGGCGCCGTCAGATAGGATGCGCCCGGAACGTCGGGCCAAGTCGTCACGTTGTCGGCCGAAGGAGGACGCAACAATGCTGAACTACGCCACCGCAGCCGCCGCCCTGGGCGCCATGACCCTGGCGGGCTGCGCCGCCGCACCCCCCGCCACTGCCCCCGGCCCGGCCATGGCCGCCAACGCCGCCGAGCCGGGTCGCGCCTGCTTCCGCGTCAGCGGCATTCGCGGCCAGAAGATCATCGACCGCAATACGGTCCTGTTCCGCACCAGTGTCGGGCCGCAGGATGTGTTCCGGGTGACCATGCGCAATGGCTGCCTGAACACTGCAGCCTCTGATCCTCTGGTGCTGATTCCATCCGGCGGATCCGACACGGTCTGCGACCGCATGGACCTGGACGTGCGGGTGGCCTCGCCCATCGGCTCGACCCCATGTCTCGTTCAGGAGGTCCGCAAGCTCAACGCCGCGCAGGTCGAAGCGCTTGCTCCTGGCGAGCGCCCCTGATTACGCCGCGTCCTCCACCCTGACGCCGGCGGCCTCCAGGCCCTGGCGCAGGGGCGCAAGCCCCGGCCCATATCGGCGCCAGCGGCCCACAGAGCTGGCATAGATCGGGCTGCGCACCTGCACCGAACTGGCCGTGGCCACCGGCGCTGCATTTTCGTGGAAGGCGAGGCAGCGTGCGTCGAAGTCGAGCCCGCAGAACGCCAGCAGCCGGCGTGTCTCGCCCTCCTGGTCAGCGACCAGATCCTCATAGGCGACTTCTGTGAACCGGTCGGCCGGCAGAACCGCCCGCCAATGGGCGATCAGGCGGTCAAAGCCTGCGTAATAGGCGGCCGTGTGGGCCAGGTCATAGGCGTAGTCGTAGTAGGAGAAGCCGGTGGCGAACAGCTGCCGGAAGTTGGACAGGCAGGCGTCCATGGGATGGCGCCGCAGACAGATGATCCGCGCCTGGGGCAAGGCCCGGTGAATCAGGCCTGCATAGACAAAGTTCAGGGGCATCTTGTCGACGAACCGCCCCTCGCCCGCCACCAGCGGCCCGACGCTCTGCAGATAGGCCTGGCCGGCTCGCCGCAGGTCGAGTTCGCCGGCGGCCTCAAGGGTTGTCTCATCCAGCACGAAGGCGCCGGGCGATCCGCTCATCCTCTTGAGGATCAGGCCGAAATTCGTCAGCTCGCCAGCCGAGGTCACCTCGGGGTGACTTGAGAGAATGCGATCGACCAGGGTCGTACCGGTGCGGGGGAGGCCGACGACGAAGATCGGGCGATCTGAGGTTTCTCCCCGTCGGGGGCCGGCTGCGACGGGATAGGTGGCCCGGGCGGCAGCGAACAGTTCGGCGTCGGCGCGGGGGTCATAGCCGACCTCCCGCCCCTTGGCCGACTTGGCGCGGATCAGCCAGTCCAGGGCGGTCTCGTAATGGCCCAGGTCCTCGTGGGTCTTGGCCAGGGCATGGCCCAGATGCAGGCGCGCCTCCGCCGATCCGCCAGCCGCGGCGAACTGGGCCTCAAGCTCTGGCAGGAAGTTGCGCTCCGCGGTCTGGCGGCGCAGCTGCACGCGCGACGACCAGGCCCGGTGAAGGGTGGGCTCCAGCGCCAGAGCCTGAGCATAGGCCGCCTCGGCGCCGGCGAAGTCGCCGGAGAACTGTCGTGAGGCGGCGAGGTTGTAGGCGAAACTCGCCTGTCCCGGCTCCCGGGCGAAGGCCGCTTCGAAGTGGCCGATGGCGCGGCCATGCAGGCCTGCCCGGCTGAACACCACCCCCAGGGTGTCGAGGGTGAGCGCATCGGCAGGTCCCCTGGCCTCGGCGATCTGGGCCTGGGTCAGGGCGTCGTCCCGGCGGTTAAGTGCGATCAGGCAGCGGGCCAGATGTGCGGGCGCCCGGGGGTCATCCAGGTCCAGGGCGGCGGCCCGGCCGAACAGCTCGACGGCCTTGCCCGGGTTGTCATGGTCAGCCGCCAGAACGCCAAGCAGGAACCACGCGCCCGCCGCCTGGGGGTCGGCCGCCAGGACCTCCATGCACAGGGCGTGGGCCGGCTCATAGGCCTTCTGAGCCATCAGTCGCTCCGCCCGGGAGAGGCGCTCGGCGGCGGCGTTCAGGGACTGTGCGGTCATGGGGCGCCGTCAAACCAGTGCATACGCGCACATATTTTCGTCATACTGAATATTTGCGTTCTGCGGTGCAACAAGGTCCTTGAGACCCGGTCCAGGCGGTCCGCAGCCTGCCTCTCAGCAAAGCCGAGGGGAAGAACCATCATGAGTCTCCACCTGTCTTCGCGGGCCGCCCTGCTGACGTCTATCAGTGCGCTCGCCGTCTCTACCGTCGTCCCGACCCTTGCCTCCGCCCAGCCGGTCGAGGTGCAGGAACTGATCATCACCGCGACCCGCCGGGACTCGACGGTTCAGGACGCTCCCATCAACATCGCCGCCGTCGGCGCGGTCGAGATGGAGAAGCAAGGCCTGTCCGATCTGTCCGACGTGGCCAAATGGGTCCCGGGCATCCACATCGTCGATCAAGGCTCCCGGGGCGATAACCGCATCGTGGTGCGCGGCCTCAACGCCGACCCCCTGGGCTCTGCCGAGGGCGTCAGCGGCGGGGGCGGCACAGTCGCCACCTATGTGGGCGAAATCCCGCTCTATGTGGACCTGAAGACCAACGATCTGGAGCGGGTGGAAATCCTGCTCGGCCCCCAGGGCACTCTGTATGGCGCCGGCACCCTGGGTGGGGCGATCCGCTACATCCCCAACAAGCCCGACTTCAGCGCCCCCATGATGGAGGTTCGCGCCGACGCCTATCAGTATGACGAGGCCAGCAGCCTGTCGCGGGACCTGGGGGTCACCTTCAACGCGCCGCTCAGCGACTCCTTTGCTCTGCGTGCATCCTTCGACCAGCTGCACGACAGCGGCTTCATCGACTACAACTTCCTGGTCCAGCAGCCGGGCATCTCCGATCCGGATCCGGACTTCAGCGACCCGGCGGCCGTCACCCAGAACCTGACCAACAAGAAGGACGCCAACTACGAGTCGGTGACCTCCGGCCGCCTGGCGGCCCGCTGGGCGCCCACCGACTGGCTGGACGGCACCCTGACCTATCACTTCCAGGAAAAGGATGTCGGGGCCCGCCAGATCAGCCATCGCCGCAGCACCCTGGCCACCGGCGACTATGTGTCGGCCGCGCGAGTGACTGAGCCCAACCGGCGCTGGAACGAGCTTCTCGCCCTGGAGCTGACCGCCGATCTGGGTTTCGCCCAGCTGACCTCCTCCACCGGCAAGTCGCGCTACACCGAGCGGGGCCAGCGCGACCAGACCGATCTGCTGATCAGCCTGGAGTACAGCTACGAGGCCTTCCCATCGTTCACCGCCTACACCTTGGAAGAGGCGGGCCAGCAGGTGTTGAGCCAGGAACTGCGGCTCGTTTCCGACCATGAGGGCCCGTTCAGCTGGATCCTCGGCGGCTTCTACTATGAGCTCGACTCCAACAGCTCGAGCAAGGAGTTCACGCCGGGCTACGCCGAATGGCTGGGCGGCGAGCGGCCCGACGCCCTGGAATACTACAATGTCGGCCTGACCGACCTGAAGGAGCAGGCCCTCTATGGCGAGGTCTCCTACGAGATCACGCCTGCCTGGCAGGTGACGGCCGGCGCGCGGCTCTATTCCTACGAGCTGGAGACCTTCCAGGCGGTCGACTTCCCGCTGCTCAACAGCGTCTTCTTCGGGGCGGCGCCTGACGCCATCACCCTGGACTTCGAACCTGGCGGCCAGGAGGACGAAGGCTGGCTCTTCAAGTTCAACACCTCCTACCAGTTCACTGACGACATTCTGGGCTATCTGACGGTCAGCGAAGGCTATCGGATCGGCAACTCCAATGGCGTGGGCCCCTGCCCTGTGCCCTTGCCGTCCAACCAGCTGAGCTGCGCCCTGCCCAATGAGCTGGCCTATCAGCCCGACAAGACCCTGAACTACGAGGTGGGCCTGAAAACCCAGCTGTTCGACGACCGCCTGACCCTCAACGGTTCGGCCTATTTCATCGAGTGGAGCGACCCGCAGGTCTCGTCGGCCACCGAGAACGGGCTGATCCCGATCACCAAGAACGGCTCAGCGGCCGAGTCCAAAGGGGTCGAGTTGAACTTCATCGGCCGACTGGCCGAATCCTGGACCGTCCGGGGCAGCTATTCCTACAACACCTCTGAGCTCACCGAGGTGACCCCGAACCTGGTGCCGCGGTTCAACCCGCCGGGCTTCCAGGGCACCATCACCTACGAGGACGGCATGCCGGGCGACCGCCTGCCAGGCTCGCCGGAGCACCAGGGCAGCCTGTTCGTCGACTACGAGCGGACCCTCGGCAACGGCCTCGACTTCGGCTTCAACTATGGGGTGACGGCGCTTTCAGACGTGCTCACCCGAACCGGCGGGCGGGCCGAAAGCCTGACCCTGGAGGGCTATCAGGTGCACAACGCCGCGGTGTCCCTGGGCTCCAGCGACTGGACCGCGACCGTCTATGTGAAGAACCTGTTCAACGAGTTCGCTGAGACCGGCGCCCGGGCGACCAGCCAATACAACCAGCCGGTCTTCGATGGGAACGGCGACCGGGTCTATGTGCGCAGCTACTACACCTACGTCCTGCCGCCCCGGGCGATCGGGGTGCGTTTCACCCGCAAATTCGGGGGCTGAGCCCGCCTGAGCCTGACTGCGTTGACGCCGGGTCGTCCTTGACGACGGCCTGGCGTCGGCGTCCCCTCCTGTGCTGAAGCTCCGCAAGGGAGCGATAAGGGGGACGCCGTGATGACCATTGAACTCGTCATGCTGGCCTGGACGCTGGTCCTGGCCTTCATCCAGATCCTGCTCTTCGATATGGCGCGCACCGCTCAGTACGGGCTGAAGTGGAATACAGGCGCCCGGGACGAGGAGATGCCGCCCCTCAGTCCTCGCGCCCAGCGGCTGCAGCGGGCCCAGGCTAATCTGTTCGAAACCCTGCCGATCTTTATCGGCGTCGTGCTGATCGCCCATGTCACCGGTCGCGGAACCGATCTCAGCGCCATCGGCGCGCAGGTCTATTTCTGGGCCCGGGTGGCCTATGTGCCGCTCTACGCCTTCGGGGTGCGCGGCCTGCGGTCCCTGGCCTGGCTGATCAGCATCGCCGGTCTCGGCCTGGTGGCGGCGCCGATCCTGGTTCCCTGACCGGACGGGACGCAGACGGGGGAGCGGACGCGTGTTAGGGCAGGCTCGAGTTCATCGAGGAGCCGATCATGCACCTGGCCCGCTTTCCCCGCGTCCGCTTCGCCCACCTGCCTACGCCGCTTGAGGCCGCGCTCCGCCTGGGGGAGGCGCTGGGCGGCCTGAACCTGTTCATCAAGCGCGACGACGCCACGGGCCTGGCCGGTGGCGGCAACAAGACCCGCAAGCTGGAATTCCTGGCGGGTGAGGCGGTGGCCCAGGGTGCCGACACCCTAGTCACCCAGGGCGCGATCCAGTCCAACCATGTGCGGCAGACGGCGGCGGCCGCCGCCAGGCTTGGCATGGCCTGCGAGATCATCCTGGAGGCGCGCACGGGCTCCGGCGCCGTGGACTATAACAACTCCGGCAATGTGCTCCTCGACCGCCTGCTCGGCGCCAACATTGAAACCGTGCCGGGCGGCAGCGACATGAACGCGGCCCTGGAGCGCGTCGCCCAAGGCGTGCGTGAGCGAGGCGGACGGCCCTATGTGATCCCCGGTGGCGGCTCCAACGCGATCGGCGCCCTGGGCTATGCCGACTGCGCCCGAGAGTTGTTGGTGCAGGCCGACGGCATGGGGTTGAAGATCGACCGCATCGTGACGGCCACCGGCAGCGCCGGCACCCATGCGGGCCTGGTGGCCGGTCTAGCGGTGATCGGCGCCGACATCCCGGTCCTCGGCATCGGCGTGCGCGCGCCCCAGGCGACCCAGGAGGCCAATGTCTTCAAGCTGGCCCAGGAGACCTGCGCCCTGCTCGGCCAGGAGGGCCGGGTGACCCGCGACCGCGTGGCGGCCAATTGCGACTATGTGGGCGCAGGCTATGGCCTCATCGATCAGGCGGTGATCGACGCCTTGAAACTGGCGGCCCGCACAGAGGCCCTGATCCTCGATCCCGTCTACAGCGGCAAGGCCATGAAGGGGCTGATCGACCTCTGCGCCAAGGGCGCCTTCAAGGACGAAACCGTGGTCTTCCTGCACACCGGGGGCGCTCAGGGCCTGTTCGGATATCAGGGCGAGCTTGAAGGCCAACTGGGATGAGCCTGATCCTCGGCGTCCTGGGCGGCATGGGGCCGGCGGCCACCCTCGACTTCCTGACCAGGCTTCAGGCCTACACCCCGGCCGAACGGGACCAGGATCACATCCGCGTCCTGATCGACCTGAATCCACAGGTCCCTGACCGCAATATCCCCGGCGCGGGCGCTGGTCCCGTGCTGGCCGAGATGGCCGGCGGGCTGGCCGGCGGCGGGGCTGAGGTTCTGGCCATGCCCTGCAACACCGCCCATGCCCACGCCGACCTCATCGTCCGCGCCAGCGGCCTGCCTCTGATCGACATGATCGGCGGCGCAGCCAAGGCCGCCGCCGACACCGGCGCGCGGCGGGTTGGGGTTCTGGGCACCAAGGGGGCGCTGCGACTCTATCGGGAGTATCTCGCCGCCCGGGGCCTGGGCCTCGTGGCCCTCGGCGCCGAACGGCAGGAGACGTTCATGGAGGTCCTCTACCGCATCAAGGGCGGGGACCGGTCGGCCCAGGTGCGGGCGGAAATGGCCGGGCTCGCCCGCGAGCTCGTGGCTGAGGGGGCCGAGACCCTGATCGCCGGCTGCACCGAGGCGCCGCTGGTCCTGTCGCCGGCCGAGGTGTCCGTCCCGCTGATCGACGCCGGCGACCTGCTGGCCCGTCGATGTGTGGCCGTCTGTCTCGAGCACGAGCCGCCGCCGTCGATCTGAGGCGGGCGCGCGGGGTCTAGAGCCGCGCGGCGCTGAAGGTGTCGCAGGCGTTGGGGTCGCCCGACTCCGCCCCGCGGCGGAACCAGGCCATCCGCTGGGCGCTGGAGCCGTGGGTGAAGGCGTCGGGCACGACCCGGCCCTGAGACTGCTTCTGAAGGGTGTCGTCGCCAATGGCCGAGGCCGCCGCCAAACCCTCGGCGATGTCGTCAGGCCCGAGGGCCACAGCCCCGCCAGACGCCGCCTCGGCCCGGGCCGCCCACACACCCGCATAGCAGTCGGCTTGCAGTTCCAGACGGACCGCCCCGCTTTCAGCCCCCTGGGAGCCCAGCCGCCGGGCCTGATCCATCTGACCGGTCAGGTTCTGGACGTGATGGGCGATCTCGTGGGCGATGACATAGGCCCGGGCCGCCTCGCCCCCCGCCCCGAACTTGTTCTCAAGGTCATCCCAGAAAGACAGGTCCAGATAGACGCTGCGGTCAGCCGGGCAATAGAAGGGCCCCATGGCTGACTGACCCGTGCCGCACCGCGTGCCAGTGGCCTGAGCGTAGAGCACGACGGCGGCCGGAGGCTCGTAGGTCTGGCCAGACTGCTCGAAGATGTCGGTCCACACCTCGGCGGTGGAGGTTTCGATCACATCGACGAACTGGCCGGCTTCATCGTCTGGCGCGCCGCGAACGCCCGCACTCTGCGCCGCCGGCGCGCCGGCCCCGTTCACCACGCTGAGCGTCGTGGTCGGATCGATACCGAAGACGAAATAGCCGATCAGGGCCAACACCACGCCGCCGACCCCAAGACCTCCGGCCACGGGGCCGACCCCGCGCCGGTCATCAATGTTTCCAGACCGCCGTCCGCCCCGCCAACGCATGCGCGCTCATCTCCCAAAGTCCAGGCGCGACCATGCCCTGGTCGCGGCGCAAAGACTACCGCCCGTCGCGCGCCAGGATCGCCCGCACGCGCGCGTTGGAATCCGCCAGGCGCGCATCGGGAATGCGCACATCCTCAGGCCCGCCGACCGGGGATGACCACGGGGTCGCAAGCGGAAGGTCCGACCCCGCCCGCTGGCGGCGGAGGTCCTGCAGGGCGCGCTCCGTCTGCATCTGCGACGACAGGGCGTTCAACTCATTCTGCTGGGCGACGCCGCGAAAGCGGTCCATCTGCTGCTGGGCCTCAAGCACGCCAAGCTGATGTTGCGTGTAGGCGTCCTGAGCGAGCGACGGTGTGGCCAGAACCGCGAGAGCCAGGCCGGCCAGGGCGATGCGGGGGATGATGGGGCGCATGGGCGAACTCCTTTGCCACACCAACGCGCCACCCGCCCCCGCGGGTCCCTATTGCGGCCGGGTGCGGGTCGTGACCGAGAACCGGGCCAATTGTTCGGTGGGCGCGGCCCAACCGGGCGCCAGTTCCAGAGCCTTCTGGTAGTCGAAATAGGCCGATCGGGCGTCTTCCAGCCCCTCATGGGCCAGGGCGCGGTTGTAGTAGGCCTTGGCCGGCTCCTCGACCCCAAGCTCCAACCCACGATCAATGGCCGGGAGGCTTTCGGCGTAACGCTTCTGGCCGATCAGAGCCGCGCCGCGGTTCACATGCCCCTCCCCCAGGTCGGGCTTCATCTTGATCGCCTGGTCGAAGTCGGCGATGGCGCGGGGATATTCGGCGCGGCGCATGCGCAGGACGCCGCGGTTCACATAGGTGCCGGCCCGGTCCCGGGCGTTGAGGAATTCGGTTTCGAGGGCGAGGTCGCAGAACTCCTCGAACCGCTCGTCGGACTGGCCGCCGACGGCGGCCTTGGAGCAGGCCTCGGCCATGCCGCCGCCGATGATGGTCACCGCGCCATGGGCCGATCCCGCCGCAGCGGCGGTGGTGAGGGCGGCGAGCGCCGCCAGGATGGAAAGTCGACGACCCATGGCCGGACCCCCTGAGGTTGATCTCGTCGACCCGGTGTCGACGACCGCGCCAGACTCTTCCCGTATCGCGGTTCCGTCAATGTGACAGACCGCGTCAAGGCTGCAATTTAGTCTTGGAAATCAACTTCTGGAGGTGTCATGCCGCGGGCTCGCGGCGACGCCTCGTCTCCCGATAGAGGATGTAGAGGCCACTCGCCGCCACCACCCCGGCGCCGACCAGGGTCAGCGCCCGCGGCAGCTCCTCCCAGACCAGGAAGGCGAACAGGCTGGCCCAGACCAGCTGGGTGTAGTCGAAGGGGGCCACCACAGCGACGGGCGCGACGCGGATCGCCTCGGTCAGCAAAAGCTGCCCCACGCCCCCCAGCAGTCCCATGACCACCAGCAGGGCGAAGGTGCCGGGGTCCGGCATGATCCAGCCGAACGGTAAGCTGGCCAGGCCTGCCAGGGCGCCGGCGACGGTGAAGTAGAAGACGATCCTGGGGCCTGGCTCCGTCATACTGATCTGGCGGATGGTGATCATGGCCAGCGCCGAACCCACCGCCCCGATCAGGGCGAAGATCACCCCGATATTGGCCAGGTTCGCCGGGTCAGGCCGGATCATGATCAGGACGCCGACAAATCCCACCGCCACCGCCGCCCACCGATGTGGCCCCACAGACTCCTTGAGCAGCGGAACCGACAGCGCGGTCATGAACAGGGGCGCCGAGAAGGACAGGGCCGTGGCCTCGGTCAGCGGCAGGTGGGACACCGCCAGGAAGCCTCCGATCATGCCGGTGAGGCCCACCATGGCCCGGGTCGCGTGAGCGCCTGGCCGGGTGGTGCGCAGCACGCCAAAGCCGCTGGTCCGCCAGATGTAGATGGCGATGGGGATGAAGGCGAAGGCGTTGCGGAAAAACAGGGTCTCGAAGATCGGCACGCCCCGCTCCGAGGCGACCTTCACCAGGCCGAACAACCCCGCCAGACAGGCCATGGCGCAGACCCGCAGGAGGATCCCAAAGCCCACGCGCGCGGCGGGCCGCTGCAGGGGGCCTGGGATCGGAACGGGGGTGTCGCTGGGCATGGCTGGCCATGACCCGCCGACGCAGGAAGGTCAATCGTCGGGCGCAGAGGGGGTCGTATTTCCCCCGAAAGTGAGCCCCAGGCGGGCCAGAGCGCCATAGGCGCGCTGCACATCCCCCACGTGCGCCAGCAGAGCGCGGCGAGCCAGGGCCGTACGCATGGCCTGAGCTGACACGATCACACCGCCGGGAATCCGCACACATCGACGCCCCCGGATCAGCCGGTTGACCTGGCGCCTTGTCGTTTCGAAGGGCTGCCCCAGGGTCTTGGCCAGGGCCAGGACGCTGATCGGCGCCAGCAGGTCGTCCGGTGGCGGATCGGACAGGCCCCCATGGCGTCGGGCGAGCGCCGGTTCGCTGAACACGGGCGCGTAGTTGTGGTGCAGGATGGCCAGGAGAACGAGACCCTGCCCGACATCGCCGGCGATGGCCGCCAGCCGTTCGGCGAACCTGAGGACGTACTCAACCCCCACCCGAACAGCCAGACGCTCGGCTCCCATCGGGGGCGGATCAGCCGCACACGGGGCGCCGCCGGTCAGATCGAAGTCGGGGGCGACCCCTGAGAGGTCGGCCGCCAGGGTCTCCATCGCCTGATAGCCGTCAATCAGAGCCTGATGGTTGGCCTCGGTCGTCAGGGCGCTGTTTGGGATATAGACGCCCTTGGCCGTGCGGACGCAGACGCCCGCGGCCTCCAGGGCGGCGACCCGTCGCCGCGCCGCGTCGTAGGGCAGGCTCAAGGACTCCGCCAGGGCGCGGACGTTGACCGGACGGCGCATCTCGTCAGGGGGCGGTGAATCGAACCTGGCGTGGCGCAGGGCCAGAACCGGATCGCGAACCACATGCCGGACATTGGCCTCGAGAATGGCCAGGGTCAGGAGCGCCGTAAGCCGATCGCCGCCAGACAGATGGGCCAGCCCCCCAAGGCCCTTGAGAAAAAAGGGGGCCGCACATTGGAGAACAAGACGCGAGATGTCGTCGGTCTCTGGCGCGCCAACCGAGCGCCCGCCGTCGCCTGAAGGGGTGGCGCCGGTTCGATCCTGTGCTGCGGCCGCGTCAGGCTCGTCCATGGAACCTCCGGGTGGCGTCGGCCGACGCCTGACCTCAGGGTAGCACGCCTTTGGGGCCAGCAGCGCCCTGTCCCTGGCGCGACGGGCGCCGATGCGCTCATATTGCGCAAGGTCAAGGCTGGGGCCTCGGCTGCAATACCGGGGGCGTGCATGAAGGTTCAGGATGGCGCGGCGACCGCGCAGGCGCGGCGCCAGATGGCGGGGCTGGCTCTGGCCCTGGGCGCCTTCACCGCGATCCTGCTCGCGCCCGACTTCGGGTCAGGGCCGGCGGTTCGCCCTGTGGCGGCGGTCACGGTCCTGATGGCTGCGCTCTGGATGACGGAGGCCGCGCCCCTGGTGGTCACCGCCCTGATCCCGCTGGTGCTGTTCCCGGCCCTTGGCGTCAGCGATATCCGCGCCGCGGCGGCCCCCTATGCCGACCCGGTGATCTTCCTGTTCCTCGGCGGTTTTGTCCTGGGGGCGGCCATGGAACGCAGCGGCCTGCACAAGCGGGTGGGCCTGGGCTGCGCCGCCGCCGCCGGGACCACCCCGCGGCGGCTGGTGGCCGGCATGCTGGGCGCCACGGCCCTGGTCTCCATGTGGGTCAGCAACTCCGCCGCCGCCGTCCTGATGATGCCGGTCGCCATGGCTGTCCTGGCCCTGGCCGAGGACCATGGGGGGCGGGAGGACCCGGTCTCCTATCGCAACCTCGGCGTCGCCCTGTTGCTGGCTGTGGCTTACGGGGCCAGCATCGGCGGGATCGCCACCCTGATCGGCACCCCGCCCAACGCCCTGCTGGCTGGCTATATGGCCCAGGAGCACGGGATCGAAATCGGCTTTGGCCAGTGGATGATGATCGGCGTGCCCGTCGCTCTGATCCTGCTTGCGGCCGCCTGGGGAACGCTGATCCTGCTCAATCCAGTCAAGCTGGTCCTGCCGGAGGCCAGCGTCCTGTTCCGTGAAGAAAAGGCGAGGCTCGGCGCCATGAGCCCGGCGGAAATCCGCGTCTGCATCATCTTCGCCCTGGCCGCCTTCGCATGGATCTTTCGCCCCCTGCTGACGCCCTACGCCCCCTGGCTGAGCGACACCGGCGTGGCCATCGCCGCGGCGGTGGCGCTCGCCTTTACGCCCTCGGGTGAGGCGACCGGCGACCGGCTGGTCACCGAGGCCGAGCTCAAACGCCTGCCTTGGGGGGTGCTGACCCTGTTCGGCGGGGGGTTGAGCCTGGCCGCCGCCATCTCCACCAGCGGCCTGGCGGCCTGGCTGGGCGAATTGCTGAGCATTCTCGGCGGCTGGCCGGTGGCCGCCCTGGTGGTGATGGTCACCCTGGCGATGATCTTCCTGACGGAGCTGACCAGCAACACCGCCTCGGCCGCCACCTTCCTGCCCATCGGCGGGGCCCTGGCGCTCGCCATCGGGGCCGATCCGCTCCTGTTCGCCATCCCCCTGGCGCTGGCGGCGTCCTGCGCCTTCATGCTGCCGGTGGCCACGCCCCCCAACGCCATCGTCTACGGAGCCGGCCTGATCACGATCGCGCAAATGAGCCGGGCGGGCCTATGGCTGAACCTGATCGGCGTGGTCGCCATCTCAGCCATCGCCCTGATCGCCATTCCACTGATCTTCGGCGTGAGCTGACCGCGCAGCGAACGTGGTGCCCCCGGTCGGACTCGAACCGACACACCTTGCGGTACCGCATTTTGAGTGCGGCGCGTCTACCAATTCCACCACAGGGGCCACAGACGCTGGTTACACCGGGTCACTGACCTCGCGCAATCCGCGCTCAAGACTTGCCGCGCGGAGTCTCAAAGGCGCCGACAGGGGCAAGTCCCCGAGCCGGCAGGGCGAGAGCCGGACCGGCCTTCAATCTTCGCCTTAGGCCGCACGCATGTCCGGTGAGACGTCCGCCGTGAGCATGGCCGCGCCCCTGTCGGTGAGATTTGCAAAGAAGCGCTCGAAAGCCTGGCCCTTGAAGGATTCTTTCGAACGCGCCCGCTGACTGAGGCTGAGCCGCAGGAAGCGTGTGAGCGCCTCTGAACGATCGGCCAGGACCGTCTCGCACCCTGTTGCCCCTTTCGGGGCTACTGCCGGGCCATTTCCATTCGAGCCTGAGCCGCATCTTCAGCGCTCGCGCGGCTGCCGAGTTCGATATCGACCTGGTGAAGGGCGCCGCTGAAGGGGAAGGGACCGTCGTAGCGGTCGGACACCTGCAATCCGTGGTCCTGGCCGACGCTCGCGCCGACAGAGCTCATCATCGTCATCATGAGCGGCAGTTCGACCTGGCCGCAGGCTTCGCCGTCGATGGCGAGCGTCAGCACGCCCGTAGGGCCTTTGACCCGGCGCAGGTGCACCGACAGGACCGCCTGGCCTGCCGGAACCTCACGCTGGGACTCGACGATCGTGTGCGCCCCGAAGGCGTTGTAGTCCACGACCAGACGCCGGTCCTGGACGAAGATGCTCATGCCGGAGTTTGCATTGCCCGTGGCGTAGAGCACGCCCTCGTCGTCGGCGGCGCGCGTGACTGACGCCGCCAGGTCCCAGGCCATACCGCCGGGACTCGGCGTCGCAGCGACTGGCAGCGGGGTCATCGGCGGCCGGTAGCGGTAGCGGCGGTCCTTACGGTGAACGGAGCGGTCATTCGGCGTCGGCCGGAACAGCGCCATGGTCCGGTCGTCCAGAGGCAACACGCCGTGACGCTCCGCCTCTTGCCACCATAGCGCCACGAGCTGGGCCAGGCGCTCGGGCTCCGTCTCGGCCAGATCGTTACACTCGGACGCGTCAACCTCGAGGTCGTAGAGCTCCCAGCGATCATCATCGAAGGGTGCGCCCTGCTGGTGGCGCGCGACGGCTTTCCACCAGCGCCCGTCGAGCTCGGCGACCAGCGCCCGCGAACCCGCCATCTCGAAGTACTGCAGGCGATTGGACGCAGGCGCATTGGGGGCATCGAGCACGTGCGCAAATGAATGGCCGGTCACCGGCAGTTGCGGCCGGCCTTGAAAAATGTCCGGCGGCGTCACGCCGAGCAGCTCATAGAGGGTCGGGACGATGTCGGCCACGTTGACGAACTGCCGCCGCAGCCCGCCGCACTGCGCGTCGTCGATGCCGGCAGGCCAATGCACGATCATGGGGACGTGGACGCCGCCCTCGTGAGTGTTCTGCTTGTACCATTTGAACGGTGAGTTGCCGCACTGCGCCCAGCCCCAGGGATAGTTCGTGTGGCTGTGCGGGCCGCCGATCTCATCCAGACGTTTCACCGCCTCATCCGGCGACTCAAGGATGCCGTTGAAGAACTTCATTTCGTGCAGCACGCCGAGCGGGCCGCCTTCCTGGGAGGCGCCGTTGTCGGTGAGCACCAGGAGGATCGTATTCTCCAGTTCCCCCATGGCGCGCAGGCCTTCGACGAGACGGCCAATCTGGGCATCGGTGTGATCGAGGAAGGCTGCAAAGGCCTCCTGCAGGCGGCAGGCGAGGGCTCGCTCGTTCTCCGAGAGCTCATCCCAGGGCTTCACCCCGGGATTGCGCGGCGCGAGCTGCGTTCCTGGCGGGATCACGCCGAGTTCGAGTTGGCGCTCGTACCAGCGCTGTCGGATGACGTCCCAGCCCTCGTCGTAGCGGCCACGGTATTTGTCGAGCCAGGCCTGCGGCGCCTGGTGCGGGGCGTGCGTGGCGCCGAAGGGCAGATAGGCGAAGAAAGGCCGGTCAGGACGGACGCAGCGGGCGTCGTTGATCATCTTGAGGAGCTGATCCACCAGGTCCTCGCTGAGGTGATAGCCCTCGTCGGCCGTCGCCGGCGCGGGGACATGGTGGTTGTCGATCACCAGTTCAGGAGTGAACTGATCCGTCTCGCCCTCAAGGAAGCCATAGAAGCGGTCGAAGCCACGCCCGAGGGGCCACTGGTCGAACGGGCCCGCGGCCGAGTTCTCCTGGGTGGGCGCGAGATGCCACTTCCCGGTGCAGAAGGTCACATAGCCCTGGGCTTTGAGCACCTCAGCGACCGTGGCCGCGTTGTTGGAGATGTGGCCGAGCTGGTGCGGGAAGCCGGTGCGGAAGTTCGAAACGTGACGCATGCCGACGGCATGCTGGGCCCGGCCCGTGAGAAGCGAGGCCCGCGTCGGCGAGCACAGCGGGGTGACGTGGAAATTGGTGAACCTGAGGCCGTTCGCCGCAAGCGCGTCGATATTCGGCGTCTCAATGTCCGAGCCGTAGCAGCCGAACTGCGCGAAACCCGTGTCGTCGAGCAACACGACGACGACGTTGGGCGCTGATTCACCGGGGTGCGGACGCTCCTGGAAGTGAGGTTCGGACTCCTCGAGCGTACGGCCAATCTTTCCCTCGAAGCCCGGCACGGCAGTCGGATTGGTCATGCGCAATACCCCAATGGGTAGGTTTAGAACCTATATTTTGGCACTCTGCATGCCAGCTTAATGAGCGCCATCGGACCGGGCAACGATATTCGTTCGCGGAATGACGGCGGCTCGGATCTTCCAGCTAACCGCGGCATGCTGGCCTGCCCCGTCAGCCCTGGGGCGAGACAATCTGCCCGAGCACGTCGAAACAAAGCCGCCTCAACCCGCGGGTCGCGGCCGCAATCAAAAAAGCAGGGGGCTTGCGCCTGAGCGACCTGGGTCGTAACTGATAATCGTTCTCATCGACACAGGCTCGCAGTTGCGCGAAGCGCCGTCGGCCGCCCTTCCCACCGGGACCCCGCCATGGACGACTCCTATCCCCATCCGACACCAGCCCCCGCCCAGGCGCTCGCGCCCGGCGAGGTGCGGCTGAGCCAGGCGCGGGTGGGGGATCGCGGGGTCATCGGCGCGGTGGGCGCGCCCGACGCCCAGGGGCGGGGCGGGCTGGACGCCCAGGAACTGGAGCGTCGTCTGCTGGAGCTCGGCTTCGTCGAGGGCGCCTCGCTTGAGGTGATCCATGAAGGCGCCATCGGCCATGATCCCATCGCCGTGCGCCTGGACGACATGCGGGTGGCCCTGCGCCGCAAGGACGCCGTCGACATTGTCCTTCGCCTCACCCCGGAGGCGGCCCAGTGAGCACCGCGACCGCCCGCATCGCCCTGGTCGGCAATCCCAATTCCGGCAAGACCGCCCTGTTCAACGCCCTGACCGGCAGCCACCAGAAGGTGGCCAACTATGCCGGCGTGACCGTGGAGAAGAAGGAAGGGACCATCACCACCGCCAGCGGCCGCACCGTCTCGGTGCTGGACCTGCCCGGCACCTATTCCCTACGCGCCCGCAGCCCGGACGAGGCCGTGACACGCGACGCGATCCTGGGCCAACTGAAGGGGGAGACCCCGCCCGACGTGGTGGTCTGTGTCGCCGACGCCACCAATCTGCGCCTGGTGCTGCGCCTGATCCTCGAACTGCGCCAGGTGGGCCGGCCGATGGTGCTGGCGCTCAACATGTTCGACATCGCCCAGCGCCAGGGTCTGCGCATCGACCTGGAGGGGCTGGCCCGCGACATCGGCGCCCCCATCGTCACCACCGTGGCCACCCGCAAGCGCGGCATAGAGGACCTCGTCGCTCAGATCGAAGCCAAGGTCGAGGCCCTGGCGGCGACCGGCGCCTTGGAGAGCGCCAACACATGGCATGAGCCAAGCCCAGCTGAAATCCGCCAGGCTCATGCCGAGGCGCAGCGTCTGATGAAGGCCCATGTGCGGCCGGCCGAACGCCCCGACACCCTGACCGGCAAGATCGACGGGGTGCTGCTGCATCCGGTGGCGGGCCTGGCCATTCTGCTGTCGCTGCTGTTTGTCATGTTCCAGGCGGTGTTCGCCTGGGCGGGGCCCTTGATGGACGGGATCGAGGGCGGCATCGGCGCCCTGGGGGGCCTGGTGGCCACTGTTCTGCCCGACGGCCTTTTGCAGAGCCTGATCGTCGATGGCCTGATCGCCGGCGTCGGCAGCGTGCTGGTCTTCCTGCCGCAGATTCTGATCCTGTTCCTGTTCATCATCCTGCTGGAAGACTTCGGCTACATGGCCCGGGCCGCCTTCCTGATGGACAGGATCATGGGCGGGGCCGGCCTGCACGGCCGGGCCTTCATTCCCCTGCTGTCGTCCTTCGCCTGCGCCATTCCCGGCGTCATGGCCACCCGGGTGATCGACTCCAAGCGTGACCGGCTGACCACCATCATGGTGGCGCCGCTGATGACCTGCTCGGCGCGGATTCCGGTCTACACCCTGATCATCGCAGCCTTCATTCCCAACGAGACCGTCTGGGGCTTCGCCAGCCTGCAGGGCCTAGTCATGTTCGGCCTCTACGTGGCCGGCATCACCAGCGCGCTCGCCATCTCCTTCATCGCCCGGCGGCTGTTCTGGCGCGGTCAGGTGGAGCCCTTCCTGATGGAGCTGCCGACCTACAAGATGCCCGACGCCAAGAGCGTCCTGCGCAATCTCTGGCAGCGGGCGGCGATCTTCATGAACCGGGCCGGCCGCATCATCCTGCCGCTGATGGTGCTGATCTGGGTCCTGTCGACCTTCCCCTATCCGCCGGAAGGCGCCACCGGCCCGGCCATCGACTACAGCTTCGCCGGCCAGCTCGGCCACCTGATCCATCCCCTGTTCGCCCCGATCGGATTCAACTGGCAGATGACCGTTGCCCTGATCCCCGGCATGGCCGCCCGGGAAGTCGCCGTCGGCGCGCTCGGCACCGTCTATGCGGTGGCCAACGCCGAGGAACAGGTGGGCACCCTGGCCGGCGCCCTGTCGGCCGACTGGTCCCTGGCCATGGGGCTGGCCTTCCTCACCTGGTACGTGTTCGCGCCCCAGTGCGCCCCGACCCTGGCGGTGGTGAAGCGCGAGACCAACAGCTGGCTGTGGCCCACTGTGATGTTCGCCTACATGATCACCCTGGCCTATCTGGCGGCTATGGGCGTCTATCACGGCGCCGTGGCGCTGGGCTGGGGCTAACCCGCTTCAGCGCGTTCGCCGGCCAGGACGCCGGCGGCGGCCTGCAGGCGCATCAAGAGCCGCTTGAGCAGGGCCACCTCGCTGGGGTCGAGCCCTGAGATCAGGGCCGCCTCATAGGCCAGCGCCAGGGGCGCGATCTCCGCATGCAGGCGCACGCCTTCCAGACTGAGCGCCACCACGTGGGAGCGGCCATCCTGGTCGTTCTGCGACCGTTCCAGCAGATGGCGCTTCGCCAGGCCCTGTGCTGCGCGGCTGACAGTCACCTTGTCCATGCCGGTGCGGCTGACGAGGGCGCTCTGGTTCATGGGCCCGTCCTCGGCGAGGACGCAGATCAGCCGCCACTGGGGGATGCTGAGGCCAAAGCGGTCCTCATAGGCCCGGGCGATCAGCCGGCTCACCGCATTGGAGGCCACCGACAGGCGATAGGGCAGATAGGCGTCCAGTTGGAGGCCGGCGGTGGTGTCGGCCGGCTCAGGCCGGGAAGGAGCGGTCATGGGGCCTGGACCTCCTGCTCGATGGCGCCGAATATCGAGTGCCGCCGGGCGTCGCGCATTTCAATCCGCACCGTGTCGCCGGCTTTCAGGAACGGGGTTCTGGGCGCCCCGTGGGCCAGGGTTTCGACGGTCCGCACCTCGGCGAGGCAGGAATATCCGACCCCGCCCTCGGCCACCGATTTTCCTGGACCGCCGTCCGGGCCGCGATTCGACACCGTGCCCGAGCCGATGATCGTGCCGGCGGCGAGCGCCCGGGTCTTGGCCGCATGCGCGATCAGGGTCCCGAAATCGAAGGTCATGTCGACGCCGGCGTCGGCGCACCCCAGGACCGCGCCATTCAGCTCCACCTCCACAGCGCCGTGCAGGCGGCCCTCGCGCCAGGCCTCGCCGAGGACGTCCGGCGTCACGGCCACAGGGGAGAAGGCAGAAGCGGGCTTGGACTGGAAGAAGCCGAAGCTCTTGGCCAGGTCGTCGGGGATCAGGTTGCGCAGGGAGACGTCGTTGACCAGCAGGACCAGGCGCACATGGTCCAGCGCCTCGGCCGGGCTGACCCCTTGCGGGACATCGCCGGTGATGACCGCCACCTCGGCCTCCAGATCGCAGCCCCAGGCCTCATCAGCCAGCGGGATGGGATCGCGGGGCGCCAGGAAGCCGTCGGAGCCCCCCTGGTACATCAGCGGATCGGTCCAGAAGCTCTGGGGCATCTCCGCCCCACGAGCCCGGCGCACCAGCTCCACATGGTTCACATACGCCGAGCCGTCGGCCCACTGATAGGCCCGCGGCAGGGGGCTGGCCGCCTCGTGCTCGTGGAAGCGCTCCTTGGGCACCCCGCCGTGCTCCAGGCTCTCGGCGAGCGCCCGCAGCATGGGTTCGCACCGCTCCCAGTCGTCCAGGGCGGCCTGCAGGGTGGGCGCTACCGTGCCGGCGTCTGTGAACCAGGCCAGGTCATTGGAGACCACCACCAGCCGGCCGTCACGGCCGGACTTCAGCGAGGCGAGCTTCATCTTGGGGTCTCCGCTTAAGGGCGTCAGGATTGGTTCTGGGTCAGGGTCTGGACCAGGCGCACCCCGGACTCGAAGGCCCGGGCTTCATAGACGTGGACCTCCACGCGGATGTCGCCGCCCGGCGCGTCCTCCCACATGTAGTTCCGTTCGAAACACACCGGCCGGCCCTGCGGGCTGAAGCCCTCGAAGGTGTCGCCCCAGGGCGTGCAGGGCGCCAGCGCCCGCCAGCCGAGGTCGCAGGCCTGGGTCAGTTCCTCCCGGGCCGCAGCCTCCAGGTCGTCATGAACCGCAGCGTTCATCGGGCCTTCCAGCTGTCGACATAGGCGGTGTTCTCCACCGCGCCAGCGGCCTCACCCACATCCAGTGGATCGCGGGTGTCGATCATCACCGCATACTCATCGGTGGCGGGCTTGGGTTGGGACAGCATGTTCTTCAGCGCCTTGGGATGGGGCCCGTGGGTGAACCCCGACGGGTGGAAGGTCATCATGCCCGCATCGATGCCGTCGCGGCTGAAGAAGTCGCCGGCGTGGTAGAAGAGCACCTCGTCATAGTCGTCATTGTTGTGGAAGAACGGCACCTTCAGAGCGCCAGGATCGGTCTCGAAGGGCCGCGGCGCGAAGGTGCAGACCACAAACCGGTCGGCCAGGAAGGTGGTGTGGGCGCTCGGCGGCAGGTGGTAGCGATGGCTGACCACCGGGCGGATATGGCTCACATTCAGGCGCGCGGGCGCCAGCTCCCCATGCCAGCCCACCGCGTCCAGGGGATTGTAAGGATAGGTCACCGTCGAGACCTGGCCGCGCTTCTTGATGGCGACCGTGGTCTCGCCGTCCTGCACCTGGTGGTCGCGGAAGGCCTCGTCCATCACCGGCGTATCCAGCATCGCCGGATCGAAGATGGCGTGAGGACCGAGCAGGCCCTTGTCGGGCAGGGTGAAGTGGCTGTTGGTCGCCTGGATGGTCAGGATGGCGCAGGGCTCAGCTGGCGCCAGGCGCCACATGGTCCCCCGCGGCAGATAGAGATAGTCGCCAGCGACAAAGGCGATGCGGCCATAGTCGCAGAAGAGGTCGCCCGCGCCTTGGTGGACGAACAATAGCTGGTCGCCGTCGGCGTTGCGCGCCAGGCCCGGCATGGCCTGATCCAGCTTCCAGAAGCGGATCTCGGTGGCGCCATTGTGTAGCACCACCGGGGCTTCCCACGGCGAGGCCTGGGGTTCGTTCAGTCGCGCGAGGTCGAAGGCCCTCGGCCGCAGGGGCCCCTCAAAACGCGTCCAGCCGGTGGGCGGCCGGGGATGGTGCAGGAAGGCCGCAGGGCCGAAGAAGCCCTCCTTGGAAATCTCGCGCTCATAGGTGCCTGCCGGCATGTCGGCGTGGGCCTGGCGCGAATGCGTCCCTTGCGCCCCGCGCACCGGGATCCAGTTGCGGGTCGCCATCAGGGTTCGTCCTTATAGATCCCCACGGTCAGGGGTTCGCCGGCCGCCAGGCGGGCGCGGTACATGCCCGAGGTGTTGTAGCTCCAGGCCATCTGGCCGTCGGGCGCCACGGCGATGACGCCGCCGTCGCCGCCGAGCGCGGTGAGCTTGGTCTGGATCACCTCATCGGCCGCGGCCTGCAGGGAGAGGCCCTTGTGCTCCACCAGGGCGCAGATCTCCCGGGCCACGGTCAGACGGATAAAATACTCACCGGTCCCGGTGGCCGAGACTGCGCAAGACGCGTCCGAGGCGTAGTTGCCCGCGCCGATGATCGGGCTGTCGCCCACCCGGCCCCAGCGCTTGCCCGTGGTGCCGCCGGTCGAGGTGCCCGCCGCCACATGGCCGGCCTGATCCAGGGCCACGACGCCGACGGTGCCGTACTTGCCCTCGTCATGGGCCAGGGCCGCGGCCTCGTCGGCCACCACCGCGCCGGTGGGACGCGGCGGGACCGGCAGCTTCTGCTCGGCCAGGAACTTCTCCAGGGAGCGCCAGCGGCGTTCAGTGAAGAAGTAGCTCGGCTCAGCCTGCTCCATGCCCGCCTCCTTCGAGAAGGTGTCGGCGCCTGATCCCATCAGCATGACGTGCGGCGATTTCTCCATCACGGCCCGGGCGAGCGAGATGGGATGGCGGGTGCGGGTCACGCCGGCCACGGCGCCAGCCTTCAGGGTCGCCCCATCCATGATCGAGGCGTCCAGCTCATTGCGACCCTCGGCGGTGAACACCGCGCCCCGGCCGGAATTGAACAGGGGATCGTCCTCCAGGAGGTGGATGGCCGCCTCGATGGCGTCCAGCGCCGAGCCGCCCTTTTCCAGCACCTCGCCGCCCGCCTGGGTGACCTTCGTCATGGCGGCGCGATAGGCCGCCTCCTGTTCGGGGGTCAGGTCGGCGCGCTCGATGACGCCGGCCCCCCCATGCACCACAATCGCCCACTTCGGCTGCGCCATCGCACTTCCCGTCACCAAACTCGCCAGCACCACCGCCAGAGCGATCACCCGCATATCTAGTCCTTCTTCGGCAGCACGCCCCGGCGGATCTGGTCGAGTTCGATGGACTCAAACAGCGCCTTGAAGTTGCCCTCGCCGAACCCTTCGTTGCCCTTGCGTTGGATCATCTCGAAGAAGATCGGACCGACCATGTTCTCCGTGAAGATCTGCAGCAGCAGACCTTGGCCCTGCGTCGGGGCGCCGTCCACCAGGATACGGTCGGTCCGCAGGCGCTGCAGGTCCTCGCCGTGCCCAGGCACCCGGGCCTCGATCTGGTCGTAATAGGTTTCCGGTGTGTCCTGGAAGCGGACGCCGCGCCCGCGCATGGTCTCGACGGCGGCGTAGATGTCGTCGGTCCCCAGCGCCAGGTGCTGGATGCCCTCGCCCTTGTAGTCCCTGAGGAACTCCTCGATCTGGGAGTGGTCGTCGCGGCTCTCGTTCAGCGGGATGCGGATCTTGCCGCAGGGGCTGGTCATGGCCTTGGACAACAGGCCCGTCTGGGCGCCTTCGATGTCGAAATAGCGGATCTCGCGGAAATTGAAGATCCGCTCGTAGAAGTCCGCCCACTTGGCCATGTTCCCGCGAAACACATTGTGGGTCAGGTGATCGAGATAGGTCAGACCGACACCGCGCTCAGCCTCGAGCTCCGCCGCGCCGGGGATGGGGACGAAGTCGACGTCGTAGATCTCCTGAGCCCCGTAGCGGTCCACCAGATAGAGGTTCGAGCCGCCGATCCCCTCGATGGCCGGGATGTTGAGCTCCATCGGTCCCACCGGGCCCTGCACTGCGGTGGCGCCGCGCTCCACCGCCAGGGCGAGCGCCTTGGCCGCATCCCGCACCCGGAAGGCCATGGCGTTGGCCGAGGGACCGTGGGCGGCGCGGAAGTCGGCCGGCTGGCCCGAGGGCTCCATATTGAGCAGGAAGTTGATGTCGCCCTGGCGATAGCGGACCACATTCTTCGACCGGTGCCGCGAGACCGCGGTGAAGCCCATCAGTTCAAACAGACCGCCCAGGCGCTCGGGCTCAGGCGAGGTAAACTCCACGAATTCGAACCCGTCGGTTCCGAGGGGGTTTTCGAACAGATCGGTGGCGGCGGCGGTCGCAAGGGCGGTCATGGTGGTCTCCCGTCGGCGAGATAGTATCAGATGCAACTATCTACCAAAGACGCGGCCTCGCACAAGCCGGCGGCGGCGAATTCTCCAGCCTGCACGGCGTGCGCCCCAACGGCCTGTAGCGCCGCTGGCGAAAGTGCGGTTCAATCGCCATCCATGATCCGAGCCCTCGATCCGATCCTCGACCGTTGGCGCCTGACCGCCCTGCTCGCCTCGGCGGGCATGCTGGCCATAGCCCACGGCTTCCAGACCTTTGGCGAGCTGGCGCCCTGCACGCTCTGCCTGCGGCAGCGGGAAGTCTATTGGGTCGCCGCCGGCGTCGCCCTGGCCGGCATGATCCTGACGCGGCTGCAGGGCGGGGCGCGTTTCCGCCCGGCCTTCAATCTCGTCCTGGGCCTGATCTTCCTCGTGGGGACGGCGGTGGCCGTCTATCACGCCGGCGCGGAGTGGAAGTGGTGGCCGGGCCCGAGCGCCTGCGCCTCGTCCGGCGGCGCGGTGAGCCTGGACGCCATGAGCGGCCTGCTGGCGGGCCAGGCGATCACCGCGCCAGCCTGCGACACCGCGCCCTGGGTCTTCGCAGGCCTCTCCATGGCGGGTTGGAACGCCGTCATCTCCCTGATCCTCGCGGCGCTGAGCCTGGCCGCCGCGGCCTATGAGAGAGGCAAGCGATGAGCGACAAACCTATTCCAGCCCGCCCGGGCGCCGGAACTGTGCAATCGAGGCTGGCTGAAATCCTGCGGGTCGACCACGCAGGCGAGCTTGGGGCGGTTCACATCTATCAAGGTCAGCGCGCGGTGCTGGGCGCGGCCAAGGGCAAGGAACGCCTGGCCGCCCAGCTTGAGGAGATGGAGGGCCATGAGGCCGTCCATCTGGCCCGCTTCGACGCCCTTCTGAACCAGCACAGGGTTCGGCCGACCGTGATGACGCCCCTGTGGCGCCTTGCCGGCTTCGCCCTGGGCGCGGGCACCGCCCTGATGGGCGAGAAGGCCGCCCACGCCTGCACCGAGGCGGTCGAATCGGTGATCGAGAAACACTATGCCGGCCAGGTGGCCGAGTTGGCCGACCGCGATCCGGAACTGGCCGCTGAACTGGCGAAGTTCCGCGACGAAGAGCTGGCCCACCGCGACCTCGCCGTCGAGGAGGGCGCCCGGGAGGCGCTGGGCTATGGCCTCATGTCGGCGGTGATCCAGGCCGGCTGCCGCACCGCGATCAAGATCAGCGAAAAGGTCTGAGGCCAGCCCCGGCCTGATCAGCCCCTTAGAAATCCTGTGATTGACCCCGGCTGAGTCGGGCTTACTGATCGATGATCAGGCGGCGCCAGACCGCGACAGGGAGTTCGGCCATGGGGATGATCGGCAGCGCCGGGCGCGCGCGACCGCTTGCGGATCCCCGGCCATGAACATCCGCATCTTCGTCCTGGCCCTGTCGACCTTCGCCTTCGGGTCGGGCGCCTTCATCTTCGCGGGTCTGCTGGAGCCCATGGCCGCCGAGCTGGGGGTGTCGGTGGGCGCGGCGGGCCAGCTGCAGACCGTGTATGTCCTGACCTCGGCCCTGGCGGGGCCGCCGCTCGCCTTCCTGGTGGGCCGGTTCGAGCGCAAACGCGTGCTGACTATCGCCCTCAGCGTCGCGGTCTTGCTCAATCTCGCCTGCCTGATGACGCCCGGCTTCGGCGCCCTGATGATCCTGCGCGCCATCCTGGGCGCCATCGGGGCGATGGCCGGTCCCGCAGCCTCGGCCGCGGCCAGCGCCCTGGTGCCCCCTGAACGGCGCGGCTCGGCCCTGGCCATCGTCATGGGCGGCATGACGGTCGCCTTCCTGATGGGCATTCCCCTGGGCAGTGTGGTGGGCGCAGCATTCGGCTGGCGGGCCACATTCCTGCTCTCGGCGGGCCTGAGCGCCTTCGCCCTGGCGGCGATTCTCATCTTCGTCCCGCGGGTCACCCCGCCCGCCCCCGGCGTCGGCCAGGGCCTCAGAGGCGCCGGCGTCCTGCCGCTGTTCCTCTCCACCTTCCTGGCCTTCGGGGCCAATATGACCATCACCACCTACATCGCGCCCATCCTGCGCCTGCAGGTGGAGGTCACCGGCGCCGGGGTGGCGGCCTTCCAGATGCTGGTGGGCGTCGGCAGCTTCCTGGGCCTGGCGCTCGGCGGCCGGGCGGCCGACCGGGGCGCAGGCGGCCTCAGCGTGACCCTGGGCTTCCTCGGGCTGGCCGTAGCGGGGGCCCTGCATGGCCTGGAACTCGCGCGGACCGGCGCGCCCGGCGCCCTGGCCTATGGCATTGTCGGCCTCGCGGTCCTGACCGGCTCCACCTCACTCTTCTCGGTCATGCCGGTGATCCAGACCCGCCTGATCGCCAAAGCGCCCGCCTCAGCCCCTCTGGCCCTGGCCTTCAACGGCTCGTCGGCCGCGCTCGGTCAGGCCTTTGGCGGCGCGCTCGGCGGCGCGCTGCTGACCCAGAGCGGCGCGCTCTCCGTCACCTTCGCCGCAGGTCTGGTGGCCGTGGGGGCGGCGGCCTTCTGGCAGTTCGCCCACCGGAGCACCACGCTGCCCTAGGCCCGCGCGTGCAGTACGTGCAGCCCTCGCCCCTGGGGCGAGCGGCCATGCACGCTGATCCGAACACCGTTAGACACGGCTCGTTTTCTGGAGCCGAATTTCATGACGACTCGACCCTTGATACTTTTGGTCGATGACGACGTAACACTGTTACAGGTTATTTCCGCGCATCTTCACCTGGAAGGATTTGAGGCAATTGCGTCTCAGACTGCCGCCCAGGCGATGACTTACCTGCAAGAACTTCCAGTATCTCTGGTTATAGTCGATATTTTCATGCCCGATCAGGACGGCATGGAGACGATCGGTCAAATTCGCACCCATTGGCCCGACCTGCCCATCATCGCCATGTCCGGCGGGTGGCGAACGATCAGTCCCGACACCATCCTTGAAACCGCCAAGGCCCTGGGCGCGCAGGACGCTCTGGCCAAGCCCTTTGATCGCCAGACCCTGGTTGAGGCGATTCGCAGGCGCCTGGCGGCTGGGTGAGAGAGCCTAGCCCACTCGCCAGCGGTGAAGATGCTCGAGGACATCGGCGACGATCTGGTCATGAGTGAAGCCGGTCACGTCCCGCGGACGAGGCACCTCGTCGGAACGGGCCGTCAGGCGCCACTCCATGGCGCGCCGCCGCTCCGAGGCGTCCAGCGCGGTCATGGCTGGACGCGGACGGTCGCGGGCGATCAGGCGATAGTGGAAGGCCCTGCCCTGCCCGGCCGAAGCCGTCAGGGCGACTTCGTCCTCCTGGCGGAGGACCTCGGTGGTCAGGCCCTCGGCGGCCAGACCTTCACGGACGCTTTCCAGGGCCGGGGCGGCGACCCGATCCAGCTGACGCTGGATATCGCGCCGGCTGGCGGGCGCCAGGAGCCGCTTCAGCTGCTCGGCCAGAGGCGGACCTTCGGTTTCAACCGTACGGCCGGCCACATCGGCGTTCATCTGCCGGGTCAAACCGAAAGCCAGGGCGATCATGATGACGGTGAACGGCAAGGCCGCGACCAGGGTGGCCGCCTGCAGGGCGCCCAGCCCGCCGGCCAGCAGCAACAGGCCCGCCACCAGCCCTAACAACAGACACCAGTAGACCCGCTGCCAGCGCGGCGTGTCGTCGGCCCCGCCCGAGGCCAGGGTGTCGATCACCAGGGAGCCCGAATCGGCCGAGGTGATGAAGAAGACCGCCACCAGCACGACAGCGACGGTGGAGGTGATGGCCGTCCCGGGAAGCTCGGCGAAGAAGCGGAACAGCGCCGTCGACAGATCCGCGCTGACCGCCGCCGATATCGCGCCGCTCGCTGCGCCCATGTCCAGAAAGATGGCGGTGTTGCCGAATACGGTCATCCACAGGAAGGTGAACCCGGCCGGGACCAGCAGCACATTGAGGATGAACTGGCGGACCGTCCTCCCGCGGGAGATCCTCGCGATGAACATGCCCACAAAGGGCGACCAGGCGATCCACCAGGCCCAGTAGAACAGGGTCCAGTCGGCCATCCAGCCCCGAGGCTCATAGGCGTAGAGGGTGAAGGTGCGGACGAAGAAGTGGTCGAGATAGAGGCCGAAATTCTGCACCAGGGCCTTGAGCAGAAAGCCCGTCGGACCCACCACCAGCACGAACAGCATCAGCAGGACCGCAAGGGTCAGGTTCAGCTCCGACAGGCGGCGCACCCCCTTGTCGAGGCCGGTCAGCACCGAGACCGTGGCGGCGGCCATCACGAGCGCGATCAGCGCGCACTGCATCAGCGCGGTGTTGGGCAGGCCGATCAGGTAGTTGAGGCCGCTGTTGATCTGCGACACCCCAAACCCCAGGGAGGTCGCAATGCCGAACACCGTCCCGCAGACAGCGAAGATGTCCACCGCATCGCCGATCGGGCCGTTGGTGCGCTTGCCCAGCAGGGGCGAGAGACCCGAACGCAGGGTGAGCGGCAGCCCCTTGCGGTGAGCGAAGAAGCCTAGGCTCAACCCCACCAGCGCATAGATGGCCCAGGCATGGACCCCGTAGTGGGTGAAGGTGATCACCATGGCCTCACGGGCCGCTGCGAAGGTCCCCGGCTCGGCCTCCGGCGGGCTGACATAGTGCTGGATGGGCTCAGCGACGCCGAAATACATCAGGCCGATGCCCATGCCGGCCGCAAACAGCATGGCAAGCCAGGACACGTAGGGAAAATCAGGTTCGCAATCGTCCGGCCCGAGCTTGAGGTTTCCCGTCGGGCCAAGGGCGAGGAACAGCACGAGCCCCAGGAACCCGGCGACCGCGGCGACATAGAACCAGCCGAAGGTGTCGATGACCCAGCCCTGGGCCGACTGGAAGATCCGGTCGGACTGCTCCGGGGCCACCACCGCAACGGCCAGCAAGGCCCCCACAATCAGGCTCGCGCCCCAGAAGACACGCGGATTCATCTGTGTTCGTAGGATGGCCCGGCCTCCCATGACGCCCGTATGGCGCTGGCGCAGGCGGGAACTGCCAAAGCGCCACCATGGCGAACGCTCAAGCTCGGCGGAGGTTCAAGGACGTGAAGCGGTTGGCGGGCCGAGGGCCGATGGCCCAGGGTCGAGTGGGAGGGAACTCAAGCCGCCTCATGACGGCCCGAGTCCCCTGAAGATTCCGCCGGCTTTATGTCGCGACGCGACGCATGACTAAGCCGAACAGCCCTTCTTGGCATACATGTCTGCGAGGACGGTCTTGCGTCGCGTCACCAGTTGCTCGGCCTTATCGGCGTCCATGTAATTTCCGACGGCTGCTGGCCAGAAGAAAATAACAGCTGCGACATTCGCAGTGCTGACACCTTTATTATTCTGTGCCTTCTCAAGAACCTCATCAAGCTGCCGGTCCTGAGATACGATTTGAGCACAGCTAAGATGCTCATCACCTAGTTGGTTTACTGAAACTTTCTGATTTGTCGCGCAGGCAGAAAGCGCAACGCAGGCCGCCAATACGGCCGCGATATTTACAGTACGCATGTTTTTGGATTCCCCCGCTGAGTGGGGACCCCACACGATATGCGCGAGCAGGTCAATAGCGTTCGCCTTTAGCGCGTCTCCTCAGACCGCCGCCTCAGGCTTCCAGCTCAATGTCCCAGTATAGGTAATCCAGCCAGCTCTGGTGGAGGTAGTTGGGCGGGAAGCGGCGGCCCCGCTCCTGCAGCTCATGGGCCTGGGGACGGCGCGGCGCCATGAGCGGCCGCATGCCAGCCTCCAGCGGGGTGCGTCCGCCCTTGGCGAGATTGCAGGGGGCGCAGGCGGTGACGATGTTCTCCCAGCTGGTGCGGCCGCCCCTCGAGCGCGGCACCACGTGGTCGAAGGTCAGGTCTTCGCCCGAGCGGCAGTACTGGCAGGCGAAGCCGTCGCGGAGAAACAGGTTGAAGCGGGTGAAGGCCGGCGGGCGGTCCTGCGTGACATAGCTCTTCAGCGCGACGACGCTGGGCAGACGCATGGAGAAGGAGGGGGAGCGGATCATATGGTCGTAGGTCGAGACCACGTCGACCCGATCCAGGAACACCGCCTTGATCACTTCCTGCCAGGGCCAGACCGACAGGGGATAATAGCTGAGCGGCCGATAGTCGGCGTTGAGTACGAGGGCCGGCCAGCCCGACGGGGGATGCTGGATCACCTGCATCGCCGGAACGCCCACGGCAGGGGCGCCAAACGCCCTATGTCAAATGCACTGAGACTGAAGACGCAGATCCTCCCTCTCGTGTGCCCTGGGAGACCCAGAACCCCCTCACCATAGTCGCGATTCTGTGACGGCTCCATGGCGTCGTGCGGCGGGATGCACGCACAAAAAAAGAGGGGACCCATAGGGCCCCCTCAAGGCGACAGACTGGGAGAAAAAGGTCGCCCTCAGGCGAAGGCGCCGAACAGCGCGCCCACCAGGGCGAGGCTGAGCACCACGAACAGGGCCGGGGTGATGCGATCAAAGACGCGTTCGGCGGCCGACAGGGAAGCGAGAGACATGACACACACCTTGTGAGTTGGAGCCCCCGGGGAGGGGGGCGGGTTTCTTATTTGAACAACGCTAAGATAGCGCACATCTAAGCGGCGTCAAGATGATCTTTACGGCGATCAGATAGAGAATTACACTCGGCGTAATGAGAGAATCTGAAGTCCCCGAGTCGCGCCCCTATCACCACGGCGATCTGCGCCGCGCCCTGGTGGAGGCCGCCTGCCGCCTCCTGGAGAAGGAAGGCGCCCAGGCCCTGTCTCTGCGCGCCGTGGCGCGGGAGGCTGGCGTCAGTCCGGCCGCGCCCTATCACCACTTCAAGGACAAGAGCGAACTGCTCGACGCCGTGGCCCACGAGGGCTGGGAGAAGCTCGATCTGGCCTTCCAGGCCGCCCGGGACGCCCATACCTCTCCCCCCGATCGGGTGCGGGAGCTGGGGGTCGCCTATGTCTGCTTCGCCAGCCAGCACCCCGACCTCTACCGGGTGATGTACGATTGCTCCCGGGACAAGGCCGACATGCCCGCCCATGTGCTGGAGAATGAGGAGAGCGCCTATCGCCGGGTTCGGGAGGTGCTGATCTCCGCCGGCGCCGACCCCAGCGACGAGATCGGCCTGGAGCTCGCCACCATCGCCTGCTGGTGCGCCGCCCATGGACTGGCCGAGATGACCAGCTTCAAGCAATTCGAGCCCCTCAAGGAAGCCCTGGGCGGCGAGGAGGCCTTCCTGCGCGGGGTGCTCGCCCATGTGGGGGTGTTCGCCAAGGGCCTCTAGGGCTAGAGCCCTTGGGGTGAGCGCGCCCTTCGTCACCCGTTTCGCCCCCTCCCCCACCGGCCTGCTGCACCGGGGGCACGCCTATTCGGCCCTGCTGGCCTATGAGGCGGCGCAGGCGGCCGGTGGAACCCTTCTGCTACGGATCGAGGACATCGACGCCACCCGCGCGCGATCAGAGTTCGAGGCGGCCATCTCCGAAGATCTGGCCTGGCTGGGGATCACCTGGCCTGAGCCTGTGCGGCGCCAGTCTGAACACCTCGACGATTATGAGGCCGCGCTTTCGCGCCTTGCGGCCGACGGCCTCGTCTATCGCTGCTTCCGCACGCGCAAGGAGGTCGCCCAGGCGATGGCCAGCGCGCCGCACGGCGCCATGGACACCTTCCGCAGCGCCCCTCTTCCCGCGGGCGAAGAGGCCGAACGCCTGGCCCGAGGTGAAGCCTTCGCCTGGCGGCTCTCCCTCGACGCCGCCCACGTCCGCCTGGGCGGGTTCGAGGACCTCTCCTTCCTGGAAGAGGGCCAGGGGCCGAACGGCGAGAGCGGCCTGATCGGGGCCCGGCCCGAACTCGGCGGCGACGTGGTGCTGGCGCGCAAGGATGTGGGCGTGGCCTACCATCTGGCCGTGGTGATCGACGACGCCCTGCAAGGCGTCACCCACGTCATCCGCGGCTGTGACCTCTTCGAGGCCGCCCATGTCCAGCGCCTGTTGCAGGCTCTGCTCGCCCTGCCGACGCCGGTCTACCGCCACCATCGGCTGCTGGCGGGACCAGACGGGAAGCGCTACGCCAAGCGTGACCGGGCCGAGACCCTGCAGGCGCTACGCGTCGCGGGCCTCACGCCCGAGCAGTTGCGCCAGGAGATGGGCCTGTGACCACCCCGCAAGCCCCGCAGACCAGCGACGGCCGCGCCCTGGGGGTGCTGATCTTCGGCGCCGTCGTCATCGGTTTCGTGCCAATCCTGGTGCGCCTGTCCGACACCGGCTCGGCCGCCGCCGGCTTCTGGCGGCTGGCCTTCGCCCTGCCGCTGCTGGCCCTGATGACCCGGCGGGCGGGCGCAGGCCTTGGCCGCGCGCCCTCGCGGCTGGCCATGATCGCCGGGGTGATGTTCGCCCTGGATCTGGGCTTCTGGCACTACGGCATCGCGCTCACCTCGGTGGCCAACGCCACGGTGCTGACCAATCTGACACCGGTGGTGGTGACGGCTTTCGCCTGGATCTTCCTGCGCCAGACGCCCCGCAAGCTGTTCCTGCTGGCCGTGACCCTGGCCCTGGCCGGCGCCTTCACCATGGCCGCAGCTCGCAGCGGGGCAGTCGGGCCCGCGCCTGGCCTCGGCAACGCCGCCGCCGCGTTGACGGCGCTCTGGTACGCCTTTTACTTCCTGGCGGTGAGCGCCGCGCGGCGGACCGAGGCGGCCTTGAAGATCATGTTCTGGTCGAGCCTGACCGGCGCGCCCCTCCTGCTGGGCGCGGCTCTTTTGCTGGGGGAGAGCGTGATCCCCGCCAGTCTCGGCGGCTGGGCGGCCTGCGTCGGCCTTGGCGTTCTGCACGTGGCAGGACAAGGCGCCATCGCCTGGGCCCTGGGGCGCCTGCCGCCGGCCACCGCGTCCGTCGTAGTCCTGATCCAGCCCGTGGTGGCCGCCGCCGCCGGCTGGCTCCTGTTCGCCGAGGCGCTGGGTCCCCTCCAGGCTCTGGGCGGCGCCGTCACCCTGGCCGGTGTGGCGCTGGCCCAATGGAGCGCGAGACCGCCCCGGGTTCCGGCAGCCAGCGCGCCGAAGCCGCTTTAGTCCTCGCTCAGACTATAGGCCTGCCGGGCGGTCTCGATCGCCGCGAGCTTGGCCTCAAAGGCGCTCCAGTCATCGGCCTGATCGATCCGCGCCCAGATCGCTTCGATCTCGTCGTAGATCAGCTCCTGAGGCTCAGGCGCGGCGAAATAGGGATGTGAAATCGCATCAGGCCTAACCGGCTCGAAGGTGGCCAGCTGCGCACGGAAGTCCTCAAAGGCGGTCTGGCGATAGATGTCGCCGCGGACGCCCGCCAGGGCGCGGGCCTCTTCACCGCCGAACCAGTCGAAGAAGAAGGGCTCCCAGCGCAGGGGCTCGCCGCCCGCCGCCAGCGCCTGGAACGCTGCCTGGGCGAGGCTGGAGTCGGCCTCGGCGCCCTGGCTGCGCACGCCCAGCCTGCGGCCCATGGCGGCCGCCAGCTCGCCCCGGTAGTGGCCCGCAAACCCGTTCAACGCCTCGACCAGGGGTTCGGGCGGACTGACGAGGGAGAAGCAGCCGCCCAGCTGCCGCAGGTTCCAGAACACCGCCTCGGCCTGACGGCCAAAGCTGTAGAGGCCGCTGTGGTCGAAGTAGGCGGCGACAAAGTTGGGATCGTTGCGCGGCAGGAACCGGTAGGGGCCGTAGTCGAAGCTCTCGCCGGTGATGTTCATATTGTCGGTGTTGAGCACCCCGTGGACGAAGCCCGCCGCCATCCAGGACGCCGCCAACCGCGCCATCTTTCCACTCACCGCCGCCAGCAGGGCGGCCGGGCGATCTTCCGCCCCCTCGATCTCGGGATAGTAGTGGGTGATGACGTGGTCGATCAGGGCGCTGATGCGCTCAGGGGCCTCCTCGAAGGCGTGGCGCTGGAAGGTCCCGAACCGGACATGGCTGTGCGAGAGCCGGGTCAGCGCCGCCCCCCGGGTGGGGCTCGGCTCGTCATTGCGCTCGAGGGCCTCGCCCGTCTCGATCAGCGAGAAGGACCGCGAGGTCGGCACGCCAAGCGCCTCGAGCAGGGCGGTGGCCAGCACCTCCCGCACCCCGCCTTTCAGCGTCAGCCGGCCGTCGCCCGACCGCGACCAGGGGGTCTGGCCCGACCCCTTGGTGCCGAGGTCCAGCAGCCGACCCGTTCCGGCCTCACGGAGCTGGGCGAACAGGAAGCCGCGGCCGTCGCCGATCTCGGGGTTGTAGGTGCGGAACTGGTGGCCGTGATAGCGCATGGCCACCGGCGGATCGATGTTGCCTGGCAGGGGCGAAAAGCGACCGAAATGGGCGATCCACTCGCTCTCGCTGAGCTCGCCCAGCCCAACCGACTCCGCGGCCCGGTCATTGCGATAGCGCAGGATCGTCTGGGGAAAGTCCGCGGGGGCCACGGGATCAAAGAAGCCGTCCCCCAGGGTCACGAACTGCGGATCGGGCTGATAGGCGGGCGAGATCGGCATGTTCGGCGGCTCCCTTGGCGTCTGGGTGTCAGATAAGCGTCCCGGCCCAGTCCTGCCCATTGCGCGGGGCCGGAACCACGCGAACCCCTGGCAGGAAGCGCGCCACATCGCCGATCGTTTCGGTGAAATCCGGCGCCTCTGGGCTGGCGTCCTGGCTGATCACCACGGCGGCCAGGGTGAGGCCGTGGTCCTGGATCACCTTTGCGGCCGTCAGGGTGTGGCTGATGGCGCCGAGATAGGAGCCGCCCACCAGGACGACGGGCAGACCAAGGGCCGCCATCAGGTCGAGGTTGGTGGCGTCCTCACTGAGGGGCGACATGACCCCGCCCGCGCCTTCGATCAGCATCAGGTCAGGCGCGCCCGCCGAGAGCGCTGTCTGGCACAGGTCCACCAGCGTCTTCAGGCGCAGATCCCGGCCCTCCAGCCGGGCGGCCATGGGCGGCGATAGGGCCGCAGTGAACCGCAGCGGCGACATGGCCTCAAGATTGGCGGGCGTCAGGGGCCGCCCCAGGGCGGCCAGAAGGCGGCCAGGATCGCTCTCAGCCCAGTCGTCTGGGTCGATCCCGCTCACCACCGGCTTGAAGGCTTCGACACTTAGGCCATGTGCGCGGGCTGCGGCGATCAGGGCGCAGGCGGCGTAGGTTTTGCCCACGTCGGTGTGGGCCCCGGCGATGAACAGGGCGCGCATCAGGCGGTCTCCATCAGGGCGCCCACGGCCAGGGCGAGGCGGTCGATGTCGGCGTCGACATGGGCGGCCGTGAAGGCCAGCCGCAGGCGGGCGGTCCCGGCCGGCACAGTGGGTGGGCGGATGGCCACGGCCAGGAAGCCCTGGGCCTCCAGGGCCTGCATGGCGCGCAGCGTGCGGCCAGCCTCCCCCAGCACCACGGGCACAATCGGGCTCTGGGCCTCCGGCAGGCCAAGCGCTGTGGTGAACCGGCGGGCCTTGGCCAGGGGGCGGGCGGTGAGCCCTGCGTCGCCGGCGATGATGTCCAGGGCGGCCAGGGCGGCCCCGGCGCTGGCGGGCGGCAAGCCGGTGGAATAGACGAAGGTCCGCGCCCGGGTGCGCAGCAGATCAATGACCGGGCCGCTTGCGCAGACATAGGCGCCATAGCCGCCGACCGCCTTGGACAAGGTCCCCATGGCCAGGTCGATCTGGACGCCCGGGAAGAGGGCGGCCGTTCCCCGGCCTTGCCCCAGAACGCCGAGCCCGTGAGCGTCGTCCACCAGCAACCAGCCGCCATGGGCCTGAGCCAGGTCGCCGATCGCGTCCAGCGGCGCGAGGTCGCCGTCCATGGAGAAGACCCCGTCAGTGGCGATCAGGGCGTGGCGCAGGCCAGCGCGCTCGACGGCAAGCTTGGCTGCCAGATCGGCCACGTCGTTGTGGGCGAAGGGAATGATCCTGGCCCCCGAAAGCTGCGCGCCCGCCCAGATGCAGGCGTGCGCCAGCTCATCGACGAACACCCCGTCGCCGGGACCGACCACCGTGGGGATCAGGCCGGCATTGGCCAGATAGCCGGAGCCGAAAACGCAGGCGGCCTCGGTCCCCTTGAACGCAGCCAGCCGCGCCTCGAGCTCGCCCAGCAGCGGATGATCGCCGGTCACCAACCGCGAGGCGCCGGCCCCGGCGCCGTAGGCCCGCAGGGCGGCGTCGGCGGCCTCGATCACGGCGGGATGGTGCGACAGGTTCAGATAGTCGTTGCAGGAGAAGGACAGCAGGGGGCGCCCGTCCCGCTCCACCCACAGCCCATCGA
This sequence comes from Caulobacteraceae bacterium, assembly GCA_027489335.1. Taxonomy (GTDB): domain Bacteria; phylum Pseudomonadota; class Alphaproteobacteria; order Caulobacterales; family Caulobacteraceae; genus Phenylobacterium. Next base: position 870 of record JAIXZX010000004.1, on the reverse strand, counting down.
TCCGGTGGGTGGGCGTCAACCGACGGCGCAGGTGGGCGGCGTCCAGGTCGGCGAGCTTGGCGGCGGCGAAGGCGGAGAGGCTGTCGGTCACGGGGCGCGGTATGCACGAGGCTGCGCCCGCGTTAAAGCGCCCTTGCTTGGCGAAGGAGGCCTCCATGACCGACTGGCTCGACCGCGGCGCCCCCCATGTGTGGCGGCCCTATTGTCAGATGAAGACCGCGCCTGCGCCTCTTCCCGTCGCCCGGACGGAAGGCGCGCGCATCATCCTGGAGGACGGCCGGGAGCTGGTGGACGGCATCGCCAGCTGGTGGACCGCCTGCCACGGCTACAACCATCCCCATATCGCCAAGGCCGTGGCCGATCAGCTGGCCATCGCGCCGCATGTGATGTTCGGGGGCCTCGCCCATGCGCCGGCCTATGACCTGGCGAGGCGCCTCGCCGCCCTGCTGCCCGGCGATCTCGACCACGTCTTCTTTGCGGAGAGCGGGTCGGTCTCGGTGGAGATCGCCATGAAGATGGCGATCCAGTTCTGGATCAATCGCGGCGTATCTGGCCGCTCGAAGTTCGTCAGCTTCCTCGGCGGCTATCATGGGGACACGCTGGCCACCATGACGATCTGCGACCCGGAAGAGGGCATGCACAGCCTGTTTTCCGGGGTGATGCCGAGCCAGCATGTGGTCGCCCTGCCCCGGGACCGCGACAGTGAGGCCGCACTGGACGCCCTGCTGGCCGAGAAGGGCTATGAGATCGCGGCCCTGATCGTCGAACCCCGCATCCAGGGGGCCGGCGGCATGCTGATCCACGATGACGAGGTGCTGCGCCGCCTGCGGGTCGTGGCCGACCGGCATGACGTCCTGATGATCTTTGACG
>JAIXZX010000002.1 GCA_027489335.1 Caulobacteraceae bacterium | reverse complement strand
GGTGGAGCAGCCCGGTAGCTCGTCAGGCTCATAACCTGAAGGTCACAGGTTCAAATCCTGTCCCCGCACCCAAAACACCTCAAAGCCGCCTGACGCATCCCGTCCGGCGGCTTTTTGATGTTTACTCCCCCGTCAGGCCTCGGTGGCCTCGGGCTCAGGCAGGGCGCTCAGGGCTTCGTAGAGCTTGGCCGCGTCGATGGGCTTCGACACGTAACCGTCCATTCCAGCCTCAAAATAGGCCTCTACCTGATTGGCCATGGCGTTGGCGGTTAGCGCGATGATGGGGGTGCGAGGGCGGCCGGTCCGGGCCTCTTCCTCGCGGATGGCCCGGGTTGCGGCGGGGCCGTCGAGCAGGGGCATCTGCACGTCCATCAGCACCACGTCCCAGGGCTCGGCGCGCCAGGCGGCCACGGCCTGCATTCCATCGCTCACCACCACCGGTTCGACCCCGACGGCGTGGAGCAGGGTCTTCAGGACCAACTGGTTGACGGCGTTATCCTCGGCCGCCAGCACCTTGAGGGTGGCAGGCGCTGTCACAGGGGCGGCGGTCGTCGCCACCGGGCGGCTGTCTTCCGGGCCTAGCCGGACGAGGGGCAGGGTGAGTACGAAGCGGCTGCCCCCCTCGGGCGCGCTCTCGGCCGTGAGGCTCGCCCCCAGGAGGTCGGCCAGCTCGCGGCTGATGGCGAGGCCCAGGCCTGTGCCACCGAAGCGCCGGGTCGTGGACGGATCGGCCTGTTCAAAGCGGCCGAACAGACGCCCCAGCACCTCCTCGGACATACCGCACCCGGTGTCGCTGACCTCGAGCTGCAGGCCCTCGGGCGCAGCGGCCACCCGCACAGCGACCTCGCCCTCGTCGGTGAATTTCAGGGCGTTGGAGATCAGGTTGTAAAGGATCTGCCGGATGCGCGTTGAGTCCGACCGGTAGCGGCCCCGGGCCTGCGGCTCCACCGCTAGACTGAAGTCCAGGCCCTTCCGCTCGGCCAGGGCCGTGAAGGCCCCGTGCGCGCCGGCGACAAGGCGGGTCAGGTCGAACTCGGTGATCTCCAGATCGAGCTTTCCAGCCTCGATCTTGGCCAGGTCGAGCACATCGTTGAGGATGGCCAGCAGGGTCTCACCGGACTGACGGATCACCTCGATCCGTTCCTGTTGGGCGGGTGTCAGTTGATCGTTCGTCATGGCCTGGGCCATGCCGATCACCCCGTTCAGAGGGGTTCGGATCTCGTGGCTCATTGTGGCCAGGAAGGCGCTCTTGGCCCGGTTCGCGGCCTGAGCCTCATCGCGGGCCTGAAGTATGGCGGCCTCGGACCGTTTCCGCTCGGTGATGTTCTGCATGGCGCCGATCAGGCGCACAGGCTGGCCCTTCTCGTCGCGGATCAGCCTGACCGCACAGGTGGCCCAGACCTCTTTGCCGTCCTTGCGGTGGATGCGGTATTCAGGGTGGAAAGGACGGTCCGCCAGCACCGCCGTGGTCCATTCGTCGGCGATCAGGGCCCGGTCCCGAGGGTCGATGGTGATGTGGCTGTCGCGTAGGAAGGCCTCCTGATCCACTTCGCCGTCGAAGAAGGTGCTGGCGGCGCCTTCGGTCTCAACGGTATGGTGGACGTAGTCACACTCCCATACGTGAAGGTCGGCGATCTCCAGGGCCATCTGCAGGCGCTGTTGTGACCGCTCGGTGCGCTCCAGGGCCTCGACCATCTCCGTGATGTCCAGGGCGGCGGAGATCAGGCCGCCGACCTCGCCGCGTCCGTCCCTCCAGGGCGTAAGCTCGGCCCGCAGATAAATCGGATTACCCGCGCCGGCCGGGCCGGGCAGCCGGCTACCCTGGATCTGTTCGCCAGCCAGGCAGCGTTCATAGACTGGTCGGAAGCGTTCGAAATAGTCTGGCGCGAGGTCATAAACGGTCCGGCCGCGGGTCTCCTCTAAGGTCAGGCCGAAAGCGGCCAGCCAGCTTGGGCTCGCCTCCAGCACCCGCATCTGCGTGTCCGTGACCATGACCGAGGCTGGCACCGTGGCCACGAAGGCCGAGAGCGTCGACTGCATCTCCCGCAGGGCGGCGGCGTCCCGCCGCTTGTCCTGATTGTGCTGGCGGAACTTCCGCACCGCGATGACGAGATGGGCCACATAGACCACGCCGCCCAGGGAGACGAAGGCCATCTGGGGAAGGTCAGGTTCGGGTGAGTGGATGCCGCTCACCAGGGGCAAACCCAGTAGGAAGGCTAAGTGCGGTCCCCAGACCGGGATCTGGCCGCGGGGCGCGCGCTCCAGCTGGAGGGCGGCGTTCAGCAGCGCGCCGGCCGGCGTCAGTATGGCGAACAGCTTGCCGGCGAGCCCGCCCTCGAACCAGGTGTAGGCGCTGATGCTGGAATAGACCGCCGCGCTGAGCGTTATGGAGGCGATATAGAGACGAGCCAGACTCCGCCCGGCGCCCCCCCGGCGGATGATGGCCCGGGCCAGAAGGGCGTCCAGGCCCTGGCCGACCAGCACGGCGGCGATCCAGATGGCCGCACCCAGGGGGCCGGCGAACACCGCTCCGCCCACCGCCAGGAACAGGGCGAAGCCCAGGCGCATGGGCAGGTCTTTTTGCCGTATCTCGGCCAGGGCGGCGTAGCTGCTCGCGCTCTGCATCTCGCTCCCCATTTCTTGCGGGAGCTTAGCCAGGGTAGGCTTTAGGAGAAGTTGCTGCTGTCAACCACGTGCGGCCCGGAGCCTGCGGTCCATGGTCGCGGGGGCAGGTAGGCGACCCTCAAAGTCTGGCGCCTCGCGGGCCGCCAGAGGCCAGCTCGAACCAGCCCCGCTTGCCCAGGACGGCCTCGACTCCGGCCCGTCACGTCCCTCGGCTCCATGGCCACAGCCGGTCCTCAGATCGCCCGCGCTCGCCCCTCCCAGTAGGGTGCGCGGACCTTGTTGCGCTGGATCTTGCCGGCCTCGCTGCGGGGCAGCTGGGCGGCGAAGTCGACCTTGCGCGGGACCTTATACTTGGCCACCGCCTGGCGGGCATAGGCCAGGATTTCATCCTTCAGGGCTTCGGTCGGCGCGTAGCCTGCGGCCAGTTCGATCACCGCCCGTACTTCCTCGCCATACTCGTCATGGGGCACGCCCACGGTGCAGGAGTCGGCCACGGCCGGGTGCTTGATGAGCTCATTGTCGATCTCCTGGGGGTAGATGTTCACCCCACCGACAATGATCGTCTCGGCGCTGCGGCCGGTGAGGAAGAGGTACCCGTCCTCGTCGAAGTAGCCCACGTCTCCCATGGTGAAATAGCCGTCCCGGCGGCCGGAGTCGGTCTTGGCGCTGTCCTTGAAGTATTCGAAGCCACCCTGGTCGGCGAGACGCATGTAGATCGTGCCGGGCTGGCCAGGGGGCAACTCGTTGCCGGCCTCGTCGAGGATCTTCGCCGCCTCCGGATCGGGCCGCCGGCCCACCGTGCCTGGCTTCTTCAGCCAGTCCTCCGACGTGACCCAGAAGCCGACGCCGCCCTCGGAGCCGGCATAGTATTCGAACAGCACGGGCCCCAGCCACGCGATCATGGCCTGCTTGACCTCCGGCGGGCAGGGGGCCGCGCCATGGGATATGCGACGCAGGGAGCTGAGGTCATGTCTGGCGCGCACCTCGGGCGGCAGGCCGAGCAGGCGCTGAAACATGATCGGCACGAAATGGCTGCGGGTGACCCGTCGGGCTTCGATGGTCGCCAGTACGGTCTGACTGTCCCATTTGTCGAGCAGCACGGTCGGCACGCCGTTCACCAGAGCCTTGCGGACGTCTCCGGCCATGGGCGAGGCGTGATAGGCCGGGCCGGTGCAGAAGTGGACGTCATCATCCTGATAGGCCGGATCATAGGTCGGAATGGGCGCATTGGGCTTGTAGACTCCCTTGGGCCTGCCCGTCGTCCCTGACGAATAGAGCATGGTGTGGCCGCGTGCCGGATCGGTGATGTCCTGATCCGAATAGGCGGCGAGCGCCCTCTCATAGTCATGAAAGCCCGGCAGGGGCGCGCCGATGGCGATCTTCAGGATCAGGCCCGGGCACTGCGCAGCGGCCTCGGCCGCGCCGGCCACCGCGGCGTCGGCGAAAAGCGCGCGGGCCTCGCAGTTGTCGATCACATACGCGATCTCTTCGGGCGTCAGGTGCCAGTTGACCGGCGTCATGCGCAGGCCGCAGCGCTGGGTGGCGAAGAGCACATCGACGAATTCGGCCCGGTTGGGGCAGAGCAGGGCGACGGAATCGCCGGGCTTCAGGCCCCTATCCCGCAGGAGCCGGGCGATGCGGTTCGCATTGGCGTTGAGCGCCCCGAACGTGCGAGTCGGCCCCGACATCTCGAAAATGGCGACCTTGTCGGGCTGACGGGCGGCCCAGAAGGCCGGCGCCATGCCGAGCTCGGCGGCGGCTTTCAGGGTGCTTGCGGAATCGTCGTCGAGCCGTCCAGCCATAGGGCCTCCCTGCCGGCCGCGACGCTCTCGGGTGGCGTCTTCGTCGATAGCCGGGCCCAGGCAATATGGCTCACTAATGGTGCGAATGTCACTAGACGGGTTAGCCTTCCGCACAGCGGAACTTGCCTAGGCGACAGCGGCGGCCCACAAATCCCGCATGAGGTCCGAAACGGCGCAGAAGGGTGGGCGCGCCCGGCTTTCCCCTGAGGTGCGGCGGGACGAGATTCTGGACGCCGCCGAGGTTCTGCTTGCGGCCCATGGCGGGCTGCCCTTGCCCCTGGAGGACCTGGCGCGGGCCGCCCAGGTCAGCAAGGCGCTCATCTACGCCTATTTCCCCAACCAGCACGACCTGGCCAATGCGCTGCTGTCCCGCCGATTTGCGGCATTGCTCGCGGCGGGCCTGGAGGATGCGGCGGCGGAGGACCATCTGTTCAGCGCCGCCCAGGCTTGCGCGGCGCTCTATTTCGACGAGGTGGCCCAGGCTGGGCCGGTGGCGCACATCGTGCTGCGGGACCCCTACATGGCCGGCCGAATCGATCCCGCGCTCGCCGCGGTCCGTGACCGCATCGCTCGACGGCTGGCGCGCAAGGCGCGGCTCACCCTGCGTCTGTCGGCGAAGGAGGCGGTGGCGGCGCTCAGTCTGATGACCACCATTCCGGAAGAGGCCGGGCGTCTGGTCCATACGGGCGACCTGACCCCCGAACGAGGACGCGAGCTTACAACGCGCCTGATCGGCTCGTCCCTGGGGGCGCTGACGCCAGACGTCTAGCTGCGGCCCTCGCGGACGATCTCGCGATTGCCGCCGGTGACGATGGCCAGGCTCAACCGCTCGGCCACGGACAGGGGAATCTTCTTCTCCGCCAGCAGCCGTCCGGCCCGCAGGCAGACGGCGGTCAGGACCACGGTCGCGCCGCGGGCCAGATCGGCCTCGACGCCATAGCGCGTCGTCAGCCGCTCGGTCATGCGCCGCCGGGAATAGCCGCTCTGGGCCTCCCGCTCGGCCCGAAGGCCGGCGCGCACCTCGGGACTGTTGAGCAGCCGTTGGATCAGGGCGCCGCGTTCCTCCACCTGGCGCAGATAGGCCAGGGTCGAGAGGGTGACCCGGGTCAGATTGTCCTGGCCCCGCTCGATCTCGGCCTGGCGCTCGTCATTCATGGCCGCCAGCTCCCGGCGGGCGAGCGCGATCAGCAGGTCGGCGCGCCGGGGAAAGAGGTTGTGGGCCTGGGCTTCGCTGAGGCCCGTCTCGCGGGCGACGCGCTTCATGGTCGCCGCATGCAGGCCCTCGGCCGTGATGATGGTGGCCGCCGCCGCCATCAACTGGTCCTGCCGGGCCTCGGGCGACAGGCGGGTCCGGTCGCGGCGCGCGCGGCCCGCCCGGGCCGACAGGTCCACCTCTGCGTCAACGCCCGCCGGCGCCGGCGGCAGGGGCGGGCACTCGGCCTTCTGCGCATTCCAGTAGCCTCGCCCGGGATAGGGCACCATCAGCCGGTCGCAGATCTTGGCCAGCCCGCTGCGGCTGATCCCCCACCGAAGCGCCAGGGTCGACAACGGCGTCGTCCAGACCTGATCGTAGAGCGCTTCGCGCGTCAGGCGCGGCGGGGCGGAGGTCTCAGCTTGGGGGCGCGGGGCTGCCATGGGGGAATGGCTTACCCTCTCAGGCCGGCCTGGCCCAGAGGGGCGAGGAGGCCTTCATGAAGCGGATCATGAAGGTGACCGTGGCGACATCCTTGCCTGTCCCGGCGTCGGCGATGTCTACGTCGTACCAGGCGTTCTCGGTCTTGGGGCTTTCGGTGAGTTTCAGCATGGTGGTCCGCCCGACATAGTCATGGCCCGCCTTCAGCGGCCCGTCGGCGATGCGAATCTCCAATGCGCCAAAGAGGCCCACGGACTGGTTCACCTTGGCCAGCACCGTGGGGCGGCTGATATGGGCCAGCCGCACGAGGTGAGAGGGGGGGAGGACCCCCTCATCGTAAAGGGGCAGCCGCTCGGTGATGCGGCTAAGCGACTTCTCCAGCGCCTCACGCTCGATGCGCATGGGGATGCCGGTATTGGTGTCGCCGATCTTGTATCCGGCCAGGATCCGAAGCGCCCCAGGCGACCCCAGAGCCTGGGTGGCCATGCGGCGGGCTATCTCCGACTCCGCGTCACGGGTCTCGCCGCTGGCGGTGCCGATGCAGACCTGGACGCCCTCGCGGTTGAACATGGTCAGGCGCGAGCGCGGGCTGGCAGCCTCCATCACCGCCTTGACCTCTTCGCGATCCACCGTCGCCTGGGTGAAGTGCAGGGACATGTTCCCGTGGGCGAACCAGTCGGCGCCATAGGTCTCCACCAGCATGGGGGCGAACTGGTCCATATGGACCGAGCCCGGCACGGTGCCGCCCTTGAAGCCCAGCTTCGAAGCCACCTCGTCATTGTGGATCGAGCCCGGCGCCTGCTGGAAGCCGTTGTGGGGGCTGCGGAATTCGCCCTCGATGATCCTGCCCTGGAGGGTGTCAGCCATGGCGTGTCTCCCTTTTGCGGACGCTCCCTAGAACGCGCCCATCATCTCTTCGAAATTGCGGCTGTAGAACCGCTCGCGGTCGTCCTCGCTGAGGCCCTCGAAAGTCCGTTCGAACCGGCCGATGGGGTCAGTGGTCCCCTCGGGGTGCGGATAGTCGCTGGAAAACAGGAAGAGGTCGGCGCCGGCGTCGGCGATCAGGTGGCCCACATCCTCGCCCGGAAATGGGGTGAACTTGATGTGCTTGCGCATGTACTCCGACGGCTTCATGGCCAGGGCCTTGAGCTGCGGGTCGGTCTTGGAGAAGCTGCGATAGCCGAGATCGATCTGGCGCAGGAAGCCCGGCACCCAGGCCGCGCCGAACTCGATCACCCCGCCGCGCAGGTCCGGCACCCGGTCGAAAAGACCGTCATAGACCATGGCCGCCAGGAACATCTGGGCCGAGAAGGGCAGGACGATGAAGTCCTGGAAGCGCAGGTTCTCGCCGCCGCCATGCAGGTCGGGCGATCGGGGCTTGCCGTTGTTGTTGTACTGCTTCGGCAGAACCCGCGACCCCTGGCCGATATGCAGCATGAAGGGGATGCGCTTCTTCGCCAGCAGCGACCAGAAGGGATCGAGGTCCGGGTGGCCCGGCGAGCGGTCGCCGGCCGGAGTCGACGGGACCCAGAAGGCCCCGCAGCCGAGCTCGATGGCCTCTTGCGCGATCTCCACGGCCTTCTGAGGATCGTCCAGCGGCACGAAGCCGACGCCGATCAGGCGCGGGTCGGCGCAGAAGGCGGCCATGGCCTTGTTGTGCGCCCGGGCGCCGGCGAACAGCACCTCCGGGTCCGCCGCGCCACGGAAGTGGGCGAGCGACGAGGTGGCGAACACCAGCTGACGGGAAAAGCCCAGTTCGTCCAGGGCGCGCTTGCGCTCCTGCGCATCGAAGGCGCCATAGGCGATCCAGCCCTTAGGGCCGTCCACCAGCTTCTCGGCGGCCTTGCGGGTGGCGTCCGGATCATCGGCACGGGCGCGGGCGGCGGCCACCTGGGTTTCGATCCGCTCGGCGGATTTGCGCGCCCTGAGGTGATCCAGCAGCGGCCCCTCCGCGTGGGGGATCAGCCAGTCGCCCGGCTCCATCACATGGCTGTCGGCGTCGTGAAAGACGCGGCCACTGGCATAGGGGGCCATGGGGTTTCCTCTGTCGTGTTCTTTTTGACGAAGACACCAATACATAAGACCGACCGGGGTGCAACCGTCGGGCGATGGCTGGAATGGAGGCCTGCCAAGGCCTCGTTGTTGACGATCGCACCAATCAAATCTACCCAATGCTCCATGACCGAACTCGACGATCTGCGCGCCGTCGCCCGCGCCTGGGTGGCTGAGAACTTCCCGAGGGAACTGGCTGGCCGTGCGCCGGTCATGGGGCAGCAGGACGCGGCCGACCCCGAGGCGATCGAAACCTGGAAGACCCGCCTCTGCGCCCGAGGGTGGGGCGTGCCCACCTGGCCGGTCGAATACGGCGGCGGCGAACTCTCCCCGGCCGGCGCGCGGGTGGTGAGGGAGGAGATCCGCGCTGTGGGCGGCTGGAACCCCATTGGCTGGTCCATGGGGGTGCGAATGTTCGGCCCCACCCTGCTGGAATACGGGACCGAGGCGCAGAAGGCGCGGCACCTTCCGCCCATCGCGCGCGGGGAGACCCGCTGGTGCCAGGGCTATTCCGAACCGGGGGCCGGATCTGATCTGGCGTCCCTCCAGACCCGGGCGGAGGACCGCGGCGACCACTTCGTGGTCAATGGCCAGAAGATCTGGACGTCGGGGGCGCAATACGCCGACTGGTGCTTCTGTCTGGTGCGCACCGACACCAGCAGGAAGCACGAGGGCATCAGCTTCCTGATGATCGATATGAGGTCGCCGGGGATCGAAGTGCGCCCGATCCGGCTGATCTCGGGCTCGTCTCCCTTCTGCGAGACCTTCTTCACCGATGTGAAGGTCCCCAAGGAGAACCTGCTCGGCCCGCTCAACGGCGGCTGGACGGTGGGCAAGCGTCTGTTGCAGTACGAGCGCCAGCGCAGCGAGGACGCCCCGGCGCGCCCGGGTGAGGGCCGGCCTCTGGACGAGGTGGCGATCGCCCAGATCGGACGCGATCAGGATGGGCGCCTCGCCGACAGCGATCTGCGCCGTCGCCTGACTGAGCACCTGATGGACCGGAAGCTGCTGCGTCTGACGATGGACAGGGCGGCGGCCGAGGCGAAGGGCGCCGGGCCCAGCGCGGCGACCTCGATTCTGAAGAACGTCTCCTCGGCGGTGAACCAGACGCGCGCCGAGCTTCTCTTGGAAATCTATGGCCACGGCGGCCTGGGCTGGGAGGGCGAGGCCTTCGGTCCTGACGCCCTGGCCAATACCCGCGAATGGCTCTCGGGCAAGGCCTCGACCATCTATGCCGGCTCCTACGAAATCCAGAACAACATCATATCCAAGCGCATCCTGGGTCTGCCCGATCCGGCCGGCGCGGCGGCCTGACATCACAAGAAAAACGAACCCAGGGGACGAGATGGACTTCATCGGAGAAAAGACCGCCGACGGCGTCACGCGGCGGGAGTTCCGGCTGCAGGTGGGCGGCGACACCGTGCCCGGCTGCATCTGGGCGCCGGAAGGGGCCAAGGGCTCACGGCCGCTCATCCTGCTGGGTCACGGGGGCTCGCAGCACAAGAAGGCGGCCAATATCGCCGGGGCGGCCGTCACCCACGCCCAGACCCTGGGCTACGCGACCGTGGCCATCGACGCGCCGGGGCACGGCGATCGCATCACCCGCGAGCAGGCGGAGAAGGCGCGCGCCGCAGCATTGGCGGCCGGCCGCGCCGCCCAGGAAGGCAAGCGCCCCGAGGGCGGCGAGCGACCAAAAATTTCCCGCGACCCCGACACCGTCGCCAAGGTGACGGCGGAGTGGAAGGCGGTCCTGGACGCAGCTCAGGCCCTCGACTTTGTCGGCTCAGACCGCAAGGTCGGCTACTGGGGCGTCTCCATGGGGACCCGGTTCGGCGTGCCGTTTGTCGCCGAGGAGCCGCGGATCGCCTGCGCCATCTTCGGCCTGTTCGGCGCATTTCCAGGACTGGAAGATCACAAGGCCGCCGCCGAACAGATCCGCATCCCCCTGATGTTCGTCTACCAGTGGGAGGATGAACTGATGAAGCGGGACCAGGGGATCGCCCTGTTCGACGCCTTCGGCTCGACCGAGAAGACCATGCACATCAATCCGGGGCGGCACGTGGAAATCCCGGCGCATGAGCGGGACTCCTGGCTGGCCTTCTGGAAGCGTCACCTGGAACCGGCCTGACCTCACCGCCCTCCATCTGAGATTCGCCAGGGCGGGAGACCGGCCAGGAGCGCTGCGAGGGTCAGCTGGGCGAGTTCCGGTGGGACGCCCGTCGCGCAGAGGTCTTCAAACAACCGCTCTGGTCCGACCTCCGCCAGCCGCGCGGCGAGCCGGGCGCCTTGCGCATCGTCCCGAGTCTCAATGACGGGGCCCGTTCGGCCCTCGCTCAGGGTGATCTGCCTGTCGCCCAGCCTGGCGGCCTCAGCTGGATCATGCGTGACATAGAGGATCGGGATGGCCAGATCGCTGTGCAGGCGTTCCAGATAGGGGAGCACCTCGGCCTTGCGGGCCCGGTCGAGACTGGCCAGCGGCTCGTCCATCAGCAGCAGGCGCGGCTGGGACAAAAGGGCCCGGCCGATGGCCACCCGCTGGCGCTCGCCGCCAGACAGCCGCGCGACGCCACGCTCCAGCAGGTGGTCCAGGCCCAGAAGGCTAACCACCTGATCGAGGGTGATCCGCTGTTCGTCCCGGGTCCGCTGAAAGCCGAACAGCAGATTGCGCCGCACCGACAGGTGGGCCAGCAGGCTGGCCTCCTGGAAGACATAGCCCACCGGACGCTGATGGGCGGGGAGGAAGCGCGCCTCGTCCTGCCAGACCTCGCCCTCGACGACGAGGCGCCCGGGCAGCCGCTCCAGACCGGCCACGCAGCGCAGCAGGGTGGTCTTGCCGCAGCCGGAGGGTCCGAACAGCACCGTGACGCCAGCCGCCGGCGTGCTGAGCTCGGCGTCGAGGGTGAAGTCGCCAAGCCGGCCACTGAACCTCGCTTCGATCCGGCCAGGGGCGCGGCTCATGGGCGCAGCCGCCCGGTCCGTCGCTCGATCAGCAGCAGGCTCAGCATGACGGCGAAGGCGAAGACCAGCAGCAGGCCGGCCAGCTGGTGAGCCCTGTCCCATTCCAGGGCCTCGACCAGCCTGTAGATCTCGATGGAGAGGACCTCGGTCTCACCGGGAATGCCGCCGCCGATCATCAGCACCACCCCGAACTCGCCGATGGTGTGGGCGAAGGTCAGGATCGCCGCCACGAGAAAGCCCGGGCGGGCGAGCGGCAGGGCGACGCTGAAAAAGGCGTCGATCGGCGAGGCGCGCAGGGTGGCGGCCACCTCAAAGGGGCGCTCCCCGATGGCCTGGAAGGCGTTGCGGATCGGCTGCACCGCGAAGGGCAGGGAATAGATGATCGAGCCGATGACCAGGCCCTCGAAGGTGAAGGCCAGGGTGCGTATCCCAAACGGCTGAAGCGGCGCCATCAGCGGGCTGTCGGGTCCGAGGGCCAGCAGCAGATAGAAGCCCAGCACCGTCGGCGGCAGGACGATGGGCAGGGCCACCACCGCGCCGACGATCTCCTTCCACCAGGCCTGGCTGCGGGCCAGCCACCAGGCCACCGGCGTGGCCAGGATCAGCAGGAGGACAGTGGTGATCCCCGCCAGCTTGACGGTCAGCCAGATGATCTCACCCATCAACCGACCTCATAGCCGTAGCGCCGGATGATCGCCCGGGCCTCTGGTCCTTTGAGGAAGACCATGAAGGCTCTCGCGGCCGCATTGTCGGCGCCCCGCTTCAACAGGACCGCCTGCTGAGCGATGGGGCTGTGGTGGGTCGCCGGCACGATCCACCGAGAGCCACGATCATGGCCCACGACCTGGGAGAGAGCCACGAAGCCGAGTTCGGCCGCGCCGGTGTCGGTGAACTGGTAGGCCTGGGTGATCGAGGTTCCCGTCACCAGCCGGGGCGACAGCCGATCGGAAAGGCCGAGCCTGCGCAGGGTCTCCACCGCCGCCAGGCCATAGGGCGCGGTCTTCGGGTCGGCGAGGGCGAGCTTGTCGAAGCCGCCGCGGGCCAGGATAGCGCCGCCGCCGTCCACCAGCCCCGGCGTCCTGCTCCAGAGCACCAGACGCCCGGTGGCGTAAGTGAAGCGCGAGCCGCGAACCGACAGGCCGTCCGCCTCGACCATGATCGGCCGCTCGGCGTCGGCCGAGAGGAAGACGTCAAAGGGTGCGCCATTGGCGATCTGGGCGAAGAACTGCCCTGACGAGGCAAAGCTCAGCACCGCCCTGTGGCCTGTGGTCGCCTCAAATCGGGCGGCGATCTCCCGGGCCGGCTCGGCGAAGTTGGCGGCGACAGCGATGCGGGTCTCGGCGGTCCGGGCCGGGGCGGCGCAGGCGGCCAGGGCGAGGCTGACGAGGAGCCCGGTGAGAACGGTGCGACGCGCGGTCATCTGCCCTTCCGGGGCGAAGGTCGCCCGGCCTGGTTATGTAGTTGCGCTATATAACGATGGCGCCCATCCTTAGGCAATCGGAGGCCACTGAAGCCACGCCTTATGGCTGGGTGTCTGGTGACCAGGTCGCAGGCAGGGGCGGGATCAGCCATGGGGACAGAGGGCGATCTGACCGCCGCGCTCACCTTTCAGCGCGGTGGCGCGCGGGCCAGCCTCGAGCGGGTGGCGCTGCTGGAGGCGGTTGCAGAGCTGGGCTCTATCAGCGCCGCTGCCAAGCGGCTGGGGCTCAGCTACAAGGGGGCCTGGGACGCCGTCCAGGCCATGAACAACCTCTTTGAAGGGCCGCTCATCGACGCCGCGCCGGGCGGACGTGCGGGCGGCGCGGCCAGCCTCACGCCGCGCGGGCAGGCGGTGGTGACGGCCTTCGGGCGGGTGAGGGTTGAGCTGGAGGCCACCTTGGCCAAGCTGGAAAGCCACCTCGGCGAAGGCGCCGGTCGCGACCTGTTCTGGAGCCTTGGAATGCGCACCAGCGCGCGCAACGCGCTGCGCGGAACCATCCGTCAGATCACCGCCAGCGCAGTCAGCGCCGAGGTGGAGCTCGACCTGGGAGAAGGGGTGGCCATCACCGCGCTCCTGACCCGGCAGAGCGTCGAGGACCTGGACCTCAGGGTCGGCGCCCCGGCCATCGCCTTGATCAAGGCGAGCTTCGTCATGCTGGCGGTGGGGGAGGGCTTGCGCACCTCGGCCCGCAACCAGATCCCCGGTCGGGTGAGCGCCCGGGTCGACGGCGAGGTCAACAGCGAGATCGCCCTCGACATCGGCGCTGGCAAGTCCCTGGTCGCTACCGTCACCCGCGACAGCGCCGAGGCCCTGGGCCTTGCTGTCGGCGTCCGGGCTAGCGCCCTCATCAAGGCGCCTCACGTCATCCTGGCCGTGGAATAGCCTCCGCCATCGGGCCTATGGACGCCCCATCCGGCGCCTGCTAATCGCGCCGCCATGGGTTGGGGCATGAACAGGCTGAGGGGAGCGCGCGTCTTTGTGGCGCTGGTGCTCGTGACCCTGCTGTTCCGCGCCCTGGTGCCCACCGGCTACATGGTCGAGACCAGCGAGGCCGAGGGCGTGCGGATCGCCATCTGCACCAATCAGGGCTTCGTGGAAATGACCGTCGACCCGTCCACCGGCGCCATGCGCCTGGCCTCGGACGTCTCTGACGACCCAGAGGACGACGAACCTCGCCCGGCGGCGCCCTGCGTCTTCGCAGGCGGCCTCCAGGTCGCCCCGCCCGATGATGGCGTCCATGTCGAAGCTGTCGTCTATGACGGGCCTGCGCCGCGCTCGGCTCACGCCCTGGCCGAGCTGTTTGACCGCGGCCTGTCTGCGCCGCCCCCGTGGTCCACCGGACCTCCACAGGCCCTCTGACGTCACGCCGCCTGGTCTGAACCGGCTGGGCGCGCTTCGCCATGCCGTGGGCATGGGGGCCATGCGCCTCCACGCCCCACCGCGCGCCTGCCTATCCCCCGCGCCTTTCGAGGTTTTCCATGTCTTCTGTTGAGCGCCGTGCGCCGGCCGCACTGGCCACCATCGCCCGACTGCGCGCCCGCATCATCTGGCTGCATCGTTCCATCGCCATCATCGGCGGGCTGACCCTTGTGCTATGGGGCGCCTCGGGCCTGATCCATGTGTCCATGAGCATGTTCGGCCCCCAGCCCGCCAAGTTCTTCCCGCCCCAGCGGGCCATCGACCTGTCTTCGTCCAGGCCCCTGGAGGCGATCCTGGCCGAGGCCGGGGTGGCGCGGGCGGCCGCGGTGAAGGTGATCGTCGGCGAAGGTGAGACCCTGCTGCAGGTCACCGAGACCCAGGATGCGCCCCGCCGCTACTTCCGCCTGGCCGATGGGGCGGAGCTGGCGAACCATGACGCGCGCCACGCCGTCTTCCTGGCCCGCTATTTCACCGGCGCCGAGACCGAGGCGGTGGCGGCCATGACCCGGATCACCGCCTTCTCCGAGGCCTATCCGGCGGTCAACCGCCTGCTGCCGGTCTACCGGGTGGAGTTTGATCGGCCCGACCGGCTGACCGCCTATGTCTATACCGAGACCAACGCCCTGGCCTCCCTCACCAACCGGCGGCAGGCCACGCTGCTCACCGCCTTCCAGTGGATCCATACCTGGAGCTGGATGCCCAGGCCCCTGGAAGGCTTGCGGGTGGCGCTGATGGCGGCGGGGCTTGTGACCCTGATCCTCATGGCCGTCTCAGGCCTCGTCATGCTGGCGCTGATCCGTCGGGGCGGGCCGGCGCCCGGGGTGCGCGGCTGGCACAGGATCGCCGGCTATGTCCTCTGGCTGCCGATCCTGGCCCTGGCCGGCAGCGGCCTCTTCCACCTGATCGTCCACAGCGGACCGGATGGTGAGCGCACCCTTACCCTGTCGCCGCCCCTGGAGCTGGCCGGCGCGGCCTATCCGATCCAGGCCAGGTGGGACGAGGCCACCCGGGGGCTGGAGGTCAACAGCCTGTCCCTGGTGCAGTCGGCGACGGGAGGCTGGTTCTATCGGCTGGCCCTGGCCGGCGATCCGAGCCATGGCCCACAGGGCCACCATGAGATGCGTCACGCTCGCTTCGACGGCCGTCCTCGCCAGGGGGAGATCGTCTATCTCGACGCCGCCACCGGCGCGCCCTGGGCGGGGGGCGACCGAGCCTACGCCATTGAGCTCGGCGAGCGGTTCACTCGCGTCGGGCGGGCGCAGATCGAGGATGTCGGCGTCGTCACCGGCTTCGGCGATGGCTATGACTTCCGCAACAAGCGCCTGCCGGTCTGGCGCCTCGACTACGGCGCCCCGGTCAACGCCACCGTCTATGTGGACACCGCCAGCGGGGTCCTCGCCGACGTCACGCCTGATGCGGCCAGGCCGGAACTGGCCAGTTTCGCTTACGCCCACAAGTGGGGCTTCCTCGCGCCGTTTGGCCGGGATGTGCAGAACATCACCATCGGCGTGGTGGTGTCGCTCTGCCTCATCCTGATGGGCCTCCTGGGCCTGCAGATGGATCTGAAACGGCGGGGCAGGGCGCGCGGCCGGCCGCAGAAATAGGCGCGTTCCAGGGCCGGCGCCTCGTGCTGGCTCTGGCTGGCGCCTGGGGGCGGACCAGCCGCGGCCGCCCTTGCGAGGGGGGTGTCGGTATGGTCTGAGAGGGCCATGGAACCGACCGGCGCCAATCTCCCCTCCATGAACCTCCGGCACATCGAGGTCTTCCACGCGGTCTATCGGGCGGGCTCGATCAGCGCCGCGGCCCGGGCCCTCTATGTCTCGCAGCCCTCAGTCAGCAAGGTTCTGAAGCACGCCGAGGGGCGGCTGGGCTTTCCCCTGTTCCGGCTGGTCAAGGGGCGCCTGACGCCCACCGACGAGGCCCACGCCCTGTTCCGGGATGTGGACGAGATCTATTCGCGGATCGAGTCGCTGAAGGAGACCACCCGCAACCTGCTGAAGGGCGGCTCGGCCCATATCGGCCTGGCGGTGTTGCCGTCCCTCGGGCTCGGGGTGGCGCCGCGGGCGGTGGCCCAGTTCCGCCAGAGGCACCCGGGCGTCACCTTCACCCTGCAGACCCTGCATGACGAGGACGTCCTGCGCGCCCTCTATGAGCGCAAGGCCGATCTGGCGGTGGCCTATGACGCGCCGCGTCATCCGAGGCTCGCCCACACCCGCATCGGCACCGGCGAGCTCGTCCTGCTCTATCGCCGGGACTATCTGCCGGATGCGCCCCCGCGCCTTGGGATTGAGAGCTTCAGCGGCCACGAGCTGATCAGCCTGGCCGGCAGCGGACCGGTCGGCGCCCTCTATGCCAGCGAGGTGGTGCGCGGCAGCCTGACCCGGCCCGAGGGCATCGTGGTCCAGACCTATTATGTGGCTGCGGCCCTGGTGCGCCATGGCGCCGGCGTGGCCATCGTCGATGAGTTCACCGCCCGGGAGAACCAGGGCCCGGATCTCGATTTCCGGCCGCTGATCCAGCCGGCCAATTTCGGGGTCTACTGCATCTATCTGGAAGACCGGCCGCTTTCGAAGATGGCCCGGGCCTTCGTGAATACTCTGAAGGCCGACATCCAGGACCAGCAGCAGGCGCATAACCCGGGGCTATAACCGATCTCCCACTTGCGAGCTTCGCGCGCGGCCCAGTTGCGCGATGATCGGGGCCTAGCGTCGCCCCGGCCCGAAGTGAGAGATTATGATCCCGCCGCCCTACCTGCTCTATCTTGGCGACTCCCAGAATGAGCTGTCTGTCAAAACCTCCCGCGGGGTCGCCTACTGGCGGCCGGACTGGAGCCTTGGGGAACACCGCAGGCCCGACTGCACCGTCACCCTGGGCCTGCCCAATCTCGGCTTCGCTGAAGCCGCCGCCCAGGGCGCCAAGACCCTGATCGTCGGCGTGGCCAACGCCGGCGGCGTGCTGGGTCCGAAGATCGTCGCCGACGTGGTCGCCGCCCTGGAAGCGGGGCTGCATGTGGCCTCTGGCCTGCATGAACGCCTGACGGAGCATCCCGAGATCGTCGAAGCCGCCCAGCGCCGGGGCCTGTCCCTGTTCGACGTGCGCGAGCCGCCGAAGAAGATGGCCGTGGGCAATGGCCGCCCCCGGGCCGGCCACCGCCTGCTCACCGTCGGCACCGACTGTTCGGTCGGCAAGATGTACACGACGCTCGCCCTCGAGCGGGAAATGCGCGGCCGCGGCATGGCGGCGGACTTCCGCGCCACCGGCCAGACCGGCATCTTCATCGCCCAGTCGGGCGTGCCCATCGATGCGGTGATCGCCGACTTCATCTCCGGCGGGATCGAGGCGATCAGTCCGGCCCGCCACGACGGCGGCTGGGACCTGATCGAGGGGCAGGGCTCCCTGTTCCATCCTTCCTATGCCGGCGTGTCGCTCGGCCTGCTGCACGGCGCCCAGCCGGACGCCATCGTCCTGTGCCATGAGCCGGGACGCCCGCACATGCGCGGCCTGCCGGGCCGGGACCTGCCGGACCTTCAGGCCTGTCTGGAGGCCAACCTCGCCTCGGCCACCCTGACCAATCCCGGCGTGACAGCGGTGGGAATCGCCTTCAACACCTCCAACCTCGCCCCGGATGAGGCGCGCCGGCTCTGTGACGAGACCGCCGCGCGCTTCAACCTCCCTTGCCAGGATCCCGTCTCCATGGGCGTGGACCAGATCGTCGACAGGTTAGTTGAATGCTTCGCACCCTCTCAGCCCGCCCTGAACATTGGCCGCTGAGCACGCCCTTCCGGATTTCGCGCGGGGTCAAGACCGCCGCTGACGTGGTGGCCGTGACCCTGGTCCAGGATGGCCGCCAGGGTCGCGGGGAGGGGGTTCCCTACGCCCGCTATGGGGAAACGATCGACTCGGTCCTCGCCCAGGTGAACGCCCTGGGCGAGGACCTCGCCCGCGGGATGAGCCGCCGGGACCTGGCCGAACGGCTGGGTCCGGGTGCGGCCCGCAACGCCATCGACTGCGCCCTGTGGGATCTCGAAGCCCGCCTGGCCGGCCGTGCGGTCGCCGACACCCTCGGACAGCTCCCGCTCCATCCCCTGGTGAGTGCGCTGACCGTCAGCCTGGACACACCCCAGGCCATGGGCGCGGCGGCCGCACGGATGACCGGCGCCACGCTGATCAAGGTCAAGGTCGACCAGAACGACCCGGCCGCCTGCCTGGCCGCTGTCCGCGCCGCAGCGCCCGACGCCGACCTGATTGTCGATCCCAATGAAAGCTGGACCCTCGATATCCTGGCGGCTTTGCAGCCGGCTCTTGCCGAGCTGAAGGTCGCCCTGATCGAGCAGCCGTTGCCGGCCGGCGAGGACGCCGCCCTGGCAGGCTTCACCAGCTGCGCGCCGATCTGCGCTGATGAATCCTGTCACGTGGCCGCCGACCTCCCGGGTCTGAAGGACCGCTATCAGGTGGTGAACATCAAGCTCGACAAGAGCGGCGGACTGACGGAGGCTCTCGACCTGTTGCAGCAGGCCCGGGCGATGGATTTCGGCGTCATGGTCGGCTGCATGGTCTCTTCCTCCATGTCGATCGCGCCAGCCTTCCATGTGGCCCGGCACGCGGACTTCGTCGATCTCGACGGACCGACCTGGCTGGCCAACGACTATGCCGGCGGCGCGGTCCAGCGCGGCGCCCACCTGACTCCGCCGCAGGGCCTGTGGGGCGAGCCCGACGGCGCTGAGGCCTGACCGGCCACCGTTTCGGCGGACGAGGACGGCGCGACCCCGCACCTGGAGACCAAGCCGATGAGCGACCTCGCCCCCGAACCTACCCCTGCTGAGGCGCCTGTCCGGACGGGCGGTCTGGGCGGCTTCGTCCGCCGCTATTGGCTGGAAGTCACCCTCTGGAAGCGGATCCTGCTCGGCCTGGTGCTGGGCACGGCGCTGGGCCTCGTCATCGGCGAGCAGGCCATGGGGATCAAATGGGTGGGTGACCTCTTCGTGCGGCTGATCCGCATGATCGTCACCCCGCTGGTCTTCTTCTCCATCGTCTCCGGCATCGCCGGCATGGGGGATGTGAAGCGGCTGGGGTCTATCGGGGCCAAGACCCTGGTCATGTATCTCGCGCTGACGGCGGTGGCGGTCTCGGTGGGACTCAGCCTCGGGACGCTGTTCCAGCCCGGCGCCGGCATGGACTTCGCCGGCACCAGCCCTCAGGTGCTCGGCGCCGCGCCGACGCTGGGCGAATACCTGATGAGTATCGTGCCGCTCAATCCGTTCGCCGCCCTGAATGAGGGCAACATCCCGGCGATCATCTTCTTCGCCATCCTGATCGGCCTGGGCATCCTGATCATCGGCGAGCCCGCCGCCCCGGCCGCGCGGCTCTTCCAGATCGGCTCGGACATCATGCTGGTCCTGGTGCGGATCATCATGGAGCTGGCGCCCTTCGGGGTTTTCGCCCTGGTGGCCTGGGTCATGGGGACCTCCGGCCCCAGCACCTTCGTGCATGTCTTCCTGCTGGCCATGGCCCTGGTGCTGGGCTGTGCGATCCAGACCCTGATCGTCCATGGGGGCGTCATTCGCCTGATCGCCGGCCTGCCGGTGGTCCCCTTCTTCCGGGACATCGCTGACGCGGTGATCGTCGCCTTCTCCACCTCCTCCAGCGCCGCCGTCCTGCCGGTGGCCATGCGGGTGGCCGAAAAGAATCTCGGGGTCAGCCACACCGTGGCCTCGACCACGCTTCCGCTCGGCACGACGCTCAGCATGGATGGCACCGCCCTCTATGTGGCCCTGCTGGCGATGTTCTCCGCCCAGGCCTTCGGGGTCGACATGACCGCGGCCCAGTATCTGATGGTGGGCCTGGTTTGCGTGGTTGTGGCGGTGGGCACAGCGCCCGTCCCCTCGGCCTCGCTCTTCATGCTGGCGGCCGTGCTGCAGGTCATCGGCCTCACCGCCGAGCAGACGGCCCTGGTGGTGGGCTTCATCCTGCCCTTCGACCGCATCCTGGACATGACCCGCACCGTGCCCAACGCCACCAGCGACCTGGTGGTGGCCGTCACCGTCGCCAAGTGGGAGGGCGAGCTGGACGAGGTCGCCTATCGCGCCAAGCCGGTGGAATAGGGCGGCGAAACCTCCCTACCGGGGCGGTCCCCAGACCCAGATCAGGTTTTCCTGCCGCGTCCAACCGGTCCGCCCGTCCCCCAGCCGCACCTCGCGCCAGCCGAGATAGGATCGCTCGACGCGGCCGACGGCCCCGCCAGCCAGCTGGATTTCGGCGGCCTCGGCTGGGGTGTCCACCGGCAGGGGGCGCAAGGGACCGGCGCCCCAGATCACCACCGCCTGGGAACTTCCAAGCGCGCCAAAGCCGGCCAGGGCGGTGGCGCTGATCATCGTCCCGATCGCGGCGACAGCGGCCAGGCCGAGACCTGCCCGGACCAGATGACGGACCGGCCGGTAACGGGCGTAGAGTCCTGCGCCGAGGCCCAAGACCGTCAGGCCCGCAAAGCCGAGCACAAGCCAGCGCCAGACCGCCGGTGAGGCGACCGCGATCGCCCGGCCGCGCCAGTCCCGGGGCCGGGGCACGCTGGCGCCCGGCGCCAGGCTGTAGCCGGCCTTGGCGCCGGTGGTCAGCCAGAGGCGGCGGGCCTGCGGGTCGGAGGGGTTCTGGACAAAGGCGACCGCCGCATGGCCCGCGGCTTCCTCCCAACGGTCCTGGGCGGCCAGGGCGATGGCCAGGTTGTGCCGCGCCCGCCAGTCCAGGGGCGTCTCGGCGACGCGCTCGGTCAAGGCCTTGGCGGTCATCTCCTGGGCATGGGCGCCGCTGGTCACCAGGAAGAGGGCGAGGCCCGCGAGGCCCGCAGCCGCCGGCAGCAGGTTGGGTCGACGCAGCGCCGTCGCCGGCCGGAAAGGTGGGGGAGGCCCCAGGGCGGCATGAAGCTCGGCGGCCCGCCTGGTCCAGTCCTGCGGGAGCACGCCGGCCCGGCCATAGAGGAAGCGGTCGGCCTGCGCCCAGAGATCCCCCCATCGTGGGTCTTCGAAGGCGTCTGGGGCGGGCGCGGCCAGGCCCAGGCGCAGGCGAAGGGCCGCGTCCCGCTGCCAGTCCCGCACCAGGGCGCGGGCTTCGGCGGCCGGGGGATCTTGCGCCAGACGCGCCAGAGTCCGCGCCAGGCGCCGGTGGGCGGCGCGGGCCCGTCGGTAGGGATCGGCTTCGTAGGCCCGCCAGAAGGCGAGCCCCATCCACAGGGCCAGCAGGCCCAGGGGCGCCGCCAGCAGCGCGCCGCCGAACAGCCGATCTGACGGCGGGGCCAGCGCAGCCGCCTCGCCCTTCAACATGGGCGGCAGGGGCGCGTCCTCGTCGGGAAGGGCGTCAGGTGGGATCTCCGGCGGAAGCAGGTCGCCGTTGGGGCCGGGCAGGACCTCCAAGGTGATCGGCGGGGCGACATGGCGGACATAGCGGCCAGTGTCGGGGTCGAAGGCCACCACCTCGAAGGCGCCCAGGACGTAGCGCCCGGCCCGCTGCGGGACCAATGTGACCGTCTCGCCCAGCGCGCGTTCGAACAGGGTGCCGTCGGCGCCCTCGCTCTGTTCGGGCTCGCCGATGACCTGGAAGTCGCGGGAAACCTGCCGGGCAGGCAGGCCCGAGATGGCGGGCCAGTTGCCGGTCCCCGACAGGGTCACCCGCCAGGTGAGGCTTTCGCCCACTCGGATTTCCTCGGCCTCCACGGCGGACGCCACCTCGAACCGACCGACCGCGCCCAGGAACCCCTCGGGCGCCGGGGGGAGGGGCCGAATGCGAAACAGGCCCGGCGCGCTTTCGATGGTCCGGGTTTCGGTGATCGCCCGCTGATACTCTTCCATGTCCACGACCCCGGTCTGCAGGCGCATCACCTGGCGGGCCGGCGCCACCGGCGTCAGGCCGGGCGCCAGGGCCATGGCCCGGGTCTTGAACTCGATCACCGCCCGCGAGGCGCCGGGCGCCGGCGGCGCGCGCAGGGCCGGCGCCCCCCAGGGCTCGGCCGCCAGGGGGGCGGACTCCCATTCCAGCTCGCCTTCCAGATTGCCGAAGGTGCTCCAGTCCACGGTCCAGGCCAGGGTCAGGTCGAAAACCTCCCCGGCCCAGAGGGGCTTAGGTGGCGCCTCGAAGGCGCCGGTCACCGGCTGGGCCTGGACCGGGAGAACGAGACTGGCGGCCAGGGCCAGTCCGGCCAGGGTCGACCTGAGGGGGCTCACCACGTCTGGGCTCCCGCTGGACGCGGGGCGACCTGGGCGGCCTGCCGCCGAAGGAAGAGTTCGCCGGGGGAATCGGCGGCCCGCAGCCGGCGCAGGGTGTCGAGCGGCTGAACGAGGGCGGGGTTGCTCCACTCGGCGGGGTCAAACTGGTCGGAGGTGGAGCCGCCCACATTCTGGAGACCCTGTTCGCCAGCCGTGGGCTCCTGTTGGCCGTCTTCTCCCGGCTCGTCGCCGCCGGGCCCCGCATCCTCGCCGGCCACCGGCTGCTGGCCCGTGGCGCCCATGGGCTCGTTGGCGGGGTCGGCAGGCCCGGGATCCTCCATGGGAACCGGCGGCGGCGGGGTCAGAAGGTGGTTCAGCCGGGCCTCGGCGGCCGCCCAGTCAGCTAGGTCGGGATCCAGTTTCCGGCCCAGGGCGACGGCGGCGAGGCCGTCGCGCATGACGCCGTCCTCCAGGGCGTGGCCGTGCCCGCGATGGACCTCTCCGTAGCGGATGGCGACCTCACTGATCCGGCGGTAGTCGGCGGCGCTCAGCCTCCGGCGACCCAGCAGCTCTTCGGCGAGACCGCGCATCTGAAGCAGCGGGTCCTCCTCACCCTGGAGGTCCGCCTCGGTGAGCAGCGGTCCCTGTGCCAGGGACAGGCCGGCCGGCGCTAGGGTGAGCGCCAGCGCCGCTATCAGAAGGGCGTGGCTCAGAGCCGGCGTTCGCGGCGTTCGCAGGCGAGGGTGGGCCGGCACCTCGCTCGCCGCGCTCCAGGCCAGCAGGATGAGGGCGGCGGCGGCGAACCAGACGAACTGGTCGGCCAGCCCCTGGGCGCGGCCGGCTTCGGTTCCGGCGGCCTCGGGCGCTGTGGCGCTGGCGGTCCGCACCAGGGCCGAGAGGTCGGCCGCGCCAGCCAGATCGAGCGCCTGACCGCCCTGGGCGCCGCCGGCCGCCAGTTCGGCCAGCAGGGCAGGATTGAGCCGGGACACCACGGCCGCGCCGTCCGCGCGGCGCATGGGCGATCCGCCCGGCCCCGGCGGGGTGGCGCCGGCCTCCGTGCCGAAGCCGACGGCGATCACGCGGACCCCTTGGCTGCGCAGGGGCGCGAGCCGCTCGCGCCAGGCGCCGGGCTCGGCCTCGCCATCGGTCAGGATCACCAGGGCGCGGCCCTGGGGCGTGTCGCTGAAACTGTTGAAGGCGGTCTCCAGCAAGGCATCGAGATTGCTGCCTGGGACGGGCATGTGTTCCGGGCCGATCTGCGGCAGATAGGTCCGCAGGATGGCTTGGTCTTCGCTGACTGGGGCCAGGACGTGGGCGGCGCCGGCATAGCCGATGAGGCCGATCCGCCGATCGGGCAGGTCGTCGGCCAGGGCGGTCGCCAGGGCCCTGGCCCGGCTCAGCCTCGAAGGCGAGACATCGGTCGCCAGCATGCTGCGGGAGAGGTCCAGCGCAATGACCACCTCGCCCGGCGCCTGATCGTCAGGGGCGAGTGGCGACTGGCCCCATTGCGGCCTCGCCAGGGCGGTCGCTAGCAGCAGGACCGCCAGCCAGAACCGCCACGGCCGCGCCATGGGACGCGCCGCGCCGGGGTCGAACCGCACCCGCCCGCCCAGGACGGCGCCCCGCCGGATCTTCCCGCCAGCGCCCCCGTCCGGGCCGTCCTGGCGGCGGCCGAGCCACAGCTCCAGGCCGATCAGGATCGGAACCAGGGCGGCGAGCCACAGCATATGATGCCAGAGGAAGCTCATGGACGCGCCCGCCTCAGCCGGGCGGCGCCCGCGCCCCAGACCGGGGCGGCGGCCAGCAGCAGCGCAAAGGCCCCGGCCAGGGGCCAGGGGAAGAGCTCGGTGGTCACCCGGCGGGTCCTGACCTGGAACTCGGTCTTCTGGGCTGCGTCGATGGCGGAAAAGGCCTCGGCCAGGGCTGCGGTGTCGCCCGCCTGCACGAAGCGGCCGTCGGTTTCGCGGGCCATGCGCTGCAGGGCCTCGATGTCGAGGGCCGAGGGGAACTGCCGGGTGCCGACCCGCCGGCCCTGGTCATCGAAGATGGGGAAGGGGACCATGCCGTTGCGACCCGCGCCGATGGCGTAGACCGGGACCCCTCGATAGCGGGCGAGCGCTGTGGACTGAGGCGGGGTGAGGCTGCCGCTGGTGTTGGCGCCGTCCGTCAGCAGGACGACGAACTGGCCCACCGCCTCGTCCTCTGTCGCCCGGGGCCGCTCCAGACCGGCCAGGGCGATGCCCAGGCCGTCGCCGATGGCGGTGCCGTCCTCCAACAGACCGATCTGCAAGGTCGAGAGCTGTTCGGCGAGCCACGCATGGTCGGTGGTCAGGGGGGCCAGGGTATAGGCCTGTGCGGCGAACAGCACGACGCCGATCCGGTCATTGGGCCGCTCGGTGACGAAGGCCTGCAGGGCTGGGCGAATGGCTTCGAGCCGGTTGATCGGCCCGTCAGGGCCCACATAGTCCTCCGCCAGCATGGAGCTGGAGAGGTCGATGGCCAGCATCAGATCGTAGCCGCGGGAGACCACGTCCTGGCGCTCGTCGATCCGTTGCGGGCGGGCGAGCGACACGATCAGCAGGGCCAGCACGCCATAGAGGAAGAGTATGCGCCAGGGGCCGCCGGGCAGGGCGCGGGGTGGGCTCCAGGCCGCGACATAGGGGGCGAGCCACACAGGCGCCCGGCCGCGCCATCGCCGCCAGGCCGCCAGGGCCGGGATCAGCAGCAGGAGGGCCAGCAGGCCAGGGGCGGCGAACTGAAACCCGGTCATGGGGCGCCATGGGCGGCGCCCGCCCGCCGGGCGCGCAGAAAACCGACGAGGGCCGCCAGCGGGTCTGCGCCTGCATCGACCACCAGCCGGTCCAGGGGGTTGGGCCACCAGGCCCGCCAGATCTCCTCCCGGGCCGTCCGCCAGGCCGCATGGGCGGCCCGGCTGGCCGGCGTCGTCTCAATCCAGGCGAGGCGGCCGGCGGCGGGATCAAAGGCGGTGAAGCCGCCGCTGGTGGGCGGAGCCCGTTCCCACGGGTCTTCGACCCTGACGCCGATCACTGGGTGACGACGGCGAAAGGCGGCCCATTCCGGCGGCGGGGGCTCGGGCGGTATCTCGCCGAACCAGACCACCAGGGCGCCCTGGGGCACGGGACCCGTCAGAAGGGGCGAGGGGCGAAAGGGCTGGGCCAGCGCGGGGTCCGGGGCCTCGGCGGCGAAGAGTTCGGCCAGGGTGGACAACAGGCGCGCCCGGCGGCGGGTGGGGGTGTGTAGGCTCTGGCCGACAGGGGTCTGGTGCAGCAGTCCCGCGCGCTCACGGTTGACCACCGCCAGCATCAGGACCAGCGCCGCCAGTTGCAGCAGGACCTCGCGCTTGCTGGTCGCGCCGGAGCCGAACTGCAGGGCCGGATCGTCACTGACCACGGCGAAGACGGTGAGCTCACGCTCCTCGACGAAAACCTTGCGGTAGAGGTCGCCCAGGCGGGCGGTGACGTTCCAGTCGATGTCTCGGATGTCGTCGCCATAGGCGTAGCGGACGACCTGATCGAACTCCATGCCGCGGCCGCGGAAGACCGAGCGGTGGGCCCCGCCCAGCAGAGTCTGGACCGAGCGGCGGCGCAACTGCCACTCGAGCCGTCGCAGGGCGCTCTGGGCCCGCGGGTCGATCACCGGCGAGGGCGCGTTCATGGGCTGGGATCAGCCCGGTACGGCGACGGCGGCCAGCGCCTGCTTGATGATGGCGTCGGGGGTCATGCCGGAGGCCTCGGCCTCATAGGTCAGGCCAATCCTGTGGCGCAGCACGTCGGGCGCCACGTCCTGAACCAGGTTGGGCGTCACTTGTTCGAGCCCCCTCAGAAAGGCCAGCGCTCGGCTGGCCTGATAGAGGGCCAGGGTCGCCCGGGGCGAGGCGCCGAAGGCCAGGGGCCGGGGGTTTCCCGCCGGCGCGGCGGCCAGGTCGCGGGTGTGACGCACCAGGTCCAGCAGATAGGCCTGGATTTCGGGGGCCACGAACACCTCGTCCACCGCCTCGCGCAGGGCCAGCAGTTCCGGGCCGTTGGAGGCGGCCTCCACCGAGGGCGAGCGGACGGCCGAGCCCCAGCGGCGCAACATCTCCAGTTCGTCCTCGCTGGAGGGGTAATCGAGCAGCAGTTTGAACAGGAAGCGGTCGGTCTGGGCCTCGGGCAGGGGGTAGGTGCCCTCGTGTTCCACCGGGTTCTGGGTGGCCAGGACCAGGAACGGGTTGGGCAGGGGGTGGCGGGTTCCGCCGATGGTCACCTGCCGCTCCTGCATGGCCTCAAGCAGGGCGCTCTGCACCTTGGCAGGCGAGCGGTTGATCTCATCGGCCAGGACGATATTGGCGAAAACCGGCCCCAGATGGGGGGTGAAGCTGCCGTCGTGGGGGGAATAGACCAGCGTTCCGACCACGTCGGAGGGCAGCAGATCAGGCGTGAACTGGATGCGCTCGAAGTCGAGACCCATGGCCTGGCCCAGGGACTTGACCAGCAGGGTCTTGGCCAGGCCCGGCATCCCCTCAAGCAGCACATGACCGCCGACCAGCAGGGCGATCTGCAGCCGCTCCACCACTGGGGCTTGCCCCAGCACCGCCTTGCCGATTTCGGCCGAGAGGCGGGCGGCCCAGGCAGGGCCGGGCGGAGTTGCGGACGCGGCGGGCTCGGGGAGACTCATCAGGACCATCCACGCATTACAAAATCAGCCGGCGCGCCCCATGCCAGGCGCGCCGGGTCTTACAGGCGTCTACTGGCCGCGCCGCAGCACCCGGCCATGGCGCGTGTCGGTCACCTTGCCATCGGCGACCGCGGTCTGACCGTTGACGAAGATGTACTCCATCCCCTCGGAATAGGCGTGGGGCTCCTGATAGGTCGCTACATCGCGGATGGTCTCGGGGTTGAACACCAGCACGTCGGCGAAGGCGCCTGGCGCGATCACGCCGCGGTCCTTGATGGAGAAGACCTGGGCCGGCAGGCCGGTGGAGGTGTGGATGGCCTGGGCCATGCTGATCACCTCGCGGTCGATGACATAGCGGCGGAACTTCCGGGGGAAGGCGCCATAGGCCCGGGGATGTTCGCCGCCCACCCCGAAGGCCACCAGCGCCCCGTCCGACGAGGTCATGGTCCAGGGCTGCTGCATCAGGAGCTCCACATCCTTCTCGTTCATGTTGAACGAGACGATGCTTGAGCCGCCCTTGATCAGCATGTCGATGGCGGTGTCGAGAGGGTCCTGCAGGTTGCGCCGGGCGATCTCGTCCAGGCGCATGCCATTCAGGGACGGGTCGGCCCGGTAGTTGCGGATCATGATGGCGTTGGCGCCGGCCCGGCGTTCCAGATTGGCCACCATCTCCTGCCGGATCAGGGCTCGCTGCTCGGGATTCTGCAAGCGCTCGGCGGTGGCTTCAGGGCCGCCCTCCTGCGCCCAGCCGGGAACCAGGGAGGCCTGAAGGGACGAGCCCGAGGCGGCGTAAGGGTATTGGTCAGCCCAGATGGACAGCCCCTCGGCCCGGGCGGCGTTGATCATCTCCACCGCCGGCTCGGACTGGCCCCAGACACTGGGGCCCAGCATCTTCATGTGGGTGACCACGCCGATAATGCCGGTCTGGCGGGAGACGTCGATCAGCTCCTTGATCGCGCCCAGCACGCCCACGTCATAGCTGGACTCATCGCGGATGTGGCTGATGTGGAAGGCGTTCGGATAGGTGTTCGCCACCCGCGCCAGGGCCACCAGTTCAGAGGTCTCGGAGTATTTGCCGGGAATATAGAAGGGACCCGTGGACAGGCCGAAGGCGCCCTGGTCCATGGCCTTCTTGACCAGGGCCTCCATGCTCGCCAGCTCGGCGGCCGTGGGCTTGCGGTTCTCCAGGCCCATCACGTCCCGGCGCACGCCGTTATGGCCGATCATCGGGATAACATTGACGCCCGGGCCGTGGGTCTCGATGTCGGAGATCTGCGGGGTCAGATCGCCCGGGCCGCCGCCATCGGGGTTGATCATCACCGTCGTGATCCCCTGGTAGAGGATCGGCACGGCGGCGGCGAGTTCGGCGGTGCCGATGGCCGGCGCGGCGTGGGAATGGGGGTCGATAAAGCCGGGGGAGACGTATTTGCCCGTGGCGTCCACCACGGTGGTCGCCGTGGCGGTGGCTGCGATGGCGCCGACCTCGACGATCCGCTCGCCCTTGATCGCCACGTCGGCGAGCTTGCCCTCGGCGCCGGTGCCGTCGAACACCATGCCCCCGCGGATCAGGACATCATATTAGTGGGCGAGCGCCTGGGCCGAGACCCCCGCCATGAGGCTGAGCGCGAAGCCGGCGGCCAGGAAGCGGCGGCGGCCAAGGCGCGGCGGTGTTGCTGAGCGATGGTCTCGGGACATGGGTGGCTCCACGATCTTGGGCAGGTTGGCGCCGTGGTCTCAGAACCGGTCTGGCCTGGAGGGCTGGCCTGTCCTGTCGCGCGGGACATCCGGTGCGAGGCCCGCTCCGAAGGAGCGAGCCTCGCTGAGGTTGGATTAGTACTCGAAGCGAACGCCCAGCCGGAACACGCGACCGAGGATGTCGTAGACGCCCTGGCTAGTGGACGGGTTGCCGTAGGCGGTCCCGGCCGGTCCGTAGGCGACGATCTCGGGGTCGCGGTTGAGCAGGTTGGAGATGCTGACGAAGGCCTCGGTCTTCTGCAGCAGCTTCAGGTCGTAGGTCATCGCCAGGTCGACATAGAAGGCGCCGTCGATCTTGTTGTTGTTGATCGTGCGGTTGGCGATGGTCGAGGCCGGGCAGCCGGTGGTGCACTCGACGAAGGCGTTGTCATAGGTGCTTTCGCTGACGCCACGGCCGGTGACCTGGATGGTCCAGGGATCGGCCGTGTAGGTGGCCGTGGCCCGGTAGATGAACTCCGGCAGGGCGATCGAACCAGCGTTGTCCGTCGGAACGTCGATGCCGTTATCCTCGAAGTTCTCCAGGTAATAGGTGCCCACCGCCCGCAGGGCCATGGAGCCGGGGCCAAGGTCGAAGCGGTAGGAGGCCTCGAGGTCGACACCGCGGGACTTCTGAACCGCGAAGTTGAAGGGGCTGACCGAGATCTGGCTGATCTGATTGCCCGACCGGACGATGGCGCCGCAGAAGGTCTGATTACCCTGGAAGCATCGGTCGACGATGGTGGAGGCCTGAACCGAACCGATCGCGCCTTCGATCTCAATGTCGAAGTAGTCGATGGCCGCGGCGAAGCCCGGCAGGAAGCTGGGCTGGATGACGACGCCCACGCCCCAGGTATCGGCCAGTTCGGGGTCGAGGTTCAGATTGCCGGTGGTCAGTTCCAGGAACTGCGTGGCCTGGTTGTTGTTGAACGGGTCGAGCAGGGTGTTGGTGCGGCTGGTGCCGGCGGCGAACAGCTCGTTCAGGTTCGGCGCCCGGATGTCCCGCGAGCGGGTGATGCGGAAGCGCAGGTCGGGGATCGGCGAGTAGACCGCGCCCACCTTCCAGGTCGTGACATAGCCCGAGGTGCTGTAGTCGGTGCCGCGGATGGCCGTGTTCAGGTCAAAGCCCTCAGCCAGCGGGATAACCGCTTCGACATAGGCCTCGGTCACGGTGTAGGAGCCGAAGGTCGGGCGGTAGTTGCCCACGAACCAGCCCGACTGGAACTCGGTGGGCACGAAGCCGGACACCTCTTCCTTCCGGTGCTCGATACCCGCGGCCATGGAGACCGGACCCGCCCAGGTGGAGAAGGGGTCGCCGGAGATGTTGGCGGCGGCCACCTGCTGGGTGAAGAACTGCTCCCGCTGAGGATTGCCGAGAATGTAGTCCAGGGCGGCCTGGGAATTGACGCCGATGCCCATCCGGTTGAACGGCACGCAGCCATTGGTCGGATTGGTCAGGGTCGAACGGCAGACGATCTGGCCGTTGGGGGCGAAGACCGCGTCCTGGGCCAGGGCCAGACGGGCGTTGTTGGTGATGTCCCGGGCGATCTCGAGGGTCTCGGTCTCGCCGCGCTGATAGTAGGCGTCCCAGCGCCAGGCGCGATCAAAGGCGGTGAAGTCGCCCTCGGCGCCGACGACATAACGGGTGACCGTCCGCTCGTTGTCGGTCTTGCGGATCGGCAGGTCGGCGTTGGTGGTCCCGAGGCTGAAGCTGGCGATGTTCAGGGCGGCCAGCTGCTGGCGGATATTGGCCGGCAGGAAGGCGTTGTCCGACCGGATGGTGACATTGCCCTGGTTGAACTGGACGCCGGTCCAGCCCAGCGAGGCGTGAGTGTTGTAGGACGCCTGGGCGAACACCTCGATATTGTCGGTGATGTCATAGCTGACCCGGGCGAAGATGCCCTTGCGACGGTCGTCGGCGTTCAGGGACTGCTTGTCGTTCACCTGGACCGCGCGCCAGTCGCCGCCGATCATCCACGGATCGCGGGTGACGCCATAGGCCTGCTGGCCCACCACGCCGCCGACGCCGAAGGTCGTGCCGCGCAGGGGCGTGTTGACGATGATGCCGCCCGGGCTGGCGTTGGACAGGCCCGCCCCGCTGGTGACCAGGCGCTCGGGCTGGCCGTTGCCGGGGACGTAGGCCGGGTTGGTGATGATGTACCAGCCGTCGTTGTTCCAGTCCCGCGGCACCCCGTAGATGCCTTCGCGGTCGGCGATCTCGCCATTCAGGAGCAGCTGCCCGCGGCCGCCGGCGAAGGCGGTCCCATAGGTCAGGTTGACCCGGTACTGGTCGTCATCGCCATAGGTGGTCTGGCCGCCCTCGATAGAGCCCTTGAAGCCCTGGTAGTTGGTGTCGAGGATGAAGTTGACCACGCCGCTGACGGCGTCGGAGCCATAGGCCGCCGAGGCGCCGCCGGTGACGATCTGCACGCCGCTGATCAGCCCCTGCGGGAAGGTGTTGACGTCCACCGCCCCGGTGATGGTCGAGCCGACCGAGCGCTGGCCGTTCAGCAGCACCAGGGTCCGGGTGCCCCCCAGGCCGCGCAGGTTCAGGGCGTTGACGCCCGACGTGCCGGCGCTGATCGAGGCGTTGGAGGTCTGCGGCGTAGCACTGCCGACGATGGAAGGGATGTCGTTGACGAAGTCGGCGACGTTGGAGGGGGCCGCGGCCAGGATTTCGGTTTCGCTGATGACGGTCAGCGGGGTCGGCGCCTGATAGCCGTCACGGACGACCCGGGTGCCGGTGACCACCACTTCCTCGACGCTGGCCGGCGCCGTCTGGGCCTGGGCCGAGCCGGCCGCCGTGGCCCCGATCACCAGGGCGATCAGCGACGCCCCGCTGGCCAAGCCTAATTTCTGAGCAGATTTCCAGCCCTGAGTCTGCGCAGCGCGCATTTGAACATTTCTTGACATGACTAGCCCCCTCGGAATTGACGATAAGCAGATTGTTCTTTTCGCGACCCGGTTTATTATGCATCCCCGGCATAGCGACGATCTGCGTTCGTATTCGATATGAGGTTGTCGGCCCCCTGCGCGGGTGTCAACGCCGCCCCCCCTTCGGAATATTGCGCGGCCCATAACCCTCAGTCATGGGTGGAAGCGCCCAGATGGCCCGCGACACTGCGCTACGCCTTGCGCCGCCTCGGTTTCGACACCTTCCGATTTCGAGGCGCCGCCCGTCCGCGGGGAGGCGGATGGCCTCGCCCTGGCCCCTCGCCCGGGCTGAAGGCGGGGCAGGCGGCGGGTCTGGGCGTCTGCGACCCGCGGCCTGGCCGCCATGTCGTCAGGCTATTGATGGCGCAATATTCGGAAGGGCTATCTTGATTGACACTAGAGTCGGCCCGCTGACACGCTGCGAACACTTCGGGGACGGATGTTCGTCCTTGTTGCGATGGCGCGAGAAGATTCGTGCATGCCCGATGTCAATATAAGGCTGCAGTTTTGCGGCGTCTGGCGCGGGCCGGCGAACCAGGACGAGGACCGATGATGACGAGCAAGCCCCAATCCCTTCGCCGCCGGCTGATGGCGGCCGGCCTCGCCGTCGGGCTCCTGTCGGCGGGCGCTCCGTTCGCCCAGGCCCAGGAGTATGACGTTCTGATCCGCGGCGGACTGCTGTTCGACGGCTCGGGGGCGGAGGGCCGCGCCGCCGATGTGGCCATCAAGGGCGACCGCATCGTCGAGGTGGGCGAGATCCCGGCGAGCGCCACCGCCGCCACCGTGGTGGACGCCACGGGCAAGTACGTCTCTCCCGGCTTCATCGACACCCATTCCCACGCCGCCCCGGGCATCGAGACGCCGGAACTGGCGCCGGCCATCTCGGTCCTCACCCAGGGGATCACCACGGCGATGATCAATCCCGATGGCGGCGGGCCAGCCGACCTGCGCCCGCAGGTGGCGGCCATTGAGGCGAACAAGCCTGGCGTCAACGTCATCCCGATGATTGGCCACAATGGGGTTCGCCGCGAGGTGATGGGCCTGGAGAACCGCAAGCCCACCGCCGCCGAGCTTGCGGAAATGCAGGGCTTGGTGCGCGAGGCCATGACCTTCGGCGCCCTCGGCATGTCCAGCGGCCCCTTCTATGTGCCGGGCAAATACTCCGACACGTCCGAGATCGCCGCCCTGGCCAAGGTGGCCGCAGAGTTTCCCAACGCTTTTCACACCAGCCATATCCGCGATGAGTCCAGCTATGACATCGGCGTGCTGGCCTCGGTGGCCGAGCTGATCGAGGTCTCCCGCCAGACCGGGATCACCGGCGTGGTCAGCCATATGAAGATGCTCGGCCCCACGGTCTGGGGCCTGTCGGACGATGCGGTGGAGATGATCGAGGCCGCCCGGGCCGAGGGCCTGTCCATCTGGGCCGACCAGTACCCCTACGCCGCCTCCAGCACCGGGCTTTCAGCCGCGTTGATCCCCGGCTGGGCGCAGGAGGGCGGGCAGGACGCTTTGTCGAGACGCCTGCAGAACCCGGAGCAGCGCGCCCTGATCCGCGAGGGCATGGTCGAGAACCTGGCCCGCCGGGCCGGCGCCAACGCCATCATGATCTCGAGCTACAGCGCCGATCCGTCCCTGGAGGGGATGCGCCTGGACGAGATCGCGCGACGCAACCTGAAGGACCCGCTGGACACCGCCATCGATCTGCTGATCAAGGGCGGAGCCGGCATCGTCTCGTTCAACATGAACGAGGAGGACCTGGAGCTGCTGATGAAGCAGCCCTGGATGATGACCTCGTCGGACGGCGCCCTGGTGACCTTCGGCGAGGGGGCCGAGCACCCCCGGGCCTATGGCGCCTATCCGCGCAAGCTGCGGCGCTATGTGCTGGACCGCAATGTCGTCAGCATGGCCCAGGCGATCCACTCGTCTAGCGGCCTGCCGGCTCAGGTGTTCGCCATCCCCGATCGCGGTCTGATCAAGCCCGGCTATTACGCCGACGTGCTGGTCTTCGATCCGGAAACGGTGCGCGACGTGGCGACCTATCCCAAGCCGCACGCCTATTCGGAGGGCATGACCTACGTGTTCGTGAACGGCAGGGCGGCCCTGGCTGAGGGCGAAGTGACCGCCGAACGCGCCGGCCGAGTGATCCTGCGCGGCCGCTAGGCCCGCGCCGGCCAGGGCTGGCGCCGTCTCCCCCACAGGCGGCGCCGGTCCGAACCTTCTTCGACACCCCTTCAGTCCAGGAGCCCGCCGATGCGCCGCGCGACCTTGAGATCCCTGCTGCTCGCCACCGCCCTGATGGGGGCGGGCGCAGCCCAGGCCGCCGAGTTCGACCTGGTCATCCTGGGCGGTCAGGTGGTGGATGGCACAGGCGCCAGCGCCTACCGCGCCGACCTGGCCATCAAGGGCGACAGGATCGTGAAGATCGCCCGGGAGGGACTGAGCCCCGAGGATGGCGAGGCCGCCCTCGACGCCCGAGGTCTGATCGTCGCGCCAGGCTTCATCGATAACCACGCCCACATCGCTGACAACATCCACGAGTACCCCCTGGCCGAGAACTTCGTCCGCCAGGGGATCACCAGCATCATCGCCAGCCTGCACAGCGGGCCGCAGCCCTATCCGCTGAAGCCCTATCTCGAGACCCTGACGGTCGCGCCCAATGTTGGGTTCTTCGCGGGCCACAGCTTCGCCCGCACTCAGGTGCTCGGCATGGCCAACCGGGCGCCGGACGCCGACGAGCTGGCGCGGATGCAGAAGATCATCGCAGACACCATGGCCGATGGGGCGCTGGGGATGTCCACGGGCCTCGTCTACGTGCCGGCCAACTATGCCAAGCCCGACGAGGTCATCGCCATGGCCAAGGTCGCCGCCTGCTGGGGCGGGATCTATGTCTCGCACATGCGCGACGAGGGGGCCGGCGTACTGGACTCTGTGGCCGAGGTGATCGAGGTCGCCGACAAGGCCGGGCTGCCCGGCCAGATCAACCACCACAAGGCCATGGGCTCCACCCAGTGGGGCTGGAGCGTCAAGACCCTGGCCATGATCGATGAGGCCCGCGCCCGCGGCCTCGACATCACCCACGACCTATACCCCTATGCGGCCTCCAGCTCGTCCTCGGCTGTGATGTTCCCCGCCTGGGCCCTGGCCGGCGGCCCCGAAGGCTTCAAGGCCCGGATGGAAGACCCGGAGGTCCGGGCCAGGGTCGAGGCCGAGATGATGCGCATCCTGATGGTCCAGCGGGGCGGGGCGGACCTGACGCGCCTGCAGTTCCGCAGCCTGGCGGCCGATCCGGATTACAACGGCAAGACCCTGGCCGACCTCGCGAAGGATCGTGGGCTGGCCGGCACGCCCGAGGACGCGATCCAGCTGCTGATCGAGCTGCAGCTCAAGGGCGGGTTTACGGCCATCTATCACGTCATGGACGAGGCCGACGTCGTGCGCATCCTGCAGCACCCCCTGGCCATGATCGAGACCGACGGCGACCCGGTGGGCTTCGGCGACGGCTTCCCGCATCCACGCACCTATGGGGCCTTCCCCCGGGTGCTGGCCCGCTATGTGCGCGAGCAGAAGGTCATCACCCTGGAGGATGCTGTGCGCCGCATGACCTCGCTCGCCGCCGACCAGATCGGCCAGACCGAGCGCGGGCGACTGGCCGAGGGAATGTTCGCCGACATCACGGTCTTCGACGCTGAAACCATCGCCGACAAGGCCACCTTCGATGAGCCGCACCAGTATGCGGTCGGCATCCGCCATGTGGTCATCAACGGCGCTCCGGTGATCCGCTCAGGCGCGCTGACGGGCGCCATGCCCGGCCGACCGCTGCTGGGTCCGGCGCGCCCGGACGCCGTGCGGCCCGATCCGGCGACGCCGGGTTGCCCGACCTCCTAGGGGCGTCTTTCCGCGATCAGATGGTTCAGCACCGCCAGCCGGCAGGATGAGGCCAGACCCTGGTCCCCGCGGGCCAGGTCGATCTCGGTGACCAGGGCGGCCAGGCTGAGGCCGCGTTCTGTGGCCACGTCCTCCAGAGCCGCCCAGAAGGCGGGCTCCAGCGCCACCGAGGTGGCGTGGCCGGCCAGCAGGATTGATCGCTTCTTCAGGCGCGCCATGGGCCTTTCTTGCGCACGGGAAACGTGGCGGCAAGGTTCGCAGGCCATTGATTGAGCCTGACGCCGGCGTCATCTTTGTCCGGCGACACGGGAGATGGTCATGAGCCTCGCCACCGACAGCTACGCCCCCCATACCGCACGGGCGCCCGCGCCCCAGCGCCTGCCCAAGCCCCGCCTGCAATGGGGCGCGGCCCTGAGGGCGCTCCGCCGGCTGCTGGCGGACAAGGAAGACACCGTCCAGGTCTTTGAGATCATGCGCGCCCTGAACGGCGGCGCCTCGGCCTGGGGCTATCAGCGCCTGCTGGAGACCCCGCAGGGCGGTCGCATCGCCTATGAGCGGGTCGAGCTGGAGGCGCGGCTCATGGACGACGCCTGGCTCGACAGCCTGCCGGAGGGCTCGGTCGGCCACGCCTATCGCGACTTCATCCGCAGCGAGCAACTGTCAGCCGAGGGTCTGGCGCAGATCAGCCGCCAGGGCGCCAAGCCCATCGAGGTCATGCATCCCTATGCGTGGTTTGGCCGGCGCACCCGGGATGTCCACGACATCTGGCATGTGCTGAGCGGCTATCACCGCGACGGCCTGGGGGAGGGATGCCTGGTGGCCTTCTCCTACGCCCAGACGAGAGGGCTTGGCTGGGCGTTGATCGCGGTGGGCGGCGCCCTGCGGGGGCGCAAGGCCAAGCACCCCTACGCCCGGGCGATCTGGCAGGGCTATCAGCGGGGCAAGGCGGCGGCCTGGCTACTGGGCGAAGACTATGAGGCTCTGATGGCCGAGCCCCTGGACGCCGCGCGTCGGCGGCTGAACATCACCCCGCCCACCATCTATGACGCCATTCCCCCCGAAGCGCGGGACGAGGCGCCAAAGGCCGCCTAGTCGTCGTCGCGGCGGGACTGATCCAGCTTGCGGCGCTGGCGCTCGGCCTCCAGCTGTTCGGCCAGGGTCTGGCCCTTGGTGCGGCCGTGGCTCGCCCGGTTGATCTTGGCCTGGTCGCTGGCGGCGGCCTTGGCGCGGGCCTTGCGGACCTTGTTCAGATTGACGATCTCGCCCATGGGGACCCTTTCCATCGGTGGGTGAAATCCTGCGCCAGTCGCGGGCTCCGGGCAAGCGGGGCCAGGGCGCCGTTCTCGACAGTCCCGGACGAATAGGGCAGTCAGAAGGGGTGTAGCGAGGGGGCCGATGTGGCCAAGACGACTCCCATGGCGGCGTGGGCGCGCCTGAGGGCCAGGGTCCCGGGCCTGCCGGTCCTGATCCTGGTGCTTGGTCTCGTCGCCAGCGCCGCCGGCGCCCTGGTGATCGAGCGGCTGGCTGAAGCTCGCGAGCGACAGCGGTTTGAGTCCCTGGTCGACCAGGCGAATGGCACGATCGCCGACCGGCTGGCGACCTATGTGGCTGTGCTGCAGGCCAGCGCCGGCCTGTTCGCCGCCAGCAAGCAGGTCAACTACGAAGAGTTTCGGAGCTTCGCAGACCGGGTCCAACTGACGGAGCTCTATCCCGGCATCCAGGGCATCGGCTTTTCGGCCCGAATCCCGGCGGGCGGCGGCGAGCAACTGCAGGCGGAGATGCGCGCAGCCGGTCGACCCGACTTCACCCTGACGCCGCCACCCAAGGCCGGGGAGGACGAACGGCACGCCATTCTGTTCCTGGAGCCGGAAGACGAGCGAAACCAGCTCGCCCTGGGCTTTGACATGTATGCCGAGCCCGTGCGGCGCGAAGCCATGGCCCGCGCCCGGGACAGCGGGCAGGCGGCCATGTCCGGCAAGGTGCGGCTGGTGCAGGAGACCGATGAAAACCCGCAGGCGGGGTTTCTCATTTACGAGCCCGTCTATGCTGGAGGTCGTGTCCCCCCGACGGTGGAGGCCAGACGACAGGATCTGATCGGCTTCGTCTATGCGCCGTTCCGCGCGGGCGACCTGCTGCAGGCGGTGTTCGACACCATTTCGCACCGTCCCTATCGCTACGCCGTCTATCACGGCCCGGTGCGGCCGGAGAATCTGCTCTTCCGGTCAGACCCGGGGGCGGGGTGGGTGGACTTCGGCCCGCTGGCGATCCGCGAGGTGGAGGTGGCCGGCGGCAGCTGGACCGTCGTCTATCGAGCCGGGCCCGACTATGTGGCCAGCGCCGCGCGACAGCTTGTCTGGGCCTTCCTGTTCGGCGGCGTGCTCGCCACCGTGCTGGTGGCCGCGGCGACCTGGCGGCAGGGCATGGCGCGGATGTCCGCCGAGCGCGAGGTCTCCGCCCGCAAGGCGATCGAGGCGCGCCAGAAGCTGCTGCTCGACGAACTGAACCACCGGGTGAAGAACACGCTGGCCACGGTGCAGTCCATCGCCGCCCAGAGCCTGCGCGAGGCCGGCGATGTCGAGAGCGTCCGGGCCAATTTCGAGAACCGGCTGATCGCCCTGTCGCAAGCCCACAACCTGCTGACCCGGGACGGCTGGCGCGGCGCCAATCTGGCCGAACTGGCGTTGACCGAACTGCGTCCCTACTGCGGCCCGGCGGACGACCGGATCGAGATGCAGGGCCCGGCCGTGTGGCTGGCGCCCAACACCGCCGTGGCGCTCGGCATGGCCCTGCATGAGCTGACCACCAATGCGGTGAAGTACGGCGCCCTGTCAGTTCCGGAAGGGAGGATCGTTCTCGACTGGGTCCTGGCCGAGCTGAACGCGGACGCCGAGCGCCTGACCCTGACGTGGCGCGAGATGGATGGCCCACCAGTGGCGCCGCCGACGCGCAGAGGCTTCGGCACGCGCCTGATCGTCGGCGGTCTGGCCCATCAGCTGGATGGAGATGTGAAACTGGACTTCGCCGCCGATGGGGTGCGCTGCACGATCAGCTTCGACGTTCCCCGCCAGGTGGACAGCGATATGCTTTCAGTGGGCGCGGCGGCGTGAACCTCCAGGCGGGTTGAGCCGTTCCCTGGTCTCCAGAACTCAGAAGGAGACCCCCATGATCCAAGCCTCTGAAATCAAAGAACACATGGAAGTCGTCGGCTCGGACGGTGGTCATGTGGGCCGCGTCGACCACGTCCTCGACACCGAGATCGAGCTGGCCAAGTTCGACATGGGCGCCGGTCTGAAACACCACATGATCCCGATGACCTGGGTCGACCGGATCGCCGACGACAAGGTCTGCCTCAACCTGACGAAGGACGCCGCCAAGTCGTCCTGGCGCGAAAAGGCCTAAGAGCCGGAAGATGACGGCCCCTCCATCGCTGGAGGGGCCGACGTCCTATTTCACCGCCGCGCAGAAGCGCTGGATGCGGCCGCAGGCGTCCTCGAGCACCGCATTGCTGGTGGCGTAGGAAATGCGGAAGAAGGGGGACAGGCCAAACGCTTCGCCAAACACCACCGCCACGCCTTCGCTCTCCAGCAGCTCGTTGGCGAAGTCCTTGTCCGAGGCGATGACATTGCCGCTCGGCGCGGTCTTGCCGATCAACCCCTCGCAGGACGGATAGACATAGAAGGCGCCTTCGGGCGTCGGGCACTTCAGGCCGGTGGCCTGATTCAGCATCGACACCACCAGATCGCGACGGCCCTGGAACAGCTTGGCGTTGGGCTTGATGAAGTCCTGCGGCCCGCTCAGGGCCTCCACCGCCGCCCACTGCGAGATCGAGCAGGGGTTGGAGGTGGACTGGCTCATCACCTTGGCCATCAGCTTGATCAGCGGCTCAGGCCCGGCGGCGTAGCCGATGCGCCAGCCGGTCATGGCGTAGGCCTTGGAGACCCCGTTCATGGTGAGCGTGCGCTCATAGAGGGCCGGCTCCACCTGGGCGATGGTGGTGAACTCCATGTCGTCGAACAGCAGGTGTTCGTACATGTCGTCAGTGAGGATCCACACCTGGGGATGGCGCATCAGCACATCGGCCAGGGCCTTCAGTTCGGCTCGGGTATAGGCCGCGCCAGAGGGGTTCGACGGCGAGTTCAGGAACACCCAGCGGGTCTTGGCCGTGATCGCCTTGTCCAGGTCTTCGGGCCGCAGCTTGAAGCCGGTCTCCGCCGTGGTCGGGGCGAACACCGGCGTGCCGCCGGCCAGCAGCACCATGTCCGGATAGCTGACCCAGTAGGGGGTCGGGATCACCACCTCGTCACCGGGGTTCAGGGTCGCCATCATGGCGTTGAAGATCACCGGCTTGCCGCCGGGCGAGACGTTCACCTGGCTGGTCTTGTAGGTCAGGCCGTTTTCCCGGGCGAACTTGGCCACGATGGCCTCCTTCAGCTCAGGGACGCCGTCGACGGTGGTGTACTTGGTCTTGCCGTCCTGAATGGCCTTGATGGCCGCGTCCTTGATATTCTGCGGCGTATCGAAGTCGGGCTCCCCGGCGCCGAGGCTAATGATGTCGCGGCCCTGGGCTTTCAGTTCACGCGCCTTCTGGTCGGTCGCCATGGTGGCGGACGGCTTGACGCGGGCGAGCGTGGACGATTGCAGCGACATGGGCGCAGACTCCCTTTGGAGCGGGTGGGGAAGGAGTGCGGGGTTTAACTTGAAGGCTTCTGCGCCGCAAACCCGGCGCTCGGCGGAACACCAGTTAAGCTGACCCGTTTGCACCGGAGCCACAGAAGGGGGCCCCCGTGATCCGACCCGTCCTGACATTCGCCCTCGCCACCGCCCTTTCTGCCTGCGGCGGCGAGCAGCCCGCAGCTCCGGTCGACGCGCCGGCTGCGCCCCCCCAAGCCGAAGCGCCCGATGCGTCCATGCCGGCCTATGTGGGGCGGTGGGCGGCGACGCCTGCGCTCTGCGCCGATGGCGCCTGGACCTTTCGGCATGACGGATTGAGCACGGCGGGCGAGGTGTCCTGCCGGTTCGATGGGGTTGCAGCTCTCGATGACGGCTATGAGATCGCCGCCACCTGCACCGCCGAAGCGCCACCCCAGGCCCATCGCCTCAATCTCAGTCTCAGCCCTGATGGGCGGACGATGAGCGTCCGCGGCGGCCCCTTCGACGATCCGCCGCCCCTCAGCCGCTGTCCCTGATCGCCTTGGCGGCTGGCTCGGCCCTAGCTTGACCCGCGCCCGCGGATCGGCGAGGCGTGCGCCATGCGCCGCCTGATCAGCTTCCTGACCAACATGGACGCGCGCGCCTGGCGGGGCGTGGCGGTCTCCTTCGTTCTGTTTGGCGGAGTGGGGCTGGTCTTCCTGTTCGGGGCCCAGGTGCTGGGCTTTGATGGCGAGGCCACGGTCGAACACTGGCTGGGCATGGCCGCCCACAGTCCCTGGGCACTGCCGAGCGCCGTGGCGGCCTTCGCGATCCTGGCCTTTGTCGGCGTGCCGCAGTTCGTGCTGATCGCCGCCGCCGTGGTGGCGTTCGGGGCCTGGACCGGCTTCGCCTATAGCTGGATCGGCACCATGGTCTCGTCGCTGGTGGGATTCTATCTCGGTCGGCTGGCGGGCGCCCGCACCCTCGACGCCTTCGCCGGCGAGGGGGTTCGCCAGTTCATGCGGCTGGTGGGCCGCAACGGCTTCTGGGCCAGCCTGATCGTTCGCCTGGTCCCGTCAGCCCCCTTCATCGTGGTCAATATGGCCGCCGGCGTCACGCCCATGCGCCTGACCCACTTC
This sequence comes from Caulobacteraceae bacterium, assembly GCA_027489335.1. Lineage (GTDB taxonomy): Bacteria > Pseudomonadota > Alphaproteobacteria > Caulobacterales > Caulobacteraceae > Phenylobacterium. The sequence continues at coordinate 167,065 of JAIXZX010000002.1, read as the reverse complement.
GCCGCCGGAACCGCGCTGGGCATCATTCCCAAGATCGGGGTGACCGCTTTCGCCGGCAACACGATTGCCCAGGCCATGCGCGGTGGCGGCGTGGGCCACATCGCCCTGCTTGTCGCCATCGCCGCGGGTTGGATTCTCATGGGCTGGTTCGCCCGGAAGTGGCTCAAGTCCCGCGAGGCGGCCGCGGGCGAGGGCGACCCGGCGGCTTGAGCGACGCACGTTTCTTGCCGTTCGCGGGCGATTTTGGCCTCCTCGACGCAAGAGCGTTGCGGCCCAGCCCGTTCTTGGGTAGAAAACGCCCATGACCAACGGTTTCCACAGCCTGCTTCTTGGCCTTCCGCTGGGGCTTAGCCGCCCCTGGGCGCCCCTGTAGGCTTGCGCGAAACCTCGCGGAGCCGGGCGCTCAGGGGATGACCCCGCCGCCCGACCTTCCTAGAATGAGCTCCCGCGAAGAGATCCTGACATGACTTCCCAAGCTTCCAACGCCGCGTCTGAACGCGATCGCGTCATCATTTTCGACACCACCATGCGCGACGGCGAGCAGTCGCCCGGCGCCTCCATGTCCCTGGAGGAGAAGCTGGAGCTGGCGAAGATCCTCGAGGAGATGCGGGTCGATGTGATCGAGGCCGGCTTCCCCATCGCCTCCAACGGCGACTTCGAGGCCGTGCGCCAGATCTCGGAGATCGTCACCGAGAGCACGGTCTGCGGCCTGGCCCGGGCCGCGGCCATCGACATCGAGCGATGCGCCGAGGCGATCCGTCCGGCTAAGCGGGGGCGGATTCACACCTTCCTGTCCACCAGCCCCTCGCACCGGGACCACATTCTGAAGATGAGCCAGGAGGATATCCTGGAGGCCATCACCCGCTCGGTCACCCACGCGCGCAATCTGTGCGACGACGTGGAATGGTCGGCGCAGGACGCCACCCGCACCGAGCAGGATTTCTTGCGCCGTTGCGTCGAGGCCGCGATCAAGGCCGGGGCCAAGACGGTGAACATCCCCGACACGGTGGGCTATTCCTACCCGTCGGAATACGAGGCCATCTTCCGCGATCTGGTGGAGAACGTCCCCGGCGTCGAGAACATCATCCTGTCCACCCACTGCCACAACGACCTGGGACTGGCCGTGGCCAACAGCCTGGCCGGCGTACAGGGCGGGGCCCGCCAGGTGGAGGTCGCGGTCAACGGCATCGGCGAGCGGGCCGGCAATGCGGCCCTGGAAGAAGTGGTCATGGCGCTTAAGGTGCGCGGCGACCGGCTGCCCTATTTCACCGGCGCCGAGACCCAGCACATCACCCGGGCCAGCCGTTATGTCTCGGCGATCACCGGCTTCCCGGTGCAGTTCAACAAGGCGATCGTCGGCAAGAACGCCTTCGCCCACGAGAGCGGCATCCACCAGGACGGGATGCTGAAGGACCGTGGCACCTACGAGATCATGACGCCGGAAAGCGTCGGGCAGGGCGGCTCCAACCTGGTCATGGGCAAGCATTCCGGCCGCCACGCCTTCCGCGAGAAGCTGAAGGCGCTGGGCTATGAGCTGGGCCAGAACGCCCTGAACGAGGCCTTCCAGCGCTTCAAGGACCTGGCCGACAAGAAGAAGCACGTCTTCGACGACGACATCGTGGCCCTGGTGGACGACGCCCTGGCCTCGGGCGCCGACCGCATCCAGGTCAAGCATCTGCGAGTGATCGCCGGCACCGAGGGCCCGCAGGAGGCCCATCTGACCGTGACCGTGGAGGGCGTGGAGCGCGCCGCCACCGCCACAGGCGATGGCCCGGTGGATGCGGTGTTCAACGCCATTCACCAGGTGGTGCCGCACACCGCCATCCTGCGTCTGTTCCAGGTGCATGCGGTGACCGAGGGCACCGACGCCCAGGCCCAGGTCTCGGTCCGGCTGGAAGAGGATGGCCGCATCGCCACCGGCCAGGCCGCCGACACCGACACCCTGACCGCCTCGGCCAAGGCCTATGTGAACGCGCTGAACAACCTCTTCGCGCGCAAGGAAAAGACCGCCCCCGACGCCATCGCCAGCGGGTTCTAGGGGGCTCGCCGGCCTTTCGCCGGCGCCCCTGATTTCCCATGCTCTGGATCGCCCTGACGATCGCCGCCGCGCCGCTTCAGGTGGCGCGCAACGCCCTGCAGCGCGGCTTGATGGCCGAGGCTGGGCCGTGGGGCGCAACCCTGGTCCGCTTCCTGTTCGGCCTGCCGTTCGCCCTGGCCATTTTCGCCGTGGTCGCCATCCTGACCCCTGGGGCTGACCCCACCGCGACGCCCAGATTCTGGATCACGGTCAGCGCCGGGGCCCTTGGTCAGGTGCTGGCCACCGCCGCCCTGCTGGGCGCCATGAAGCGGTCCGGCTTTGCTGTGGCCACCTTCATGCAGCAGGCCTCCCTGCCGCTGGCCGCGCTGATGGGGCTGGCGCTGTTCGGCGATCAGATGGGCCTCCAGGCCTGGGCCGGCGTCGCCCTGACCACGACGGGCCTTGCGGCCCTGTCCTGGCCGGGACGGGCGGCCTCGCGCGGGGCGTTGGTCGGCAGTGCGCTCGGCCTGGCGTCTGGCGCGGCCTTCGCCGTGGCGCTGAACGGCTATCGCCAGGCGGGGCTCGCGCTGGAGCCGGACTATCCGATCTATGCGGCCACGGCCGCCGTCTGCGTCGCCCAGACCCTGCAGACCCTCGTCCTGGGGGCCTGGCTGGCCATCGCCCGTCCGCAGGCCTTGCGGGCGGTGGCGCGGGCCTGGCGGCCCTCCCTGGGCGCCGGCTTCTTCGGGGCGGCGGCCTCGGCCTGCTGGTTCTCGGCGCTGGCGCTGGCGCCGGCCGGCATGGTCCGCGCGGTGGGCGTCATCGAAGCGCCGATCGCCGCGGCGGCCGGCCGCCGCCTGTTCCATGAGACCTTGAGTCTGCGTCAGATCCTGGCCGGAACCGCCACCGCTCTTGGGGTGATTCTGACGGCGCTCGGCTAGGGGCGGAGCGCCCGAGCCGGCAGAATCGCTTCCGACAACCGCTCAACCCGCTGCGTCACGCGCGCGCGGCCAGATCCCCTGGCGGTTGAATTTCGGGGTCCCTGCACGGGCGCAGAACGCTGGTCTCGGGGCGTTAGGTGAATAAGCCTTGAAATCAACAAAGGGGCGGGGCACACGAACCACAAGTCCTTCTCGCGACAGCCTGTTCCGCCCGCTCGCCCCCCGGCGCGCGACGGATCCGGATTTCGCCCGAGTCGCTCATTAAAGCCCCCCAGTCATCAGGGCACTGCATGATCTCGTCCCTCTTCGGCGCCATCTCGAACGACATCGCCATCGATCTCGGCACGGCCAACACGCTCATCTACATGAAGGGCAAGGGCATCGTGCTGAACGAACCCTCCGTGGTGGCGCTGCGAAATATCGGCGGCCGAAAGGTCGTTCACGCCGTGGGCATCGAAGCCAAGCAGATGCTGGGCCGGACGCCGGGTCACATGGAGGCGATCCGCCCCATGCGCGACGGAGTCATCGCCGACTTCGAAGTCGCCGAGGAGATGATCAAGTACTTCATCCGCAAGGTTCACAACCGCAAGGGCTTCGTGAACCCCAAGGTCATCGTCTGCGTGCCGTCGGGCGCCACGGCGGTGGAGCGGCGCGCGATCAACGATTCCTGCCTGAACGCCGGCGGCCGTCGGGTCGGTCTGATCGATGAGCCCATGGCCGCGGCCATCGGGGCTGGCCTGCCCATCCATGAGCCCACCGGTTCCATGGTCGTCGATATCGGCGGCGGCACCACCGAGGTGGCCGTGCTGTCCCTGTCGGGCATCGTCTATTCGCGGTCCGTCCGCGTCGGCGGCGACAAGATGGACGAGGCGATCATCAGCTACATGCGCCGCAACCATAACCTTCTGATCGGCGAGACCACGGCCGAGCGCATCAAGAAAGAGATCGGCACCGCCCGGGCTCCGGCCGACGGCGAGGGCCTGTCCATCGAGGTCAAGGGCCGCGACCTGATGCAGGGTGTGCCGCGCGAAGTGCGCATCAGCGAGAAGCAGGCCTCCGACGCCCTGTCGGAGCCGGTCGGCCAGATTGTCGACGCGGTGAAGATGGCGCTGGAAGCCACTCCGCCGGAACTCGCCTCCGACATCGCCGACAAGGGTATCATGCTGACCGGCGGCGGCGCGCTGCTGCGTGGCCTCGACGCCGAGATCCGCGACCATACCGGCCTGCCGGTGACGGTGGCCGATGATCCGCTGTCCTGCGTGGCGCTGGGCTGCGGCAAGGTTCTGGAACATCCCAAGTGGATGAAGGGTGTTCTGGAATCCACCCTGGCCTAGGACTTGCTTGATCGAAGACGGTACGGCCACAGCCCAATTGCCTCTGGCGGGGAGACGATCTTAGGTGTCCTTCCGGGACAATCCTCTGGGTGAAATTCGGGTGCCGCTGGTCTGGACGGCCGGCGTCGCCCTGGTCGTCGCCGTCGTCGTGGCCGTGACGCTGCTGCTTGGCGACCGCCGTGAGACCCTACGCAACGAGGCCTATGGCGTGACCCGCGAGGTCAGCGACGCCGTGGCCGCGCCGGTCTCCGGGGTGGTGTCGGCGCCCGTCCACTGGTTCGGCGCCCTCTCAGACGGGATCAGCCAGTACTTTTTCGCCGTCTCCGAGAACCGCCGGCTGCGCGCCGAGCTGGAAGAGGCCGCCCAGCTGCGCCAGGAGGTCCTGGGCTTGCGGGATCTGAACGAGCGGTACCGCGACCTGCTGGGCCTCCAGACCGATCCGCCGATTCCCATGGTCTCGGCCCGAGTGGTCAGCGACTCCCGGGGGCCCTTCGCCAACACCCGGCTGGCCAATGCCGGCCGCGAGCGGCAGGTGCAGGTGGGCAATCCGGTGATGAGCGAATATGGCCTCGTCGGCCGGGTGGTCGGCGTGACCCGGGGCGCGAGCCGCGTCCTGCTGCTCACCGATATCGCCTCGCGCACGCCGGTCATGGTCGATCGAACCAACGCCCGGGCTATTTTGGCCGGGGACGGGGGCCCCAATCCCAAGCTCGAATATCTCCGCGGCCACGACCCGGTGAAGGCGGGCGACCGGATCGTCACCTCCGGGGACGGGGGGCTGATGCCCCGCGGTCTGCCGGTGGGCGTCGCCGTCAAGGGCGTCGACGGCGCCTGGCGGGTGGTCTTGAGCTCCGAGGCCGGCGCCATCGACTTCGTGCGCATCCTGCTGTTTGAGGACTTCTCTCAACTGGTGGACCAGGACGAGCTCAACGCCCGCAGCGAGCCGCCCGCCGACGGCGTCCTGCCGACGGTGGGCGTGACGTCGCCGCCGCCGCCAGCACCCACGCCAGCGCCTGCATCGCCCGCAACGTCCGCGCCGACCGCCCGCCCGCCTGCGGCCAAGGCGCCGGCCCCCAAGAGCCCCGCGCCCAAGGCGCCGGCCGCGAAGGCTTCGCCTGCGCCGCGTCCAGCGTCGAGCCAGCCTGCGCCCGCGCCTGAAGTCGCCGCGCCGCCGCCGGTCGAGGAGCCGGTCTTTTGAGCCTGACGGCGACGCGGCTTGATCCCTGGCGCTGGCTCGGCGCGCCGATGCTCCAGTGCATGGCCGCCACCATTCTCTTCAGCCTCCCGATCCGGGTCTTCGGCTGGGGTCTGCCTGAGCCCATTTTTTGCATGGCGCCGGCCTTCGCCTGGGCGATGATCAGGCCCTCCATGGTCGCGCCGTTCGGGGTGCTGGTCATGGGACTGTTCCTGGATATCTTCTGGGGCGGACCGCTTGGGCTTTGGGCGCTGTCCCTGCTGGTGGCCTATGGCGCGGTGCTCGGGGCGCGAAACATGATGGTGGGGCAGAGCCGGCCGATGATGTGGATCTGGTTCGCCGCGGCCTGCTCGGTGGCCCAGACGGTGGGCTTTCTGGTCACCCAGCTTGATGCGCGGGCGACGCCGAACCTGCTGGCCATGCTGTGGCAATTCCTCGCCACAATCCTGCTGTATCCGTTTGCACACCGGCTGATCGACAGGTTCGATGACGCCGATGTGCGGTTCCGATAGGGGGCGACGGCGTTGAGCGAGCCGTCCATCTTCTTCTCCGAGGTCAATGAGCGGCAGGGGGCCTTCCACCGCCGCAGCTTCCTGCTGGGCGGTTTCGCCGGGGTCGGACTGCTGGCCCTCGGCGGACGCCTGGCTCACCTGCAGATCCTGGAGGCTCAGCGCTACCAGAAGCTCTCGGCCTCCAACCAGTTCAACTTCCGTCTGGTGCCGCCGCCCCGGGGCCTGATCGTCGACCGCAATGGCGCGGTCCTGGCCACCAATCGTCCCAACTTCCGCCTGCTGGTGGTCAAGGACGGGGAGCACGAGCCCGGCGAGACGCTCAAGACCCTGGCCCACTTCGTGCCCCTGGACGAGGCCCGCCAAGAGCGCCTGATGCGGGAGTTCGAGCGCACCCCCAACCGCACCCCGGTCTCGGTCATGGAGGACATGACCTGGGAGCAGTTCTCGGCGATCAATGTCCGGGCCCCGGAAATGCCCAATGTCACCGCCGACATGGGCGAGGTGCGGGTCTATCCGCACGGCGGGGCGTTCGCCCACGTCATCGGCTACGTGGCCAAGGTGAACCGTGAGGATCTCACCGAGACGGGTCCCAATTCCGAGCCCATCCTGCTGCACCCGGGGTTCCGGATCGGCCGTCAGGGGGTGGAGAAGGCCTTCGATCTGGACCTGCGCGGTCGGACCGGCGCCAAGAAGGTCGAGGTGGACGCCCGCGGCCGCGAGATCCGCAACGACACCGACGGCGACATACCTGCAGCGCCCGGCAAGACCGTCGAACTGACCCTGGATGTCGACATCCAGAACCGCGCCCTCGAGGTGATGGGCGACGAGAGCGGCGCCATCGTCGTCATGGACTGCCGGTCGGGCGATCTCCTGTGCATGGTCTCGGCGCCCAGCTTCGACGCCAACCGCTTCGTGCGCGGCCTGTCCACCGCCGAGTACCGGGCGCTCGCCGACTATGAGCGTCGGCCCCTGCTGGACAAGGCCATGAGCGGCACCTATCCGCCGGGCTCGACCTTCAAGATGACGACGGCGCTGGCGGCGCTGGCCGCCGGCATCAATCCCGAGGAGCGGATTCACTGCTCGGGGGGCTGGCGGTTCGGAGGGCGGACCTGGCGGTGCTGGCGCCATGGGGGGCACGGCGCCCAGAACATGCACGACGCCATCAAGAACTCGTGCGACGTCTATTTCTATCAGGTGGCCCTGCGGATGGGGCCCGACCACATCGCCCGGGCGGCCAAGGCCCTGGGTTTTGGCCAGGCTTTCGACATCGGCATTCCCGGTCAGCGCACCGGCGTGGTGGGCTCCACCGAATGGAAGCGCACCCAGGTCAAGCGCGACCCCACCTGGCATCCCGGCGACTCCGTCAGCTACGGGATCGGCCAGGGCTATATCACCGCCAATGGGCTGCAGCTGGCGGTGATGACCGCCCGTCTGGCCAATGGCCGCAAACAGCTCAACCCGCGCCTGATCAAGTCGGTGGGCGGGGTGGAGATGCCGCCGGGCGACGAGGTGCCGAACCTGCCATTTTCGCAGGAACACCTGGACTATGTGCGGTCGGGCATGATCGCCGTGGCCAATGACCGCAGCGGCACAGCCTTCCGCCAGAGCCAGCTTGGCCTCGGGGACGTGCTGATGGCCGGCAAGACGGGCACCGCCCAGGTCCGCAGCTATGACGGGGTGGCCAACCGTGACAGCCGCAGCGTTCGCTGGGGGCTGAAGGACCACAATCTCTATGTGGCGTTCGCGCCCATCGATCAGCCCCGCTACGCGATTTCGGTGATCATCCAGCATGGCGGCCTGGGCGGCGCCACGGCCGCCGCGCCGCGGGCCCGGGAGGTCATGCGGGTCGCCCTGCTCAAGGATCCGGAAATCCGCGCGCGCATCATTCAGCCCATGCCGCTGCCCGACGTCACCGATCTGCCCCCTGTGGGTGTGGCCCCGGAGGGCGCGGTGGTCGCGCCGCCGCCGCTGGCGCCGGGAGAGCCCACATGACCATGAGCGCGCTGAGCCGGCCGGGCGAACGCGACCGCCTGGTGGTCAAGTTCACCCAGATCGACTGGACCTTCGCCATCGCGCTCTGCCTGCTGGCGGGGACGGGCGCCCTGATGATGTTCTCGGTGGCCGGCAGTTCCTGGGAGCCGTGGGCCGGGGCGCATCTGTTCCGCTTCGGCTTCTGCTTCGTCCTGATGATCGCGCTGGCCCTCTTCGACGTGAGGGTCTGGTTCGCGCTCGCCTATCCGATCTACGGGATCGGTCTGCTGCTTCTGCTGGCGGTGGAGTTCGTCGGCGACACGCGCATGGGCGCCACCCGCTGGCTGGACCTCGGCTTCATGAGCTTTCAGCCGTCCGAAGTCATGAAGGTCGGCATCGTGCTGGCCCTGGCGCGATTCTATCACGGCATCTCGGCGGAGGACGCGCGGCTGTCCTGGTGGTTGATCATCCCGGCCCTGATGATCGCCGCACCCGTGCTGCTGGTCGCTCATCAGCCGGACCTGGGGACGGCCATGCTGATCGCCCTGACCGGGGCCGCGGTGGTGGTGCTGGCGGGCCTGTCCTGGAAGGTCATCGGCGCGGCCGTGATCTCCTTCGTCGCCGCGGTGCCCATCATGGTGATGTTCGTGCTGCACGAATATCAGCGCAAGCGGGTGATGACCTTTCTCGATCCGGAGAGCGATCCGTCCGGTTCGGGCTATCATATCCTGCAGTCCAAGATCGCCCTTGGCTCCGGCGGCTTCTTCGGCAAGGGCTATGGGCTGGGCTCCCAGAGCCAGCTCAACTTCCTGCCCGAGAAGCACACCGACTTCATCTTCGCCACCCTGGCTGAGGAGTTCGGCTTCCTGGGCTGCGCCCTGGTGCTGGCCCTGTTCGCCGCGGTCATCTTTATGGCCCTGCGCACCGCCTCCCTGGCCCACAGCCACTTCGGACGGCTGGCGGCTGCAGGCGTGACAGCGACCTTCACCCTCTATGTGCTGATCAATGGGGCCATGGTGATGGGCCTGGCGCCGGTGGTGGGGGTGCCCATGCCGCTGCTCTCCTACGGCGGCACGGTCATGCTGACGGTGATGATCGGCTGGGGGCTCGTCCAGTCGGTGCGCGTGCACCGCTATACCGAGGTCACCAGCGGCAAGGGCGCCTTCGTCTGAGCCCTGACCGTTGAGCCAAGCGCGCTAGCCCGCCAGGGCCTGATCGGTGGCGCGCACCAGGGCGTCGACCACGCCTGGCTCGGTGGAGGCGTGGCCCGCGTCCCAGACCACATCCAGCTTCGCTTCCGGCCAGGCCTGGCTGAGCCGCCAGGCGGCGTCCATCGGCGTGACCACGTCGAACCGGCCCTGGACGATCCAGCCCGGAATGCCCCGGATCTTGTCGATGTTCTTCAGGATCCAGCCGTCTTCCGGGAAGAAGCCGCGATTGACGAAGTAGTGGCACTCGATGCGGGCGAACGCGATGGCGAAGTCTACCTCGTTGAACTTGGACGGCCGGGCCTCAGGGCCGCGGATGGAGATGGTGTCGCCCTCCCACTGGCTCCAGGCGGTAGCCGCCTCGGCCTGAACCCGGCGGTCGGCATGGGTCAGGCGCCGGTGATAGGCGCCCATCAGGTCGTGCCGCTCCGCCTCCGGGATCGGCGCCAGGAAATGGGCCCAGGCGTCGGGGAACAGCATGGAGGCGCCGTCCTGATAGAACCAGCGCAGCTCCTTTTCGGTGAGCAGGAAGACGCCCCGCAGAACCAGGCCCTCCACCCGGTCCGGGTGGGTGATGGCGTAGGCGAGCGCCAGGGTCGAACCCCAGGAGCCGCCGAAGACGGTCCACTTCTCGACGCCCAACTTGACCCGCAGCCGCTCGATGTCGGCGATCAGGGTCCAGGTGGTGTTGTGCTCAAGCCGGGCGTTGGGGTGGGAGCGGCCGCAGCCGCGTTGGTCGAACAGGGCCATCCGCCACTTCGACGGATCGAAGAACCGCCGCATGGTCGGGTTGATCGCGCCGCCGGGGCCGCCGTGCAGGATGAGGCAGGGCTTGCCGTCGGGGTTCCCGCACTCCTCGTAATAGACCTCGTGCTCGCTCTCGGTGGCGAGCCAGCCATGGGCGAAGGGCTCGTTCTCAGGGAACAGCCCACGACGCTGGGCAGGCGATGAGACGGCGGTGAAGGGGGAGGGGCGATCCATGGGGGTATTTACGCCGGGAAACGCCTGCGCATCCAGTCGAGGATGTAGCTGTTCACCGCCTCAGGCTGCTCCTGCTGCGTCCAGTGCCCGGAGTCGGTCACCAGCACCTTCTCAAGGTCGGAAATGTAGTCGCCCATCTTGTCGGCCATGGAGGGCGGCAGGACTGCGTCCTTCTCAGCCATGATCATCAGACAGGGCAGGCCGTCGATCCGGGTCGGCAGGTCGGCGCCCCGCTCCCAGTTGCGGGTGAAGTTGCGGTACCAGTTGATCGGGCCGGTGAAGCCGCTGTGCTCGAACAGGGCCACATAGACCGCCATCTCCTCGTCGCTGAGGAACTGGCTCTGATCGGCGGCCGGGTCAAAGGCCGCCAGGCCCGCGGCGAAGGCGAAGCTGGAGCCGCCCTTCCTGGTCTCACCAGACGGGCGCAGGGCCGCGGGCTTGCGCAGGAAGAAGCGCATGGTCTTGTTCACGTCGGCGGCGAGCGCCTGGTCGGCCTCGCCAGGGGTCTGGAACCAGACGATGTACATGTCCGGACCATAGACCTGACGGAACAGTTCGATGGGCTCGGCCCGGTAGCGGGGCTGGTAGGGGGTGTTGAGGCCAATGATCCCGGCGCAGCGCTGCGGGTGCATCAGGGGCATCTGCCAGACGACGAAACCGCCCCAGTCGTGGCCGACGAACACCGCCTTCTCCAAGCCCAGATGGTCGAGCAGGGCGACCAGGTCGGCGGTCAGGTGCTCCATGTCGTAGTCGGCCACGGCGTCTGGCCCTGAGGTCAGGCCATAGCCGCGCTGGTCCGGGGCGATGACGTGATAGCCCGCCTCCGCCAGGACCGGGATCTGGTGGCGCCAGGAAAAGGCGGTCTCCGGGAAGCCGTGGCAGAGCACGATGGCTGGACCGTCCTTGGGGCCGGCCTCGTAATAGGCCATCTCGATCCCGTTCACTTGGGCGGTCTGCACAGGCGGCATGGCGGCGGTCAGCGCGGGGGGAAGGGTGATCGCCATGCGGGACTCCGGTCAGGTCTGTTTCCGGCATTTGGGCGGATATGGCCCGTGAGGCAAGCCTTGCGCCCTTCCCCTGGGAGGCTCGCAGGTTAGATAGGGGCATGACCAAAGCCGCCGCCGCCGCGCCCACCCCCTGGGGTCTTGTGATCCTTCTTGGCGCGCTCACGGCGTTCGCGCCCATGTCCATCGACATGTATCTGCCCAGCCTGCCGCAGATCGGCCAGAGCCTGGGGGCCAGCGCCGCCCAGACCCAGGCCACGGTGGCGGCCTTCTTCGCCGGCATGGCCATCGGGCAGTTCATCTATGGCCCGGCCTCGGACCGATTTGGGCGGCGGGGTCCGATCCTGGCCGGCATCGCCGTCTATGCCCTGGCCACTATCGCCTGCGCCCTGGCGACGAGCCCCGACATGCTGATCGCCGCCCGCTTCGTCCAGGCGCTTGGCGGATGCGCCGGCGGGGTGGTGGCCCGGGCCATCGTCCGCGACCGCTTCGACCACACCGAGACGGCCCGGATGCTGTCCTTGCTGATGCTGATCATGGGGATCGCGCCGATCGTGGCGCCTCTGCTGGGCGGGCTGATCCTGGAGGTCGCGGGCTGGCGGGCCATCTTCTGGGTGCTGCTGGCCTTTGGCCTGATCGTCGGGGCCTTTGCGCTGCTCCGCCTGGAAGAGAGCCGCTCGGAGGCCACCGCCGTCCAGGCCCGGGCGGAGAATCCCCTCGCCGCCTTCTCAGCCCTCCTGCGCCAGCGCCGGCTGGTGGGCTACGCCCTGGCGGGCGCGCTCAATGGGGCGACGCTCTTCACCTACATCGCCGCCTCGCCGGTGCTGCTGATCGAGGTCTATGGCATATCGCCGGCCAATTTCGGCTGGGTGTTCGGGCTGAACGCCGCCGGCGTCATCGGGGCCAGCCAGGCCAATCGCTATCTGCTGAAATTTGTCGGGCCAGATCAGGTTCTGGCGCGGGCCAGCCTCATCGCGGTGGGCTTCGGGGCGCTGCTCGCCCTGGCGGCGGTGACGGGAATCGGCGAGCGCTGGAGCGTGCTGCCGCTGCTGTTCCTGATCCTGGCCACCTATGGCTTCATCCAGGGCAACACCATGGCCGGCGCGCTCAGCGTCGATCCCAGCCGCTCGGGCTCGGTCTCGGCCCTGATGGGCGGGGCCTCCTTTGGGGTGGGGGCGGTGGCCGCCAGCCTGACGGGCCTGGCCTATGACGGCACCCCTGGCCCCATGGGGATCGCCATGGCTCTGGCCCTGGCCGGCTCGGCGTTGGCCCTGCGCACCCTCGCCCTGCCGGGCCGCAGCTAGGCGGCGGGCTTGAGGCGGAAAGCGGCGACCGCCAGGACCAGCCAGCCGACCAGGAACATCAGTCCGCCGATCGGGGTGACGGCGCCCAGGATGCGTGGCGCGCCGAGCGCCATGGCGGTCAGGGTGCCACAGAAGATGACCCCGCCGCCGAGGAAGAAGGGCGGGGCGATCCGGGCCAGCCAGCCACCCTGGGACGCCACCACGGCGGCGGCGAACACCGCCAGGCTATGGACCATCAGATAGGTGGCGCCGGTGTCCATCCAGGCCTTGGCCTGGGGGTCGGGAATGGCGTGCGCCCCGAAGGCGCCGATGGCCACTGACAGAAAGCCCCCCAGGGCGGCCAGCCCCAGCCAGAATCGGTCGACACCCATGGCTTCCTCCTGCGTTATGTCGGCGCCTTCAGGCGCGCCGGCGACGGCCGCGTCAAGGGCGGTGCAAGGTACCAAGGAGCCTGCGCCATAGGTTGAAGATTTCGCGCCGGGCGCAAGGAGACAGGTCATGGGCATGCGAAAGCTGGGACTGGCCGCGGCGGCGTTCACCCTGGGCGTGGCTGGCGGCGCGTCGGCCGACAGCGGCAGCTTCGGCGACTGGGCTGTGGTCTGTGACAATGTCCAGGTCTGCACCGCCATGGGGTTTGGCGACCTGGAGGAGATGGGCAGTTCGGCCCTGCTGAAGGTGCGTCGCGAGGCGGGACCTGCGGCCGAGCCGACGATCAGCCTGATCACCGCCGGCACAACTGCGGCGACCCTCCGCCTGGCCGTGGACGGCGCCTCGCCGAGCGGGCTGACCGCCATCCCCGCCACGCCGCTGGAGGAGGATGCCGAGCGCCGTCTCACCGAACTGACGCCCGCCCAGACCCGCGCCCTGCTGGCGGTGCTCGTCAATGGTCGCACCCTGACCCTCATGGAAGGCCAGAACCCGGCCGCGACCATTTCCCTGGCCGGATCCAGCGCAGCCCTGCGGTTCATGGATGATCGCCAGGGGCGGGCAGGGACAACCACCGCCCTGGTGGCGCGAGGGCCGCGACCGGCTGCAGACGTCCCGGCGCCGCCCCAGTCCCCGGTGATCAAGCCGGCGCCGGCCGTGGCCCAGGCCCGGCTGCCCACCAAGCCCTCGCTGGCGATGCAGGCGCAGTTGAGGGATTGCGACGACGACATCCTCGACCTGGGGATCGAGCCCGAGGTGGCGCGCCTGGCGCAGGGCAAGATCTTCTGGGGGATGGTCTGCTCGCGGGGCGCCTACAACGTCATCTACCGGCTGTTCCTCACCGATGAGACCGGCGGCGGCGTGCAGGCGCTGACGTTGGACTATCCGGGCGGTGAGGCGACCTCTGAGCTGATGAACATCAGCTTCGACCCCAAGACCCAGACCCTGATGAACTTCGACAAGGGCCGAGGGCTGGGGGATTGCGGGGCCCTGACCGAATGGGTCTGGACCGGCCAGAGGTTCGATGTCGCCCACCAGACCTTTATGCCCGAATGCCAGGGGGTGATGAGCGACTATTGGCCGGTCAGCTACCGGTCACGTTAGACTCAGATTAGAGCCTGCGGGGCGCCAACCGCCCCGCAGGCTTGTCCCATGCCCTCGCTGCCCTTGCGTCTGGGCCTGTTCTATTCGGCCATCTTCGTGGGCACCGGCGCCAGCGCGCCCTACATCCCGATCTGGTTCGCCCGCCACGGCCTGAGCGGGGCCGAGATCGGTTTGATCCTGTCGGCGCCGATGATGGCGCGGATGATCACCGCGCCGGCTATCGGGGTGTGGGCCGACAGTTTCGCCGTGCGCCGCACACCGCTGATCCTCATGGGCGCCCTGGCCACCGTGGCCTACATCCTGCTGGCGGCTCCATTTGGCTTCTGGTGGTGGTTCGCCGTCTGGTTCGTGGCCGCCTCAGCCATCTCCACCGTCTCGCCTCTGACCGACGTCATCGTGCTGGCCCGGGCCCGGCGGGACGGGTTCAACTATGGCTGGCCCCGGGGCATCGGCTCGGCGGCCTTCATCCTGGCCAATGTGGTCATGGGGGTGATGCTGGTTCAGGGCCCCGCCGATCTGGTGCTGATCTGGATCGTCGTGGCCGCCCTTCTGACGGCGGTGGGCGCCCGCTTTCTGCTGCCGCCTGATCCGGTGCGGGAGGAGGGCGGCCGGGCGGCCCTGTCGGAAAGCCTGGCGGGCCTCGGCTCCCTGGTGCGGGACGGCGGCTTCATGCTGGCGGTGGTCTCGGTGGGCCTGATCCAGTCGGCCCACGCCTTCTACTACGGGTTCTCAGCCCTGGTCTGGAAGGCGCAGGGCATTCCAGAAAGCCTGACGGGCGTCCTCTGGGGCTTCGGGGTCGCCGTGGAGATTGGCTTCCTGTGGTTCATGGAGCCCTGGCGCCGCGCCATCGGGCCGCGGCGGCTGCTGGTGATCGGTGGGGCGGCCGCGGTGGTGCGCTGGGGGACGCTGGCCCTTTCGCCGCCGCTCTGGCTGCTGTTTCCCATCCAGGCCCTGCATGCGCTCAGCTTCGCCGCCACCTTCATGGCCTCTCTCCAGCTGGTGGAGCGGCTATCGACCCCGGCCAACGCCTCATCGGCCCAGACCATGAACTCGGCCTTTTCCGGCGGCCTGCTTATCGGCCTGGCCACCATCGTCTCGGGCGGCCTCTATGATGCGGTGGGGGCCTATGGCTATTTCGCCATGGCCGCCATGTCGGCGCTGGGCCTGGCCGGCGCCCTGCGGCTCTACGGCGTCAAGCGGCTGGACGGCTGAGCTCGGCGCAGAAGGCGGCCGCCGCTGCGCACACCGCCTGCCGGATTTGGGCGAGCTCAAAGGCGGCGGTCTCTGCGCACTCCCGGGCCTGGGGCACATGCAGGAAGCCGACGCGGGGCGCGGCCTTGGCGTGCAGCAGCCGGTAGAGGGTGAAGTTGCACAGATAGTCCCCGGCGTCCTGCGACAGGGAGACGGGCAGGCCCTCGGTCTCCAGAGCCGAGGCCATGGCCTGGCAGGGGCCCGTGGCGGCGATGACGTCCTGGCCGGTCTCGGCCACGCAGGCGGAGCCCCAGACACGGCCGGCTTGGTCGGGGCGCTCGGGGCTGGCCACATTTCGCCCGAGGGTCTCGACCCGGAAGGCCTCCGCCTCGACCGCCACGCCGACCACCAGGACACCGTCGGCAGGGCTGGTCTGAAGTTGCCGCAAGATGGTCTCGGCTGCGCCCTGCCACTGAACCGGCAGGGTCAGGTAGTCGATCTGCGCGCCCACCGGCGCCCAGGATTCCCGGGCCAGGGTGGCGATGACGGCGGCCGATGGATTGAGCGGCGCGGCCGGAAAACTGCCGAAGCCAGCGAGGAGGAGGCGAGGGGACATGGAGCCAATATAGCCCACGCGGCCTTGAATGCCCCAGGGGCGCCCGACGAAACTGGCGAAAACAGTGGAGATGAAGATCATGCGCGCACTGCAAGCCGCCGCACCCTGGGGCCTGGATCACCTGACGATCATCGACGCCCCCGAGCCCAAGCCCGGCCCCGGGGAGGTGCTGGTGCGGATGAAGGCCGTGTCGCTGAACTACCGCGACCTGATGATGATCAACGGCATGTATGGGCGCGGCTCGGCCACCGGGGGCTCCGTGACCCCGTTCTCAGACGGCTGCGGGGTGATCGAGGCGGTCGGCGAGGGCGTGACCCGGGTCAAGGTGGGCGACCGGGTGGCCACCCTATTCTTCCAGGGCTGGATTTCGGGGCCGCCGACCCTGGAGAAGGCGATGACGGCGCTCGGCTCGCCGATCCCCGGGGCGGGGCGCGAGCTGGCGGTGTTCAGCCAGGAGGGCGTGTCCAAGGTTCCGGACTTCCTCACCGACCAGCAGGTGGCGACGCTGCCGTGCGCGGCGCTCACCGCCTGGCGGGCCCTTTTCGAGGACGCCGACCTGTCGCCCGGCGACACCGTCGTGCTGCAGGGCACCGGCGGGGTGTCGATCTTCGGCCTGCAGTTCGCCAAGGCCGCGGGCCTGCGGGCCCTGATCACCTCGTCCTCAGACGAGAAGCTCGCCCGGGCCAAGGCCCTGGGGGCGGATCACCTGGTCAATTATCGCCAGACCCCCGAATGGGCCAAGCCCGTGCGCGAGGCGACCGGCGGGGTGGGCGCGGACTTCATCATGGAGGTGGGCGGCCAAGGCACCATCGACCAGAGCCTGAAAGCTGTGCGCATCGGCGGCCATATCGCCATCATCGGCGTGGTCGCCCAGGGCGGCGCCGGCATCAATCCGGCGGTCCTGATCAGCAATGCGGCGAAGATGCAGGGGGTCTTTGTGGGCTCCCGGGACATGTTCGAGGCCATGTGCAAGGCCATCGAACTGCATCAGATCCAGCCCGTCGTGGACAAGGTCTTCCCCTGGACCGAGGCCAAGGCGGCCTTCGCGGCCATGGCCGGGGGCGAGCACTTCGGCAAGATCGTCCTGGAGTTCTAGGGCGTGAGAGCGGCCGGCAAGGCGCCGGCCGCCTTCAGCTTCAGAAGATCAGCTTGCGCACCGTCAGCCGCACCGTGCGGCCGACCGGGTCGAGCAGGTCGGGCTGATAGGTGATGGGGATGGCGCCGTCGCCGGTGCGCACCTCCTGGCGGCTGTCGAAGATGTTGTCGATCGACAGGGTCGCCCGGGCGCCGCGAAGCCAGGGATAGTCCCGCGCCCAGCGTTGGCGGCCGGGATCGGCGAACAGCCGCAGACTGACCGTGGCGAAGTCGGAGAACTTCAGGTCATCCCCGGTCACGCCGCCATCGATCCGCGTCGCGCTCTGCCAGTTGGCGTCCATGGCGACGCCCAGACCCGCCTTGGAATAGTTGGTCTGTAGCTGGATCTGGTGGCGGGGGGAGCCGCCGCCGGAGCCGAGGGCCGCGCCGTCCAGCAGGTCGAGCTTGGGCAGGCCCGGGGCGATCTGCACCTCATCGCGCAGGGCGAGCGTATGATAGAGCCCGACCTGGAAGACGCCGCTGCGCGGCCCGCCGCCGCCGAAGCCGCCAAAGCCGCCACCGCCAGGGCCTCCTGGACCTCGCCCGAGCATGGGCGGGGGGCCGCCGCCGGGGGGACCTGAAGGGGGCGGTCCTTCGCCAGCAGGCGATCCAGCGGGCGGGCCTTCGCCGGCTGGCCGACCTTCCACCGTCCGTTGTGCGCCGCCTTCAGCGGGGGGGCGGGATGGGGTTGCGGGGGCCGCAGCCGGACGCGCGGCCTCGAAGCGACGGCGCATCTCCGCCCGCTCCTCGTCGGTCGGCGGCGTGCCCACCTGACGTGAATAGGTCAGGCCCCAGCGCACCTCGTCCCGGGCCTGCAGGGCGAAGTTCACCGGTCGCGCATCGAGGGCGGTCAGGGCGCCCGTGGCGTCGCGGGTGAAGCGGTCAGGGAAGGCCGCCTCCACCTGGGTCGAGGCCGAGGGGAAGGCGACGATGGCGTCGTGGGTGCGGCTGGAGACGTAGTTGGCCTGAAAGCGCAGATTGACGTCGTCCAGGGGCTGCCAGGTGGCGCCGAGCTTGAAGACGTCCTTCTGGCCGGCGTCCAGGGTGGCCAGGCCCCCGGTGGTGCGGGCGACCTCGGCGGTCTCGCCGCGGGTCAGGTCGAAGACGCGAACCCCGGTGGTGACCGTCACGGGATCGCCCAGCTGGTTCATGGTCGGCGCCTCGCCGCTGCGGCTGAAGGAGCCCAGCAGGCGCAGCTCCGGGGTCGGCCGCCAGTTCAAGCCGTAGCCCCAGGTCTCCAGGGCGCCGAAGTCGGAGACCTGCTCGACCCCCAGGTTCAGATTGGCCGACAGCCGGCCGATGTGCTCACCCAGGCCTTCGCCGTCCCGGGTCAGGGGAATGTCGAAATTGCCGCGCAGCTCGCCCACGGTCCGCGACAGGTCGCTGGCCTGAAAGGCGCCCAGGCGGACAGCCTCGCTCTCAAGCTCCGTGGCCGAGGCCCGGGCCGTCAGGGCGGTGCTGATCTGGCCGGCCGGCAGTTCGAAGAAGGACCGGTTCAGCACCAGGTCGGCCTGGGCCGACGTGTTCACCGTGCGGGCGGTGTCGAGGAAGGCCTGGCCACCCGACGCCCGGTCGGTGTCGGTCTCCACCTCACCGCGCTCGATCTCGCCGGTGGTCGACCACTGCCAGCCGGCCAGGGCGCCGGTGGCCGAGGCCGCCAGGCGGGCGGTCTGGCGCTCAGTGTTGCGTAGCAGGGCTTCAGGGCCGAAGGGCGACAGGCCCTGGCGGGACTCGCTGTCGCTGGCCTCAAACAGGCCGTTCACCGACATGGAGACGCCGTTGTACAACGGCCGGGCATAGACGGCGTTGAGGCTGACATCGTTGGACCTGGCCTGCAGGGAGCGGAAGGCGCCTTCGCCGCCGGTGATGTTCCGATCGCTCTCCTCGATGCCGCCAGTCCAGTTGGCCTTGCCGTCGACCGTCAGGCGCCGGCCCTGCAGGATGTCGAGCCGGGCGCCGTGCGCGCCCAGGGTCTCGCCGCCGCCGGCCTGGGTTGGCGTCTGTACCGAGCCCTCGGCCAGGGTGGCGCGGAACCGGGGCCGCAGCACCATGTTCACCACCTTCTGTTCGGCGGGATAGCCGTACTTCAGGGACAGCTCCTCGGGCAGAATCTCCACCCGGGCGATGGCTTCGGTGGGCAGGTCGCGGATCTCGGAAAAGCCCGAGATACGGCCGCCATTGATCAGGATGACCGGACGCCCGCCGCCCTGGCCGCTGCCGATCTGGGGGGACAGCGCCTCCAGCAGCTCGGTGACGCTGGCCGCCCCATAGGCGCGGATCTCCTGGGGGGAGAGGGTGAGCTCCGGGGTGATGTCGCCGATGACAGAGCCCACCGGCCGCGACCCGCTGACCACCAGCTCCTCGACCTCTACGTCGCCATAGTCGTCCGCCTCCTGGGCGAAGGCGGCGGCGGACAGGCTGGCGAGGGCTGCGCCAGCGAGCAGACTGACGCGCAGGCGGGCGGGGGGACGACGACGGGGAGACAGACGCAAAGCACTTCAATCCTGATGCTGACCCGGGCGGCGGGGAGACCGCCCATGAAGCTGTCACGCACAACCCCGCCATATCCGTCGCGATCACGGCGCAAGCGAGGCGGCGCGGGCCGTTGACGCCTGATGCGGGCATGCCACGATCGCGTCATGAACCCTCATGACGGAGGCGGGGCGATGACCATGACCGGCGGATGCCAGTGCGGGGCCGTGCGGTTCCGGGTGGACGGTGAGCTGGGCGAGGCCTCCATCTGCCATTGCCGCATGTGTCAGAAGGCGATGGGTGGCCTGTTTGGCCCGTTCGTCGGCGCCCCGTTCGAGGCCCTGGTCTGGACCCGTGGCGAGCCCAAGCGCTTCCAGAGCTCAAACCAGGTCCGCCGCGGGTTCTGCAGCGATTGCGGCACCCCGCTGACCTTCGAGTATGGAGATCGCCATGTCAGCCTGGCCGTCGGCGCCCTTGATCGACCCGCCGAGGCGCGGTTCACCGAGCAACTCGCTTCGCCCGCGCAGGTCGCTGAGTTCGACGACCTTGCGAGCCTGCCCGTCCACCCCGTGGAGGAGCCTAAGGCGGCGGTCTACCTCGCGGGCATCGTGTCCTACCAGCACCCCGACCACGACACGGAGGCGTGGGAGGTCCGGCGGTAAAGAGGCGCGACCAGGTTGAGGCCTTGTGGCGATTGGAGTGCGGTGCTGCTTGTGCTTCGGGCGAGGGAGCCAAGTCGGCTCACGACCCGTTGCGGACGCTCAAGAGATCGCCGCGTGACGTGCTAGGATGAATGCTGCGGGGCTCGGCGATCGCTCCAGGCGCCACTCCGCCGTTGAGCTAGGCAACTCAAGTTCGGACAGGAGCTCGATCGGAGTGCCGTGATTGGACGTGGTGTAGGCGAGCGCGCTCCCGACGCCCAAGATCACCGGCTGACCGAGATAAGTGAGCGGATCAACCGCGACGGCTGCCCACTGAATCAAGCCGCCTGCCCATTCAATGCGATGGGTGGTGCCTGGGCCGGTTGGGATTGCTGTGAACGCGTCCACGGTGGAACGAAGGACAACGGTCTCCCACACGGGGTCGGTATAGTCGCCAAGTTCCGGGGACCACACGTCACCGCTGACGAACCGGTTTTGCAGGATGAAGGCGTCTGTGTCATCCGCCAGGCAGAACAGCCCGATCAGCCTTGAGCTGTCCGTCTGAAGTTCACCGCGAGCCGTCTGGGTCGGCATGATCTTGGCGAGAAAGCGCGGTTGTCCTGCTGTAGCGACCACAAACTCACTCAGGCAAATTTGCTGCCACAAGGTTGATCTCCAGTCTAAGTTGCAGACTAGGCGAAGGCTGGACTAATTCAATGTCACGGACGTCCGCTACCCACCCTTCTGAGACGCGCGGACCGACCGCTTCGCGCCAGTCGTCCCTAGTCCCTGTCCGGCGCGCCGAGGGGCGCCAAAGAATTCCGGTTTCACGCCAGGGGCTCCGGCGCGCGCCCTTCGATCAGGGCAGTGAGATTGTCGAGGCCCCAGGCCGTGCCATGTTCGCGGCCCTGCGCCGCCTCCAGGCCGCCGACCAGATAGGCGCCCTGTTCGGTGTGGATCAGCAAGGTCCCGTCTCCGTCCGGGCGGAGTTCGAGGATCTGGAGGGAGACCGACAGCTTCTCGCCGTTCAGGAACATGTCGTAGACCAGGATGATCCGCTGAGCCTCGACGATGTCGTGGTAGACGGCCTGGAAGTCGCTGACCCGGCCGTCGGGCCAGCGGGCGTGGAAGCGCTCCTT
The DNA here is from genome assembly GCA_027489335.1 of Caulobacteraceae bacterium. Lineage (GTDB taxonomy): Bacteria > Pseudomonadota > Alphaproteobacteria > Caulobacterales > Caulobacteraceae > Phenylobacterium. The sequence continues at coordinate 145,875 of JAIXZX010000002.1, read as the reverse complement.
GCCGCCCACACGGAAGTCGAAGTCGCGGTCCAGGGTCTCGATGTCGGCGATCGCCCCGAACCAGGCGCTCTTGGCCTCAAGGGTCGCATAGGCGGCGAAGACTCGGGCCGGCGTGGCGTTGAGCCGCCGCTCCAGCGTGAAGGTGTGATGGGTGATCGTCATGGGTCCCTCGTCTTGGGGGCGGTGTCGGCCAGATAGGCCTCCAGCTGGTCGTACTGCTGCGTCCAGAAGCGCCGGCGCTCGGCGATCCAGTGCTCGACCCTGGCCATGGCCTCGACCTCCAGGGCGCAGGTGCGGACCCGGCCGACCTTCCTTGTCTTCACCAGGCCCGCCGCCTCCAGGATCTTCAGATGCTGGACCACCGCCGACAGCGTCATGGGCAGGGGACTGGCCAGTTCGCTCACCGAGGCCGGACCCAGGCTGAGGCGTTCGACCATGGCCCGGCGGCCGGGGTCGGCGAGGGCGTGGAAGGCGAGGTCGAGGGGAGCGTCCTGATGCTGTAGCATTGACTTAAGTGTTGGCCTGAATGCGCCGGGAGTCAATGGCGCGCTGAACAGCTTGCCCCCTCGTCGCAGCCGGCCTATCTTACTCGTGTCTTACTTAGGGTCATTTGATGGCGAAGCCGCTGACCACCGTGCTGTCCACCAAGGGGCAGGTCATTTTGCCCAAGGCTCTGCGCGACCGCCGTAACTGGACGCCAGGGGTCTGCCTGCAGGTCGAGGAGACCGAGGATGGGCTGCTGCTCCGGCGGGCTCCGCTGTTTGAGCCCACCAAGCTGGATGACGTCTTCGCCGTCTTGAAGCGGGCGGGCAGGGCGGTCTCGCTCGAGGAGATGGATCAGGCCGTGCTCGCGGAGGCCGCCCGTCGTGCTGGCGATTGACACCAATGTCGTCGTTCGTCTCCTGGCCGGCGATCATCCCGATCAGTCGGCCAGGGCGCGGGAACTGATCGAACGCCACAAGGTCCTTGCGCCGACAACGGTGGTGCTCGAGAGCGAGTGGGTGCTGCGCGGCGCCTATGGCCTGGCGAAGGCCGATGTGCTTGCGGCCCTGCGGGCTTTCGCTGGCTTGCCGAACGTCACCCTCCAGGAGCCCGATCGGGTGGCTGCCGCGCTGAAATGGGCGGACGGCGGGATGGACTTCGCCGACGCCCTGCATCTGGCCACCGCCGCCGACTGCGAAGCCTTCGTCACCTTCGATCAGAAGATGGCCAAGGCCAGCGAGGGGTTGAACACGCCGGCGATCCGCGAGCCTTGAGCGTGGCCCGAACCGAAAGAGGGCCGGGCACAGTTGGCCAAGCGGAAATCTGCGCGCTTCTAAATATTCGTGTTTTGTTCTTGCCGGCGACAGTTTCTTTGGCAGAATTTCGCTAGCGTGAGTTTTTGCGCCACAGGCGCCTGCGGCCAAGCTGCAGCTCACGTACCAGCAATGACAAGTTAGAAAAAGGAGCAGGCATGGCGCGCCGCCCCATTGATCCCGCACGCCTGGGCGGGGAAGCCTTAACTCACTGGTATCGAAGGACTTCGTCTGAAATTGAGCAAGAACGTGATGAAGTCGAAGCCCAAGACTGGCTAGACTATCAATTCGAAACACGGCGGCAGTCCGGAGCCACGCAGCAGACGCAGGGCCTGATCACTCCTGCTGTGGACGACGGCCTCTACATTGCAACCGGCACCGGCGGGTGGCGGCGCATCGGCGACGGGCTGAACTCCCAACACGATGGCGGACCTTCCTTCCATCTGGCGGAACCACAGCAAGCCTATTTCTTACCAGTCGGCAATCCTGCGAACCCGCGCCTCATTAGGCAATGGGAGAAGCGTGAGGGCCGCCCTTGGCCGCGAGATCCTTTGACTGGCAGGCGATATGATGTCGGCCACATCAAGGCGCTGGCTGATGGTGGTACCAACACGCTTGAGAACATTGAGCCCATACACCGGGACCTTCATGTGGCGCAGCACAAGACGAATGGGGACTATTCCCGCTGGGGGAAGCGCGCCGCCATAGCCAGGGCGTTCGGGGGGCGTGTCGCGCGAGCCCTAAGTCCCCTCGCAATATTGCCAACCATCACCGGGGTGCTTTCCAACCGCATCCGCACGGACAACTGGGACAACTTTACGAGCGACATGGTGGGATGGCCCAGCGAGGAGGACATGCAGCGGCAGCTTGAGTTCGAACAAAAGGTGATCAATCCCGATTGGCAACCTGGCGATCCGATCGTAATCTGAGACCCTTCGTTTCCGCAGGTCTCGCCTCATGAACCCTCCCGTCGACACTTCAGGCTTTCAGCTCGCTGGCGTGCCTGATCCTGAGGAGGACGCGCAACTCGCCGAGCTTGAGGCGGAGGCGCGTGACTATGTCCTGACACGCCCCTGGTCGAAGCCCATCGGCAAGATGCTGCTGGCCTTTGGGGTGAGCCGCATCCTCGCCCTGTTCCTTGTTCGCTTTGACGAGCCGATACGGTGGGAGGGCGAAGAGGATGCCGAGCTATGGGTGATCGTCGGCGACCTGCCGCCCGCGCATTTTGCGACTGACGACTCTCCCAACGCCGCCGAAGCGCTCGAAACCTATTGCGTCTTCATGGAGGATTGGGCTGATCGCGTCCTCGACGGAGACGACCTGGAAGGCGCTTATCCGGTCGCCGCCGCCCCGACAGAAGAGCACGCGCGGATGCTGAAGAGCAGGCTCGAATTCATCCGCGAGAACATCATCCCGATGATCGATGTCGGAGGAGGCGGCGCTTCCGCCCATTGAACCATCGCCTTGGCGAAACGAAAAAGGGCCGGGCGCCCTGCGGCGTCCGGCCCGTCTCGTGGTGTTGCTCAGCCTGACCTAGTTCTTGGCCAGCCAGGCGACGATTTCCTCGGCCGCCTGTTCGGGCGACAGGGTGGTGGTGTCGACGGTGATCTCGGCGTGTTCCGGCTCCTCGTAGGGGGAGTCGATGCCGGTGAAGTTCTTCAGCTCGCCGGCCCGGGCCTTGGCGTAGAGGCCCTTGACGTCGCGCTGCTCGGCCACCGCCAGCGGGGTGGCGACATAGACCTCGACGAACTCGCCGTCCTCCATCAGCTCGCGGGCCATCCGACGTTCGGCCCGGAAGGGCGAGATGAAGGAGACCAGCACGATCAGGCCCGCATCGACCATCAGCTTGGAGACCTCGGCCACCCGTCGGATGTTCTCCACCCGGTCCTCCTCGGTGAAGCCCAGGTCCTTGTTCAGGCCGTGGCGGACATTGTCGCCGTCCAGCAGATAGGTGTGGCGGCCATCGGCCTGCATGCGCTTTTCGACCAGGTTGGCGATGGTCGACTTGCCGGCGCCCGAGAGGCCGGTGAGCCAGACCACGCGGCCCTTCTGGCCCTTCTGCGCGGCGCGGGAGGCCTTGGAGACGTCCAGCGCCTGCCAGTGGATGTTCTGGCTGCGGCGGAGGGCGAAGTGCAGCATGCCCGCGCCCACGGTCCGGTTGGAGATCCGGTCCACCAGGATGAAGCCGCCCAGGGTGTGGTTGTCCTTGTAGGCGTCAAAGGCGATGGGGGCGTCGAGGGACAGGTTACAGACGCCGATCTCGTTCAGCTCCAGCCGCTTGGCGGCCAGCTGTTCGAGGGTGTTCACATTCACCTTGTACTTGGGCTCAGTGATGCTGGCGCCGACGATGCGCGTGCCGATCTTCATCAGATAGGGACGGCCGGGCAGCATGCCCTCGTCATCCATCCAGACGATGGTGGCCTCGAACTGGTCGGCCACTTCCGGCGGCTGGCCGGCGATGGACAGCACGTCGCCACGGCTGATGTCGATCTCGTCAGTGAGCGTGATGGTCACCGACTGGCCGGCCACCGCGCGGGGCAGGTCGCCGGTCATGGTGACGATGCGCGCCACGGTGCTTTCGCGGCCCGACGGCAGCACCTTGACCCGGTCGCCCGGCGTGATGGTCCCGGTGGCGATCAGGCCGGAGAAGCCGCGGAAGTCCAGGTCCGGGCGGTTCACCCACTGGACCGGCATGCGGAAGGGCTTTTCCCGCAGGTCGTCCTCGACATCGAGGGATTCCAGGTGCGGCAGCAGGGGCGGGCCCTTGTACCAAGGCGCCTTGTCGCTGGACTCGGTGATGTTGTCGCCCTTCAGGGCCGACATGGGGATGGCGGTGAAGCCCTTGATCCCGATCTGGGCGGCGAAGTCGTGATACTCGGCCAGGATGGAGTCGAAGACCTCCTGGCTCCAGCCCACCAGGTCCATCTTGTTGATCGCCAGGACCACGTGGCGGATACCCAGCAGCGAAACGAGATAGGAGTGCCGCCGCGTCTGGGTCAGCACGCCCTTGCGCGCATCGATCAGGATGATGGCCGCGTCCGCCGTCGAGGCGCCGGTGACCATGTTGCGGGTGTACTGTTCGTGGCCGGGGGTGTCGGCGACGATGAACTTGCGCGTGTCGGTGGAGAAGAAGCGGTAGGCGACATCGATGGTGATGCCCTGTTCCCGCTCAGCCGCCAGACCGTCCACCAGCAGGGCGAAGTCGATCTCGCCCCCTTGGGTGCCGACCTTCTTAGAGTCGGCCTCAAGAGCGGCCATCTGGTCTTCAAAGATCATCTTGGAGTCGTAGAGCAGGCGCCCGATCAGGGTCGACTTGCCGTCGTCCACCGACCCGCAGGTCAGGAAGCGCAACAGGCTCTTGTGCTCATGGGCCTTGAGATAGGCCTCGATGTCTTCGGCGATGAGTGCGGACTGGTGCGACATCAGAAATAGCCCTCTTGCTTCTTCTTCTCCATCGAGGCGGCCTGGTCGTGATCGATCACGCGGCCCTGGCGCTCGGACGTAGTGGTGAGAAGCATTTCCTGGATGATTTCGGGCAGGGTGGCCGCGGTGCTCTCCACCGCGCCGGTGAGCGGATAGCAGCCGAGCGTGCGGAAGCGGACCGACTTCATCATCGGGGTCTCGCCAGGGCGCAGGGGCATGCGGTCGTCATCGACCATGATCAGGGCGCCGTCGCGCTCCACCACCGGCCGTTCGGCCGAGTAGTAGAGGGGCACGATAGGGATGTTCTCCAGGTGGATGTATTGCCAGATGTCCAGCTCGGTCCAGTTGGAGATCGGGAAGACCCGCATGCTTTCCCCCTGCGCCTTGCGGGCGTTGTAGAGGTTCCACAGCTCGGGGCGCTGGTTCTTGGGGTCCCAGCGGTGCTGGGCCGAACGGAAGGAGAAGACGCGCTCCTTGGCGCGGGACTTTTCCTCATCCCGGCGGGCGCCGCCGAAGGCCGCGTCGAAGCCGTACTTGTCCAGGGCCTGCTTCAGCCCCTCGGTCTTCCACATGTCCGTATGCAGAGCCGAGCCGTGCTCGAAGGGGTTGATGCCCCGTTCCAGGGCGTCAGGGTTGCGGTGCACCAGAAGCTCGAAGCCGAGGGTTTCGGCCATCCGGGCGCGCATCTCGTACATGGCCCGGAACTTCCAGGTGGTGTCCACGTGCAGAAGCGGGAAGGGCGGCTTGGACGGGTAGAAGGCCTTGGCCGCCAGGTGAAGCATCACCGCGGAGTCCTTGCCGACCGAGTAAAGCATCACCGGCTTTTCAGCCTCGGCGACGACCTCGCGCATGATGTGGATGCTTTCGGCCTCCAGGCGCTGGAGGTGCGTCAGCGTGTCGGCGTCGAGGCCGGGCGTGAGGCGCGATTTCGCGGCCTCGGCTTGGCGGGCGTCCATGACGTTAGAACCTTGCATGGGTGGAATCTGGGCCTGATTGGTGCTGCGACGTACAAAGTAATTCCGCCCGCCGTTGGTGTTCGGCGCGCGCACTGGCCCTTTACCGGTCAGTTAAGGGACAGCGGCGCCCAAAGCAAGAACAGGCGCAACCTTCAGTTCAAGTTCCAGGCCAGACCGGGGGACTGGCGGGTCCCATAGCGCGGCAAACCCACAATCGCGTGACGGAGGCGCCCGAACTGGGCGCAGGCGCGTGGACGTGTATGTCCGAAAACCGCGAGACAGGGCGTGCGCCAGGCGCGATCCTGGGGCTCATGGATCTGGATGACGACGCCTGCTACCGCGCCCTGTCGATGCGCGACGCCCGCCTGGACGGGAAGATCTTCGTGGGTGTGCGCACCACGGGGATCTATTGCCGCCCGATCTGTCCGGCCCGCACGCCGCTGCGGCCCAACGTCACCTTCTACGCCTCGGCCGCCGCGGCCCAGGAGGCGGGCTTCCGACCCTGCCTCCGGTGTCGGCCGGAGACCTCCCCGGACCTGGGCGCCTGGCGCGGCAGCTCCAACACGGTCGCTCGGGCCCTGGCCATGATCGAGGACGGCGCCCTGGACGCTGGCGACGTGGAGCGCCTCGCCGATCGTCTCGGGGTCGGGGGACGCCAGCTGCGCCGGCTGTTCAAGCAGCATCTGGGCGCCTCGCCGGTGGCCGTCGCCCAGACCCGGCGGGTGCTGCTGGCCAAGCAGCTGATCTGCGACACGACCCTGCCCATGGCCGAGGTGGCCCTGGCCGCAGGCTTCGGCAGCGTGCGACGGTTCAACGAGACCTTCCAGCAACTTTATGACCGTCCGCCGGTCGCCCTTCGACGACGCCAGCGACCCGAGGTCAGCGCGCAGGCGGGCGGCGGCGTCGTATTTCGGCTGCCCTATCGGGCGCCCTATGACTGGCAAGGCATCCTCGACTTTCTCGCCCTGCGCGCCGTGCCGGGGGTGGAGATGGTGGGCGACGGGCGCTACAGCCGCACTTTGCGGATCGACGGAGCCACTGGCCTGGTCACCGTGGCGCCCGGACCCGGCGAGACCCTTGAGGTGCGCGCGCGGTTTCCTCGACTGCAGGTGCTGCCGCAGGTCATCGCCCGGGTGCGCCGAGTCTTCGACCTGGGGGCCGATCCGGCTCAGATCAACGCGCACCTGTCGCTGGACCCGCATCTGGCGCCCCTGGTGGCCCAGCGGCCAGGCCTGCGGGCGCCCGGCGCCTGGGACGGGTTTGAACTGGCGGTCCGCGCGGTGCTGGGTCAGCAGATCACGGTCGCCGGCGCCCGGGCGTTGGCCGGCCGGCTCGCGGCGCAATATGGCGAGCCCCTGTCGGCCGACCTGACGGGGGAGGGGCTGAGCCGCCTGTTTCCGACGCCGCAGGCCCTGGCGGCGATCGATCCTGAGACGCTGCCCATGCCCCGCGCCCGGGGCCGCGCCCTGGTCGGGCTGGCGGCCGCGGCGGCGGCTGACCCTGACCTCTTCGCGCCGCGCGGGTCGCTGGAGGCGGCGGTGGCCAGGCTGAAGGCCCTCCCCGGGATCGGGGAATGGACAGCTCAGTACATCGCCCTTCGCCAGCTGCGCGAGCCCGACGCCTTTCCCCATGGGGACATCGGCCTGATGCGCGCCATGGCCGGCCCCGACGGACAGCGACCCAGCGCGGCCGAACTTCTGGCGCGCGCCGAGGCCTGGCGGCCCTGGCGGGCCTATGGCGCTTTGCACCTGTGGGCCTCAGAGGGGCTCGCGCCCAAGTCCGAGCCCCCGAACCTGATGGAGGTCTCCCATGATCAAGACGCCGCCTGAGGCCCTGTACATCGCGCCGATCGCCACGCCTCTGGGGTCCGCCCAGATCGTTTTTGATGGCGCAGGCGTCCTGCGCGCCTTCGACTGGGACAGTCATCGGGAGCGGATGGACCGGCTCCTGCGCCGCCACTATGGCGGGGTGGCGCTGCGGGACGCGCCGGCGCCCGGCGAGTTGTCGGACCCCTTCCAGGCCTATTTCGGCGGCGAGGCCGGCGCCCTGGCCGCCATCCCCTGGGCCACCGGCGGCACAGTGTTCCAGAACCGGGTCTGGCAGGCCCTGTGCGAGATTCCGGCGGGCGTCACCTGGTCCTACGGGCGGCTCGCCCAGCACATCGGCGCCCCATCCGCCGTGCGGGCGGTGGGTCTCGCCAACGGGGCCAACCCGGTGGGGCTGGTCGTGCCCTGCCATCGGGTGATCGGCGCCAATGGATCGCTCACCGGCTACGGCGGCGGCCTGGAGCGCAAGCGCTGGCTGCTAGCCCATGAGGGGGCGGAACTCGGCCGGCTCCTATAGGCTCGACGTCGTGCGACTTGGCCGCCGGGCGCCTAAAGTCTAGGTTGCAGGGAGAGGGACGACTGGGGAGTAGAGTTTGATGAAACGCGTGATCCTGACCGCTGTGCTGGCGGTGACGACGGCTGCAGCCGGAACGGCCGTGGCGCAGAACTATGGCGGCGGGGGGCGGCAGCCCTCGGCCATCCTCTTCGACCAGCCCAACTTCCAGGGCCGACAGACCACCATCTACGGCATGGCCACCAACCTGCCCCGGGACTGGAATGACAAGGCCATGAGCGCCCGGTTCCAGGGCCGCTGGCGCATCTGTGAGAACTCCGACTTCGGCGGCCGTTGCCAGGATGTGTCGGGCGACGTTCCGAACATGAACACCCTGGGCATGGGCGAGCGCATCACCTCGCTGCAGGCCTATTCCGGCGCGGGCGGCGGTGGCGGTGGCGGCTTCCGGCCCCCTCCCGGCGGCAACTGGCGTCCGGGGGGCGGCAACTGGAGCGGCCCCAACCAGTATCGCCCGACGGAGGGCGTGCGCTCGGTCTTCTTCCCGTATCCGACCTATGACGGCTACGACATCGCTGCAGGCTCCAACTCGGCCAACGCCTTCTGCAGGTCGCAGGGCCTGGGTTCGTCGGCCTATTACGACTCCAGTCAGCGCGCCCAGCAGGCCGTCGATGGGGAGGGCCGCTATACCGGCCCCTCCAGCGTCCTGCGCGACGTGGTTTGCCGCCGATACTAGGGCCGGCATCGCAAGCGGCGGCGTCACATGAACGAAGTTTCATGTGACGCCGTATTGCAGCGCTTATCCCGCTGACCGATAAGACGGCTCCAGACTCGTATCGGTGACGGGAGAGATCCGATGCAAACCTTCACAGAGATCGTCGCGGCCGTGGTGATCCACGCCTCGGCCGTGGCCTATGGGCATCTGGGCGTGCAGGTCGAACCCCAGCAGCCCGAGCGCACTGTCCCAGCTGAGCGCAAGGTGGCCCGGTCGGTGTCGCCGCAGACGCCGCTGAAATCCTGCGACGCGCCCAAGCCCGCAGCGCCCTGTCCGAACCTGCCCCTGAGCCTTGGCCGCGCCTGATCGACGCGCCTCTGGCCGAAAAGTCTCCGCCTGCGCGCAAATCCGCCGCATGGCGCTTTGCGCCGGACGCGTTCAACGTTAATCCTTGCCGTTCAGGGCGTGCGCCAGACGACGAAGCGTCGGTTCGCGGGGCGTGTTGGCCGCAAGTAATGGGCCGCAGATGAAGATCAAGAACCGGCGTCAGCCGCTGGATTTCCAGAATCTCACCGAGGCTGAGGCCGCATCGGCCCGTGAGCCTGAGGCGCCCGAGGCGGGACCAGATCTTGATCTGGACCTCACCGATGCGCCGGTGGTGGGTGCGCCGCAGGCCGATCTGCGAGATGAACGCCGCGCCGCAGATCAGCCCGAGCCCCAGGCGGAGGAGGCCCCCTTCACCCTGGCCGATCCGACCTCGGCAGGCGACCTCACCCGGCCCCAGACGCCGCCTGCGCCCAGCGGGCGTTCGGCCCTGACGGCCCAGGCCTCCACGCCGGCCGGCCGCGAGGCCGAGCCCCCGGCCTGGCCGATCTATGCCGGCGCCCTGGCGATCTCTGTCCTCTGCGCCTTTGCGCCCATGGCCTATGCGTGGGGCTATCGCGGGGATGTGGTGCCGTTCCAGAACGACGCCTTCGCGCTTGGGGTCTTCGCCCTGCTGGCCCTGGCGCCGGCCGTGCTGGTCTGGGTCGCCGCCTACGCCCTGAGACAGGGCCAGAAGCTGGCGCTCGAGAGCCGCCGCGCCCAACGCCTGGCGGACGAGATGGTCTCGCCCGCCCTGGTGGCCGCCGGCCGCGCCGGTGACGTGGTGGCCCATGTTCGCGAAGAGATCATCCGCGCCGGCGAGGCGGCCCATGACGCCCGCGAGACCCTGGCGGCCCTGCGCTCGGCCCTGGCGGCGGAGACCGAACAACTGGTCAATGCGGCGGCGGCCTCGGCCCGCACCGCGGAGTCCCTGACCCGCAGCCTGTCCCAGGAGCGGGTGGAGATGACCGCCCTGGCCAGCGTGCTGGACGCCCAGTCCACCGCCGTGGTCGACGCCATCACCAGCCAGGCCAAGATGGTGGCCGAGGCCTCCGATCTGGCCGAGACCCAGCTGCGGGAGGCCGAGGCCTCGCTCGCCGCCCGGGCCGCCGACCTGGCCGCCGCCGCCGGCGAAACCAGCGACATCGCCCGCACGGTGGGCGAGGATCTGACCCGCCACATCGCCCGGCTGGAAAGCGCCGGGGCCGGCGTCGCCGATCAGGTGGGCGCGGCCGAGACGGGGCTGTCGGAGCAGCGCGCCGCCCTGGTCGCCGTGGCCCACGGCATCCGCGCCGACCAGGAATCCTTCGCCGCCGAAGCCGAGACCCAGACCGCCAAGCTGGCGGAGTATCTGTCGGAGGCGAGGCTATCGGCGGTTGAGGTCGGCGACCGCGCCATCAAGGGCGCCCAGATGCTCCGCGAGCTGGTCGCACAAGCGACCGAGCAGTTCGCCGACATGGCCGACGCCGCCCAGGGCGAGCGAGACGCCTTCGCCGAGAGCCTGCGGCAGTCCTGGGGCCTGCTGGCCGACACCGCCGCTGGCGAGCGCGGCCAATTGCAGGCCGAGACCCAGGCGGCCATCGACGCCCTGTCCCAGGCCGCCGAGCAGACCCGCGCGGCCGCCGCCCGCCACGCCGAAGCCGCCCGCCAGCAGGTGGACCAGCTGTCCGAAGCCGCCTTCGCCGCCGGACAGAAGGCCGATCAGGTGTTCGAGGGCCGTCTCGAAGAGGCGCGCTCTCTGATCGAGCAGTCGGCGGGGCTGGTGGAGGAGGCCGGCGCCCAGACCGCGCGCAAGCTGGAGGCCAGCGCCGCCTCGGCCCGCGCGACCCTTCATGAGTTGCAGGACCTGCTGGCCGACCTCGACGCGCGCGCCGCCGAACTGCCGGCCACCGCCCGCCAGCAGGCCGATGATGTCCGGGCCGCCGTGGGCGAGAGTCTGGACGATCTGATGGCTCAGGCCCGGCGCACCGCAGAGGAAACCCAGGCTATCGACGCGGCCTTCCAGGAACGGGTCAGCCGCAATTACGAGATGCTGAGCGAGGCCGTTCGGCTGATGGGCTCGGTGGCCACCACCGCCAGCGGCGGGTTGGCCTCAGGCCTCGGCGCGGGCTTCCCGGCCGCGCCAGCCCGTGAGCGGCGACCTGCGGCGCGGGAAGATCGGGTCCGCCCGGCGGCGAGCGCGCCGCGCGCTGAACCGCCCAGGACAGAGCCTGTGCGACCGACGGGCGTCGATGATGAGGCGCCTCTGGAATTGCGGCCCTCGACCCCCTGGCCTGCCCGGGACGGGCGGCGGAGTGCGGCCGAGGAGGCCGGTCTCCGGCCGCGCCTGCGCCTGACCCCTACCGCCACGGATGAGGAATTCTCCAGCCTGTTTGAGTCCGCCGGCGGTCCGCCGCCCCCGGCTGCGGCCGAACCCGCCGAAGACGGGGATGGCCTGACCTGGAAGGACCTGCTGGCGGCCATCGATGAGCCTGCGCCGCGCCCGCTGGATGAGCGGCGCGAGGCTCAGCTCCTGTCGGACATCGTCGCCCTGGGGATCGACCCCTCGGCCCTGCTGCCGCGCGGCCGGATCGACGAGATCAGCGCCGTGGTTCAGACCGGCGACCTGGAGGGCGCCCGCCAGGTGGTGCGCCGTCTGGCGCCGGCCGCCACGCGGCGCCTGACACGGCGGCTGTTCACCGACGATGCGCTAAAGGCCGAGGCCGGGGACTATCTGCGACGCTACCGGGGCATGCTCGATGAGGCGGTGGCCCGGGATCAGGAGGGCTTCATGGTGGCCACCCTGCTGTCCTCGGACGCCGGCCGGGTCTTCCTGCTGCTCGACGCGGCGGCCGGCGACATGATGTGAGGCCTCAGGCCGTTCAGGTCTTGGGCTGGCCTTCAGACCGCGCGCGAACCTGCGCCAGATAGGCGCGCGACAGGCTGACGAGCTCGTCCTCAAACGTCTGATCGTGCAAGAAATCGACCGCTTCCAGTACGGCTGAGCGCATCGCCCCGTGCATGGCGCGGGTGAGCACGAAGGCGGTGATCGGCTCGAGAGGGGCGTGGGTCTGACTCAGAGTCTGGGTGAAGGCCTCAAACCGCCCGGCCAAGGTCTCGGCGGGCGTCGTCTCAAACCAGACCTTCATGGCGATTTGCCGGGCGCGGGCTCGACCTTGAAAGGCGCCGATAAAGGCCCGGACCAGGGCGCGGTCGGGCGCAAGCCCCGCGCCATTCTCCCGGAGCAGCCGCTGCATCTCCGCAGCGTGCAGGACGCTCTCGCGTTCTGCCAGGGCGTGCATGAGGACGCGCTTGTTGGGGAAATAGCGGTAGAGGGCGCCAATGCTGACGCCGGCCCGCTCGGCCACCGCATTGGTGGTGAAGCCGTCCAGTCCGTCACGCTCCAAAAGCTGAGCCGTCGCCTCGAGGATGATGTCCACGGTCTCGGCGGCGCGCTTCTGGCGGGGAACTTTCCGTGTCGCGTCAGACAGTTGAGACTTCCTTCTCAGGCTTGACGCCGACCGCCCAAAGGCGAGTAGGGCGCCCGCCGCGCTCTGGCTAGCCTATGGGCGATCCATAGGGAAAGGGCGCCGCATGACCTGGGCCACGGAAAGACTTGAAGCGATCTCATCAGGCCAGGGGGCGCTGCCGCCGATCGTCGAGCAACTGCGGCTGGGGCGGCTGGACACCTGGGGCGAAGGCTGGGTGCGCAAGACCTGGACGCCGCATCCCAGCCTGGACACCGCCGACGGGTCGCTGTTTGGAGGCTACGTCGCAGCCCTCGCCGATCAGGTCCTGGCCTTCGCGGCCATGACGGTCGTGCCCGATGACCGGCTCTACCGGACCACGCAGCTGCAGGTGAGCTTTCTGAGGATCGGCCGCAATGCGCCGCTGGAGATCCATGCCCAGGTGATCGCCGCCACACGCCAGATGATCACCGTCCGGGCGAGCTTCACGCAGGCCGGGGACCGGCTGATCGGCGAGGCCAGCGCCCAGCAGATCCTGTTGCCGATGCCATCAGCAGATAGCGACGCGCCGGCGGGCTAGATCACCACCGCCGAGCCGTTCACCGCCACCATCAGCATCGACCCGTTGGGGCCTATGGCGTGGTAGTCGAGGTCGACGCCGACAACAGCGTTGGCGCCCAGCTTCTTGGCCTCTTCCGCCAGGGCCAGCAGGGCGTCTTCCCGCGCCCGGGCCATGACCCGCTCATAGCCTCGGGAGCGGCCGCCGAAGAAATCCCGGATGGCGGCCATCAGATCGAGGACCACATTGGCCCCCAGAATGGCCTGGGCCGAGACCATGCCCAGGTGCTGGCGCACGGGGCGGCCTTCCAGGAAGTCCGTGGTGACGATGAGGATGTCGGGTTCACGCGCCATGGTGAATTCATAGGATCAAATTGCGACGCTCGCGATGCAGAATCGCGCCGGGGGCGAGCATTGCAGCCATGCGGCTCAGGCCGTGGGTGAAAAGTGCGCGAATGGCTTCAAGGTTAAGCTGGCTTGGTCCACATTGCGCCTACCCCGACGGAGGCTGCGCATGTTCTTCGCCCGATCCCACATCGAGCTTCACAATATCCGCGCCAGCATCGAGCGCACCAAACGGCTGTCGGACAATGTCATCAAGATCGGTCCCATCGGGGTGGGGCTCGATGGCCTGCTGACCTGGATTCCGTGGGCCGGCGGGCTCTACAGCGCAGGGGCGGGTCTCGTCCTGCTGAGCGATGGCGTGCGGGCGAGGTGCGCGCCCATGGTGCTGCTGGAGGCGACCATGGTGCTGCTCGCCGACCTTGCCATCGGGATCGCACCCGTGCCGGGGGGACTCGGCAAGCTGGCGGACGTGCTGTTTTCAGGTCACAAATGGGCGGCCGACCTGATGATCAAGCACATGGAAGAGACCATCTATTTTGAAGGCTCCCGCAAGGATGTGGTCCATACGCCCGAGTACCGAGAGATTCTGTCGCGCATCAAGGACGGCAAGGAACGTCGTCGGGTCGTGTTCCTCAGCTGAGCCGGGGATGGCCCGCAACGCTGGAGCCTCCCGGTGGCGGTGACCCAGGACAAAGCCCACCGCGCCTGGCGCTCAGCCGAGCGGATCAAGCGCCTGTCCGACCGGCTGGTGGGGATCGGACCGATTGGTCTGGGCCTGGACGGTATCCTCGCCTGGGTGCCGGTGGCGGGCACCGTCTACAGCCTCGGCGCTGGAGGCCTGTTGCTGGTTGAGGGGATGCGCGGGGGCGCCTCTCTGCTGACCCTGGGACGCATGGCGGCTTATCTCGCGGTCGACTCGGCCAGTTCCACCGTGCCGGTGGCCGGCTGGGCGGTGGACACCCTGTTTCCAGGACATCTGATGGCGGCAAAGGCGCTGCAGAAGGACATTGAGGCCCGTCATGGGCCCTCCGCCCTGCCGGAAAGCTGGGACCGCAAGCGCCGGGCGCGGGCCGGACGGCGCGGGGTCAAGATCTGAAACCCAGTCTGATTGGCGTATTTGCGCCAGATCAGCGACACCGGAGCGCGGCCGAGCCACAAGGGCCGCCACTCCAACGTCAGACCCGCCATGACCGACGCCGCCAAGGCCTCGAACCTCTATCTGCCCAAGCTGGCCTCCCAGTTGCGGGAGGGCTACGACCTCGCCGACCTGCGGGCCGACGCCGTGGCCGGTCTGACCGTGGCCATCGTGGCCCTGCCGCTCTCTATGGCCATCGCCATCGCCTCGGGCGTGGGGCCAGAGCGGGGCCTCTACACCGCCATTGTCGGGGGCTTCCTGGTGTCGATGCTGGGGGGCAGCCGGTTCCAGATCGGCGGGCCGGCGGGCGCCTTCATCGTGCTGGTGGCCAGCACCGTCCATCTGCACGGGATCGAGGGGCTCGTCCTGGCGACCTTCCTCTCCGGCCTCATGCTGGGGGCGGGCGGTGTGCTGCGCCTGGGCAATCTGATCCGGCTGATCCCGGCGCCGGTGACGGTGGGCTTCACCGCCGGGATCGCCGTCATCATCCTGGTGAGCCAGGTCCGCGACCTGCTGGGCCTGAGCCTCAGCGGGGGGGAGCCGGCGGAATTCGGGCCCAAGGTGGCGGCGCTCGTCCAGGCCCTGCCGAGCGCGAACCCGCCGGCCGTGGCGGTGGCGGCGGTGGTGATCGCCCTGATCCTGGCGGTGCGGCGCTGGCGGCCGGCCTGGCCGGCGCTGCTGATCGCCGTCAGCCTGGCCTCGGCGGCCGCGGCCCTGCTGGCCTTGCCAGTGGAGACCATCGGTTCGAAGTTTGGCGGCATTCCCAACCACCTGCCCATGCCGCACCTGCCCGACCTCGCCCTGTCCAAGGTGCTGGCGGTGCTGCCGGCGGCGGCGGCCTTCACCCTGCTGGGCGCCATCGAGAGCCTGCTCTCAGCGGTAGTGGCCGACGGTATGACCGGGCGGCGGCACCGCTCGAACATGGAGCTTGTGGCTCAGGGGATCGCCAACTCCGGCGCGGCCCTGTTCGGTGGGATGCCGGTCACTGGCACGATCGCGCGCACCGCCACCAATGTCCGGGCCGGCGCCCATGGCCCGGTGTCGGGGATGCTGCACGCCCTCTACCTGCTGGCCTTCATGCTGATCGCAGCCCCGCTGGCGGCCTACATCCCGCTGGCCGCCCTGGCGGGACTGCTGGCGGTGGTGGCCTGGAACATGGTGGAGAAGGCCGAGATCGCGCATCTGGTGCGGGAGAACCGCGGCGGGGCTGCGGTGATGGCGGTCACGCTTGGCCTGACGTTGGCCCACGACCTGATCGCCGGCATCGCGGCGGGATGCGCTCTGGCGGTCGGTCTGGCCCTGGTGCGACGTCGCAAGGCCTAGCCCTGCTTTGGGCGAATGATCGCAACTAGCCCAAAAACGGCTGTCTCGCCCGTTCAGCCTCGGGGCGCGTCCAGCTGGGCGTAGCCGAGTTCTTCGTTGAGGCGATCCAGGACCTCGATGGCGCATTCGGGGACCACCGTGCCGGGGGGGAAGATGGCGGCGACGCCCATGTCGGTGAGGGCTGCGAAGTCCTCCGGCGGAATGACGCCGCCCACCACCACCAGGATGTCGGGGCGGCCCAGGCGGGCGAGCTCGGCCTTGAGCTCGGGCACCAGGGTCAGGTGGCCGGCCGCCAGCGAGCTTGCGCCGACCACATGCACCTTCTGCTCCACAGCCAGGGCCGCGGCCTCGGCCGGGGTCTGGAAGAGGTCGCCGATCTCCACCTCGAAGCCGAGGTCGGCGAAGCCCGAGGCGATCACCTTCTGGCCGCGGTCATGGCCGTCCTGGCCCATCTTGGCGATCAGCACCCGGGGTTTGCGGCCGTCGGCGGACGCAAACGCGCCGACCATGGCCTTGGCCTTCTGGGCCGCAGGGGTCTCGCCGGCCTCACGCAGATAGACGCCCTTGACCGCGTCGGCCTTGGCCTTGTGGCGGTCGAAGACTTTTTCCAGGGCGTAGCTGATCTCGCCCACCGTGGCCTTGGCGCGGGCGGCCTCGACCGACAGGGCCAGCAGGTTGCCGTTCCCGGTCGCGCCGGCGGTCAGGGCGTCCAGCGCCTTCTCCACTGCTGCGGGATCGCGCTCGGCCTTCAGGCGGGCGAGCTTCTCCAGCTGGCGCTGGCGGACGGCGGAGTTGTCGACCTTCAGCACCGGGATCTCGTCCAGATCGGCGGAGCGGTAACGGTTGACGCCCACCACGCTCTGACGGCCGGAATCGATGCGCGCCTGGGTGCGGGCGCTGGCTTCCTCGATGCGGCGCTTGGGCAGGCCGTCCTCGATGGCCTTGGCCATGCCCCCCAGGGCCTCGACCTCGGCGATATGGGTGCGGGCGCGGGCGGCCAGGTCGGCCGTGAGGCGCTCCACATAGTAGGAGCCGCCCCAGGGGTCGATGACCCGGGTCTGGCCGCTTTCAAGCTGCAGGAAGAGCTGGGTGTTGCGCGCGATGCGGGCGGAGAAGTCCGTGGGCAGGGCCAGCGCCTCGTCCAGGGAGTTGGTGTGCAGGCTCTGGGTCTGGCCGCCTGTGGCCGCCATGGCCTCGACGCAGGTGCGGGCGACATTGTTGTAGACGTCCTGGGCCGCCAGGCTCCAGCCGCTGGTCTGGGTGTGGGCCCGCAGGGACAGCGAGCGGGGATCCTTGGGCGCGAACTCGGCCTGCATGAGTTCGGCCCACAGCAGGCGTCCGGCCCGCTGCTTGGCGATCTCCATGAAGGCGTTCATGCCCGCGTTCCAGAAGAAGGAGAGACGCGGGGCGAACGCATCAACGCTCATGCCGGCGGCGACGCCCGCGCGGACATATTCGATCCCGTCGGCGAGGGTGTAGGCCAGCTCCAGGTCCAGCGTCGCGCCTGCTTCCTGGATGTGATAGCCGGAGATGGAGATCGAGTTGAACCTCGGCATCTCCGTCGAAGTGTATGAAAAGATGTCGGAAATGATCCGCATCGAAGGCGCGGGCGGATAGATGTAGGTGTTCCGGACCAGGAACTCCTTGAGGATGTCGTTCTGGATGGTGCCCGACAGCTTGGCCGCCGGCACGCCCTGTTCCTCGGCCGCCACGATATAGAGCGCCAGGATCGGCAGGACCGCGCCGTTCATGGTCATGGACACGCTCATCTGATCGAGCGGAATGCCGTCGAACAGGGTGCGCATGTCGAGGATGGAATCGATGGCGACGCCGGCCATGCCTACGTCGCCGGCCACCCGCGGATGGTCGGAATCATAGCCCCGGTGAGTGGCCAGGTCGAAGGCCACCGACAGGCCCTTCTGACCCGCCGCCAGGTTGCGGCGGTAGAAGGCGTTGGAGTCCTCGGCCGTGGAGAAGCCCGCATACTGGCGGATGGTCCACGGATTGGTGGCGTACATGGTCGGATAGGGGCCACGCAGGAAGGGCGCGAGGCCGGGATAGCCGTCCAGGCCGCTGAGGCCCTCAATGTCGGCGGGGCCGTAAGCAGGGGCGACGTCGATGCCCTCAGGCGTGGACCAGGACGGTGCGGCCGGGGCGCTGGCGCTGGGGGCGGAGCGCTCGGCGTCGAAGGCCACTTCGGTGAAGTCGGGGAAGGCGCTCATCGGGCGGCCTCGATCTCGAAGGGTTCGGAAATGCGCAAAGGCGAAAGCGGCGGGCAGCGGCCGTCGGGGCCGGGCAGCCGCGGGGCGGGGGCGGCGACAGGCGCGCCGGGGGCGGTGTCCACCTCGACGGGCTCGTCCTGGGCCGGCGGGAAGGCCGTGACCCCGACAATGGCCGGCTCGCCGGTCTCGGCGCGGGCCGCGCAGGTGGTCTCCACCTCGGCGGCGATGTGGCCCGCGGTCAGGGCCGAGACGACCCCGCCCAGGCCCTCGGTCACCTGGAAGGCTGACCAGGCGGCGCGGGCGATCTGGTCGGTCAGCGCCTCCACATAGCCCGAACCCGCGGCAGGGTCGGCGACGCGGCCGATATGGGCCTCTTCCATCAGCACCAGCTGAGTATTGCGGCTCTGGCGCCGCGCCAGCGGAGACGGCCGGCCCAGGGCGTCGGTGAAGGCGCCCAGGATGATGGCGTCGGCGCCGCCCACGGCCGCGCCGAAACCGGCCGAGGTCAGGCGCAGCATATTGGTCCAGGGATCGCGCCGGGTGAGCATCCGCTGGGAGGAGCGGGACTCGATGCGCGCCGGGACATCCAGGCCGCAGGCGCCGACGAGCCTGGCCCAGACCAGACGGGCGGCCCGCAGCTTGGCGATGGTCAGGAAATAGTCGGCCTCTGCGGCGAGGCCGAGGGTGATGCGGCAAAAGGCCTGGTCCATGGCCATGCCGGCCCGGACCATGGCCTTGGCGTAGGCGAGCGCGCTGGCGGCGGCGAAGGCCACCTCGCAGGCGGCCCCGCCGCCGGCCTCGTGAACCACCGCGCCAGAGGCCAGGAAGAGCTGGGCCTTGGGATAGGTGACCGCGTGACGAGCCGCCGCGCCGGCGCAGGCGAAGAGGTGGGCCTCGATGGGGCCGGGGCTTTGGCCGGTGCGGGCGAAGGCGCTGAGCGGGTCGAGGTGGAACTGCAGCAGGGCCGTGGGCGAGGCCTTGGCCACGCCGCTCAACCAGTCGGCGGCCTGGGTCCCCAGGAAGCCCGCGTCCAGGGCGACAGGGGCGAGTTCGAGGATCACGCCATCCAGCACGCGGGCGAGGTCTTCGGTGGCGCCCACGGCCACGCCCGACTGGGCGCTCGGATCAATCGCGACGAGGACCGAGGCGGCGCCGCCCTCCAGGTCGGCCAGGATGTCGGCATTGGCCCGGGCGGGGTCCGGATGTCGTGTCGCAGCCCGCAGGTCCCAGGCGCGATCAGCATCGAAGGGCCGGGTCGGAACCGCGCCGTCGAGGCCTGCGCCATAGAGGGGCGCGATGGTCAGGCCGTCGGCGGTTGTTGTGGTGAGGCTCTCCGGGGGCTTGTCGCCCAGGGTCTTGAGCACAAGGGCGCGCCAGTCTTCGGCGCTGGCCGGCGGAAATTCCACGGCGGAGGAAGCGTTCTGGACCATCGCCCTGTGATGAGCCGGGGGCGCGGGGAGCGTCAAGGGCGCCGCAACGGCGCCTGAGCGCGGTTTCTCTCGCGAGGCGGGTTCACCCTGCGGCAGGTCGCGTGGCTTCTTGCGCCCGGCGGCGCTTTTCCCTTACATCGTAAATCACAAGCCTGTCCGCCGACAAAGGAAACGCCCATGGCCCTGCCGCCCATCCTCCGTGACCGCCTGCGCCTGCCGGTGATCGCCTCGCCCCTGTTCATCATCTCGAACCCGGACCTGGTGATCGCCCAGTGCAAGGCCGGCATCGTCGGCTCCTTCCCGGCGTTGAACGCCCGGCCCGCGAGTCAGCTGGATGAATGGCTGGCCCAGATCACCGAGGAACTGGCCGCCTGGGACGCCAAGAACCCGGACCTGCCCTCGGCCCCGTTCGCGGTGAACCAGATCGTGCACAAGACCAACGACCGGCTGGAGCACGACGTGGAAATGGCGGCCAAGTACAAGGTCCCGATCATCATCACCTCGCTGGGCGCGCGGGAGGATGTGAACCAGGCGGTGCACGCCTATGGCGGCATCGTCATGCACGACATCATCAATGACCGCTTCGCGCGCAAGGCGGTGGAGAAGGGCGCTGACGGCCTGATCCCCGTGGCCGCCGGGGCCGGCGGCCATGCCGGCGCGCTATCGCCGTTTGCGCTGATCCAGGAGCTGCGGACCTGGTTCGACGGACCCATCGCGCTGTCGGGCGCCATCGCCAACGGCGCGGCGATCCTGGGCGCCCAGGCCATGGGGGCGGACCTCGCCTATATCGGCTCGGCCTTCATCGCGACCAAGGAGGCCAATGCGGCCCAGGGCTACAAGGACATGATCGTCGAGAGTTCCGGCGAGGACATCGTCTATTCGAACCTCTTCACCGGGGTGCACGGCAACTATCTGCGGCCCTCGATCCTGGCGGCGGGCCTGGACCCCGACAACCTGCCCGAGGCTGACCCGTCGAAGATGAACTTCGGCTCGGGCGGCAACACCAAGGCCAAGGCCTGGAAGGACATCTGGGGCTGCGGCCAGGGTATCGGCGCGGTGGAGGAGATCCTCGGCGCTGGCGACCTGGTGGCCAAGCTCGCCGCCGAATACGAGGCGGCCAAGGCGTCCCTGGCGGAGAAGACCTCCTTCACCGCCGGCAAGGTGCTGATGGCGGCGGAGTAGGTCGCATATCCCCAATTCGTCATGCTCGCCCTCGTGGCGAGCATCCCTGTCGACGGCGGGCGCGAGCGTCGCGAGGGATTCCCGGCACAGGGCCGGGAATGACGAGGGGGAGGGGGCCGCCTCAGGCCAGAAGCTCGGTGGGAATGCCGAGCTCTGGCCCGGCCTGGGCCAGGCGGACGTCCAGGGTCTGGACCATGGCCCCGGCATCGGACGCGACCGCCAGATGAAGGGCGTCGCTCGCGCGGAGACCGAGTTGGTGTTGGTCAACAAATCGCGCCGCGGTCTGGAACTGCGAGCTCGTCACCGGCAGCAGGATGAAGCTTTCGGCGACGAGCTGGCGGAACAAGGCCAACGATGCGGCGCGCTGATCGAGGTCGATCTGGCCGGTCCGCAGCTTGATCGACAGGGCTGAGGAGACCTCGGTCACTGTCCAGTCGCTGATCAGCAGGTCACCGGCGCCTTGGGCTGCGAGCCAGCCCTGCGCTCGCGCCGTCGCTGGCTCATTGGAGAGCGCTGCGATGATCACCGAAGTGTCGACATAGGCCCTCAATAACGTTCGCCGTCGCGCAGGGCGCGGACGAGGTCGGCTGCGTCCTGGGTGGCTGGGGACATGGCCTGGGTCAGCGCCTGGAGCGCTGTCAGATCGACCGTCTTTCGCGGACGATCGGTGGTCGTCAGGCGAGCCACGCGCTTGCCGCGGCGGGTAATCTCGATGGATTCACCGGATTCTACCCGGTCCACCAACTCGCTGAGATGGGCTTTGGCGTCGGCAAGGCTTACGGCGCTCATCTTCTGCTCCTGACTATATAGATGGTCATCTTAGCCGAGGCTGGCGGTCAGCGCTAGCGGAGGTCAGCTGCCCGTCGAGGTGTAGCGGCTGATGCCGGCGCGCCAGGCGAGGAAGGATGCGGCCAGGAAGGCGAAGCCCATGGCCGGCGCCGTGGGCAGCCACCAGTCCGGGGCGCCGAGGGGATCGGGCTGATCCAGGATGGCCAGCACCGGATAGTAGGCCACGCAGCCGAGCGGCACGACGAAGATCAGGAAGTTGCGGAACCAGGCGGCGTAGAGGCTCAAGGGAAACTGGGCGGCCTGGATGCCGCCATAGGTCAGCACGTTGAACACCTCCAGGCTCTCGGTGGTCCAGAAGGCGAAGCTGGCCTGAAGGACCAGGAGTCCGGTGAACAGGGCCACCCCGCCAGTGATGGTCCAGGCGAGCAGCAGGACCTTGTCCGGGGTCCAGTCGACGCCGACCACGGCGGCGCCCACGAACAGCACCAGCAGGGCTTGGGCCAGACGGCCGAAGCGGCTGAGGCGGAACTCGTAACCGACCAGCTGCAGGGCCGGCGACCTGGGCCGCAGCAGGATGCGGTCGAAGGCGCCGGTCTTGACGAACTCACCGCCGAAGACATCGAAGCCCCGGGTGAAGAAGTCGGTCAGGGCGAAGCTGGTGGAGACCACGCCATAGAACACCGCGATGTGCCCCAGCCCCCACCCCTGGACCTGGCCGAAGCGGTCGAACAGGGCCCAGGCGGCCAGCATGTCGATGATGGTGGTCAGGAAGGCGCCGATCCCCAGCATGATGGCCGAGCCGGGGTACTGCAGCTGGCTGCGCAGTGAGGCGCTGAAGTAACGGAGGATCAGGTGGAAACTGTTCATGGCCGTCAGCCCCCCTGGACTTCCAGCCGGCGCATGACGCGGGCCATGGCCCAGCGGCCGAGGAGGATCAGGGCCGAGGTCCAGAAGACTTGCAGTCCGAGCCCCGCCAGGGCGCCGGTCCCGCTCAGCTGACCGACATAGAGACGCAGGGGTATGTCCATCATGCCGGCGAAGGGCTGCATCAGCAGGGCCGTCTGCGCCCAGTCCGGATAGAGGGCCAGCGGCAGGAGGTTGCCGGAGAAGACGATGATCAGGCTGTTGAACAGCACATTGACGCCGCGGTCAGTGAGGGTGGCGGCGACGATGATGTTGACGATCATCAGAAAGGCGGAGGAGAGCGCCAGGGCCAGCGGCAGGGACACCGCGAAGGCGGCGGCCGCGGCCAGGGTCGGCGGCGGCTTCCACGCCCAGTCCGAAAGGCCGATCAGCGGCAGGACGAGGCCAGCCCCCAGGACCATCAGGGCCGCCCTTGGAACCGCCCGCGAGGCCATCCAGGCCGCGCCCCGGACGTACCAGAGGCTGTAGGTGTCCACCGGCCGCAGGCGGTCATAGGCCACAGACCCCGTGCGCACCGACAGGGCGACCTCGGGGTCGGCGCTCCAGGGGGTCAGCGCCAGGAGCGCCTGGGCGAGCCAGGTGTAGGTGATGACCTGGGCCAGCGTCATGGGCGAGGCCGCCGCCGCGCCGGGCGCCGCGGCGAAGAAGGCCGCATAGATCATCACCTTGATCCCGCCCCACCAGCACTGGGTGGCGAAGCCGGCGATGGCCGCGGCCCGGTACTGCAGCATCAGCAGGAAGCGGCTGGAGAAGGCGGCGAGGTAGGGGCGGGCGGCGTCCATGGGCTCAGGCCTCGCCCGCGCCGTGCAGATCGTAGAAGCGGGCGATGACCTCTTCGATGGCTGGCTCGCCCACATGGATGTCGACCACCTCGTGGGCCGCGGCGAGGGCGGTGATCAGGTTGGGCGTCGGCGTCCGGGCCGGATCGAAGGCCAGCTCCAGGGTCTGGCCCTTGCGGCGGCGCACCTCGACGCCAGGGAGGGCGAGGGCCATCGAGGCGAGGTCAGGCGCCTCGTGGGCGAAATCGACCACCAGGCGCCGTTCGGCCAGCACATTGGCGCGCAGGGTCTCGAACGGGCTGTCGGCCAGGACCTGGCCATGGCCGATGACGATGACCCGCTGCGCCAGAGCCTCGATGTCGTGCATGTCGTGGGTGGTCAGCAGCACGGTGACGCCGCGCGCGCGGTTCAGGCGGCGGACCACCTCGCGGACGGCCAGCTTGGACGGCGCGTCCAGGCCGATGGTCGGCTCGTCCAGGAACAGGATGTCGGGTTCGTGCAGCAAGGCCGCGGCGATCTCGGCGCGCATCCGCTGGCCGAGCGACAGCTGGCGCACCGGCTGGTCCAGCACCCGCTCCAGGCGCAGCAGGGCCACAAGCTCATCGCGGTTGGCGCGGTAGCGGGCCGGCTCGACGCGATAGATGTCGGCCAGGAGGTCGAACCCCTCGGCGACTGGCAGGTCCCACCAGAGCTGGGTGCGCTGGCCGAACACCACGCCGATCCGGGAGACGTGGGCGATGCGATCGGTGAAGGGGACGCGGCCGTTCACCCGCACCACGCCGGCGTCGGGCTTGAGGATGCCTGAGAGGATCTTGATGGTGGTGGACTTGCCCGCCCCGTTGGGCCCGATGAAGCCCAGCAGTTCGCCCGCCTCCAGGGAAAAGGAGACGTCCCGCAGGGCCTGGACCGTGCGGTGGCGGCGATGGACCAGACCCTTGACCGCGCCCAGCAGGCCGGGATCGCGCTCGGCGACGCGATAGGTCTTGGCCAGGTCCTCGACGAGGATCTGCGGCATGGGCGAGGCCCGTGATTAAATTGAGAAGGGGGCGGACCTTAGGGCGCGGTTCGTGAAAGGGAAACCGGGGTCTTGGGTCGGAAAGCGCGCCAACCCAGGGACTTGGCGGCGCTGGCGACCGTGTCCTGTCGTCGGATTGCGCCTTATGGCCGCGCCCGGGGGAACGGGCTCTGCCGTGGCGGCGTTCTGCCCGGTGCGCGGGAGAAAGTCTTAACTTTCGCGCATCCGGGGTGGGGGCCGGACTCGTAACCCCTTCCAAGACGCCGGGCGCATCGCCCGGCGCCCATCCGAGGGACTGTCCATGACCGAACCGAAATTCCGCATTCTCGCCGGCGTCTCCGCGCTCGCGCTTGCTTTCACCCTGTCGGCCTGCTCGCAGGCGGAAGACACCGCCGCTGCGCCGGAAGCTGAACCGATGGCTGCCGCTGAGCCGGCCGTGACGCAGACCAACATTGTCGCAGGCGCTCAGGCCTCTCCCGACCACACCACCCTGGTGACCGCCGTCCAAGCGGCCGATCTGGTGGAGACCCTGTCGGGCCCCGGTCCGTTCACCGTGTTCGCGCCCACCAACGCGGCCTTTGAAAAGCTGCCGGCCGGCACGGTCGACACGCTGGTCCAGCCGGACTCCAAGGATCAGCTGACCAAGATCCTCACCTATCATGTGGTGTCGGGCGAACTGATGGCCGCCGACATCATGGCCGCCATCGAAGCCGGCGGCGGCACGGCCACCCTGACCACCGTTCAGGGCGAAGAGCTGAAGGCCTCTGTCGTCAATGGCGGCGTCCAGCTGACCGACGCCCAGGGCGGCACGGCCATGGTTACGGCCACCGACCTCGACCAGTCGAACGGCGTGATCCACGTGATCGACACCGTGATCATGCCCGCCGCCTAAGGCTGGCCTGACCGCACAGACACGGAGGGCCCCCGCAGAGTTGCGGGGGCCCTTTTTGCTGCCTGTTACTCGGCGGGCCGCGGCGCGGCGGGCGGAACCATGGGCTCGGGCACGTCGATGGCGGCCGAGGCGGCCATGGCCTGTGGGGCGAGGCCTGCGGCCCGGCGGGCGGCCAGGGCGGCCTTGGTTTCTTCATAGGTGGCCCGGGTGATCTTGTAGCGGGCGTAGAAGAAGACGGCGATGAAGCCGGGGATGCCGGCCAGGACGCCATCCCACAGGGCAAGATCCCAGATCACCTGGGCGGGGACTTCGCCGATCTGAGCCTTGACCGGGAAGTTGATGAAGGTGAGCACGAAGCCCGCCAGGGCCGCGCCGATGGCCTGGTCGACCTTCGCGAACAGGGCGCGGGTGGAATAGAGCACACCTTCCTGACGGAGGCCGAACTTCAGCTCGTTCTCGTCGGCGATGTCGGCGAGCGCCGACATGATGCTGATAGAGAGCACGCTCGCCGCGCCATAGCTGAGCACCGAGAAGGCGATGAGGATGGCCAGGAGATTGGGCGTCTGCTGCGTCAGTGTGCCGGCGAAGCCCATCAGGATCGGGATCGACGGCGCCAGCGCATAGACGATGGCCGAGACGATGATGGTGGCCTTCTTGTCGAACTTGCCATGCAGGGCCGCAGCGAACAGGAAGGCCGACAGGTAGCCGGCGAAGGAGCCGATGACGAAGAAGCGGATCTGCTCCGACCCCAGGCCCCAGTAGTAGGTATTGGTGTAGAGATGCAGGCCGCCGCGCAGGCCGATCATCATGCTGAGGAAGAAGTAGGCGACCAGCAGCCAGACATAGTTGATGTTGTTGAACGCCTTGCCGATGTCCTTGAAGAACTCAAAGGGGCTATATTTCGGCAGGTTCTCCGGCGGCTTGGGCAGGTGGGGAATTCGGTCGCGGGTGAACCAGGCCGAAGCCGCCAGCAGCACCAGGGCGATGCCGCCCATGATGAAGGCGAAGGGCCCGTAGGGCTCGGGGTTGAGCAGGCCGCGAGGATATTCCGGCGTCGCCTGGAAGAAGTAGGACAGCGCGATCCAGGTGGTGGCCGCAGCCCCCGCCCAGGTAAAGAAGCTGTTGTAGGACATCACCTTGGAGCGTTCGGTGTAGTCGCGACTGAGCTCGCTGCCCAAGGCCAGGTGCGGGGTGTGATAGAAGGTCATGGACTGGCGCAGCATGATCACGGTCACGGCGAACCAGGAGAACAGCGCCCAGGTCCCCAGGCCGTCCGGCGGGTTGAAGATCGCCCACAACGACAGGACGATGGGGATGGGGGCGAAGAACATGTAGATGTGCCGCCGGCCCCAGCGGGACTTGGTGCGGTCCGACAGCGACCCCACCAGGGGGTCGGAAATCCCGTCCAGGAACAGGCTGGCCGAAATGGCGAGGCCCGCCAGATGGGCCTCAAGCCCCAGGACCTGATTGTAGTAGAGCATGGCGTAGGAGCCGACGGAGAACAGCGCGATGGATTCCGCGCCGCTGCCGACCCCAAAGGCGAGCTTGGTCTTGAACGGCAGCCGCTCGCTGTCGCCCGATGAATTCTGGGCCAATTTCAAATCCTCCCCGAGCGCTCTTAAAATGGTTCGGCGCATCGCGAGGGGGGAGCAAGCCCCAGCCGGGGTCGCACGTCAACCGGCCAGGGGCCATACCGGGGTCTAGATGGTCAAGCTTACAAGCCCCGTGGAGGCCGATTGACGCCATGCCCGACGCCGCGCCCCTGATCATCACCGCCGCCCTGGACGAGGGCGGTTTCGACTGGTTCAACGATCTGCGTCGTGCGCATTTTCCAGCCCATCGCAATGTGGTTCCAGCCCACCTGACCCTGTTCCACGCCCTGCCAGGCGAGCAGGAGGCGCGGGTGGCGGAGGCGGTGAGGGCGGCCTGTGTAAGTCGGGCGCCGATGCGGCTGGAGGTTCGCGGCCCCTGGTTCATCGGCCGCGGGGTGGCCTATCGCATCGCCTCGGCCGAACTGGAGGCCCTGCGCGCCGAACTGGTCCAGGCCTTCGCGCCCTGGCTGACGCCGCAGGACCGCGCGGCTTTCCGCCCCCACATCACCATCCAGAACAAGGCCGACCCGGCCGAGGCGAGGGCGCTGTGCGAGCGGCTGCAACTGGAGTTCGAGCCCTTCGACATCACCGCCGAGGGCCTGCTGGTCTGGCGCTATCTGGGCGGGCCGTGGGCGCCGGTGGCGCGGGTGGGGTTTGGGGGGTAGGCGGGGTTGGATCGTCGATCTTGACGATGCTCAACCCGCCGCGCGCAGCGGCTGGATGTGGTTGAGGGCTTCGCGGTTGGCGATCGCCTCCCGAGAGAGGTCATGCTGCGCCTGGAGGTTCATCCAGAATTCCGGGGACGTGCTGAACACCCTGGCCAGACGCAGGGCCGTGTCAGAGGTGACGGCGCGTTGCTCTCGAACCAGTTGCTCGATCCGGCTGCGGTCCTTGAGGCCCATGGCGCGGGCCAGACCACCGGGCGACAGGTTCACTGCGGGAAGATAATCCTCCCGGAGTATTTCCCCGGGATGGGCCAGGGGGGAGGCGAAGGTCGTGTAGTCACGCACAGCCATGAGTCCGTTCCATTCTTGGGCCTTGGGGCCGGTGGGGGGCAGCGATCCGCCCGTTGCGCTGCGCCTCAGTGATAGTCTGTGAACTCAACGTTCTCAGGGCCTGCCGGCCCCCATTCAAAGCAGATGCGGAACTGGTCATTCACACTGATGGACCACTGACCCTCACGGTCCTCGACCAGTTGGTGGAGTCGGTTTCCCGGCGGATCCCTCAGGTCAGCGACATCCGTGGCGGCGTCGAGCACCTGAAGTTTTCGCCGCGCGCGCTTGAGGAGGTCAGCGGGAAAGCCCTTCGGGCTCTCGCCCAGAAAGACAGCCTCAGTCTGCCGATTTCGGAATGTCTGGATCATTCTCCCTGATGTTTGCAACGACCTGACTGTAGCGTCAAGCGCTACGAAAATCCAGCCCTATGTAGCGCAAGGCGCTACGCCGAGCTCCGCGGGCTGGGAGGGGCCTCTCGTCAGACCGACTGTCCCGCGCTCCAGCCTGAGGCCCAGGCCCATTGGAAGTTGTAGCCGCCGAGCCAGCCGGTGACGTCGACCACTTCGCCGATGAAGTAGAGGCCCGGGACCTTGCGGGATTCCAGGGTGCGGGACTCAAGTTCATTGGTGTCGACGCCGCCCAGGGTGACCTCGGCGGTGCGGTAGCCTTCGGAGCCCACGGGCTTGACCCGCCAGGTGTTCACCGCTTCGGCCAGCGGGCGCAGGACCTTGTCGGACTGGTCGGCCATATTGCCCTTGGGCGCGTGGGTTTCAGCCAGATACTGCGCCAGGCGCTTGGGCAGGAGTTCGGCCAGGATGGTGGCGGGGGCTGCCTTGGCGCGGCTGGTGCGTGCGGCGCGCAGATGGGCGTAGACGTCCTGGCCGGGCGCGAGATCGACGGCGATCTCCTGGCCCTCGCGCCAGTAGGATGAGGCCTGCAGGATCGACGGGCCGCTGAGGCCCCGGTGCGTGAAGAGCAGGGCCTCGGCGAAACGGGTCTTGCCAGCGGCCACCGTGGCGTCCACGGCGACGCCGGCGAGGGGGGCGGTGCGCTCCAGTAGCGAGACGTCGAAGGTCAGCGGGACCAGGGCCGGGCGGGTTTCGGTGACGGCCAAGCCAAACTGGCGGGCGACGTCGTAGCCAAAGCCTGAGGCGCCCATCTTGGGGATCGACTTGCCGCCGGTGGCGATGACCAGGCGCTGGCAGGCGACCTCGCCGGCCGAGGTCTGCAGGGTGAAGCCGGTGTCGTTGTGGCTGATGGCCTGGATGGAGGTGGCAAGGCGCAGCTCGGCGCCGCCCTTGGCCATTTCCGCCAGCAGCAGGTCGATGATCTGGCGGGCCGAGCCGTCGCAGAACAGCTGGCCCAGGGTCTTTTCGTGGTGAGCGATCCCATAGCTGTCCACCAGGGCGATGAAGTCCTTGGGGCGGTAGCGGCGCAGGGCCGAGATGCAGAAGCGCGGATTCTCCGACAGGAAGTTGTTGGGCGTGGTGTTGATGTTGGTGAAGTTGCAGCGGCCGCCGCCGGAGATGCGGATCTTCTCGCCCGGCGCCTTGGCGTGGTCGATGACCAGCACCTTGCGGCCGCGCTGGGCGGCCTGGGCTGCGCACATCATGCCGGCGGCGCCGGCGCCGGCCACCACCACGTCGTATTTGGGTTCCATGGGGCTCCTTAGCCGAGAATTGGCGGTTTGGGGCGAAGGAAGGCCCAGGATTGCGGCGACTGGACTTTTGAGGCCTCAGGCCCTAGGTTGTCGGTTCGACATTTCGTCGCGCGACGCTCGATCTAAGTCCGTTTCAGCGCGGTTCTCTAGAAAGCCCGCCATTCAAGCCTCCTCCATGCGCCGGTTCGCTGGCGCAGAGCGGGGCCTTTGGCGCGTCTGAACCGCTCTGCCGCCGCCTGGCGGGGACCGCCCATCCTTGCGGAAGGGCCCGGCCATGAGGCCGGCTCGCCGGGCGTCGGCGGCCAGCAGGAGACGATACGTATGTCCAAGGAAGAATTCATCGAGTTCGAAGGCGTGATCACCGAGCTGCTGCCCGAGGGCCGGTTCCGGGTTCAGCTGGACAACGAGCACACCATTCTCGCCTACACCGCCGGCCGCATGAAGCGGAACCGCATCCGCTCGCTGGTGGGCGACCGGGTCACCGTCGAGATGACCCCTTACGACCTGGAAAAGGGTCGCATCACCTATCGTCACAAGACCGAAGGCCCGCGCATGGGCGGCGGTCAGCAGCGGCCGCAGTTCCGCCGCCGCTAGGGTCGCCCCGCGCGGCCCTCGAGCTGTGCAATAACGGGAAGTTCATTGGGGCTGCGACCGCCTGTCGCTATTGATGGGCGCGCACCCATTTGACGTCGTCGACTCGAGGGCCAATTTGACCCTGGCGTGGATCGCCTTTTTGCCGTTCCTGGGCGCGCTCGCCCCGGCCCTCACCATCCGGCTTGGTCGCAACGCCTGCGCCCTGGCGACGGGGCTTGTGACCGCGACCGCTCTTGGGTTGTTGCTGAGTCTGGCGCCCCAGGTCATGGCCGGTCAGGTCGTCACCGCGCGCCTGGAGTGGTTCCCGGCCCTGGGGCTGAACCTCAACTTCTTCCTTGATGCGCTTGGGCTGATGTTCGCCGGGATGATCCTGGGCATCGGCCTGCTGGTGATCATCTATGCCCGCTTCTACCTGGCCAAGGCCGACCCCATGGGGCGGTTCTTCGCCTTCCTGCTGCTGTTCCAGGGCGCGATGGTGGGCATTGTCCTGTCAGACAACATCCTGCTGCTGCTGATCTTCTGGGAACTGACCAGCCTCTCGTCCTTCCTGCTGATCGGCTATTGGCGCCACCTGCCTGAGGGCCGCCAGGGCGCCCGAATGGCGCTGACGGTGACGGGCCTGGGCGGGCTGTCGTTGATCGCGGGGCTGCTGATCCTGGGGCAGATCGCCGGCTCCTATGATCTCAGCGTGATCCTGCAGAGCGGGGAGGCGATCCAGGCCTCGCCCATGTATCTGCCGGCCCTGCTGCTGATCCTGGGGGGCTGCTTCACCAAGTCGGCCCAGTTCCCCTTCCACTTCTGGCTTCCGCACGCCATGGCCGCGCCGACGCCGGTCAGCGCCTATCTGCATTCGGCGACCATGGTGAAGGCCGGGGTCTTCCTGCTGGCTCGCCTGTGGCCAGCCCTGGCCGGCACCGAGGCCTGGTTCTACCTGGTGGGAGGGGTCGGCCTGTTCACCATGGTGTTCGCCGCCATCGTCGCCCTGTTCAAGGACGATCTTAAGGGGCTGCTGGCCTATTCCACGATCAGCCACCTGGGCATGCTGACCTTCCTGTTCGGCCTCGGCACGCCGGCCGCGGCGGTGGCGGGCGTCTTCCACATCATCAATCACGCGACCTTCAAGGCCGCCCTGTTCATGAACGCCGGCATTGTCGACCACGAGGCCGGCACCCGGGACCTGCGCAAGCTGGGGGGCCTCTTCACCCTCATGCCCATCGCCGCGACCCTGGCGGTGCTGGCGGCCGCGGCCATGGCTGGGGTCCCGCCGATGAACGGCTTCATCTCCAAGGAGATGATGCTCGAGGAGGCGGTCGGCGCCCAGGCCTTCGGCCTGACCTGGCTGGTCCCGGCGATCGTCATGGTCGGCATCCTGTTCTCGGCGGCCTATTCGTTCCGCTACGTGGTCGGGGTCTATTTCGGACCCAAGCGGGAGTCCTATCCCTCCAAACCCCATGACGCGCCGTTCGGCATGTGGGCGCCCTCGGCCCTGCTGGTGATCCTGGCCGTGGCCATCGGCCTGGCGCCGGCCCTGGTGGCTGGACCGCTGGTGAATGCGGTGTCGGCGGCCGTGACCGGCGGAACTGCGGGCGAGAAGTATCTGTCGCTCTGGCACGGGTTCAACCTGCCGCTGGCCATGAGCGTGGCGGCCCTGGTGGGCGGCGGCCTGCTCCTGGCGGCCCATCGCGGGGCTGAGCGGGTCTGGCTGGCCATGGGCCTGCCCGACGCCAAGGCCATGTTCGACAAGGCCACAGAGGCCGCGGCCCGGGCCGCCCAGCGGTTCACCGAGGCGGTGCACAACGGATCGCTGCAGCGCTACATGTTCATCATCCTGGCCGCCGCAGTCATCGTCGCCATGGCCGGCTTTGTCAGCGCCGACTATGCCGAGGGCGCGCGCCCCACCCTGCCGGCGCCGGGCGCGGCCGTGATCGCCTGGGTCCTGCTGGTGGGCGGGACCACAGCGGTGCTGCTGGGCCACCGTCACCGCTATCTGTCCCTGATCTTCATCAGCGTGATCGGCCTGATCGTCTCCCTGGCCTTTGTCTTCCTGTCGGCCCCGGACCTGGCCCTGACCCAGATCTCGGTGGAGGTGGTGACGATCCTGCTGCTGCTGCTGGCCCTGAACCTGATGCCCAAGACGACGCCGGTGGAGAGCAGTGGTGGGCGCCGCCTGCGCGACGGCCTGCTGGCGGGACTGGGCGGGCTTGGCATGGCCGGCGCCACCTGGGCGCTGCTGCGCCGGGAAGGGCCGCCCTCGATCTCGGAGTTCCACTGGGCCAATTCCTATTCCGGCGGCGGCGGCACCAATGTGGTCAATGTGATCCTGGTGGACTTCCGGGGCTTCGACACCTTCGGCGAGATCATCGTCCTGGGGATTGCGGCCCTGACCATCTTCGCCCTGTTGGAGACGGCGGGCCGAGGGGCCTCGGGTCGACGCCTGGCGGCCTGGTCGCCCGATCAGACCCGCTCGCCCGAGCACCATCCGATGATGCTTGTGGTGGCCACCCGGCTCCTGCTGCCGCTGGCCCTGGTGGTCGGTCTCTACATCTTCCTGCGCGGCCATAACGAGCCGGGCGGCGGATTCATCGCCGGTCTGGTGGTCTCCATCGCCCTTCTGATGCAGTACATGGCGTCCGGCTATGTCTGGGCCCATCGGCGGCTGCCGGTGGATCACCACGGCCTGATCGGTTTCGGGGTGCTGGTGGCGGCCCTGACGGGGCTGGCGGCCATGGCGCTCGGCGCGCCGTTCCTGAAGAGCGCCTATGAGTATGTGTCCATACCGCTCATCGGCGATGTGGGCCTGTCCAGCGCGCTCGCCTTCGACATCGGTGTGGCCTGCACGGTGGTGGGGGCGGTGATGCTCGCCCTGCATCACCTGTCCAGTGTGGCCCAGCGGGCCGAGAAGTCGCCCGGGGGCGACGACCTGCCCATGGACATCGATCCCAGCCGGGCTGTGACGCCACCCGCGCCGGCGCCGGCGGGAGAGGGCGCATGAGTATCGAGTTTCTGGTGTCCACAGCGGTGGGCGTGCTGTCGGCGGCGGGCATCTATCTGGTGCTGCGAGCCCGGACGTTCCCGGTGGTGCTGGGACTGGCCTTCATGTCCTACGCCATCAACGTCTTCCTGTTCGCCTCGGGCCGGCTGGTGATCAACCAGCCTCCGATCTGGGGCAAGGACGTGGCGGCCTATACCGACCCGCTGCCCCAGGCCCTGGTCCTGACCGCCATCGTGATCGCCTTCGGGATGACGGCCCTCGTCGTGGTCCTGGCTCTGCGCACCTATCTGGAGACCGGCACAGACCAGATCGACGGTCTGGCCGATCGGTCTGACACGCCTCAGCCGCCGCCGGAGGAGACCGCCGTGCTGGGGCCTGACGCCGCCCCGTCGCGGGAGGCTGGCCGATGAGTCACTGGCTGATCGCCCCTGTCCTCCTGCCGGCTCTGCTGGCGCCGCTGATGCTGCTGTTCCTGCGCAAGCGGCTGATGGAGTCGCGGGTGGTGTCCCTCGCCGGCTGCCTCAGCCTGCTGGCCCTGGCCGGCCTCCTGATGGTCCAGGCCGACACCGGAATCATCCAGACCTACGCCCTGGGAGACTGGCGCGCGCCCTTCGGCATCATTCTGGCCCTGGACCGGCTGTCAGCCCTGATGCTGATGGTGACGGCGATCCTGGCCCTGGCGGTGATGATCTATGCGGTGGCGACGGGTCTCGACCGCAAGGGCTGGCACTTCCATCCGCTGTTCCAGTTCCAGCTGCTGGGCCTGAACGGCGCCTTCCTGACGGGCGACCTGTTCAACCTGTTCGTCTTCTTCGAGGTGCTGCTGATCGCCTCCTACGGCCTGATGCTGCATGGGGGCGGCGCGGCCCGGCTGAAGGCGGGCGTTCAGTATGTGGTGGTCAATCTGGTGGGGTCGACCCTGTTCCTGGTGGCGGTGGGCCTGCTCTACGGGGCCACGGGCACGCTCAACATGGCCCATATGGGCCAGCGGGTGGCCGAGGCGCCGGCGGGCGATCATGGCCTGATCCTGGCCGGCGGCCTGCTGATGATCGCGGTGTTCGCGCTGAAGGCCGCCGTGGTCCCGCTGCACTTCTGGCTGCCCCGGACCTATGGCTCAACCTCTGCGCCCGTGGCGGCCCTGTTCGCCATCATGACCAAGGTCGGCGCCTACTGCATCCTGCGCTTCACCACGGTGGTGTTCGGCGACGGCGCCGGGGAGCTGGCCTGGGCGCCGGCGCCCTATCTGCTGCCCGCGGCGCTCGCCACCATGCTGCTGGGCTTCATCGGGGTGCTGGGCGCGCGTCATCTGCGGCAGCTGGCGGCCTTTTCGGTGATCGGCTCCATGGGGACTCTGGTCAGCGCCATCGCGGTCTTCACGCCGGCGTCCACCGCCGCGGCCCTCTACTATCTGCCGCACTCCACCTTCGCGGCCGCCGCCCTGTTTCTGGTCACTGATCAGATCGCCCGTCGCCGGGGCGACTTCGGCGACGCCCTGTCCCCCAGCCCGGTGTTCGCGGGCGCCGGTCCGCTCTCGGGCCTCTTCTTCCTGACCGCAATCGCCGTGGTCGGTCTGCCGCCCCTGTCGGGCTTTCCGGGCAAGCTTCTGATCCTGGACGCCGTGCGGGACGCGCCGGGGGGCTGGTGGATCTGGGGCTTCATTCTGGGGACTACGGTGATCAGCCTGCTGGCCTTCGCCAGGGCCGGCAGCGTGCTGTTCTGGAAGAGCGCGGCGACCACAGGCGAGATCAAAGCCGCCACCCCTGTGGCGCCGGTCGCCTCGGCCTTGGTAGTGGCTGGCCTTCTGGCGGTCCTGGCCGCCCTGACCTTGGCCGGCGGGCCAGTGAGCGCCTATCTCAACGCCACGGGTGAGCAGATCTTTGAAGCCGGCGCCTATGGCGGCGCGGTCCTGGGGCCAGGGTGAGGGGCGGGCGATGATCAAGAAGCTGCTGCCTCATCCCGCCCTGAGCGTCACCCTCATCGTCGTCTGGATGCTGCTGGCCAACCAGCTCACCCTCGGGGGGCTGGTGCTGGGCGTCATCATCGGCCTGGTGATCCCCATCCTGACCAGCCCGTTCTGGCCCGACCGGCCAAGATTGCGGTTTGGCCTGCCGACCTGGAGCTATCTGGCGATCGTCCTGTGGGACATCGTCACCGCCAGCTTTCAGATCGCCGCCATCGTCCTGTTCCGGCGCTCGAAAGACCTGCGCTCAGCCTGGCTGGTGATCCCCCTGGAGGTGCGCTCACCCGAGGCGATCACCATGCTGGCTGGCACGATCAGCATGACGCCCGGCACGGTGTCCTGCGACGTCTCGTCCTGCGGCCGAGCCCTGCTGGTGCACGCCCTGGACACCCCCGACCCGGAGGCCGAGGTGGCGCGGATCAAAAAGCGCTATGAGGCCCGGCTGATGAGGATCTTCAGATGATCGAGATCGCCGTCCTGTTCGCCATCTCCTGCGTGGGCCTGGCCATGGCTCTGAACCTCTGGCGGCTGGCCAAGGGGCCGACGACGGCCGACCGGATCCTGGCTTTGGACACCATGACGATCAACGCCATCGCGCTGATGGTGCTGATGCAGATCCAGCAGGGCTCGGCGGTCTATTTCGAGGCGGCCCTGCTGCTGGCCATGGTCGGTTTTGTGGGCACGGTGGCCTACTGCAAGTTCCTGCTGCGCGGCGATATCATTGAGTAGGGATGAGGATGATGGACGCCAACCCCGTTGAAATCCTGATCTCCGCCATGCTTGTGATTGGCGGTGTATTCGCTCTGGTGGGGTCCTGGGGCCTGGCGCGGATGCCCTCCCTGATGACCCGGCTGCATGGCCCGACCAAGGTGACCACCCTGGGGGTGGGCTCCTGCCTGATCGCCTCGATGATCTATTTCCCGGCCATGCAGGGGACGTATTCGGCGCACGAACTGCTGATCACCCTGTTCCTGTTCCTGACCGCCCCGATCACCGCCAACATGATCGCCAAGGCGCACCTGCATCGCCAGGGTCGGGCCATCGACCCCAACCCCATGGACGACATCGCCGAGGGTCTGCCGGAGACCGGCGTCGGCACGGGCTGGGCGACCTTTGAGGGCCAGGCCGCAGATCGGGCCGATCCGCCGCGCTGAGGCGCTTGCGGTCGTCGCGGAATCCGGGATGGATCGCCGCGATGAAAAACGAACCCTTCTTCAAGCGGCAGGATGGCCGCTTCGTCCCCACGCCGGCCTGCCGGGGTCCGTGGAATCCGCAGTCCCTGCATGGCCGGGTGATCGTCGGCCTGCTGGGCCACGTGCTGGAGGCTGAGCACGGGGAGCCCGACTTCATCCCCGCCCGGCTGACCGTGGACATGTACCGGCTTCCGGATTTTTCGCCCGTCGAGGTGACCACGACGGTGGTGCGGGCCGGCAAGCGGATCAAGGTGGTGGACGCCGAGTTCATCAGCGGCGGGGTCAGCATGGGGCGGGCGAGCTGCCAGTTCCTGCGCCGCACCGCCAACCCTGAGGGCAATGTGTGGACCCCAGGGAACTGGGACGTGCCGTCGCCGGCCGACATTCCGCCGCCGGAGGACCCGCGTATGGGCATGGGTGGCATGTGGGCCATGCGCAGGATCACTGGCGACTTCGGCCAGGTAGGCGTCAAGCGGACCTGGATGAGCGAGGTGCGCGAATTGGTCGAGGACGAGCCCCTGACGCCCTTCACCCGGGTGGCGGTGGCCGCCGACTTCGCCAGCCCGTTCGCCAACGCCGGCGACAAGGGACTGGCCTATATCAACAGCGACGTGACGGTCTATCTGCACCGGCTGCCGGCCACGGAGTGGGTCGGCTTTGAGGTGGTCAATCACGGCGCCAGCGACGGCGTCGCGATAGGCGAGTGCTTCCTCTACGACGAGCAAGGCCCGATCGGCTCGGCCGCCTGCACCGCGCTCGCTCAGGTCATGAAGCGTTAGGTCCCGCCGCTCAGGACACCTCTACCGCCCGGCGGCATTCGGCGGCGAAGGTCGCGGCGATGTCGGCGGGCGGGGGCATGTGCGGGCCAAGCTGCTGGGCGCCATAGACCGCGCTGATCGCCGTGGCGGTCTGCAGGCGTTCGATGAAGTCGGTGGAGACGTCGGCCTGGGCGACCACGCCGCGCTCGGCCGATGAGGTCTGCAGGTCGGCGACGAAGACGAACAGCTCATCATCCAGGCCGACGGTGAGACGGTCCTCGCTGCTGATCGGCGTGAAGCCAGCCACGGTCAGGGTCATGGCCGCGGGATTGCGCACACAGCCCAGGCGCAGGACAGCCTCGCCCGCGGCGTCCGACAGGGTGAGCACCGCGCCTTCGCCGCTGGCCGAGGCGGCCCAGGCGAGACCCGGCGCGATGGCGGCGGGCGGCGGCGCAGCGGGCGTCTCGACCTCTGCAACAGGCGCTGGCGGCGTCTCGGCCGGCGAACAGGCGCTGAGCGCCAGGGCGGTGACCAGGGCTGTGGCCAGGGTCTGTTTCATGGGGATCTCCTTCAGCCGCCATAGGGGGCAGGGGAGGTGGCGCGTCAAGGCGGGCTACCAAGCTCAGCTTCGACTGTTCATCTCGTCCCCGGCGTCTCTGGGCAGGCGGGCGTAGAAGACCATCGAGACGAAGGTCAGGGCGCCGATGACCAGGAAGGCCGGCGAGATGGTCTGCGCCGTCATCTCGGTCTGGCCCGCCATCTGGGTGAAGAGGTGGATCAGGGTGGCGGCCAGGCCGATGCCCACCGACTGGATGAGCTGCTGGGCCATGGCCGACATGGTCGAGGCGCGGCTCATGCGGTCCTGCTCGATCTCGGCATAGGCCAGGCCATTGAGGCTGGTGAACTGCAGGGAGCGGAAGAAGCCGCCGGCCAGCAGGACCAGCATGATCACCCAGTGGGGCGTGTCGATCTGGAAGAAGGCGTAGGCGACGAAGAAGACCCCGGTGATGACGGCGTTGACCAGCAGCACCTGGCGGAAGCCGAAGCGGCGCAGGATGGGCGGGGCGGTGGTCTTCATGATCAGAGCGCCGGCGGCGCCGACGAAGGTCAGGAGACCGGCCTGCAGGGCGGTCATGCCGAACGCCACCTGCAGCAGCATGGCGAGCATGAAGGGGGTGGCGCCCATGGCGATGCGCATGAAGGCGCCGCCGATCACCGAGGCCTCGAAGGTGCGCAGCCGAAACAGCGACAGGTCGAGGATGGCGTGGGGGGTGCGCTTGGCGTGCCAGGCATAGATCCACAGCATGGCGCCGCCGGCCGCAAACAGGCCCGCCACGGCCAGGGCGGGCAGGAAGTCGCGGCCCAGATTCTCGAACCCGAAGATCACGCAGGCCAGGCCGATCCCGGTGAGCAACATGCCCTTCCAGTCCAGCGCCTTGGCGTCCTGAAGCGCCACATTGGGCACGAAACGCAGCACCAGCAGCAGGCCGACCGCGGCGATCGGCAGGTTCATGAAGAAGATCCACGGCCAGTCCCAGAAGGTGACGATGAAGCCGCCCACTGGCGGGCCGATCACCGGGCCCAGGAGGGCCGGCATGGTGAGGACCGACATGGCCCCGACAAGTTCGTTCTTGGGCGTGGTGCGCAACAGGACGAGGCGACCCACAGGGGCCATCATCGCGCCGGCCGCGCCCTGAAGAAGCCGCGCGCCGACCAACTCCATGAGGGTGTCGGCGAAGCCGCACAGGGCCGAAGAGAGGGCGTAAAGCGCCATGGCCAGGACGAAGATGCGCTTGGCCCCGAACTTGTCGGCCGCCCAGCCGCTGATCGGCAGGAAGACCGCTGCGGCCAGCAGATACATGGTGATGGCCAGGTTCAGGCGCAGGGGATCCTCGCCCATGTCCCGGGCCATGGCCGGCAGCGCGTTGGACAGCACCGTGGCGTTCAGCGTCTGCATCATCAGGGCCGAGCCGATGACGGCCGGCACGATCCAGCCGCGGCTCAGCGCTGCGGCGCGTTCTTCAGCCGTGGCGACGACGGGTTTGGCTGGCGTCCCGGCCTCTGGGGTGTCTTCGGCGGAAATCTCGCTCATGGCTGGACCTCCACCAGGGCCAGCAGGGGGGCGGCGGCCTCGGCCAGGGCCCGGCGTTCGACGGGTGTGAGACGGGCCAGGCGCGCGGCCAGCCAGTCGTTGCGCAGGCGCCTCGTCTCCGCCAGGGCCTCGAGCCCGGCCGGCGTGATGTTCAGGCCGGACCTGCGGCCATCAGAGGCGTGGCTGAGCCGGCTGATCCAGCCGGCGGCCTCCAGGCGCTTGATGTGAGTGCTCATGGCCGGGCGCGACATCTGTTCAGCGTCGGCCAGGTCGGAGACGCCGACGCCGGGCTGGCGCTTGATCTCCACCAGCAGCAGGACGTCCAGGGCCGAGAGGCCGGCCTGGGAGGCCTCCTGGCGCAGGCGCCGGGCGACCCGCAGCAGGGCCGGGCGCAGCAGCTCGGCGAGCTGGTCGGGATCGTCGGGGAGGTCGGCGGGCATGGGCGCCATCTAGTTAAGTAAGCGAACTATCTATCTGGGTAGATAGACCCCCTGGGCCGGGGGTCAAGGGGCGGGGCGCGATGTCGGCTCAGACAGGAGCGGGCGGTCGCAGCACGGGGGGGACGAAATCGGGCTCCAGCGCCTTGCGGGGGTGGGAGGCGGTGACGTGGCCCATGAAGGGCGGCCAGATCTCGTAGCCGAGCAGGGCCTGAAGGCGGGGGCTCATGGCGCGCACCTGCTCCTTCGGGACGCTGAGAAAGTAGTTCTCCTGGGTGCGCCCCCAGGGCTGGCAGTACTGGTTGGTCAGCGCCAGGCGCGGGGCGCTCGAGCGGTTTGCGCCGCCCCGGTGCAGCATGTGGCCCTGGAAGACGATGGCCGAGCCGGCCGGCATGACGGCGGGGATCAGGCGGCTGGCGGCGTCGGGGGCGCGGCCGAAGGCTTCGACCTCGGCGTCGCTCCACAGGTGGCTGCCGGGCAGGAGGTCGGTGGCGCCGTTCTGCTCGGTGAAGGGGTCGATGGCGACGATGACGCTGAGGCTGGCGGCGGGCCTGGGTCTCGGCAGGCGATAGAAGCCATCGTCGAAATGCACGCTCTGCGCCGCCTCGCCAGGCTGGATGGCGATGGCCTGGCTGGCGGTGAGCAGGTAGCCGGGCAGGAGGAAGTGGTCGAGGAGTGCGAGGATGTGGGGGTGCTCGGTCAGAGCCTCGAAGACCTTGCCCCGGGCCACCAGGGTATAGACCCGTTCGGTGGCGTAGCCCTCGAAGGCGTTACGGCCGAGATGCCCGCCCAGGTGGGGAGCCAGCGCAGTTCGTACGGCCTCCAGCCCCCGGGCGTCGAGAAGGTCTGGCAGGACGGTGTAGCCGTCGCGTTCGATGCGGGCGGCGTGGGCGTCTGGGTCGAACCGGTCCATAGGCGGGCTCCCTGCGGCGCTTCTGGCGAGCGCCTGGGGCGAGCATAGACCCGGCTCAGACCAGCAGGCTACGGACCTTGCGCAGGGCCCTAAGGGCGAGGCTGGCCTCCAGGGATAGGCGGGCGAGGCTGCGGGGCGCCGCGGCGCAGGCCTCGGCGTGTCCGCGGGAGGCGGCTTCGCGCAGGGCCTCGGCCTGCTGATCCAGGGCGCGGGCGGCGGCCTGCAGCTCGGCCAGGGCGCGCTTCAGCTGGCCTTCGGGGGAGGAGGCCCAGGCCTGCTCCGCCGCGAGACGGGCTTCGGCGGCGCGGCGGATCTGATCTGGGTTGCGGCGGCGGGGCGGCTCGAGGCCAAGGCCGGACCAGGCGACCCCCCAGGGACGGCGGGCCTGCCCGTGCGCCCAGACGGCGTGGTCGGCGGCGTCGAGAGCGGCGCAGGCCGTGGCGAGGTCAGGTTCGGAGGCGCGGAGATCCATGGCAAAACTGTATAATAAATACAGTTTTGCGCAACCGGAAGTGCGTCCGGCTCAGAGGGCCGACTGGATGATCCGGCGGGCCTGGAAGGGCGGGATGATGGCGGTGATGTGGGCCGCCCAGCGCAGGCGGGCGTCCTGGCGGGTGGGGCCCGCGACGCTTTCCAGGTCGTAGAGGCCCGCACGGGAGCCCCGCAGCAGGCGCTTGACCAGCACCTCGTCGGTGTCGATCTCCACCACCACCACATGGCCCAGCATGTCGGGCGTCGGCGGGGTGCGCTGGTCCTCGAAATAGATCAGGGCGCCGTCGTCGGCCAGCCCGCGCATGGAGTGGCCGACCACTCGCAGGGCGGCGGCCTTGTCCGTGCCGCCCGGGGGGATGGGGGCCAGATCTCCAGCGTCCTGGCCTGTGGCGAAGAGGACGACGCCCTCGGGATTGGCGCCGACCCGGCCGAGGATCGGGACGTAGCCGGCGAGCGCCGAGGCGCGCACGGGACCGGCGGCGTCATAGAGCCATTCGGCGCTGACCCCGAGGGCGGCCGCATAGTCCTTGGCCTTGCGATAGGAGAAGGGCGCATTGCCGTTCTCGTTGGAGGCGTAGGTGTTGCGGTTCCAGCCGAAGGCCTCGGCCGCGGCGGCGGCGGTCTCGTAGCCGGCGTCTAGGCGGGCCTGGCGGAGGCGGTCGGAGCGGTCGTTCATGGTGACGGTCTAGCGCAACTTGGGATAACTGTACATAGGATACAGTTTCCGCTTGCCGAGTGTATGTATGAAAAATACAGTCGGCCCATGGAACAGACACAGTCTCACCGGGCGTCCGCCCGAGGCCCCACGAGCCTGGGGGATTACTCCAACCTGCGCCGGGGCGGGGCCTCGCCGCCGCGCATCCGCGCCTTGCTGAGGCTGGGCGACGGGGATGTGGCGCGTCTGGAGCGGGCCTTTCGCGGCCAGGTGGCCCGCGGCGTCGGCGAAGCCCAGCCGCGATTCGCCCATCACGAGCGCCATGTGGCCGCCGTGCTGGCGGAGGGGGGCTTTCCGGCCCTGACGGAGACGCGGATCGGGCGCAACGGAGTCCATGTGGGCCTGCCGCTCACCTGGCCGGGGGTGCGGCCATGAGCGCGGCCATGGGGGAGGCGCCCCGGGATGCCGGCAGCCTGGTGGCCCAGGCGCTGGGCCATCGCACGCCGGGCGACCGGGCGCAGTTCCTGAAGGAGCTGCTGGCCCACACGGCGGCCGGCCTGGTGATCCTGGAAGGGGAGCGAGCGGCCAGCGAGGCGGTCTACCGGCTGGCCGATGCGGTGGTCTCCCGGGGGCGGCCATGAGGGGGCAGGTGTTTGACCCCGCCGCCCGAACGCGGGCGCGGCTGCGGGCGCTGGAGACCCGCGCCCGGGACAGGGCCGAGGCCGCGGCGGTGACCGAGGGCGTAGCCGAGACCATGGGCCTGTCAGAAGCGCGCGGCGCTGTCTTCGAGGGGCCGCCTGGCCCTGGGCGGCCCTATCGCCGGCAGACCGGGCTCGACTGGCTGGCGCGGAAGGGGCGGATCAGCCCGGCGCAGAAGTCGGCGGGGGAGCGCTATGGCGCCCTCTATCGCCGGACCGCGCGGGAGGGGGCCATCCGCTCGACCCTGGACGTGCGCCCCGGCGGCGGCGGCCCAGCGGGGCCTAGCGCGCGGGAAGAGGTGCTGCTGATGGCCGCCGAGGGCTCGGCCCAGGCCGCCGCAAGGCTGGCGGTGATGCGGGCCAGGCTCTGGGATCAGGCCGACCTGATCAGGGCCTGCGATCTGATCTGCGGTCAGGAGCTGACGCCGCGCGAAGCCGTGGCCAGCGAGCGGGAGGTGGGGCGGATCGAGGCGCTGGTGGCCGTGGCGCTGGATGTGTTGGCGGGTGGGAGGGGGTGATCGCTCAAATGGGAGGGGCGGTCGCGCCGGGGTGATGACAAGCGTTTGCCAATCGGCAATGTGGTGTCGTCCAAGTCTAAGCTTGTGAAAGCCCCAACGATGTCCCGTGTCCGCATCTCGTGCTGCATCTATGGGGTTCGTCGATGAAAGCCGCAGGGTTGTGGTTCGTAGTTGTCCGCGGGATCCTCGTGTTGTTTGCGGCGCCTGAGGCGATTTACCCAATAGGTCCGAGCGTGGACGGTCCATGGGCTCGGGCGATGCTTGTTGTCGCACTGCCCATAATTGGGATTGGAGCAACACTCACGTTCCTTGGGTTTGGAAGGCGCAAACGCAGAGACTGAGCATCACGCGTGGCCGATTAGGCGGTTATGATTGGCGGTCGGAAATGGAGTTGAGCACATGACCAGAGAAGGCGGCTGCCGGTGTGGGCAGGTGCGGTTTCGGGTCTCCGAGGCGCCGAAGGTGACCATGGCGTGTCACTGTCGGGGGTGTCAGCAGATGACCGGCAGCGCGTTTTCGCTGAGCGCGCTGTTTGCGGCCGGCGACTTTGAGGTGACGGCGGGGGCGCCGGTCATCGGGGGGCTGCATGGGGCGACGCGGCACTTCTTCTGTTCGCACTGCATGAGCTGGATGTTCACCCGGCCCGAGGGCGCTGACCTGTTCGTCAATGTGCGCGCGACCCTGTTCGATGATCCGTCGGGGTTGGAGCCGTTCATGGAGACCATGACGGCCGAAAAGCTGCCCTGGGTGAGCACGCCGGCGGTGGAAGGGTTTGAGGGTTTTCCGCAGCCTGCTGACTATGGCCGGTTGATGGGCGCCTATGCCACGAGGGGCGCCGGCTGAGACCGGGCGGCGGAGCGATGGATCGCCCCGCCTTCGTCGTTGGGCTCAGGCCTTGTCGATGGCCGTGGCGATCTGATCGGTGGTGTGGCCGGTGAGATCCTTGGCGATCTCGCCCACCAGGCGGGCCTCGGTCTCCTTGTGCCAGCCCTTGCGGAGCTGACCCAGAGTCTTGGGCGCGGCGATGACCAGCAGGGCCTCGGTCTTGTGGGTCAGGACCATGTGGTTCAGGGCGTCGGCGACGCCCATGGCGAAGCCGTCCTCGGCCTGGGTGTCGTTGTCAGGATTGGCGTCGCTGGAAATGCGGCCAGGCGCCCCGGAGACCCGATCGGGGATGTCGGGGGTGGTCTTGGCCTTGAGGTCGATCTCCTGGGCCCCGACGTTTTCGAAGAGGGCCAGCTTCTCGCCGTCGACAACGGCCACGAGGGCGCCTTTGGTCAGTTTCATCGGGGAGGCTCCGTAAGTTGCGGGACAGCCTCAACGTGCCGCGAGCGGCGCGGTTGCGCGGGGGAGGCCCCCGCCGCCACGCCCTGGGGCGTCGCGACGGGGGTCGCCGTCAGAGAAGACCTCTAGTGGGCGCCGGCCAGGCGCTTCTCCCGGGGGAGGTCGAAGCGGTCGGCGTTCATCACCTTGGTCCAGGCGTTGATGAAGTCGGTCACGACCTTCTTGCCGGCGTCGGCTGAGGCATAGACCTCCGACAGGGCGCGCAGCTGGGAGTTGGAGCCGAACACCAGGTCGGTGCGGGTGGCGGTCCATTTCTGCTGGTTGGTCTTGCGGCAGGTCCCGATGAAGAGGTCATCGGCGCTGTCGTCCACCTGCTTCCACGCCGTGCCCATGTCGAGCAGGTTGACGAAGAAGTCGTTGGTCAGCTGGCCGGGGCGGTCGGTGAAGACCCCGTCCTTGGACCCGCCGTGGT
The DNA here is from genome assembly GCA_027489335.1 of Caulobacteraceae bacterium. Classification (GTDB taxonomy): domain Bacteria; phylum Pseudomonadota; class Alphaproteobacteria; order Caulobacterales; family Caulobacteraceae; genus Phenylobacterium. Next base: position 101,441 of record JAIXZX010000002.1, on the reverse strand, counting down.
TGGCCCCCAGGACCCGCAGGCCGCCGACCAGGACAGCCATTTCCGGCGCCGTCAGGGTCAGCAGCTGAGCCCGATCGATGAGCAGCTCCTCGGTGGGGACGCTGAACTTAACCTGCAGATAGTTGCGGAAGCCGTCGGCCTTGGGCTCGAGCACGTCGAAGCTTGCGGCGTCGGTCTGTTCGGCCGAGGCGTCGGTGCGGCCGGGCGTGAAGGGGACGGTGACGTCATGGCCGGCGGCCTTGGCGGCCTTCTCCACCGCGGCCACGCCGCCCAGGACGATCAGGTCGGCGAGCGAGATCTTCTTGCCGCCGGAAGCCCCGGCGTCGAAGGCGGCCTTGATCCCTTCCAGGACCTTGAGCACCCGGGCGAGCTGATCAGGCTGGTTGACCTCCCAGTCCTTCTGCGGCGCCAGGCGGATGCGGGCGCCGTTGGCGCCGCCCCGATGGTCGGAGCCGCGATAGGTGGAGGCTGAGGCCCAGGCGGTCTGGACGAGCTCGGCCACGGTGAGGCCGGAGTCGAGCAGCTTGCCCTTCAGCGCCGCGATATCGGCGGCGTCCACCAGGGGATGATCCACGGGCGGGATCGGGTCCTGCCAGATGAGGTCCTCGGCGGGCACTTCGGGGCCGAAGTAGCGGGCCTTGGGGCCCATGTCCCGGTGGCAGAGCTTGAACCAGGCCCGGGCGAAGGCGTCGGCGAACTGGTCGGGATTGGCCCGGAACCGTTCGCAGATTTCCCGGTACCTGGGGTCCATCTTCATGGCCATGTCGGCCGTGGTCATCATGGTCGGCAGGCGCTTCGACGGATCATGGGCGCCTGGCGCCATGTCTTCCGGCTTCTGATTGATGGGCTGCCACTGCTTGGCCCCTGCCGGGCTGCGGACCAGCTCGTAGTCGTAGTCCAGCAGCATGTGGAAGTAGTTCATCGTCCACTGGATGGGGGTGGGGGTCCAGGCGCCCTCGATGCCGCTGGTTATGGTGTGGTCGCCGATGCCGCTCTCGTGGCTGGAGGTCCAGCCCAGGCCCTGCTGCGCGATGTCGGCGCCCTCAGGCTCGGCGCCGACCTTGGAGGCGTCGCCGGCCCCGTGAGCCTTGCCGAAGGTGTGGCCGCCAGCGGTGAGCGCGACGGTTTCCTCATCGTTCATGCCCATGCGGGCGAAGGTCTCGCGGATGTCGCGGCCCGACTGGATCGGATCGGGATTGCCGCCGGGGCCCTCGGGATTGACGTAGATGAGGCCCATCTGGATGGCGGCCAGGGGGTTCTCCAGCGCCATCTCCTTGTCGGGCTGGATCCGGGTTTCGGCGCCCTGGCCGACCCACTGTTCCTCCGAGCCCCAGTAGATGTCCTTTTCCGGTTCCCAGACGTCCTTGCGGCCGCCGCCGAACCCGAAGACCGGCCCGCCCATGGACTCGATGGCCACATTGCCAGCCAGGATCATCAGGTCGGCCCAGGAGATCGCCTGGCCGTACTTCTGCTTGATAGGCCACAGCAGGCGCCGGGCCTTATCCAGGTTGGCGTTGTCTGGCCAGCTGTTGAGGGGGGCGAAGCGCTGCTGGCCAGCGCCTGCGCCGCCACGGCCATCGCCGGTGCGGTATGTGCCGGCGCTGTGCCAGGCCATGCGGATGAAGAAGGGGCCATAGTGGCCATAGTCGGCCGGCCACCAGGGCTGGCTGTCGGTCATCAGGGCGGTGAGGTCGCGCTTCAGCGCGGCGTAGTCCAGGCCCTGGAAGGCCTTGGGATAGTCGAAGTCATCCCCCATCGGGTCGCCGTGGGCGCCGTGCTGGTGGAGGATGTCCACGGAGAGCTGGTTGGGCCACCAGTCGCGGTTGGTTCGGCCGAGCAGAGACCGCAGGGCGCCCGGCTGCTTGATCGGGCAGCCCAGGGGATCGCCAGTTCCAGAAGCGTCGTCCATCGTCGTCCTCCCTCATTGGTGAGTGTTTGAACGACTGTAGGCAGAGGTTGCGACGGCTGGATAATGGATAAAAGTGATCGCCTGGAACGGGAAACTCTATGGCGCGGTCGCCTGGCGTCATGTTCCCATTTTGTTCTTGCGTCGCCGCGGGAATGTGGTAGGTTTTGGCTATGGGTCGTTCTTGCGTCTGAGGCGCGGGGGACACCGCGGCGGGCCTGGCCCGCACCTGCAGATTTCCAACAGATGACGTGTGCGCCAGCCGGCTGAGTCCGCCGGGATTGCGGCATGTCCTTGGGCCTCGCCCCCTTGTCCCTCCCCGGGGCGGCGAGGCGTGGGAAATTGCGGGTCGTGCGGCGATCCCGTCTGCGCCGCAGGAGCCCCGCGCCGGCTGACCCCAGTCCCAGGGCCACGAGCCCTGCGGGCGCGCCTCTCGGGAGGCCTGTGGCCGGCGCGGGGCGGAACGGCCCGACAGTTTCAGTGCGGCTTTGTGCAGATGGAGGCGGCCGATGGCGGGGCGACCCAGGGATCCCGGCCGGGCGGTGAAGGCGCTCGCGCCGCTGGCGGTGGAGACGCTGGAGGCCCTGATGAAGGGGGACAAGACCAGCGACACCGCCCGCATCGCCGCCATTCGTGAGGTGCTCGACCGCGCCCAGGGCAAGGCCAAGGCGCCGGAGGCCGAGGGCCGGCTGACGGTGACGATCCGCAGGCTCGGATGGGACGAGCCTGACGGTCCGGCGGGTTGAACATGGAGATCGAGCTGCCGGCCGGCTGGCGGCCCAGGCCCTATCAGACGGCGCTGTGGCGCTATCTGGAGGACGGGGGCCTGCGCGCTGACGTGGCCGCCCACCGGCGATGGGGCAAGGATGATGTGGCGCTGAACTGGGCGGCCGTCAGCGCCATCCAGAGGCCCGGCGTCTACTGGCACCTGCTGCCGGAGGCGGCTCAGGCGCGCAAGGCGATCTGGGAGGCGGTGAACCCGCACACAGGGCGCCGGCGCATCGACGAGGCCTTTCCGCCGGCGATCCGTGCGAGCACGCGGGACGGCGACATGAGTATCCGCCTTGCCAATGGGTCGGTGTGGCAGGTGCTGGGGTCGGACAATTATGACAGCCTGGTGGGGGCGCCGCCGGTCGGCGTGGTGTTCTCCGAATGGGCGCTAGCCAAGCCTGAGGCCTGGACCTACATCCGGCCGATCCTGGCGGAGAATGGCGGCTGGGCGCTGTTTCTGTGGACGCCGCGGGGGCGCAACCATGCGGTTCGCGCCTTTGAGGCCCGCGCCCGGGACAGGGCCTGGTTTACTCAGCGCTCGCCGGCCACGGAGACCGGCGTCTTCACGCCGGCGCAGCTGGCCCGGGAGCGGGCTGAGCTGGTGGCCGAGACGGGGTCGCAGGAGGAGGGCGAGGCGCGGTTTGCGTCTGAATATCTGGTGGATTTCGATGCGGCCGCGCCGGGCGCCTACTATGCCAGCCTGCTGGGCGAGGCGCAGAGCGCAGGGCGCATTGGCCGGGTTCCGCATGATCCGGGGCTGGCGGTGCATTCCGCCTGGGATCTGGGAATCGACGACTATACTGCCATCTGGTTTTTCCAGCAGGTCGGCCCGGAGGTGCGGGCCATCGACTATTTCGAGACGAGCGGCGAGGGGCTGCAGGCCATCGTGCGCGAGGCCATCGCGGCCAAGCCCTACGTCTATGGGACCCACCACCTGCCGCACGATGTGATGGTGCGCGAGCTCGGCGCGGGCGGGCGCTCGCGGTTCGAGACCTTGGGCGGCCTGGGCGTCTCGCCCATCGCGGTGGGCCAGGCGACCCATCCGGAGGAACGGATCAACGCCGCGCGGCTGATGATCCCCATGACCTGGTTTGACGGTGATGCCTGCGCGCTCGGGCTCGATCGGCTGCGGGCCTATCGCAAGCGGTGGAATGCGGCCACGCGGGCCTATGGCGGACCGCTGCACGACGCCGCCAGCCACGGCGCCGACGCCTTCGGCGAGTTCGCCCTGAACCGCCGCGGGGCGGGGGCGCGGAGGGCCGGACGGCGCGGGGGCGGCGGGGCGAGCGGGAGCTGGATGGGGTGATGTTGGAGATGGAGTGGAAAATGGCGATCAATATCCCGCGCGCCGCCCAGTGGGCGAGAGATGTGGCCAGTCAGGTCCTCGTCAGCGATGCAAAGGTGCGCGAGCTTAACGGCGCCTCGGGCTTGGCCACGGACATGCATGGGGAACCCGCGCAGGGCCTGCGACCGGGCTACGGCCGAGGCGGAGCGCCGGCAGCGGCCCAGGCCGGGGGTGCGCTCGGCGCCCTGGCGCGCAACTGGTGGTACACGAATGAAGCGAAGGACGACGCCATCGCGCGCCGACCTTCAGGCAAAGACGACTATCCCCATCACGACAAGGTCTATCACTGCCAGGGCAACTGCGAAGCGGCAAAGGCTGGGCCGGTTGGAAGCATGGTCGCGGCTGGGGCCAGCGACTATTTCAAAGAGGCCTATGACATGTTGACCGGCGGCAGCATCGACGAGGCCGATCGCGAAGCCAACCAACTGGGGCGGCAAATCGGCGAAGCAGGCGGTCAGTGCTACGAAGGCTGCCAGCACCTTGATCGGGAATGGGTGGTCGTCCCTAAGAAGCGGCGCCACTAGGAGTTGACGACCTCGCAAGCTCATGTTCACAATATGTTCTAAAGCTTGGCGTTGGGACTGTCCGGCGCGTTGAGGACCCTATGACTTGGACGTGGCGGCAGTGGCGGTGGGTGGCGGCCGGGGCGGCGATGCTGAGCGCCGGCAGCTGCGGCTACGCCGCGGGCGACTTCCTGATTGGTGATCGCTGCTTCGACAACGTTGGCTATTGGAAGAAGGGGGTCTGCTACGACAGCGGCGGGTCCTTGGGTCTTCAGCCGCGTGGTTGGCAGGCCGTCGAATCCGATGAGCTGGCGGCGCTGACGGGGCGCGCTGAGGACTGGGAGTCCCTGAGGGCGGCGGGCGTCGATCTCGATGGCGACGGCGCGGAGGATCTGGCGCGGATCCTGGTGGACCCGTCGATGACGCAGTTTCAGCTATTCGTCTTCTACGCCAAGGACGACTTTGCCGGGGATCGGGCCGTGGCGCTGACCGACGCTCAGCGGGTCGCTGACGTCTCAGAGGTTTCCCTCAGTATGGAGGGGCCCCCAGACGAGACCGAGAGGGCGCCGCAGATCACACTGCGACAGACAATCAACGGGCAGAGGCGGGACATGGTCTTCGCCTGGCGCGGGGATCGCCTGGCGGAGGTGGCGCCGTGATCGAGCCGCCCCCCATTCCGGTCGGACGAATCTTGCGGGGCTGTCTGCTGTCAGTGGTCATGGTGCTGCTGCTGATGGGCTCCTGCACGGTGGGCTGCCTGGGCCGCGGGGCTGAGTATCCGCAACGCTGTCGGAACAATGGCGGCGTGGCGGGCGATATGGCCTGTCACATGCCGCGACTGACCGTAGCCCCGCCGGAGGGCTGGGTGTTCCGCACGGCGGCCGAAATGCGGCCGGGCTACGATGGCGATGCGGCGTGGCGGGAGGCGCTCGACCACTATCAGCGCTTTGCCGTGCAGGCCGATTTCGACGGCGAAGGGCGGGACGACCAGGCGGCGATCCTGGTGAATGAGACCTTTGAGACTTTTGCGGTCTTCGCCTTTCCGGCGGGTGGCGAGGCGGTCCGGTTGACGCCGCCGCTGCCGGTCGCGGCGTTACCGGGACGCGCCCTGGCCGTGCGCAAACCCTGGCGGGGCGGACGCCCATCTCTGGTCGTGAAGGCCGCGGGCGGCGAGGACGAAGCCTTCGCCTGGGACGGCGCGGCGTTTGTGAAGACGGCGGGCTAAGAGCCCGACGGACCTAAGGAAAATCGGAATTCTCTGACAGAGCGTCCCCGGCTTGGGACGCCAAAGGGCGTTTGCATGACCCATGACGACATCCTGCGTGACGCCCGTGACGCGTTTGAGCGCGTGCAGGCCCATGAGGCCGAGATCCGCGAGGAGGCCCGCGATGACCTGCGGTTCGCCAGGCTGGGCGAGCAGTGGCCGGAGAAGGTGCGGCGGGACCGGGAGCTGGACGGGCGGCCCTGCCTGACCATCAACCGGCTGCCGGCCTTCATCCGCCAGGTGGTCAATGATGCGCGGCTGAACAAGCCGGCCATCGCCTGCCATCCGGTGGACGACGGCGCCGATCCGCAGACCGCCGAGATCTTCAACGGCCTGATCCGCCATATCGAGCAGTCGAGCGACGCCGAGGTCGCCTATGACACGGCCCTGGATTTCGCCGTCACCTGCGGCTTCGGCTATTTCCGGATCAACACCCGCTACGCCCGGGACGACAGCTTCGAGCAGGACATCGTCATCGAGCGGGTGGCCGATCCGTTCAGCGTCTATGGCGACCCGGACTCCACAGCTGCCGACTCCTCCGACTGGAACACCGCCTTTGTGGTCGACAGCCTGCCGCGCTCGGCGTTCCAGGCCCGCTGGAAGGGGGCCGAAGCGGCGGACTGGTCGGGGGCTGGCTATGGCGGTCTGGCCGAGGCCTGGGGCGACGGCGACCGGGTGACGGTGGCCGAGTTCTGGCGGCGCGAGGCGGCAGCCCGCAAGATCGTGGCCTTAAGCGACGGGCAGGTGATCGAGCTTACCGCCTACGAGGCGCAGAAGGGGCTGTTCGACGCCCTGGGCGTCAGCATCGTGGGCGCGCCGCGGGAGGTGGCGAGCCACAGGGTGATGCAGCATGTGGTCACCGGCGCCGAGGTGCTGGAGACCGTGGACTGGGCCGGACGGTTCATCCCCATCGTGCCGGTCTTTGGCGAGGAGCTGCGGATCGATGGCCGGCGACGGCTACGCAGCCTGGTCCGCGACGCCAAGGACCCGCAGCGGATGTTCAACTACTGGCGGACCACGACCACCGAGCTGGTGGCCCTGGCGCCCAAGGCGCCGTTCATCGGACGGAAGGGGGCGTTCGAGACCGACGCCGAGAAGTGGGCCACGGCCAATGTGCAGACCCACGCCTATCTGGAGTATGACGGCCCCGAGCCGCCGATGCGCCAACCCTTCGCCGGCGTGCCGGCCGGCGCGCTGCAGGAGGCGCTGAACGCCAGCGACGACATGAAGGCGATCATGGGCCTGCATGACGCCAGCTTAGGCGCGCGGTCCAACGAGACCAGCGGTCGGGCGATCATGGCCCGCCAGCGGGAGGGGGACGTTTCCACCTTCCACTATATCGACAATCTGAGCCGGGCGATCCGGCACGCCGGGCGGATCCTGATCGACCTGATCCCCAAGGTGTACGCAGCCCCGCGTGTGGTGCGCGTGCTGGGGCCGAGCGGCGAGGCGAAGCCGGTCGCGGTGAACCAGCCGTTGTCGGTGCGCGAGACCGACGCCCAGGGCCAGGTGCGCGAGGTGAAGCGCATCTACGATCTGAGCGTCGGCAAGTATGACCTGACGGTGCGGGCCGGGCCCAGCTTCACCAGCCGCCGGGAAGAGGCGGCGACCCAGATGATCGAGCTGATCCGGGCATATCCGGCGGCCGCGCCGGTGATCGGCGACCTGCTGGCGCGAAATCTGGACTGGCCCGGCGCCGACGAGATCGCCCAGCGGCTGTCGAGCCTGCTGCCGGCGCAGGTGCGGGGCGAGGCGCCGGAGCTTGGCGAGGCCCGGGCGGCCATCGAGAAGCTATCCCAGGCCCTGGCGGGCGCCAACCAGAAGCTGGAGGGCATGGCGCGCGACCAGGCGCTGGAGACCCGCAAGCTGGAGATCGCCGCCTTCGAAGCCGAGACCAACCGGCTGAAGGTGGCGGGCGCCGCGCGTCCCGCCGACTGACCTTTCTTTCCAGACGTCTCAAGGATCAAGCACATGGCCACCGGCAAGGTGACGGGCGCGTTCACAGCGACGGGCCCAAGCGAGCGATTTGCGCCCGACTCTCGACCAGGCGCCCCGCGCAGATTCAACCTGTCACTGTGGGGAACCTTCTCCGGCAGCGTGCAGGTGGAGCGCTCCTTCGACGGCGGCGTGACCTGGCTGGAGTGCTCCCGCGACAGAGCGGGCACGCCGGCGGCCTATGCCGCGCCGATCTCGGTGGTGATGGAGGAGCCGGAGGCTGGCGTGCTCTATCGGCTGAACTGCACGGCCCTTAGCTCGGGGGCGGTGAACTACCGCCTGAGCCAATGAGCGGAGTCTGCAGGCTGGCGCGCGGCGTGGCGAGCGGCGTCGCCGTGCACGGCGCGCGCGCCCTGCGGGCGCAGACAGAGACGGTGATCGGGCAGATGGCTGTGAAGCCGGGATCCCAGCAGGCGGCGGCAATCGACCAGCTGATCTCGGCCCTGATCGCGGCAGAGATCTGGAGCCGCCTGGACGCCCTGTTCGTGATGGCGGCGGGGGACGTGCAGGCGGCCGGGGTCAACTGGGCTCAGCCGGCGCTTGGCGGGCTCTCGCCGGTGAACAGTCCCGTCTTCGTCCCCTGGTCAGGCTATGAGGGCGATGGAGCCACCAGCTACTTGGAAACCGGCTTCATTCAAGGGGATGGCCTCTATCAGGCGGCGGACCACCATGCCGGAGTCTGGGCGGTAACGGGTGAGAGCGGCGGCTGCGCCTTCGGCAATTCTCGCAATCGGATCCATCCGCGCAGTAGCGCCGGCCAGGCGACCACGCGATCGAACTGCACGTCAAATCGCCAGTTCGGGGTTCCCAGCGGCCTGGGCCATACCATGATGAGCCGCCGGGCGGCCGATGTTTACCAGGTGCTCAAGGATGGGGTGCTGATCGGCGAGCCTGTTGACGAGATCACCACAGTGGCGGCTCAGCGGCTGATCCTGCACGGCTACGCGGCGAGCGGGTCAGAGGGGTCGCTGAGCAGTTGGCGTCTGGCGGCGGCGCACTTCGGCGCTGGCGTGACTCCTGGACAGGGAAGAGTGCTCCATTCGGCCCTGGGTCAATATCTGGCGGAGGTCGGATCATGGGCGTGACCCTGCTGCTGATGGACGAGGGTCTGGCTGAGGCGATCGCCGGGCCGCACCTGAAGCCTCGGCGGATCCTGGCCGGCGCGCACGCGGGGGCCTTTGCATTGTCGCCGGCTGTGCTGGCCGATGAGCGGCATGCGGCGGTGCGTCCGCAGCTGGAGACCCTGCCGCGGGTCAGCCTGTCGCCAGACGAGGCCTGGCCGGAAACCGACTGAGGCCTGTCGCCTCGCACGATTGAGCCGGCGCGGCCTAGCCGCCCGAATTCCAAGGACATGACCCATGATGCAAGACCCGACCCTTCCGGGCGGCGCCGACCCGCGCCTGCTTGGCTCCGGCGCAGAGGCTGACGCGATCGAGGAGATCGAGCACGGCGGGCAGTTCTATCGCCTGCCGCGGGCGCTGAAGGCGCAGCTGATGGCCAATATCGATCATGAAAGCGCCGCTCAGGCGGTGGCGGCCGAGCGCCGGGCCCTGGCCGAGCGGGCGAAGATGATGGAACTGGAGGCCGAGCTCGCCAGCGCCAGCGCGCAGGACCGGGCGGTGCTGATCGCGCTGGAGCAGCAGTTGGCGCAGTTCGAGGGCGTCGACTGGCAGGCGCTGAGCCAGCAGGACCCGCAGCTGGCCCAGGCGCTGTGGGCGCAGGCGAACGATGTCGCTCAGGCCCGCGAGGCCTATGGCCAGGCCCTGGCCCAGCAGGACGAGATGGCCCGGGCCGCAGCCGGCGAACGGGCGCGGATCGAGCTGGAGGAGACCGGCCGGGTCCTGGCCGGCCAGATCGAGGGCTGGTCGCCGGAGGTGGCGGCCAAACTGGTGGAATACGCCCAGGCCTTTGGCGTCACCCTGGAGGAGCTGCGCGAGGTGGCCGATCCCCGGCTGTGGATGATCCTGCACCGGGCCCAGCAGGGGGAAGCGGCGCTGCACGCGCAGACCCAAGCGCCCCAGTCGGGCGCTGCGCCGGCCCGGGCGCCGGCCATGCAGGTGCGTCCGGCCGTGCAGGTGGGCGGCGGCTCGGCCCCGGCCAGCGCCGTGCGCGACGACATGGGCGCAGCCGAATGGATGCGCCGCAGGAACGTCCAGGCCATGGCGGGGCGGTAGACCCGCGCCGGGCGCACGTGCGCGCCTGATCCCTATCCGACAACCCGACCGGCGCAGCCGCGCCGACCCGCATTCCATTCTCAAGGAAGACGAGACCTCATGGCCAATTCGCTGCTTTCCCCGACCGCGGTCACCCGCGAGGCCCTGCGTGTGCTGCACCAGAAGCTGAACTTCGTGGGTTCAATCACGCGGGAATATGACGACAGCTTCGCGCGTCAGGGCGCCAAGGTGGGCGACACGCTGAAGGTGCGCCTGCCCAACCAGTATGTGGTGCGCACCGGCCCGACCCTGGACGCCCAGGACACCACCGAAACCAACGTCGAGCTGAAGGTGCAGACCCAGAAGGGGGTGGATCTGAACTTCACCTCGGTGGACCTGACCCTGTCCCTGGACGACTTCTCCGAGCGGATCATCGAACCGGCCATGAGCGTGCTGGCGGCCAATATCGAGGCCGACGCCATGGGCATGTACAAGGACGTCCACAACCAGGTGAACAATCAGGGGGCGGCGGCCAGCTTCGCCAAGATCCTGCAGGGCCGGAAGATCCTGGTGGACAATCTGGCGCCCCTGGCCGGGCGGACCTGCAACCTGAACACCCAGGACAATGTGGACCTGGTGGACGCCCTGAAGGGCCTGTTCAACGACAAGGCCAGCATCTCCAAGCAGTACCGTGAGGGCTTCATGGGCCGCAGCGCCGGCTTCGACTTCATGGAGAACACGCTGTGGCCGTCCCACACGGTGGGGAGCAAGGCCGGCTCGCCGGCGGTGAATGGGGCTGGCCAGACGGGCGGGACGCTGGCCACCGACGGCTGGTCCAACAGCTCGCCGGTCCTGAAGGCGGGTGATGTGTTCACGATCACCGGCGTCTTCCGGGTGCATCCGGAGACGAAGCAGTCCACCGGCGTGCAGCAGCAGTTCGTGGTCCGGGCCGACGCCAGCTCCAACGGCTCGGGCGTGGCCAGCCTGCAGATCTCGCCGGCCATCGTCACGTCGGGCGCCGCGCAGAACGTGTCGAACGCGCCGGGCGACAATGCGCCGATCCAGGTGGCCGGGACGGGCGGGGCGGCCCACGGGATCTCCATGGCCTATCACAAGGGCGCCTTCGCCTTCGCCACCGCCGACATGGTGATGCCCCGGGGCGTGGACTTCGCTGCGCGCGAGGTCTTCGACGGGGTCTCCATGCGGATCGTGCGGCAGTACGACATCAACAACGACAAGTTCCCCTGTCGCCTGGACGTCCTCTACGGCTTCCAGACCCTGCGCCCGCAGCTGGCCTGCCGCCTGGCCAACAACTAGGCCCACCCGCCGTTTCACACGAACCGGGGCGGCGCGGGCCTGGCCCGGCGCCGCCCGTCTGGCAGGGAGGAGGGCGCATGGCGCTCACAACCTATGACGACCTGAAGACCGCCGTGGCCGACTGGCTGGAGCGGAGCGACCTGGCCGGGCGGGCGGGCGACTTCATCACCCTGGCCGAGGCGCGGATGAACCGCGAGCTGAGGCTGGCGGTGATGGAGTCCGAGGTGAGCCTGACCGCCTCGCCGGGGGCGCGGAGCCTGGACCTGCCCGCCGATTGCCGGGAGGCGCTGGGCCTGTGGCGGGAAGACGGGCCCGAGCGGCGACCGATGCGCTATCGGGCGGCCGGCCTGTTACCCTGGAATGATGTGCGCGGTCGGCCGGACTACTGGAGCCTGGAGGCTCGGGCGATCGTGCTCGACCGCCCTTGCGATCAGGAGATCGGTTTCGTGCTGCGGCAGGTAGGGCGGCTGGCGCTGAGCGCCGAGACGCCGACCAACGCGGTCCTGGTCGAGCATCCGGACCTCTATCTGTTCGCGGCTCTGGCCGAGGCCTGTCCCTATCTGCGGGACGGGGAGATGGCCGGGCATTTCGGGGCGCGGTTCGAGATGGCGCTGGCCCAGGCCCGCGCGGCTGACGCGCGTCGGCACGGGATGGCCCGGCTGGTCACTGAACTGCCCAGCCGCGAGGCCCTGGCATGCTGAGCGTGGGGCCAGAGGTTCCACCGGCGCTTCGGCCCCTGTTGCGAGCGTTGGTGGAGGCCGTGAGGGCGCTGAGCGCGCCTGGCGCGCCGATGCCGCTGTTCGCGTGCGCCGCCGCCGACCTGCCGCCGGCGCAGGCCTGGCCGCAGACCCTGGTGCTGGTGGCTGACCTTTCCACCCTGGCGATCTCGGATGGAAGCGCCTGGGTGCGGCAAGATACGGGAGCTGTCATCTGATGCCTTCGACCTACACCCCCTCCCTGCGCCTGGAGATGCAGGCGGCCGGGGAGAACCTGAACACCTGGGGCGCGCCGCGGCTGAACACGGTCATAGACCGGCTGGACCAGGCGATCGCCGGACGCAGCGTGATCACCCTGAACGGCGACCATGTGCTGACCAGCGCCAACGCCGCCGACGATGAGGCTCGGCGGGCCATGCTGGATTTTTCCGGCGCAGGGCCGGCGACGGTGACCCTGCCGGCGGCGAGCAAGATCTACCTGGTCCGGAACGGAGCCAGCGGCCCGTTGACGCTGACGACAGGGGCCGGCGCCGTGGCGGTCGTCGACCCGCAGGACGTGGCGCTGGTGGCCTGTGACGGCGGCGATGTCTTCGCGCTCGGCGTCGGGGGTCTGGGCTTCAAGGCCTATGTCGAGGCCGTGGCCTGGACGTACAACGCCGGGGCCCTGCCGGCCCAGACCGGCAACGCCGGCAAGGTGGTGGCCACGGACGGCGAAGACGCCGGCTGGCGGCTCGTCACCACCCTTCCTGACTATGTCCACGACCAGGCCCAGCAGGCCGCCGCCGCCGAGCGGCGCGCCGCGGCCCTGGCCTATTTCGGCTGAGGAGAGCCCATGAGCGCCATCGCCACCAACCAGTTCATCGCCGTGCAGCGGCCCATCGCCTATGTGGCGGTGGCGACGACTGCGGAGACCGCGTTCCACGCCCCCACCCATGCGGTGGAGGTGGTGCCCGCCGCCGACAATGTGCAGGGCATGCGGATCACCAAGGCCTACGCCCTGACCCGGGCGGCGCCTGGGGCGGTGATCCACTGTCAGCTCTATGGTCGGGTCGGATCCACCGACACCCTGATCGACTCCGCCGCCCTGGCTAACACCGCGCCCTCAGCGAGCGTGGCCGGCGCCAAGGCGGTGTTCGACGCCAGCGAGGATGATCCGCTGTTCCTGCCGCCGGGGGTGGGCCTGGCCTTCGCCATCGGTGGCGCTGTGGCCAACGGCGTCGTCTGCCGGGTCTCCGGCGGCGCCTACGACCCGTTGCCGTGATGGGGTGGGGACCGAGGGGCGATCAGCCTCGACGGCGCGGCGGGGGGCGAAGAGGCCTAATCTCAATCCAATGGGTTACCACTTCGGGCGCAGGCGAACTCGTTCTGCCGTATGACTGTCACTTGGAGTTCTTTCTCCGCGGTGGCGGAGCGTCTGGATCTGTCGCCTTCAACGATTCCAGGGGCGGCGGCGGAGGTGCCGGAGCGCGCCATTCCGTACTTCTCCGTCGAAATCAAGTTCTCAAGTACGTCGTAGGACCAGGCGGCGGTTCGAATGGCGCAGAGGGGACGCTTGGAAACAATGGATTTGACTCGACCGTCTTACTCCCAAGCGGTGCGCTAATTATCGCTGGTGGAGGCCGCGGAACGGGCGAAGGGGGTATTGCATCTGGTGCGCTTGAGAACAGGTCTGGTGAGAGTTCTGGCCCAGTCAACAGCGCTGGCGGTGCCGGCGCGTCGTTCGCAGACTTCGGAACACTAGACATCTTCGCTGGCGGCGAAGGAGGGGCGTTCGGTCTCACCGGCAGCGCAGGTGCATCGCCCGGCGGTGGTTCTGGCGGCTGCCCTCCGGGCGGAAATGGAACGTCGCTGCCCGGCGGCAATGGATCGCTCGTCTACATTCTCTCTCGAGTGACGTCATGAGAATACCTCTCGACCTTCCACCTGGGCTTGTGGGGGATGAGACCTCGTTTGCGGCTGCGGGGCGGTGGGCGGATGGGTCGAACGTGCGGTTCTGGCGCGGGCGACCTCAGGTGATCGGCGGGTGGGAATCCCTTGGGGGTGGAGACCTCACCGGCGTCTGCCGCAAGGTGTTCGCCTGGACCGACAACGCCGCGGGACTGAACGTCGCGTTTGGAACCCACAGCGCGCTGCAGGTCTGGATCGGCGGCGGTCTCGTTGACATCACACCCGTGCTCGCCCTGCCGGCCGTGACCCTGGAGGCCGCACCGCTTGCGGTGAGCGAGGGCTCTGACGTGGTGACCGTCAGACTGGCCGGGCATGGCCTGACTGGTGGAGAGGCCGTCGACGTGACCGGCGCGACGGCGCTTGGCGGCGTCACCCCGAACCTGACTGGGGCGGTGGTCACGGTCGTGGATGAAGACCGCTTCAGCTATGTGTTCGGCGCGCCAGCGACCGCCTCGGCGACCGGGGGCGGGACGGCCGTGATGGTGAGGCCGCAGCGGGCCTTCGCGCCCGGCGCCGTCGATGGGACCGGGGGGCAGGGCTATGGCACGGGGACCTATTCCACCGGAGCCTATTCGGCCCCGTCGACCAGCGATTTCTATCCGCGCACGTGGAGCCTGTCGGCCTTCGGCGAGCAACTGATCGCGAGCCCCCGGGGGGGAACGCTCTATCGGTGGGCGAATGACCCCGGCGAGGCTGCCGCGCCCCTGGCGCAGGCGCCGCGGCAGGTCAGCGTGTCCCTGGTGTCGCATACCGACCAGATCTTCGCGCTGGGCTGCAACGAGGAGGTCTCCGGGGTCTTCAATCCGCTCTGTATCCGGCACAGCGGCGTCAGGTCCCCGGAGAACTGGACGACGGCGCCGGACACCACGGCGCGGGAATATGTCCTGGCCGGCGGCGGGCGGATCGTGGGGGCCAGCGCCGTGGGCCAGTTCATCCTGGTCTGGACGTCGGACCGGTTGTTCGTCGGGACATTCGTTGGCGCCCTGAACCAACCCTGGCGGTTTGATCCCGTGGGCGAGCACTGCGGTCTGATCGGGCCCAACGCCTTCGCCGTCGCCGGCCCCCGGGCGGTCTGGATCGCGCCCGACCTGCAATTCCGGAGCTACAGCCTGGGCGGGGCGGTGGAGATCGTGTCTTGCCCGATCCGGGAGGACCTGGCGCGCCATCTGGCCGGCGCCCAGGGGGACAAGATCACCGGCTCGACTCTCGGTCTCTATGACGAGGTGCGGTTCGACTATCCCGACGCGCGGGATGGCAATGAGAATAGCCGCTATCTGGCCGTCAGCCTGGGGGACGGCGCCTGGTCCAGGGGAATCATGGCGCGGACCGCCTTCGTGGACGCCGGTCCGCAGGGCGACCCGATCGGGGTGACTCCAGAGGGCAGAGCCTACTGGCACGAGCGCGGTCAGTCGGCGGACGGCGGGGCGTTCGCCTGGTTCATCGAGAGCGCAGACCAGCTTCTGCATCCCGATCAGTCGCTGATGGTGCGCGGCCTGTGGCCTGACATGGCCCTGCAGGCGGGCGCGGCGAGCCTGCGCCTGACCACTCGACTGAAGCCGCAGGGGCCTGTCCGGACCTACGGACCCTATGGCCTGGCGCCTGGCGCCAGCCGCCTCGATCTGCGGGCGACGGGCCGGCTGTTTCGGGTGCGGTTCAGCGGGCAGGGGGCGCCGACAGGCGGCCGGATCGGTAGGCCGGTGTTCGACGTCGTGCCCACCGGAAGTCGGTGAGCCCAAAGACCTGGGCCGCCTGCCGCGACGGGCTGATGCCAGCGCTGCGGACTGAAGACGGCGACGAAGCGGCCCTATTGGCGGAAATCCAGAGCGGCCGCGCGCAGCTGTGGGCTGGGGAGGGCGGCGCGGTGGTCACCCAGTGCGTCACCGCGCAGGACGGCCGAACCCTGCACATCTGGCTGGCGGGCGGAGAGCTGGCCGCCGTCCTGGCCCTGCGGCCGGGGATCGAGGCCTGGGCGCGCGGTCTCGGCTGCGAAGCGATCACGATTGAAGGCCGGGCGGGCTGGGCGCGGGTGCTGCGCACTCACGGCTACCGGTCCCACGGTGCGGTTTTGAGAAGGAGCCTGTGATGGGCAAGCGGAAGTCTTCCTCCACATCCACCACCACTGAGCGGGCGACGGTGACGCCGAACAACCCGCTCTGGGTCACCGACCAAGTGCAGGGGCTGAGCGAACGGGTTGGCCAGCTCGGCCGGCTCGATCCCTACAGTCTGGTCTCGCCTCTGTCGGCCGGGGAGCGACAGGCCTCTCAGGGGGCTGCTGCCTTGGGCCGCTACGGCTTCGCCTATGACGAGGCCGCCGACTGGACCAGGGGCGTGGCGGCGGCCGAGGCGCCGCAGATGCAGGCCGCCAGCCTGCTGGATGGCCTTGAGGCCTATTACAATCCCTACCGGAGTCAGGTGGTCGACGCGGCGACGGCCGACTTCGACGCCGAGGCCGGGCGCACTCGGGCGACGCAGGATCTGGCGCTCGCTGGGCAAGGGGCGTTCGGCGGTTCCGGGGCGGCCCTGACGCGTTCGCTCACCGAGGGGGAACTGGCGCGGGCGCGGAATGCGCAGATCTCCGGCCTGCTGCGGGACATGTTCAACACCAGCGCCGGGCTGGCCAGCCAGGACGCCGACCGGCGCCAGCAGGCCTCGGCGCAGAACGCTCAGCTGACCGCTCAGAACGCGGCCCTGCGTTTGCAGGCGGCCAACGGTCTGGCCGGTCTGGCCGGGGCGAGGGCGGCCAGCGACCGGGAGGATGTGGCGACCCAGGCGGCCATCGGCGCGCAGACGCGCGGCGTGGATCAGGCCTATCGCCTGGCGCCCTACACCGCCCTCAATAGCCAGGCCGATATCCTGTCCAAGCTGCCGCTGGAGCTGTTCCGGGGCACGACGACGGAAGGGACCTCGACAACCAAGGGGACGTCCACACAGACGCCGAGCTTCCTCGACAATCTGGCCCAGGCGGCTGACATCGCGAGCACCATCTACGGCATGGGCAAGAAGGGTCCCTCTGCCAAGCCTGCGGGGACAACATGACCGGGCTCACGGGCGTGGCCGACGCTCAGATCGTGGCCCTGCGGCAGATCGGGGAGAATGTCGCGGCCCAGACCGCCCGGCTGGAAGGTTTGGCGGCCAAGATGGATGACGTGCGCGAACGTTTGGCGAGGCTGGAGGCTCTGGAGGCCGGCAAGCTGGTGGAGGGCCTGCGCGCTGAGCTCAAGGGCGCGCTCGCCCGCATCGACCATCTGGAGAGCCAGCGAGACCGGGTGGTCGGCGCGGCCGATTTCTGGACCTGGCTGGCCCGGAGCGCGCCCTGGCTGGCGACCGGCGTGATCGCCTTCCTCGCGGGCCTGGGCCTCAAGCCCACGAGCAGCCCGTGAGCGAGCCCCGTCCGCCTATCGAAGTCCGCTGGCTCTATCGCAGGATTTTCACCTACGCCGCCTGCGGGGCGAACTTCGCTCTGCTCGGCGCGATCATTCTGCGGCTGGAGGACCCGGTCGCCTTGCGGTGGCTGGGCCTGGCCCTGATCGGGGCCAATGTGGTCCTGGGCACGCTCTATCTGGCCGGGGCCACGGTCACCGACTGGGCCAAGCTGGTGGCGGCCGGCCGCCGCGATCCGACCTGATTGGACGCAACTCGCAAACACCTTTGGAGGCCAGTCATGAGGACCTGGCTATCGGCGCACTTCTCGCTGGAAGAGATGATCGCCACCCAGCAGCGGGGACTGGACAACCGTCCGCCGCAGGCGGTGCTGACGCGCCTGCGGCAGACCGCTGAGGTTCTGGAGCAGGTTCGAGCCCTGCTCGGGGATTCACCGATCCTCGTCACCAGCGGCTATCGCTCGCCGGCGGTGAACCGGGCCGTCGGCGGCTCGGCCAGCAGCGCCCACATGCGGGGGGAAGCGGCGGACTTCATTTGTCCGAGGTTCGGCTCACCGCTCGCGGTGTGCCGGGCGGTCGCGGCCTCCGACCTCGCCTTCGACCAGCTGATCGAGGAGGCGGGCGCGTGGGTTCACCTGGGCCTGGGCGGGCGCTGGCGCCGCGAGGTCCTCACCTGGCGACCCGGCCAGGGCTACGGGCGGGGACTGCGCCCATGACGATCAGAGCGCTGGTGACAGCGGTGGCGGCCGGGGCGCTGGCGGCGTCAGCCCTGTCGCTCTATGTGGCCGGGCGGCGGGATGGCGGCGAAGTCCGCGAGGCTGAGATCGCCGCCCTGACCCGCGAACGTGACGTCGCCAGACTGGAGGCCGCGGGGGAGCGAGCCTCAGCCACCCGCGTCGCCGCCGCCCTGGCCCGAGGCGCCCAGGGTCAGGCGGTGGTGAGCGCCTTCATTCCCGAAGCCCTGAACACTGAGGATGGCCATGAGACCCTGGCTGCTGAGCGCGCTGCTCGGCTTCACGATGCTGACCGCCGGCTGTGCCAAGCCGTCCCTGACCTCATCGGCTGCGCCCCGGCTGGCCCTGGCGGTTGAGGCCACGGCGCCTTGCGCTCTGCACACCTTGCCGCCGCAGCCGACGCTCGCGGATCTGGAGATCGGATATGTGACCCGAGGCGCGCAGATCGTCGCCTGCGACGCCGCCCGGCGCCTGGCTGTGGAGACCTATGAGGCGCAGCAGGGCCTGACTGCGGGGCTGTCTGTTCGTTGAGCTGGTCTAGTGGACGACGCCGCCCACCGGGCCGAGGGAGTCATAGGCCTCGATGCAGGCGATGATGTCATCCCAGGCGGCCAGGCCATCCACGTCGCCCAGGGCGGCGAATTCGGCGGCCCGCAGCATGGCGATGACCTGCGCATCGGGCCCGTACTGGCGGATCAGCGCCAGGGCCGCATTGCGCGTGTCGATGGGGAAGTTTTCGGGGTTGTCGATCATCGGTCCTCCGCGGCTCCTGTTGATACGGACAGGGCGGCGGGACGGATGGAAAAGGCCAGGCCAAAAATGAGGTCGGCCCCAAACCCGTTCAGGGCTTGGGGCCGATGGTGCCGCCGGGCAGGATTGAACTGCCGACCTCAGCCTTACCAAGGATGCGCTCTACCACTGAGCTACGGCGGCGAAAGGCGAGGCGGGGGCTATAGCCAACCCGAGGCCCGGCGTGAAGCCCCCAATTCCGGATTTCTCAGACTTGACCCGGGTCAGGTCCGGCCGCAACCAGGATCCATGACACCGCCCGACCGGCCCAAGACGCCCCCCGCCAATGACCGGGAAGCCAAGCTCGCCCAGGCGTTGCGGGCCAACCTGCGCCGCCGCAAGGCCGCGCCGCGGACGGCCGAGCCGCCGGCGTCCGACGACGACAAGCGTTCGTGAGCAGCCTGCGCCTTTGCGGCGGCCCGCGCGCGAGCTAGAAGCGCCCTATGGGTTTGCCGCACCGCAGAATATGCGGCGCTTGAAGGGGCTGGGATTGGACCGAATCGCCATTGAGGGCGGCGCGCGTCTGGAGGGCGAGATCGCCATCAGCGGCGCCAAGAACTCGGCCATCAAGCTGATGGCCGCCAGTCTGCTGACGTCGGAGCCGTTGCGGCTGACCAATATGCCGCGCCTGGCCGACACCCGATTCCTGGGCCAGCTGCTCGGCCGGCTGGGGACCGAGGTGCAGGAGCAGGATGGGCCCGAGGGGCCGGAGACCCTGCTGCACACGCCGGAAATCATCAGCGCCATCGCGCCCTATGACCTGGTGCGACAGATGCGCGCCTCGTTCAATGTGCTGGGACCGCTGCTGGCGCGCTCGGGCCAAGCCAAGGTCTCGCTGCCAGGGGGCTGCACCATCGGCGCCAGGCCGGTGGACCTGCACCTTGAGGCTCTGCGCGCCCTGGGCGCCGAGATCGACCTGCACGAGGGCTATGTCTACGCCCAGGCGCCCCGGGGCCTGCGGGGGGCGGAGATCGTCTTTCCCTTCGTCTCGGTGGGGGCCACCGAACATGCCCTGCTGGCCGCCGTGCTGGCCGAGGGCGAGACGATCCTGCGCAATGCGGCCTGCGAGCCGGAGATCGTCGATCTGGCCGACTGCCTCAACAAGATGGGCGCGCGGATCGTCGGCGCCGGGCTGGACGTGATCCGGATCCAGGGGGTGAGCCGCCTGGGCGGAACCAGCCACGCCGTGATTCCCGATCGCATCGAGACTGGGACCTTCGCCCTGGCCGCGGCCATGGCCGGGGGCGAGGTGCGCCTGACCCACACCCGCAACGATTTCATCGGCCACCTGTTGGACAAGATGGAAGAGGCGGGCGTCGAGGTTGTTCGCCACAATGACGGGGTCACCGTGAAGCGGAATGGCCGCCGGTTGAACGCCGTGGCGGTGGAGACCGACCCCTATCCGGGATTCGCCACCGACCTGCAGGCCCAGTTCATGGCCCTGATGACCCTGGCCGACGGCGAGTCGGTGATCCGCGAGACCATCTTCGAGAACCGGTTCATGCATGCGCCGGAACTGGCGCGGCTGGGCGCCGATATCAGCATCCAGGGCGGCGAGGCGCGGGTGCGCGGGGTTTCGGCCCTGACCGGCGCCCAAGTCATGGCCACAGATCTGCGGGCCTCGGTAGGGCTGGTGATCGCAGGGCTGGCCGCCAAGGGCGAGACCGTGGTCGGTCGTGTCTACCACCTGGACCGGGGTTTCGAGCGGCTGGAGGCCAAGCTGTCGGCCTGCGGCGCGAAGATCCAGCGCCTGAAGGGCGAAGCGACCAGCGAGGATGCGGCCTTCGATGCCTGACAAAGCCAAGCCCCTGCGGCTGCGGGCCGAGGATGCCGACGATCTGGCTGTGATGTCGGCGGCGTTGCAGGACGCTGTAGGCAAGATCGGCGACATCCGGTTTGAAGCCCAGGCCCGCCGTCTGACCCTGACACTCAATCGCTATCGCTGGGAGGCCGGCGGTCGCTCCCGCGTGCGGGCGGCCCTGCAGCTCGGATCGGTGGAGGGGGTGGAGGCGCGACGCCTGCGGCGGGATGCGCCGGACGCGGTAGTGGAGCTCCTGGCGCTCACCTTCGAGCCGGACGCCGAGCCGCCAGGCGGCGCTCTCATCTTGAGTTTCGCTGGCGGCGGCGATCTGAGGGTCAAGGTGGAATGTGTGGACGCCGTGCTCGCCGACGTTTCGGCGCCCTGGCCCACCCCCCGCACGCCGCGGCACGAGACCTGAGGTTCGCTGAGACGGCGTCACTGGCTGTGGCTTTGCAGCCATGGCGCTTGGCGCAGGCCGTCGCTACATAGCGCCATCATGCGCCGCTTACATTTTTCCGATGCCGATTTCGAAGCCCGTTTCGCCGCCTTGGTGAGCGAACGGCGTGACACCCCTGAGGATGTCGAGGCCAGCGTCCGCGAGGTGCTGGCCGCCGTGCGGGCTGAGGGCCTGGCCGCCGTGCTCCGCTTCGGCGCTCAGTTCGACGGGGTCGAGCTGGACGAGGCTGGCCTGCGGGTCACCCCCGATGAGATCGAGGCCGGGGCCGCGGCCTGCGCCCCGGAGGTCCGCGAGGCCATCGCCTTCGCCGCCGAACGGATCCGCACCTATCATGAGCGGCAACGCCCCGCTGACGCCCGGTTCACCGATGCCGCCGGGGTGGAGATGGGCTGGCGCTGGGGTGCGATCGAGGCTGTCGGCGTCTATGTGCCGGGCGGCCGGGCCGCCTATCCGTCCACCGTCCTTATGAACGCCGTGCCCGCCAAGGTGGCTGGCGTTGAGCGCATCGCCATGGTCACACCACCCGGCAAGCTACAGCCGGCGGTGCTGGCCGCGGCCCAGGCGGCCGGGGTCACGGAGATCTGGCGGGTTGGCGGGGCCCAGGCTGTCGCCGCCCTGGCCTTTGGCGCCGGCCCCATCGCGCCAGTGGACAAGATCGTCGGGCCTGGCAACGCATTCGTCACCGCCGCCAAGCGCCGGGTCTATGGGGTGGTGGGCATCGACGCCCTGGCCGGTCCCTCGGAGATCGTGGTGGTGGCCGATGGCCTCAATCGCGCGGACTGGATCGCCGCCGACCTCCTGTCCCAGGCCGAGCACGATCCCGCGGCGCAATCCATCCTGATCACCGATGACGAGGCCTTCGCCGCCCTGGTTGAGGCGGAGATCGAGGCCCAGATCGCCACCCTCTCCACGGGCGCTGTGGCGCAGGCCTCATGGCGCGACCACGGGGCGGTGATCATCGCACCTCTGGCGGAAACCCCGCGCCTGGTGGACGCGCTGGCGCCCGAGCATGTGGAGTTCGCGGTCGCCGATCCCGACGCCCTGGCCGACCAGGTGCGGCACGCCGGCGCCATGTTCCTTGGCCGGCACGCGCCGGAGGCGATCGGCGACTATGTGGCCGGGTCCAACCACGTCCTGCCCACCAGCCGAGCGGCCCGGTTCTCGTCCGGCCTGTCGATCTACGACTTCATCAAGCGGACCTCGTTCGTGAAGTGCGATGCAGCCGCCTTCGAGGCCCTGGGGCCAGCCACGGTCGCCCTCGCCGAGGCGGAGGGGCTGCCCGCCCACGCCCGGTCGGCCGCCTTGCGCCTGGGGCAGGGCGCCTCGGAAAGCTGAACGAAAACTGTCAATGGCGGCCGCGCGTTCGTTCAGACGCGGCCTTCTAGGTTTGAACTCACAGGGCCACACCGGGCCCGGCGAACTTCAAACCGATGGAGGCAAGCCATGCCGAAGACCACTGTTTCCAAGCTGACCACGGGCGCGGCGGCCACCGCCATGATGAGCGCCCTCTTCCTCGCCGCCGCGGCGCCCGCTGCTCAGGCCCAGAATTTCGGCGGCGTGCTGGGCTGTAACGCCAGCGGCGGCAAGCAGGAGGGCGGGGCCCTGATCGGCGCGCTGCTGGGCGCGGCGGCGGGCTCCAATCTCGCCAAGAACGACCGCGGCACGGGCACGGCCCTGGGCGCTGTGGTCGGCGCGGCGGCCGGCTCGGCCATCGGCTGCAAGCTGCAGCATGACGACCAGGACCGCCGCTACGGCCAGGGCCAGGGCTACGCCTATAACCAGCCGGCCACCTATACCCACGGCGGCTACCGCCTGGATCGCAATCTGAGCCCGGCCCACTATGCCGGCGGCGGTGGGGTGATGATCGCCCGGTCCACCGTGAACCTGAGGTCCTCGCCGTCCACCCGCGGCGCCCGGGTCGGCCAGCTGCGGGCCGGGGAGCGGTTCGAGGCCCTGTCCTACGTCCGCGGCAGCGACTGGATCCTGGTGGGCCAGAACGGCGTCGGCGTCGGCTATGTCCACGGCGCCTATGTGCAGCCTGAAGGCTACCGCTACGCCGGCTATCGTCGCTAAGGCCCCGTCATCCTCCCCGATCGCCCCCGCCGCTCCCCGCGGCGGGGGCCTTTTTCGTCTGTGGGCGGGCGGAGGAGCTCTAAGCGGGATGACGCCGGGGGGCGGTTTGCACTAAAGCTGGCGCCCAAGACCTTCCCCAGGGCGTCATGACTGACGACGACCAGAAGAACCATCGGCTGCAGAGCGTCGAGATCGACCAGCAATCCCTGGGCGCGATTTCGCGCGACCAGGAGCAGGAGCGGCAGATCGCCATCTTCGATCTGCTGGAGTCGAATCGCTTCGTGCCCGAAGGCGCCGAGGAAGGCCCCTACGACCTGCACATGGGTCTGATGGAGAATCGGCTGGTCCTGGACGTGACGGGGCCGGGCTATGAGAAGCGCCACATCCTGTCGCTCTCCCCGTTCCGGATGCTGATCAAAGACTACTTCATGATCTGCGAGAGCTATTACCAGGCGATCCGCAACGCTACGCCGGCCCAGATCGAAGCCTTGGATATGGGGCGACGGGGCCTGCACAACGAAGGTTCGGAGCTGTTGCGGGCCCGACTGGCCGGGAAGATCGAAACGGATCTCGACACCGCCCGGCGGCTGTTCACCCTCATCTGCGCCCTGCACTACAAGAGCTGAAGCGGCCATGGGGACGGGCTCTTCACCGCGCGCGCCTGGCGCCGTCCTGTTCGCCTGCAACTTCAATCGGGTCCGATCGCCTATGGCCGAGGTTCTGGCCAGACGCCTGCTGGGGGACAGGGTCTATGTGGATTCCTGCGGGCTGAAGGCCGAGACGGAGGCCGAGGGCGCCGACCCCTTCGTCTGCGCCGTGATGGCCGAACAGGGTTTTGACCTGGAACAGCACCAGCCCAAGACGTTTGACGAGCTCAACGACGACTCCTTCGACCTGATCATCTCCCTGACGCCTGAGGCGCAACATCGGGCGGTGGAGCTGACGCGGCACAGAGCCGCCGAGATCGAGTACTGGCCGACCCATGACCCGACCCTGGCCGATGGTTCGAGGGAGAATCGTCTGGCCGCCTATCGGGAGGTTCGCGACGCCCTGGCCAGGCGGCTGGTCGAACGGTTCGGTCCAGCCTGACGCGAGAGGTCTCTACCGACTGATGCAACCTGGGTTATAATGACGCGCTGTCCGCTGGGCCGATTCCAGGCTGGCCGGCGGCATCAGGTGAGCGCCCCCCATGGAGCCTGCATGGCCAAGGAAGAGCTGTTGGAGTTTCCCGGCGTGGTGAGCGAAGTGCTGCCGAACGCCATGTTTCGCGTGAAGCTCGAGAATGATCACGAGATTATCGCCCACACGGCGGGCAAGATGCGCAAGAACCGCATCCGCGTGGCCGTCGGCGACAAGGTCCTGATCGAGATGACTCCCTACGACCTGTCAAAGGGCCGCATCACCTTCCGCGTCCGCTAGCGGGTGAGCATTCCCCCCTGTTCTTACAAGCCCCGGCTGGTTCTGGCCTCGGCCAGTCCGAGGCGGCTCGACCTGCTGGCCCAGATCGGCCTGACACCCGATGAGGTCTGCGCCGCCGATATCGACGAGGCGCCGCTGAAGAGCGAGACGCCCCGCCGTTGCGCCCTGCGCCTGGCCGGGGCGAAGGCCGCCCTGGTGGCCGGCTCGCGTCCTGAGTCCTTTGTCCTGGCCGCCGATACGGTGGTCGCCGCAGGCCGGCGCATATTGCCCAAGGCCGAGACGCCGGACGAGGTGCGGACCTGCCTGGAGCTGCTGTCTGGGCGCAGCCATCGGGTCTACACCGCGGTGGTCCTGAGGGGCCCCGACGGTCGACGGGCCGAGCGACTGGTCGAGACGCGGGTGACCTTCAAACGCCTGGGCGAGGATGAACACGCGGCCTACCTGGCCAGCGGCGAGGGCCTGGGCAAGGCTGGCGGCTACGGGATACAGGGGCGGGCCGGCGGCTTCGTCATCAACCTGCAGGGCTCCTATCCTGCCGTGGTCGGGCTGCCGCTCTATGAAACCCTTTGTCTGCTGCGGGGTCTGGGCTATCCCGCAGCATGAGCCGCCGCACATTCTTTATCGATGAAGGCCTGGGCGAGACGCGGGGCGGTGTCCTGCTGGACGGCCGACCTGAGCGCCTGCTGATTCAAAGGGCCGACGA
This sequence comes from Caulobacteraceae bacterium, assembly GCA_027489335.1. Classification (GTDB taxonomy): domain Bacteria; phylum Pseudomonadota; class Alphaproteobacteria; order Caulobacterales; family Caulobacteraceae; genus Phenylobacterium. The sequence continues at coordinate 76,168 of JAIXZX010000002.1, read as the reverse complement.
CAATCCCCGCCTGGCGCTCGGCGCCCGACTGCGCGCCCGGGTGGCGCATGTGGAGCCCGCCCTGTCCATGGCCTTCCTGGACCTGGGGGAGGGGGCCGAGGCCACCGTCTCGTTCAAACCCGACGCGCGACCCCGCCAGGGCGAGGCCCTGGAGGTCGAGATCCGGACGGAGCCCCGGCTTGGCAAGCTGGCCACCGCCCGACTGATCGGCCAGGCCCAGGGGGCGCCGGCTCTGCTTGAGGCCGCGCCGACCCTGCTGGACCACCTTCGACATATGGCCGGGGAGGGGGATCCGGTCACGGGCCGCATCGCCCGGCAATTGGCTGACGAGGCCGAGGCCGAGGCGCTGGAAGTCATCCATCCGCTGCCTGGGGGTGGGACCATCGCCATCGAGCCGACGCGGGCGCTCACCGCCATCGATGTCGATGTGGGGGAGCGCAAGGGCAATGAAGCCAAGCGCGTCACCCGCCAGGCCAATCTGGCCGCCCTGGCCGTAGCGGCGCGGGTGCTGAGGCTCAAGGGGCTGGGCGGACTGGTGGTGTTCGATATGGCGGGCCGAGGACACGACGGCGCCGCGCTGATGGCCGCCGCGCGGGCGGCGTTCAATCCGGACAATCCGGGCGTCTCCATCGGGCCCATCAGCCGGTTCGGCACCATCGAGCTCACCGTGCCCCGCCGCGGCCGACCTGTGACGGAGATCCTGACCGAAGGCGCAGGCGGACCCTCGGCCCGCACCCTGGGCGCCCGACTTGTCCGGCGACTTGAGGCTGAAGCCATGGCCGCGCCAGGGGGGCGCCTTGTGGCGACCTGCGCGCCGGCGGTGGCGGAGGCGGCCAAGCCGGCGCTTAGCCTGCTTGCGGCGCGTATCGGCGCCCGGTTCGAGGTCAAGGCCAATGCGTCTCTGGCCTGGGAGCAAATCGAGGTTCACGCCCGATGAGCCGGGCCGCCACCTCGAAGGCCAAGTGCCCCATCTGCCGCAAGCCGGTGACGGCGGACTATCGTCCCTTCTGCTCCAAGCGCTGCGCCGATGTGGATTTGCAGCGCTGGTTCACCGGCGCCTATGCGGTTCCCGCCGTCGAGCAGGAAGAGGTCTCCGACGGCGAGGACGAGCTCTGAACTAATCGCTCGTCGCCGCGCTGGACTTCCCCGAACGGCTCTTTTATAGACGCGGCTCCCGCGCGGCGGGCCCAGTGCCTGGGTAGCTCAGTTGGTAGAGCAGCGGATTGAAAATCCGCGTGTCGGTGGTTCGAATCCGCCCCCAGGCACCACTTCTTCCTTTTCATCAGCCGACGCCGCGGGACCTCTCGTCCTGGGCGCCCTGCGCCGGGCGATATCTCCGCCATCAGTGCGCGACCTCGCCGTGGAGCCCCATCAAGGGCGAGGTCGGCCATAGCCTTAAGCTAAGGTCGTGGCGTTTCGGCTCCGATCTGGGCGCGGCAATGTTGTGACAGGGGGCCCGTGAACCGCCCTGAGGCCTGGTCGCCGGCTTGACTTCGACGGGGGCGACGCTCATTTCGCGGCTCACCCGGAGGCTGTGCGCAAAAGCTGAGCGCCGAGCGGCCGATTCTCGCCAGATTTCCGCCATGTTGAGCGACCGGCGTTCGAAGTCTGATGTTGCGATGCAGCAATATCATTCCCCGGCACGGCGAGTTTCCCCAATTATTGCATAGAATTCATATTGTGCGTCGCAGCGATACCCCGATTTCTGATTATCTTATCGGTGGTTAGCTGGCCCCGGCGGCACTTGACGCTCCGTTTGGGGGTTGCCAAAGGTCCCTCGCCGCACGTCTAACTTTGCGGTGAGGGTCCGCAGTCCGCTCCTGGATTGCGGTCTCGCCTTGCCCAATCGCAACATCCCGCTTCACACAAATGTGGAAGTTGGAAGTTACGGGTCGGGAGCAGCGATAGCGGTTTCGGCTTCGGATGCGGCGAAAGCGGTGTTCGGGGCCAGACTTATTCAACTAGGGTAGGAGACGCTCTCGCGCGACGACCCTCGGTCCAAACGTGCTAGACCATTAGGAACTGGCGACAGATGCTCGACAAAAAACGGAACACCCCCCTCATCGCTCTCATCGGCGCGGCTGCGTTGATGATGGGCGCCCCGGCGTTCGCGCAGGACGCCGCTCCAGCGGATCCGGCCGCCGCCGAGGCCCCGGCCGATCCGGCCGCAGAAGCCGCCCCTCCCGCCGAGCCCGCGCCTGCGGCTCCCGCGGAAGAAGTGTCCACCGACGTGGGTGGTCATGGCGAACTGACCATCATGACGATGTTCCTGGACGCTCAGCCGGTCGGTAAGGCCGTTCTGATCGGTCTGGCCCTGGCGTCGATCTTCTCCTGGACCCTGCTGCTCACCAAGCTCTTCGAGTTCGGTGGCCTGGAACGTCAAACCAACCGCTTCCTGGAAGCCTTCCGGGGCGCCAAGAACACCAGCGACATCGGCCGCATCGCCATGTCGGATGAGTTCGAAGGCAACCCGCTGGCCGACATGGCCGCGGCCGCCGTTCAAGAAGTTGAAGTCTCGCGTCAAGCGGGCCTGAACATCACCGGCGAACACCGCGAAACCACCATCAGCCGCGCTGTTGCGGCCGTGGCCGGCGTCCAGGCCTCTCTGGCCAAGCGCCTGTCGGGCGGCATGCAGTTCCTGGCCTCGGTCGGTTCCAACGGTCCGTTCATCGGTCTGTTCGGCACCGTGTACGGGATCATGTACTCGTTCATCGGCATCGCGAACACCAACACGACCAACCTGGCCGTCGTGGCGCCCGGCATCGCCGAAGCCCTGCTGGCCACCGGCATGGGTCTCTTCGCCGCCATCCCGTCGGTTATCTTCTACAACTACTTCCAGACGCGCATCTCCGCCTACGGCGCGCGCTCGGAAGGGTTTGTCGCTGAACTTCTGAACGCGATCTCCCGGCAGCTCGACAAGGGGGCCTAAACCCAATGGCCGCTAAACTCTCAGGGTCTGGGGGTGGCAGGTACGAAACGGAGCAGAACAGCGAAATCAATGTGACGCCCTTCGTGGACGTCATGCTGGTTCTCCTGATCATCTTCATGGTGGCGGCGCCGCTGGCCAGTGTGACGGTCCAGGTAGCTCTTCCGCCAGCCGTCGCCGAGCCATCCGCAAACCCGCCCAAACCGGTCTACATTTCGATCCAGTCAAACGGGTCCATCTACGTCGGTGACTTTCAGACCGACCTGGCGGACCTCGGCGACGATCTTCGGTCGAACATTGGGCAGCGGAACCCAGAACGAGAGCGGATCTTCATCCGCGCCGACAGAGACACCATGTACGGTGACTTCATGGGCGTGATGAACATGCTTCAGGACAACGGGTTCTACAGCGTGGCGCTCATCGGCGAAGAAGACAATTGAGGAGGGTGAGGCATGTCTGAAACCAGTGACACGACTCACATTCATCACAGTCCGTTCGACGCGCCGAAGCCGAAGCGCAATAATGGCGTAATCGTCGCCATTATTGTCTCGATCGTGGTTCACGTCGCGCTTGGTCTCTATCTCTACAAGACCAAGTTCGAGCCCACCTATCGGGAGTATTCGGAGGACATTACGGAGGTGTCGATTATCAAACCGGCTCCTCCGCCGCCTCCTCCGCCGCCTCCGCCGCCGCCGTCCAACACGCCGCCGCCGCCGCCGCCGAAGCTCCAGCCTCGGCCGCCGGTGACCCCGCCGGCGGGCTTGGCCACGATCCCGCCGCTGCCGGTTCCGCCGGTGCCGGATCGGATCGAGACGCCCAAGCCGCCGGCTCCCCCGCCGCCGACGCCTCCGCGTCCGTCGGTGATCACCAATCCGGACTGGGCTCGTCTGCCCAGCGGTGAGGATGTGGCCCGCTACTATCCCGACCGCGCTCAGCGGATGGGTGCAGAGGGTCGGGTGGTTCTGAGCTGCCAGGTTACGGCCCGCGGCACGCTCGAAGGCTGCTCTGTGGTGGAAGAAAGCCCTGCGGACCAGGACTTCGGCGCAGCCGCCATGCGGATGACCCGACTGTTCCGGATGCGTCCGCGCACCGCCGACGGCGCCCCTGTTGAAGGCGGCACCGTTCGGATCCCGATCTCCTTCCGTCTTCCCGGCTAAGGGACGACGTCAGGACCAGGGAAATCGGCCCCGGAGACCTCAGGTCTCCGGGGCCTTTTCTTTGGCTGAACCGCGACGCCGATGGCCCTTGATCCCGCAAGCCGGCGCCACTAGAACCCTATCCCTCGCGATGCGCCGCCTTAGCTCAGTTGGTTAGAGCGCCAGATTGTGGCTCTGGAGGTCCTCGGTTCGAACCCGAGAGGTGGTACCATCGCGGCGGACGGACTTTCGGACCGGCTTCGTCCCCCCGTCACATTCCCCGGTCATAAGAGCCCCTCAGCCAGCCTGTTCCTGGCGCTGTCCCGAGGCTCCATGTTTCTCCTGCGTTCCTGTCGAACCGTCCTGCTGTCTGGCCTGGCGGCGATCACCTCCCTGTCGTTAGTGGGTCAGGCCGTAGCGGCCACCCCAGAGTCCGCGCTGGCCGCCGCCCTGGAGCGTCAGCCGACGACCACGCCGGCCCGCAACGTGATCCTGTTCATCGGCGATGGCCTGGGCGTCTCGACGGTGACGGCGACGCGAATCCTGGCCGGACAGAGGGCTGGCGTCGACGGGGCCTCCTATGACCTGGCCTTCGATCAGATGCCCTATGGCGGACTGGTGCGGACCTATTCGGCCGACTCTCTGGTGACCGACTCGGCCAACGGCGCCTCGGCCATCACGACGGGACACCGGACCATCAATGGCGGGATCGGTGTTGACGGAGGCGCACGCCGTGGGGTCTGCGACCCCAGCCGCAATGTCCCGACGCTCGCTCAGAGGGCTAAGCGGGAACTGGGTAAGGCGGTTGGAGTGGTCTCCACCGCCGCTGTCACCGATGCTTCGCCCGCGGCCTTCTACGCCCACGTCCCTGACCGAAACTGGCAGAGCGACGCTGATCTGCCCCCCGCCGCCCGGGAGGCCGGCTGCGTCGATATCGCCGCCCAGCTGGTGCGGGCGAGCGACGACCAGCGACCTGATCTTGTGCTCGGGGGTGGGCTGAGCTTCTTCCGGCCTGCAGATGCGGGCGGCCGCCGGCAGGACGGCGAGGACCTGACCGCCGCCTGGGCGGCCCGACCGGGCAGCGCCTTTGTCTCCGACCGTGACAGCATGGCGGCGGCCGTGGCCGCCGGCCAGGATGTGCTGGGCCTCTTCGCCGACGTCCACATCCCCCACGAGCTCAACCGCCCAACCACCGCGCCGCAGATCCCTACCCTGGAAGAGATGACCCGGGCGGCCATCACCCGACTGGCCGCCGAACCCCAGGGCTATGTCCTGCTCGTCGAGGCCGCACATATCGACAAGGCCCATCACGCCGGCCTGATCAACGCCTCCCTGACCGAGGCGATCGAGTTCTCGAAGGCGGTGGCCGTCGCCCGGGAGATGACCGATCCGGCCAACACGCTGATCCTTGTGACGGCTGACCACAGCCATGGCCTGGTCCTGAACGGCGGGGGCCGTGGCGACGACGTGCTTGGCCTGATCAAGGGACCGACGGGCGCCCCCCGCCTGGCCGCTGATGGAAAGCCCCTGCCGATCCTGACCTACGCCACCGGCCCCGGTGGTCCACGGGACGGGGAGGGGCGGCCGAGCCTGGAGGGGGTCGATGTCACGGCCCCCGACCACGTCCGTCAGTCCGGCGTGCTGTCGCCGAGCGCCGCCCATGCGGGTGAGGACGTGCCGGCCTATGCGCAAGGCCCCGGCGCCTATCTGGTCACGGGCTCCATGGACCAGCCCTATCTGTTCCAGGTCATGCGCCACGCCCTGCGACTGCCCGCCAAAGCCCCCTGAGCCTCCCCGGCGCCTCAGCCACGCCGTTGACGGGGCCGCCGCACCCGCCTAAGGCCACGCCTGTGACAGGTTCCCCGCGAGGGGATCAAAAGGGAACTCAGGTGTAAGACCTGGGCTGCCCCCGCAACTGTTAGCGGTGAGCCCGCACGCCATACGCCACTGGGTCTTCGGTCCTGGGAAGGCGGCGTGCAGATGGGCGATGACCCGCGAGCCAGGAGACCTGCCTGTCGCGGTCGTCCTTCGTCCGGCCGGGGTGCGCCGAACGAACGGGTCTACCCGGGTGGCGACAACCGTCCAGGGCCGCGCGAGGGCGCGGGTCCCGGCGGGGTCGTGCGCGCGCGTAAGGCTCCCCGTGGTCCGCCTCCTCGACGGCTCGTTGTCGTCAATGTGAGGGGCAAGACCCAATGAAGACCATTCTGCTGTCCACCGCCGCCCTGCTGGGCGTCCTTTCCACCACAGCTGCGCAGGCCCAGCCCGCGGCCGCTCCCGATGTGGCCGGGGCTGAATCGTCCAACGCCGTGCGGGGCGTCGTCGTCACCGCCAACCGGGCGCCCACCGCCGCGACCGCGGTCGCCCAGGCGGTCACCATCCTCGACCGCGCGCAGATCGAGGCCAGCCAGGCCATCCTGCTGCCCGACCTGCTGGGCCGCACCGCCGGCGTCACCCTGTCGCGCAACGGCGGACCTGGCGGCGTCACCGCCCTGCGGATTCGCGGGGCCGAGACCGACCAGACCCTGGTTGTGATCGACGGAGTCCGTCTGAACGACGTGGCCCAGCCGGGTGCGGGCTATAACTTCGCCAATCTGCTGACGGGAGACGTGGCCCGGGTCGAGGTCCTGCGCGGCGCCCAGTCCACCCTGTGGGGCAGTCAGGCCATCGGCGGCGTCGTCAATGTGGTCACCACCGTCCCAACCGAGCCGTTCCAGGCCAGCCTGAACGCCGAAGGCGGCGATCTGTCCACCGCCTATGTCCGTGGCGGGGTCGGCGGCGCGGGCGAGCGCCTCGTCTGGCGCCTGGGCGCCGGCTACTACACCACCGACGGCGTCTCCGCCGCGGCCGTTGGTGCGGAGGATGACGGCTTCCAGCACACCAGCTTCAACGGCCGCCTGGGGGTGCAGGTCACCGACAACCTCTCCCTCGACCTGCGGGCGATCTATTCCTACGGCCGGGTTCAGGTGGATGGCTTCCCAGCGCCGGCCTTCAGCTTCGCCGACACGGCCGAGTATGGGGTGACTGAGGAGCTGGCGGGCTATGCCGGCCTGAACCTCGCCCTGCTGGACGACCGCCTGCGCAACCGTCTGGCCTTCTCCCGCGCCCGCACCGAGCGGCAGAGCCTCAATCCCGCCCAGGCCGTGACGGACGTGACCTTCGACGCCCTGTCGGAAGTGGACCGCTGGGAGTATCAGGGGACCTTCGCCCTGACCGAGGCCTGGCAGGCGGTGTTCGGCCTGGAGCGGGAAGAGGCCTCCATGCGGACGGCCTCACCCAGCGCCTTCAACCCCAACCCGCCCACCCAGTCGGCCAGCGCCGATCTCGACAGCGCCTATGTCCAGCTGCAGGGCCCGCTGATCGCCGATCTGACCGTGACCGCCGGGGTTCGCCGCGACGAGCACGACACCTTCGGCGGCCAGACTCTGGGGCAGGGGGCGCTGGCGTGGTCTCTGAACGACGGGAACACCATACTGCGGGCGAGCTTCGGCCAGGGTTTCAAGGCCCCGAGCCTCTATCAGCTCTATAGCGAGTACGGGAATCTTGGCCTCAACCCCGAGGAAGCCGACGCCTGGGACCTCGGCGTCGAACAGGTGCTGGCCGGCGGTCAGGCCGTGGTGTCGGCCACCTGGTTCCAGCGGGAAACCACAAACCAGATCGACTATGTCTCGTGCTTCAGCGCGCCCGCTGATCCCCTGTGCCGTGTCGGCGGGGCGACCCGTTTTGGCTATTACAGCAACACCGCCCGCACCGAGGCCCACGGGGTGGAGCTGACCGGTCAGGCCAAGGTCGGGCCCTTCGACCTGGCGGCCAACTACACCTGGACCGAAGCGACCAACGAGGCCGCCGGATCCCCCAACCGGGGCAAGCGCCTGGCGCGGCGGCCTGAGCATCAGGGCTATATGTCGGTGACCCATGTCTGGTCAGACGGTCCTTCGGCGACACTGGCGGTGCGCTACATCGGAGAAGCCTTTGACGATGCGGCCAACCGCAATCGGCTGGAGCCCCGGGCGCTGCTCGACCTTCGCGCCGCCTGGCCGGTGAGTGAGACCTTCGAGGTCTATGGCCGGGTAGAGAACCTGTTCGACGATCAGGACCCGTCCACCCGCGGCTATGGCGAGGTCGGTCGCTTTGGGGCGCTCGGCGTGCGGGCCCGCTTCTGATGACGGAGTCGGCGAGACCGGGCGCGAACCAGGTCACCCGCCGTGCGGCGGTGGGCGGGCTCGCGCTCGGCCTCGTCGGCGCAGCTCCCTCGGGGCGACCTAGGCGGGTCGTCTCGCTCAACCCCTGCCTGGACGTGATCCTGTTCCATGTGGCTGAGCGCAACCAGATCGCCGCCCTGACCCATTATGCCCGAGATTCTGAAGCCTCGACTCTGGCAGGCCGGGCGCGGGACATCCCCATCACCTATGAGACCGCCGAGGAGGTGGTCGCCCTGCGTCCCGACCTGGTGCTGATGAGCCAGCATTCGGCGATGGCGACCCGCAATGCGCTCAGCCGGCTGGGTATCCCCCAGGCCATGTTCGACGTGCCCCAGACCGTGGCCGCCAGCCTCGCCCAGATTCGCCAGGTGGCCCGTCTGCTGGGCCAGCCGGTCCGGGGCGAGGCGGTGGTCGCGCGGATCGAGGCGGCGCTGGCCGCCGCCGCCCCGCCGCCGGGCGCGCCGAAGCTCAGCGCCATCGTCTATCAGCCCAACGGCTTCGCGGCCGGGGCCGGCACCCTCACCGACGAAATGCTGCGCCGTACCGGCTTCGAAAACGTCGCCGCCCGCTACGGCCTCGGCCGCTGGGGCAATATCGGGCTGGAGCAGATCATCGCCGACCCGCCCCAGGTGCTGCTGGCCGGGCAGGCGGCGGCGGGTGCGCCGACCTGGGCCGACCGGGTGCTGAGCCATCCGGCGCTCGACCGCATCTCAGGCGCCATGCGTCGCGAGGCTTTTCCCCAACGGCTGCTCTATTGCGGCGGACCGGTGCTGATCGAGACCGCCCAGGCCCTGGCCCAGGCGCGACGCAATGTGCTGGGGGCGGCATGAAGCGGATCTCAACCCCGGTCGTCATCGTTGGCCTGGCCGTGGCCCTGGTCCTGCTGGCCGCCGCCAGCCTGATGGCCGGCCGGGTCTGGGTGCCTTTGAACGCCTGGACCGGCGCAGATCCCCGCTGGGTGATCATCCTGGAGCTACGCATTCCCCGCACCCTGCTGGCCATTGTGGTGGGCGCAGCGCTCGGCATGTCGGGGGCGGCCCTTCAGGGCTATACGCGAAATCCCCTGGCTGATCCGGGGGTTCTAGGGGTTTCCTCCATGGCCGCCTTAGGCGCGGTCATCTCCCTGTACTTTGGCTTTTATGCGCCTGTTCTCGGGGGCGCGCCCTGGCTTATGCCGCTCTGCGCCATGGCCGGCGCCCTGATCGGCGTTCTTGTCCTGATCGGGCTGACGGGCCAGGCGCCCGGCACGGTAACCTTCGTCCTGGCTGGGGTGGTTCTGAACATCGTCGCCGGGGCAGGCGTCGCCCTGGCCCTTAACCTCGCCCCCAACCCCTGGGCGGTGAACGAGATCGTCAACTGGCTGATGGGCTCGCTGACTGACCGGAGCTTCGCCGACCTGTGGATGTCGGCCCCCTTCGTGGCGGCAGGGCTCGTCCTGCTGCTGTTCACCGGCCGCGCCCTGGACGCCTTGACCCTGGGGGAGACCGGCGCCGAGTCGCTGGGGATCAGCCTGTCGCGGACCCGCCTGCTGCTGGCCATTGGCGTCGGCCTGGCGGCCGGGGCCAGCGTGGCGGTCACCGGCGTGATCGGCTTTGTCGGCCTGGTGACCCCCCACCTCCTGCGACCCTTCCTGGGGCCAAGGCCAGCCGGCCTGCTGCTGCCCAGCGCGCTCGGCGGGGCGGTGATCGTCCTGGCCGGCGACATTCTGGTGCGGCTGATCCCGTCAGCGGCCGAGGTCAGGCTCGGGGTCGCCATGGCCGCCCTGGGTGGTCCGTTCTTCCTCGGCCTGCTGCTCATTCAGCGCCGGAGGCTGTCATGACCGTGCTCGAGGCCCGCGCTCTCACCCTTCAGGCTGGCCGCCGTACGGTGTTGAGCGAAGTCAGCGCGCGGTTTGTGCCTGGCCAGGTGACGGCCATTCTCGGCGCCAATGGGGCGGGCAAGTCGACCCTGCTGGCCGCCCTGGCCGGTCTGTCACGGCCTTTGGGGGGCGAGGTTCTCCTGGACGAGGCAAGGCTGCTTGATCTGTCGCCCCGTCGCCGCGCCCAGCGCCTCGGCGTCATCCCCCAGACGCCGGAGATCGCCTGGGGTCTTGAGGTTCGCGCCATTGTCGGTCTCGGACGTCTGCCCTGGCTCGCCGGCCGTGGACGTTCAGACCAGGACGAGGCGGCCATCGATCGGGCCCTGGCCGCCGCCCGGGTCGAGGACCTGTCGGCCCGCGACATCACCACCCTGTCAGGGGGCGAGCGAGCCCGGGCCCTGATCGCCCGCGCCCTGGCCGGCGAACCGGAATGGCTGCTGGCCGATGAGCCCTATGCGGGGCTCGATCCGCGCCATGCCCTGGAGGCGGGCGACCTGTTCCGTCGGCTGGCTGGGGAGGGCGCCGGCGTGTTGCTGACGCTTCACGACCTGACCCTGGCCGCCCGCCTGGCCGATCGGGTTCTGGTGCTCGGGCACGGCCGTGTGCTGGCTGATGGCCCACCGGCGGCGGCCATGACCCCGGAAATCCTCGCCGCCGCCTACGGTATCGATGCGCGTCTGCGGACCACCGAGCAGGGCCTGAGCGTCGATATTCTCGGGCGGTGGGGCTAGGGGGCGAGGCGCTCGATATAGTCGGCCACCAGGTCGACCCCCTCGGCATGGACCAAGGTGCGACCAAGTTCCGGCATCATGACGCCGGGGTCGTTTGACCCCATCCGATAGACCATGATCGAGCGCTCGGGATGGCCAGGTTCGATGGAGACGGCGAGCCCGCCTGAGCCCCGACCGGCGGCCACCGGGGCCTTGCCGATCCCCAGATGGGCGGGGCGCGTCTCCTCCAGCCCCAGGAACAGGCCGCTGGTGGAGGCCATGCCCGCCGGGTTGTGGCAGTGCGCGCAGTTGGCGTCGAGATAGGCCCGAGCGCGGGACTCCAGCGGTTCGGACAGATCATTCCAGACGGCGGTCCGGGGCGCTGCGGCCGGGTCGGGTCCGCCGCTCAGATGGCCCAGTCGGCGCCAGGCGACCAGCTGGTTTTCCGTCCGGTGGCCATAGTCCAGGTCCCGATTGAGATTGCGCGCCTTCGGGCCGATGGGAACCAACTCGCCGCCTGCCGAGTGGCAGGTCTTGCACTGGTTCTGGTTGGGCACGAGGTAGCTGATCGCGTGGGCCTCGCCTGCGGGATCGATGAAGGCCACGTCCAGCCGCGCGCCGGTGCGCTTAAGGACGGCCTCGGTCTGCTCAGCGTTCCAGACATAGGCCAGCGCCGTCCAGCCCTCGGCCTTGCGGATCAGCAGGCGGGTCTCGACATGGCGCTCGCCCTCTCTCGGCCGACGCATGTCCGGGGCGAAGGCGAAGGTCTTGACCAGCACCGTCCCGACTGGAAATTCCAGAGGTCCATCAGGGCTATAGGCCGCACTCTGGCCATCGGGCGTGAAGATGAACCGGTGCTTGGTCGCATAGTCGCTGAACAGCGGGGTGTTCAGGTCATAGGGTGTCACCCCCGGGCTCGGCGTCCGCGCCGCCGCATCCTGGAACAGGCCATAGTCGGACAGTCGTTGGGCCGGCGCCTGCGCCAGCACGACGTCCAGACGCACGGGGGCAGGGCCCTCCGCAGCCCCGCTCAGGGCCAGAGCCGCCAGGCCGAGCAGGGCGACGAGGCCTTGCCTCATGAGGCGAGCGCGGCCTGGGCTTCGGGCAGGACCACGGGCGCGGGTTCGCTGATCTCGCCGCGCTCAAGGGTGGCCGCGACCGAGGGATTGGCCTGATCCATGGCGCCGGCCTTGGGCAGGTTGAGGTTCAGCACCGGCCCATCGGTAATCCGCATGGCCTGGGGGCCCGCCTCTGGCGCAACCCCGTCCCACAGCACGGGCGGCAGGGTTCCGCCGACGGCGGCGGCCAGTTGCTCGCCGCCCGGGAAGGCCGGCGCCCAGCCGTTGCGGCCGATCCTGTTGTCGCGCACCACCACCTCGCGGGGGATGGGGTTGTAGGTCGGATCGTCGAAGGCCTGGGTGTAGCCCACCAGCATGATGGCGGCGGTCTGGTTCCCGTCGATCTCGTTGTCGAAGACGTGGACATTGCGGTTGGCCATGATCATCACGCCCGCGCCCACCGGCACGCTGGCGACGATGTTGCCCTCCGGGGCGAAGTTGGGCGTGTCGTTGTTGACGATCCTGTTGTCGAACACCCGGGTCGAATGACCGCCCATCACCGGCAGGTTGGGCAGGTCGAACACCAGGATGCCGCCGGTGTTGTGGGTGACCGTGTTGCCATAGACGTCGGCGTTGCTGGAGTTTTCGATTTCGATACCGGCGACGTTGAACTCCGCCACGCTGTTGCGAACGATGATGTTGTTGGACTGGCCCACATAGATGCCGGCGTCCGACGCACCGCGCACCGTGACGCCGTCAATGAGCACATTGGACGAGCCCACGGGATAGACGCCATAGGCGCCGTTGGTCGCCTTGGGCCCGCCCGTCCATTCCACCCGCAGATTGATCATGCTGATCTGGTCGGCGTCCTTGGACTTGACCCCGTCACCCTTGGAGTTCTCCACCGCGAAGTCCCGCACCGTCACCTTGTCGGAGGTGATCAGCAGCCCCTCGGCGCCGCCCTGCTGGTTGTCGAAGGACAGCACCGTGGCGTCCGGTCCGGCGCCCTTGATGGTCACCTCGTCCACATCGAGCGACAGGCCATCGGTCAGCTCAAAGCGGCCAGCGGCCAGTTCGACTACGTCGCCGGGCTGGGCGTCGAGCAAGGCCAGTTGCAGCGCCTCTTGCGCGTCGGGGCTGGGGGTCACGGTGATGGTCTTGGCGTAGGCCGGGCTGGCGAGCGCAAAGGCGCACAGGGCGAGCGCAAAGCTCCGCATGGTCATCCTCCCAAATGGAGCCTGCTCTGGACGGCGGGCTTGGTCCGCAGCTTGGCGGCGGCCAGCGAGGGGCGCAACGCCAAAGAGAACAATGATCAGGAATCTCACCGCGAACCCCCGAACAGCCCCTTGATCAGGGACCCAAGGCGCCTCGTAACTGTCGGCCAAAGCAAATCGGGACAGGAGACGACAATGGATCTGCAGCTGAAGGGCAAGAAGGCCGTGGTCACGGGCGCCAGCCGCGGCATCGGCTGGTCGATCGCCGAGCTCCTGGCCGACGAGGGCTGCGATGTGGCGGTCTGCGCCCGGGGCCAGGACGGGGTGGACGCGGCGGTCAAGGCGCTCGAGGCCAAGGGAGTCAAGGCCTGGGGGCGGGCGGTGGACATCGCCGACGGCCCCGCCATCACTGGCTTCGTCGAGGATGCGGCCACGGAGCTGGGCGGGCTCGACATCCTGATCTCCAACGCCAGCGCCCTGGTCAATGGCGGCTCGGAGGCCGATTGGCGCTCCATGTTCGAGATCGACATGCTGGGCGCCGTGCGCACCTATCAGGCGGCCAAGCCCCATCTGGAGAAGGCCGCCGGGGCCGGCGGCGACGCGGCCTTCATCATCACCTCCTCGGTCTCAGCCGCCGAAGCCAGCGGTCCCTCGGCCTACGGGGCCATGAAGGCCGCCCTGATCCATTACGCCAAGGGCGTGGCCAAGGAAGGCGCGGCCAAGGGCGTACGTTGCAACGTCGTCTCGCCGGGCACGGTCTTCTTTGAGGGCGGCGTGTGGGGCAATGTGAAGGCCAATGCGCCCGGTTTCTTTGAGGCCATGATCAAGCGCAACCCCACCGGCCGAATGGCCACCCCCGAAGAGGTCGCCGCCGCCACGGTCTTCCTGGCCAGCCCTCGATCGGCCTTCACCACCGGCATCAACATGCTGGTTGACGGCGCCATCTCGAGCCGGGTGAACTTCTGATCAGGCCGGATCAAAGGGTGCGGCATCCAGCCGCACCCCCACCCCGACGCCGCGGCAGGGAGGATTAATCTGCCCGCGCCATCATGAGCGTTTGAGGTTTCACCCCGGGGCTTTGCCATGGTCCAGCCTACCGTTCCGCTAGAGGCGGTGCGCGCCACCGCCGAGCGGGTGGTCCGACTGGCGCACGCGGTCTATGGCGGCGTGGGCGCCGACGTGGTGTGGCGGGAAGGCCGCGGACATTCGCGAACCCGACCCTTCAAGGGCGACGCCAACAAGCGCTTCCCCAGCCGCCATGTGATCGCCACCGCCCAACCCCTGTGGATCGAAGATTTCGCCACCGATCCCACGTCCCAGGCGCAGGATTTGGCGCCGGGGAGTCCGGAGGTGAAGGCCTTTCTGGGGGTGCCGATCATCAGCGACGGCAAGGTCCTGGGCGCCCTGATCGCCATCGATGTGAAGACAAGGCCGCACGCGGAAAAGGTCGTCCGTCACTTTGAGGCTCTGGCCTCCCTGCTGGGGGATGACTACGCCCGGGTGAAAATGGCCAATGAGCTGGAGTCGGCCCTGGCGGAGTCCGCCCGCTCTGAACGACGGCTGCGGGCGGCCATGCGTATCGCCAAGATACGCGTCTGGGAGCTGGATCATGCCCGCCGGGAGGCGTTCAGCGAGCAGCAGCGGCGTGACGTGGTCGACTATGACGCGGCGATGCGCAACCTCTGGGCGCCGGTCCATCCCGACGACCTGCCGGTCGGTCTTGCCGCATGGGACGCCCATCTGGCTGGCGGTCCACCCTTGCATGTCGTCCACCGGCACCTGCGCCAGGACGGTTCCATGCACTGGGTGGAGAGCGTCGCCGAGGCGATCCGCGATGAGACGGGCGAGGTGATCGGCGCTGTTGGGGCGGTCCGAAACATTGACCAGGAAAAGCGCAATGAGCTCGATCTGATTGAGGCCCGCCAGGCCGCGGAGTCGGCCAATGAAGCCAAGAGTCTTTTCCTGGCCACAGTCAGCCACGAGATCCGCACCCCGCTCAACGGCGTCTACGGCATGGCCCAGGCCATGGCGCGGGACGACCTGCCGCCTGCGCAGCGCGAGCGGCTGGAGGTTATCTGCCGCTCCAGCGAGAGCCTGCTCGCCATCGTCAATGACGTGCTGGATCTCTCCAAGATCAACGCGGGCAAGGTGGAGCTGGAAACGATCGACTTTGATCCGGCGGCCCTGGCCAATGGGGTCAGAGAGACCTTCGCCTCCCTTGCCGCCGCGAAAGGTCTCGCCCTGCGGGTCGAGGCGACGCCAGAGGTCGCCGGGCCGTTGCGCGGCGACCCGGGTCGCGTACGCCAGGTGCTGTCCAACCTCGTCTCCAACGCGCTGAAGTTCACCGCCACCGGCGGGGTGGTGATCGGATTGGACTATGGGCCATCCGGCCTTGTCATCCGGGTCGCCGACACGGGCGTCGGGATCGCGAAGGAGCGTCAGGCGCTGATCTTCGACTCCTTCGTCCAGGCCGACAGCTCGACGACCCGTCATTTCGGCGGCACGGGCCTGGGGCTGACCATCTGCCGCGAGCTGGTCAGACTGATGTCGGGGGAGCTGTCGCTGTCGAGCGAGCCGGGCATCGGCTCGACCTTTGTGATCACTCTGCCGCTGGCCAGGGGATCGATCGAGGCGCTTGTCTCGCAACGCGACGAGCCCGACGTCACGCCTGAGCCCCTGGGCGAAGCTCTGCGGGTCCTGGCGGCGGAAGACAATCAGGTCAATCAGCTGGTGCTGAGCACGCTGCTCGGCCAGCTGGGCGTTCAGCCGCGCTTCGTCGGAGATGGGGCCCAGGCCCTGGAGGCTTGGCGACAGGAGCCATGGGACCTGATCCTGATGGACGCCCAGATGCCCGTCATGGACGGGATCGAGGCGACCCGTCACATCCGCAGCGAGGAGGCGCGCCTGGGCCTCACACGCACGCCGATCATCGCCCTGACGGCCAATGCGCTCAGCCATCAGGTGGCGGAATACGTGGCCTGCGGCATGGATCAGGTGGTGGCCAAGCCCATTGAGGTCGCGCGTCTGGTCGAGGCCATGAACGTCGCGCTGAGCCCGCCGCCCTAGAACGAGCCCGACGGACTCAGGGCTTGTCCGGCGTCGCCTCATGCGACATGGCCGCGGCCCCTAGCTGATGGCCGGCCGTCTCACGACCTTCAGCCTTTCGTTCGCTGTAGCGATCCACCAGGTAATCAGCCCGGTCGCGGGTCAGCAGGGTGAACTTCATCAGCTCCTCCATCACATCGACGATCCGGTCGTAATAGGGCGAGGGCTTCATCCGGCCCGCCGCGTCGAACTCCTCATAGGCCTTGGCGACCGAGGACTGGTTGGGGATGGTGATCATCCGCATCCACCGTCCCAGCAGGCGCAGCGCGTTCACCGCGTTGAACGACTGCGACCCGCCGCTGACCTGCATCACCGCCAGGGTACGGCCCTGGGTGGGCCTGACGCTGCCGACCTCCAGCGGGATCCAGTCGATCTGCGCCTTCATGATCCCGGTGATGGTCCCGTGTCGCTCAGGGCTGCACCACACCTGGCCCTCAGACCACAGGGATAGGGCGCGGAGTTCCTGAACCTTCGGATGGTCGGGGGAAACTGAGTCGGGCAGGGGTAGTCCGGCGGGATCGAAGGTCCGGGTCTCGGCGCCCAGCCGCTCCAGGATGCGCGCGGCCTCTTCTGTGGCCAGCCGGCTGTAGGAGCGCTCTCTCAGCGAGCCATAGAGCAGCAGGATGCGAGGGGGATGCGAAGCCCGCCGCCCAGGCTCCAGATGCTCGATCTGCGGGGGCGGGAGAAACTGTGACTGAAGGGCGGGGATATCAGACATCGGGCCTCAAGAGAACGGAACTGGCGGCTTCAAAGCGCGCGAAACTTCCTATATCCCGGAACCATCGAAACCAACCTTGGCGGCGGGACTGCGCGCATGACTGCGAAGACCTACAACGTCCTGTTTCTCTGCACCGGCAATTCCGCACGCTCGGTGATGTCCGAAGCGATCCTGAACAAGGAGGGGGCGGGGCGGTTCAAGGCCTACTCCGCCGGCTCCATGCCCACAGGCCGGGTGAACCCCCATGTCCGGCCGATCATCGAGGCCTGCGGGTTCAGCCTGGAGGACTTCCGATCCAAGAGCTGGGACGAGTTCGCCGCGCCCGGCGCCCCAACGCTCGATTTCATTTTCACCGTCTGTGACAACGCCGCGGGCGAGGTCTGCCCCATCTGGCCAGGCCAGCCCATTTCAGCTCATTGGGGCGTGGAAGACCCCGCCGCTGTGGAAGGGACCGAGGCTGAAATCGCAGCCGCCTTCGCCGAAGCCGCCCGGCTGCTCGGGAACCGCATTCGCCTGTTCGTGAACCTGCCGCTGGCCTCGATTGACAAGATGTCCCTGCCGGCGAAGCTGAAGGACATCGGCCAGGCCTGAGGCAGGTCAGGGTCAACATCCCCCTCGGAGCGCCGCCATGATCGAACAGACCCACGAGATCGCGACTCCGGACGGCCCGATGACCACCTTCGTGGTTCATCCGGAGCGCGACGGGCCCCATCCGGTGATCCTGTTCTTCATGGACGCCCCGGCCATCCGCGAGGAGCTGCGCGACATGGCCCGGCGCCTGGCCACCGCCGGCTACTACGTCATGCTGCCCAACCTCTATCACCGGGCCGGGGTGATGGAGATCGGCGACTTGAATGACGAGGCGACCCGCACCCGCATGGTGGACCTGATGAACGGCCTGACCATTCCGATGGTCATGGCCGACTCAGACGTCTTGCTGGCGTTTGCAGATCAGGATCCGGCGGCGGGCAAAGGCCCCGCCGGCTGCCTCGGCTACTGCATGAGCGGTCAGTTCTCGATTAACGCCGCGGCCCGCCACCCCGAAAAGATCGCCGCGGCGGCCTCGCTTTATGGGACCTATCTGGTCACTGATCGCGAGGACAGTCCGCACAAGGTCGCCCACAAGACCGAGGCCGAACTCTATTTCGCCTGCGCCGAAACCGACCGCTGGGCGCCGCTGGAGACCGTGCGCGCCTTGGCCGAGGCCCTGGAGCCCCGCGAGGCGCCCACCGAGGTCGAGCTCTATCCCGGCACGTCCCACGGCTTCGCCTTCCCGCAGCGGGCGGCCTACGACAAAGTGGCCGCCGAGCGGCACTGGGAGCGGCTGATCACCCTGTTTCGCCGCAACCTCGGCTAGGGCTCAGCGCCGGTTCACCGTCAGGGCGACGACGGCGGCGCCTGCGGCGACGATCAGGGCGTCCTCCAGGAGGCCGCTTGGGGTCTGGCCCATTTTCGCCATGGCGCGCTTACGGCCAGCCAGGGTCAGGTAGGCCAGGGGGACCGCCGTGGTCACGGCGACCGCCGCGCCAGCCCGTTCCCGCCCCCGGGGCGCCAGGGCTGCGCCTGCGATGCCGGCGCTCATCACCCGGGCCAGCAGGCCCAGAAAGACGGTCCGATCCGGCGCCGACTTCATCTTGTCGCCGAACAGCTCTCCCGCCCCCATGACCAGGGCGCCGAACTTGAACAGCGGATGGTCCAGCAGGACCAGCGCGCCAGGGGTGCGGCGTCCAGCGAGCCGAGCGGCCGCCAGAGTGGCCATGGGCGTCATGGACCGGGCGCTGGCGACGGCGCCGATGAGGGCGGAGGGGAGGAGGCCGAGCTGTTTCATCCCGGCTAAACCCCGAAGCCGGGCCAAGGTTCAGCCCCAAAGATGACAGGGATCGCATGGGGCGTGGCTGGCGTTGCACCTGGCGACTGACCGCCGGAGAGCGCCATGCCTGATCCTGAAATTCTGCCCGACCCTGATGACCAGCCGCCGGCCCAGCCCAGCGAGCTGCCGGCCGGTGGACGGCCAGGCCTGGACATCCCCGAACTGCCGGACGAGGGCGATCCGCTGGAGAATGACGTGGAGATTGGCCCCGGTGGGCTCGAGATCGGCCCCAGATAGACGGGCTCGCCTCAGCGCAGCAGACCCGCCGCTCTCAGGGCCTTGGCGATCACCGCCTGCACCGAGGCAGAGGCGTGGCCTGAAACCGACCGCATGACCATCTCGCCCACCGCGTTGTGTTCGGCCTCAGGTGTTGGCGGGGTGGGCGCGGCTGTCGCGTTCGAACCGCTCTTGGCCGCATCGGGGGCCAGCCCCCAGAAGCGGAGACTCTCCAGGGCGGCGGAGACGCCGGCTTCGAGCATATAGGGGGCCGTCGCGCCAACGCCTTCAGGTCCGCCCGTGGCAAGCGGCGTCCCATGGCCGAGGTCATCGATCAGATGGCGCTCCAACAGGACTACGCCGTTCTGAGGTGAACGCCAGATGGCGTGGCTGCGACCGGTCAGGGACAGGAGTTCGTCCGGCTCGGTGGCAAGGCCCAGGGTCCCGGCCCACTGTCGGACGAGCGCCTCGGCGTTGGCGGGGCTCACCGTGGAGTCTGAGGCCCCCTGCCAGATGGACACCCGAGGCGTCCGGTGGCCCTGGGGGGCGGCCCCGCGCACCAGTGCGGCCAGGGCCGCGGCGTCCCGATGATCGGACCGCCGCATAACCTGCAGGGCCTCGCCCACGCTGGTGGCGACGCCGTAGGGTAGGCCAGCGATAATGGCTCCGCCGGCGAAGACATCGGGATAGGTCGCCAGCATGACGGCCGCCATGGCGCCTCCGGCCGACAGCCCGGTCACGAACACCCGATCGGCGTCGGTCTCGAACCTGGCCGTCGCATGGGCCGTCATGGCGGCGATCGAGGCGGCTTCTCCCCCACCTCGGGTGATATCGGACGGGGAGAACCAGTTGAAACAGCGATTGGGATTGTTGCCGGACACCTGCTCGGGCGCCACCACGGCGAACCCAAAGCGATCGGCGAGGGTGAGCCAGCCAGATCCCTGCGCGAAGGCTTCGGCGCCCTGGGTGCAGCCGTGGAGGACGACGACCAGCGGGGCGTCGCTGGGCAGGCCCTCAGGGGGGTAGCTCAACATCCGCAGGCCGCCGGGATTGGCCCCAAAGTCTGTCGTCTCCACCATCCGTCGTGGGCGATCAGGCCCGCGCCGGGCAGTCCCGGGCGCGACCAGTCTGGCGCGCTTAAGCATGGCGGTGGTGTCTGCGAGGCTTGGCATATCGGTTCCTGTCGGCGGTAGCGCACAGAGAGGTAATGCTGCAGTGCAGCATTAAGTCGCCTTGGAGCCGTATTTCTTTTTTGCCGGACCCTAGCTCCGCGCCCCCAGCCAGATCACGTGGCGTGCGCCGCGGCCGCCCTTGCGGGCCGCCACCTTCACCACCTCGGTCGCCAGCCCGCTGCGCTTCATCCGGCGGGTGAAGCCCTCGTCGGGCGCTGAGGACCAGACCGCCAGCACGCCGCCGGGGCGCAGGGCGGCCCGGGCGCGGGCGAGACCCGGCAGGTCATAGAGGCTGTCATTGGCCCGCCGCGTCAGGCCTTCGGGGCCATTGTCCACATCCAGCAGGATGGCGTCCCAAACGGCGGGCGCCGAGGCGATCAGGGGCGCGACATCGCCCGTGTGGATGCTGACGCGGGGATCATCCAGGCAGCCCTGGAAGACCTCGGCCAGCGGGCCGCGCGCCCAGGCGACGACCTCTGGAACAAGCTCCGCCAACGTGATCCTGGCGTCCGCCGGCAGCACCCCCAGCGCCGCGCGCAGGGTAAAGCCCATGCCGAGGCCGCCGATCAGGACCCGTGGCGCCGGGCGTCCGCCCAGCCGCTCCCAGGTCAGGGTCGCCAGCGCCTCTTCCGAGCCGCTGAGCCGGCTGTTCATCAGCTCGATGGACCCGGCCATGATGGAGAATTCAACATCGCGGCGCATCAGGCGCAACTCGCCGCCCCCGTCGGGCATCTGGGCGGTGTCGAGGCAGATCCATGGCTTCATGGCCTTCGCATACCGCCTGCCTGCCGATGGGCCAAAGCAAAAGCCCCGCCGCCTGGAGGGGCGACGGGGCCTTGCAACGCCAACTGGAGACTGGCGGAACTCTTAGCGTAAGACCTAGAGACGCGAGGGGATGACCACCTTCATGGATTCATAGCCCTTCACGAAGGTCGAGAAGACACGCTTGGGCTCTTCCACCACCTGGATGTCGGGGAAGCGCTTCATGATCTCTTCCCAGATGATCTTCAGCTGCAGCTCGGCCAGGCGGTTGCCCACGCAGCGGTGGATGCCGAACCCGAAGGAGATGTGCTGACGCGGACGCTCGCGGTCGATGATGTAGCTGTCGGGGTTGTGGATGACCTCGTCGTCACGGTTGCCCGAGACGTACCACATGACGACCTTGTCGCCCTTCTTGATGGTCTTGCCGCCCATCTCGAAGTCCTGGGTGGCGCGGCGACGCATGTGGGCCAGCGGGGTCTGCCAGCGAATGGTCTCCGACACCATGGACGGGATCAGCTCGGGATTGGCCCGCAACTTGGCGTACTGGTCGGGGTTCTGGTTCAGCGCATAGAGGCTGCCGGTGATGGTGTTGCGGGTGGTGTCGTTGCCGCCGACCGTCAGCAGCACGATGTTCCCGAAATACTCCCGCGGCGTCATGTTCCGGGTCTCAGGCCCATGGGCCAGCATGGAGATCAGGTCGCCGGCCGGTTCGGCGTTGACCCGCTGGTTCCAGAGCTCGGTGAAGTAGCCATGGTACTCGATGAAGATCTGCATCTTCTCTTCGAGGGTGTCGATCAGGCCATGGCCGGGCACCGCGGTGACCACGTCGGACCAGTAGGTCAGCTTGCGGCGGTCTTCCTGCGGCATGTCGAACAGGGTGGCGAGCGTCATGGCCGTGAGTTCCATCGACACCTTGTCGACCCAGTCGAACTCCTCGCCGATCGGCAGACTGTCGAGGATCTTGGCGGCGCGCTCGCGGATCAGGGGCTCGAGGATCGCCAGGTTCATCGGCGAGACGGCGGGGCTGACGGTCTTGCGCTGGACGTCGTGCTTGGGCGGGTCCATGGCGATGAACATCGGCAGGGGACCTTCTTCGCCATCCTGGTCGGCGATGGTGATGCCGGGCTCGGAGGAGAAGACCTGGTGGTTGGTGTCCACCGCCATGATGTCGTTGTACTTGGTGATCGACCAGTACGGCCCGTACTCGCTCTCGGCGGTGAAGTGGACCGGGTCTTCCTTCCGCAGCCGTTCGAAGATCGGCCACATGGCGTTGGCCTGGAACAGCTCGGGCTGAGCCGGATTGAGCTGATCAAGGGGGGTGGCGTAGGCCTTGGCCCGCGCGTCCTTCAGAATATCAACCGTACCGTCAGCCATGGGAATCCTCCAGATTTTGACCCACGATAGGCTAAAGATGACGCCGGCGTCAACTTTTCCCGTTCGCCCAGAGGGGGATTCTTCGCCGCAACGTCAGGAGCGCTGTTTGCCGCCTTCCTTCACGGTCATTTCGGACCCTGCCGATCCCCGGGTGGAACCGTTCATGAACGTGCGCGAGCGTGATCTGGTGGGACGCCAGGGCCTGTTCGTGGCCGAAGGCGAGGTGGTGCTACGTCATCTGCTGACCTCGCCCCTCTGCGAACCGCTGGCCCTGCTGGCGGCCGCCGATCGTGCGGAGCGTCTCGCCGAGCTGATTGGCGCGAACAATCCGGCCGCGCTGGTTTACGTGGCTGAGCAGAGTGTCATGGACGCCATCGTCGGGTTTCCGATCCACCGGGGCCTGCTGGGGCTTGGCCGACGCCGGGCGATACCGAGCGCGAGCGGTCTGATCGAAGGCCTGGGTCCTCAGGCGCGAGTCGCCGTGGTCCATGGCGTCGGCAACCATGACAATATGGGGGGCCTGTTCCGTAACGCCGCGGCCTTTGGCGTCGACGCCGTCCTCCTCGATCCGACCTGTTGTGATCCGATGTATCGCAAGGCCATCCGCGTCTCGGTCGGCGCGGCCCTCATCACGCCCTATGCCAGGCTGGAGCCCGGCGATGATCTGGTGGGCCTGCTGGAGGGGGCGGGGTTCGAGGTGGTGGCCCTGAGTCCGTCCGGCCGACAGGACCTCAAGGACTATCGACCAGGGTCGCGGACGGCCGTGGTGTTTGGAGCCGAAGGCCCGGGATTGCCGTCCGATATCCTGAGGCGTTGCGCCACCTTACGCATCCCCATGGCCGGCGGCTTCGACTCGCTGAACGTCGCTACCACCAGCGGCATCGTTCTGCATCATCTGACCGGCGGCAGGTCTTAAAGCGCGGCGGCGGGCGCCAGGATCAGCATCCACAGCGCCGCCGACGCGGCGAGCACGAAGATGACGCTGCGCCGAACAGGCCAGCGCCGGCGACCGTCTGGGTCGCCGCTGCGATAGGTTTCGTTCCGGATCGCCTGGGCCATCGTCCTTCATCCAGCATTGCAACACACCCGAAAACGCCGCGCCTCCCGGCTGGGTTCCAGACCGTCTTGGGCCTGGGCCCCTGGACTTCGCACCGGTTGTCCGGCTCAATCCCCGGTGAGCGAGGGTTTTGCGTATCATCACGGTTGGGAGCCGTATGGCCTGGTCCGACGTCGCCGCCCGTCGGCGCTATCATGTGGGAAATCTCCGGGCGCAGCTGCTCGAGGAGGCCCGCGCCATCGTGGAGGAGGGGGGCGTGGCCCAACTGAACCTCCGCACCCTGGCCGGACGCGCCGGCATCGCCGCAGGCTCGGTCTATCATCACTATTCCGGCAAGGCTGAGCTGCTGGCCGAACTGGCCGCCGCCGGGTTTCAGGAGCTGGAGCGCCGTCTCAAAGAGGCCCAGGACTCCGCGGTGGAGGGCACGCGGATCCGCACCCTGGCCCGGGCCTATTTCGCCTATTCAAAGACTGACAGCGCCATGTTCGGTCTGATGTTCGATCCTGCGGTCGCGACCCATCCGGGGGTTGAGCAGGCCAGGACCCGCTGTTTCGCCGTCCTTCAGGCCGCCGTCGCCGTTGCGCTGCCGGCGCGCAAGGACGCTGATCAGATCGACAAGATCGCCTGGGCGGTCTGGGCCTGCGGCCATGGGGCCGCCTCTCTGCGGGCCTCCGACGCCGATCGCGCCGACGAGCTCATGGAGGACGTGATCCAGGGGCTGGAGCTGCTCTTCGGACGGCGCTGAGGGTCAGATCGCCAGTATATCCTCACGCATCATGCGCAGCGCGGTCTCCAGCGCCGCCTGGCGCACCCTTGCCCGGCCGATATCGCCAAACCGCATCCGTCGATGGCGTGGGCTAGAGCCCCGGCGGGCGCTGGCGAAATGAACCAGGCCGGCCTCATCCTCCGGCGAGGGGCCTGCGTCCGTAAAGCCGGTGATGGCGGCGACCACGTCGGCCTGAGACCGATCCAGCGCGCCCTGTGCCAGCGCCAGGGCTGCGGCTTCCGAGACGGCCCCTTCGATGTCGAGGATCGACTGGCGCACCCCCAGCAGCTCTTGTTTCGCCGCGTCCGTATAGACGACGAAGCCCCGCTCGAAGGCGTGACTGCAGCCGGGAATGTCGGTCAGTAGCGAGGCAAGCAGCCCGCCGGTGCAGCTTTCGGCCGTGGCGAGCTTGAGGTCCCGGTCGCAGGCCAGCCGCAGAACCTCATGGGCCAGTTCATCGATCGGCTTGGGCACGGTCAGGGAGAGGGCTTCGGCCATGGGGTGAACCTCATGCGGGACTGTTGCAACCCGAAGCGATCGCGGCCGGTTCCGCTTGATTTTCCGCCCCCAGATGGGTCGTTAGCCGCATGAGCTCCCCTTTGAGAGTCGCCGTGGCCGGCGCCGGCGTCTTCGGACTGGCCAGCGCCCTCTCGCTTGCCCGGGCCGGGGCGGTGGTCACCGTGCATGACCCAGGACTGGACCAGTCCAACGCTTCGGCCGTTGCCGCAGGGATGCTGGCGCCGGTCAGCGAAGTCCTGACTGATCCCACCACCGCACATCACCTCGACGTCCTGTTGGCCGCCCAGGATCTGTGGCCTGGCTTCGCCGCCGCCCAGGGTCTTGAGCTGGACAGGTCTGGCGCCGTGCTCATTGGGGATGATGCGCGGCTGTCAAGCTTGAGCGCTGCGGCCTCGGACCTGGGCCTCTCCTTGCCGGCTGCAGCCGCCGCCGTTCCCCCCGCCCTGGCCGGGCACGGCGCGCGCGGCTGGGGCGGCCTGAGGGTTACCGGCGACTGGCGGGCGGACGCAGCCGACCTGCGCCGCCTGGTCCAGACCGCCCAAGCCTTGGGGGTCACGCTGTCTTCCGAACCGCTGAGCCCTGGCGCACACGATCTGCTGGTGGTGGCCACCGGCGCCTCGCGGGACTTCCTGGACGCCGCCC
Organism: Caulobacteraceae bacterium; assembly: GCA_027489335.1. Lineage (GTDB taxonomy): Bacteria > Pseudomonadota > Alphaproteobacteria > Caulobacterales > Caulobacteraceae > Phenylobacterium. Next base: position 50,866 of record JAIXZX010000002.1, on the reverse strand, counting down.
CGGAGCTGGCGGCGCTTTCGCCGATCCGGGGCCACATTCTGCGCTATCTCGGCCTCGACTATCAGGGACCGGTCCTGCGTGGCCCGGGCGCCTATGCCGCCCCGTCGCGCCATGGCCTGCTGGTCGGCGCCACGATGGAGGTGGGGGAGGGCCGCGAAGGCGTTGATCTGGAGGTGGCCGCTGGCCTCGCCGTCCAGGCCGAAGCGGTCTTTCCTGGACTGATCGGCCAGGCCTGGACGGCGGCGGCGGGCGTGCGGGCGGCTACTCCAGACGGACTTCCCCTGGTCGGCGCCTCCTCAAACCCTGGGGTCATCCTGGCCTGCGGGGCCCGGCGCAACGGCTGGCTGCTCGCCCCCCTGGTCGGGGCGATGGTCGCGGCCCTGGCGCTGGGCGAGGCGCCGGGCCCTTGGGCTGCGCGGCTAGATCCGCGACGCTTCACCGCCTGAGGCGCCTCGGCGAACGTGGTTAGCGGGCCGTTAACCATGTCGGCGCCATTCAGGGACCATGTCCGTCCAGGGTCTTAGAGGTGTGGTCGAAACCGCCATCCAGCGCGCGTCTAGCGCGACGGGGGTGGATTTCACCTTCCTGATGGGCACCGCCCACCGGGAAAGCGGCTACAATCCCACGGCCAAGGCCAAGACGTCTTCGGCCGCCGGGCTCTTTCAGTTCGTCGAGCAGACCTGGCTGGCCACGCTGAAGCAGCATGGCTCGAAGTACGGCTACGCCCGCTATGCGGACCTGATTCAGAAGGGGTCGGACGGCCGCTACCGCGTCTCCGGCGCCGAGGCGCGCAAGACGGTCATGGACCTGCGCTTCGACCCGCACGCCGCCTCCCTGATGGCCGGCGAACTGACCTCCGACCACGCCGCCTATCTCAAGGGTCGGGTCGGGCGCACGCCCACCGCCGGCGAGCTCTACGCCGCCCACTTTCTGGGGCCGCATGGCTCGGCCAAGCTGATTGAAGCCACCCGATCTCAACCCGGCGCCAGCGCCGCCAGCCTGTTTCCCGAGGCCGCCCGGGCCAACCGGTCGATCTTCTACAAGGGCGGCCGGCCGGCCACGGTGGCCGAGGTCTACGCCAACCTGACTCGCACCGGCGGGGGTGGCGAAGCCGTCCGGCCTCGCGAGACCGCCCCGCAGGACACCGGCTTCATCCAGTACGCCTCGGCCCGCCGCGCTGAGGCCATGCGCGAGCAGGAGGCCCTGGTGGACTTCATCCTGCGCGGCTCCCAGCCGGCTGAAGGCGCCGGCGTGGGTCAGCGGCTCGGCGGCTCGCTGTTCTCCACCGAAATGCTGCGGATGTTGTCCGAGGCGCGCGACGATAGCTAAACCGCTGCGGCGCCTGCTTCCAGCATCGCGTTGATCGCCTCAGGCCCATAGCCCAGTTCCGCCAGAACCTCTCGGGTGTGCTGGCCAAGGCCAGGGGGCGGCGGTCGGCGGCTGAGATCGACGCCGGGGAACTGAGCCGGCGCGGCCGGCGAGTCTCCAAAGCCGCCTTGCGTGTTTTCCACCTGGACCAGGGCGCCGGAGGCGCGGACCTGCGGATCGGCGGCTACCTCGGCCGGCGTCTGCACAGGCGCCCAGACGAGATCGGCGGCGTCCAGTCGGGCGGTGACCTCATCCCAACCCAAGGCGCCGAACGCCTGGTCGAACTCGGCGGTCAGGGCCGCGGTGTTTTCCTTACGCAGGCGGCCTGAGGCGAAGCGCGGATCCTCCAGCAGATCGGGACGGCCGGCGGCCTTGGCCATGGCCGCCCAGTCCACCGATCCGCCCCGGGGGTTGGTGACGAACCAGCGGCCCTCGGCGCTCTGGAAGAAGTTGGCCAGGGGGTTGAGCGGCTCCCGCCGCGAGCGGTTGGACGACAGCCGGCCAAAGCGCAGCTGCACCGCTAGGTCCGAGCCCACCGTATAGGTCCCGGTCGCCAGCAGGGAGGTCTGCACCATCCGGCCGACGCCGGTCTGTTCGCGCTCATAGAGGGCCGCGAGGATCGCCGAGGTGGTGGCGAGCGAGGTGATGTGGTCGCCAAAGCCGGTGCGCAGCAGGAAGGGATCTTCCCCCTTGGGCGTGGTCATGCGCGCCACCCCGGCCCTCGACCAGAAGGCGGTGACGTCGAAGCCCGGCTTGTGGGCGTCGGGCCCTTCCAGGCCGTAGCCGGTGACCAGGGCGTAGATCAGCCGCGGATTGGCCGGACGCAGGCTGGCCTCATCCAGGCCCGCGCGCTTAAGCGAGGCAGGCCGGACATTGGTGATGAAGACGTCGGCGCCGGACGCCAGCTTGGCCACGGCCTCGCGCCCCTCGGGCTTGCCGATGTCCAGGACGATGGAGCGCTTGCCCCGATTGTCCATCTCAAAGGTGGGGTTGGCGCCCAGGTCGCTCTTGGCGTCGGCGAAGACGTGCCGCATGTCGTCGCCGCCGGGGCGCTCGATCTTGATCACCTCGGCCCCCCAGTCCCCCAGGATGCCGGCGGCGCCGGGCGCGGCGATATAGGTGGCGAACTCCACCACCTTCAAACCCTTGAGTATCACGAGCGCTCGGTCCTCCGCCTCAGGCCGCGCCTTGACCGGCGCAGCTCCCTCTTGGCGCCATACTGACCGGGGCCGGCGAAGGGGGAAAGGCGTTCTGCGCTATGACCCTGCGTCAGGCGATCCTGCGGGCGAGGCTCCGGCGAGACGCGGCGGTGGCGTCAGCCACGGCCCTGGCCACAGCGGTGACGCTGACCGGCTTGCGCAGAACCGCATCGGCGCCGGCCCGGGTGCATTCCAGCGCCTCGCCAGCGTCGCCGCCGATCACCGCGATGATCGGCAGATCACTGGCCGGCCCATCGAGGGCGCGGATGGCGGCGGTGGCCTCTGGCCCGTCCAGGCCGGGCATCCGGCCGTCGATCAGGGCCAGGTCAAACTCGCAGACCCGCGCCAGATCCACGGCCCGGCGGCCGTCCTGGGCGTGGACGACCTGATGGCCCAGCTGTTCCAGCACCGCGCGCATCATGGCGGCGTTCAGACTGTCGTCCTCGGCCATGAGGATCCGGAGCTTGCGGCCTTCGATCTGCGGCTCGTCAGGGGCTTCGGGCGCCAGCTCGGCAAGGGCTGCGGCCAGCGGATCGAAGGGGAGGATCAGGCCAAAGCAGCTGCCCACGCCAGGCGCGCTGGTGGCGATTAGCTCGCCGTTCATCAGCCTGGCCAACTGGCGCGAGAGCGACAGGCCAAGACCGGCGCCCGGCACGCCTGCGCTCGTGCGTTCAACCCGGTGGAAGGCTTCAAAGGCCTGGGCCAGTTCGCCGTCGGACAGGCCCGGGCCAGTGTCGGCGATTTCAATCAGCACGCGGCCCTCGGGCGTCAGGCTGAGCCGCGCCTCGACGCGGCCGCGGACGGTGAACTTGATGGCGTTGCCGATCAGATTGGCCAGGATCTGCCGCACCCTGGCTGGATCGCCCAGGGCCGCGCCGGGGCCCTCGGCCAGTTCTGGGGCCACATAGACGCTCAGTTCCAGGCCCTTGGCGCCCGCATGGGGACGGTTCAGCAGCATCAGGTCACGGACGAGGCCTGGCGCGTCCAGAGGCCTGACGTCGACCGCCAGACGACCGGCCTCTGCGGTCTCCGAATCCAGGGTGGTGTTGAGCACCGCGATCAGATCGCTGACGGCGTCGAGGGCCGCGGAGAGCTGCTCCCGCGACGGAGCGGCCCGGCCATTGCGTCCGGCGGCGGCGGCCAGCACGTGCGACACCCCGGTCAGGCCATTGCGGATCTCGTGGCTGAGGGTGGCGACGAGGTCGGACTTGGACCGGGCCAGGCGGCTGGCCTCCTCGACCTTGCCCGCCCGGTCTGCGATCAGAACCTCCCGTTCAGCGGCCATGGCGAACTGCCGGCGCAGCACCCGGTTGAGCATCAGGGCGAGGGCGAAGGCCAGCGCCACGCCGCCCCAGGCCAGTGTGGCGGCGTTCTGGCTATGGGGACTGGCGAACAGGGCGATCAGCGGGCCGGCGGCGGCGGCGGCGCCCACCACCAGCAGGCTGGGCAGCCAAGGCGCGGTGAAGAAGATGCAGATCACCGCCGCAGCCGTCGCCATCAGCAGCAGGGTTTCACGCATGGGTCCGGCGCCGTCGGCGAAGGCGGCGACCTGGGCCACACAGCCGGCCCAGACGAGGCCAGTGACAATATGCACCCGCGAGCGAGCGCGCAGGTCGGCGGCCGCCGCGGTGCGCAGCCAGTTGACCGCCGCATAGGTCGCGCCGCAGGCCATGGCGAACAGGGCGAAGCTGGCCGTCATCCAGGCGGCGTTGTCGGCATAGGAGCCGGCCCAGACGAAGACCGGCATGCTCACCACGAAGGCGACCAGGGCGTAGGGCAGCAGCGCAGCCTGGGCGTCCAGGGCCTGCTGGGCCACGGAGGCGCCGCCGCGTGGGGCGAACCGAGCAGAATCGTTGGATGACACGGGCTTGGTCCTTTGCGGCGACGCCCGCGAAGGTAGTGGGTCAGGGTTGGCGGGGGGTTACGCAACAGCGTTAATCCACAGGCGGGTGCGAAACCGTCCGTTAAGCCTAATCGACCATTGTCATGAGACGGGGCGGGAGTCCCGGCGCAGGGGAGGGGCACATGACCACGACGCGGGCGGCGCTCACCGAGGACGACATACGCACCCTGGTGAAGGGCGCGACGCCGGACGAGCGGGCTTTGGTGGCGCACAAGCTGTGCCGGCGCATCGATACTCTGCCTTTGACGCCCGAAGAGCAGGTGCTGGCCCAGGACATCCTGCGGGTTATGGCCCAGGACGCCGCCGAGCTGGTCCGCCGGGCCCTGGCGGTAACCCTAAAGAGTTCTCCGCTTATTCCTCACGATGTGGCCTTGAAGCTGGCCCGGGATGTGGAGAGCGTCTGCCAGCCCATTCTCAGCTTCTCGCCGGTCTTCACCGATGAAGAGCTGGTCGAGATCGTCCGTCTCGGCGGACCGGTTCGGCAGGTGGCGATCGCCAAGCGGCCCCGCCTGTCGCGACGCCTCACCGACGTCATCGTCGAGACCGGGGTGGAGCGCGCCGTCGAGGTCGCCTGCTCCAACGACAACGCCGACTTCGCCGATCAGACCCTGATGAACGTCCTGGCCCGCTTCGAGCGGTCGGAACGGGTGCTGGCGGCGGTCGCCTATCGTCAAACCCTGCCGCTGTCGGTCACGGAGAAGCTTATCGACTTGGTCGGCGATCAGGTTCGCGACCACCTTCTCGCCCATCATCCGGTCTCGCCGGAGCTCGCCCTTCAGATCGCCACCGGCGCCAAGGAGCGTGCGACTCTGGATCTGGTGGACCAGGCCGGCCGCGCCGCCGATCTCAAGGCCTTTGTCGCCCACCTGCACCGCAACGAGCGGTTGACGCCCTCCCTGCTCCTGCGGGCCCTGGCGCACGGGCACATGGCCTTCTTCGAGTGGGGGCTGGCCGAGCTGGCCGGGGTGCCCCACCACCGGACCTGGTTGATGATCCACGACGCCGGGCCACTTGGCCTGAAGGCGATCTATGAGCGGGCCGGCATGCCCGCGCGCTTGCTCCCGGCCTTCCGCGCCGGGGTGGACACCTTCCACGCCATGGAGTTCGAGGGCGGCGCCCGGGACCGCGACAAGTTCCAGAAGAAGATGCTCGAACGCTTCCTCACCCAGCCCCATGTGGGCGCCCGGGAAGACGCCGACTATCTCCTGGATCGCATGGACCGGATGGCCGAGCGGGCTGCGCCGGCGCTGCAGACCGCCTGATCCGAGCTTTTCCTTGGCGAACGGGCGCGCCGGGGTCAGATATCGCCCATGACCGATGATCCCGCGGGCGGCCTGGTGCGTCCGGCCTCGACCCTGCTCCTGTTGCGCGACGACCCCAGCTTCGAGGTGCTGATGGTCGAGCGGCACCATCAGATCGACTTCGCCTCCGGCGCCCTGGTCTTTCCTGGCGGCAAGTCCAGCCCTGGCGACCATGATGAGGCGTGGCGCGAGCACGCGCTCGGCTGGGGCGAGCATGGCGCGGAGCAGTCAGGCCTGCGGATCGCCGCCATACGTGAGGTATTCGAGGAGGCCGGCCTGTTGCTCGCCCGCCGGATCGATGGTGGTCCTCTGGCCATCGAACCTGCGCCGCTGGAGCTGCGTCAATCCGTCGACCGGGGTGAGACGCCGTTCCTGGATGTGGTGCGGGCGGCCGGGGCGCGGCTGGACCTGTCAGCGCTTACCGTCTTCGCCCGCTGGATCACCCCGCCAGTGACGCCCAAGCGGTTCGACACCTGGTTCTACGTGGCCCACGCGCCGGCCGGTCAGCTGGCCGTGTGCGACGGGCGTGAGACGGTGGACGCCTGCTGGTATGCCCCCGACGCCGCGCTGGAGGCGGCCGAACGGGGGAGGCGGAAGCTGGTCTTTCCGACCCGTATGAACCTGCAGCTTCTGGCCAGAGCGGCCAGCGCGGCGGCGGCCATCGATCAGGCCCGGGCGAGGCCCCTGGTGACCGTGCAGCCGGAGATCCACGAAGGCCCGGACGGCAGACGGCTGGTCCTGCCGGAAAGCGCAGGCTACGGCGCGGTCAGCGAGCCGTTTATCCCGGGAATGTAGGGGGTTGGAGGCTGGCTCTCAGACGAGGCCCGAGGCCGATACCCGGCGCTCCAGCTCTTCGACCAGGATCTTGCCCACCGGATGGTCGTCGGTCTTGATGCCGTCGCGCACCGCGGCCTTGATGCCGTCGATGTGGGCGTCAATGAGGACCATCGGCGCTTCCATGCGCTTGTCCTTGTCGTCGATCAGCTTGCACAGCGACCCTGCCATGCGGGTGATCAGCGGGAATTCGTAGGTGGCGCCGAGGCCCTTGAGGTCATGGGCCCGCAGATAGAGGGTTTCCAGGGTCTCAGGCGTTGCGCCGTCGGTCTTCACCTGCTGACGGGCGGCCTCCAGCTTGGTGACCTCATCCTGCAGCCAGGCGGCGAAATTGCCAGAGAGGCTCTTGAGCGCAGCTTCCGCCTTGGCGATCGCGCTGGCGTCGACCGCGCCGAAACGACCCCCGACCTTCAGGCGAAGCGTATTGGGGACCTGGATCACCTGACCCGTATTCTGCTGACTCACTGCCATCTCCTTTTGGGATGATTGCCAACGATTCTAGGCAGGATAGCTTAACAACGAATGAGGCGATTGCGCGCTAAGTCTCACTATGCATGTGACGAAAGAGTCGGAGGGCAGGCGGCTCTCTCAACTAGGCGGAGAACTGCTCTGCCAGAACCCGTTCTTCGAGGCTGCGGCCGGCGTCAAACAGCATCACCAGGCTGATGTCTCGGTTCTCGGCCACATGAACCTCCAGCACGTCACGGACCTCGAAATTGTCGGCCACCGCGCTCACCGGCCGCTTGTCGGCCTCAAGGATCTCGAAGCTCACCCGCGCAGAGTGCGACAGAAGCGCGCCGCGCCAGCGACGGGGGCGGAAGGCGCTGATCGGGGTCAGGGCCATCACCTTGGCGTCGAGCGGGATGATCGGGCCATGGGCTGAGAGATTGTAGGCTGTGGAGCCCGCCGGCGTGGCGACAAGGGCGCCGTCACAGGATAGCTCATTCAGCCGCACCTTGCCGTCCACCGAGATGCGCAGCTTGGCGGTCTGGCGGGTCTGGCGCAGCAGAGACACCTCATTGATCGCCAGGGCCCGGTGCTGCCGTCGGCGGGAATCCACCGCCACCATGCTCAACGGATGGATCAGGGCCCGCTCGGCGGCGTTGATCCGGTCGAGCAGATCGTCCGGGCTATACTCGTTCATCAGGAAGCCCACCGATCCCCGGTTCATGCCGTAGATCGGCTTGGGCGCGCCCATATTGCCGTGAAGCGTCTCAAGCATGAAGCCGTCACCGCCCAGGGCGACGATCACCTGAGCCTGATCCTGCGGCACCTGCCCATAGCGTGCGGTAAGCGCCTTCAGGGCGTCCTGGGCCTCGGGCCGGTCGCTGGCGGCGAAGGCCACCCGGGTCACAAAGGGTTCGGCTCGGAACATGGGCCGTCAAAAGCGTGTAGGGCGCCGTGCTTGTCAAACCCCGATCTGCAGCAGGGGCGGGCGGCTCAGCCGGCCTTTGGGGTCATGGTGCGGCGGAAGGCCATGGCGGCCAGGTCGGGGGCGAACGGGCCAAAGGCCGACAGCGCGCGTCGGAGCCCATCGGAACCGCCGCCGGGCTTGCCGCCATTGAGTTCGCGGACCAGCTCCAGAATGGTCGGAAAGGCGCTGCGGTCGATGTTCACCGCCGCGCAGGCCAGGGCCAGATGTTCCGGCTGCTCGCCGTCCAGGGCGCGGCGCACCATCTCCGGCGGAAAATCCCCCAGAGTGGCCAGGGCGCCTGCGAACAGCGACAGCTTTCCCTCCCGCAGGGCGCGGAGCAGGTAGCCGGGGCGCAACTGACCGGCGGCCACCAGCTTGGAGATCAGACGACGTTCCATCTCCTCGCGCTCGTCATCCTGCTCCCAGACGATGGCGTCGGCGGTCGGGTCAGCGCCGGGAGCGCCAGCGTGGGCCTCGCCCACCGCCTGCCCAAGCGCGGCCTCCAGCGCCACGGGATCGAGACGAAACCGGGTGGTGAGCGCCTGACGCAGGGCCTGTCCGACCCAGACATAGAGCTGCAGGGCCAGGTCGTCAGTCAGCTCCGGCCGCCGCACCAGGGGCGAGCGCAGCGCGGCCACTCGGCGAGCCGCCTTGACCAGCAGGGCCATGTCTTCAGGCCCCAGCGCTGTCTGGACATTGCCAGCCAGCGCCGTGAGGACGGCGGGCTCGCCCTGTTGCAAAATGGCCGAGACCACGGGCGGCGCCAGTCCCGGGCGGCGCGCGACCTCGATCTGATGCTCGATGGTGGCCTCGATCAGCAGGCGAACAAGGTCCTGGTCGTCCAGGAGCGGGCTCGAGGCGATGATCGGGCGGGCGATCTCGATGTCATCGAGGGCCAGGACATTGATCAGGGCGGCCGGCGCCCAGTCCACATTGGCCAGCTTCTCGGCCAGCCGGCGGCGAATATCCCGTTCGGCCTCGACCACCAGGCTCATGAAGATCGAATTCAGAAGGTCCTGCACAGCCGGGGCCGACATGATCTGGGCGCTCTCGGCCACGTCGCACAGATCGACGACGGCCAGCAGCAGCCGCTCCCGGTCGGCAGGCGTTTTGCTCCTGGCCAGGCTGAGGATCTCTTCGGTCCGCGCGAGCACGCTCAAGGCGATCTCCAGGTACTAGGCTCGTTGCGGGGAATCTGAAGCTCGCACATGAAAACATGCTTAAACCGCGGCCAACCAAATTGCCGCAGGAGCCGCTCAGTTGGCGCCAGGAGGAGATTTAAATGACAAGCCCCCTTATCCTGGCCCTGGACCAGGGCACCACCAGCACCCGGGCCATTCTGTTCGACCTGGCCGGCAAGGCGCTGGGTGAAGCATCCATCCCCCTGGCTCAACACTATCCCGCCGACGGTTGGGTCGAGCATGACGCCATCGAGATCTATGAGGCGGCGGTCAAGGTGATGGTCGCGGCGGTGGCCGAGGCCGGGGCGGACATGGCTCAGGTGGCGGCCATCGGAATCACCAATCAGCGCGAGACCGTCGTCCTTTGGGACAAGGCCACGGGGCGGCCTGTTCACCGGGCGGTGGTCTGGCAGGATCGGCGGACCGCCGAGGTGTGCGAGTCCCTGCGCCAGCAGGGAGTCGAGGACCACGTGACCGACGTCACGGGCCTGCTGATCGATCCCTATTTCAGTGGAACCAAGCTCGCCTGGCTGCTGGACCACGCCCCGGGCCTGAGGGCCAGGGCCGAGGCCGGGGAACTTCTGGCCGGGACCATCGACACCTGGTTGATCTGGAAGCTGACCGGCGGGGCCGCCCACGTCACCGACGCCACCAACGCCTCGCGCACCCTGCTGTTCGACATCCGGGCCCAGGCCTGGTCAGAGGCCATGCTGGAGCTGTTCAAAGTGCCCCGGGGTGTTCTTCCGGAGGTGCGTGACTGCGCCGGTCTGTTTGGCGAAACCCTGCCAGAGCTTCTGGGGCGTTCGATCCCGATCTGCGGCGTCGCCGGTGATCAGCAGGCGGCCCTGATGGGGCAGGGCTGCATCGCGCCGGGGCAGATGAAGGCGACCTATGGCACCGGTTGCTTCCTGCTGGTGAACACCGGGACCCACGCGCCCCGCTCCCGGGCCCGGCTGCTGACCACGGTGGCGGCGCGGATCGATGGCCAGACCACCTACGCCCTGGAAGGCGCCATCTTCATCGCTGGCGCCGCCATTGGCTGGCTCGTGGAGGGTCTTGGCGTTGAGAGCCCGGCCGCCGCCGAGGCCCTGGCGCGGAAGGCGAGGCCCGGGAACGGCGTCGTCCTGGTGCCGGCCTTCACTGGCCTGGGGGCGCCCTGGTGGGACGCCGAAGCTCGCGGGGCCTTGACGGGCCTGACCCGCGACGCAGGGTTGGCCGAGATCGCGCTCGCCGCCTACGACGCCTGCGCCTACCAGACAGCCGACCTGATCGAGGCCATGCAGGCCGATGCGCCGGACGCCTTCGGCGCCGGGACGGAGCTGCGGATTGATGGGGGAATGTCCCGCAGTCCCTGGTTCGCCCAGCGTCTGGCCGACCTGACCCACCAGAGCGTCGCCCGGGCCAGTTATGAGGAGACCACCGCCCTTGGCGCGGCGCTGTTTGCAGGCCTTGGCGCGGGGCTCTATCCCGATGTGGAGGCCGCCGCAGCGGCCCGGCCGCGCACCGAGCCGGCTGAGCCCAGCCTGTCGACCTCTGAGCGGGCGGCCGGCCGGGGACGTTGGCGCGACGCGGTTCGCCGCGTGCTCAGCCACGGGTGAACGTCCTGGCCCTTGACGGTCGGAACCGCGGGGAGGACTTTAGAGCCGAAGAACAAGAACCAAGGGAGGCCGCCATGGCCGATGGATCTGCGGGCGTCATGTCGCTGCAAGGCAAGGTGAGCACCGAGGAGTGGCAGGCGCGAGTCGAGCTCGCCGCTCTCTACCGGCTGGTGGCCCTGCACGGGTGGGACGACCTGATCTACACCCATATCTCGGCCCGGATCCCGGGGCCGGAGCATCATTTCCTGATCAACCCTTACGGGATGCTGTTCGAGGAAATCACCGCCTCGTCCCTGGTGAAGATCGACCTGCAGGGCAACATCCTCCAGGAGACGCCCTACTTCATCAACCCGGCGGGCTTCACCATCCACTCGGCCATCCACGAGGCCCGGGAGGACGCCAAGTTCGTGATGCACCTGCACTCCGACCAGGGAGTCGCCGTCGCCGCCCAAAAGGAGGGCCTGCTTCCCCTGTCGCAGCACGCCCTGATCGTTCTGCCGCGTCTGGCCTATCACGACTATGAGGGCATCGCCCTGAACCTGGATGAGCGCGAGCGCCTGGTGGCCGATATCGGCGACAAGACCCTGATGCTGCTGCGCAATCACGGCACGCTTTCGGTGGGCGACTCCGCCGCCGACTGCTGGATCGGCATGTTCTATCTGGAGCGGGCCTGCAAGCAGCAGGTCATGGCCCTGTCAGCCGGCCGGGAGAACGTGCTGTTCGCCCCGGAAGCCGCCCAGGCCGAGGTGAAGTCTCAGGTCGCCCGGGGCATCGGCGGCAAGCTCGCCTGGCCGGGCTGCCTGCGCCGGCTGGATCGCGAATCGCCCGGCTACGACGCCTGAGGCGTAGCGCGCTGGCGTTAGGCCGCGGCAAGAACGCCGGTCGCTAATTTCATAGGCGCCGCCGTGCATCTTTTCCGCTGGCGCGCCCGAACACTATAACCAATGGCCATACGTTTCCGTCGCGAAACGTATGGCCATCTGTATGTCATCAGACCAAGCCTATGCCTGAAGGCTGAGTCCCGTAGTCCTTGTCCCGCCTGTCACACGCTCCACCTGCGGAGCGACGGAGCCCCCATTGCTGAGACGTCACTTCTTCCTCGTCGGCGCGCTGGTGATCCTGGGGCTGATGGTGGTGGTCGGGGGCCTGCGAATGGGCTTCGGCGCCGCCGCTCCCGAAGGCAAGGGTCCGGGCGGACCCGGCGGGCCCGGGGGCGGGGTGCCCGTCGCCGCGACCCTGGTGCAGACTCACACCTTTAACGACACCGTCGAACTCTTGGGCGTGGCCAAGGGGCGCCAGTCGGTGACCCTGACGGCGGCGGCCACCCAGCTGGTGGAGCGGGTGCGGTTCACCGACGGCCAGTACGTGGCCCAGGGCGCAGTTCTGGTGGAGCTTAAGGACGCCGAACAGAACGCCGGGGTCGAACAGGCGAGGGCGCGGGTGGCCCAGGCTGAGCGCACCCTGGAGCGCTGGCGGACCCTGGCCGATCGCGGCTTTGCGTCGAAGGCCGCGGTGGACGAGCATGAAGCCGCCTATCTCACCGCCCAGGCCGATCTGTCCGCCGCCGAAGCGCGGCGGGGCGACCGACTGATCCGGGCGCCCTTCGCCGGTGTGGTCGGCCTGACCGACATCGCCCCGGGCGCCCTGGTCAATCCGGGGGCGGCCATCGTGACCCTGGATGATCTCTCGGCGGTGCGCGTCGATTTCCAGGTGCCCGAGCGCTATCTTTCCGGTCTGGCGTCCGGACAGACCATCCGCGCCCGCACCGACGTCTACCCGGACATGGTGATCACCGGGCGGATCGACACCCTGGACACCCGGGTGGATGAAGAGACCCGCGCCATCACCGCCAGGGCTATCTTCCCCAATCCGGACGGCTACCTGAAGCCGGGCATGATGATCCGTGTGGCCCTGTCCCGCGGGCAGCGCGAGAGCCTGGCGGTCCCCGAGGCGGCGCTGGCCGTTCAAGGCGCCTCGGCCTTCGTCTTCGTGATTTCCCAGGGCGAGGGACCCACCCGGGCTGAGCAGCGCCCGGTGGTTTCCGGCGCCCGTCAGGACGGTTTCGTCGAGATCCGGGACGGGCTCGCCGCCGGGGACCGGATTGTCGCCAACGGTGTGAACAAGGTCACGGGCGGTCAGCCGGTCCAGGTGGCCGAAACCCTGGATGCGGCTGACGTGGCCCGCGTGCAGGTCGCCAGCGAACGGCCCGGCGCATGACGCTTTCCGACCTCTCCGTCCGCCGCCCGGTCTTCGCCGCTGTCGCCTCGATCATTCTGTGCGTCGTCGGCCTGGCCTCCTTCACCCAGTTGACGGTGCGGGAGCTGCCGGCGGTTGATCCCCCGGTCATCTCCATCAGCACCGATTACCGGGGCGCCTCCTCTGAGGTGATCGAGGAGCGGATCACCGAGGTCATCGAACGCCAGGTCGCCGGCATCGAGGGCGTGGACCGGATGACCTCCGGGTCCCGGGACGGCTCTTCGCGCATCAATATCCAGTTCAAGCTCAGCCGCGACCTCGACGCCGCGGCCAACGACGTGCGTGACGCGGTCTCGCGGGTCTCGGCCAACCTGCCGCTGCAGGCCGACCCACCGCAGATCCGCAAGGCTGACGCCGACGCCCAGCCGATCATGTTCCTGGCCCTGTCCTCGACCACGCTCAACCGGCTGCAACTGACCGACTACGCCCAGCGCTATATCGTCGAGCGGGTGTCCACCGTGCCAGGCGTGGCCCAGGTCGGGGTCGGCGGCGCCCAGAACTACGCCATGCGGATCTGGCTCGATCCCCAGGCCATGGCTTCGCGCGGCATCACGGTCAACGACGTCGAGACCGCGCTGAATTCGCAGAACCTTGAGCTGCCAGCCGGTTCGCTGGAGTCCGCGGCGAAGGACTTCACGATCCGCGTCGCCCGAGGCTACTCCACCCCTGAGGAGTTCGCCAACCTGCCGGTCCGCACCGCCGACGGCGGCGGCTATGTCACCCGTCTCGGTGATATCGCGCGGGTGTCGGAGGAGGCCGACGAGCGGCGCCGGATGTTCCGCTCCAACGGCCGCGACCAGGTGGGCATCCCGGTCACGCGCCAGTCCCAGGCCAACGACCTGGAGATTTCCGACGGCATTCGCGCCATTCTGCCGGAGTTGAACCGCGGCTTGCCGGAAGGCACGCAGCTCGACGTGGCGGTGGACTTCACCATCTTCACCCGGCACGCCCTGGAGGAGGTCTGGTACACCATGGCCATCTGCCTGGCGGTGGTCGGGCTGGTGAACTTCATCTTCCTGGGCACCTGGCGGGCGGCCATCATCCCCACCGTCGTCGCCCCGATCTGCATTCTCTCGACCTTCATCGTCCTGGCGCCGCTCGGCTTCTCGCTCAACCTGCTCACCCTGCTAGCTCTGGTGCTGGCCATTGGTCTGGTGGTGGATGACGCCATCGTGGTGGTGGAGAACATCCAGCGACGGATCGACGAGGGCGAACCCGCCCCTGTGGCGGCCCAGCGGGGCACCCGTCAGGTGTTCTTCGCCGTGGTCGCCACGACCATCGTCCTGATTTCGGTGTTCGCGCCGCTGATGTTCCTGCCCGGCTACATCGGCCGGCTATTCGTGGAGCTGGCGGTGGCGGTCGCGGCGGCGGTGGCCTTCTCATCCCTGTTGGCGCTCAGTCTGTCGCCGATGCTGGCCTCGCTGCTCCTGCGGCCGGCCCATGGCCAGGGCTATGTGGCCCGAACCGTGGACGGGGCCATGATGCGGCTTCGGACCTCCTATCACGCCTCCCTGGAATTCCTGCTCGGTCGCCGCTCCGCCACCTGGGCTACCGGGGTGCTGGTCGTTGTCCTCGCCGTGGCGGCGTTCGGCATCTTCCGATATCTGCCGAGCGAACTGGTGCCGGAGGAGGATCGCGGTCGGGTCGACATCATGATCGCCGGGCCCGAAGGCGCAGGCTACGACTACACCTACGAGGCGGCCAAGGAGATCGAGGCGCGCCTCATGGAGCTGTACGAGAGCGGCGAGGTTTCCCGCTATCTGATCTCCATGCCGCGGTTCGGCGGACTGCAATACAACTCCGCCAACGCCAATGTGACCGTGGCCGAAGGCCCCGACGCCCTCGACTCCAACGCCCTGGCCGCTCAGCTGAACAAGGAGTTCTCAGCGATCACCTCGGTTCGGGCTACGGCTTTTGTGCGGCCCGCCCTGCGCGGAAGCGAGGGGAACAGCGTCGACCTGGTGGCCATTGGCACCGACTATGACCAGATCGCCGCGTGGCTGAGGCCGATCCAGGAAGCGGCGGAGAACAATCCGGGCCTCGCCCGGGTGCGGATGGACTACGAGCCGACCTCACCCCGCCTTCTGGTCACCATCAATCGCGAGCAGGCTGCGGCGCTTGGCGTCTCGACTCAGGCGGTGGGCCGCGCGCTGGAGACGATGTTCGGCTCGCGGCGAGTGACGACCTACATCCGTGACGGGCGCGAGTTCGACGTCATCCTACAGACCGACCGCGATCAGCGGATGAGCCAGGAAGATCTGAACAATCTCTATGTCCGCTCGGACACCGGCGCCGTCATCCCGCTGGCCTCGGTGGTCACCACCGAGGTTCGCGGCGACACCCCCGATCGCGAGCGGACCGACCGGTCCCGCTCAATCGATCTCACCGCCCAGCTGAATCCGGGATACACGATCGGCGACGCCATCGCCTTCTTCGAGGCCGAGGTGGCCAAGCAGCCCGGAGGCGTGGGTGTTCTGTGGGGCGGCGGGGCGCGGGACTATCTGGAGGCGGGCGGCGCGGTGGGCCTCGCCTTCGGCATGGCTCTGCTGCTGGTCTTCCTGGTGCTGGCCGCCCAGTTCGAGAGCTGGATTCACCCAGGCGTGATCATGCTCACCGTGCCGGTGGCGGCCCTAGGAGGGCTGTTCGGCCTGCTGGTCGATGGCTCCACGATCAATACCTACAGTCAGATCGGTTTGATCATCCTGGTGGGCATCGCGGCGAAGAACGGCATCCTGATAGTGGAGTTCGCCAATCAGCTTCGAGATCAAGGCCTGTCGATCCGCGAGGCGGTGATCGAAGCCTCCACCCTGCGTCTGCGGCCGATCATCATGACCTCGATTTCGGCCGCGGCCGGCGCGGTTCCCCTCATCGTTTGGGGCGGAGCCGGCGGCGAGGCCCGTCGCACCATCGGCGTGGTCATCTTCTTCGGGGCGATCTTCGCCACCCTCCTGACCCTCTTTATCGTGCCGATCTTCTACAATCTGCTGGCCCGCTTCACGAAGTCGCCTGAGCACATGGCCCGGCGGATCGAAGCCTTCGAGGAGGCCGAGCAGGCCAGGGTCGCTAACGCCGCCGAATAATCGACGAAAAAGAAAGGCCTTCCTCCGGTGGGAGGAAGGCCAAGTCGTCAGGATTGGGGGTGCTCCTGGGCCGGGGTCCAGGAGCGGTCATCGGGATCGACAGATGCAATGCAATCTCGACCCTCCCAAGGTGGGCGCCCGGCGGACAATCGTCAAGATTGCATAGATCAAAAACGCTCGTTTCCCGCGCGTTAGAGCTCTGCCTCCGCGGCAGGGGCGACCTCGCCTGCGGGCGCCGCAGGAGCGGACGCCGCGAAGCCTGACTCCACCTTCAGATAGGCGATGAGATCCAGCCGCTTCTTGGGGTCAGCGAGACCGGCGAAGGTCATGCGATTGCCCGGCAGATAGGTCCGCGGATTGGCGAGCCAGGCGTCGAGGCGTTCGGCGTCCCATGTGAAGCTCGCCGTCTGCAGGGCGTCGGAGTAGCGGTAGCCCTCCACCGCCCCGGCAGGGCGGCCAAACACGCCGTGAAGGTTGGGGCCGGTCAGGTTGGGGCCGCCTTCGGCGACCGTATGGCAGGACCGGCAGAGGCCGAACTGCCGACGGCCATTCTCCAGGTCGCCGGTGTTGTACGGGGCGGGGAGGGCGGCCAGCAGGGCCTGCTGCTCTGCCGGCGTCGGCTGCGCCGCAGGCGCCTTGGCGGCCTCTGAGGACCCGGCGGCCTCGCCGCCGCCCTGGCCACAGGCCGAAAGCCCCAGCAGGCAGGTGGCCGCCAGGGCCAGCTTGGTTGGATGAAGCATTTGGATGCGTGCGCCCCTTGCGAATTGTGGCCGCAAGCTAGCTCAGTCCCTGCGCCATGCAATGGCGCATGCGCCCTGACTGGCCAGGAAGAGCGAGGGGGCGGGGCCTTGCGGGCGCCACCTGGCCAGACGGCCTAGCCCATCAGGCCGGGGTCTCCAGTGAAGCTTTGTTAGGTCTGCAAACCTCACAAGTCAGCCAGCCGCAAAAGGCGGCGGGCTCACGTCAGAGGACAAACACCCCATGAATCTCGACCATGCCATTGCGGCCCACGCCGAGTGGAAGATCAAGCTGCGCACCGCGATCGAGACGGGTGAGACCCTCGATACCGCCAGCATCGGCGCCGACAACTGCTGCGAACTTGGCCGGTGGCTGCATGGCGACGCCCGGCGGCTTCTGGGGACCCGCCCGGCCTATCAGGAAAGCCTGGATCGCCATGCCGACTTCCACCGGGAAGCCGGTCGCGTGGCTGATGTGATCAACCGGCGTCAGCCCGATCAGGCCCGCGCCATGCTGGAAGGCGGCGGCGCCTATGCGGTGGCCTCCAGCGCCGTTGGTTTGGCTCTGACCCGGCTCAAGCGTGAGATGGCCAAGGCCTGAGGCGGTCACGGCTCGGCGGCGTGCTAGGGTGTGGCATGACTTGGCTTCCTCTGTGCGCCGCCATCCTCCTGATCTCCAGCGCCGCGAGCGCCGCAGCCGCACCCCTGTCGTTACCTGAGCGGGCGGCCGTCCTCGACCTTCTGCGCAAGGCGCCTCAGCCGCCCGCAGCGCTCACCGCGCCCCTCGGCTCTGATGACCTGGTCGCCGAACTGCTGGCCTACGCCGAGCGCGAGGCGGGGCTTCTCAGCCGGCCGATCGAGATCAATCCCCTTTGGACGCTGGCGCCGGCCCGTCGGGACATTCCAGCGGAGTGGGCCACGGCCCAGGCGCATGGCGCGGTGGAGGCCTGGATCGCGGGCCTGTCGCCTGCTGACCCCCGCTACGGTCAACTTGTGGCGGCGCGGCGCGAGTATGCGGCCAAGGTCGCTGCTGGCGGCTGGGGAACCATGCCCGCCACGGGCGCCCTCCGTCCTGGGGATATCGGGCCCAAGGTCGGCGCCCTGCGCGCGCGGCTGGAGGCGGAGGGGTTTGTCGCGCTGGCCGATCCCGATGAGGCGGTCGCGGCGACGGCGAGGTCGCCGATCGTTTATGACTCAGCCCTCGAAGCGGCGGTCCGCCATTATCAGAGCCTGCGCGGGCTTGAGCCAGATGGCGTGGTTGGTCCGGCCACCTATGCGGCCCTGAACGTCAGCGCCCAGGCGCGGTTGGCGCAGATCGACGCCAATCTGGAGCGGTGGCGGTGGCTGCCCCGTCCGCTGCCCGCCACCCGGATCGAGGCCGACGTCGGTGCGGCCCGTGGGGCGCTGTTCAGAGAGGGCGCGGCCATCCTGGACATGCGCATCATCGTGGGCGCCCCGTCCAACAAGACGCCGATGTTCGCCTCGCAGATCGAGACCGTCGTCTTCAATCCGCCGTGGAACGTGCCGACCTCCATCGCCCAGGGCGAGATTCTCCCCCGGGCGGCGCGGGATCCGGGCTATCTGGCGCGCAACAACTTCATCTACCGGGATGGCCGCCTGCAGCAGCTGCCGGGACCCACCAATTCCCTGGGGCAGGTCAAGTTCGACATGCCGAGTCCGTTCGGCGTCTATCTCCACGACACGCCGGGCCGCGCGGCGTTCACCCGGCCCGTCCGCACCCTGAGCCACGGCTGCATGCGCCTGGAAAAACCACGGGAGTTGGCCGCCCTCCTGCTGGCCAGCCAGGACTGGACGCGAGAGACCGTGGACGCCGCCATCCTCCAGGGGGAGACCCGTCGGGTCGATCTGGAGCAGCCGGTTCCGGTGTTCGTGGTCTACAACACCGCCCTGGTCGACGAAGACGGTCTGCATCTGCTGCCCGATCCCTATGGCTGGGATGCTCAGCTCAACGCCGCCCTGAATCGTCAGGCCCTTGCGCAGCTTGACCGCGACATGGCGCCGCCACAGAGCGAATGCGCCTCCTCAGCAGACTAAGGCCTGTTAAGCTCTACTGGTCAGGAGAAGCCCCATGTCTCTGAACCGACGCGTCCTCCTCGGCGCCGCGCTCACCTTGCCGCTGGCCACACCCGCTCTGGCCGCGAACCCCGCGCCCCGCAACCTGTCGGTTTTGAACCTGCACACCGGCGAGCGCCTGGCGGCCACCTACTGGGAGGCCGGCGCCTATGTGAAGGACGCCCTCGCAGGCCTGGCCAGGGTGCTGCGCGATCATCGCACGGGCGAGACCCACGACATGGCGCCGGGGCTTCTCGACCTTGTGGCCAGCCTGCAGGCGGAGTTCGCCGCCCAGCCGGTGCAGGTCATCTCCGGCTACCGCTCGCCACGCACCAATGAGGCCCTGCGTCAGTCGGGCGGCGGCGGGGTCGCCAAGCGCAGCCTACATATGGACGGCCTGGCCATGGACATCCGCATGCCTGGCGTCGACCTCGCCCGATTGCGGGACGCCGCCTGGGGTCTGCAGGCCGGCGGCGTCGGCTACTATCCAGGCTCGGACTTCGTCCATGTGGATGTCGGCCGCGTCCGGCGCTGGAACGGTTGAGACCTTAGCCCGCGCGGTTGCCGCCCGGCGGGCTTCCGCGATATGCCCACTCCCGAAAACACATCCGGGAAAGGGACGCGCCGATGACCACCGAAGAACTCATGGCCCAGGACTTCGGGACCCTCTCGGCGCTGATCGCCGCCCAGGGGCGCGACCGCCCCAGCCATCCCGCCCTGGTCGATGGCGACCGCATCCTCGACTATGCCGGCCTCAACACCCTGATGGACCGCATCGCCGCGGCCTTGCAGCGCGATGGCGTTGGCCCGAACGAGGCCGCCGCCATCTGCGCCACGACGTCGCTGGAATATGCCGCGGTGTTCATGGGCGCCCTGCGGGCCGGGTCTGCGGCTGCGCCGCTCGCGCCGTCGTCCACGGCCGACAGCCTGGTGATGATGCTCAACGACTGCGGGGCCAAGGTCTTCTTCCTGGACGAAGGCGTCGCGGCCCTGCTGGAGCCGGTGGCCGGTCAGATCGCCGCCAAGCGCGTGGCCCTGGACGGCTCCTCGGCCGGGGTCGCCTTCCAGGACTGGCTGGCGCCTGAGGGCGCGACGCCCAAGGCTGTGGAGGTCGGGCCCAACGACCCGTTCAACATCATCTATTCCTCGGGCACCACCGGCACGCCCAAGGGCATCGTCCAGCCGCACGCGATGCGATGGGGCCAGGTGCGGCGGGGGATCTATTCCGTCGATGCGGTGACCATGATCTCCACGCCGCTCTATTCCAACACTACCCTGGTGAGCTTCCTGCCGACCCTGGGCAATGGCGGCACGGCCGTCCTGATGCCCAAGTTCGACGCCGAGAAGTTCCTCAAGCTCTCGGCCAAGCACCGGGCCACCCACGCCATGCTGGTGCCGGTTCAGTACCGCCGGATCATGGAGCGGGCCGACTTCGACACCTATGACCTCTCAAGCTTTGTCCTGAAGTTCTCGACCTCGGCGCCGTTCTCGCCCGAGGTGAAGGCCGACGTGCTGAAGCGCTGGCCCGGCGGTCTGATCGAGTTCTACGGCATGACCGAGGGCGGCGGCTCCTGCATGCTGGTGGCCCACGAGCATCCGGACAAGCTGCACACAGTCGGCCAACCGATGAACGGCCACGACATCCGGCTGATCGACGAGGACGGCAAGGAGGTCCCCCAGGGCCATGTGGGGGAGGTGGTCGGCCGCTCCGGCGCGATGATGGTCGGCTACCACAACCAGCCGGGCAAGACCCGCGACGCCGAGTGGTACAGCCCGGAGGGCCTGCGCTTCATCCGCACCGGCGATGTGGGCCGTTTCGACGAAGACGGCTTCCTGACGCTCATGGACCGCAAGAAGGACATGATCATCTCGGGCGGCTTCAACATCTATCCCAGCGACATGGAGCTGGAACTGGCCAAGCATGAGGACGTGCTGGAATCGGCCGTGGTCGGCGTGCCGTCCGACCGCTGGGGCGAGACGCCGGTGGCCTATGTCACCCTGCGTCCGGGCAAGACCGCCACGCCGGACGACATCAAGACCTGGCTCAACGCCCGGGTGGGCAAGACCCAGCGCCTGGCCGACGTGGTGCTGATCGACAATCTTCCGCGCAGCCACATCGGCAAGGTCCTCAAGAAGGACCTGCGCGACAGCTATAAGGGACCTGCGCTCAACGCCTGAGCGCAGGTCGCCTGATCGGGGCTAGTCCCGCGGCTTGCGGGGCTTGCCGGGGCCCTTGGGACCCTTTGGCGCTGTGGGGTCCCAGGGCTTCTTGGGGCCCTTGGGGCCGGAGAACCCTGCGCCTGGAGGACCCGTGCGCGGGCCCCGCGGCGGCGGGCCGTCGCCCCGGGGGCGATCCCGGGGCGGACCGCGGTCAGGGCGCGCATCGCCGCCTTCAGGACGCGGACCGAAGTCGCGGCGCGGCGGACGGGCGTCGCCGCCTTCCGGACGGCCGCGGGGCGGACCTGGCCGGCGGGGCGGGGCGGCGCCGGGGGGCTCGCTCGGCTCCACCGGGATTTCCATGTTCGGACCGGCGGCCTTGACCGCCTCGCGGAACCGGCTCTCGGCCTCCTTGGAGATCTCGAACTTGGTCTCGCGGTCGAAGATGCGGATCTGGCCGATATCCTTCTTGGTCACGTGACCCAGGCGGCAGATCATCGGCAGAATCCACTTGGGATCGGCGTTCTTGCTGCGCCCGATGGGCATGCGGAACCAGACCCCGTCGCTGATCGCCTCAGGCCGCGGACCGCGCTCAGGCCGCGGCGGGCGTCCCTCGGCCGGCGAGCGGTCGCGGACGTCGTCGAACAGCTCTTCCGGCGCTGGCATCCTGGCCCGGTGCAGGCGCACCAGGGCCGCAGCCACGGCCTCAGGACCGCGTTCAGCCAGCAGCTTCTGGGCCAGCGTCAGGTCTTCGCCGGTCAGGGCCTCGTTCAGCATCGGGTCGGCCAGCAGGCGTTCCTGATCGCGTAGGCGGATTTCCTCGCCCGACGGCGGCCCGACCCACTCGGCCTCGACGCCGGCTGAGGCGAGCAGCTGCTCGGCCTTGCGGCGACGGGTATAGGGGACGACCAGCACCGAGACGCCCTTGCGCCCGGCCCGGCCGGTGCGGCCGCTGCGGTGCAGGAGGCCGGCCTTGTTCACCGGCAGTTCGGCATGGATGACCAGGCCAAGGTCGGGCAGGTCCAGGCCGCGGGCGGCCACATCGGTGGCCACGCAGGCCCGGGCATGGCCGTCGCGCAGAGACTGCAGGGCGTCGGCCCGCTCCTTCTGGCTCAGCTCACCCGACAGCTGTACGGCCGAGAAGCCCCGCTCGCGCAGGGCGCCGTACAGGTGACGCACGGCCTCGCGGGTGGCGCAGAAGATCAGGGCGCCGGGGGACTCGTAGTAGCGCAGCAGATTGACGACGGCCTTCTCGACCTCGTTGGGCGCGACGCGGACGGCGCGATAGGCGATGTCCCCATGGGCCTCGTCCCGACGGGTGGTGTCGATCCGGGTGGCGTCGCGCTGATAGCGGCGGGCGAGCGCAACGATATCCTTGGCAAGGGTCGCCGAGAACAGCAGGGTCTGGCGCTCCACCGGGGTGGAGTCCAGGATCTCCTCCAGATCGTCGCGGAAGCCCAGGTCGAGCATCTCGTCGGCCTCGTCGAGGACGGCGACCTTCAGGGCCGACAGGTCGAGATTGCCGCGCTCCAGGTGGTCGCGCAGGCGGCCAGGGGTGCCGACGACGATGTGGCAGCCGGCGGCCAGCGCCCGCTGCTCGCGCCGGGCGTCCATCCCGCCGACACAGGTGACCACCCGGGCCTTGGCGTGGGCGTAGAGCCACTCCAGTTCGCGGCTGACCTGCAGGGCCAGCTCGCGGGTCGGCGCGATCACCAGGGCCAGCGGGGCTGCGGCATATTCAAAGTGCTCGGCTTCACCCAGCAGCGTGCTGGCGGCGGCCAGCCCGAAGGCCACCGTCTTGCCAGAGCCGGTCTGGGCCGAGACCAGCAGGTCGCGGCCTTCAGGCGCGTCAAGGACGGCGGCCTGGACGGGGGTCGGGGTCGCATAGCCTTGCGCCTCGAGCGCCCGGCTGAGCGCCGGGTGCGTGGCGGGAAATGACATCGGAATCCTCTTTCCGGTGGTGAGCCAGCGCCGGTCGGCGCGGGCGTCCTCTGTCTTGATATCGCCTGGGGACGAAGAAATGGTGCCGGTTGCAGGACTCGAACCCGCGACCTTCGGTTTACAAAACCGCTGCTCTACCAGCTGAGCTAAACCGGCGAACCTAGCAATATCAAAGAGATCGCCGTGCGACCCCGCCCGAGCGCGTCCCCATTTGGATGGGCGACGGATCGAAAGACCAGACCACAAGACGTTTGTGCGGCGACCGATGCCACGTCGTCGCACCGGCGCCAAGGCCCATCGCCCAAGGGAAGGCGTGAGCCGCTGCGGCCAATTGTACGCTGAACTGGGCCTGTATCCGGTCCGACCCTTGGCGGAACGCCGGTTGCTTGTATAATCAGACGGACAAATCAGAAGAGCCGCAGCGGCTGGAGGAGACGACCATGGTCTATATTCTGGGCGGCTGGCAGAGCGACTTCGCGGCCAATTGGGCGCGCCAGGGCGCGGACCTGGCTGACGCCTTTTCCGAGACGGTCGGGGCGGGTCTGGCGGCGGTGGACCTGGAGCCTCGGGACATCGAGACCGGCCATGTGGGCAATTTCGTCGGCGACCTGTTCGCGGGCCAGGGCTTGCTCGGCGGCTTTTTCGGCCTTGTGCATCCCGACTTCGACGGCCTGCCTACCTCCCGGCATGAGGCGGCCTGCGCCTCGGGCAGCGTCGCCATCCTGGCGGCCACGGCCGAGCTGGAAGCCGGGCGCTATGACCTGGCCTGCGTCGTGGGTCTGGAGCAGATGCGGAACGTGTCTGGCCAGCAGGCGGCCCAGAACCTCGGGGCGGCGGCCTGGACCGGCCATGAATTCCAGGACGCCACCTTCCTCTGGCCCAGGGCCTTTTCCGACCTCGCCGATGAGTATGAGCGCCGCTACGGCCTCGATTCCGCGCACCTGATGCGTATCGCCCAGATCAATTTCGAGAACGCCAAGCGTAATCCCAACGCCCAGACGCGGCAGTGGGCGTTCGGCGAGGACAGCTTCACCCTGGACGATGAGGCCAATCCCGTCGTGGAGGGCCGCACCCGCAAGCAGGACTGCGGTCAGGTGACCGACGGGGCGGCCGTGGTCTTCCTGGCCTCTGACCGCAAGGCCGCCGAATATGCCGCCCGCCGGGGGATCCCGCTTGAAAGCCTCGCCCAGATCAAGGGCTGGGGCCATCGCTCGGCGCCCATCTCCTATGACGCCAAGGTCCGGGCCAGCGCCGACCAACCCTATGTCTTCCCCCAGGTCCGCCGGGCCATCGAGGACGCCCGCCGTCGGGCCGGGGTCACGGCCCTCGACCAGATCGACGTGGTGGAGACCCACGACTGCTTCACCATCACCGAATACATGGCCATCGATCATCTGGGCCTGACGGCGCCCGGTGAGGCCTGGAAGGCGGTGGAGTCCGGCATGATCGAGATGGGCGGCGCCCTGCCGGTCAATCCGTCCGGCGGGCTCATCGGCTTGGGTCACCCGGTGGGCGCCACGGGGGTCCGCATGGCGCTGGACGCCTGCAAGCAGGTCACCGGCCAGGCCGGCGGCTATCAGGTCGAGGGCGCGCGCACCTGCCAGACCCTCAATATCGGCGGCTCCACCACCACGACGGTGAGCCTGATCGTCGGAACTGAGGCCGCCTGACCCTTGTGGGGCGCGCGGGCGTCAAGTAGCTTGCATAGAAAGACGGACCAAGACCCCTCGCGTGAGGGGCGGGGGGAACCATGCTTGAAATCGTGACGGTCCTGGCGATCAACGCCGGGGTGGTGCTGGCCCTGTTCATCCTGGCCTGGGCGGCCTGCTGGGCCATGCGCGACCCGACGCCGGTGGACAGCCTGTGGGCCCTAGGGATGGGTGTGGTGGCCGTGGCCACCTTCATCCAGACCGGCGGCGACACCGAGCGGCGCCTGGTCCTCACGGTGATCTGCGCCCTCTGGGCCGTGCGCCTAGGCGGCTATCTTCTGTGGCGCTGGCGCGACCACGGGCCGGACCGCCGTTACGTTCGCATGATGGAGAAGGCCAAGGCCGAGCGCGGCTGGAATTATGGCTACGCCTCCTTCCGTCTGGTCTTCCTGCTGCAGATGCCTCTGCTCTGGCTGGTCTGCCTGCCCGTGCAGCTGGGCCAGATCGCCGACGAGCCGGCGGCCCTTGGCGTGATCGGCTATGTGGGGGCGGGGCTCGCCATTTTCGGCATTCTGTTCGAGAGCATTGGGGACTGGCAGCTCGTCCGCTTCCAGAAGAACCCGGACAACGCCGGCAAGGTCCTGGACACCGGCCTCTGGCGCTACACCCGCCATCCCAACTATTTCGGCGACGCCTGCGTCTGGTGGGGCCTGTGGCTGGTGGCGGCGGAGACGACGCCTGGCTTGTTCGCGGTGATCGGGCCGATCTACCTCGTCTATACGCTCACCCGCTGGAGCGGCATGCCCACCGTTGAAGGTCGCATGCGTCGGCGCAAGCCGGCCTATGAGGACTATGCCCGCCGCACCTCGCCCTTCATCCCGTGGCCGCCCAAGCCCGCCCAGCCTCTGGAGGAGGTCTGAGGGTAGGGGCCCAGGCGCGCCGTACCGCGGGTTGACAAGGGGGCGCCATGCTCCAAGGGTCCGGCCGCCCATAACGCCGAGATCCCATGGCTGATTCCAGCTCTAGCCCGTTCACGGACGAACGCCGTACGACCCAGCTCGTGCAGGCCAATTCCGCCACCCGGGCCCTGAACATTCTCGGCGATCGCTGGACCCTGATGATCCTCTATCTGGCGTTCCAGAGGGTCCGGCGGTTCGAGGATTTCCAGGGCAAGATCGGCGTCGCCCGCAGCCTGCTCACCGACAGGCTACGGCGCCTGACGGCGGCCGGCGTGCTGGAGAAGGTCCGCTATCAGGAGCGGCCGGTCCGGGAGGAGTACCGCCTGACCGAGATGGGCCGCGATCTCTACAGCCTGGCCTTGATGATCATCGGCTGGGAGAAGCGCTGGTTCTTCGATCCGACCCACCCGGCCCACCAGGTACGCCATACCTGCGGCAAGCCGTTCACCCCGGAATATCGCTGCGGCTGCTGCGGCGAGGTGGTCACCGCGCGGGACGTCTATGTGATCGACGGGCCTGGGGCCGGCGTCGAGCCGAGCCAGCCGCCCCGGGCGCAGCGGCGCTCCATCGTGCCGGCCGACGCCCTGAATGTGGGAAACCCCATGCTGGACCGCGCCTTCCAGGTGCTGGGCGACCGCTGGACGTCCCACGTCATCGCCTCGGCTTTCATGGGCCGCCGGCGGTTCGGGGATCTGCAATCGGCCCTGGGGATCGCGCCCAATATCCTGTCTGACCGCCTCTCTCGGCTGGTCGAACTCGGCGTACTGCGCAAGATCCTCTATCAGGACAAGCCCCAGCGCTGGGAGTATCGGCTGACCGACCAGGGCCGCGACCTCTATCCGCTGATCGCCGAGTTGAACCGGTGGGGCGACCAATGGCTCGATGGCGGCCAGGGGCCGCCGCTGATCACCTATCACCGCCCCTGCGGCCAGCCCCTGAAGGCGAAGATCACCTGCGACCAGTGTGGCGAACCCGCCGGTCTCGACAGCATAGCTGCGGCTCTGGACGTTTAGAGGGCCGCCGACGCGACCTTGGCCCGCCTGGCCTGCGCGGCGAGCGGCGCCCCCGCGGCAGGGTCGAGATACTCGTCCAGGCGCGTGATTCGGCCGTCCTTGGCCTGGACCACCACGCAGGCGGGCATGGCGAAGGGCTGGCCGTCGGCCAGGACGCCCTCCAGCACATGCTGCTGCATAAAGCCGTCGGCCAGGATCTCCCGGCGTACGATCCTGTAGCGACGCTCCGGCAGGGCCCGGATCAGCCAGGCCAGGACCCGCAGGTTCTGGTCCACCGTCTGCTCGATCTCATCATTGTTGTGCCAGAGCTTGGCGTCGGGAGCGTAGATGCCGCGCACGGCCTCGACGTCACCGGCCTCAAGCGCGCTGATGAACCGCTCGGCCAGGGCCAGGTGTTCCTGTGGGCTCATGCCGCCGAAACCCCATGACGCAGGAAGTCCCGGTCGGCCCAGACGCTGTGGGTGCCGCTGCAGATCTTGTGCGGCAGGGCGATCCGGACCACCGGCCCGGCCTCGATCTTCTGGGCGTCGATCAGCACGCATTCGGAGGTTCCAGCCGCCTCGTCGATGATGAAGCTGACCAGATAGCCGTCATCTTCGGTCGTGGCGCCGATGCGTGGCACAAAGGGGGCCTCACTGGCGAACTTGCCTTCGGGCAGGGTGAAGGACCAGGACTCGCCGGTCTCCAGGTCGTGCTTGACGAAGCCGTTGAACAGGAACCAGCCGGGCTTGGTGGTGGTGGAGTAGGCGTATCGGTAAGGCTTGCCGGCATAGCGCTGGTTGAACATCCCGAACTCCAGGATGCGGTCGTCCAGGTGGTGTTCGCGGGTCTCGCCGGTCTTCAGATTGAAGCGCCAACGGTGCAGCTTGGGCTTGAAGCTGTGCTCGTCCAGATAGGCCATCATGTGGGCCAGACCCCGGGGCGCGTCAGGTAGGGGCGCCGGGCAGGGGTCTTCCTGGAAGTAGCCGTCCATGACGACCTCGTCGCCATCCTCATAGGCGTTCAGCCAGTGCAGGACATAGGTCGGGGCGGCCTCGAACCAGCGGATGTCGGCCTCGCTGCCATAGCGCGGAATGACGGCGAAGCGCGACGGCAGACCCTCGTGCATGCGCACCACATGGATGTTCTGAGCCAGCAGGTCCTGATCCCAGAACACCGGGAAGTCGTTGAGGATCGAATAGTTGGCCGAGAACGCCATGTCGTGCGGCAGGCGCGGGCCGGGCAGGGGCACGGGCGTATAGTGGACCCGCCTTCCGTCCTTATCGACCACCCCATAGTGCATGTAGGGCGCCTGCTTGGAGTAGTTGAAGAACAGGAGCTCGCCGGTGGCTTCGTCCACCTTGGTGTGGGCCGACACCCCGTCGAGGGGCGCCCAGCTGGCCACGCCGCCCTGCTCAAGGGTTTCGGGATCGAGCCAGTAGGCTTCGCCGCACTGATAGAAGGTCGAGACGATCTTGCCCCCGTGCACCACCACGTCTGTGCTGGAGGAGTCCTTGAGGCTCCCATGGGCGCCGAAGCCCGGGCGCACCGAGACGCCGGGCCCATCGGCCAGGCCGCCCCACAGGGACTGACCGGCCTCCTGTTCGGCTTCGAAGCAGCGGGTGCGCACGAAGCGATTGCGATAATCGGCCTTGCCGTCCTTGAAGCTGATCATGTGAACCATGCCGTCCCCGTCAAAGGGGTGATAGCGGCCGAGCGGCTGGTGGGCCTGGTTCTCGGTGTTGCGCACATAGACGCCGTCGATGTCGGTAGGGATCACGCCCTCCAGCACCTGCAGGTCCTCGGCGTTGACCTCTTCGTGCAGCGGCGTCCAGGCCCCGGTCAGATAGGGGTGGTTTGTGGGCTGCAACGAGGTGCGGACCGGCGACAGACGCTCCAACTTCATGACCTGGGCTCCTGATTGAACGCTCCTCTACGGGAGCCAGCCGGAAACCTAGCAGGAAGGTCTTTTTACGCAAGCGACGTGGTCGCGACCCGCGACACAACTCATCATGACCATGACCGATCGGCATGGCGGTTTGGCTTGAACCTCACCCCGGCTGTGCTCTGATCAGCCCGCGGGCCGGGCCCCTCTGGCGATCATGGGATCGCGATGTCGGACCGCAGCGGGCGCGCCCGGCTGCGATCAGGGTCATTGAGCTGTCCCCCCATGCTCCCCCGACCCGGCGGCCGACAGCGCGCCTCCCAAGTGTGAGGAGCCCATTGTGAACTACATCCGTATGAACCGGCTGCGCAGCGAACACCGCTGGCTCGACCACGAGATCCGGCGGGAGGAGCGGCGCGCCCACCCCGATATCGAGCGCATCCGGGAGCTCAAGCGCCGCAAGCTTTCGGTGAAGGACCAGCTGTTCTTCGCCGAGGCCGGCCTCTACCCCGTCCGAGCCTGACGCCCGGCGGCCGGCCGGGTTCTCCAGCCCCCGGCCGGCCGCATCTGGCGCTTAGAAATACCCGCGACGTTTCTTGGTCTCCAGGGAGCTGCCCTCATCGCGGTCGATCATCCGACCCTGTCGTTCGGAGCGCGGATCGGCCAGGGTTTCGATTAGGACTTGCGCGATCGTCGTCGCCTCGGACTCCACGGCTCCGGTCACCGGCCAGCACCCGACGGTTCGGAACCTGACGGTCCGGGTGACCAGTTCCTCACCGGCGTCGAACACAAAGCGGTCGTCGCCGACCACGAGCAGCATGTCGTCTCTCATGACCGTCGGTCGCAGAGCAGCGAAATAGAGCGGCGCGAGCGGCAGGCCCCGCACCAGGATGTAGGTCCAGATGTCGCTCTCGGTCCAATTGGACAGAGGAAAGACCCGGGCGCTCTGACCGGGTCCGAGCCGGGTGTTGTAAAGGCTCCAGAGTTCTGGACGCTGCGCCCTCGGCTCCCAGCCATGTCCGGGTTGGCGGATCGAGACCACCCGTTCCTTGGCCCGGGACTTTTCCTCGTCCCGGCGGGCCCCGCCGAAGATGATGTCGGCCTTCAACTCATCGAGGGCCGCCTTCAGCGGTTCTGTGCGCATCACATCGGTGTAGACGGCCGAGCCGTGGGTGAACGGGCTGACCCCGGCGGCTCGCCCGTCTTCGTTGCGCCGGACCAGGAGCTTGAACCCATAGGCGGCGGCGAACTGGTCTCGGAACGTCAGGGTCTCCTTGAACTCGAAGGTCGAGTCGATATGGAGCAGCGGCGCTGGCGGCGGCGACGGGTAGAAGGCCGCCGCCGCCAGGTGCGCCAGCACGGTCGAGTCCTTCCCCCCGGAGAAGAGGATCACCGGCCGCTCGGCGCCGGAGATGGCCTCACGGAAGATGTGGATCGCCTCTGCTTCGAGGCGGGCCAGGTGCGGCGGCAGTTCGACGCCGGGGGTTGCGGGGGAGGAGGGCTTCAGCATGGGGCGCCTACTGACCCTGACCAAGGCTGAACCCCGGCTGGCCGTCAAAGGCGCAGAGATTCTCCGTTTTGATGAACTCCAGACCCGCCTCGGCCGCCCGCACGGTCAGGGCGGCGATATCCTTAAGCGGGATGGACGACCCGCCGTTCATGAACCGGCACCGCCAGTGATCGACACAGTTGGTTTCCGGCAGACCTTCCGGCCACACCTTCACCCCTCGGTTTGTGATCATCTGCAGGCCCAGGGGTCCCTGTTCCAGCGTCTTCAGCCGGGCGGCGAGGGTGTCGACATCTCCCCGCCAGTCGATGAACAGGTCGACCCCGACGGTGGTCTTTTCCGCTCGCGGCGCCGGCGCGTGGTTGGAGATCGGCGCAGGCGGGGTCCGCCGCGCTGAGACCGGCTTCAGCGAGTGTGGCGACCGCCCCATCCGACTGATCACGGAGGCTGTAAACGCCCGCGTGCCAAGGGGTTCTCCAGTCCCCTTCATGTCGGGCGTGCCCAGTCCATCCTCGAGCGCGCAAAGCCAGGCGTTGTGGATCCGGGCCGCAGCCTCCCCCTGGCCCACATGGTTCAACATCATCAGTCCGGCCAGCAGCAGGCCCGATGGGTTGGCGACGTCCTGGCCCGCGATGTCGGGGGCTGATCCATGCACCGCTTCGAACATGGCGCAGCGCGCCCCGATATTGGCTGATGGCGCCAAGCCCACGGAGCCCGCCACCTGGGCGGCGATGTCGGATATGATGTCCCCATAGAGGTTCGGCGCCAGGATGACGTCGAAGGCTTCGGGACTGTCGGCGATCCGGGCGGCGCCGATGTCGATGATCATGTGGTCCTGGGCGATGTCCGGATAGTCTTGCCCCACCTCCTCGAACACCTGCCGGAAGAGACCGTCGGTCAACTTCATGATGTTGTCCTTGGTCATGCAGGTCACCCGCTTGCGCCCCTGGCTGCGGGCGAACTCGAAGGCGTAGCGGGCGATCCGCTCGCAGCCGGGCCGCGTGACCAGCTTCAGGCACTGGACCACGTCCTGGGTCTGCCGGTGCTCGATCCCGGCATAGAGGTCCTCCTCGTTCTCCCGGATGATCACCAGGTCCATGCTGGGATGCCGGGTGGGGACGAACGGCGCATAGGCGGTGCAGGGCCGGACATTGGCGAACAGGCCCAGACTCTTGCGGATGGTTACATTGATCGACTTCACACCCCCGCCCTGGGGCGTGGCCACCGGCGCCTTGTAGAAGACGCCGGTTCGCCGGAGGCTCTCCCAGCCCTCCCGCGTCATGCCGCTGCTGTGGCCCTGGCGCCAGACCGCCTCGCCAAGCTCGATGAACTCCGGCGCCAGACGCGCGCCGCCAGCCTCGAGGATTCGCAGGCAGGCCTGCATGATCTCCGGGCCGACGCCGTCGCCCCGGGCGACGGTGATGGGGGTGGCGGATTGGGTCACGGCGCGCTCCTCAGCGGGTGAGTTCGACCCCTATGCAATTAGAGGGTCGGGGCGGGTTTCTGTCCTTCATTGTCGCCATGCTGATGATGAGGTCCTGAAATCGCGGGCCTCGATTGGTCATAAAAACCGCCGGTACGGCCCCGCAGGGACGGCGCGCAGGAAAAAGGCGCCGCCCGCCCCTGGACGGCGCCCGCGGCGATCGGGTTCAGTGTCTCAAGCCGCTGGCCTCGACGCTGGCGCAGGGGAGGGACAATGGCGGACTGGTCCAACTGGTCGGGAAGCGTGCGTGCGGCGCCAGCGCAGTTTGCGCAGCCGCGCACGGAGGCCGAGCTCCAGGCCCTGGTGCGTGAAGCCAACAAGGTGCGTGTGGTCGGGGCCGGCCACTCTTTCACGCCACTCTGCGAGACCGACGGCCTGCTACTGAACCTCTCGGAGCTCGAGGGCGAGCTGGTCATCGCCCCGGACCGCAAGACGGTGACCGCGCCCGCCGGCTGGAGTCTGAAGCGCCTGACCAAGGCCATGTGGGAGGAGGGGCTCTCCTTGCCCAATCAGGGGGACGTCAATCCGCAGTCCCTGGCCGGCGCCATCGGCA
Source organism: Caulobacteraceae bacterium (assembly GCA_027489335.1). Lineage (GTDB taxonomy): Bacteria > Pseudomonadota > Alphaproteobacteria > Caulobacterales > Caulobacteraceae > Phenylobacterium. The sequence goes on along the minus strand of JAIXZX010000002.1, from coordinate 18,796 downwards.
CCGGCACCCACGGCACGGGCCGCGACCTGGGCAGCCTCTCAACCCTGGTTCAAGGGGTTCGGGCGGTCATGGCCGACGGCGCTGTCGTGGAGAGCTCGCGGGTCCAGAACCAGGACCTCTTTGAAGGCCAGCGTCTTTCGCTCGGCCTGTTTGGCGTGATCACCGCGGCCACCATCGACGTCCTGCCGGCCTACAAGCTGGAGGAACGGGTCGAAAAGAAGCCGATGGCCTGGGTCTATGAGAATTTCGACGATCTCGCCCAACGCCACCGGCACGCGGAATTCTTCGTCTTCCCCTATGCCGATGAGGCCATCGTCAAGACCCTGCACCCCGTCGAGGCCGAGGACACGCCGCGGGGCAAGCCGAGCAACGAGGAAGACATCTTTCGCTTCTGCTGCGACATGACCAAGGCCTTCCCCTTCCTGGCGGGGCCGATCCAGCGGTTCATGACCGGCGCGTCCGGCGATGTGCACAAGGTGGGGCCGGCCTACCGCATCTTCCCTTCGACCAGGAACGTCCGGTTTGAGGAGATGGAGTACGAACTGCCCCGTGAGGCCGGCCTGCCGGCGTTGAAGGAGGTCATCGCCTGGATCCGCAAGGGTCGGCGGCCGGTGGCCTTCCCCTTCGAATTCCGCTGGGCGGCCGCCGACGACATCTGGATCAGCCCGTTTAATAAGGGGCCAGGCGCATCGATCTCCATGCACCAGTACGCGAAGATGCCCTGGCGCGAGGTGTTCGCCGCCGCCGAGCCCATCTTTCGCAGCCACGGGGGGCGTCCCCACTGGGGCAAGCGACACTTCATGACGCGGGATGAGGTCGACGCCCTCTATCCCATGGCCGAGCGCTTCCGGGCGGCCCGTCGCCAAGCCGATCCGCAGGGCAAGTTCCTCAATCCCCACCTCGCCGACCTGTTCAGCTGAGAAGAGCCTCCATGTCCGTCCTTTCTGACGACCGCCGCCTGCACGGGCATCTGATCGGCCAGCAGGGCTCGCGCCGAGCGCTCAATACGCCGGTCCTCGTGCTCGATCTGGACGCCCTCGACCGCAACATCGCCACCATGGCGCAACTGGCGGCCAAGGCCGGGGTCCGCCTGCGCCCCCACGCCAAGACCCACAAGAGCGTCGATATCGCGCGCCGGCAAATGGCGGCCGGCGCCTTCGGCCTCTGCTGCGCCAAGCTGGGCGAGGCCGAGGCCCTGGCGGCCGGCGACATCGAAAACCTGCACATCACCTCGCCGGTGGTGTCGCCCCCGGCCATCGCCCGGCTGATCGCGCTCAACGCCCGCAGTCCTGGACTGTCGGTGGTGGCCGACCATCCGGACAATGTGGCGGCCCTGGCTTCGGCGGCCTCGGCCGACGCGCCGCTCTGTGTCTATGTCGATGTGGATCCGGGCATCCGCCGCACCGGGGTAGCGTCAGACGAAGCCGCCGTGGCGCTGGCCCGCCAGATCGCCGCCGCCCCGTCACTGATCTACGGGGGCGTCCAGAAATACTGCGGCCGCGAGCAGCACATCGAGGACTACGGCGCCCGCCGCGAGGCGATCCTCGCCCAGACCGAGGCCCTGAAGGCCACCATCGCCGCCCTGGCGGCCGCGGGCCTGGCGCCGCCGGTGGTGACGGGCTGCGGCACCGGCACCCACCGGATCGACCTGGAGCTCGGCGTCTTCAGCGAGTGGCAGGTGGGCTCCTACGTCTTCATGGACGACCAGTATCTGGCCTGCGCCCTGACCGAGGCCGGCGCCTCACCCTATGGGCGCAGCCTGTTCGTGGACGCCCGGGTGGTCAGCGCCAATCATGGTCCCCTGGTCACCGTCGATGCGGGGTTCAAAGCCTTTTCCACGGATGCGGCCCCGCCCCAGGTGGTGGCCGGCGCGCCGGACGGGGCGAAGTTCGCCTTCATGGGCGACGAGCAGGGGGCCGTCATCGCCCCAGGGATCGGTGAGACTCTGACCATCACCGATCTGGTCACCCTGGCCGTCCCCCACTGCGACCCGACCGTGAATCTCTATGACAGCTATCATGTGGTCCGGGGCGACACCCTGGTGGACATCTGGCCGGTCAGCGCCCGCGGCCGGAGCCGCTGAGCGAGCCTTGCGCCGGCAGAACTCAGGCCTGCTTCAGCGTTGCGTCGAAGAGCTCGAACATCTCCCTCCAATGGCGCTCCGAGGCCTCGCGGTCGTAGGCCGGCATATCGGCGGGCGCGTAGCCGTGCCGCGCGCCGGGATAGATGACCACCTCGGCCGCCACGCCCGCGGCCTTCAGCGCCTCTTCCAGCCGGACCTTCTGTTCCGGCGGGAAGCTGCGGTCCTCATCGGCGCCGGCCACCAGCACGCGGGCCTTGATCTGGTCGGCCAGTCGGTGCGGGCTGTCGGGCTCATCGGTGGCGAGATTGCCTCCGTGGAAACTGGCGGCGGCCGCCACCCTATCGGAGAACGCCGCCGCCGCCCGCAGGGCGATGGCCCCGCCCATGCAATAGCCTGTGAGGCCGACCTTTCCCGCCTTGGCGCGCGGGTTTTGATCAAGCCAGGCCAGCGCGCCCTCCGTGTCGATCATCTGGGCCTGCGAGCTGGTCGAGGCGCGCAGGCGGCCAAAGGCTTCGCGCCGGGCCTCATCGTTGCGGATGGTGGCCATGTCGATGGGCTCATATTCGCCGGCGCGCCAGTAGAGGTCGGGCATGACCACCAGGAATCCATGGCCGGCCAGGCGCTCGCCCATGTCGAACAGGGCCGGCCGGATGGCGGGGGCGTCCATGTAGAAGATCACCCCGGGCCAGGGGCCTTCGCCAGCGTCCGGCGTGAAGGCGAAGGCGCGCATGTCGCCGTCCTTGGTCGGGATGCCGATCTCCTGGCGCATGGGTCGTCCTCCGGATGGTCTATCTGTTGAGACGATAGTCGGCCCACGCGGCGCTTTCGCAAAGGCCCGCGTGGTCTCGCCTCGACAACCCCCCTGGCATTCGAAGCCGGGATCGGCTCACCTGCTCACAATCAAGAAACGACGGGAGACGCGTCATGCGGTTCGAGGACTATCGCCGGCACGATATGACCGGCCTGGCCGAGCTGGTCGCTCGCCGGGAGGTTTCGGCCGCCGACCTGCTGGAGACCGCCCTGGCGCGCGCTGCGGCGGTCAATCCGCAGATCAACGCCATCACCCACGACCTGTCCGATTTCGCCCGCGGGGAACTGGCCCGCGGGACAGAAGGCCCCTTCGCCGGCGTACCTTTCCTGCTCAAGGACCTGGGCGCCCAGCTGGCCGGTACCATCACCACCGGCGGCTCGCGGGCCTTCAAGGACGCCAGAGCCGAGGCCGACAGCGCCATCGTGGCCGCCTATCGCCGGGCGGGTCTGGTGATCTTCGGCAAGACCAACACGCCGGAGTTCGGCCTGGCGCCGGTCACAGAGCCCGCGCTGTTCGGCGCCAGCCGCAATCCCTGGAACCTCGATCATACGCCGGGCGGCTCATCTGGCGGGGCTTCAGCGGCGGTGGCGGCCGGTATCGTCCCGGGCGCCCACGCCAGCGATGGCGGCGGCTCCATTCGGGTGCCCGCCTCGGCCTGTGGCCTGTTCGGTCTGAAGCCCTCGAGAGGGCGGGTGTCCTTCGCCCCGGCCGGGGAGGGATGGGCCGGCGCGTCGATGCAGCATGCGCTCACCCGCTCGGTGCGCGACAGCGCCGCCCTGCTGGATGTCGTCTGCCAGCCCCAGGCCGGAGACCCATACTTCCTGGCGCCGCCGGAACGACCCTTCGCCCAGGAGGTCGGCCGCGATCCCGGCAAGCTGCGGATCGCCTTCACCACCGCCTCCCTCGCCAGCCCCGAACTGGACCCGCAGTGCGTCCAGGCCGTCCGCGAGGCCGCCGCCCTCTGCGCGAGCCTCGGCCATGATGTGACGGAGGCGAGCCTGCCCGGCGATCTGGCCGCCCTGTCCCAGGCGGCCGGGGTGATTATCGCCGCCAGCGTGGCCGCCACCCTCGACGCAGAGGCCGAGCGCCGCGGCCAGCCGATCGGTGAGGATGAGGTCGAGTTCACCACCTGGATGAGCTATCGCCGTGGCCGCGAGCTTTCGGCCCCGCAATACGTCCAGGCGGTCGCCGTCGTGCACGCCTTCGGCCGCGCGGTGGCGGGTTTGTTCGCCGACTATGACATCCTGCTTCTGTCCACCACCGGCCGGCCGCCGCCGCCGGTGGGCTGGCTGACCGAGGATCTCAGCCAGTATGCGCGGCGCCTGTTCTCCTTCATGAGCAACACCCAGGCCTTCAACAATACCGGCCAGCCCGCCATGAGCGTGCCCCTGGCCTGGAGCGAAGAGGGCCTGCCCATCGGCCTGCAGTTCGTCGCCCCCATGGGCAAGGAGGCGAGGCTCTTCCGCCTGGCCGGCCAGCTGGAACAGGCGAAACCCTGGTTTGACCGTATTGCCCCGCTTTGACCCCATGACGCCTCTGGAATTGGCGCGTATCGTGTCGAAATGACTCGACCCCACATCCTCTACGGCCTGCCCCACTCGCTCTACACCTGTCCGGCGCGGGCCTATCTGCGCAAGTCCGGGGTCGCCTTTGTCGAGCGGTCTGCCCGCGAGCCGGAGTTCCGCCAGCAGGTGATGCCGGCCATCGGCCGTTCGATCATCCCGGTGCTGGTCACGCCTGAGGGCCAGATCGTCCAGGACAGCGTCGACATCATCGACCACGTCGAGGCGGCCGGCACGGCGCTCAGCGCCTATCCTGACAGCCCGCGCCACCTGTTCCTGGCGCACCTGTTCCAGCTGTTCGGCTCCCAGGGCCTGCTGCGTGCGGCCATGCACTACCGGTGGAGCTATTACGACGTCCAGGGCGCCTTCCTGGATCATGCCTTCGGCGTATCGGGCGCCGCGGACGACCCCAGCCGCGGCGCCATGCGCAAGATGCAGAGCTATCTGCCGGGCCTGGGCGTGCGCCCCGACACCATCCCGCTGATCGAGCAGGGCTATCATGACCTGCTGGCCGCCCTGGAGGCGCACCTGTCGGTCCATCCCTATCTGCTGGGCGGCCGGCCCAGTATTGGGGACTACGGCCTGTTCGGCCCTCTGTTCGCCCATCTGGGCCGCGACCCCGTGCCCGCCGACATCATGAAGCGCCAGGCGCCGTCCGTCTTCCGCTGGATCGAGCGCCTGCATGCGCCGGACCTGGACATTGCCGACATGCCGGCGGCCGACGGCTGGCTGCCCGGCGACGCCGTGCCGGAGACCCTGGAGGCGCTTGTCGTGGAGATGGGGGCGGAGATGGGCGCGGAACTCGCCGCCAAGCTCGACTGGCTGGAAGACCACTATCAGCGCATGGCCCCCGCCGACGGCGATCCGGTCAGCGCCAAGCCGCATCAGCGGACGCTCGGCGTGACCCCCAGCCGCTATCGCGGGGTTCCCGACGAGGTCGGGGTGCAGCCCTATCTGCTCTACATGGTCCAGAGGACGGAAACCGCCCTTGGCGCGCTGGCCGGAGCGGACCGGGCCTGGGCCGACGCCCTGCTGGCCCGCTCAGGCCTGGGGTGTCTGGGGCAGGCCAGGCAGGCCCGGGTGGACCGCCGCCATCACATCGAGGTCTGGGCGCGGCCCTGAGGTCGCAACAGGTTAGCGGCCCATCCAGGGCTTGGACTTGGACGAAGACTGGTGGGCGGCGGCCTGCTCGCGCTGGAAGCGCCCGCCCCGGGGCGGTTTCGGCTTGGCGTCCAGGGCGGCCTTCTTCAGTCGCAGGGCGCGCTGGATCGAGGTTTCGCCTTCAGGGCCGTCATCGGCGGGGGAGTCGCTCATTTTTTCGGTCCGGCGTTGAGGTCTGGGCGGGCGGCGAGGAAGGCGGCCTTTTCGGCAGCCGTGAGCACCTTGCCGGGCTTCTGTCTGGAAACCCGCGGCTTGGGCGGCGCATAGACGTCCATCGGCGGGGCCGGGGCCTTGAGGTCAGACAATCTCTTGGGCGGCGGCTTCATGGGTCATCGCGCGGTGAAGGACCCCCGACTCCAGGGCCGTCCCACCTATGACACATCAGGGGGCGGCCGTCCGCCTGCGCATGCTGAGCAGATAGACCGCGATGACGCCGGTGGCCACGAGGCCGATCAGCAGGGTGGAGATGGCGTTGATCTCCGGACTGACGCCTAAGCGCACGGCGCTGTAGATGCGGATCGGCAAGGTGGTGGCGCCGGGGCCCGAGGTGAAGCTGGCGATCACCAGATCGTCCAGGGAGAGCGTAAAGGCCAGCATCCAGGCCGCGGCTACCGCCGGCGCGATATTGGGCAGGGTCACCAGGGCGAAGGCCTTCCAGGGTGGCGCGCCCAGGTCGCGGGCGGCTTCCTCCAGCGCCTCGTCGAACGAGACGAGCCGGGCCTGCACCACCACGGTGGCGTAGCAGAGGGTGAGCGTGGTGTGGGCGATCATCACCGTCCAGAAGCCCCGCGCCACGCCGACGGCGACGAATAGCAGCAACAGTGACAGCCCCAGGATCACCTCGGGCATGACCAGCGGCGCATAGGTCATGCTGGAGAACAGGGTTCGGCCCCGAAAGCGGCCGGCCCGCACGAGGCCGAGCGCGGCCAGCGTCCCCAGGATGGTGGCCAGCGTCGCCGAGACGAAGGCCACCCGCAGGGTCACCCAGGCTGCGGCCAGCAGCTGTTCGTTCTGAAACAGGCTCACATACCAGCGGGTGGAGAAGCCCCCCCAGACTGTGACCAGCCGGCTCTCATTGAACGAGTAGATCACCAGCAGGGCGATGGGCAGGTAGAGGAAGCCCATGCCGAGCACGATGGCGGCGATGTTGAAGGCGCTGGGACCCCGACGCATCAGCGCTGCTCCATCATCTTGGTCTGCTGTCGCTGGAACAGCAGGATGGGGATGACCAGGGTGGCGAGCAGCACGATGGCCACGGCGCTGGCGGCCGGCCAGTCGCGGTTGGAGAAGAACTCCGTCCAGATGGTCTTGCCCAGCATCAGGGTGCCGGAGCCTCCCAACAGGTCGGGGATCACGAACTCGCCCACCATGGGGATAAAGCAGAGCAGGGCGCCGGCCGCCACGCCGGGCAGCGACAGGGGGAAGGTCACCCGCCAGAAGCTCTGGAACGGCGTGCAGCCCAGGTCGGCTGCGGCTTCCAGCAGGCCCGCCTCCTGCCGTTCCAGCACCGCATAGAGGGGCAGGACCATGAAGGGCAGGTAGGCGTAAACGAGGCCGATATAGACCGCCGTGTCGGTGTTCAGGATGTCGACCGGCGGCAAGCCGATCTGCGCCAGGGCCATGTTCAGCAGGCCGGCGGGCTTCAGGATGGCGATCCAGGCGTAGACCCGGATCAGGAAGCTCGTCCAGAAGGGCAGGATCACCGCCATCAACAGGGCCTGGCGGACGCTGGGCCGGCACCTGGTCATGCCATAGGCCAGCGGATAGCCCACCAGCAGCAGGATCACGGTGGCCACCGCGGCGAACTTCAGGCTGGAGAGATAGGCCGCCAGATAGAGGCCGTCCTGGCCCATCCGGGCATAGGCCTCGAAGTCGAGCGCCCGGACGAAGGCGATGACGCCGCCGAGGCCCCGGCTCCAGTCCAGCCGCGGCGCATAGGGCGGGATCGCCAGAACCACGTCCGACAGGGACAGCTTGGCCACCAGCAGGAAGGGGACGAGGAAGAATACCGCCAGCCACAGGAACGGCGCGTAGGCCGCCCGCGCCTCGGAGCTGGGCTGACCGCGGGGTCGTCCAAGACCCTTCCAGGGGCGATGTGGGCGCGGGGCGCCCGTCACGCTCATCGGGTCAGCACCACAGCGGAATCGGGCGCAAAGGTCAGCCAGACCTTGTCGTCCCAGTCGACCGGGCGATCCACCACGCGGCTGGCGTTGGCGCGGGCCGCCCGGATGGTCCGTCCGCCGGGCAGCTCCACCAGATAGGTGGTCCAGTCCCCCAGATAGCCAATGTCGGCCACGGTCCCTTCCAGGCGATTGGGACCGGGCGGCGGGGGATCGAGGTGAACCCGCATCTTCTCCGGCCGCACCGCCAGCCAGGCGGTGGAGCCGATCGCGATCTCGTCGTCCTCGATGGCCTCCAGCCCCTCCGGCGCTTCGGGGCTGACCAGGCGGATGATGTCGCCGTCGTCCTCGGTGACCCTGGCCTCGAACAGGTTCACATCGCCGATGAAGTCAGCCACGTAGCGGGAATTGGGCGCTTCATAGACCTCCGCCGGCCGGCCGATCTGGGCCAGCTGGCCGGCCCGCATGACCGCGATCCGGTCGGCGGTGATCATCGCCTCCTCCTGGTCGTGCGTGACGATCAGGAAGGTCATCCCTAATCGCTGCTGCAGGGCCATCAGCTCGAACTGGGTCTCCTCCCGCAGCTTCCGGTCCAGGGCGCCGAGCGGTTCGTCCAGCAGCAGCATGCGCGGCTTGGGCGCGATAGCCCTGGCGAGCGCCACCCGCTGCTTCTGGCCCCCCGACAGCTGGTCGGGCTTGCGGTGAGCCAGGCCCTCGAGCCGCACCAGGGCCAGCATTTCATCGACCCGCGCGGCGATCTCATCCTTGGGCTTCTTCTGCTGGCGCAGGCCAAAGGCGATGTTCTGAGCCACCGTCAGATGGGGAAAGAGGGCGTAGGACTGGAACATCATGTTCACCGGCCGCAGGTGCGGCGGCCGGCCGGCCAGGTCCTCGCCCCCCAGCGTGATACGGCCAAGGTCCGGCGTCTCGAAGCCGGCCAGCATCCGCATCAGGGTCGACTTGCCGCAGCCCGACGGCCCCAGCAGGGCGAAGAACTCCCCCTCATAGATGTCGAGCGACACCGCATCGACGGCGGTTTCGCCGCCGAAACGCTTGGTCACCTGATCGAAGCGGACCAGCGGTTTGGCCGAGGGGTCCGCCCACGGGGCGAAGCTCGAGCGCACCGCGCCGATGTTCAAACGCGGCTTGGCGTTCACGAAAGGTCGAGCTCCGAGGTTGCGCTACGACGGGTCACTGGCCCGTCTGCACCCGGGTCCAGAGCCGGTTCACCTCACGGACCAGATCCTGGCCCTTGGCGGTGGTGACGAACAGGCGATCCATGACCTCGTCGCTGGGATAGATGCGCGGATCATCGCGGACTTCGGGATCGACCAGGGCCGTGGCCGGCTCATTGGCGTTGGCGTAGGCGGTGTAGTTGGACGCCGTGGCGATCACGTCGGGCCGCAGCATGAAGTCCAGGAAGGCATAGGCCGCGTCCGGATTGGGGGCGTCCACGGGGATGGCGAAGACGTCGAACCAGACCTGGCTGCCTTCAGTGGGGATGACATAGTCCACCTGGACGCCGGCGCCGGCTTCTTCGGCCCGATCAGCGGCCTGGAAGATGTCGCCGGAATAGCCGATGGCCACGCAGATATCGCCATTGGCCAGACCGTTGACGTACTCCGAGGAGTGGAACTTGCGCACATGCGGGCGCACAGCCATCAGCATCTCGGTGGCGGCCTCATAGTCGGCCACGGTGGTGGAGTTGGGGTCCTTGCCCAGATAGTTGAGCGCCACGGCGTACATGTCTTCCGAGGCGTCCAGGAAATGTACCCCGCAGTCGGCCAGCTTGGCCATGTTCTCCGGCTTGAACAGCACGTCCCAGGAATCGATGGTCACGCCGGGCAGCCGTTCGGCCACCTTCTGCGGATTGAAGCCGATGCCGATGGTGCCCCACATGTAGGGGACGGTGTAGCGGCCGCCCGGATCGAAGGGCTCCATATAGGCCATGATCTTGGGCGACAGATTGCCGATATTGGTTAGCTTGGACTTGTCGAGCTCGGCGATGGCGCCGGCCTCGATATAGCGCGGGATGTTGTGGTTGGACGGGGTCACCACGTCATAGCCGGTGCCGCCCTGGAGCATCTTGGTCTCCAGCACCTCGTTGGAATCAAAGGTGTCGTAGACGATCTTCAGGCCGGTATCGCTGGTGAAGGCCTCCAGCAGCTCCGGGTCGATATAGTCCGACCAGTTGTAGATCCGCACCGTGTCGTTGGCGCTCTGGCCCTGCCCGCAGGCGGCGAGGCCCAGCAAGGCCGCCGCGCTGGCCGCGGCCAGTCCTGTCTTCTTCACCCAAGCCCGCATCACGCTCTCCCTCAGCAGCCCAGCACCTGCTTATAAGGCTGATGGCGCGGGGGTTAAGTCCCCAATCGACGCCGCAAGCCCCGGAGACCTTCAATGCCCCCCAGCCTGGCGCCTGGCCTGACCCCCCTGATGGCCTTTGCGGCCCCCGTGGTTCTGCTGGTGTTCTCCAATATTTTCATGACCTTCGCCTGGTACGGCCACCTGAAGGTCGAGCACCGGCCGCTCTGGATCATCATCCTGGTGAGCTGGGGCATCGCCTTCTTCGAATACTGCCTGGCCGTGCCCGCCAATCGGATCGGCCGGGATGTCTATTCGCCGGCCGAGCTCAAGACGATGCAGGAGGTCATCACGCTCGCGGTCTTCGCCGTCTTCTCGGTGACCTATCTGGGGGAGCGGTTCACCTGGAACCACGCCATCGGCTTTTGCCTGATCGCGGCCGGCGCCCTGTTCATCTTCAAGGGGCCGATCCGCGTCTAAGCGCCGCCGCCATGGTCACGGCTTTTGGCAAGCCGGACGCGGCGCCATATAAGCCCGCCCTCACGACCCTCTCATACGAGCCGGCAGACCCATGTCCCGCATCCTCATCACCTCGGCCTTGCCCTACATCAACGGGATCAAGCACCTGGGGACGCTCGCGGGCTCCATGTTGCCGGCCGATGTCTATGCGCGGTTCCAGCGGTCCCGGGGCCGCGAGACCCTGTATATCTGCGCCACGGACGAACACGGCACGCCCACCGAGCTGGCGGCGGCCGAGGCGGGCATCGATCCGGCGACCTTCTGCGCGAGGCAGCATGAGGTTCAGGCCGAGCTCGGCGCGAAGTTTGGCCTCTCTTGGGACCATTTCGGCCGGTCGTCCTCGCCACAGAACCGCAAGATGACCCAGCGTCTGGCTCAGACCCTGTGGGAGGCCGGCCTCATCGAGGAAAAGGTCACCCAGCAGGTCTATTCGAACGCCGATAAGCGCTTCCTGCCTGACCGCTATGTGATCGGGACATGCCCGCACTGCGGCTACACCGCCGCCCGCGGGGACCAGTGCGAGAACTGCACCCGGGTGCTCGATCCCGCCGACCTGATCGCGCCCCGCTCGGCGGTCTCGGGCTCAGAGGACATCGAGATCCGGCCCTCGAAGCACCTGTTCCTTCGTCAGAGCCTGTTTTCCGACAAGCTTCGGACCTGGATCGACGGCAAGAAGGGCGACTGGCCGCTGCTGGTCACCTCCATTGCGCTGAAATGGCTGGACGAAGGGCTGCAGGACCGGGGGATCACCCGAGATCTGGAATGGGGCGTGCCGGTCAACGCCGCCGAATGGGGCCCCAATCCCGATGGCGCCACGCCAGACGTCGAAGGTCTGGCGGGCAAGGTCTTCTATGTCTGGTTCGACGCCCCCATCGAGTATATCGGCGCCACCTGGGAGTGGGCCGACGCCAAGGCCGCGGCCGAGGGGCGCGGCCAGGCTGATGAGGCTGAGTGGGAGCGCTGGTGGCGCGAGCCGCTCGCCGCCGACGTCACCTATGTGGAGTTCATGGGCAAGGACAACGTGCCCTTCCACACCGTCGGCTTCCCTTGCACCCTCATCGGGGCCAATGAGCAGCGCGGTCCCGACGGCGCCTGGCGGGCGGTCAACAATGCGCCCTGGAAGCTGGTGGACCAGCTGAAGGGGTTCAACTGGCTGGACTATTACGGCGGCAAGTTCTCCACCTCGCAGAAGCGCGGTGTGTTCATGGACCAGGCGCTTGAACTCCTGCCCGCCGACTACTGGCGGTGGTGGGTCGTCGCCAATGCGCCGGAAGGTTCGGACGCGACCTTCACCTGGGAGCAGTTCCAGGCCCAGGTGAATGCGGACCTGGCCGATGTGCTGGGTAATTTCGTCAACCGCATCCTGAAGTTCACCGAGACCCGATTTGAGGGCGTCGTGCCTGACGGTGGGGAGCCCGGCGACCTTGAGATCAAGCTGGCCGCTGATGTGCAGGCCAAGCTCGCCGAGCTGACCGAGCTGATGGAAGCCATGGAGATGCGCAAATCGGCCCAGGCGCTGCGCCAGCTCTGGGTGCTGGGCAACCAGTATCTGACCGAGGCTGCGCCCTGGACCGCCATCAAGACGGACCGGGACCGGGCCGCCGTCGCTGTCCGCACCGGCCTCAACCTGGTGGCGCTGTTCGCCAAGGTGTCTGAGCCGTTCATCCCCTTCGCTGCCGAGAAGATCGCTGGCGGGGTGGGCGAGGCTTTCCCCGGGCGCTGGCCGGAGGGTGAGGGCGCCGCCCTGCTGAACGCATTGAAGCCGGGGACGACGGTCGCGGCTCCTGACGTCCTGTTCCGCAAGATCGAGGACGCGCAGGTCGAGGAATGGCGGGAGCGTTTCGGTGGCGCGGAGGCTGAACCGGCTTAGGGCTGCTCAGCCAGCCAGTCGATCGCGCCCTGGGCCGCGGCCCGGCCGGTGGCGAAGCTGGCCTGCAACAGGTAGCCGCCGGTGGGCGCCTCCCAGTCCAGCATCTCGCCGGCGGCGAAGACGCCCGGCCGCGCCTTGAGCATCAGGCGCTCGTCCAGGCCCTCGAACCTCAGACCGCCGGCGCTGGAAATGGCCCGGTCAAGGCCCGCCACCCCGGTAAGCGGCACGGGGACGGCCTTTATCGCTTCCGCCAGGCCGACCGGGCTGCGGGGCAGCTCGGCGCCGAAGGTTTCCCGCAGGAGGGCGATCTCCACGGGTGAGAGTTTCAGCATCTTGCGCAGCCGATTGGACAGGCTGTCGCCGGCGCGGCCGCCGATGAGGCGGGAGGCCAAGTCGCCCCGGCGCATCTCTGGCCGCAGGTCGATGTGCAATCGCCCCCCGCCGCCGTTCGCCAGCGCGCGGCGGATGTCGCCGGACAGGGCGTAGATCCCGCCGCCTTCAAGCCCGTAGGCGGCCACCAGAGCCTCGCCCCGGATGGTCTGTTCGCCAAGGGTGAGCGCCACGGCCTTGAGCGGCGCGCCGGCGAAGCGCTCTGCGAAGGCTGGGCTCCAGTCGGCCAGAACCCCCATATTGGTCGGGGCGAAGGGGGCCACTGGCGCGCCAATGCCCCTCAAGGCGTCCGCCCAGGCGCCGTCGGCGCCGAGTCTTGGCCAGCTCGCGCCGCCCAGCGCCAGCACCGTGGCGGCGGGTAGGACCACCACCTCGCCCGCAGGCGTCTCGAACCTGAGGGCGCCCTCGGCGCTCCAGCCGGTCCAGTGGTGACGCTGGTGAAAGCGGACGCCCGAAGCGTCCAATCGGCCGAGCCAGGCCCGGAGCAAAGGAGAGGCCTTCAGCGTCCGGGGAAAGACCCGGCCGCTGGAGCCTACAAAGGTCTCCTGGCCGAGCCCTTCAGCCCAGGCGCGTAAAGCTTGCGGGTCGAAAGCCTCGACCGGGCCGCCAAGCGGGTTAGCGGCCTCGCCATAACGACCCATGAACTCGGCCATGGGCTCGGAATGGGTGAGATTTAGCCCGCCACGACCGGCCATCAGAAACCGCCGCCCGAGGCTCGGCATCCGTTCGTAGACCGCCACCGACAGCCCGGCCCCCGCCAGAGTCTCGGCGGCCATCAGCCCGGCCGGTCCGCCGCCGATGACGGCGACGTCCGGCGTCTTGGGGTCGTCCATGTCTAGAACCAGTTCAGGTCTGCGCGGGTCCCGCCCACCTCGACGCCCTTCAGGCGTCCCCGGCCGTCCTGGCCGATGGAGACGATGGCGAAGGCTGGCGGAGCGGCGGCGTCGCCCTGGCGGCGCAGGGCGGCCTCCAGGGCTTCGGCCTTCGTCTGGTCGGCGTAGAAGCGATCAACGCCGATGTCGAGGGTGATGAAGGTTTCCTGCGGTCGGTCGTCCGTTGGCGGCGCGGCCTCATTAGGCTCGCGGGGCGGGGCGAGAAAGGCCTGGCGGCAATCGGCCTGGCCGCGCACCACCACGGGCCCATGACGCAGGGCGGCCTCTCGTGTCGCCCCGGCGCCGGAAACTCGATGGGTGTTGTCCGCTGTCGGGGACAGGGCGACCCAACTGTCGTCCTGGCCGTAATGGGCCTCGAGGTCCGGCGGGCAGGGGGCGCCGTCGTCCAGGCGCTCCACCAGCTGCAGGGCCGCATAGTGGCCGCTGAGCAGGCTGCGGGGATCGACAGCCTCCATGGCGAGCCGCACCTCCTCACCATCGGCGCGGGCGCGGTCTTCGCGCACCAGCAGGCCGACCAGGGCGACCATGAGCAGGAGGGCCACCGCGCCAATCCGCAGGGCCAGCGCGCGGGGGGTCGACAGCCGGTTCATGCCTTGACCCTTCTACGGCGAAGGAGGCCGCCTGCCACCAGGGCCAGGATGGCGCAGCCGGCGAAGACACCTGCTGCGGTCATGAGCCCGAGGCCGAGATCCATCAGGATGGCGCTGACGGCGGCGATGGCCGACAGGACGCCTGCGGCGGTGACCCCGCCGGCGCGATCATGCAGGCCGAGTGCGATGACGCCGCCGGAGATGATCAGCCAGGCCAGGCGGTGGATGAGACCGTAGACCTCGCTGGACAGACCGGCGGCGGCGAATGCGGCAAGGGCGCCCACCGCCATCCAGGCGAAGATGATCCCGGCGGCGCGGCGCTCCTGCTCATTGGCCCAACGCGCGGCCGCGCCGGCCAGCGCGAAGGCTGAGGCCAGGGCCAGATAGCCCTCCGGCCGCACGTCGGGCGCGGCGAACAGCCAGCCCAGCACCAGGGCGGGGCCTGCCAGATGGGCGAGGCTGCGGCTGCGCCAGGCCAGGGCCAGAAGCGCGCCGGCGGGGGCGGCGATGGCCAGCCAGCGAAGGTGCAGTCCAAACAGACCCTCGGGTCCGGCGAAGTCGCCGAGCGCAATGAGGGCGACGGCGGCGATGGCGGCTGCGTTGGCGCGCCCGGCCAGGGCCAGCAGGGCCGCGGCAAGGCCCGCGCCGCGCAGCGCCGCCTGGGGATCGCCGGCGAGGTCGAAGATCTGTCCGGTCAGGCCGATGGCCCCGGCGTAGATAAGGGCCGCGACCCCAAGCAGGACGTCACGGACGAGCGGCCGACCACGCAGGGCCGCCCAGGCTGCGCCTGCGCAGGTGACGGCGAAGACGCTGAGGATCAGGACGAAACGGGCCAGGCGAGGGATGACATCCCAGTTGGCCGCCACGAAGGCTATGGCCGCCAGGCCCGCCAGAACGGCGCCCATCACCGCCAGGGCGACGCCGGCGTCAATCCGGCGGGCCTCGGCCACGCTGTCGAGGATGGGCTGGCGGGACTCAGGCGCCACCAGGCCCTGGGCGATCCATCGATCGAGGTCTTCGCTCAGCCGCGCCTTGTAGGCCGCCATCCTTGCGCTCCCTCTGAAGGGGGCTGGCCGGGACGCTCCCGCCCCGGCCTTGACCCTGCGTCTAGTGCAGCCGGTGCTCGGCGGCCTCTTCCGGCGAAATGTCCAGGAAGCCTGGCATGACGGCGTTGTAGGAGTCCGTCTGGTTGAGCTTCACCACGGCGTTGCGGTGACCTTCCCAGACCATGGACAGAGCGACGTAGAGCACCACGGCCAGGCCGATATAGCCGATCCACCGATACTTGTGCAGCAGGCTGGCGATGTAGGTAGCGGCCACCCCCATCAGGGCGATGGAGAGGATGAGGCCAAAGACCAGGATGCCCGGATGCTCCCGGGCCGCGCCGGCCACCGCCAGCACATTGTCCAGAGACATGGACAGGTCGGCGATCAGGATCTGGATGAAGGCCGCGCGGAAGCTCTTGACCGGGCGGGCCGAAGGTTCGGTGGTCGGATCGCCGTCCAGCACGGCCTCGGCGTCGGCCTCGTCATGGACGGCCTGCTCGCGCAGTTCCTTCCACATCTTCCAGCATACCCACATCAGCAGCAGGCCGCCGGCGAACAGCAGGCCGATGACGCCAAGCAGCTGGGTAGTGATCAGCGCAAAGCCGATCCGCATGACCACCGCGGCGATCAGGCCATAAAGAATGGCCTTCTTGCGCTGATCGGCGGGCAGGGCGCCGGCGGCCAGGCCCACGGCGACGGCGTTGTCGCCGGCCAGGACCAAGTCGATGAGGAGCACCTGAAACAGTGCGGTAAGGGCGGGGCCGTGTTCGGCGAGCAATGACTCAAACATGATCGCCTCAATGCGACAGGCTCAAGGCCTCCGCAACGCCTATTCTTCGGGTCGGTGATTCACAGCGCCAGGCGCTGCTCAGGCGGGCTCATGCTCGGGTTCGGCCTTATGGGCCTCGTCGTGCTCGTCCTCGTCCTTCTTGTCCTGGTGATGGGCGAAGGCCGTGGCCGCCACCGCGCCGGCCGCAGCCGCCGCCAGGGGAGCGGCGAGCCCGGAACCGCGGTCGTGGTCCGGCTCATCGGCCGTGGCCGAGGCGCCCGACCCATAGCCGAAGGTCTGGAACCGCCGGCGACGTTGGGTTTCCCGGCGCTTGGCCGCGGCGTTGCGCGAAATGGCCGCCAGGATCAGCACCCCGGCCAGAACCGCCAGGGCCAGCAGGACCGTCCGGGTGGAGACACCCTGGCTCTCGACCGCCTGGCTGGCGTCGGCGGCCGCTGTGCTTGCGGCGTCGGCCGCCTGGCCGGCCAGCTCATCGGCCTGGTCGGCGGCTTGACCGGCGCTTTCAGCGGCCCGTTCGGAGTCGTCGCGATCCCAGAACTTGAAGCGCTCCAGGAAACTGAAGAAGCCGCCGCCCCTGGGGGTCTCGGCGTCCGGCGACCCAGCCGGCGCGCTGGCGCTGGGGGCTGGAGCGGCCGGCGCGACCGGAGCCTTGGCCTGGGGCGATTTCACCGCCGGCGCCTGGGCGGCCGGCGGTTGGGCCGCAGGCGCCTTCGGCGCGGGAGCCTGAGCGACGGGCGCAGGGCGCGCCGGGGCGGTGGGGGCGGAGGCGACGGGGGCTGGAGCGCGAACGGGGGCCGGGGCCACCCGGGCGTCGCTGCTATAGGCCCGGCGGGGCGGGGCGGCCGCTGCAGTGCGGGCGGGGCGATCGCCATAAACCCGGCGGCGCTCTTCTGCCGTCATGTCCTCCGGATTGGCGATCGGCCGCATGGTGGTGACCAGCACCCCGTCGGCGCGCCGGAAGGTGACCACGCCCTCGTGCCGCGAGGCGGCCGGGGGAAGGGCCTGACCCTGATACACATCGGTCGGGGGGCCGCCCATGAGGCCAGAGCCGTCATCGGCCGAACCCGGCGCCCCGCCCATCAGGGGCGGCGGAGGCGGGGCTTCCGAATAGTAGTCTCCGCTCTGGGCGCTGGGGCCGGAGGGCGCGCTGCAGCCGGCGACCGCCAGCAGGCTTGCGGTCGCCAGGAGGCCGAGGGCGTGACGCCCCGAGATCTGCTTGAAGGTCCTGATCGCCATGGGACGTCCCCCGTACCCGTGTTGATGCCTGCGCACGCGGCGCCGTCGATAGGTTAATCAAGAAATCACGACGTGGCGGTGAAATCAAAGCCGTGAATCTGCGGAGGGGAACCTACTTCCCCTCAGGGGCGAGGCCGGGAAGCCTCATAGAGGGCGATGGCGCCCGCCGCCGAGACGTTCAGGCTCTCAAAGCCGCCGGGCATCGGAATCTTCGCCAGGACGTCGCAGTGCTCGGACACCAGCCGGCGAAGACCTGATCCTTCAGACCCCATCACCAGGACTGTCGCCGATCCGTCCAGGGCGGAGTCCAGCGTGGCCTCAGCCTCGCCATCCAGCCCCACCGCCCGCCAGCCCATGTCGGCCAGCTGGTCCAGCGCCCGCGAGAGATTCACCACCCGCGCCACGGGGATCTTGTCCACCGCGCCGACGGCGGCCTTGGCCAGGGCGCCGGTCAGCTGGGGCGCGTTGCGGTCCTGCAGGATGACGCCGACGCAGCCAAAGGCGGCGGCCGATCGCAGCAGGGCGCCGACGTTCTGCGGATCGGTGACCTGATCCAGCATCAGCAGCACCGCGCCCTTCTCTGGCGCAAAGGACTCCAGATCCACCTGGGGCAGCTCGCCGGGACGCAGAGCCACGCCCTGGTGCACCGCGCCGGGCAGCAGGTTGGCCAGCCGCTGCGAATCAACCGTCTCGATGGCCAGCTTTGGAAAGCGCTTCGACAGTTCGGCGGCCCGTTCGGCGGTGGCCAAGATTCGCTCAGGGGGCTCCCGATCGGGGTTCTCGAGGGCCGCCAGAACGGCGTGCCAGCCCCAGAACCAGGCCGCGGAGGGGGCCTCAGCCCTTGTGACAGAAGGGGTTTCTCGCCCACTTCGACGCTTGTTTCGGGGCGCGTTGCGTTCCCGGATCGACGACACTATAAGACGCGCTCCATTTTGAGGCCGGGACAGGTCTCCGCCCGTTCCGACGTTGTTGGCGATGCTTCTAGCAGAGGCCGCAACCCGGGGCGGAGGTAATTTGTTCAGGGCTCAGGACGGTTCCGAGCGCGCGGGGGAATGTCCCGAGTGGCAAAGGGGGCGGACTGTAAATCCGCTGGCGTACGCCTTCGTAGGTTCGAGTCCTACTTCCCCCACCACGCCTCGGTCCAAAAAGGAGTATTGCGGCGTCCCCGCAGCCTTCGGCGCGGGTATAGCACAATGGTAGTGCAGCAGCCTTCCAAGCTGAGGATGCGGGTTCGATTCCCGCTACCCGCTCCAATATACAGTTCTTCACCCCTACGCCCCCGGGCGCATCGCCGGCAGGACCCTGATGGCCAAAGAGAAGTTTGAACGCACTAAGCCGCATTGCAACATCGGCACGATTGGTCACGTTGACCATGGCAAGACGACGCTGACGGCGGCGATCACGATGACGCTGGCGAAGTCCGG